>NZ_JAUSNR010000032.1 GCF_030656345.1 Pseudotabrizicola sp. | reverse complement strand
AGGCCGAAAGCGTCGTCGGCGACATGGAAGTCGTAGCCGAAGAACACCCCCTTGGCACCGCCCGGATCATGCGCCGCGATGGCCGGCGAGCGCGACAAGACCCGCTCGCGATAGGCCGGCAGCGCCACCACCGACTCGATGGCGCGAATCACCGCGGCCATGCGCTGCAAGTGCGCCGGGGCAATAAACACCGGATGGGCGGCAAACAGATAGGGACAGCGCTGCTGCACCAGCTCGAACAGCCCCGGCTGGCCCAGGGTCGATTCCAGGGCATCGCGCAGCGCCGCGGCATCCAGGCTGATGCAGAAGCAGCGGCTGTTCAGCGTCTCGATCGAAACCCCGGCCAGGGCAGCAGCAGTCGAGATAGAGCGCGCGTCGTTTTCACACAGGGGCAGCAGCGGCTTGGTCATGGCAGCTCTCGGGACTGGAGGGTTCACAGAAGCCAGGGCGTTTTCTTTGCATAAGCTATCAACACAATCGCGGAGCATACGCCCGAGCCAAAGCATGCCGATACGTCGATCAATGCTCTGCAACCCGCCTGTTTCAGAGCCTCAGCCGTCGACCGACGACGGTCTGCGACCGGCTGAATCAATGCAAGACAACCCATCCCTGGGCCCCTGAAGAGTAAGCGGCACACTGCCCTGGCCAGGCGTCAATGGCATTGCCTCGACCAGTAACGGCATGCCCCAGACAGGACGCACCCGGAGAACGCCGGATGACTAAGGCCTCAGGAAAACCGCACCAGGGTTGAGAAACGCCCACAGGCGCAGAGGTATGACTCGACTATGGCCTTGGCGCCGTTCCCTCCACCAGAAACACCGGCGCTTCATCCTGCGGTTTCAGTGCAAGCTCGGCATCGCTGAGCCGGGCATAGACCTCGATCAGGGTACCGTCCGGGTCTTTCAACCACAGCTCATGCAGGGGCGTACCCTTCCAGGTGGTGCGTGGCGGTTTCTCGATATGGGCATCAGCGTTGATCGCCCGCGCATAGGCCTCGATTACAGCCTGGCGATCTGCTACGCCGATACCCAGGTGATAGAGAGTGTCGTGATGCAGGCTGTGGTCGTCGGCGACCAGCAGCACGAAGTTCAGGTTCAGGTCCGGCCGGATAAACGTGGCATAGCGGTGTGTCCACTCCTTGGGCCAAGTATTCAGTAGCCAGGCATAAAAACGCACGCTTTCAGGCAGATTATTGACTCGGATACTGCCGTGAAACTCCTTTGACTGCGGCCCTTCTGGCACGTTGAGCAGACCCGCCAATATCTCGATACGCACCTTGATCTGATCGCGCGCAGTGCGGAAGCGCGCCTGGATCTGTTCCTCGCTCAGTTCGGCATGTTCACCGGCCGGGTCGACGATGGGCCAATGCAGGCGCTTCACCTTGCCCGGCAGAATCGGGCAGACCTCTTCGGCGCAGAGGGTCACCACCAGGTCAATGCTGGCTGGGTCGATGGTGTCCACCGATTTCGATGTCTGTTGGCTGATATCGACGCCAGCATCCGCCATGGCGGCGATGGCATGGGGGTTGACCCGGGAGGGCTGTGAGCCGGCGCTCAGCACCTCGACACCTGAGCCCAGAAGCTGGCGTGCCAAGCCTTCGGCCATCTGGCTGCGGGATGAATTGGCGACACATAAAAACAGGATTCTGCTTATCACAACGCGCTCTCCGATTGCTTCAGGGAACCATCAACACCGGTCGCCCGGCGATTTCACTGGAGGCTTGCCGTGCAACAAGCGACCACTGCTGTAGCGCTGGCAGGCACGCGAGAATCGGCTGTTAGGCTGGCGACAGATCAAGCGCGATCAGTGCTTTCTCAAACATTGGTTTGTTCTCCTGGAGCAGGGACTGCCGAGGCGGTGGGCGTTATCTTCACGGCTTCCTTGGGAAACCAGCCCTGAGTGCGGTTGGCAAAGGCCACCAGCGACAGCATCACCGGCACTTCCACCAGCACCCCGACCACGGTGACCAGAGCGGCGCCGGAGTTGAGGCCGAACAAACCGATCGCCACCGCCACCGCCAGCTCGAAGAAGTTCGAGGTGCCGATCAGGGCGCAGGGCGCGGCCACATTAAAGGGCACCTTCCATAGCCGCGCCGCCGCGTAGGCGATGGCAAAAATGCCGTAGGACTGAATCAGCAAGGGCACGGCAATCAAGGCAATCAGCAGCGGCTTATCGAGAATGATCTGCCCTTGAAAACCGAACAGCAGCACCACAGTAGCCAGCAGGCCGAGCACCGACAGGGGTTTGACCCGCGCATTGAAGCGCGTAACCGCATGCTCCGCTTCGACGGCGCTGCGGGCGCCGGCACTGAGTTTCAGGCGGGTGAACACCCCGGCGATCAGCGGAATCAGCACGTAGAGCCCGACCGAGAGAATCAAGGTTGCCCAGGGCACCTCGATATCAGTAACCCCAAGCAGCAGGGCAACCAGCGGGGCGAAGGCGAAGATCATGATCACGTCATTCAGCGCCACCTGGGCCAGGGTGTAGGTGGCGTCGCCGCGGGTCAGTTGCGACCAGACGAAGACCATGGCGGTACAGGGCGCGGCACCGAGCAGGATCAAACCGGCGATGTATTGGCTGGCGTCAGTCGGGTCGATCAAGTCGATAAAGAAATAATGGAAGAACAACACACCCAGGCCGGCCATGGTGAACGGCTTGATCAGCCAATTGACCGTCAGGGTGATGATCAGCCCCTTGGGCCGTTCGTGAATACGCTTGAGGCTGGAGAAGTCCACCGACACCATCATCGGGTAGACCATCAGCCAGATCAGCACCGCGACGATGAAGTTGACCGAACCGTACTCAAGGCTGGCCATGCTCTGGAACAGCTGTGGAAACAGGCTGCCCAGGCCAATCCCGGCGGCGATACAGAGCGCCACCCAGACCGACAGGTAGCGCTCGAAAAAGCCAATCGGCTGTGTCGCACTCATACTCAAACCTCTTCTCTATGCGCCAGCGCGCGCAGGTTGCGGATGCCCACCGGCTCGTGCTTGAGCAGCGGCACCAGGGCATAACGGCGGGCGTGCAGATTGGCCACGGCAGCGATCTCGTGGCGCTCGTTGGCGGCGCGTTGCAGCAACAGTGGGGAACGGGTGGTGGCAGCGGCGATGCTGTTGTTGATGACCCAGGCCCAGGGTTCGATACCGGCACGGCGCAGGTCGTCCTGCAGGCTGGCCGCCTCCAGCACCGGGGTGGTTTCGGCCAGGGTCACCAGCAGCACCTTGGTCTGTCTGGGGTCCTGCAGCTGCATCATCGGCGTGGTGAAATGCACCCCTTTGTCGCCCATCTGCCGGGCGATATCGCGGTGGTAGGCGCCGGTGGCGTCGAGCAACAGCAAGGTGTGGCCGGTCGGTGCGGTATCCATCACCACGAACTGCTTGCCGCCTTCGCGGATGATCCGCGAGAAGGCCTGGAACACGGCGATTTCCTCGGTGCAGGGCGAGCGTAGATCTTCTTCGAGCATGGCTCGGCCCTGGGCGTCGAGCTTGGCGCCTTTGCTCTGCAGCACCTGCTGACGGTAGCGTTCGGTTTCTGCATGGGGATCGATGCGACTGACCCGCAGGTTGTCCAGGGCTTCGCTGAGGGTTTCGCTCAGATGCGCAGCCGGGTCCGAGGTGGTCAGGTGCACTGGCAGGCCACGCTGCGCAAGCTCGACCGCGACGGCCGCAGCCAGGGTGGTTTTACCCACCCCGCCCTTGCCCATCACCATGATCAGGCCATGGCCGTCGGCGGCGATTTCATCGACCATCGCCGCCAGCGTTGGCGCATCCAGCGCTGGTGCTTGTTGCAGATCCGCGGCGGCAATCGGCGGTGCGTCGTTATCGAGCAGGTGCTGCAACGCGTCGAGCCCCACCAGATTGAATGCCTTGAGCGCGATCTGGTCACGGGGCAGCGCCTGCAACACGCCAGGAATCGCCGCAATGACCGCCTGTTCGCGGGTGTAAATCGCCGCAGCCAGCTCATCCTCTGCCGCCTCGGCAGCGGGCAGCACGCCATTGATCACCAGGTACTGCTGGCGCAAGCCAATCGCGGCCAGTTCCTCATGGGTACGCGCAGCTTCGCGCAGGGTCGAGGCCTGTGCGCGGGCCACCAGTACCAGGCGAGTTCGCCGTGGGTCGGCCAGGGCTTCTACCGCGGCCTGGTACTGGCTGCGCTGCTTTTCCAGGCCGGCCAGTGGGCCGAGGCAGGAGGCATCGCCCTTGCCGTCTTCGAGAAAACCACTCCAGGCGCCGGGCAGTTGCAGCAGGCGAATGGTGTGCCCGGTG
Source organism: Pseudotabrizicola sp. (assembly GCF_030656345.1). GTDB lineage: Bacteria > Pseudomonadota > Alphaproteobacteria > Rhodobacterales > Rhodobacteraceae > Pseudotabrizicola. Next base: position 207,950 of record NZ_JAUSNR010000032.1, on the reverse strand, counting down.
GGCGCGGTATCGAAGATGATGTGCTGGTAGTCCTGGGTCAACGCCGCATCGGTGAGCAGCGCGGTGAACTCGTCGAAGGCGGCAATTTCCGTAGTGCAGGCACCGGACAACTGCTCCTCGATGCTCTTCACCACGTCTTCGGGCAACACGCCGCGCACCGGACCGACGATGCGGTCGCGATACAGCTGGGCAGCCGCCTGCGGGTCGATTTCCAGTGCCGACAAGTTCGCCACCGCAGGGATGCGGGTGATCCGATTGCCGATGCTGACGCCGAATACCTGGCCAACATTGGAGGCTGGGTCGGTACTCACCAGCAGCACGGACTTACCTTCGGCAGCCAGGCGCACGGCAGTGGCGCAGGCAATCGAGGTTTTGCCCACCCCGCCCTTGCCGGTAAAAAACAGAAAGCGTGGTGGTTGATCGAGAAATTGCATGAGGCTCTCCTGAGCTCAGCAGCGGCTGCCAGGGCAGCAAGCAGTTTGCGGTTCGACTTCGGCAGACTCGCTAACGCCTATCCAGCGCGCCAGTTCGGAACGATTCGGGTAGCGCCCCTCCAGAGCTACTTCGCCGTCAAGCAGAATCAGCGGCAGCGCCTCCTGGCCAGAGCGTTGCAAGAAGGCCTTGACCGTGGCGTTCTCGGCAAACATCAGCGGCTGCTGGGCCAGATTGAAACGCTCGATCTGCGCGCCGTTCTGTTTGGCCCACGCCACGTCAGCCGAAAAACTGACCAGCGCCTGGTCGACATCGATGCCACACACGCCGGTGCTGCAACAGAGGGCAGGATCAAAAACCTCAATGGCCTTCACTTTAACTCTCCAACAATTATTGAAACGTTGTCGAATGAAATAGAGCACAGCGTCTCATGCTCAACGTTGACTCAGGTCAGCGGTGGCAGCACTGCAGGCGCGCAGCTGGACTGGGCACGCAGGCCGGCGCATTGCTCCGGGTTACCGGCGCAACACTCCTCGGTGAGGTAGGCGATCAGGTCCAGCATCAGCGGGATATTGGCGCGATAGCGCTGGAAACGACCTTCCTGCTGCACCGACAGCAACCCGGCCTGGGTCAGCGCCTTGAGGTGGAACGAAAGATTGGTCGGCGGCACATCCAGGGTCGCGGCTATCTCGCCGGCGACCAGACCTGCGCTGCCCTGCTTGACCAATAGCCGATACACATCCAGGCGCAGGCCGGATGAGAGGGATTCGAAGATGCTGGTGGCGGTTATCTTTTCCATGCTCCAACACTACAACTATTGTTGAAGTATTGGAATAAAGAATTAGCGCTCAAGATTGCCGTCGATACCACGCCCATGAACAACCTGCTCAGGCACTGCAGTCACTTACGCGATAACCTCCTGCTCGCCAGCAGGAACAATCAGCGAAGCCAAGCCGGCTCACAACCGATTCTGTGAGTCTTATTGCGCGAACTCACCCCTGCACTCGGAAAGCCCAGCCGCGGCTACTTGTCGTCGATGCCCGCGGCCCTGAGTCGGCCCTTGAGCCGCCCGACTTCCTCGATCAGATCCACCACCAGGGCAGCCAGTTCGGGGTTGGCATCGAAATCGCGCTCGATCGCCAGCAGGCGCTGGGCGCGCAGTAGTTCGGCGCTGCTGAAGCGCTGCGGCTGGGCGACTTCGCCGAGCAGCCCGGCCTCGACCCGCTCGACGATCCACAGCGCATCGACCGAGCAGGCCTGGGCCAGCTCATCGAGGTCAACCTCGTCCAATACAATACCGGTGACAATTTCAATGCGTGGCATGGCTCAGACTCCCATGGCTAGGCGCGGGTTGAAGGCCATCTCCCGCGCCATCATTTCATAGAGTTGCCGCGCCTTGTCGGTGTCGGCAGGCGGCAGCGCGATCTCCAGCAGCAGATACAGATCGCCCGCCGGCGCGCCGGGAATACCGCGGCCCTTGAGGCGCAACTTGCGGCCACTCTGCGAATTGGCGGGTATTTTCACCTGTACCTTGCCCGATGGGGTTGGCGCCTCGATGCTGGCGCCCAAGGCGGCCTCCCACGGGGTTACTGGCAGGGTCAGGTACACGTCACGGTCATCTACGCGGTAGTGCGGATCCGGCTTGAAATGCACCTCGAGGAACAAATCCCCCGCTGCGCTGCCGCCGCTGCCCGGGCTGCCCTGACCGGCCAAGCGGATCTGCTGGCCCTCCCTCACGCCCTTGGGGATCTGCACAGTGAGGCTGTGCTCCTGCACGCTCACGCGGCCTTGGGCATCGGCCCGTTCACCACGCAATGTGATGGTGCGTGGCGCACCCTCATAGGCATCACGCAGGTCGATGACGATCTTGGCGTGATGGTCCTGACCACGCCGTGGTCGTGGCCCGGCACGCCCGCCACGGCCTTGGCCAGACTGACCAAACAGGTTGGCAAAAAAGTCGCTGTACTCGCCCATGTCGGCGCCGGAAAAGCCAGAACCGCCATTCCAGTTCGGTGGTGGCTGGAACTCCTGACCATCGCGGTAGCGGCTGCCGAACTGATCGTAGGCGGCACGTTTTTCCAGGTCGCCGAGTACTGCGTAGGCCTCGTTGACGTCCTTCATGCGCAGCTCGGCATCCGCTTCCTTGCTCACGTCCGGATGATACTTGCGCGCCAGCTTGCGGTAGGACTTCTTGATCTCAGCCTCGCTGGCGCTCTTGTCCAGGCCGAGAACCTGATAGTAATCCTTGAATTCCAATGGGTCGCGCTCCTCTGCTGGTTGATGGCTAGCCCGTGCTGAATACGAACTACCTGGCAGTTTGCATCACTGGGCTTGCAGAAAGGCCGCTATCTCACCGGCATTCAGCACCTTACCGACCGACACCACCTTGTCGTCGATCGCCAGAGCGGGCGTCGACATGACCCCGAAGGCAGCGATTTCAGCAAAATCGGTGACCTTGAGCACCTCGGCCTGCAGACCTAGATTGCGCAATGCCTGATGCGTGTTTTCACTCAGGCTGACGCACTTCTTACAGCCACTACCGAGAATCTTGATAATCATGGCGATGCACCTTGCAGGTTAGATGAACAAATAGGCAAAGCTATTGAACAGATAGCCGATCAGGACGATGCCGACCAGGACGATGCCAAAAAACAGCGCCAGCAGCGGCCCCTTGACTACTTTCTTGAGCATGATCAGCGACGGCAACGACAGCGCCGTCACCGCCATCATGAAGGCCAGCGCAGTGCCGAGGCCAACGCCCTTGGCCACCAGCGCCTCGGCAATCGGCAGGGTGCCGAAGATATCGGCATACATGGGCACGCCGACCAGCGTGGCCAAGGGCACGGACCACCAGTTGGCATCGCCGATCAAGCTGCTGATCAGTTCTTGCGGAATCCAGTTGTGGATAGCGGCGCCGATGCCCACGCCAATCAGCACATACAGCCAGACACGGCTGAACACGTCGCACACTTGCTCCCAGGAGAATCGCAGGCGGTCACGCCGGGTCAGTTGCGTCGGCGGCAGGTCGAGAATCTTGCTGTGCAGCACGAACCCCTCGACATAACGCTCCATCCTGGCCTGACTGATCAGGCTGCCGCCGAGCACCGCCAGGACGATCCCGACCAGCACATAGGCGATGGCAATCGACCAATTGAAGATACTGGCCAGCAGGATTACCGACGCCAGGTCGACCAGAGGCGAAGAGATCAGGAAGGAAAAGGTCACCCCCAACGGCAAGCCCGAGCCGGTAAAGCCGATGAACAAGGGAATCGACGAGCACGAACAGAACGGCGTGATGGTGCCAAGCAGCGCGCCCATCAGGTTGCCGCGCACACCGCGCATGCGCCCCAGAATCAGCCGCGTACGTTCCGGCGGAAAATAGCTCTGCACCCAGGAGATGCTGAAGATCAGCACCGCGAGCAGGATGAAGATCTTGATCACGTCGTAGATGAAGAAATGCAGGCTGGCACCAACCCGGCTCAGCGTATCCAGGCCAAAACCCTCTTCCAGCAGCAGGCGTACCAGATAGGCCAGCCAGTCCATGCGCAGCAATTGATCGTTCAACCAGCCGAAAAACGCCATCAATAATCCTCTACTGCATTGCCTAACCCGCGACTGCAGCCATCACGGGATTGAACTGGGGCGACGCCACTCGCGACAACAGACAAGCACGGGATTATTCCTGGGATACCTGCATTCACCTTACTTGCACGGGTGCGCTGTAGCGACGGGGTAAGCCGCGCCCATGCTCATGGCTGCAAGGCCTCGACGATTTCTGCGGCGCTAGAGCGCGCGGTGCGGGTAACACCAATCAAGGTGGCCGAGGCTGCGCCCGTCCACTCGCCATAACCGACCAGCCAGAGCCGAGGCTCCTTGAGTGAACGAGTGCCCTCGACATCCACCGTACCTTGCTCATTGAGCACCTGCAGCGTGGCCAGATGAGCCAGTGCCGGACGAAAACCGGTGCACCAGATCACCGCATCCACCTGTGCCTGCGTACCGTCGGCCCAGACCACGCCAGTGGGGGTGAAACGGGTGAATGGCCGCACTGCCTTGAGCACGCCGCGCTCGCGCGCTTCGACCACTGGCGGCACCATCACCACATCACCCAGACCACCAACCGGCTGTTCAATAGTTCGCCCCTCCTGCAGGGCTTTCCAGCGCGCGGTGGCGCGCTCGAACAGCACCCGCCCATCGACTTCGTCTGGCAGAAACAGCGGCTCGCTCGGCGTCACCCAGGTGGCATTGGCGACCGTAGACACTTCCGCGAAAATCTGTGCCCCTGAATTGCCGCCACCGACCACCAGCACTGTCTTGCCGGCAAACGCCTGCGGCTCGACATAGTCGGCGGAATGCAGTTGTTCGCCAGCAAACAACTCGGCCCCCGGATACACCGGGATAAACGGGTTACGCCAGGTGCCGGTAGCACTGACCACCGCCCTGGCGTCCCAGTAACGCTCACCAGCCTGCACCCGCAGCCCGGTGCCCGTGCGCTGCACGGCATCGACCCAGACCGGGCGCTGCAGCGCAAATTGATAGCGCTGCTCATACTGACTGAGGTAATCGATCACATGCTCGCGGGTCGGATAACCCTGCGCCATCGGCGGCATCATCCAGCCGGGGATCGAGCTCCAGGTCGCCGGCGAAAACAGCCGCAGCGAATTCCAGGCATGACGCCAGGCACCACCTGGGGCCGGTTCACCATCGAGGATGACAAAGGACAGTTCGCTACGTCGCAGGAAATAGGCGACAGACAACGCCGCCTGACCACCGCCGATGATGACCACGTCGACTGCCTGGGTCTGCTGATCGAGCATAGAGATAGGGCCTTGTTGTATTCAGTACCGCAAAATATAACCGAACGGCTGCCAGCGATGATGATCCAGGGCAGTCCCGGCCGGGTTAACCGCCGGCGAGGCATTGCGCTTCCAGCGCCTGTTGCAGGCCTTACTCGATAGTTCAGTGGCGCGGCGTGCCAGCCAGGGCCGGATCAAGGAGCACAAGCCGGCACTGGGCTGTGATGGCATCGCCCATGCATAACTTGATAATGCGCCTATCAGGCATGCAAAGGGTGGCGTACGCTTGCCTCAGGACAGACACAGCCACCCGCTTCCCGCAGCCCCCAGAGCCCTCCAGCTAAGCGCCGCTGCAGCAGCCAACCCGGATAATCCAAGGACAGCATGATCATCGAACCTTTGCTGCTCACCGCAGCCCGCCTGTGCACCTTCAACGAGCAACAGCAGCTGACCAATGCCAGCAGCTTTTTCTTCGCCCGCGACGAGCGCCTGTTCCTGGTGACCAGCCGGCACGTGATGATCGACGCGCAAAATCAGCACTTCCCGGATCGCATCGAGATCGAACTGCATACCGACCCGGACAATCTCGCCCAGTCCATCGGCATTTCGATTCCGCTCTACCGCGACGGCGAAAGCCTGTGGCGCCAGGGCCTGGACACCACCGGGGAAATCGATGTGGCGATGATCGAACTGGATCGCGCCGCCTTGCCCCCAAACGCGCTCTACCGCGCCTTTACCCCTGAACACCTGTATGGTCCGACCGCCGAGGTCGAGGTCGGCACCTCCCTGCTGGTGGTCGGCTTCCCTCTGGGTTTCCACGACACGCTGCACCACATGCCGGTGGTACGCCAGGCGGTGATCGCCTCGTCGTTCGGCTTGCGTTTTCAGAGCAAAGGCTACTTTCTCAGCGATGCGCGCACCCACCGCGGCATCAGCGGCGCGCCCGTGGTCACGCGCGTCGCCGACACCCCGGAGAATGGCCTTGGCGATCTGCCATGGATGCTCCTGGGCGTGCACTCGGCGCGCCTCGATGTGGGCACTCGCGACCTGCAACTGGACGAAGCACTCGGGCTCAACTGCACCTGGTATGCCGACATCCTGATGACCCTTACCGAGAGCTGAGGGCCAACCGGTCATGGTCGCCGGAGTTACGCCTGCAGCTGTCCACCGACAATGGACAGCTGGCGAAAACCCTGATCACCGCGCACGACGAACAACGCATCCATACCGCGCGCCTTTGCCAGTGCAAGCCCGGCCACCTCACCCAGCACCAGCAATGCCGTCGCCCAGGCATCGGCGAGCATGCAGCTGGATGCCAGCACCGTTACCGCCGCCAGCTTGTTGCAGACAGGCGCGCCCAACGCGGGATGCATGCTGTGGGCATAGTGCTTACCGGCAATCTCGACCCAGTGCCGATAATCACCCGAGGTAGCGATGGCGACATCGCTGAGCTCCATCACGCCCATGACTTCGCGCACACCTCGCACTGGCTTCTCGACGGCAATCGCCCAGGGTTGCCCATCCGCTTTCAGGCCGCAGGCGCGCATTTCGCCATCGATCCCGACCAGGTAACGGCTAATGCCCCAGCCAGCAAGGCAGCGGGCCAGTTGGTCGACGCCAAAGCCTTTGGCGATGCCTGACAGATCCAGGGTGATCGCTGCGCGCTTACGCACACGGCGGTGCAGTTGATCGATCTCCAGCAGCTCTGCCGCTGACTGGCGCCGCCGCTGTGCCGGTAAATCGGTCGGTACTTGCCTGACGGGGCCAAAACCCCAGGTATTTACCAGGTCGCCGACGCCGATATCAAACGCGCCATTGGACTGGCGGCCGATGCGCAGCGCCATCGTCAGCACGCTGAGCAGTTCTTTCGGGATCTCCAGCCATTGCTGCTCGGGCGCGGCGTTCAGCCGACTCAGATCCGAGTCGGCTTTCCAGGTGGACATCTGCCGGTCCACCTGGTCAACAGCGGCGAACAGGCTGGCCGCGATAGCCACTTCATCCAACCCTGGCGCGGCGAAGAATAGGGCACTGTAGCGCGTGCCCATGGTTGCGCCGTTGAGGCTGTAGCGCTGCAACGCGGCAGTATCAGTAGACATCTTCACGGTATCGTCCCTGCGTTTTGAGCGTCAGCACATTGAGGTTGAGCGGCAGCAACACCTGATCCAGCGCCTGCATCACGCTCTTCGCCATCTCGCGGCTGCCACAGACCAGGATCTGCGCGCCTTTTGCAATCAGCTGGCGTATCTGCAAGGCATCGCCAATGATCCGATCCTGTACATAACTGCAGTCATTGACCCGTGAAAAAGCCGCATTCAGGCGGGTCAAGCGCCGATCTGCCAGGTAGTCGTTGAGTTCTGGCTCATAGAGAAAATCGGAAGCCGGATTGCGCCCGCCCCAGTACAGGTGCATCGGGTGCCTGGCGTGGTTATTGCGGATAAAGCCGGCCAAGGGCCCGATGCCTGTGCCCGCGCCAATCAGGATCACCGGGGCCTTACCCGAGGCCGGACGGAAATCCGGGTTGGGCTGGATAAAGGCGTCCATCCTGGCGCCGAGGGGCATGCCATGCAGAAACCCGGAACACAGGCCATTGGGGTGCTTGCGCACACAGATTTCCAGCACCCCGTCACGCGAACCACTGGCCAGCGAATAGAAGCGCGGCACAGGACTGCCCGGCGGCACGATGCCAAGCAGATCGCCGGCTTCGAAATGGCCAAGGGCATTAGCCCCGAGCCTGCGCTTCAGCCAGCCGACCTTACCCACCGGCGCTGCCGCCTTGAAGCGCAACACACTGGTAGGCGCCTGCACCTGTTCGCCATACTCAACCCGCTCCACCAACTGCCAGGACTGACAGCGCGGACGCACGGCCGTGTGCACCAGCGCCAGCTCCTGACCGAGCAACTGGCCGACTGCATGGCCCCAACGGGCAAACGCCTGAGTGGATTGACGGTCGATGGTCTCTAGCGCCAGCAACCGCGGCCAGCCCCGCTCAAGCAGAGCCGTTTCAGTCGCCTTGGCAAACGCACAGAACTGCGGGAATTGTCGATCGCCAAAGCCCAGCACGGCGAAACCTGTCCCGGGTCTGAGCGTAGTCTTGGCCAGCCGCGCCAGAAATTGCCGGGCCGAAGCCGGCGCATCGCCATCGCCATAGGTTGCCGTGAGGATAAACAGGCGCTGCGCGTGGCGGTATTCGCTCGCCAGCTGATTCATTGCCGCCGTGTGCACGCGCAGGCCAGCCTGGTGCAGGGCGTCGTGCAAGGTTTTCGCAAAACCCCAGGTGCTGTTGCTTTCACTGCCGACCAGAATCACCGTATCGGCCAATTGCGCGCCGCAGTTATTGGCCAGCCGCGGCATGGCCTGGCGGCGTAGCCACCAGAGCCGCGCGCCGGTAACGCTCAGCAGGGGCACGCTCAGCGCACATACGCCCAACAGCAGACCGAGCCACCAAAGGCCTTCCCCGGTGTGCAACTGGTAGATCAACTCATAGGTGCGACGCGCGGTGTCATGCGCCTGGTAAGACAGCAGCGCACCACTGGCCTGATCGACATAGCCATCGCCCTGGGCGGTACGCAACGAATAGACATCGCTGGAATCGTTTGGATTGGGGTACACCAGTTCGCGCAGGTCATTCAAATCGGTAGCCCGCAGCGCCGCCAGGCTTGCCACCGAAGCAGCAGGACCCGCGTCCACTGCTTGCGGAAAGTCGGGTTCACGCTGCATGCCATCGGCAATCAGGCCGAAGGTCGCCGCCGACATATAGATCCCGCTCAGCGCAGACAGCAGCAGACCCAACACCGCCAGGCGGCCAACTTCAGCATGCCAGCGCTGGCTGAAGCCGCCATGCAATGGGCGCAGCATCAGGCGCCAGCCACCCAGGCGCTTGGCCAGCAAGGCGGCCCCGGTGATCGACAGCAGCAGCATGAGCAGCGCGGCAACACCGGAGACCGCACGCCCCGGGGTATCGAGCAACAACGAGCGATGCAGCTCCTTCATCCAGGGCAAGAAATCCGCCGGGGCATAGGCGCCAATACCTTGCCCGGTGCGCGGGTCAATGCGTACTGCACCGGCCTGGCCGTGCTCGCTGTAATAAACGATGAGCGTGCCGGAAGGTCTGCGCTGCAGTTGCTCGGCGCCCGGATAGTGCTGCGCCACCCGCCCTGCCAACTCGGCGACGCTGATCTGGCCGGCAGCTGGCACGCTGGCGGCGAGCCGATCCAGCGCCGGACTGATCGACAGCACTGCACCGCTGAGCGCCAGCAACATGACCAGCAGAGCGGCAAACAGGCCGGGCAGTGAATGAAGCTGGCGTAGCATGGTGTGCCTCCTCTGGACGTGGATTACAGGTCGTAGCTGAAGGACTCGATATAGCCGCTGCCGCTGGCTGGCTGGCCGGCACCCTGGCTGGTCAGCGGCACTTTGATCTCAGCGCCGTTATCGCGCTTGTCCTCGACCGCACTGTCCACGCGTATTTCATATCCGGCATCGATCAGCGCATCGGCCAGCTCAACCGTTACTGTCAGGGTCTGCCCACTGCCAACACTGGCACCGGTGACGCCGTCGAACTCACTGGCGCTCAAACCGCTGCCACGCGCCCAATCGCGCAGATGCTTGTAATACTTGGCCTTCTTGCCAGCGACCCAGAGCGTGCTCTGGTACTGGCCATCTGCATCGGTGAGGTAGAACGCCAGGTAGGCATCGTTACCTCGATAACTTTTCAGCTCGGTGGTCAAGGTCACTTCGCGGGCCAGGGCAACGCCTGGCAGCACAATGGCGCCGGCCAGACAAACAGCGGCGGCAATCTTTTTCATGGCAAAGGGTTTCATCGTGTATCTCCGGCTCAATGGTTATGGCCCTACCCTAGCGCCGAGAGCTGACAGCACGCTGAATGCGCTGCCGCAAGTTGCGTAGGCGGGACACTGGGTTTACTGAGTGCTCTGCAGGTATTCGGCGGCATCGCCGTCGGGCCTGAAGTCAACTTCCAGGGTGCGAATCGACAACGAGGCGGGGGCGAATTTGGCCTCGAAGCGGTTACCCCAGCGATCGATCCCACGGACTTCGTAGCAGCCGTCGTCGACCTTGATCCGTTGCACGGTCCAGCCGTACTGCGCGACCTGCTGGCGCAGTACCTCGCGCGGCTGCCAGTCGGCTACCGGCTCTACACAATCGTCGCTGGCCAGCACGTTGCCGCTCACCAGCGCACCGAGTAGCGCGACACTTACAAAAAACGCAGCGTTCATGATGTTTCCTCCTGCCTGGGCATGTGTGGCTTACCCTAGCGCGGCTTTCTGACGGCAACCTGAAGGGCCGCCCTTCAGGTTGCCTTCAGGTACAACCGTTAATCTGCAGCCCAGCCACTGAGCACAAGAGGTGTGACATGCGGGTATTGCTGGTCGAGGATTCGCCAGGGTTGGGCGACGCTGTACGCGAACAGATAGTCGATGACGGCCATGCGGTGGATTGGGTGCAACGGCTCGCGCATGCCGAAGCGAGCGTACGCTCGACCGCCTACGACCTGATCTTGCTCGACCTGATGCTGCCAGACGGGCGTGGTCTGGACTTTCTGCGCCAGCGCCGCAGCGCGGGCGATGCCACCCCGGTGATCATCCTCACCGCCCGCGATCAGATCTCCGACAGGATCGCCGGCTTGAATGCCGGGGCCGACGATTACCTGGTCAAGCCCTTCGACCTGTTCGAACTGTCCGCGCGAGTCGCCGCAGTGGCGCGTCGCTACAGTGGCAACCCCAACCCGCAGGTGCAGCTGGGCGAACTGCACATCGACCTGACTGCGCGCAGCGTTGCGCGCGCCGGCATGGGCGTGGATCTGACGGCGCGCGAGTGGGCCTTGCTCGAAGCCTTTATCCAGCGTCCCGGCGCCCTGCTGTCGAGATCGCAGCTTGAAGAACGCCTATACGCGTTCGGCGCCGAAATCGAGAGCAATACCATCGAGGTGTACATCAGCCGCCTGCGCAAGAAACTGGGCCGCGAGCTGATCGAAACCGTGCGCGGCATGGGCTATCGGCTGGGGGCGAAATGAACGCTGGCGCCAGTTTGCAAAAACGCCTGGGGCTGGGTCTGACCCTGGGTATTACCCTGCTCTGGCTGATCGCCACGGCCATCGCCGGCATGGTTGTGCAGCATGAGCTGGGTGAAGCCTTCGACAGTGCCCTGGAGGAAACCGCGCAGCGGATTCTGCCTTTGGCCGTCCTCGAGATTGTCAGTCGTGAGGAGCCTGACGCGCTGCAGCATATTGCCTCGCTGCAAGCACACAACGAGTACCTGACTTACCTGGTGCGCGATAACCACGGCACTACCCTACTGCAATCCCATGATGCCGACCCGGCACTGTTCAATGCGCAGCCGCGCGAGGGCTTTTCCACGACCGCCACGCACCGCCTTTATGCTGCCAGCGCGCTGCGCGAAACTGTATTCATCGAGGTCGCCGAGCCACTGGCGCATCGCCGCGAGGCAGCCTGGGAAACATCCTTGGCACTGCTGCTGCCGTTGCTGCTGTTGATTCCGCTCAGCCTGCTCGGCACCTGGCTATGGGTGCGCCTGAGCCTGCGCAGTGTGCTGGCCTATCGGCACGCCATCGAGACCCGTGGGGCCGGTGATTTGTCGCCGATCAAAGCGGCGCAGTTACCCGCCGAGATCAACCCGCTGGCGGACGCCGTCAACCACCTGATGGAGCGACTGCGCCGAGCGCTGGAGGCCGAGCGCAGCTTTACCGCCAACAGCGCCCATGAATTGCGCACTCCGCTGGCGGCGACCCTGGCTCAGGTGCAACGCCTGCGCCGCGAAGCCCCCGAAGGTCCGCTGCAAGAACGAGCCGCGCAGGTCGAGGCGTCACTGCGCGAGCTGACACGACTTTCAGAAAAACTCATGCAACTGGCCAAGGCCGAAGGCGCTGGCCTGTTGTCCGAGACGCCGCAAGACCTGCTGCCGTTGCTCGCCCATGTTGTCGATGACCTGCGCCGCACCGCCGGCATGCGTCTGCAGCTGCAGTTGCCGAGCACCGAGGCGGTGCGCGTGACAATCGATCCGGACGCCTTTGCCATTCTGCTGCGCAACCTGATCGAGAACGCCATGAAACATGGCGCAAGCGCTCAGGCTATCGAGGTGAGTCTGTCCAGCACCGCCCTGCTACAGGTGGTGAATGCAGGCCCGGTGGTTCCCCCGGCGCTGCTGGCGCAACTGAGTGGCCGTTTTGTGCGCGGCAACAGCCAGGCGCAAGGATCGGGACTTGGCCTGGCGATTACCAAGACTATCGCCCAGGGGGTGGGCGCCAGCCTGCTGTTTGCTTCGCCGGCACCCGGAAAACCCGACGGGTTTGCCGTGAGCGTGCAGTTTTTACCTGCTTGAGCGCTGGCGCGACCCCATCTCTGCGGCCGCGCCAGCAGCGGACGCTAGGGGGCGATCGCAGTAGGCGAGCGTTTTTTCACACGCGCTCAATCCTTGCTCAGCGCCACATCGACGATCTGCTGCGCCTCGCCAAGAATCCGCTGCAGGTGCGCCTGGTCGCGGTAGCTCTCGGCGTAGATCTTGTAGATGTCCTCGGTGCCCGAAGGTCGGGCGGCGAACCAGCCGCCGTCGCTGATCACCTTGATCCCGCCAATCGCCGCACCATTGCCCGGCGCCTTGTCCAGCACCTGAGTGATCGCATCGCCAGCCAGTTGGGTGCTGCGCACCTGCTCCGGCGAGAGTTGGCTCAGGGCTTTTTTCTGCACCGGGGTGGCCGGCGCATCGACGCGGTCGGCCACTATCGCGCCGAATTCCTCGGTCAGGCCGCGGTACAGTTCACCGGGATCGCGAGCACAGTTGGCAGTCATTTCCGCCGCCAGCAAAGCCAGCGCCATGCCGTCCTTGTCGGTGGTCCAGACCCGACCATCGCGGCGCAGGAAGGTGGCGCCGGCGCTTTCCTCACCGGCAAAACCCAGCGAGCCGTCGAACAGCCCGCCGGCAAACCACTTGAAGCCCACCGGCACTTCCTGCATGGGTCGGCCCAGACGGGCGCTGACCCGATCGATCATGGCACTGCTGACCAGGGTCTTGCCTACCGCTGCGGTAGCGCTCCACTGCGGACGATGCTGAAACAGGTAATCGATGGCCACGCTGAGAAAGTGGTTGGCCGGCAGCAAGCCGACACTCGGCGCGACTATGCCGTGGCGGTCATAATCGGTGTCGCAGGCAAAGGCGATGTCGTAGCCATCCTTGAGCCCGATCAGCCGTTGCATGGCATGGCTCGATGAGGGGTCCATGCGGATCTGGCCGTCCCAGTCCAGGCTCATGAAGGCGAACTGCGGGTCTATCACCTGACTGACCACCTGCAGGTCGATGGCGTACTGCTCGGCGATGCGCGACCAGTAATGCACGCCCGCGCCGCCCAGCGGATCGACGCCTATACGCAGGCCGGCAGCACGAATCACCGAAAAATCGATCACGCTACCGAGGTCGCCGACATAGGCCGCCAGGTAATCGTATTCATGCGTGCTGGCCGCCTGACGCGCCAGGGCCAGCGGCATGCGCTTGACCGCCTTGAGGCCGCCCTCGAGCAAGGCATTGGCGCGGTTCTGCACCCAGTTGGTGATGTCACTGTCGGCAGGGCCGCCATTGCACGGGTTGTATTTGAAACCGCCGCTGTCCGGCGGGTTGTGTGATGGGGTGATCACGATGCCGTCGGCCAGGCCCGTGCTACGACCCTGGTTATGCACCAGAATGGCATGAGAGATCGCCGGGGTCGGGGTGAATTCGCCGCCAGCGGAGATCATGGTCTGCACACCATTGGCGGCCAACACTTCCAGCGCCGTGTCGAGCGCCGGCTGCGACAGCGCGTGGGTGTCCGCGCCGATAAACAACGGGCCATCGATGCCCTGCGCGCTGCGGTAATCGCAAATCGCCTGGCTGATGGCGAGTACGTGGCACTGGTTGAAACTGGCGGCCAGCGAACTGCCGCGATGCCCCGACGTGCCGAAGGCCACGCGCTGCGCCGCCACACTGGGGTCAGGCTGCAGGTCGAAATAAGCGGCCAGCAGTTGCTCAATATCGACCAGCATGTCTGCTGGTGCCGGCTTGCCGGCCAAAGGATGAATACGTGAACTCAAAATAATCTCCCTGAATAATGTGTACAGGCTGTCAGGCTCTGTTGCCGCTCACTGCGCCTTGCCCAGCCAGCGCCACTGGCGAATCTCCGGCAGATCTTCGCCGTGTTCCTCGATATACCGGCGATGCTGCAGCAACTTGGCATCGACAAATTGCCGGGCTGCAGCGGCCTGTTCAGCCAGTTGCGGCAAGCGTGCGACCACCTCGGCAAACAGGTGAAAACGATCCAGCTGGTTGAGCACCACCATGTCGAACGGTGTGGTGGTCGTGCCTTCCTCATTGAAGCCGCGTACATGCAGGTTGGCGTGATTGTGCCGGCGGTAGGTCAGGCGGTGGATCAGCGTTGGGTAGCCATGATAGGCAAAGATGATCGGTTTATCCGTGGTGAACAGCGCATCGAAGTCGGCGTCGGGCAAGCCATGCGGGTGTTCGCTGGCCGGCTGCAGGCGCATCAGGTCGACCACGTTGATCAGCCGCACCTTGAGCGCGGGGAAATGCTCCCAGAGCAACTGCACCGCCGCCAAGGCTTCCAGGGTCGGCACATCGCCGGCGCAGGCCAGCACCACATCCGGTTCGCCACCCTGTTCATTACTGGCCCACGACCACACGCCGATGCCGGCACGGCAATGGGCGATGGCGGCGTCCATGTCCAGCCACTGCGCCTCGGGCTGCTTGCCGGCGACCACCACGTTGACGTAGTTGCGGCTGCGCAAACAATGGTCGGTGACCGACAGCAGGCAATTGGCATCGGCCGGCAGGTAGACCCGCACGATCTCGGCCTTCTTGTTCAGCACATGGTCGATAAAGCCCGGATCCTGGTGGCTGGAGCCGTTGTGATCCTGGCGCCAGACGTGGGACGACAGCAGGTAGTTGAGCGAGGCGATCGGCTGGCGCCAGGCAATTTGATTGGCGCTTTTCAGCCACTTGGCATGCTGATTGAACATCGAATCGACGATATGGATAAAGGCTTCATAGCAGGAGAAAAAGCCGTGGCGCCCGCTCAGCAGATAGCCTTCCAGCCAACCCTGACACTGGTGCTCGCTGAGCATCTCCATCACCCGCCCGGTAGGCGCAAGCTTGTCGTCGTAGTCGAACTGCTCGGCCATCCAGGTGCGCGGGCTGACGTCGAGCACATCCTGCCAACGGTTGGAGTTGTTCTCGTCGGGACTGAACAGGCGGAAATTGTTACTGGCCAGATTGAGCCGCATCACATCGCGCAAGAAACGCCCCATCACCCGCGTGGCCTCGGCCTTGACCGCGCCCGGTTGCTCCAGGGCCACGGCATAGTCGCGCATGTCCGGCAGCTGCAATTCACGCAATAACACACCGCCATTAGCGTGCGGGTTGGCGCCCATACGCAATTTGCCCTGGGGCGCCAACTCGGCCAGTTCGGCCAACAGCTTGCCGTTTTCATCGAACAGCTGCTCAGGGCGATAGCTGCGCATCCAGGTTTCGAGAACCTGCACATGCCCCGGTTTGCTCATCTCACCCATTGGCACCTGGTGCGCGCGAAAGGTGCCTTCGACCGTCTGCCCATCGACCTCCGCCGGGCCGGTCCAGCCTTTCGGTGAACGCAGAATGATCATCGGCCAGCGTGGCCGCGTGCTCACGCCATTGACCCGCGCCTCATGCTGAATGCGTTGGATGTCGGCCAGTGCAGCGTCCATGGTGGCCGCCATCAACTGGTGCATGCTCGCGGGGTCGTCACCTTCGACGAAATACGGCGCATAGCCGTAGCCGTAGAACAGCGCATACAGCTCGTCATGCGGGATCCGCGCAAGGATGGCCGGACTGGCGATCTTGTAGCCGTTCAAATGCAGAATCGGCAGCACCGCGCCATCCTGCGCCGGGTTGAGAAACTTGTTGGAATGCCAACTGGTGGCCAGCGCGCCGGTTTCCGCCTCGCCATCGCCGACCACGCACGCGACCAGCAGATCCGGGTTATCGAAGGCCGCACCGAAGGCGTGGGACAGCGAATAACCCAGCTCGCCGCCTTCATGCAGCGAACCCGGGGTTTCCGCGGCCACATGGCTGGGAATCCCGCCCGGGAAGGAGAACTGCTTGAACAGCCGCTGCATGCCCTGCTCGTCCTGGGAGATGTGCGGGTACACCTCGCTGTAGCTGCCCTCCAGGTAGGTATTGGCCACCAGCGCCGGGCCACCGTGCCCAGGCCCGGCGACATACAGCACGTTCAGCTCGTGCTGCTTGATTAGCCGATTGAGGTGCACATAGATGAAGTTCAAGCCCGGCGTGGTGCCCCAGTGACCGAGCAAGCGTGGCTTGACGTGCTCGAGAGTCAGCGGCTGCTTGAGCAGCGGATTGGCATACAGATAGATTTGCCCGACCGCCAGGTAATTGCTGGCGGCCCAGTAGGCATCGAGTTTGCGCAGCTGCTCGGGCGAAAGTGGCGCGGGGTTGAGCGGAGTCTGTTGGCTGAGCATGACGACTGATCCTTGGCGAGTTGCAGAGCGCACACAAGACCTGGGTTCGGCCTCCGGCGAGAGCGTTGTCAGTTGGCGGCGTTTGCTCGCCAGGCCTTGGCGGGCGCGGTGCTCGCCGGATAATGGCGACGCGCGCTGCCAGGCGACTGACAATTAATGGTAACCCAGTCTGCTGCCAGGTTTGGAAGTTGTCTGTCCGCGGCCACCGTTTGAGCCAAACCTGACAGCACCATTACGCATGAGAACGAGCGCAGCGCGCACTGCAGAATTTTCTCGCCTACGGCCCCCATAAGTGCGCTAGCGAACGGACGCCATTTTCATTCTTTCTCATTCTTGCGCCACCGCATCAATCAATGCGCTTTCCTGACCACTGAACGCCTGGAGCGTCAGGGGGTTTACGGAACAACGACCCTGCTCCCCGCTGCGTCAAGCTTCGAGGCCGCTTCACTGTGGAGAACAGCATGCCCACCTATACGCGCACGTCAGCATTCACATCGGCGATCACGATTGCTGTAGCGGCCATGAGCAGCGTAGTCAGCGCAGACACATCGTCGCAGCAAATCATCGATGCGCGGCGCGAGACTCAAGTGTGGCGGGCCTATGCGCAAAGCCAATATTTGCGCGCCAACACCCTCGAAGTGAGCGTACTCAACGGCAAAGCCACGCTCACCGGCAGGGTCGAAGGGCAGCTCAATAAATACCTGGCCAAGCTCATCGCACTGGGCGTCGAGGGCGTGGTCGAAGTGGATAACCAGATCGTTGTGCACACTGCCCCCTCATTGCTAAAGCCGTCTAACCGCCCGGAAAAACCGGCATATATCGCTGATCAAGCGCCGAGCGGTAGCTGGACTGCCAATCTCGACAAGTCGTCTTTCTCCACATCCCATGCAGCAGCCGATTCCGGACTGCCGGACAACCGCGATAACAACGACTGGTCAAGCGCTGACACGGATAACCCCGAGCAACGGACCCCAGCTTTTGGCCGTGCGCAAGACAGAGAGGCAGCCCGCGACAATAATCGGGAAGGATTCAAGTTTTAACTCGATGACCGCCCGTGCACCCTGCACCGGCTCAATGCAAGCAACTATTTGTACCGACCTTAGGCGTGTTCAATCAGCGATTGCGCTGCGCTGTCGCGCGGCATGCTGGAGGCTGGAGGCGTGCGGGGCCGCTCCTGCAAGGACCCGTGCAACACAATGGGTTATTTTCAGTTCGACTAGAGTGAATGTGCAACATGCCCCATCGAGTACTGATTATTACCGCGGCCGCCGAGGATGCCGCAATCCTGCAGAGCGTGCTGAATAAAGCCAAGGACGGCCCATTCATCCTCGAGTGGCAGCAAAGCCTGGCCGCCGCCCTGGCGAGCCTGCGGACCGGCCGCATCGATGCGATCCTGACCGACTTGTCGCTACCCGATAGTCAAGGCATTGAGACCTTCGATCAACTGTTCGCCTGCGCCCCACAGACGCCGATCATGACGCTGAGCGAGGCCGATGATGAAGAACTGGCCATCGAAGCCGTAGAGCGAGGCGCGCAGGGTTATCTGTCCAAAGGCCACTTTGGCAGCTACCTGGTGCCCCAATCACTGCGCAACATCATTCAGCGCAAAGCGGTTGAGGAAAGTGTTTTTCTGGAAAAGGCACGGGCCGAAATCACCCTCAATTCGATCAGCGATGCGGTTATCGGCACCAATATGGAGGGCAATGTCGACTACCTGAATGTGGCCGCAGAAACGCTCACTGGATGGTCGCGCGAAGACGCCCGCGGGCGCCCCATCGCCGAGGTGATGCAGGTCATCAGCAGTACGACACGCGAGCCGCTGGTAAACCCGATCGAATCGGTACTGCGGCACAATGAAGCCAAGCTCCTGGCGGCGGGAGCGATACTGATCAGCCGTCATGGCAGCGAGGCTGTGATCGAAGACTCCGCCGCACCGATTCACGACTCCAGCGGGCAGATCAGGGGCGCAGTGATCGTGTTTCATGACACTACCGCCGCCCAAGCCATGACCATCAAGATGGCCCACCTGGCGCAACACGATTTCTTGACCAACCTGCCCAACCGCGTACTGCTCAACGACCGTATTGCACAAGCGATCAGCTTGGCCGAGCGTCAGGGCACGACCCTGGCCGTACTGTTCCTCGACCTGGACAACTTCAAGCACATTAATGATTCACTCGGCCACGCCGTTGGCGATCAATTGCTGCAATCTGTCACTCGCAGCTTGAGTAAGTGCGTGCGCAACTCCGACACGGTAAGCCGCCAGGGCGGTGATGAGTTTGTGGTGCTGCTTAGCGAAGCACATGACGCACAGGACTCGGCCCTGACTGCGGAAAAAATTCTCGCCGCGCTGACCAGACCCCATGTCATTGGCCAACATGAGCTGCATATCACCACCAGCATCGGTATCAGCATCTACCCGGCCGATGGCCGGGACGCGGAAACCCTGATCAAAAATGCCGACACTGCGATGTACCAAGCCAAGGACAGGGGGCGTAATAACTACCAGTTCTTCACCCAAGACATGAATGTGCGGGCGGTCGAGCGACAGCTCATCGAAAGCCATTTGCACCATGCCCTGGAACGACAGCAATTCGTCCTGCACTACCAACCCAAAATCAATCTGAGCAGCGGTGCCATTACCGGTGCCGAGGCACTGTTGCGCTGGCAGCATCCGCAATGGGGCCTGGTATCACCCGCCCGGTTTATCTCGATTGCAGAGGATTGTGGGTTGATCGTACCAATAGGGCGCTGGGTGTTGCGCGAGGCATGCACGCAAGCAAAGCGCTGGCAATCCGCGGGCGCAGGACCGACCACGGTTGCAGTCAACATCTCTGCCCAGGAATTTCGCCATCGGGACTTCATCGCGGGGGTTCGCACCATCTTGAGCGAAAGCGGATTGGCGCCCGGCATCCTGCAACTGGAAGTGGCCGAGAGCGTGTTGATGCGCGATGCCAAGGCCAGTATCGAAATCCTCCACCAGCTCAAGGACATGGGCATCCAGCTGGCAGTGGACGGCTTTGGCACCGGTTTCTCCAGCCTGAGTTACCTGAACCGATTCCCGCTTGATACGCTCAAAATCGATCAGTCGTTTGTCCAGGAAATCGACGGTACGGATGGCACCGGCATCATTGTCAGCGCAGTGATCGCCATGGGTTCCAGTCTCAATCACCGGGTAATCGCTGAAGGTGTGGAGCAACAGTCGCAACTGGCATTTCTGCAAGAACAGTTATGCGAGGAAGGACAAGGCTACTTTTTCAGCCGGCCGCTGCAGGTAGAACAATTCGTTGCCCTGCTGCAAACGGGTATCTGCCCAACAACCTATAAGTAATGCCCTTCAACTCGCTACAGGCGAGGCTGCGTGGCAACTCCCGCCGCGGCAGACTTGCAAGCAGTTGGTTAACGCCAGGAATCCAACTTAAGCGCCCGGCAGCGCAATACAATCGCCAAACGACAGAATGAAAGGTGCCACCCCTGTTTGCCCGTTCGATTGGCCGCCGCAAGCTTGCCTGTTCGCTGTTGTACGTATGGCGTCAGCAGCGCGCGGCCCCCGATCAAGCGGCAGAAACACAGTAAGAACCCGGCCGTAACTGCCGAGGCCAGGGCCGGCGGCTTAAGTTGATGGCATTGGGGCGTGACCAGACCAGCAGCTGGCAAGCGCTCGAATTAGAGTAAAAACCAGCGGCAGAGCTACTGGTCAATCAAACGAGAGCAGGGCAACTTTTACAGCCTCCCCATCAGCAGCAGGATCAATACGATAATCAACACCAGGCCCAACCCACCCGTCGGACCATAGCCCCAACGTCGACTATGCGGCCACGCGGGTATGGCACCCACCAGCATCAACAACAGCACGATCAACAGAATCGTTCCCAAGCCCATGGCGTTCTCCATAAATGGTTCGAGCTCGCTGGCGCAGAAACCTCGACACGAGGTATCACGCTCACCACGGCAAGCCATGCCGATACGCTTCGAGCATCACTGATCGAATAATAGCGAGTAGGCACCCGGGCAGTTTCAACCGTTAGCCCTCCCAGTTCGGTGCGCTGTCAAACATAGCAATCACCCCGCCACAAACAGCGACCAATGGCGTGTCTGTTGAATGGGCGCCGTGACTATTCTTTAGCTTATACATTCAGGCGAATGTATCGCTGCGACTGCCCGCTGGCGGCAGCGCGACAGACCTCCTTGGGAGGGTAGCCAATGCAAGTAGCATATTGCCGGAATGCCATCACTCCCAGCCTGGCACTGAGCACCTGCATACCGAACATGCAGCCCCTTGATGCGCCATGGCTGCAGCTCGACGCAAGAGCCAAGGGATTGTTCGTGTGCTTGCGGTAAGGTGTCTTCTACTGCCCGGCGCTGGCTGTTTGCAGTGGTTGCGCGCGAGCATGCTGGTGGCGCTGCTGGTTGCCGGCCACACCCACGCACAAGACGCCGAGGCGCTCAAGGCCCGGCATACCGCCCTTACCGAGCAACTCAGCGAAACCCCCTTTAAACGCCCACTGCATCTCGAGTCCCGGCAAACCGCCAACACCTTGCAGGGCGATATCTACGCCGTGATCGAGCAGCCCTTTGCCTTGGTCGGCATGGCATTACAAGGCAGTACGCACTGGTGCGACATCCTGATCCTGCACCTGAATGTGAAAAACTGCCGCGCCTCAGCGGGTCCGGGCGGAGAAGTCCTGCGCCTGCATATCGGCCGCAAGTTCGAGCAGGCCCTGGCCGATGCCTACCTGTTCGAATTTACCTACCGGGTCGTCACGGCGACGCCCGAGTTTCTTCAGGTGCTATTGGAGGCCAGGGACGGGCCGCTGGGCACCCGCAGCTACCGCATCGCGCTCGAAGCAGTAGCCCTCGATGACCGGCGCAGCTTCCTCCACCTCTCCTATTCCTATGCGTATGGCGTTGCAGCCCGCATGGCCACGCAGAGCTACCTGGCGACACTGGGACGCAACAAGGTGGGCTTCAGCATCGTCGGCCGGACAGCCTCGGGTCAGCCCGTCTACATCGGCGGCATGCGCGGGGTGATCGAACGCAACACCATGCGTTACTACCTGGCGATCGAGGCCTACCTGAACGCCCTGCCGGAGCCGCCGCTAACCCGCCAGGAAAAGCGCCTGCAACTCTGGTACGACGCTGTCGAGCACTACCCGGCGCAACTGCACGAACTCGAGCGCGAGCAGTACCTGACGATGAAGCGCAAGGAGATCCAGCGCCAGCAGGCAGACGCTGCTAGCGAATAAGTGCCCACCGCTGCGCCAGCGCGCGCCCTTCAACGACTAAGGCTTTGCGCAATAAAACCGCCTAAGATGGCGCGGCCAAACCGCTGGCCGCACGCGACCACTAGAACCTACGGAAACGCCGCATTGGATCGTCTGACACTGGAACGCCGGCAAGTCTGGGTTTACCTGACAGCCATCATCGCCGGGCTGCTGCTCGGCAGCCTGCTGCCGGGCATCGCCCCGACCCTGCAAGCCATGCTGTGGCCGACGCTGATGCTGTTGCTCTATACGACCTTCGTCCAGGTGCCACTGTTGCACCTGCGCGCAGCCTTCGCTGATCGACGCTTCATCAGCGCCTTGCTGGTCGGCAACTTCCTGCTCGTGCCCCTGCTGGTCTGGGGCCTGCTGCACTGGCTGCCGGATGATCCGGTACTGCGCGTGGGGGTGCTGCTGGTGTTGCTGGTGCCCTGCACGGACTGGTTCATCTCCTTCACCCAGCTGGGCGGCGGCGATGTACCGCGCGCGGTGGCCGTGACCCCGATCAACCTGCTGCTGCAATTGCTGCTGCTACCCGTCTACCTGTGGCTGCTGACAGACGCGCAACTGACCAGCGCACTGACAGTCAGGGATGCAGTACCCGCGCTGCTGGTTGTGCTGGTCCCCTTGCTGCTGGCGGCGCTGAGCGAGCGCTGGCTCGAGGCGCGGACCGGGCGCGACGCACTGCGTCAACACCTGGCCTGGTGGCCGGTACCGCTGCTGGGCCTGGTGGTACTACTGATAGCAGGTGCTCAGGTCGCGGCGGTAAAGAATGCCCTAGAGCTGCTACCGCTATTGCTGCCGGTGTTTATCGCCTACCTGCTGCTGGCAGCTGTGATCGCCAAGCTGCTGGCGCTGGCCTGGCAGCTGCCCGCCAGCCACGGGCGCACCCTCGCCTTCAGCCTGGGCACGCGCAACTCCTTCGTGGTCCTGCCCTTTGCCCTGAGCTTGCCGCACGGCTGGGAAGTGGCGGCAGTGGTGATCGTCGTGCAGTCGCTGGTCGAACTGTTCGGCATGCTGGGGTATCTGTACTGGCTGCCGCGCCGGCTGTTTCGCTAGCAGTTGGCCCGCCCGCTGTCGCGCAGCAAACTGTGTAGGGGTCTGGGGGACGCCTAGCCCTTGCTGCGGTTCGGCGCTCCGACGATGCTTTTGATCTGCAAAGATCAAAAGCAAGCTGGCTCCTACAAGGCTCCGCGTGGATTTAATTTCTATATATAAAAGCGGGTTATTTTTAGCCTGATAGGAGGGCCCGTCAGGGCGCCCTGTGCCCGCGTGCCGCTTCGGCCAGGTAGAACCAGGTCGGGGCGTCCAGCTGCAGCGCCGCGCCGTTCAACGCCTCTTCAATCCGCGACCAGCGCAGGCTACCGAGGATCGGCCGCGGGCTGCCCGGCAAACGGCGCACCCAGGCCAGGGCGACCTGATTGGGGGTTGCCTGCACGGCTGTCGCTACCTCAGCCAGGGCCTGCTGCAAGGCCGGGGTAAAAGCCCCACCGGCCAACGGCGACCAGGCCAGTACCTGCAAGCCATCGGCTTGCATGGCCTGCAACTGGCCATCCCAGGCGCTCGACTGAGCCAACAGCGACAGTTCGATCTGGTTGCAGCGCAGCGGCAGCTCGCGACCCAGGCTTTGCCAGTGTAGCGGCGCGGCATTCGACAGCCCCAGCCAACCGACCTTGCCACTCTCGACCAGGGCCTGCAGGGCGCGCACCACTTCATCGGCGCACAGCAGCGGGTCGGGACGGTGCAGGAGAAAGCCATCCATGCGCTCGACGCCCAGACGCGCCAGCGAAGCCTCGACTGCAGCGGTCAGGTAGGCCGCCCCGCTGTTGTAGTGCTTGACCTGCCAGCGCGAGCCGTCCAGGGCCGCCGGCACTATGTCGGCCTTGCTGATCAGTTGCAGCTGCCCGCGCAACTGCGGGCGCAGGCGCAAGGCCGCGCCAAAGTGCGTTTCGCACTGGCCCAGGCCATAGATATTGGCGTGATCGAACGCATTCAAGCCCCGCTCGACGCAACGTTCGACAAAGCCCAGCAGGGCCTGCGGGGTCGCCAGTTCGGGATAATCGAGCAGGCGCATCATGCCGAGCAGCAACGGCTGCTCGATCGGGGAATCAGTCATGGTGGGGGCAATCCCAATGCAGGGTCGATCCGGATCAAACGCAGCGGCGCCATACAACCTGTAGGGTGCGCCGTGCGCACTAATGGGCACGCTGCGCTCATAGGATGGTGCGCATGGCCTAGACAGCCCCGCGCACCCTACACATCCTCAATCCAACAACTGCAGGGCCTCGGCACTGCACTGCTGGATGCGCGCCCAGTCGCCGTCCTTGACCCACTGGCTGTCGAACATCCAGGTGCCGCCGACGCACATCACGTTGGCCAGGGCCATGTAGCGCTGCAGGTTGTCGGGATTGATGCCGCCGGTGGGGCAGAAACGCACATCACCGAAGGGGCCACCGAGAGCCTTGAGCGCCGCCGTGCCGCCGCAGACTTCCGCGGGGAACAGCTTGAAGCGGCGGTAGCCGAGGGCATAGCCGAGCATGATGTCCGAGGCACTGCTGGTGCCGGGCAACATCGGCACCGGGCTGTCCAGGCTGGCCTTGAGCAGTTCGGCGGTGGAGCCGGGGGTGACGATGAACTGCGCACCGGCCTCCTCGGCGGCAGCGAGCATCTGCAAGTCGAGCACGGTGCCGGCGCCGACACAGAGTTCAGGGCGTTGCTCGCGCAGCAGGCGAATGGCGGTCAGGCCATGGGCCGAACGCAGGGTGATTTCCAGCACGCTCAGGCCGCCGGCCGCCAGGGCATCGGCCAATGGCAGGATGTCCGCCTCACGGGCGATGGTGATCACCGGCATGATCCGCGCGCGGGCGCAGAGGCTGTCGATCTGGGCGATTTTTGCAGCCATGCGGGCCTGCGGGCTTTGGTCGTTGGTCGTCATATCGGCTGGTCCTTCGGCCCTAGGGGCACCAGTAAATCTCAAGGGGGGAATGCAATAGCGCGCGCACCGGCATGCTCGCCACCTCGGCCTCAGCCAGGGCGGCGGCCAGGGTCTTGAGCTTGCCTTGCCCCTGCAGGGCCAGCAGCGGCAAACGTGCAGAGCTCAGTAACGGCAAGGTCATGCTCAGGCGCTGATGCGGCACGCTGGGCGCCAGCATCGGCAGGCAGCGGCGCAAGCAGTCGGCCTGCAAGGCGTCGTGCAGATTCGGGCTTTCCGGGAACAGCGAGGCGGTGTGGCCGTCGTCGCCCATGCCCAGCACCAGCACGTCGATCGGCGGCAACTCGGCCAGGGCCTGATCGGCTTGCAGCGCCGCTTGTTCCAGGTTGGCAGCCGGCTGGTACAAGCCCACAAAGCGTGCGGCGGCGGCTGGGCCACGGAGCAAGTGACGGCGCACCAGGCCTTCGTTGCTGTCGGGGTGGGCGACCGGCACCCAGCGCTCGTCGGCCAGGCTGATCACCACCTGCGCCCAGTGCAGCGGCTGCTGCGCCAGGGCCTCGAAAAACGCTATCGGGCTGCGCCCACCGGACACCACCAGAGTCGCCTGACCCTGGGTTTCGATCGCCACGCGCAACGCCTCGGCGACCGCCTGGGCCAAAGCCTTGGCCAGCTGGGCCGGATTGCTCAGGCTGCGCGCCACCACGCCCAGCGGTAAATCGAGATCAGAGATCGCCATACCAGGACCTCCCGTCGCGGGTGATCAGGGCAATCGACCCCATCGGCCCCCACGTGCCGGCGGCATAGGGTTTCGGTGCATCGCCCAGTTGCTTCCAGCCGGCGATCAGCTGATCGCACCACAGCCAGGCACATTCGATTTCGTCCTTGCGCACGAACAGGTTCTGATTACCGCGCATCACTTCCAGCAGCAACCGCTCGTAGGCATCGGGAATCCGCGCGCTGCGGTAGGTGTCGGAGAAATTCAACTGCAAGGCGTGACTACGCAACTGCATGCCCTTGTCCAGGCCCTGATCCTTGGTCATCACCTGCAGGGCGATACCCTCATCCGGTTGCAGGCGGATGATCAGCTTGTTACCGATCAACTGGCGCTGCTCCGGGGCGAAGATGTAGTGCGGGGTTTCCTTGAAGTGGATGACGATCTGCGACATTTTTTCCGCCATGCGCTTGCCGGTGCGCAGGTAGAACGGCACGCCGGCCCAGCGCCAGTTGCGAATGTCCGCGCGAATGGCGACGAAGGTTTCGGTATCGCTCTGGGTGTTGGAGTTTTCCTCCTGCAGATAACCCGGCACCGCCTTGCCATCGCTGCTGCCAGCCACGTACTGACCACGCACCACCTGGCGGCTGAGTTGCGCGGAGGTGATCGGTTCCAGTGCCTTGAGTACCTTGACCTTCTCGTCGCGGATGCTGTCGGCGGACAGTTCGCTGGGCGGGTCCATGGCGATCAGGCAGAGCAGCTGCAGCAGGTGATTCTGGATCATGTCGCGCAGCTGCCCGGCCTGGTCGAAGTACCCCCAGCGACCCTCGATGCCGACCTTCTCCGCCACGGTGATCTCCACATGGGAGATGTGATTCTGGTTCCACTGGGTTTCGAACAGGCTGTTGGCAAAACGCAGGGCGATCAGGTTCTGCACCGTTTCCTTGCCTAGGTAATGGTCGATGCGATAAATGCGGGTTTCCGGAAAATACTGCGCAACGGCATCGTTGACCGCCCGCGATGACTGCAGATCGTGGCCGATGGGTTTTTCCAGCACCACCCGCGCCCGCTCGGTCAGGCCGACCCGCGCCAGGTTGGCGCAGATCCCGCCGTAGACCGAGGCCGGCGTGGCGAAATAGGCGATCAGCCGTTCGCTGGTGCCAACCTGCTCTGCCAGCGCGTCATAGTCGTCGGCCTGGAGGAAGTCCATGGTCAGGTAGCTGAGCCGCGCCTGGAAACGCTGCAACACCACCTGGTCGATCTCGCGGGCGGGCACATGGCGTAACAGGTGTTCACCAATAGAGGCCAGATGCTGGGACGCCTCGCCATTCTCGCGCGCCAGGGCGAAAATCCGCGTATCGGCATGCAACAGCCCGGCGCGATCGAGTTGGTAGAGTGCCGGAAACAATTTGCGTAGAGCCAGATCGCCCAGCGCACCGAACAAGGCAAACGTACAGGATTCAACGGTTATCGAAGGCATGATGTTTGTTCTTTTATCAAGTTAAGCTAGAAATACCCTGTGCACAGGATTTTATCAAGGCCATATGTTGTAATAAAAACAACATTTTGCTAAAAAACACTTTCCAGTGGTAGCCCCTTGGCCCCATCAGTACGATAGGCCAGCAATTTCAGCCCCGGCTAAGGAATAACAATGGACCGCGTGCGCAATCTTCTGGAACAGATCCAGGGCCGACTCGACAGCCTTAACAAGGCTGAACGTAAAGTCGCCGAAGTGATTCTGCGCAACCCGCAGCAAGCCACCCGCCTGAGTATCGCCGCCCTGGCGCAAGCCGCCCTGGTCAGCGAACCGACGGTCAACCGCTTCTGTCGCTCGTTCGGCGTCAGCGGCTACCCCGAGCTGAAGATGCAGCTGGCGCAGAGCCTGGCCAGCGGTGCCGCCTATGTCAGCCGTGCGGTGGAAGCCGATGATGACCCCGAGGCCTATACCCGCAAGATCTTCGGCAGCGCCATTGCCTCGCTGGACAGCGCCTGCCAGTCCCTTGACCCACAGCTGGTCAGCCGCGCAGTCGACCTGCTGATCCAGGCACGGCAGATCCACTTCTTCGGCCTCGGCGCCTCGGCCCCGGTGGCGCTGGACGCCCAACACAAGTTCTTCCGCTTCAACCTGGCCGTCTCCGCCCACGCCGACGTGCTGATGCAGCGAATGCTCGCCTCGGTGGCGCACACCGGCGACCTGTTCGTGATCATCTCCTACACTGGGCGCACCCGCGAGCTGGTGGAAGTGGCACGCCTGGCCCGGGAAAATGGCGCCTCGGTACTCGGCCTGACTGCCGCCGGCTCACCCCTGGCCCAGGCCAGCACCTTGAGCCTGAACATCCCGCTGCCGGAAGACACCGACATCTACATGCCGATGACCTCGCGGATCATCCAGCTCACCGTGCTCGACGTGCTCGCCACCGGCATGACCCTGCGCCGTGGCGTGGACTTCCAGCCGCACCTGCGCAAGATCAAGGAAAGCCTCAACGCCAGCCGCTATCCGCTGGACGAGGAGCCGAGCTGATTCACGCAAGGGCCGCAGCGTTGCCCGAGAAACCCGCCCCATAGCCCGAATAAGCCCTGGCGCAATCCGGGACCACTTTCAAGGACGACTCCAGGATTACACCCGAGCTACGAGAGCGGTGCAGGGTGGTTCGGGGCGCGTAGCTGGCGCCTTTTTCATCCACCAATAGCGATGCCGCAGACCTTGCAGATGAACATAGAATCTACGGGTTGTGCGTGCTCAACCCAGGCGCGCCTTCAGCTCCAGTAAGGCCTCCTCCCCCGGCTTGAGGGTCAGGCTGTCGGCGCGGCAACTGGCGGCCTGGACGCAGACAAACCCCAGCGCCTCGCGCCAACTCACATCGGTCAGCGGCCGGCTACCCGGATGCCAGACCACGCTGTTGGCGCCGCCACGGGTATCGACCAGCAGACGCCGCTGCCAGGCCAGGTCCTGTACCTGAACCAGCGCGCCATGGTCGAATATTTGGTGACAGCCATCCTCAATGCGCAACTCGCCGCGCTGCTGACAGTCGCCGCGCTTCAGCAGGTCGTAGCCTTGGGCACCATCCAGGCCAAGTAACGCCATCCGCGCAACATCGCTGATGCACCAGTAGGCATGCAAGGCATGGCTGAGCTGGCAGGGCTCGCTGTCCTGATGCGAGGTGCGCAGGCGTAGCTTCATCTGTTCGCCTAGTTCGACTTCCAGGGTCACCGTCCAGTCGCACAGCTGCAACTGCCAGCTCAGCCGCACGCCCCGCTCATCCACCTCGCTGCCGAGCAATTGCCAGTCACTCAGCCGTGCCCAGCCGTGGGACGGCCAACCGCTTTCGCTGGGGTGACGACCGAACCAGGGCCAGCACACCGGCACCCCGCCGCGAATCGCACCGCCGCGCGGCCAACGGCTGGCGCACCACAACCAGGGCCGCTGGCCGCGTGGTTGGAAGTGCAGCAATTGGCCGCCCTGGCGACTGAATATGGCCTGGAAACGCGCATGCTCGACCAGCAGCAATTCACGCTCCTGGTGAGTCACCCAGCGCAAGGCTGGCCCGGCGCACGACACAAACAACCCGGCCAGGGGATGCTCTGCAGCAGCCCCCGGCCGGGTTGTCGACGCGCTAGTCGAACGCCGCGGCTTAGCCGGCAGCATCGACCCGCTCACAACAGGCGATCACCACCAGTATTCGACCTGGACACCGAAGTTGGAGCCATGCCGGGCGCTGTCAAAGGCACCGCTATCGGACAGTGCCGAGCCTGCCGCCAGCAAACTGGCCGCACGTTGCGCCGCCTCGTTCCAGCTGGCATAGGTGTAATACAGGCGAATTTCCGGACGCGCCCAGAAGTCCTGACCCGCCGGCGACCAGGTCGGCGCCACGGTGAACTTGCTCAGTTTGCGCGTGCCATCCACCGCGTCGACCTGATCAAAGCCCAGCTCGCCGACCAGCTTGAACTGCTCAGTGAAGGCATAACTGGTACGCCCACCCACCGACAGCCAGTCCTGATCGCTGCCATCGGGACGCACATCCTTCTGGAAGACGAACTGTGCCTGGCCGCCCCAGCGTGGCGTGGCCTGCCAGTTGTAGATTTCCACCAGGCGATAGCTCTTGTTGTCGCTATCAAGGGTCACATCGCCGGTATAACCCAGCCCGGTGCCCGGACCCTGACCGTACTGCAGGGCCAGGGTATTGCTGCCACCGAGAAAATCGGCCTGCTTGTGCTGTGCGGTTAGCGCCCAGCCGCTGTTGGCGTCGGTGCTATCGGGCTTGTCGATAAAGCTCAGGCCGAATTCCAGCTCACCGCCCGGGTTGGGCTTGAAGCCGGCGACGTTGAAGTCATGGCGATTGATATAGGGGTCTTGAAAGTAGCTGTCCTTGCGCGAGAAGGCGTAGCTGTATTTCAGCCCGCCCAGCGCGAAGTCCTCGATACCGGCGCCGGTGGCGCTCTGGTTCCAGTAGAAGAAATCGCTGATATGGATATCGTTACGCTTGTAGAAGCGCCGCCCGGCCCACAGCGAGCCGCCATTGAGCGCTGGCACCTTGCTCCACTCGGCGTACATCTGGTTCATCCTGGCGAAGCCATAGTCGCCACTGAATTTCGGCGTGTGGCCATAGGCGTTGTACAGCTGGGCCATGCCCTCGACGCTGAGCACCGAGCCGTCGTCCAGGGTCAGCAGATCCTGACGCAGATCCAGCTCCATGTACTGCTCGCACTCGTTACCCAGACGGTATTTCGACTGCGCGCCGGGCAACTGGAAGCACGACTGGCTTCCGCCGTTCTCCGTACTGCCCGCACCGCTGCGCACATAGCCGCTGAACTCCAGCGCCTGGGCCTGGGGCACTGCCAGGGCCAAGGCCAGCAGGTAGGGTGCGCCGCGCGCACCACGGGCGACACGCAATGACCGGGGATTGAAACTGATCTTCATGGCTGCTCCTGATTGTTTTTATTGTGTGAAGTGCTGCGGGTAACCGCCGAAGCGGCGGATTCTGTGGGGCTATTGGTGCGCATAGCGCACCCTACCGACCTAACCGACCTTGAATTGAGCCACCTTGCGCTCAAGCGGTTGCGGCTTTCCCGGCAGCAGGCGCTCGCCGCTTTTGGCGTCGAACAGCAGCACCTTGCTCGGGTCGAACTGCAGCTCCAGGGTCTGCCCCACCTGCGGCGCATCGTCCGGGGCCAGGCGGCAGCAGACCTTGGTCTGGTTGAGTTCGACGAACACCAGGGTGTCCGGCCCGGTGGGCTCGACAACCTCGACCTCGGCGCGGATCGACGACTGATTGCGGCTCTCGGCGGTGGCCAGGAGGATCTGCTCGGGGCGAATGCCGAGGATCACCTCACGACTCTCGAAGCCCTCCTCCATCGCCCCCAGCGGCAGTTCGCAACGCGCCTGACCGCTGTCGAGCAGGGCCAGCAACTGACCATCGCGACGCTGCAGACGCAGGGGAATGAAGTTCATCGGCGGCGAACCGATAAAGCTCGCCACGAACAGATTGGCCGGGTCGTTGTAGATCTGCTTGGGGGTGCCGAACTGCTGGATGATGCCGTCCTTCATCACCGCCACCTTGTCGCCCAGGGTCATGGCCTCGATCTGGTCGTGGGTGACGTAGACCGTGGTGGTCTTCAGGCGCTGGTGCATCAGCTTGATTTCGGTGCGCATCTCGACGCGCAGCTTGGCGTCGAGGTTCGATAGCGGCTCATCGAACAGGTAGATCTTCGGCCGCCGCGCCAGCGCCCGACCCATGGCCACACGCTGCTGCTGGCCGCCGGACAGTTGGCCGGGTTTGCGCGCCAGCAGGTGTTCGATTTGCAGCAACTTGGCGACCCGCGCCACTTCCGCCTCGATGTCGGCCGGGGCCATCTTGCGCATCTTCAGGCCGAAGGCGATGTTGCCGTGCACGGTCATGGTCGGGTACAGCGCATAGGACTGAAAGACCATGGCGATGTCACGGTCCTTGGGGCTCTTGCCGCTGATGTCCTGACCGTCGACCAGGATCGCCCCGCCACTGATATCTTCCAGGCCGGCGATGCAGTTCATCAGGGTCGATTTGCCACAACCGGACGGACCGACCAGGATCAGGAACTCGCCGGACTCGATCGATATCTCGATGTTCTTCAGGGTGTCCACCAGGCCGCTGCCGTAGGACTTGTTGACGTTACGCAGTTCGAGGGTTGCCATATCGTTCTCCTAACCTTTGACTGCGCCGGCTGTGAGCCCACGCAGGAAGTACTTACCGGCCAGCACATAGACCACCAGGGTCGGTAGCCCGGCGATCATCGCTGCGGCCATGTCGACGTTGTATTCCTTGGCCCCGGTGCTGGTGTTGACCAGGTTGTTCAGGGCCACGGTGATCGGCTGGGTATCGCCGCTGGCGAACACCACACCGAACAGGAAGTCGTTCCAGATCTGGGTGAACTGCCAGATCAGGCAGACCATGATGATCGGGGTCGACATGGGCAGCAGGATGCGTCCGAAGATGGTGAAGAAGCCTGCACCATCGAGCCGCGCCGCCCGTACCAGGGCCTCCGGAATGCTCACGTAGTAGTTGCGAAAGAACAGCGTGGTGAAGGCCATGCCGTAGACCACATGGATCAGCACCAGACCGCTGGTGGTGTTGGCCAGGCCGAGCTGACCGATGGTGAAGGACGCCGGCAGCAGCACCACCTGGAACGGCAGGAAACAGCCGAATAACAGCAGACCGAAGAACAGCTGCGAGCCGCGAAAGCGCCACATGGCCAGCACATAACCGTTCAGCGCGCCGATCACGGTGGAGATCAGCACCGCTGGAATGGTGATCTTCACCGAATTCCAGAAGTAGCCGCCGACCCCGTCCCAGGCCTTCAGCCAGCCGATGGCGGTGAACACCTCGGGCCAGGACAACAGGTTGCCGGTACGGATATCTTCCGGGCTCTTGAAGCTGGTCAACAGCATGATCACCAGCGGGACCAGGTAGACCGCGCAGGCGGCCAGCAAGGTGGCGTAGATCGCCACGCGGCTCAGGCTAAAAGCGGGCTTAGTCATGACGCTTGCCTCGCAACTCGGAGTACAGGTAAGGCACCAGGATCGCCAGCACCGCACCGAGCATGAGGATCGCACTGGCGGCGCCGAGGCCCATCTGGCCGCGGGTAAAGGTGTGGGCGTACATGAACATCGCCGGGAGATCAGAGGCGTAACCGGGGCCGCCAGCGGTCATCGAGGCGACCAGGTCGAAGCTCTTGATCGCGATGTGCGAGAGGATCATCAGGGCACTGAAGAACACCGGCCCCAGGCTCGGCAAAACGATGCGCAAGTAGATGTTCGGCAGGCTGGCGCCATCGACCTGGGCGGCGCGGATGATCGACTGATCGACACCCCTCAAGCCGGCGAGGAACAGCGCCATGACGAAGCCGGAAGACTGCCAGACCGCGGCGATCACCAGGCAGTAGACCACCCGATCAGGGTCCACCAGCCAGTCGAAACGAAAGCCTTCCCAGCCCCAGTCGCGGAGCATCTTGTCAATGCCCAGGCCGGGATTGAGCAGCCACTTCCAGGCGGTGCCGGTGACGATCATCGACAGCGCCATGGGATAGAGAAAAATAGTGCGAATAAAGCCTTCGCGGCGAATCCGCTGATCCAGCAGCACCGCCAACAGCACGCCGATCACCAGACTGATGCCGATGAACAGGCCGCCAAAGAGCAACAGATTCTGGCTCGCCACCCACCAGCGGTCGTTGTCCCACAGGCGTGCGTACTGCTGCAGGCCAACCCAGGAATAGCTGGGCATAAAGCGCGAACTGGTGAACGAAAGAGCAAAGGTCCAGAGGATGTAGCCATAGAAACCGACCAGCACGACCAGCATCGTCGGTGCCAGCACCAGCTTGGGCAGCCAGCGTTGCAGCGCATCCAATGGTGAAGCTTTGGTGAAAACTGCGATTGAACTCATGGAATGACTCCGTTGCGTGTTGCGCCACAAAAATCCGGCACGGCCGATCCCGTGGCGCGCGCCGGAGGGCATGGGCCAGGGATAAGCAGGTCAAACGTAGTGGGTTAGCCGCCGGCGTACCGGCGGCCGGGCTGGCTTTACTGCACGGCGCGGATGGCTGCAGCCAACTGCTGGGCAGCCTTCTGCGGATCGGCCTTGGTGCTATTGAAGAAGTTGGTCACCACATCGAACACCGCGCCCTGCACATAGCTGGAGGCGGCCATGCCGTGGGCCAGGCTCGGCTGCAGACCACCATTGGCGGCGGCTTCCTTGAAGTCGATCATGGACTTCTGCGCGCAGGCATCGAAGCTGCTCATGTCCTGATCCATACGCACCGGAATCGAGCCTTTATTCTGGTTGAAGAACTGCTGGAACTCCGGTTCCATCACGGTGCGCGCCAGGTCTTCCTGGGCCTTGCGGTTGTCCGCATTGCTCAGCTTGAACATGGCCAGCGAATCGATGTTGTAGGCGAAGCTGCCCTGGGTGCCGGGGAACGGCAGGCACTCATAGTCGCTGCCGGCAACCTTGCCGGCAGCGGTCCATTCGCTTTTGGCCCAGTCGCCCATGATCTGCATGCCGGCCTTGCCATTGATGACCATGGCGGTGGCGCTGTTCCAGTCACGTCCGGCGGCATTGGCATCGACATAACCGCGCAGTTTCTGCAGGGCGGCGAATACCTCGACCATCTTGGCACCGGTCAACACCGACTCGTCCAGGTCGACGAAGGCCTTGTGAAAGTCATCCGGACCCAGTACCGCCAGGGCCAGGTCTTCGAATACGGTACTGTCCTGCCAAGGCTGACCACCGTGGGCCAGAGGCATGAAGCCGGCGGCTTTGAGCTTTTCCGCGGCGGTGAAGAATTCATCGAGGGTGGTTGGCGGCGTGGCGCCGGCCTTGGCAAATACCTCGGGGTTGATCCACAGCCAGTTGACCCGGTGCACGTTGACCGGTACCGCCACGTAGTCGCCACCGAACTGCATCGTCTCGATCACCTGAGATGGCAACAGCTCATTCCAGCCGTTCTGCTCGGCCACCTGATTAAGGTCGGCAAGCAGGCCCAGCTCGCCCCATTCCTGGATGTCCGGGCCCTTGATCTGCGCCGCGGCAGGCGGATTACCAGAGACGGCACGGGTCTTCAGCACGGTCATGGCCGCTTCACCACCACCACCGGCGACGGCGAAGTCCTTCCAGGTGTGGCCCTGGTCTTCGACCAGTTTTTGCAGGGTATCGGCGGCGCGTTTTTCGCCACCGGAGGTCCACCAGTGCAGCACTTCGACTTCGCCGGCAAGGGCGGTCAGCGGCATCAGGGCGGCGAGGGAAACAGCGGTGGACAGGCGAGAAATCGCATTCATATGAGCAGGTTCCTTTCTTGTTGTTATTCACCGGCAAGTCTGGTGCTTGCGCTGTGGTTGAGTCTAAACAGGGTCGGCGCCGCTGCGGGTAACGAAGGGATGCGCAAAGGTCACCGGCTGGTTACAAAGCAGGAGCACCGTAGGGTGTGCGAAGCCGCCTAGGCCGTGCGCACCATTGCCCCGGGCATCCCTATATAAGCGGAGCGCACAGCCTACGGCGATCAACGCGGCAAACTCAGGGTCACCCGCAAGCCGCCCTCACGCAGGTTGCGCAGGCTCACCTCACCGCCGTGACTGTGGGCGATGTTGCGCGCGATGCCCAGGCCCAGGCCGTAGCCTTGCTGCTGTCCGGCCAGGCGGAAATGTGGCTCGAACACCTGTTCCAGGCGCTGTTCGGGCACGCCCGGGCCCTCGTCGTCGACATGCAGGACAAAAGCCTGGCCATCGTCCGCGATGTGCAGGTGGGCGTTCTGCCCGTACTTCAGCGCGTTGTCCACCAGGTTGCCGATGCAGCGCTTGAGCGCCAGGGGTTTGCCGGGATAAGCCGCGCATGCCTGGCCATCCAGGGTCACCCGACCATTACCGGCCGGCGCCAGGTAGGGCTCGATTACGCAGTTAAGTAACTGATTAAGGTCGACCGGCTCGATATTTTCATGGATGTCGGTGTCCTTGACGCACTGCAAGGCGCCTTTGACCAGCATCTCCAGCTCATCCAGGTCACGGCCGAACTTGGCCTGCACGGCTTCGTCGTCAAGCAACTCGACACGCAAACGCAGGCGAGTAATGGGCGTGCGCAGGTCATGGGAAATGGCACTGAACAGCTGGCTGCGCTCGCGCAGGTAACGACCGATGCGTTCGCGCATGGCGTTGAACGCGCGACTGACCTCGACCACCTCGCTGCCGCCCGCCTCGGCCAGCGGCTCGACCTCGCTGCCCAGCGACATTTCCCGCGCCGCCAGCGCCAGGCGCTTGAGCGGACGGCTCTGCCAGTGCACCAGAATGCCGATGAACAGCAGCAAAAAACTGCTGGTGAGGATGATGAACCACAGCTGCTGTGCCGGCAGCCCCTGCTGTTCCAGGCCGACATAGGGTTCGGGCATCAAGGAGGCGAGGTACAGCCATTCGCCCGGGGCGATCTGAATCTGGGTCACCAGCACCGGCGGGTTGAGTGGCTCCAGACTCAGGGCGTAATGCGCCCAGGAGCGCGGTAGCTCGTCCAGTTTCAATGCGCTATTGAAGATGCGCAGATCATCCGGGCTGACGAACTGCACCAGCAGATCCAGATCATTGCCCAGACGCTCGCGCAGGGTCGCATCGACCGCATTCAACACCGCGCGCTTGCGCGGGGTTTCCGGCAACACCTGCATGCTCAAGGGGCTGTCATTAAGCGAGACGAAGAAGCGCGTACCGCCCATATTGCGCAGTTGATCGAGCACCATGGGCCGGTAGCCCAGCGGTAACGAGCGGAAGTAGCCGACGCTGGCGGCCATCGACTGGGCCAGGCTGCGCGAACTGGTGAGCAGGCCCTCCATCTGACTGGCGCGCAACTGCGACACCCAGATCACGCTGGACAAGGCCTGGGCCAGCAACACCACCAGCAGGGTCAGCAGCAGCATGCGCCCGAGCAGCGAGCGTGGCAGCGACAACCACTTGCGCAGGCTAGACATGGTTATGCGGCGCGACCGTCGCGGCCAGCTGGTAACCGCTGCCGCGCACGGTGCGGATCAGCCGCGCCGGCTTGCCGGTATCGCGCAGGCGCTGGCGCAAACGGCTGACCGCCATGTCGACGATGCGCTCCAGCGGCATCACCTCGCGCCCGCGGGTGGCGTTGCCGATGGTGTCGCGGTCGAGGATCTGCTGCGGGTGATCGAGAAACAGCTTGAGCAGGGCGAAGTCGGCACCGGAGAGGATCACCTCCTCGCCATCGGTATGGAACAGGCGGTGGCTGACCATGTCCAGGCGCCAGTCGTCGAAAGCCAGCACCTCGCTGCCACGCTCCTGGGTGAAATGCGCACGGCGCAGCAGCGCCTTGATCCGCGCCAGCAACTCACGCGGGCTGAACGGCTTGCCCAGGTAGTCGTCGGCGCCCAGTTCCAAGCCGATGACCCGATCGGTCTCATCCGAGCTGGCGGTGAGCATGATGATCGGCACCTGGGCAAAACGCTGATGCTCGCGCACCCAGCGACACAGGCTGAAACCATCCTCATCGGGCAGCATCACATCGAGAATCACCAGGTCGGCCGACTCGGCGCACAGCCCTTGGCGAAAGCCCGCGCCATCACCGACGGTACGCACCTGAAAACCGGCACGGCTCAGGTAGGTGTGCAGCAGTTCGCGAATTTCCTGGTCATCGTCGACCAGCAGAATCGATTTACCGGGCTGGCTCACAGCGGGCCTTCCTCATTGTTGTAGGGTGCGCCGTGCGCACCAGATCATAGGGCGAACATGCCGCAGGCTTGTCCGCCATTCCGGCGGGCAACGGTGGAAAAGTCCGAGCGATGGGTATCGCTACGCTCACCCCATCCTACGGCAATGCTCTTGCTGCAAAGCCACGCCCGCGCCCATCAACCCCGGGTATTCGGCGGTCACCAACCACACCGGGATGCCGGCAAAGTAATCACTCATGCAGCCTTTGTCACTGAAGCTTTTGGCAAACCCGCTGGCCAGAAAGAATTCGGCAAAGCGCGGCACCACGCCGCCGACGATATACACCCCGCCGCGCGCACCCAGGCTCAGCACGTTATTACCGGCGGCGCGCCCCAGCCAACAGCAGAACTGCTCCAGCACCGCCAGCGCCACTGCATCGCCGGCCAGCGCCGCCGCCGTGACCTCAGCCGGCGAACTCAAACGCAGCGCGTGCCCATCCAGGGCGCAGATGGCCTGGTAGAGCAACAGCAAGCCGCTGCCGCTGAGGACATCTTCGGCCCGTACATGACCAAGTTGCTTGTACAGTTGCTGCCACAATTGGGCCTCGCGCGGGCTGCCGATCGGCAAATCGACATGCCCGCCCTCGCCGGGTAAAGCCAGCCAGCTGCCGTCGGCCAGGGCCAGCAGCGTGCCGACGCCAAGACCGGTGCCTGGCCCGATCACCACGCAGGGGCGCTCCGGCTCGGGCGAACCGGGACAAACCTGTAGACGCTCATCGTCGCGCAGCCGGGTCATGCCCAAAGCCATGGCGGAAAAATCGTTGACCAGCAGCAACTCGTGCACCTGCAGCTCGCGGCAAAAAGC
The DNA here is from genome assembly GCF_030656345.1 of Pseudotabrizicola sp. Classification (GTDB taxonomy): domain Bacteria; phylum Pseudomonadota; class Alphaproteobacteria; order Rhodobacterales; family Rhodobacteraceae; genus Pseudotabrizicola. The sequence continues at coordinate 169,748 of NZ_JAUSNR010000032.1, read as the reverse complement.
CGTACGGCTGATGCGCCAGTGGTTGTTGGTGAAGCGAAACAGGTCGCCACTGACCGGCCCGGCACACGCCAGGCATACCGAAGCCACTGCACCCAGCGGCAGACCCAGCCCGCCCAGGTAGGCGAGGATCGCCGCCTCTGGCCCCGGAAAATCAGCAGTGGCCAGCACCCGCACCGACTCCAGCTGGTCGTCGCGCCACAGCGCAAAACGCGCATTGGTGCCGCCGATATCACCGACCAGAGCTAGCTTCACGTCAGCGATTCCAGGCTAGTTGTAAAGGCACTGGCGCCCTGCTCTGCCGAACTGAAGGACTGACGCATAAAGGCGAACAGCTCGCGGCCGCAGCCCACGGCATTGTCCAGAGTACCGACCGCCGGCTCCCGCGCGGCCAACTCGTCGGCGTCGACCAGCAACTGCAATTCACCGGCGTGGCCGTCGAGGCGGATCAGATCACCGTCGCGCACCAGCGCCAGCGGCCCGCCGCCGAAGGCTTCGGGGCAGACATGAATGGCCGCGGGAATCTTGCCCGAGGCGCCGGACATGCGCCCGTCGGTGACCAGCGCCACCTTGAAGCCACGATCCTGCAGCACGCCCAGAAACGGGGTCATCTTGTGCAGCTCCGGCATGCCGTTGCTGCGCGGCCCCTGAAAGCGCATCACCGCAACAAAGTCGCGCTCCAGTTCGCCGGCGGCGAAGGCATCGGCCAGCTGCTGCTGATCCTCGAACACCAACGCCGGCGCCTCGACCACCTGATGCTCCGGAGCCACGGCAGAGACTTTCATCACCCCACGACCGAGGTTGCCCTGCATCAGACGCAGGCCGCCCTCGGCAGAGAACGGATTGGCCACTGGGCGCAGCACACTTTCGTCGTGGCTCTTGCTCGGGCCATCGCGCCAGACCAGCTGACCGTCCTCGAGGAAGGGCTCGCGGGTGTAACGGCTCAGACCATGACCGGCCACGGTGTTGACGTTCTCGTGCAGCAACCCGGCATCGAGCAGTTCGCGAATCAGGAAGGCCATGCCACCAGCGGCCTGGAAATGGTTGATGTCGTCTTTGCCGTTGGGATAGACGTGGGCCAGGGTCGGCGTCACGGCCGACAGATCGGCCATGTCCTGCCAAGTCAGCTGGATCCCCGCCGCGCGGGCGATGGCGGGCATGTGCAGGGTGTGATTGGTCGAACCGCCGGTGGCGCTCAGGGCGACGATGGAATTGACCAGGCAACGTTCGTCGACGATCTCGCCGAGCGGCATGAACTGCCCGCTCTGCTTGGTCAGGCGGGTGACCTGTTGCGCCGCCTCATGGGTCAGGGCATCGCGCAGCGGCGTGCTGGGGTTGATGAAAGACGCACCCGGCAGGTGCAGGCCCATCACCTCCATAAGCAGTTGATTGGTGTTGGCGGTGCCATAGAAGGTACAGGTGCCGGGGCTGTGATAGGCAGCCATCTCGGCCTCCAGCAGCTCGTCGCGCGTCGCCTTGCCCTCGGCATAGCGCTGACGCACGTCGGCCTTGTCCTTGTTCGACAGCCCGGAGGGCATGGGCCCTGCCGGTACGAACAGGCTCGGCAGATGACCGAAACGCAGGGCGCCCATCATCAGGCCGGGGACGATCTTGTCGCAGATCCCTAAGTACAGCGCGGCATCGAACATGTTGTGCGACAGCGCCACGGCGGTGGCCATGGCGATCACCTCGCGGCTGGCAATGCCCAGTTCCATGCCCGGCTCGCCCTGGGTCACGCCATCGCACATGGCCGGCACGCCACCGGCGAACTGGCCGACCGAACCAATATCACGCAGGGCCTGCTTGATTCGCTCGGGATAGTCCTGGTAGGGCTGGTGGGCCGAGAGCATGTCGTTATAAGCAGAAATAATCGCCACGTTGGCCGCATTCATCAGGCGCAGGGCCTGCTTGTCTTCGCTGCCGCAGCCGGCCACGCCGTGGGCAAAATTGGCACATTGCAGCTTGCCGCGCTGCGGGCCTTCACTGGCTGCCGCGCGAATCATCGCCAAATAGGGCTCACGCGTTGCGCGGCTGCGGGCGATCAGGCGGTCGGTTACCTCAATTACGCGGGGATGCATGTGATTGACTCCAGGCTGGCGGGTGGCAATATTTTGTACTTAATACAAAAATACTGCCACTGAAAACACTTGATTTCTATGCTTACGAGCATAATCTTGTAATTCCAACAACAAAATAGGCCGGAGCCTCTTCCATGACTATCCGCATCGCAATCAACGGTTTTGGCCGCATCGGCCGCAATGTGCTTCGCGCGCTCTATAGCCAAGATTACCGCCAACAGCTGCAGGTGGTCGCCATCAATGATCTGGGCGACAGCGCGATGAATGCCCACCTGCTCAAGTACGACAGCGTGCACGGGATCTTCGACGGCAACGTCGACAGCGATGGCGAAAGTCTCACCGTCAACGGTGATCGTATCGCCGTCAGCGCCATTCGCAACCCGGCCGACCTGCCGTGGCTGGCACACAAGGTCGACGTAGTCTTCGAATGCACCGGGCTGTTTACCGAGCGCAGCAAGGCCGCCGCCCACCTCGCTGCCGGCGCACGCAAGGTGATCATCTCGGCACCAGCCAAGGGCGCCGACGCCACCATCGTCTTCGGCGTCAATCACGACAGTCTGCGCCAGTCCATGCAGATAATCTCCAACGCCTCCTGCACCACCAACTGCCTGGCCCCGGTGGCCCAGGTGCTGCAGCGCGAACTGGGCATCGAACACGGTCTGATGACCACCATCCATGCCTACACCAACGACCAGAACCTCTCCGACGTCTACCACAGCGACCCCTACCGCGCCCGCTCGGCCACCCAGTCGATGATCCCGACCCAAACCGGCGCCGCCGAAGCCGTAGGCCTGGTGCTACCGGAACTGGCCGGCAAGCTGACCGGCATGGCCGTACGGGTGCCGGTGATCAATGTCTCGCTGGTCGACCTGACCCTGCAGGTCAAGCGCGACACCAGCGCGGAGGAAATCAACGCCCTGCTCCTGGCCGCCAGCCTCACCTCGCCGGTATTGGGCTACAACAACCTGCCGCTGGTGTCCTGCGACTTCAACCACAACCCGCTGTCGTCGATCTTCGACGCCAACCACACCAAGGTCAGCGGCAGGCTGGTGAAAGTCATGGCCTGGTACGACAACGAATGGGGCTTCTCCAACCGCATGCTGGATACCTGCCTGGCGCTGCATAACGCGGCTTGAAGGCGATTGTGAGCGGCACCTCTATCAGTGTAGGAGCCAGCTTGCTGGCGATTCGTTTGATCTACAAAGATCGCCAGCAAGGACTAGGCGTCCCCCTGGCTCCTACCAAGCTCATCATTACTGCAATTGCGTAGCCCGGATGCGATCCGCGACAGCATTTCCGCGGATTGCATCCAGGCTACCAGGCATGCCGAGTCCGACCGATTACCCGCTCAGCTAGCGGGACCAGGAACCCATCATGAGCCGCATCAGCTTTACCACCGCTACCCTGCCCGAGCGCAAGCGCATAGCCCTGGTCGCCCACGACCACTGCAAGGAATTTCTCCTCGACTGGAGCGAGCGCCAGCGCGACAAGCTGGCCAGACACCACCTGCTGGCCACCGGCACCACCGGCCTGCTGCTCGGCCGGCGCCTCAAGCTGCCGATCGAAAGCATGATCAGCGGCCCGCTCGGCGGCGACCAGCAACTGGGCGCGCGGATTGCCGAGCGACGGGTCGACATGCTGGTGTTCTTCTGGGATCCCTTCGAGCAGCAGCCCCATGACCCGGATATCAAGGCACTGCTGCGCGTGGCCGCGGTATGGAACATCCCGGTGGCCTGCAACGAAAGCAGCGCCGACTATATGCTCAGCAGCGCACTACTGGATCAGGCCCACGACTACCGCATTCCCGACTACAGCGCCTACCTCGCCGCCCGCAGCTAGTTGGCAGGATCGACAAGCTGGCGCCTCACGCAGTCGAGTGAGTGACGCCAGCACGGCGCTGCGCTAACAGACCGCATAAATTATCCGCTGAGACCGCACGTCGCCTCCCCCGCCCCACGGCCAGCTCTGACATCGCGCTCACTGCCAGGCACTGCCCCCTCATTCGATCCAGCCCACCATACGGCAGCACGGCCTCTCGATGCGTACAACTTTTGCACCAGCATGATCAGCGCCGAACAGAGGCGCGTGCGCCCGCCGCCAGGCGTCCCTACTGAACAGTAGAAATCCGCCACAGACCAGCAGAAACACTGCAAAAGCCATCCACGCCAGACAACGACAGCCACTCACACAACACCTGAGCTGCCAATTAAATGGCGCCATATAAAGCTATACAAATAATATTTCTTGTATAGGATGCGCACAACAAATGCACAGACCTGCTCATCCGGCTGCCGCAGCCTTACCTAGCGCTAAAAACCCGAAAAACCTAACGACAGGGCTCATCCCATGCACGCACCATTGACCATTGCCCAACGCCTCGGCTTGGGGTTTGGCCTGATTCTCTCGCTGATGCTGCTCATCACACTAATTGGCGTGCAGCGCGTGAGCTTCATCGACGCCACCCTGACGACAGTCAGTGAGGAGGCAGCGGTCAAGCAGCGTCATGCCATCAACTTCCGCGGCAGCGTGCATGACCGCGCCATCGCCATCCGCGACGCCGTTCTTGTCGACAGCGATCAAGAACTGAGCAGCATTCTGCGCGACATTGAGCGCCTGAACAGCTTCTACCAGGATTCAGCCAAAACAATGGACAGCCTGTTCGCCGAACAGCGTCCGACCGCGATCGAGCAGAACCTACTGAGCGGCATCAAGGATATCGAACGCAGCACTCTGGCCCTCACTACCACGCTGATCGCCGAGCGCCGGCAAGGCGACATCGCGGGCGCTCAAGCTTTCCTGATGCGCGAAGTATCGCCGGCCTATAGCGAGTGGCTGAAACGGATCAATGCCTTCATTGACCATGAAGAAAACATCATCAGTCAAGACATCGAGGCCGTGCGCGCGGCAGCCGGGGGTTTCCGGCTGCTGATCCTGCTGGTCACCGCGGCGGCAATCGTGCTCAGTCTCCTGGTGTCGAGCATGATCATCCGCAAGCTGAAAGCCACCCTCGGCGCCGAGCCCTATGAAGTGGCAAACACCATCCAGCGACTGGCCCGTGGCGAACTCAATCAGCGCATCGAAACAAACTATCCGGACAGCGTGATGGGTGCCGTACAGGACATGATCAAGCACCTGTCCGAGACCATCACCCAGGTGCGCTCGGCGGCGGGCGAATTGACCCTTTCGTCCAGCCAGTTGCTGACAACCTCGGCCGACAACAACCAGCAACTGCGCCTGCAGTCCAGTGAAGCCGAGCACATGGCAACAGCCATCAAGCAGATGGCCGCTACCGTGAATGAGGTGGCCGGTTATGCCTCAAGTGCAGCGTCGGCTACACGCAATGCCGACAGCGAGGTGGCTACCGGCAACCGCGTGGTCGGCGAAACCGCCAGCGCCATCCACAACCTGGCGAAGATCCTCGAAAGCGCCGCCGAAAGCGTGCTGCAGGTTTCCCAGGATAGCGAGAACATCGAGAAAATCATTGGCGTGATCACCGCTATTGCCGAACAGACCAACCTGCTGGCCCTGAACGCCGCTATCGAAGCCGCGCGGGCCGGCGAGCACGGCCGCGGTTTTGCAGTGGTGGCCGATGAGGTACGGTCGCTGGCGACCCGCACCCAGGAGTCCACCCGGGAAATTCGCGGCATGATCGGCAAGCTCCAGGAAGGTGCCGGCAAGGCCGCCGAGGTCATGCGCAGCAGCCGTCAGCTGGCCCAGCAAACCGTCGAACAGACCGGCCTGGCGGAAACCGCGCTAAGCAAGATTCGCCATGAAGTCGGCGCGATCAACGACATGAATGCGCAGATCGCCAGCGCCTCGGAAGAACAAAGCGCGGTCGCCGAAGAGGTCAACCAGAACATCAACCGGATCCACAACGCCACCCTGGAAACCTCGGCCGGGTCCGAGCAAGTGGCCACTGCCAGCCGCGAACTGGCGACCCTGGCCAAGCACCTGACCGAGAAAGTCAGCTTCTTCAAAGTCTGAGCGGTACTGAAACCACGCGACTGAGGCTAGCTCGGCATGCCTCAAAAATCGACCTTGCCACGTCCCGCCTTGATCGTCCCGCGCTTGGTCTTGCCCTCCAGGCGGCGCTTCTTCGAGCCCATGGTTGGCTTGGTCGGGCGCCGGGCTTTTTCGGTCTTGCCGGCATTGCGGATCAATTCGGCTAGCCGCTCCAGTGCATCGGCGCGGTTCTGTTCCTGGGTTCGGTATTGCTGGGCCTTGATAATAACCACACCGCCAGCGGTAATACGGCTGTCGCGCAACGCCAGCAGACGCTCCTTGTAAAACGCGGGCAAGGATGACGCCTGGATATCGAAGCGCAGATGCATCGCGCTGGAGACCTTGTTGACGTTCTGCCCACCGGCGCCCTGGGCGCGGATAGCGGTCAACTCGATTTCAGCGTCGGGCAAGTGGACGCTGTTGGAAATAACCAGCATGAAAAGACGCTTCGGCAAAAAGGGCCGTCAGGATATACCAAGCACGCCTGAAGGTAGCCTCGCTATTCCGCTCGACGCCTCACGACTTCTCAGCACGCGGGAAGACATGCAGGCCAGCAGATTCGCTGCCCGGCTCATCGGCCTGCGCTCACCCTTATAGGCAACCCCGTTAATCACTGCGCTCTACGCAAAAGCTGATCAGCAATTGCCCGATAAACCGAGGCGTCAGAGGTAAATAAAGACAAATAAAGGCATAATGCCACTACGCGAATTGGATACCCATGCAAGACCTGTACGTTGCGCAATACTGCCAACTAGAGAAACATCAACCACCAGCGTGCAGGCGACAACCAGCCTCACACACCAATAAAAAGTGGTCTACCTCTATGCCATCACTGCTCAAGCGCCTTATCCCGTTGCTGCTGCCTGTTTGCCTGGTAAGCCCTAGCGTCAATGCTGCCGACGACTGGCAAGCGCTCCCGGCAAACCCAATAATTCTGACCGTGGCCGGTGAACTGGGATGCTGCCCACAGGGACAAGCCCTGTTCGACTTGCAGCGCCTCGATGCACTGCCCCAGGTCGAGGTGAATACCCAGACGCCCTGGACCGAGCAGGTAGACAGTTACCAAGGCGTTCGGCTCAGCGTTCTGCTCGACGAGCTCAAGGCCCAGGGCCAGCGCATCGACGCCACTGCTCTCAACGACTACAGCATGCTGTTGAACCTGCAGGTCGCGAGCAAGTATCCGGTGATTCTGGCAACGCGCAAGAACGGCAAGATTATGAGCGTGCGCGACAAAGGTCCTATCTGGGTTATCTACCCGCTGAACGACTTCCCTGAACTGCGCAAGGAGGAGCATCACCAGGCGATGGTCTGGCAGCTCAAGTCACTGAACATTGCCCGGTAAGCGCCGATGCGTCGCATACGCTACCTGTTCCTGCTGCTGATCACCCTGGGCTTCGCTGGTGGTATCGCCACGTCGCTGGTCAACAACCAGCGCAACTCGCAAATGACCTCGGCACACATCCAGCTTTCCGCCTGGTCGCTGGCCCAGCTGGAATTCGAATACCTGCGCTTCGTCAACACGCTGCAACTGTTCCAGGCTGGAGGCACCAGTCAGGAAAAACTGCAATTGCATTACGACCTGCTCTGGAGCCGCCTCGAGACCTTTCTCTCCGGCGAAGAAAATAGCACCATCCGCCAACGCTTCAATGCTGCCGAGATGGTCGCAAAGTTGTTCAGCCAACTGCGCAGCGATGAAGCGCTTATTTTCAGTCCCACCTTGCAAGCTGGCGCGCCGATCGTGCAGGCCATCGAACGCTACAACCTGTACCTGACGCCCATTCGCCAGGTGATCATCAGCAACTTCACCGGCCCGGAAGCAGCGCGGATTATCGACGAGATACACCACAACCAACGCCTCAGCCACCTACTCTTGCTCGGCCTGCTGTTCTGTGGCGGCGGGCTGATCCTGATGTTCTATCTGGAGTCGCGGCAGAATCGTTTCTTGGCCCGCAACGACCCCTTGACTTGCCTGCCCAACCGCAACAGTTTTCAAGCGCTACAAAACGACACCAAGGCAGCAGACTGCTGCGCCTTGGCGGTGATCGAGCTGAGTAATTTCCGATCAGTCAATGAATGCATCAGCCACGAGGCCGGTGATCGCCTGTTACAGCGCATCGGTGAAACCCTCAACCGGCTGAAACCGCAAGGCAGCTTCATTGCCCGGGTGGCCGGTGACGAGTTCGTCATGATATTTCCTCAGGACTTCCCTGAAGAGCTGGTGATCAGCACCCTGAGTAGCCTCACCTACACGTTGAGCTTCGACTTTCAAAGCGACAAGCACCTGTTTCAAGTGGGCTCACGTATTGGCCTGAGCTTCAACCCAGACCACAGTTCCAGCCTGCAGAAGCTGTACCACTTCGCCACCCTGGCTGCGCGTGAACTGCGCGCGGGCAAGCACAAGGGCCTGGAAGTATTCAATGAAGAGATCAGCAACCGTTATCTGCGCAGTCAGAACCTGCTCGACGACCTCAAGCGGGCAATGGCGCAAACAGCGTCATCGGGCCTGAGCCTTCACTATCAACCGATTGTCGGCCTGAGCAAAACCAGTATCGGGGTTGAAGCCTTGCTGCGCTGGCAACACCCGACCCTTGGCTATATCTCGCCGCTGGAAGTGGTCGAGTTGGCGGAGAACAATCAACTGGGACAAGCACTCGGTGAGTGGATTCTGCAGCGGCTCAAGCAGGATTTGCTCCGCTTGCCGCAAGGCCTGCGCGAAACACTGTATTTTTCGGTGAACCTCTCTCCTGCGCAGTTTACCGCCAGCCTGCCCGACCAAATTGAGCAATGGCTGACCGAGGCCCCGATCCGCGCCAACCAGCTAGTCCTGGAAATGACCGAGTCGATATCCGTAGCCAACTTCAACGAGGGCAGCAGCATCCTGCACAAGCTCAATGAGCAAGGCATCGCGGTAGCACTGGATGACTTCGGCACCGGTTACTCGTCGTTGTCCTACCTGCGCGAACTACGCGTACAACGGATAAAAATCGATAAGTCATTCATTAAGGGCATTAGCCATGACCAACAACTGCAGCGTGTGGTACGCAGTATCGTCGAGCTTTGTCACACCTTCAGGTTCACGGTGACCGGCGAAGGCATCGAGGATGAAAACGATGCCCAGCAAGTCATCGACCTGGGCTGCGATCACGCCCAAGGCTATTGGTACGGCAAACCCATGCCCGTGCCGGCATTGATTACCTGGCACGCTGACTTTCTCACCCGGCCCGCCCTGAAAAAACGCCTGCCGCTGCACCACTTGCAAGGCTAACGCGGGTAACAGCGGGCCAAATACCCCCTGGCAAAATCGTTGCCTGGGATTTCCGAGCAACAGCCGCAACGCGTGTGGATGTAATCTAAGCGTCCAGAAAAAACGGACAATCAACCGATGGACTCGATTACCCAGGCAGTGCTCGGCGCCAGCATCCAGGGCGCACTGCTCGGCCGCTGGCAGGGCCGTAAGGCTCTGCTATACGGCGCCATGCTCGGCACCCTGCCCGATCTTGATGTGATTATTGATTACGGCGATGCAGTGGCGAACATGACCCAGCATCGCGGTTTCAGTCATTCGCTGTTCGTTCTCTTCGGCGTGGCGCTGCTGCTGACCTGGCTGGTGCGCCGTGTTTACCCGCACCAGGGCTATTCAACGCAACGCCTGTTCGCCACTGTGGCCCTGATACTCCTCACCCATCCACTACTGGATAGCTTTACCAGCTACGGCACCCAGTTGTTCTGGCCGCTAATGCCGACGCCAACTGCCTGGTCGAGCATCTTCATCATCGACCCGCTGTACACAGTGCCACTGCTGATCGCCGTACTGCTGGGGCTGGCCTTCGGCCTGCGCGACAAGATGGCCAAAGCGCCGCTGATTGCACTGGCGCTGTCGACCCTGTACCTGGGCTCGACCCTGGCCGGTAAATCCATGGCCGAGCAACGTGTCGAGGCGCAACTGGCGCGCCAGGGTATCCAGGCCGAGGCACTGTTCAGCACCCCGACGCCACTCAACAGCCTGCTCTGGCGGGTGATCGTGCTGGATGGCGAGGACTACCATGAAACGCTGGTCGGCTGGCTCGACCCGCAACCGCCGCGACTCACCCGCCTGTCGCGCGGCACTGAACTGGCCGAGGTACTCGCGGACTCGGCCGCGCACCAGCGCCTGGCCTGGTTCACCGATGGCGTGCTGCGCTACGACCAGATCGGCGAGCATCTGGTGGTCACCGACATACGCCTGGGCATGACCGGCGTGCACCCGTTCCGCTTCGACTTTGCCCGCAAGCAGAACGGCGAATGGCAGATTCATGAGCAGATCGATCGCTGGCCGTCGCCGCTCACCGACCTGCAGCATTTGCAGGTGCTGTGGCGGCGCATCTGGCAGCCGGATCTGCAGGTGCCCCTGGCAGCCTGGGCCAGCGAACTGGGAAAGCCCCAACTCAGCGCCGCCCGGCAGGCCTGCGCCGCTGGGCACGATGACTGCTGACGATGCAGCGCAATCTGGAGCCGGGATCAACAAGACTCTGAACCCTGAAGACCACTCCCGGATTGCGCCAGACCCTTGATTTACCTCAGGTACGGAACTGCGCGACCACGTCTTACAACTCGACACCCAGACGCGCCAGTTCAGCGCTGGGGGCGGCAGTTTGCTCGCTGGCAGTGGCGCTCTGCTCGCGGATCCTTCGCACCCGGGTAACGCTTTCGCTGATGATTTCAGCCAAGGCACTCTGCTCCTCGGCTGCAGCGGCGACCTGCTGCAACTGAACCAGTAACGCAGTAACTGCTGCCAGACTGTCATGCAGCCGCTCGGCACGCTCGGTGCCTTGCTCGGCAGCACCATTACGCTCCAGTCGCGCGCCTGGAGAAATGCCATATGCACAGCAGCTAACTGGCAGGGTCGACAAGCTGGTTGCCCAGGTAATCGAGAAAGCAACTGATGCGCGAGGCCAGCGCGGTGTTGCGGTAGTACACCGCGTGAATCGGCTGCCGCACCTCGACTGTTTCACGCAGCAGCAGTTGCACCAGCCCACCGCTGGCGCGGTCGGCAGCGGTCATAAAGTCCGACAGGCAAACGATCCCCACACCGGTCAACGCCAGTTGGCGCAAGGTCTCGCCGCTGGAGGCGCTAAGGCTCGGGGTGATGCTGTAGGCATCGCCCAAAGCATGGCGCAGCGGCCACTGGTTAAGGCTATCAGGCTGGGTAAAGCCGAGCAGGCTATGCCGGCTCAGGTCCTCGACGCTTTTCGGCATGCCATGAGCCTTGAGGTAGGCCGGGCTGGCGAGAATGCGCAGGCGATTGCTGCCCAGCGGCCGCGCATGCAGGGTGGAATCGCGCAGCGGGCCGATGCGGATGGCGATATCGGTGCGCTGCTCCAGCAGGTCGATAATCTGGTCGCTACTGTGCAGCTCCAGCTGAATCTCCGGGTACTGCGCACGAAACCCCGCCACCAGCGGCACCACCGCATGCAGCATAAAGGGTGCGGCAGCATTTACCCGCAAACGCCCGGCGGGCTTCTGCCGGCGCACTTTTATCTGCTCTTCAGCACTTTCCACCGCATCGAGAATCTTGCGCGCCTGGACCAGAAAGGCCTGGCCCTCCTCGGTCAGCTCCAGACGGCGCGTGGTGCGGCGCAACAGGGTGACATCGAGCTTTTCTTCCAGCCGGCTCAGGGCGCGACTCACACCGGACGCCGTCTGCGTCAGTTGTTGGGCAGCGGCGCTGATCGAACCGCAGTCCACCACGCTGACAAAGGCCAGTAGTTCATCGAGGGTCGTTTTCATTCATGCATTTTAGTCAAATATCTTGTGCCGAAAACCCTATTTTTCTGCATGAGTGTTCCGGTGAGACTGCGCGCCACACAACCCTCTGCGGAGTTTCCCCTATGCCCATCGCCCTACTGGCGCTCACCCTCAGCGCTTTCGCCATCGGCACCACCGAGTTCGTGATCGTCGGCTTGCTGCCCACCATCGCCGCTGACCTGGGTGTCAGCCTGCCCTCTGCCGGCCTGTTGGTCAGTCTCTATGCCCTCGGTGTGGCTATCGGCGCGCCACTGCTTACCGCCCTCACCGGCAAGGTACCGCGCAAGTCACTGCTACTCGGCCTGATGGTGCTGTTTACCGCCGGCAACCTGCTGGCCTGGCAAGCACCCGGCTATGAATCACTGGTGATTGCGCGGATCGTCACCGGCCTGGCTCATGGGGTGTTCTTCTCCATCGGCTCGACCATCGCCACCAGTCTGGTCCCGAAAGAAAAAGCCGCCAGCGCGATTGCCATTATGTTCACCGGCCTGACCGTGGCCCTGGTCACTGGCGTGCCGTTGGGCACCTTTATCGGTCAGCATTTTGGCTGGCGCGAAACTTTCCTCGCGGTGTCCGCCCTGGGGGTAATCGCCTTTGTCGGCAAAAGGCTGTACGTGCCGAAGAACATTCAACACAACAAACCGGCCTCGGTACTTCAGCAACTGCAAGTGCTCAAACAACCACGCCTGCTGCTGGTGTACGCGATGACCGCCATCGGCTACGGCGGCACCTTCATTGCCTTCACCTTCCTTGCGCCGATCCTGCAGGACCTGGCCGGTTTCAGCGCTGGCAGCGTCAGCCTGGTGCTGCTGGTGTATGGCGTGTCTGTGGCCTTCGGCAATATCTGGGGCGGCAAACTGGCAGATAAACATGGGCCGATCAGCGCACTGAAAATCATCTTCCTGCTGCTCGCCGCTGTGCTGTTTATGCTCACCTTTACCGCCCACAACCCATGGCTCGCGCTGCTGACCGTGCTGCTCTGGGGCGCGGTGGCCTTCGGTAACGTGCCGGGCCTGCAGGTGTATGTGGTGCGCCAGGCCGAACATCACACACCGCACGCTGTGGATGTCGCGTCGGGCCTGAATATCGCTGCCTTCAACCTCGGCATCGCTGGCGGCGCCTGGGGTGGTGGGCTGATCGTTACCCATCTGGGACTGATCCATACCGCCTGGATCGGCGGCCTGGTAGTGCTGGTGGCCTACGCCCTGACCGTCTGGAGTGGTCATCTGGATCGCAAAAACCCACTGCCGCAACCGAGCAGCGGTAGCGCCACATTGGTCGCCGGCCACTGAGCCCGTTCGGCGCTTAAAAGGTCGCAACGCCAGCAGCCGCTCCCTGGAGAACGGCGGTAAGCTGGACGCCTGGATGTCGAAGCGCAGATGTACCGCACTGGACACCTTATTGACGCTTTGCTCGCCCGGGTTGCCAAGCGCCTATGGGCTTAAGCGCCGATGGCCTGACCCAAATACCGCAGGCCGTGACTGGCTGCCACGACCTGCAGGCTTGCGCGTTAAACGCGGAAGCGGCTAACCAGCATTTGCAGTTGATTGCCCAAGCGCGCCAGCTCTGCACTCGAAGCGGCGGTCTCGTCACTGGCAGTGGCGGTTTGCTCGGAAATGTCGCGCACGCTGATGATGCTGCGGCTAATTTCCTCGGCCACCGCACTCTGCTCCTCGGCAGCAGCGGCGATCTGCTGGTTCATCGACTGGATGTTGGACACCGCATGGGTGATGTTGCCCAACGAGTCGCCCGCCTTGCGCGTCAGTTCGACGCTGCTGTCGGTGAGGCTGCAGCTGTTGCGCATCGCTGCCGCCACCTGCTTGGTACCGTTCTGCAGACCGGCGATCAGTGCTTCGATTTCCTCGGTGGATTTCTGCGTGCGCTGGGCCAGGCCGCGCACCTCGTCGGCGACCACGGCAAAACCGCGCCCGGCCTCGCCTGCGCGCGCGGCCTCAATGGCGGCATTGAGCGCCAGCAGATTGGTCTGCTCGGCCACCGCGTTGATCACGTCCATCACGCTGCCGATCTTGTTGCTTTCTTGCTGTAGCCCATTCATGGCCTCGCTGGAACGGCTGACCTCGGCGGCCAAACGCTCGATCTGAGCGATCACCTCGCCCACTACCTTGTCGCCCAGGCGCGCCTGGCCGTCCGCCTCGTTGGCGGCCTGCGAGGCTTGTTCGGCGTTGCGCGCCACTTCCTGCACGGTGGCCGACATCTCATGCATGGCGGTGGCCACCTGGTCAGTCTCGCTTTTCTGGCGGTTGGCGCCGGCACTGGTCTGCTCGGTCACGGCAGACAGCTCCTCGGCGGCACTGGCGATCTGCCCCACGCCATCTCGGATACCGCCAATCAACTCACGCAGGGTCGCGGCCATATGCTGGATACCTTGCTGCAACTGGCCCATCTCATCGCGACGGTCGACCTGCACACTGGCAGTCAGGTCACCCTCGGCAATGCGCTGCACCGCGCTCAGGGTGTCCTGCAGCGGACGGGTGATCTGCCGGGTAATAACCCAGGCGGCCAGCACGCCAAAGAGCATCGCCAGCAGTGTGGCGCCGATCTGCAAGCTACGCGCCTGGGCGCTCTCGATGGCCAGGCGGTCCATCTGGAACTGGTACAGCGTCTCGCTGATACGCACGATCTCACCCTGCTGCACGGTCATTTCCTGACGGGTGCGCGCAATGTCGCCAGTGGCCAGCTTGAACGCCTGCAGCGTCTTCTGGTACTGACCCAATGCCGTTGCGATGCGGCGTACCACATCCTGCTGAGCGACGCCGAAGGCTTGCTCCAACGGGCCGAGACTGGCGTGGGCGGCGGCGATGCGCTCAACCAGCGCCTGCTCGGTTTGCGCATCTGGGGCGCTGTCGTAACGTTCAAGCAGGTAGCGCAGGCGCAGCAGCTCGCCTTGGGTGCGGGTTAGCGCCTGCAACTGGGCAAAACGGTCGCCGTCGTACTCCGGCAACAACTCCACACTGCGCTCCATGGCGCCCAGCAACTCGCCGAGTTGTTGCGTCTCGCCGGCTACCTCGCGCCGTGCAGCATCAGTAGCCGCATAGGCGGCGCGCATGCCACCGAGCGAGCGCTGGTAATCCTGGTTATAGCGATCCTGCTCCTGCAGCAGCTTGACGTTGACCGGATTGGTGAAACTGCCGAGCAACTTCTTCTGCTGCTGCAAATAGATATCGAGGTTGCTCAGTACGCGATCGCTGCTCGCTGCATCGCCCTTGGCCAGCATGAACTGCAGGCGGGCAATGCGCAGATTGGTCAGGGTGGTGTTGAGCTGGGTGATATCGCTCATCCAGGTACTGCGCTGGATAAGGCTACCCAGACCGGACCAGGCGACCCATGCCAGGGCGAGAGTCAGGGCCAGCACCAGGCCGAAGCCGAGGGCCAGCTTACGGGTGACACTAAGGTTGGCAAACCAGGTGTTCATGAAAATTCTCCAGCTGTGACTAAGACAGGCCGTTCAGGTTTCGCTGGAGAATTATTGTTGTTGAAGCCAGCACAAGGGCTGTGCTGACGCTCTAACGCGGGGTTGCGGCACAAAATTGGTATGCGTGCCCGTAACAATCCACAAACAGTTTGTCGCCGGCATTGGGCTGGGCTCGCGCCGGTTCCGCATTTTTACGGCGCGACGGCTGGCTGGTTCCGACGCTGAATGCGCTTCAACTCACCGAGTGGCGCAGCTGCTCCAGAGCACTGGCCCAGGCAGCTACCCGCTCACCGCCACCGTCGAGACTGAAAGCGATATACAGCAACGCGCGATAGGCGTCTGCCGCAGCATACCGGGGGCAATGTTCAACGGGTGGCCGCAGTAAGCCACCCACGCACCGGTGTCAGCGATGATGATCCCGGTGCGCCCGGCCAGCAGCATAAGCTTGAGCTACTGACTCGCGGCGGCACTTCGCCCAGCGCCTGCCGATGGGCCGCAGCTACCTCTAACGCCGGCAGCTGTTTTGGTCGCACCTGGCAACCCGAAATTCAGGTGCCGTTACTGGCCTGGGCCAATGAACTGCGTAAAGCGCAGCTGGCCAGCAGCGGCGTGCAATAACAGCGCTCTGATCAGCTGCGGAACTGCGCCACCAGCCCCTGCAGCTCAACGCCTAAACGCGCCAGCTCGGCACTGGACGCCGCAGTCTGCTGACTGGCGCTGGCGCTTTGCTCGCCGATATCGCGTACCCGCGTCACGCTTTCGCTGATGGTTTCCGCCACTGCGCTCTGCTCTTCGGCGGCGGCGGCGATCTGCTGATTCATCTGCTCGATGGTGCTCACCGCCTGGGTGATACGGCCCAGGGCGGCGCCGGCTTCGCCCGCCAGGGTGACGGTGCGCTGAGTCAGGCTACGGCTGCTGTCCATTTTTTCCACTGCGCCCTTGGCCAGGCGTTGCAGGCTGGCGATCAGCCCTTCGATTTCTTCGGTGGACTCCTGCGCGCGCTTGGCCAAGGCGCGCACTTCATCGGCCACCACGGCAAAACCCCGGCCCTGCTCGCCAGCCCGTGCGGCTTCGATGGCGGCGTTCAGCGCGAGCAGATTGGTCTGCTCGGCGACGTTGCGAATCACCTCCAGCACGCCGCCAATCCGTGCGCTTTCCTGATTCAACGCGGCAATCGCTTCGGCGGACTCTTGCACCTCGGTGGCCAGATGGCCTATCTGGCTGACCGCCTGCTGCACCACCTGATTGCCTTGCTGCGCCTCCTGATCGGCGGCGCGAGCAGCCAAAGAAGCCTGTTCGGCGTTCTGCGCCACTTCCTGCACAGTGGCGGCCATCTGATGCATGGCAGTAGCGGTCTGTTCGGTTTCCTGACGCTGGCTTTGCACCCCGGCGCTGGTCTGCGCGGTGATCGCCGACAACTGCTCGGCGGCGGCGGCAATCTGGCTGACGCCCCCGCCAATTCGCCCGACCAGAGTGCGCAGACTCACACTCATCACCTGCATGGCCGCCATCAACTGGCCCGGCTCGTCACGTCGATCCTGCGGCAGGTCGTGGGTCAGGTCGCCAGCAGCGATGCGCTGGGCAAACACCACGGTCTGCTGCAGGGGCGCAACGATCAGACGGGAAATAATCAACGCCGCCAGCATACCCAGAACCACGGCGGCAATACCCATGGCGCCGAGCAACAGCATGGCCTGACGGCTGTCAGCGACCATGGCCCGCTCTTCCTGGACTTTGGCTTCCTCCACTAGGGCCAGCGCGGCCTGGGCACGTTCAACCATCGCGGCTTCGCTCTGCTGGCTCTGCTCGCGTACCTGCTGATAATTGGTAAAGGCCTGCTGATACAGGGTCAGGGCCTTCAAGGCAGTTTCGATAGCGCCTTTCTGGTCGTCATCCAGCCAGACCATCAAGCTGCGCGCCACGGTTTGCAGGTCATCGTTGATATAGGTCCACTCTTCCAGGGCTTCGGCCGAGCCATCGATGATGAACTGGCTTTCATGGCCGCGCAGATCGAGCATGCGCTTGCTCAGGCCCGAGGCGGTTTCCGCCAGCGTCAGCGGGTCACTGCCGCGCAGCTTGTCACCTTCCAGGCGCAGCTCACGCACTGCGTCGTACATGTCCAGTTCAATCACATCAAACTGATCACGCGCCTCACCGGCCGCCTCACGCATCTGCGTACGCGCCGCACGGGCATTACCCTGCTGCCCGACAAAGCTGTCGAACTGGCGGCGGTAGTCGTCGATGGCCTGCTGCATGCTTTTCAGGCGCGCCTGATCAGCGCCGGACGCCAGTGCCAACTGCTGGGCAACTGCGGCGCCGACCCGGTCCAGCTGCTCATGCACCTGGGCGGCGGCTTCGCTGGTCTGTCGCAGGGCAAAATCACGCTCGGCGCGGCGCGCCTGCAGCACCTGGGCATCGATTGCCGACAGGCCACTGGTGCTGGCATGCCCGTCCAGCACGGCTTGCACCGCCAGAAAGCCACTGCCGGTAACAGCCACCGTGAGCAACAGCACCAGGCCGAAGCCACACATAAGCTTTTTACCGACAGACAGATCGGCGAGCAGGCGGGCGGCAGAAGAGGACATAAGAACGGCTCCGTATTTATTATCGAGCGCAGCAAGGCTGCACGATGGCGGCCCAGACAAGCACATGAACGACTGATGGCAGTTTAGCCTCGCGTTGTTGCAACCCTTGCGCCAGAGGCCTGCGCCGGCCCAGGTAAAAGCGCCAAGGCCTGCGCCAGAGCGGCTGGCGGTTGCTCAGCGTGATGAAGCCAAAACCCGAATGCTGCGGATAACCCGGTTTATCGGCAAGTTTCCGCTGATCCTTTATCGCGAATGGCGAATTATCGCCAAAAAGTCCGCGCCAAGGTTATGGCGGCCAATCTGTAAGTAACAAAAAGGGCGCACGGCTTTCGCCTGTGCGCCCCTCTCACTGCCACTTAGTTTGCCGCGATTAACGCCCAACGAGTACCGGCAACACACGTGGTCGCAGCACCTCACCACATACCGTAAGCAGACCGATGGCCCCGACGATCCAGTACCACTCGGTAACCGGGTCGAAGCCGAGCCAACCGAGCGCGTGCAGGAACACCACCATGATCAGCACCGGACTGACGTAGCGCACCATGAACAACCAGAGGGCATAGCCCAGCGGCGGCAGGTTCAGCTCGTCGCGCATGATTTCGTCGCGCAGCGCATAGCCCGCCAGGCAGACCAGGAAAATCCCGCCCAGGGGCATCATCCAGCGCGATGTCAGGTAATCCAGCCAGTCGAAGAAGTTCTTGCCCAGCGGCGTCCAGCCGGCCATCAGGTTGAACGAGAGCATGGCCAACAGGCTGATCACCAGCAGCGCGCCGCCGGCCAGGGCCGCGGATTTCATCCGACTGATGCCGTGCTTCTCGTTCAGGTAGGCCACCGTAGCTTCGATCATGGAAATCGCTGAGGTCAGCGCGGCGATCGACACCATGGCAAAGAACAACACCCCGAACGCGGTGCCGAACGGCATCTGCTGGAAGGCCAGCGGCAGGCTCATGAAAATCAAACCTGGCCCTGCTCCCGGACTCATGCCGTTGGCAAAGATGATCGGGAAAATCGCCAGACCGGCGAGCAGCGCGACGCTGGTGTCGCACAAGGCGACGACGAAGGTGGTACGGGCAATCGACTGGCCATCGGGGATATAAGAGCCGTAGGTGAGAATCGCCCCGGACGCCAGGCTGAGGGTGAAGAAGGCATGCCCCAACGCGGCGAGCAGGGCCTCGCCGGTGATCTTCGAGGCGTCGAAGCTGAACAGGAAATCGAAGCCGGCGCTGAAGCCGCCACTGGTAAAGGCATAGCCCACCAGCACCAGCAGCATTACGGCCAGGCCAGGCATCATCCAGCGCACCGCATTCTCAATGCCCTGCTGCACCCCCTTGGCTACAATCGCCAGAGTCAACAGCGCCACCAACACGCTCCAGCCGCCGAGCTGCCAGGGGTTGGCGTTATGCGCCTGGAACACCCCGCCGAGCGCCTCGACACTGGTGGCAGCCAGAGAACCGTCGAGCATTTTCACCGTGTAGGCAAAGGCCCAGCCGGCCACCACCACGTAGAAACACAGGATCATAAAACCGGCCAGCATGGCCATGCCGCCCACCGCCTTCCACAGTGGATTGCCGCTGCTCTCGCGCACCACCCGGCCGATGGCGTCGATCGGGCTGCCACGCCCACGACGGCCGATAGCGATCTCGGTCATCATCACCGGAATACCAATCGCCAGAATGCAGGCCAGGTACATCAATACAAACGCACCACCGCCGTATTCGCCGGTGATGTAGGGGAATTTCCAGATATTGCCCAGGCCCACGGCGGAGCCGGTTGCAGCGAGGATAAAGCCCCAGCGCGAGAGCCAGAGGTTCTTCGGTTTTTCACGGATCATGCGTCACCTGCTTGTTTTTATCTGTGACGAAATAGAACCCGCCGCGCTTGTGGCGCGGCGGAATGAGCAGGCCTGGATAAAAGCCGGGTTTCGCCAGACCCTCGCAGCAACAAGCGCGGCGCGAGGTTACTGGGCGTCGGGTTGCACCTCAGGCGCCGCCTGTTGGAAGGCATCCAGAGATTCACAACGCGCCGCAATGGCGAGAATGCGCGGGTACGCATCGAGGTCACAGTTAAAACGGCGGGCATTATACAGCTGCGGGATCAGGCACGCTTCCAGATATCCGGGCCGTTCGCCGAGCGACAGCCGATCATTGAAGACCGCCAACCCGGCTTCGACTGCGACCAGGCCCTTGTGCGTCCAATGCCGATACCAGGCGTCTTTCCCTGGCTCGCTGACCCCCAACTCGCCGGTCAGATATTGCAGCACCCGCAGGTTATTCAGCGGGTGGATATCGCAAGCGATATGCAGAGCCAGGGCACGCACCTGGGCGCGTTTGGCAGGGTCGCTGGGCAACAGCGCGGGTAGCGGAAACACGTCGTCGAGGTATTCGAGAATCGCCAGCGATTGGGCGATACGCACCCCGCCATTGCCTTCGTCCACCAGCAGCGGCAGCAATTGCTGCGGATTAAGCGCCTGGTACTCGGCCGCATGCTGCTGGCCGCCATCCTTGAGCAGATGCACCGGCACCTGTTGATAGGCCAGGCCCTTGAGATTAAGGGCAATACGCACCCGATAGGCGGCGCTGGAGCGCCAGTAGGAATATAGAGTCAGCATGCAAGCTCCTTTGGCGACGTAACCAAGAGCGAAACGTAGGATGGATTGAGCGCAGCGATACCCATCACTGCACCCGATGGGTATCGTCGCTACGCTCCTCGACCCATCCTACGATCTACCCATTCACGGCCTGTACTTCTCCACCACCTGATCGATAGCACCGAACAGGCTATGGCCTGCGGCATCGAACATCTCGATACGCACCCGATCGCCGAACCTGAGGAACGGGGTTTTCGCCTCGCCACTCTCGATAATCTCCAGCATGCGTTTCTCCGCCAAGCAGCTGGAACCAGCGCTGCGGTCGTAGTTCGACACGGTGCCCGAACCGATGATGGTGCCCGTTCCCAGCGGCCGGGTCTTGGCGGCGTGGGCGACCAGGGTCGGGAAATTGAAGGTCATGTCGGTGCCGGCATCCGGCTGACCGAATAACGCGCCGTTGATGTGCGAGACCAGCGGGCGGTGCACCTTGCCGTCTTTCCAGCAGTCGCCCAGTTCGTCCGGGGTAATCGCCACAGGCGAGAAGCTGGACGAGGGCTTGCTCTGGTAGAAGCCGAAGCCCTTGGCCAGCTCGCCAGGGATCAGGTTGCGCAGCGACACATCGTTGACCAGCATCAGCAACTGGATATGCCCGGCGGCCTCGGCGGCGCTTGCGCCCATTGGCACGTCGTCGGTGATCAGCGCAATCTCGGCTTCCAGGTCAATGCCCCACGCCTCGTCGGCCACTTGGATAGGGCTGTGCGGCGGGATAAAACAGTCGGCACCGCCTTGGTACATCAGCGGGTCATGCCAGAAGCTTTCTGGAATTTCAGCACCGCGCGCCTTGCGCACCAACTCGACGTGGTTGACGTAAGCGCTGCCGTCAGCCCAGTGGTAAGCACGCGGCAACGGGCTGTGACAGGCGGCCTGATCGAAGGCGAATGCGCCCTCCTCCAGCCCATCGTTAAGACGCTGATACACCGCTTCCAACTTGGGCTTGGCCACAGCCCAGTTATCCAGCGCAGCCTGCAGCGTGGCGGCAATGACCGGGACTTTGATAGCGCGACTGAGGTCGCGGGACACCACGACGAGAACGCCGTCGCGGCCTTTATTCAATGATGCGAGTTTCATGCTCAAACCTCGTAGGGTGCGCCATGCGCACCACAGATATCCGTCGGGTTGCGGCGCGTGCGGCCTACTTCAATCCCGGCGCACGCCAGGAGTTGACGTATTCGGGCACATCGACCTGTGCGGCGGCCGGGTGTATGTCCAGGGCGCGGCGGGTGTCGATCATCACCGCCACCTCGTCGATAAAAGTAGCCGGATCGACCTGCGCCTTTTTCAACGCCTTGGGGTGCGGCCCGTGGGGAAAGCCGCACGGGTGCAACGTGACCATGCCCTGCTCGATATTGTCGCGGCTGAAGAAGTTGCCACGGTGGTAGAACAGCACTTCGTCGTAATCGTCGTTGTTGTGATAGAACGGCACCTTGAGCGCACCGGGGTCGCTTTCCACCGGACGCGGAGTAAAGGTGCAGATCACGAAACCGTTGGCGACAAAGGTGGTGTGGGCCGATGGCGGCAAGTGGTAACGGTGGCTCATCAGCGGGCGAATATCGCGCCAGTTGAGGCGCACCACAGTGTTGTCGCCATGCCAGCCAACCACATCCAGCGGGTTGTACGGGTAGGTGACGGTGCTGATCTGATTGCGCCGCTTGATCCGCAGCTGCCAGGTGTTCTCGTCCTGCTGAGCCTTGAAGGCCTCATCAATGCGCGGATGATCGAGCACCGCCGGATCGAAAATCGCCTGCGGACCAAGCAGGCCCTTGTCCGGCAGCTGGTAGGCGCCATCGGTACTTTCGATCAACAGCATAAAGGTCGGCGCACTGGTCTCAATCCGCCAGGCGGTGCCACGCGGAATCAGCAGGTAATCGCCGTCGCGGTAGCTCAGGTGGCCGAAGTCGCAGTAGAACTCCCCTGCCCCCTCATGAATAAACAGCAGGTCGTCGCCATCCGCGTTGCGCACCAGGTGGCGCATCGCGCCGTGGGTCCTCCACAGGCGCAACTTCATATCGGCATTGTGCAGGGTCAGCGGCGCTTCCAGCGGACAATCGCGCTCACTGGAAATATCGTTGAAGTTGAAGGCGTGCGGGCGCAATGGGCCTTGCCAGTCGATCCAGGCAGTCGGCGGATGCTTATGGTGCAAGTGCGCCGTAGGGCCGAAAAACCCCTCGCGGCCCATCTCGCGCTCGTAGGTGCCCTCGGGAAAGTCGCAATGCGCCTGACGCGAGCACTCGCCTTCACGCAGGGGGAAGCTGATCCAGTTACGGCTCATGACAGAACTCCATCGTAGGGTGCGCCGTGCGCACCATTAATCGGTGCGCCTGCACACTATTAATCATAGGCGCCGGGGCGAAGGCTCCTAGAGCACACCGCGCTTGATCTGGTCTTCCTCGATGGACTCGAACAATGCCTTGAAGTTGCCCTCGCCGAAGCCCTGGTTGCCCTTGCGCTGGATGATCTCGAAGAAGATCGGCCCGATCACCGTATTGGTGAAAATCTGCAACAGGATGCCGTCATCGCCCGACGTACCGACGCCCGGAGCGCCATCGATCAGGATGCTGAGTTCACGCAGCACATCGGTTGGCTCGCCATGACCGGCCACGCGGGTGTCGACCTTGTCGTAGTAGGTGCCGGGAGTCGCCAGGAACTGCACGCCGCTGGCGCGCAGCTGGCGCACGGTGGCATAGATGTCCTCGGTGGACAGGGCGATGTGCTGAATACCTTCGCCGTGGTACTCGCGAATAAATTCCTCGATCTGCGACTTGTCGTCGGCCGACTCGTTGATCGGGATACGGATCTTGCCGCACGGTGAGGTCATGGCCCGTGAAACCAGACCGGTGAGTTTGCCTTCGATGTCGAAATAGCGAATCTCGCGAAAGTTGGCAATCCGCTCGTAAAAGCCCGACCAGACATCCATCTGCCCGCGCTTGACGTTGTGGGTCAGGTGATCCAGCTCTTTCAAGCCGACCGCGTTGTCCTGCGGGGTACGGCCTTCGATGTACTCGAAATCGACGTCATAGATGCTCTTGTCGCCATAGCGATCCACCAGATACAGCAAGGAGCCGCCAATACCTTCGACGCAGGGGATGTTCAACTCGCCGAAGTTCGCGTGACTACCGACCAGCGTAGCCCCTTGCGACTCGACATAAGACGCTGCCTGGGCGGCGTTTTGCACCCGGAACGCCATGGCGCAGGCGCTTGGCCCGTGCTTCAAACCGAATTCGCGGACATGCCCGGTGGGACTGCCGTTGAGCACAAAGTTGATGTCGTTCTGCTGGAACAGCCAGACTTCCTTGGAGCGGTGCTTGGCAGTTTCGGTAAAGCCCATGGCAGTGAACAGCTCACGCAACTGCTGGATGCCCTCGGGCGTCGGCGCGGTGTACTCGACAAATTCGAAGCCGTCGGTACCGATGGGATTGTGCTGTTCGATCTTGTTCACGGCGGTCATTACGCCTCCTCGTTATTGTTGTGGATTCAGCGCCATCACAAGCAGGCAGGACGACGCGGATAGCTCCATAACAACCGAGGCAAGCACACCCCACAAGATGGCCCAGACGCCGGGCGGCGACACTTGGCACCGGCAATGGCAACAAAACCTTACGGCTGACCAGCCACCAGAGAAAGCGCTGCTAGCACGGTAAAAAACCAGGCAAGTCGTAACGTTTTATTTACAGCGCGGCGCATATAACTGCCAAACAAGCACTGATTTGGCTGAAGATGACTGCATACACTCGCAATCAGCTGCGTCAGGCGGCGCTGCAGTGCGCAACGTGCAGGAATAGTTGAACGCTTAGCTATGAACTGTGGCCCAACCTTAAGACGCCGAATTTATAGCGCCCAACCCAGCAACGAGACGAAACGCCAGCCATATCAAAATAGTGGCACAATGCCATGCAGAGACTTGCCACTTAGACCGCCACAATCACGCGACGGAAAAGCCATGAGCAACGACCCACAAGAAAGTAGCGGCGAGCCCATCAGTGCAGAGCAACGCCTGGAATTGCTGGAGAAAGGCCGTCGACTCGACCGCATCCTGCTGTTCATCCTGGCCGCGGTGCTGGTGATGACGCTCGCCAGCTGGCTGACCATCGGCTTGCTCAGCCGCTCCGGCGAACAGGAAGACAACAGCGGCGCCAAGCAGATCCAGAGCCTGCAAGAACAGGCAAGCGCACTGCAGAAACAGATCGCAGAACTCGAACAGACCGCGAGCCAGCACGGTAATCAGTTGAGCACCCTGCACAGCAGCAAACCTGCAGCGCCGCTGACCAGCGGCGACAACCGCGACTTGCAGCTGCAAGTCGCACAAACCCTGATCGGCCAGGAACAGAGCTTCCAGCTCAGCCTGGCGGCGCTGAAAAACGGCATGCGCGACCTCGCCGGCATGATCGCGGGATCACGCAGCTGGCTGAGCGACTATCAGGAGGCACTGGATAAGCAAATGGCCGACAGTCAGGCGCGCGCGCAACACCTGCAGAAGTGGGCCAGTACGCCAGCAGCTGCAGCGACGCCCTAACCTCCAAGAGGCTGGAGACACAGCCCCCTCAAGTCGAGCGTAATAAAGCCACGCGCCTGTTGGCGGCTGCCATAGGCCGCAGTGTTAACAACCCCTCAGTGCTGCAAATGTCCATACAGCTTGGCGTATAGCCCGCCATCGGCGATCAGCTGCTGGTGATCGCCATCCTCGGCGACGCTGCCGCCATCGAATACCAGGACCCGATCCGCCTGCTTCACCGCACTCAGGCGGTGGGCGATGATCAGGGTGGTGCGCCCGTGCAGGAACTGATTGAGGGCCTGGTGCAAGGCGTACTCGGTGGCGGCATCCAGGGCCGAGGTGGCCTCGTCGAGAATCACCACTTTCGGCTCGGCCAGGACCATGCGGGCGATGGCCAGGCGCTGGCGCTGGCCGCCGGATAGGCGCACGCCGGAACGCCCGACGATGCTGTCCAGGCCGTTGGCCAGTGCGCCTATGGTGCCGGCCAACTGGGCGATTTCCAGGGCGCGCCAACAGGCTTCGTCGCTGCGTTCACGGCCCATGCACAGGTTGGCACGCACCGTGTCGTTGAACAGCGCCGGATGCTGCAACACCACCGCGACCTGCTCACGCACGGTTTCCAGGCCAATCTCCTGCTGGCTGCAGCCGCCGAAACGAATGATCCCCGCCTGCGGCGTATAAAGACCCAGCAACAGCTGCACCAGGGTGCTCTTGCCGCCACCGCTGGCGCCGACGATGGCCACCTTTTCACCCGGTGCAATGCTCAGGTTGAGGTTATCCAGCACCGGTTCGTCGTTATACGCGAAGGTCAGGCCGCGCACCTCGATACCGACGGTGTCGCGCCCTGTGAATGGATCTGCACCGCCCGGATACTGCGGCTCGTCACGCCGCGCGAGCAGTTCGTTGATCCGCGCCAGCGCACCACCGGCTGCGTAGAAGGCATATTGCAGGTTGAGCAACTGCTCGACCGGGCCAATCATGAACCACAGGTAGCTGAACACCGCGAGCATCTGGCCGATCGACAGGTCGGAGAACAGCACGGTGAGCATCGCTGCAGCGCGAAACACGTCGATGCCGAACTGAAACAGCAGGCCGCTGGCACGATTCGAGGCGTCGGTTCGCCATTGCGAGGCCACAGCGTAGTCACGCACCTCCCGCGCTCGCCCGCCAAGACGACCAAGAAAGTATCCCTGGCGATTGCCGGCACGGATTTCCTGGATCGCCTCGAGGGTTTCGGTGAGCGCCTGGGTAAAGCGCGAGGTACTGTCGTTTTCCAGGCGTTTCAGGTATTTGACCTTTTTGCCCAGCAGCACCGTGGCGTAGATCACCAGCGGATTGAACAGCAGGATCAACAGCGCCAGTTGCCAGTGCATCCACAGCAATATCGCCGAGGTGCCTGCCAAGGTCAGTACAGCAACCAGAAAACGACTGAGGGTTTCGCCGACGAACTTGTCCAGGGTTTCCAGATCGGTGACCAGGTGGGTGGTCACGGTGCCGCCGCCAAGGCTCTCGTATTCAGTGAGTGAAATGCGCTTGAGCCGCTCGAGCAGACGAATGCGAATACGGTAGACAATGTCTTTCGACAAGCGCGCGAACAGGCGTGCCTGCAGCACGTTGAAGATCAATGACGAGCCGCGCAGCAGCAAGGTCAACACCAGCATCAGGCCGATATAGCCGGCCGCGGTTTCCCAGCTACTCGGGAGGAAGCGATCCATCACCGTGAGCGCGGCATCGCCATCGTTGAGCAACACTTCGTCGACCAGCAACGGCAGCAGCAGAGGTATGGGCACGCTGCACAGGGTGGCAAAGAACGCCACCAGATTGGCCAGGATCAGGGCTTTCTTGTGATGCAGGGCCAGGCGGCGGATTTCCGCCCAACTCAACCGATCAGGCATGAGCCGCGCGCTCCAGCCAGCGACCGAGCAAGGGCGCCAGAACCTCGAGGGGCTGATAGCCATTGGTCAGCAGGGCCAATTGGCCGTTGCGTTCGGCCAGCAAGGTGGGAAAGCCGGAGATGCCCAGGTCCTGCACCCAGCTGAAATCGGCGCTGGTGGCTTCCCGCTGCTCGACACTGTCGAAGGCTTCGGCAAAAACGATGCGTGGAATCCCGGCACGCTCGGCCAGCCCGACCAGCACACTGGCCCGAGTCACATCCTCGCCCTGGGTATAAAAAGCGCGCTGGATAAACTGGGTCAGCGGCCAGACGCTATGCACATCGAGACTTCGCGCGGTAACCAGCGCCCGGCAGGCCGGCTCCGTGTCGTAAACCATGCCCTCGGGCAAGCCGTCGATGAAATTGAATAGCTGGCCAGTACTGGCATTGACTGCCTGCCAGTAGCCCAGATATCGCACCCGCGCCGCCGCGTCGATGGCCACGCCATCACGGCGCAGGCCGCCGAGGACCAGCTGCAAGGGCACGCCGGCCGCAGCCGCCTGCTCGACGAGGGACTCGAGTACCGGGGCAAAACCCCAGCACCAGGAACACATCGGGTCCATCACGTAGAGCAAGCGCGCTTGCATGGCCTATCCCTCGTTAGCTTGGCGTGCGTTGTAACCCAATGGATGCGGTTGGTTACGGGCTTTAGCCAGTTCGATCTGCTTTTGCCGTTCACGAGCGCCGGCGCGAGTTTTCTCGGGCAGCGAATCCCAGCAATGCGGGCAGCTTACGCCTGCGGTGTAATACTCGGACTGCCGATCTTCCACGGAAATCGGCGTGCGGCAGGCATGACACTGATCATAATCGCCCGCAGTCAAATCATGCCGCACGGTGACCCGATTATCGAAGACGAAACAGTCACCGCGCCACTTGGTCTGTTCCTGGGGCACTTGTTCCAGGTACTTGAGGATCCCGCCCTTGAGATGGAACACCTCGGCAAAGCCGGCACCGAGCATATAACTGGACGCCTTCTCGCAGCGAATCCCGCCGGTACAGAACATCGCCACTTTTTTGTGCTTGGCCGGGTCGAAGTGCGCCTTGATGTAATCGGGAAACTCGCGAAACGACTTGGTCTTGGGGTCGACCGCACCCTCAAAGGTGCCGATCGCCACTTCATAGTCGTTGCGCGTATCGATCAGCAGCACGTCGGGATCACTGATCAGCGCGTTCCAGTCATGGGCCTCGACATAGGTGCCGACCTGCAGGTTGGGGTCGACGCCCGGTACGCCCAGGGTGACGATTTCCTTCTTCAGCTTGACCTTGGTGCGGTAGAACGGCTGCTCGTCGCAGTACGACTCTTTGTGATCGACATCGGCCAGGCGCGGATCCAGGGCGAACCAGGCGAGCAAGCCGTCGATGCCGGCGCGCGAAGCAGAAACGGTGCCATTGATGCCTTCTTCGGCGATCAGCAAGGTGCCCTTGACACCATTGGCCAGCATGCTTTGCAGCAAGGGCTCGCGTAGTGCAGGGTAATCCGGCAGGGAGACAAACTTGTACAGCGCGGCCACCACTATTTTATCACTCATCGAACTTCTTCCTTCAGTAGTCGCCCACGTAAAGAGCGGACTGGGATTGCAAAAAAACGCGCCGGCATGAGCCGGCGCGCTGGGTAGTTTACTTTTCTTGGCGCTTGCCGTGTAGAGCGAATCAACAGCGGCTCAAGGATCTATCCCCTGCGCTATTCTCGCCGCATCAATGCCCACCTTTACAGGTCGGCGAGGCTGGCGCGACACCTTGCTGCGCCCACTCCTCGGGGGTATAGGTGTGCAACGCCAAGGCATGCACCTGAGCCATCAAGTCGCCCAGGCTGGCGTAGACCTTCTGATGGCGCTTCACTGCATTCAAGCCCGTAAATAAAGGGCTGACGATCACGGCTTTGTAATGGGTTTCCAGCCCCCTGCTGTGCATGTGACTTTCGTCCAGCACCTCAAGATGCAAAGGATCAAGTGCAGCCAAGGCAGTCTGCAGTTGAGCTAATTTCGACATATTAAAACTCCATTCACGGTTTTTTCGGCTCCAGCTCAGTGGTCATGTCCGCCAGCAGCTTATTCACTTTCGGCACGGCTGCTTGCAGTTTACCCTGGGTCAGCTGCGCCGACTGCTCGGTCAGCATCGGCATTTTTTGCAAGACTTTCTGGCCCAATGGCGATTGATAGAAACTAACCAATTCCTGCAATTCCTGCTCGTTGAAATTGCTGGTGTAGAGCGTAATCATGTCGGGCTTGAGCTTGTCCCAGGCAACCGCCCGGTCCAGCTCGGCGTTGGCCTTGGCCTGATAGGTTTCCAGCAGCGCCTGTTTGTTCTTGCCCGTGCCGCTTTCGGCAAACCGCTGGGCGAACATCTGTTGCACCTGGGCATAGACTGGCACCACCAGTTTGTCGGCTTGGGCCAGTTGCAGAAAACGCTCCGCATCGGCCGCATGACTGGTGGCATCGGCAAACACCTGAGCGCTGCCGCAGGTTAATATGGCGACGGCGCAGAGGGCAGGTAAACGTGACATTTTTGGCTCCGGATTAAATAGGACGAGTCATGTATGACCCAATACCGGCCATTTTGTGCCCAAGCCCGCCTGCCACTCAAGCAAACGCCGTCCTAATCAGGGCAGATCAGAATGCCAGCACTTGCCCTGCCCTGTCGGTACGGGCAAGCTCAACCTATATCAAGATAACTTCTACGCGCTTCGATGCCGGCGAACTCGCTGCGCTGCGTGCAGCAACATACATGGACGTAACCGATGAGCCCACACACCTCTTGTGCGATAGCCCTGTGCGACGCTCAAGGCCAGCTCAATCCGCAGGCCATTGGCTGGTCGCCGCGCCCTCGAGTCGACTGCGCCCTGCCCGGTCATCTCGGCCGCCGTAAACGCTGGAACCACTGGTGCATTACCACCCCGCACTGGATGCTCTCCCTGACCCAGGCCGACCTCGACTATGTGGGTTACGGCGCTGCCTATTTCCTCGACCTGAGCACTGGCCAGGCGGTTGCGCATAGTCAGTTGCGCCTGCTTGCGAAAGGCTGTGGACTGCCGAGCCAGCCTGAGCAAAGCCATGAGTTCTGCCACCCACGCCTGCAAGTGCGCGTTATCGAACAGCCTGGGCGCACAAGACTGACGGCCGCTGCGCCAGACATCGGCGGCCAACCACTGCAGGTTGATCTGGATATCCAGCGGCCTGCCCACCTCGACTCGGTCAATCTGATCGCCCCGCTCGGCCCGCGACACTTTCATGCCACCTGCCGGCAAATGGGGCTGCCAACCAGCGGCAGCGTGCAACTGGGTAACCGGCACTACAGCTGCGTAGCCGGGCACAGCTTTGCCGCCATGGACTTTGGCCGCGGTGTCTGGCCATTGCACAGTCACTGGACACGCGCCGCCTTTGCCGCGCCGGGCGGCATTGCCGGTAATTTCGGGGCAGGCTGGACCGATCACAGCGGCTTGTCGGAAAACGCCTTGTGGTTCGGCGGCGAACTGTTGCACCTGGATACCCAGGTACTGATCCAACAACCCCAGACACCACTGGCGCCATGGCGCCTGAACAGTCTCGACGGACGTGTCGATTTGACCTTCACTGCACAGCAGCTACATAAAGCCTACCCGCGCCTCGGCCCCTTCTACGCCGATACCAAACAATGGTTTGGTCACTTTGACGGCATGCTCCGCGGCCCAACCGGCGCATGTGTGCCAGTGGATCGAGCACTCGGCTGGCTGGGCAAAACCCAGGCGCGCTGGTAGAGCCCATGCAATCAGGACTGTCAGCACAAGCGAGACAAATAACCTGCCAGGGAACCTGCGAACCCTTGCAGCGGCCTAAACTTGCTGAATCGCCTTCTGGAGAGTTCCATGAGCCGCACCGAAACCGACAGCCTGGGCCCCATTGAAGTACCTGAAACGGCTTACTGGGGCGCGCAAACCCAACGCTCACTGGTCAACTTCGCCATCGGCGAGGAGCGCATGCCAGTGGCCGTTTTGCATGCCCTGGCCTTGATCAAGAAAGCCGCCGCGCGGGTCAATGACCGCATCGGCGACCTCCCGCCGGACATTGCCAGGCTGATCGAGCAAGCCGCCGACGAAGTACTGGCCGGCCAGCATGATGAGCAATTCCCCTTGGTAGTGTGGCAAACCGGCAGCGGCACCCAGAGCAACATGAACGTCAACGAGGTGATCGCCGGCCGCGCCAACGAACTGGCCGGCAGCGCGCGCGGCGGCAAGAGTCCGGTGCACCCCAATGATCATGTCAACCGCGCACAAAGCTCCAACGACAGCTTCCCCACGGCCATGCACATCGCCGCGGCCAGCGCCCTGCTGCATGACTTGCTGCCGGCCCTGGCCGAACTGTCTGGCGGGCTGGCCGAGCAAGCCGCACGCCACAGTAAACTGGTGAAAACCGGGCGCACTCACATGATGGATGCCACACCGATCACCTTCGGCCAGGAACTCTCTGCTTTCGTCGCCCAGCTCGACTATGCCGAGCGAGCGATCCGCGCCACCCTGCCGGCGGTTTGCGAACTCGCTCAGGGCGGCACTGCCGTCGGCACCGGGCTCAATGCGCCGCCGGGTTTTGCCGAGGCCATCGCCGCCGAACTCGCGGCCTTGAGCGGCCTACCGCTGGTCACCGCACCCAACAAATTCGCCGCCCTGGCTGGCCACGAACCCCTGACCAGTCTGTCCGGTGCACTGAAAACCCTCGCCGTGGCCCTGATGAAAATCGCCAATGATTTGCGCCTGCTCGGCTCAGGCCCGCGCACCGGGTTTGCCGAGTTAAAACTACCGGCCAACGAGCCCGGCAGTTCGATCATGCCGGGCAAGGTCAACCCGACGCAGGCCGAGGCGCTGACCATGGTCTGCGCCCATGTGATGGGCAATGACGCCGCCATCGGCTTTGCCGGATCGCAAGGGCACTTTGAACTGAACGTCTACAACCCGATGATGTCGTATAACCTGCTGCAATCCATGCAGCTTCTGGGCGATGCGGCCGGGTCGTTCACCGACAATATGGTGGTGGGCACCCAAGCCAACATTCCGCGCATCGACAAGCTGATGAAGGAATCGCTGATGCTGGTCACGGCACTTGCCCCCACCATCGGCTATGACAACGCGACCAAAGTGGCCAAAACCGCCCACAAGAACGGCACCACCCTGAAAGAAGAAGCGATTGCGCTTGGCTTTGTCGATGCCGAGACCTTTGACCGCGTGGTGCGGCCCGAGGATATGATCGGCCCCAAGGGGTGAAAGACGATCCGGGTCAGCTGACCCGGACCAACAGCTCCGGTGGAGCGTTCGAAGCATCGAACGCCCGCAGCCCCTGCTGCGGGCAGGGAGCGTTAAGCACATGGCCGAGATCGTCAACCTGCGCCAAGCCAGAAAGCAGGCCGCCCGCAAGACCGCCCGCGCCAAGGCGGATGAAAACGCGGCGAAATCCGGCCTGACCCGAACTGAGCGCGACCGGCAAAAGGCCGAAGCCGAAAAAGCCGCCCGAGATCTGGATGGACACAAGCGTGACCCGTAGGGCGGGGGTCTCCCCGCCCTTGTTTGTGCGATGCAGGAGAATTGCGGTCAGCGGCTGTCGATCCCCCACCAGCGCAGGGTGTTGGTCAGGTGGGTGCGGATGGTCTGCTCGACGGCGGGCAGGTCGCGGGCCTCGAGTGCTGCAATGATGGCCAGATGTTCAGTCATGGCGGGGATGATGCGGTCGGCCAGAAACGGGCGCTGGGTCTGGATCACGGCGATGCGGTCGCGGTTTTCGGCATAGAGCCGGCGCAGCACCGGGCCGTCCAGCCCGGTGGCGAGCGCGTCGTGCAGCGACAGGTCGGTGGTGATCGCGCGGCGCTGCAGGTCGGGCGCGGCGGGGGCGCTTGCGTCGTGCAGCAGCGCCTCATGCGTGGCGCGCAGGGCGGCGAGCGGCAGGGCATCCGCCCCCGCCAGCAGACGGCGCGCGCCGTGCAGGTCGAGCATCGCGCGCAGATCCATGCAGTCGCGCGTGGTGTCCGGGTCGGCGGTCATGACCATGACGCCGCGTTTGGGCAGGATGCGGACCAGACCGGCGGCCTCGGCGCGCTTGACCGCTTCCCGCACGGCGGCGAGGGGGAAGCCCAGCTCAGTGACCAGCATCGGCATTGACAGGAACATGCCGCTGCGCAGGGTGCCGCCACGCAACCCGTCGACAAGGGCCCGGTGCGCCTGATCGGACTGATCGCCCTGCGGGTGATCTGTGCGAACGCCGGACCCGGTGCCGTTTCCATCGGCGTCGGTGGTATCCGCAGGGGCAGCGGGCCGATTGTCTTTCATTTCAATAAGGTCCTTCTTTGCCGTGCTATGTAGTCTGTTGCTGGGCCTCTGCCTAACATGTTACGATAAATGTCTTGCGCCATGCCAGTGGCAAAGCGTCACATGAACGGGCGGTCAACAGCCCGGGGACCAGCAAGACGGCACAGACCAACAAAGGAAGGGACAACACAATGGCAGTCATGACAGCGACCGAAGACCTGGCGGGAGACGAGGACGCGCTGCGTCCGACCGAGCCGCATGAAAAGACATGGGGCTGGTTCGCGATTTTCAACGTCTGGGCCAATGATGTGCAGTCATTGTTCGGCTACAGCCTCGTGGCATCGCTGTTCATCGGCTATGGCGTCAGCGGCTGGACCGCCTTTGCCGCCCTGATCGCGGCCGGGCTGTTCGTGATGTTTCTGGTGAACCTGTCGGGCGCTGCCGGTGAAAAATACGGCATTCCCTATCCGGTGTTCGCCCGCGCCAGCATGGGCACGGCCGGGGCGAAGCTGCCGGCCATTCTGCGCGCGATTGTGGCGGTGTTCTGGTACGGGGTGCAGGTTTACTTTGCCTCAACCGCGCTGGCACTGCTGATCCGGCTGATCACCGGGGCCTCGGGTGGGGGTGAGTTTCTGGGGATGACCGGGATCGACTGGCTGTCGTTCCTGATTGTCTGGGCCTTCCATATCGTGATCTTCTGGCGCGGCATGACCTGGGTGGCAACCTTCCTGAACATTGCCGGCCCCTTTGTCTATGCGGTGATGATCGGGCTGGTCGCCGTGCTGTGGGTGAAGTCTGACGGCCAGCTGTTGCAGCAGGCGGCGACGATCTTTGCCAACCCGGACGGCACATGGGGCACGGAATTTGCCGGGTTCATCGCGATTGTCGGCACGATGATCGCCTATTTCGCCGCCGTGATGATCAATTTCAGCGATTTCTCGCGCTATGCCAAGTCAAAGGATGCGATGGTCAAGGGAAATCTGGCCGGGCTGCCGCTGAACATGATCCTGTTCTCGGCGCTGGCGCTGCTGACCACCGCAGGCGCTGCGGCGGTGTACGGCGAGCAGATCATCAACCCGACCGAGATTGTGGAGCGGACCGATAGCGTGCTGCTGGGAGTGATCGCGGCGATCACCTTCTTTGCGGCGACGGTGGGCATCAATCTGGTGGCCAACTTCATCCCGGCGGTGAACGGGATTGCCAATCTGGCCCCCGGGCGGATCAGCTTTCGTCAGGCGGGGATTGTCACCTCGGTTTTTGCGCTGGTGATTGGCGGGTTGTGGACGGCGGTGATCAGTTCGATCGGGATCAGCGGCTTTGTGAACACGCTGGGCG
Organism: Pseudotabrizicola sp.; assembly: GCF_030656345.1. Lineage (GTDB taxonomy): Bacteria > Pseudomonadota > Alphaproteobacteria > Rhodobacterales > Rhodobacteraceae > Pseudotabrizicola. The sequence goes on along the minus strand of NZ_JAUSNR010000032.1, from coordinate 135,200 downwards.
CGACGCTGGCCCCGCTCTATGGGATTCTGGTGGTGGATTACTATCTGATCCGCAAGCAGGTGCTGAACCGCGACGATCTGTATAATATGGACGGCGGGGTCTATCACTATGGCAATGGCTGGAACCAGCACGCGCTGCTGGCCTTTGGCATCGCGGCGGTGTTTTCGGTGGCGACGGTCTGGGTTCCGGTGCTGGAGCAGTTGCAGGGCTATGCCTGGGTGATCGGTGCGCTTCTGGGCGGCGGGATCTATTATCAGCGCTGCAAAGGCACCCTGGCGGGCTGAGTTCTACAAGTCAGACTGAAAGGACAACAGGCGGGCAGATCTTCTGCCCGCCTGTTGCTTTTGGGGCGGCGGAGAAGGGAGGCGGTGTCTGCCTGTGTTGCAGGGAGTGGAAGGTCATGAAAGCAATGGCTTGTCGGTGTAGACTTAACATTTTTTTCGAAATGGGCGGGGCCAGCCGGACCCTCATGGGTATTGCGTTGGAGTGGCGGGGTGAACCCCGCCCTACGCTGAGAGCCGTCCCCTCGCCCCCCTCCCACTAAGGGTGCCCCTTGAGGGGGGGGCGACCACGGTCCGGGGGCTTTGGGCGCAGTACTGCCGGTAGCCCTGTTGGGCACCCCGCCGGGTTGCGCGGCTACAGCGTGATCCGAAAGCGGGCGAAGCCGTCGTCGCCGTCCCCTGCGGGGTCGATCATCAACCCGCGGGCCTGTATCTCGGGCAGGTAGGTTGCGGCTTTGGGGCCGGTGTCGAAGATCACGGTGGCGCCGCCTGCGGGGGCAAAGCTCCAGTTTGCATCTGCTGCCGGGCTGATGGTGCCCTGATCGACGATATAGCGCACGATCACGTCGCGGTTGGTGTCGGGCGCTTGCAGGATGGTGGTGCTTGCCCCCGTGCCGGGGAAGCTGCCGCCGCCGCCGGCGCGGTAGTTGTTGGTGGCGACGATGAATTCGGCAGCGGGCTCAACCGGCGCGCCGTCCCACATCAGGTTGATGATGCGGTTGGCGGTGTCATCCACCAAGGCACCGTCGCTGTCATATCTGGACGGCTGGGTCAGGTCGATCTGATAGGTCACGCCGTCGATCACATCGAAATTATAGCTGGGGAAGGCCGGGTTGATCAGCGGCTGGTCGGCCTCGCCGGGGGTGATCTGGTTGAAGATCCCGGCGCTGCGTTCCAGCCAGTCTTTCAGCTGCGCGCCGGTGATCCGCACAGCTTGCAGGGTGTTGGGGTAGAGATAAAGGTCGGCCACGTTCTTGATGGCGACCGGACCGACTGCGACATCGGTGTAATACTCCGGCCCGCCGCGCCCGCCCGCCTTGAACGGCGCGGCGGCGGAGAGGATCGGCAGGCCTTCGTGTTCGGTGCCTTGCAGCAGCTGGGAAACGTACCACATCTGCGCCAGACTGACGATCTGCACCGACGGGTCATCGGCGACCAGCGCGAAATAGCTGTGCAGCGGGGCAGAGGTCTGGCCGACCTCGGCCCGCACATACTCAAGGGTATCGGCATGGGTCTGGGCGGTGGCCGCAATCGCGGGGGCGAAGTCATCGGCGAGGGGTTTGATGGAGCGGTCTTCGAGCCGCTCGTAAATCGGGCGCAGGGTGGATTCGTGGGCGGCGACCGACCATGTGCCGCCGTCATGGGTCAGCATCAGGTCGATCAACCCCATATGGCTGCCCCAGAAGCCGGGCATCACAGCGGGTTTGCCGCGCAGGGTGCCTTTGGCGTTGTCGATGCCGTCGCCTTCAAAATCACTGCCGGGGAACTGGCGGTGGTGGTGGCCGGTCACCAGCGCGTCGATGCCATCGACCCCGGCCAGATGCAGGGCGGCATTCTCCATCCCCTCGGCATAAGGGCCTGCGTCGATGCCGGAATGGCACAGGGCGATGACGATATCGGCCCCGTCTTCGCGCATCTGCGGCACCCAGGCTTGCGCGGCCTGCACGATATCCCGGGTCTGAACCTTGCCGTCGAGATGGCTGCGGTCCCATTGCAAAATCTGCGGCGGGACAAAGCCGATCAACCCGATGCGGATCGGCAGTGCAGCGCCGCTGCCATCGGTGAGTTCCCGGTCGAGGATCACGTAAGGCGGGGCGTAAAGGTCATCTTCGCGCGGCGAGGCGCCAAGGGTCCTGGCGACGTTGGCGCAAAGCACCGGGAAATCGGCGCGGGCGTTGACCAGATCAAGGAAGGGCAGGCCGTAGTTGAATTCATGGTTGCCCAGCGTGCCCGCATCAAAGCCAAGCGCGTTCATGCCGGCGATGACCGGGTGCAGATCGCCGTCTTTCATGCCGCGCGCATAGGCGATGAAATCGGCCATCGGGTTGCCCTGCATGTAATCACCATTGTCGACGGTGATGCTGTTGCCAGCCTCGGCCCGGACGGCAGCGATCAGGCTGGCGGTACGGGCCAGACCCATGGTGTCATTGGGTTTGTCGGCATAGTAATCATAGGGTTGCACATGGCAGTGCAGATCGGTGGTGGCCAGAATCCGCAGATGGGCCTGACCGGCCTGCGCATGCGCGGCAAAGGGGTGCAGCAGCACAAGGCTGCCAGCGGTGGAGGTCAGCAGGAACTGGCGGCGGGACAGGGGGGGCATCGGCAGCCTCATGGGTTGGTTGATTTTCTCTGCCGTCTATCCTGCCAATGTAACAGCCTTGCACGCAAGACTCCTCTGCGGGTTGAGTGCTTGCGTGAGCGGATCTGGGACGCGGGCCTTGGCCGGGCAGGCGGGGAGGCCCCCGCCCTACCGACTTGGGAAGCGGTGCGTGCAGGCCCGCAGCGTCAGTCGCCGGGGCGCAGGTGTTCGAAAACCTCGGTGACGATGGCATAGTCGCGGTAGCCCATCCGGGCCAGCGGGTGATAGCGGCCGGGGTCGAAGCGGCCATCGACCATGCAGTCATCGCGCAGGTGGATGCCGGTGACCTCGCCCAATATCAGAAAGTTATTGCGGCCCTTCAGCGCGATGATCTGGGTCACGACACATTCCAGCGTGGCGGGGGCATTTGCCACGCGGGGGCAGGGGATGGTGGTGCAGGCGGCTTTTGCCACCCCGGCGGCCGTGAACTCATCGGTGCCGGGGGGCAGGGCGGCGGAGGTTTCGCTCATCGCCTGCAACTGGTCGGCGGCGGTGATGTTGGCGGCAAAGACGCCGGTTTCGCGGATGTTGTGCAAGCTGTCCTTGGCCCCGGTGCTGGCGAACATCACCTGCGGCGGCACATAGGCCACGGCGTTGAAGAAGGAATAGGGGGCCAGATTGTCACCCTGTGACCCGGTGGAGGAGATCCAGCCGATGGGCCGGGGGGTGACGATGGCGTTGAACGGGTTGTGCGGCAGGCCGTGACCATCTTCGGGGCGGTAGAACATCGGCACGCGGTCCTTTCGGCGGGGATCGGGGGAAAAGCAGACTTCTGGGAACAGGTATTTGAACCTGACATAAACGCATGTTACGCGCACTTGTCACGCGGCTTTGTCGCGGCCCCGTCTGGGGCTGGAGCAGGGAATCGCCCGTGGTTGCAGGTGTTTAAGCGGGGAGCAATCCGGGTGTACAGGCTGGAGGAAGAGACCGAGGACGACTGGTGGGAGGTCGAGGCGCTGTATGATCTGTGCTTTGCCCCCGGGCGCACGGCGCTGTCGTCCTACCGCTTACGCGACGGGGTGCCGACGGTGGCGGCGCTGTGCCTGACCCTGCGCGATGCCGACGGCACGCTGGCGGCGGTGATCCGCTATTGGCCCGCACTGGTGGGCGGGCAGGATGTGCTGCTGCTGGGGCCGATTGCGGTGCACCCGACCCGGCAGGGTGAAGGGCTGGGGGCATTGCTGATCAACGAAAGCGTGGCCGAGGCGCGTCGTCTGGGCTGGGAGCGGGTGCTGCTGGTGGGGGACGCGCCCTATTACGGGCGCTTCGGGTTCCGGCGGCTGGAGGGCGTGGTGATGCCGCCGCCGACCAACCCCGACCGGGTGCTGGGGCTGGCGCTGAAGGCCGGGGCCTGGGACGGCGTGACGGGGGCGGTGACAAAAGCCACCTGAGCCGCGCGGATAGGCCATTGCGCGGCGGCGGATTGCCCCCATATCATCAGGTATGAAACCCTTGCCCGCCGATCTGTCGACCATTGTGCCACCCGGGGATCTTTCCCCGGAAATCCGGGCGCTGGCCGCCCGGCACAAGCGCGCCAATGGGCCGGTGATGGCCATGGTCAACCGGCTGGGCGGCACGCTGGAGCGGCAGATGGCGCTGGTGCCGCAGGTCTATCGCACCCAGATTGAGCGGGTGGTGGCGCAGGCTCTGTCGGCGGCCATGGCGGTGGCCGGGCAGGGCGACCGGCTGCCCGACACCGGGACCCGCGGGCCGCTGTTTGCCGCCATGGCCACAGGGGCTGCGGGCGGGGCGGGTGGCTTGCCCACCGCGCTGGCAGAACTGCCGGTGACGGTGACGGTGATCCTGCATGCAATAAGGCAGGCGGCACGGGCCGAGGGGTTCGACCCTGATGATCCTGTGGTGCGGGCGGAATGTATCCGGGTGTTCGGCGCGGGCAGTCCGCTGGCGGAAGATGACGGGATCAACACCAGTTTCGTTTCGGCCCGGCTGACGCTGACCGGGCCTGCGGTGCAGAAGGTGATTGCCAGTGTCGCGCCCAAGCTGGCGACGGCTTTGGGGCAAAAGCTGGCAGCACAGGCGATACCGCTGATCGGGGCGGTCACCGGCGCGGCGGTGAATGCGGCGTTTCTGAACTATTACTCCGAGATCGCCCGGGTGCGCTTTGCCCTGCTGCGCCTGTCGCAGACCCACGGGGCCGAGCAGGTGCTGGCCGATTTCCGCGAAGCTGTTGCGGCACCGCGGTTGCGGGCGGGGATCTGAAGGAGCGGCTGCGCCGCGCGGTTTTCAAGCGCGCCTCTGGCCTGCGGCCTACCGGCCCGCGACGTTGCCTCCGGCGCGGATATTTCAGGACTGAAAATGGCGAGGGACCTTGGCAGGCTTGGTCGGGCAGGATCAGTCGCTGAGCGTGGACAGGAACTCCATCAACGTGGGGCGGGCGCTGTCTTCGCCGTTTGCGCGAGCGGTGTCGATCACGCGGCGGATCTGGGCCAGATCGGCGCGACGCAGCAGGGCTTTGACCGGGCCGATCGAGGCAGGGCGCATCGACAGGTTGCGCAGACCGAGGGCGGCGAGCGCCAGTGCCTCGACCGGGCGGCCGGCATCTTCGCCGCAGAAGGACAGTGGCGTGCCGGTGGCGGCGCAGCGGGCAATGATCTGCTCGATAAAGCCAAGGAAAGACAGGTTGAGCATGTCATAGCGGCGGCGCACCCGTTCGTTTTCGCGGTCGGCGGCGAAGAAGAACTGCTTGAGATCATTGCCGCCGATGGAGACAAAATCGGTGAGCTGGAAAAACGCATCCGGCGCGAAGGCGAGGCTGGGGGTTTCCAGCATGGCCCCGATTTCCAGCTGATCCGGCACCACATGGCCGAGCGAGCGTTCGCGGTGCACCTCGCGCAGCACATGGGCGCGGGCGTGCTGGAATTCCGAGAATTCCGACACGAAAGGGAACATCACTGTCAGCGGCCGGCCGTTGGTGGCGCGCAACAGCGCCTGTATCTGCATGCGCAGCACGCCGGGTTTGTCCAGACCCACCCGGATGGCGCGCCAGCCCATCGCCGGGTTGGGCTCATCATTGGGCTTCATATAGGGCAGCACCTTGTCTGACCCGATATCGAGCGTGCGGAACGCCACGCGCTTGCCTTTGGCCGCATCCATCACGCGCGCGTAGAGTGTGGCCAACTCAGCACGGCGCGGCATCTTGTTGCGCACCAGAAACTGCAACTCGGTGCGGAACAGCCCGACGCCATCGGCCCCCGAGCCGTCAAGGCTGGGCAGATCGGCCATCAGCCCCGCATTCATGTGCAGCGCGATGGTGGTGCCGCAGCGGGTCAGCGCGGGCAGGTCGCGCAGCGAGGCGTAGCGCTGCTGCGCCTGGGTCTGCATCGCGATCTTGTCGCGGAAGGCGCGGGCCACGGTTTCTTCGGGCCGCAGATGGGCGATGCCCTGATCGCCGTCGACAAGGATATGGTCGCCGTTCAGCGCCTCGGATGTCACCCGGCGGGCATGGATCACCAGCGGAATCGCCAAGGCCCGGGCGACGATGGCGGCATGGCTGCCGACCGAGCCATCCTCCAGCACCACGCCGCGCAGCTTGCGGCCATATTCCAGCAGTTCCGCAGGACCAATGTTGCGCGCCACCAGCACCGGGTTCTCCGGCATCGCCGCCCCGGTATCGGCACCCTGACCTGTCAGGATACGGAGCAGCCGGTTCGACAGATCGTCCAGATCATGCAGCCGTTCGCGCAAATAGGCATCGGGCACGGTTTCCAGCCGGGCGCGGGCGGCGGATTGTTCCTTTTCGACCGCAGCCTCGGCCGACAGCCCGCTTTGGATGTCTTCCTCCATCCGGCGCAGCCAGCCGCGCGAATTGGCAAACATCCGGTAGGCTTCGAGCACCTGTTTCTGGTCCTTGTCGAGGCTTTGCAGCGACAACAGATCATCGACCGACACCCGCAGCTGCCCCACCGCCTCGCGGATGCGGTCAATCTCGGTCAGCGGGTCATCGGCGACCGGGTTGGTCACCACCACGCGCGGTTCGTGCAGCCAGACATGGCCTTCGGCGGCGCCCTCTTGCCCGGTGGCACCGTGGAACATCACCGGCTGGCGGTGCAGGGCGCGCATGCCGTCATCATCAGAGGTAAACGCGCCGAGTTCGGTCATCTCTGCCAGCACCATGGCGACGACTTCCAGCGCATAGATCTCGTCATCGGAAAACTGCCGGGCGGTTTTGGACTGCACCACCAGCACGCCCAGCTTTTCGCCGACCCGCTGGATCGGCACGCCGAGAAAGCTGGAATAGATCTCTTCGCCGGTTTCGGGCATGTAGCGAAAGCCCTTTTCCGACGGTGCATCGGCGGTGTTGACCGGCGTGTTGCTGCGCGCGACCCGGCCCACCAGACCTTCGCCCAGCTTCATCCGGGTCTGGTGGACGGCTTCGGGCTTCAGCCCTTCGGTGGCGCAAAGCTCCAGCGTTTCAGGGTCGCGGAACAGGTAGATCGAGCAAACCTCGGTCAGCATCGAATCGGCGATCAGATGGGTGATCTGGTCCAGCCGTTCCTGCCCTTTGGACTGCGCGCCCAGCACATCGCGCAGGCGGCGCAGAAGTTTTCGGCTGTCGCTGTCTGACCGTTCCGGCATTGTGGCATCCTTTGTCTTGCCCTCTTCTATAGGCGAGGCAAAGCCGGATGGGGAGGGAAGAAAGACGCCGCAGCGCGGCATTGCCGGTGACGGAGGGTGCGGCGCTGCAAAAGGTGGCGGTGGGCGGGGTGTGGCCCCCGGAATCTGGATTTTTTCCGGGGGCTTGGGCGATGCGGGCCTGACCTGTCAGGCCCCGCTGTCAGGCTTTGTCAAGCTCGAAGCAGTCGTGCAGCGCCTGAACGGCCAGTTCCATATATTTGCGGTCGATCAATACCGAGATCTTGATCTCTGACGTGGCGATGACCTTGATGTTGATGTTCTCGGCGGCCAGTGCCTTGAACATCCGGGCCGCGACGCCAACCTGGCTGCGCATGCCGATGCCGACGACCGAGACCTTGGCGACATCGGTGTCGGAGATCAGCTCGTCATACATGATGATCCCGGCGGCGCGGGCCTCTTCCATCGCCTTTTGCGCGCGGGCGACCTGATTGACCGGCACCGAAAAGGTCATGTCGGTCACGGCCCCGGTGTGGGTGCCGTAGTTTTTCTCCGAGATGTTCTGCACGATCATGTCGACATTCACCCCGGCATCGGCCAGCGGGCCGAAGATGGCAGAGGCGACACCGGGGCGGTCCTCGACGGTGACCAGCGTCATTTTCGCTTCATCGCGGCTGTAGGCCACGCCAGAGACGACTTTCGATTCCATGATTTCATCCTCGTCGCAGACCAGGGTTCCAGAGTTTTCATCCGTATCCTCGAACGAGGACAGGACACGCAGCCGCACCTTGTAACGCATCGCCAGTTCGACCGAGCGGGTCTGCAGGACCTTGGCCCCCAGCGAGGCCAGTTCCAGCATTTCCTCAAAGGCGATCCGGTCCAGCTTGCGGGCCTTGGAGGCGATGCGCGGGTCAGTGGTGTAGACGCCGTCGACATCGGTGTAGATGTCGCAGCGTTCGGCCCCGAAGGCGGCGGCGAAAGCCACGGCGGTGGTGTCAGACCCGCCCCGGCCCAGCGTGGTGATGCGGCCTTCGGCCGAGAGGCCCTGAAAGCCCGCGACCACGGCGACCTTGAAGCCTTCGGCGAACTTGGCGTCGATATTGGCGCGCGGGATGTCGATGAACCGGGCCGAGCCATGCGCCGATGTGGTGTTGATCGGCACCTGCCAGCCCTGCCAGCTGCGGGCCGGGATATCCATTTCCTGCAGGCGCAGCGCCATCAGCCCGGCGGTGACGTTCTCGCCACTCGACACCACGGCATCATATTCGCGGGCGTCATAGAGCTTTGAGGTGCCCTCGACATAGCCGACCATCTTGTTGGTCTCGCCCGACATGGCGCTGACGATGACGATCACGTCATAGCCGCGCGCGACCTCGGCCTGCACCTTTTTCGCGGCATTCGCAATCCGTGACAGGTCTGCCACCGATGTTCCGCCGAATTTCATCACCAGAAGCGGCATGGATTGGTCCTCCCACGGCCCCCAAAACAATCGGGCGTGTCATAGGACGGGGCGGGGGGCGGCGCAAGCCCTGCCGCGCGGCGCGTGTGGCAGAGGTGAAGATGAGTATTTAAGTCAAGATGAAACGGCACAGGCGCGCAGATTTCATCTTGACAAAAATACTCCCGCCGGAGGCATCCGCAGCCCGGACCGGGCGCAGGGGGCCGGTCAAAGCGCGCGCCAGCCGATGTCGCGGCGGCAGAATCCTTCCGGCCAGTCGATGGCATCCACCATCGCATAGGCGCGGGCCTGCGCCTCGGCCAGGGTCGCCCCGCGCGCGGTGACGTTCAGCACCCGGCCACCAGAGGCGGTGATCTGGCCGTCGCGCAGCGTGGTGCCCGCGTGGAACACCATCTGGGACGAGGTTTCGGGCAGGGCCGAGAGTCCACCGATGACGCTGCCCTTGGTATAGGCCCCGGGATATCCGTTTGCGGCCATCACCACGGTCAGGGCGTGGTCATCGGCCCATGTGGCGCGGGCCTGATCCAGCCGCCCCTCGGCGCAGGCCAGCAGCAGATCGAGCGCCTGCGCGCCAAGCCGCAGCATCAGCACCTGGGTTTCCGGGTCGCCGAAGCGGGCGTTGTATTCCACCAGACGGCACTGGCCGCCATCAATCATCAGCCCGGCATAGAGCACGCCCTGATAGGGCGTGCCGCGCCGGGCCATCTCTGCAATGGTGGGCAGCACGATCTGCTCCATCGCCTGTGCTTGCAGGGCGGCGGTCAGCACCGGGGCGGGGGAATAGGCGCCCATGCCGCCGGTATTGGGGCCGGTGTCGCCTTCCCCCACGCGTTTGTGGTCTTGCGCGGTGCCGATGGGCAGGGCGTTGACGCCATCGGTCAGGATGAAGAAGCTGGCCTCTTCGCCGGCCATGAATTCCTCGATCACCACCTCTGCCCCGGCTGCCCCGAACTCACCGCCGAACATGTCGTCGATGGCGGCCAGCGCTTCGTCCACGCTCATCGCCACGATCACGCCCTTGCCAGCGGCCAGACCATCGGCCTTGACCACAATCGGCGCGCCTTGCGTCTGCACATAGGCGCGGGCGGGGGCGCTTTCGGTAAAGCGGGCATAGGCGGCGGTGGGGGCGGCGCAGGCGTCGCAGATTTCCTTGGTGAAGGCTTTTGATGCCTCCAGCCGCGCGGCTTGCGCCGAGGGGCCAAAGGTCAGCAGCCCGGCGGCGCGGGTGGCATCGGCGACACCGGCGGCGAGGGGGGCTTCCGGCCCGATGATCACGAAGTCGATGGCGTTGGCCTCGCAGAACGCCACCACGGCACTGCCATCCAGAATGTCGATATCGGCGCATTCCGCCAGTTGCGCGATGCCCGCATTGCCGGGGGCCACGATCAGCCGGTCGGTCTTGGGGTTTTGCTTCACCGCCCAGGCGAGGGCATGTTCGCGCCCGCCGGAACCGAGGATCAGGATGTTCATGGGCGCGCCCCCTTGGCCTTCGTTCCCGGGCGTCATAAGGTCACGCCTTGATGGAGGCAAGCGCTATGGATCTGCTGGACGATACGCCCACCCCCCCCGGCAACAGCCCGGAATACACCGTGTCGGAGCTGTCCGGCGCGGTCAAACGGGTGATCGAGGGCGAATTCGGCCTTGTCCGCGTGCGCGGCGAGGTGGGGCGGGTATCGCGCCCGGCCTCGGGGCATCTGTACTTCGACCTCAAGGACGACCGGAGCGTGATTGCCGCGATTTCCTGGAAGGGGCAGGTCGCCAAGATGCAGGTCCGTCCCGAAGAGGGGATGGAGGTGATCGCCACGGGTAGGATGACCACCTTTCCGGGCCAGTCGAAATACCAGCTGATTGTCGAGGATGTGGCCCCGGCAGGCGCGGGCGCGCTGATGGCGATGCTGGAGAAACGCCGGGCGGCCTTGCAGGCCGAAGGGCTGTTTGAGGCTGGCCGCAAACAGGCGCTGCCCTATCTGCCGCGGGTGATCGGGGTGGTGACCTCGCCCTCGGGCGCGGTGATCCGCGATATCCTGCACCGGCTGCGCGACCGCTTTGCCTGCCATGTGCTGATCTGGCCGGTGGCAGTGCAGGGCAAGGACTGTGCCGCGCAGGTGGCTGCGGCGATCCGGGGCTTCAACGCGTTGGAGGCAGGCGGGCCGGTGCCGCGCCCCGATGTGCTGATCGTGGCGCGGGGCGGCGGGTCTTTGGAGGATCTGTGGGGCTTCAACGAGGAAATCGTGGTGCGGGCGGCGGCGGAATCCGCCATTCCGCTGATCTCGGCTGTCGGGCATGAAACCGATACCACGCTGATCGACCATGCGGCGGACCGGCGCGCGCCGACGCCGACGGCGGCGGCAGAGATGGCGGTGCCGGTGCGGCTGGAATTGCTGGCGGCGGTCGATGCTCTGGGCGCGCGGCTGAGCCGGGCACTGGCGCAGGGGGTGGCCTTGCGCGGCCAGCGGCTGCGCGACCTGGCGCGCGCGCTGCCCCGGCCCGAGGCTTTGCTCGCCACCCCGGCGCAGCGGCTGGATACGGCGACGGGGCGGCTGGCGGGGGGGCTGTCGCTGGCGGTCAGCCGCAAGCGTGCAGTCTATGCACGGCAGGCGGGGCGGTTGTCGCCCACAGCGCTGACCGGTTTGGTGCTGCGGCGGCGCGAGGCACTGGACCGGCGGGCCGAAACGCTGGAGGCGCGCATCGCGCGCAGGCGCGACCAGTGGCACGGGCAGTTTGACAAATGGGCCTCGCGCCTTGCGCCATCGCTGGCGCGGCTGGTCACGCAGGCAGGGGTGAAGATCACCGGCCAACGCGTGGTTCTGCAAGGCGTTTCCGCCCGCCTTGATGCCGCCCCGGCACAGCGCCTGAGCGATCTGTCACGGCGGCTGGACGCGCTGGACCGCACGCGGCAGACGCTTGGCTACGCCCAGACCCTGCGGCGCGGCTATGCAGTGGTGCGCGGTGACGGTGCGGTCGTCACCTCGCGCGCGGCGGCGGAAAAGGCACAGGCGCTGGAGGTGGAGTTTCACGACGGGCGGCTGGCATTGGGCGGTCCGGCACCAAAGGCCACGCCGCGCAAGGGCGGCGGGACAAAGCCGCCGGAACAGGGGTCTTTGTTCTAAAGTTGAAAGAGATTGGGCAACTTTGGGCAGTCTGCTCGCAAAAATGTTCGAAAATGAAAAGCCTGCTGTTGCGGCGGTTCTGTGCCCTCATCCCTTGACCAGACGGGCGGACGCTCCGCGGGGAGTATTTGGAAAAGCTGCAAGCCCACAGCGCTTTTCATTGCAGCTTTCAGAAATACTCCCCGCGGAGCGTATCCTGAAGGCTGCGCCCGTGCGCGATTTCAGACCCCGCCTAAACCCCCAGATCAGGCCCGGCACAGGCGAGGGGGTCGGGCGATTGTGCGACCTCCGACAGTTCTGACCCGAAGCCGTCGCCGATGAACAGCCCGGTCAGCCGCCCGTCCTGCCGCCAGAAGTTCCAGCATTGCGGGCCGGGATCGTGTTCGTAGACAAAGCAGATCAGCCCGGCCTGTTCATACCAGCTGCCATTGCGGCAGATGTCACCCTTGAAGGCCCAGCGGACGTTGCGGCCCGGCAGGTATTGCTCGGCCCCGTAGACCTCGCCACGCTGGCTGAAGGTCAGGGTCTTGCCGGTGGTATAGGCCTCGAACTCGGCCCCGGTCATCGGCACCGGGGGTTCTGCGGCGGCCAGCAGGCCGGGCAGCAGGGTCAGGCACAGGGTGAGCGTCTGGGCCAGTCTTTGGGCAAGGCGGCGCATCGGGGAACCTCCGGTCAGGGACAGGCACAGCGTTGCATGCCGCGCCCGTGAACGCCAGTGACTGCGCTGTTACTGGGCGGGTTCCTGCGCGGTCTGGGTGTGCCAGCGCTTAAGATGCGGGCGCATCCGCCGCCGCCACAGGCGCGGCACCATCGCCATGCCGCAGGCCACCGGCAGCGGCCAGGGCAGCAATGGCGCGTCTTCGGCCAGCCGCAGCGCCGGATAGGGGCGCGACGGGTGGGCATGGTGGTCGGAATGGCGCGGCGCGTTCAGCATCAGGGCCGAGGAAAACCAGTGCGGCGTGTTCCACGAATGGCGCGGGCTGACCGGCTCATACCGTCCGTCGGGCAGGCGGGCGCGGCTCAGCCCGTAATGCTGCACGTAATCGCCCAGCAGTTGCTGCAGCTGCGCATGGGCCGACAACAGCAGCCAGATGAGCATCCCCGGAAGCCCCCCGATCAGCGCCGCCGCGCCAAGGCTGCCAAGCCCGATGACCAGATACCACAGGTAGGGATGCAGCCCCAACCGCCCCGCCCGCCGTATCCGCCGCGCATCTTCCGCCGCCTTGCCCGCGCGGAAGCCACCGATCCACGCGCGCGGCGCAAAGCGCCAGAAACTCTCCTCCGCGCGGGCCGAATTGGGGTCATCCGGCGTGGCCACTGCCCGGTGATGCACTAGCCGGTGGGCCGAGGCGTGGTGGCCTAGCAGCATCATGCCGTAAACCAACACCCCCAGCCGGTAGAGCCAGCGACCGGGGCGGTGGATCAGCTCATGCGCCGCCGGGTGGCCGACCTGCCCCAGAAAGGTGCCGGTGCCGATGGCCAGCAGCAGTTTCTCGCCCGTCCGCAGATGGTCTGCGGTGATGGCCCAGACCGTCAGCGGCATCAGCGCCAGCCCCGCCAGCCCGACCGCGACCAGCACCGCATCGGCGGCGGGAAACTCCGCCCCTTCGGGCGCATTTCCGGCGACATAGGGGATCAGCTGGTCCAGCACGATCACCAGCACCGCCATATAAAGCACCCCGGCCCAGAGCCATCCGCCCCCGGCCCAGACGCCATGGCCCAGCAGGGCGGCGGGCGACAGGGCGGCGGCGGCAAAGACGGGCATGGGAAGCGGGCGGCTGGTCATCTCTGCCTTTTAGCACAGGTTTCCGGCCTTTCCATGGCGATGCGGTCGCTCAGGCGTGGTGCGGCGTCGCCGGTCCGTGCAGGCCTTGCCGGGCGGATCTGTCCGGCAAAGCCTTCCATCGGGGGCGGTTTGGGCTTAGGTGAAGGAAAGTGCCGTCACAGGACCGGGGCCCCGATGACATTCTTCAAGAAACTGCGCGACAAGATGTTCCGCTCGTCGGACAAGATCGGCGATGGGCTGGAGGCGCTGGTCGCTGACACGGGCGCGGGCGAGGGGCTTGCCCCGCAAGAGATCGGCAGCACAGCGGCACCGCAGCCCGACAGCGCAAAGCCCGGCCTGCTGGGGCGGTTGTTCTCCGCCCCCGGGGTCGAGGAACCCCGGCGCGAGCTGGATGACGCGATGCTGGAAAGCCTGGAGGATGTGCTGATTCAGGCCGATATGGGCGTCGATACCGCGCTGCGGGTCAGTGCCAACATCGCCGAAGGCCGCTATGGCAAGAAGATCTCGGCCACCGAGTTGCGGCAGGCCTTGGCGACTGAAGTGGCCCGGATCATGACCCCGGTGGCGCGGCCCTTGCCGCTCTATCCCACCAAACCGCAGGTGGTGCTGGTGGTGGGCGTCAACGGCTCGGGCAAGACCACGACGATCGGTAAGCTGGCCAGCCAGTTCAAGGCGGCGGGCAAGTCGGTGGTGATCGCGGCGGGTGACACCTTCCGTGCGGCGGCGGTCGAACAGTTGCAGGTCTGGGGCACCCGCGCGGGCGTGCCGGTGCTGACCGCACCCGAAGGGTCAGATCCGGCCAGTCTGGCGTTTGACGCCTTTACCAAGGCGCGCGCTGACGGGGCCGACCTTTTGATGATCGACACCGCAGGCCGGTTGCAGAACCGCGCCGACCTGATGGAAGAACTGGCCAAGATCGTGCGGGTGCTGCGCAAGGTGGACCCCACAGCGCCGCACAACACGCTTTTGGTGCTGGACGCCACCACCGGCCAGAATGCCATCGCTCAGGTCGAGATCTTCCGCAAGATCGCCGATGTCTCGGGTCTGGTGATGACCAAGCTGGACGGCACCGCCAAGGGTGGCGTGCTGGTGGCACTGGCCGACAAGTTCGGCCTGCCGATCCACGCCATCGGGGTCGGCGAGCAGATTGACGACCTCGCCCCCTTTGACCCCGATGATTTCGCGCGTGCCCTCGTCGGGCTCGACACTTAACCTCATCATCTGTTTCTAAATATTCTGGGGGTCCGGGGGCAAAGCCCCCGGCGGGTCCAGCAAGGACGAAGCTTTCATGTCTCAATGGCTCCTCTCTCTTGAAGGCACGCCCGAAGGGCTGCGGCTGGCGCTGATGCTGGCGCTGACCTCGGCCTTTGCCCATGCGGTGTTCGGGGCCTTGCAAAAGGGGCGGCATGACCCTTGGGTCACGCGCGGGTCGATTGATCTGTGGATCGCGGTTTTTTCGGCCCCCGTGGCGCTGTTCCTCGTGCCATGGCCGCAGGGGGTGGAATGGCTGGTGCTGCTGGGTGCGCTTGGCATTCATTTCGCCTATAAGCTGACGATGGCACTGGCCTATGAGCGGGCGGCGTTCACCGTGGTCTATCCGGTGGTGCGCGGCACCGGGCCGCTGGCGACGCTTGCGTTCGCGGCGATCTTTCTGGGCGAGGGGTACGGCGCGCTGCAATGGCTGGGGGTGGCGATCCTGTCGGCCTCGATCCTGGCGCTTGCGGCGCTGAACCTGCGCGGCGGGGTGGTGGCGCGCGGGGCGCTGCGGGCCGGGCTGGCCTGGGCCTTTGCGGGCGGGCTTCTGGTGGCGGTCTACACCACCTATGACGCCTGGGGCATAAGGCTGACGCCGGACCCGTTCACCTTCCTTGCGTGGTTTTTCCTGATCACCTCGATCGACTTTCCGCTGCTGGTCGGCTGGCGGCTGTGGCGCGGGATCGGTGCGGCTTTGCCCCCGGCGGGGCCTTTGGTGCTGCGCGGGATGATCGGGGCGCTGGTGGCCTTTGTCAGCTTTGGCGGGGTCATGCTGGCCACGCGCTTGGGCAAGGTCGGAGAGGTTGCGGCGCTGCGCGAAACCTCTACGGTCTTTGCGGCGGTGATCGGCTGGGCGATACTGGGTGAAAAAGTGGGCTTTGCACGCGCCTTGCTGATGGCAGGCGTGGCGGGCGGGGCAATCATGGTGCAGGCGGGATAACAAATGGCAGAGCGCAAGATCAATGCAGTGACAAAACAGGTGCTGGAACTGGGGCCGACGCTGGCCTTTTTCCTGATCTATCTGTGGATAAAGGAAGACACCTTCACCATCGCGGGCACCGAGTATTCCGGGTTCATCATCGCCGCACTGGTGTTTGTGCCGATCCTTCTGGTGGCCATGGGCATCCTGTGGGCGCTGACCGGCACCATCAGCCGGATGCAGGTGTTCACCGCGTTCATGGTGATCTTCTTCGGCGGGCTGACCGCGTATTTCAATGACGAGCGGTTTTTCAAGATGAAGACCAGCATTGTCTATGGCTGCCTTGCCGCCCTGCTGGGCATCGGCTTGCTGCGCGGGCAGAGCTGGCTGGAATATGTCATCGGTGACCTGCTGCCGATGCAGCGCGAGGGCTGGATGATCCTGACCCGGCGGCTGTGTCTGATGTTCGTGGCGCTGGCGGTGGCGAATGAGTTCATCTGGCGCACGATGTCGACCGATACCTGGGTCAAGCTGGAAACCTTTGCCATGCCGGTCGCGCTGATGGCGTTCCTGTGGTGGCAGATCTTTGCGCTGCAGCGGTTCCTGATCGAGCCGGAAGAGGCGGGCGAAAAGGGCGAGTAGCGCTTTTGTCTGCATGGTTGCACGGGTGGGGGGTGCGGGAGCGCTCCGCGCGGGAGTATTTCCAAAGCAGCAATCCGCAGGCGTGCGGGCTTTGTGACAGCGCGCGCAAGGGCGTTGACCGGGCGGGGGCAAAGGCGTATGCCGCGTTTTGTGGTGCTTTGTTACCGGATTGCGGGCCACGTTAAACATTCCGCTAAAAGGGTCCTGGGCGCATCCCCCGGAACCTTTGCCGGTTTCGGGGTTTTTCTTTTGCCTGAGGGGACGGCATGTCTGACACTTGGAACACGCGCACGAAACTGGTGCATGAGGGCAGCCGCCGCAGCCAGTACGGCGAGATGGCCGAGGCGATTTTCCTGACGCAAGGCTTTGTCTACCCGACCGCCGAAGCGGCCGAGGCGCGTTTCGTGCAGGCGGGGCCGGATGAGTTCATCTATGCCCGCTATGGCAATCCGACCACGCGGATGTTCGAAGAGCGTATTGCCGCGCTGGAAGGCACCGAAGATGCCTTTGCCACCGCAAGCGGTATGGCGGCGGTGTCGGGCGCGCTGACGGCAATGCTGCGGGCGGGGGACCATGTTGTCAGCGCGCGCGCGCTGTTCGGGTCGTGCCTCTATGTGCTGGAAGAGGTGCTGACGCGGTTTGGTGTTCGCGTCACCTTTGTGGACGGCACTGATCTGGACCAGTGGCGCGCGGCCGTGGTGCCGGGCACCAAGGCGGTGTTCTTCGAGTCGATGTCCAACCCGACGCTGGAACTGGTCGATATCCGCGCGGTGTCAGAGATTGCCCATGCGGCGGGCGCGTTGGTGGTGGTGGACAATGTTTTCGCCACGCCGATCTTTTCCCGCGCGGTCGATCAGGGTGCCGATGTGATCGTCTATTCCGCCACCAAGCATATCGACGGGCAGGGCAGGGCGCTGGGCGGCGTGGTCTGCGGCACCGAAGCCTTTGTCCGCAAGGTGCTGGAACCTTACATGAAGCACACCGGCGGCAGCATGTCGCCCTTCACAAGCTGGATCATGCTCAACGGCATGGCGACTCTGGATCTGCGCTGCCGGGCGATGGCGGAGTCGGCTTTGAAGATTGCAAAAGCCCTGAAGGGGCATGAAAAGCTGGCCTCGGTGATTTATCCGGGGCTGGACAGCCACCCGCAGCATGCGCTTGCGATGGCGCAGATGGGCTCGGGCGGGACTTTGGTGGCGTTTGACGTGGCGGCGGGGAAAGAGGCGGCGTTCCGGTTCCTGAACGCGCTGGAAATTGCCAAGATCTCCAACAATCTGGGCGATGCCAAGACCATCGTCACCCATCCCGCAACCACCACCCACCAGCGCCTGCCGCAGGATCAGAAGGACGCGCTTGGCATCACGCCGGGGCTGATCCGGCTGTCGGTCGGGCTGGAGGATGCGGGCGATCTGATCGGCGATCTGATGCGCGGGCTGGAACAGGCCTGAGGTCGGGGAACCAAGACTTGTCTGCGGGGCTGTCGGCCCCATATACTTTGTCGGAACACGAGGGGGCTGCGGCATATGTCGCAGGCCCATTGTGCCCCGGCCACTGATCCGACGCGGGCCGGCCTGCGTATACCTGTTGACATTGACGGCCCGCGGCACGCGCCCGGCCTGAACCGGAAGGACCGACCCCGATGAACATCCACACCCCCGAGATCGACCGCAAGCCAAGCCGTGATGAGGCCGAGGCAGCCCTTGCCGTGCTGCGGCAATGGGCGACGCGGTCTTCGGATGACGAGATCGCCACGCTGGAGCCGTCGGTGGGCTATCTGCTGCCGGATGCCGGTGGCCCGGCGTTCAGCCGCGCCTATCCGCAGGGCTTTGTGGTGACGCCGGCCTACAAGGACAGCCTGCCCGATCTGCAGAACGGCCCCGCCAGCCTGATCCGGGGCGAGCGGCAGCGCATTCAGCATGTGGGTATTTCCAATTTCCGCCTGCCGATCCGGTATCAGACCCGTGACGCAGCCCCCGTGCTGCTGGAAACCAGCGTGACCGGCACGGTCAGCCTTGAGGCCGGGAAGAAGGGCATCAACATGAGCCGCATCATGCGGTCATTCTACGCCCATGCCGACCGCGCCTTTGGTTTCGCAGTGATCGAGGACGCACTGGAGGATTACAAAGCCGATCTGGGCAGCTTTGACGCGCGCATCCAGATGCGGTTCTCATATCCGATGAAGGTGGCGTCGCTGCGGTCCGGCCTGTCGGGCTGGCAATATTACGATGTGGCGTTCGAGCTGGTGGAACAGGCCGGGGTGCGCAAAAAGATCGTGCATCTGGATTATGTTTATTCCAGCACCTGCCCTTGCAGCCTTGAACTGGCAGAACACGCCCGCACCACGCGCGGCCAGCTGGCCACACCGCATTCGCAGCGGTCGGTGGCGCGGATGTCGGTCGAGGTGCTGGACGATCAGTTGTCGGTTGAGGATCTGGTGGAAATCGCCCGCGCCGCCGTGGTCACGGAAACGCAGGTGATGGTCAAGCGCGAGGATGAACAGGCCTTCGCCGAGCTGAACGCCGCCAACCCGATCTTTGTCGAGGATGCCGCGCGGCTGTTCTGCGCGGTGCTTAAACGCGATCCGCGCATCGGTGATTTCCGGGTGCTGGCCAGCCATCAGGAAAGCCTGCACAGCCATGATGCGGTCAGCCTGCTGACCGAAGGCGCAACATTCGCGCAGGACAGTCTGGACCCGCGCCTGTTCCAGTCGCTGTTTCACATCGGCTGACGGGTTTGCCTTGCGTGGATCGTCCTTGACGATCTGCGCAAGGGGGCAGAGAACACGGCCATCATGGTCGACATCCGGCCCCTTGCGAATGTGATCGGCAGCCTGCTGATCTTTCTGGCCACCATGATGCTGGTTCCGGCGCTGGTTGATTTCTGGGCCAACCTGCCGAACGCAGGCGATTTTCTGGAAAGCGCGCTGATCAGCGGCGGCGTCGGGCTTGGCCTGCGGATTGCGACGGCGAATGCGGACCTTTCGCGGCTGAATATCCGTCAGGCCTATCTGCTGACCGTGCTGGTCTGGGCCGGGTTGCCGCTGTTTGCCTGCCTGCCCTTTGCGCTGGGCGCGCCGGGTCTGGGCTTCACCGACGCGTATTTTGAAGCCGCGTCGGGCATGACGACCACCGGGGCCACGGTGATTGTGGGGCTGGACACGTTGCCGCCCGGCATGAACCTGTGGCGCGGCATGCTGAACTGGATCGGCGGGCTTGGCATCGCCTTTGTGGCGATGATCTTTCTGCCGGTGATGCGGGTCGGCGGCATGCAGTTTTTCCGCACCGAAGGGTTTGACACGCTGGGCAAGGCGCTGCCACGCGCGACCGATATCGCGCGGGCGCTGCTGGCGGTCTATGCCGGGCTGACGCTTTTGTGCATCGCGACCTATCTGGCGCTGGGGATGAGCTGGCTGGACGCGGTTGTGAACGGCGCGGCCACCATTGCGACGGGCGGGTTTTCCCCGGCGGATGCGTCGTTCGGCAAATATCCGGGGGCTGCGGAATATGCGGGCGCGCTGTTCATGCTGCTGGGGAGTTTCCCCTATATCCTTTACGCCCGGATGGTCACCGGCCAGCGCGGCGCGGTGCTGTGGGACGCACAGGTCTGGGCATTGCTGCGCTGGACAGTCTACGCGGTGGCCAGCGTGACGCTGTGGCGGGTGCTGACATCGGACATGGGGTTTGAGCCTGCCTTGCGCGAGGCGCTGTTCAATCTGGTGTCGATCATCACCGGCACCGGGTTTTTCAGCGGATCTTTCGCCGGGTGGGGCGGCTATTCGATGGCGGTGGCGCTGATCGTCGGGCTGATCGGCGGCTGTTCGGGGTCATCATCCGGCGCGCTGTCGGTGTTCCGGGTGCAGGTGGCCTGGGCGGCGGTGCAAAGCCAGATCGCCCGCATCCAGTCGCCGCAGCGGATCGCGCCGGTGCGCTACGCCGGGCGGCGGGTCGAGGATGAGGTGATCAACGCCCTGATGCTGTATGTGACCGGCTATATCCTGATCCTTGGCATGCTGACGGTGGCGATGTCGCTGGCCGGGGTCGACATGATTTCTGCGCTGTTCGGGATCTGGAGCGCGTTGGGCAATATCGGCTATGGCTACGGCCCGATGCTGGGCGATACCGGCACCTTCCGCGATTTTCCCAGTGCCGCGAAATGGCTGATGACACTGGCTATGCTGTTGGGGCGGCTGGGGTTGCTGGCGGTGCTGGTTGTGGCTTTGCCGTCGTTCTGGCGGGCCTGATGTCCCTGCCTGCCCCCTGCCTGATTGACTCGGGCGCGGGGCTTCGCCAAGGCTCGGGTCATGATCGACGTGCGCCCTGTGACCTATGTGATCGGCCTTCTGGTGGCAGCCATGGGGGTGTTCATGCTGTTCCCGATGGCGCTGGACCGGGCGGCGGGTGATCCGAACTGGCAGGCTTTTGTGCAGGCGTCGATCCTGTGCCTTGTGGCGGGGGGGGCGACCGCGCTGGCCTCGGCCAACGGGGCGGGCGGATCGATGAGCCTGCAGCAGATTTTCCTTCTGACCACCGGGGTCTGGGTCGCGATGCCGGCCTTTGGCGCGCTGCCGCTGATGCTGGGGGCACCGGGTCTGTCGGCCACCGATGCGCTGTTCGAATCGGTGTCGGGGATGACCACCACCGGCACAACCGTCATTGCGGGTCTGGATGCGCTGCCCCTGGGGGCGAACCTGTGGCGCGGCATCCTGCAATGGCTGGGGGGCTTGGGGATTGTGATCGTGGCCCTGCTGTTCCTGCCGGTGATGAAGGTGGGGGGGATGCAATTCTTCCGCTCCGAAGGCTTTGACACACTGGGCAAGGTGCTGCCGCGCGCGCTCGATATCTCGTCCGCGCTGATCCAGATCTATGTCTGGCTGACGGTGGCCTGCGCGATGACCTATTTCGCCCTGGGGATGAGCGGGTTTGACGCGGTGATGCACGCGCTGACGACCGTGTCGACCGGGGGCATGTCCAGCCATGATGCGTCTTTCGGCATGTTTCAGGGGCCGCTGGAATATGCGGCGGTGGCGTTCATGCTGCTGGGCAGCCTGCCGTTCATCCGCTTTGTGCAGCTGGCGCAAGGCATCTTCCTGCCGATCTGGCAGGACCCGCAGGTGCGGGCCTATCTGCGCTGGAACCTTTATGCGGTGCTGGCAGTGGTTCTGTACGAGGTGGCGACGCATGGCATGGCCTTTGGCCCTTTGCTGCGCGAGTCGGCCTTCAACGTGGTGTCGACCTTTTCGGGCACCGGATTTTCCAGCGTCGATCTGTCGGGCTGGGGCACATTTCCCTTTGTCATCCTGATCCTTGTCGGGCTGATCGGCGGCTGTACCTCATCCACGGGGTGTTCGGTCAAGGTGTTCCGCTATCTGATCCTGTTCGAGGCGATCAAGGTGCAGATCAAGCGGTTGCACAACCCGTCCTCGGTCAACCCGCTGCGCTATGCCGGGCGCACGGTGGGGCAGGATGTGGTGGATTCGGTGATCGTGTTCTTCACCCTGTTCATCCTGACCTTCGGCCTGCTTTCGGTGGCGCTGTCGCTGACCGGGCTGGAGTTCAAGACCGCCGTCACCGCCGCCTGGACCAGCATCGCCAACGTCGGCCCGGTGTTTGGTCGCGAGGTGGGGGCCACCGGGGCGGTGTCAGGTTTCCCCACATCGGCCAAATGGATGATGATGGCGGGCATGCTGGTCGGCCGACTGGAGCTGCTGTCGGTCTACGTCCTGTTCATGCGCCGGTTCTGGCAGACCTGAACCGGCCCATCATCTGTTCAGAAATATCCCGGGGAGAGGAGCGAAGCGTCGGGGGGCTGGCCCCCCTGCGACGCCAAGGGTCACGCGCGCGGCCAGACGCTCACGCGCCCCCTTCATTCCCAGCAGCTGACCAGCACCGTCATCCCCGTCGCCTTGCGCGTCAGGTCTTCGGGGGCCAGTGCGCCGGTGGCGGTGGTCTCGCTCAGGGCAATACCGCGCGCGCCCAGCATCTGTTGCAGACTGCTGGCCGAGGCGGCGAATTCGACGCCTTCGGGCAGCACACGGGCCGGGTCCGCGTCCCGCGGCATCAGCATGCCCAGCACCGCGCCGGTGCCATCCAGCACCGGGCCACCGGCATCGCCGGGCAGGGTGGTGATGCCCAGACGCTTCACCCCGGCCTCACCGTTCAGGCCCTGCAACTCTTCCAGCAGGCCAAAGGTGATCACCGGGGCGGGCAGGCTGTCGCCATAGGTGTAGCCCGCGACCGCGATCTGCGATCCCACCCGGTCGGGCGTGGTCTGGAACCCGGCCACGGCGGGCGGGGAAAGTGGGGTGGCGGGGGTCAGCAGGGCGGTGCCGGTGGTGGTGTCGGCAAAGTCCACGCGCGCCTCGGTCAGCCCGTCAAGCGTGATGCGGCCACAGTTTGCCACGGTGGCCGCCGTGGTCAGCACCCGGCCGGTGGCATCGACGTAAAAACCCGAAGCGGAGAGTTTGGGCCGCCGCACATCCAGCCCGGCCAGCAGACCACGGCGGGCGGCGTCGGTCATCGCCACCATGCCGGGGTCCAGCGCGCGGTTGCCCAACGCGCGGAAGCTGGATTGCATCTGCGCCAGCACACGGGCGGCCTGATCCTGCTGATCGGGCGACCAGACCAGAAGATAGCCTTTGACCAGCCCGGCGCGGGTTTCGGCAAAGGCATAGCTGCGGGTGGTGGCTGAGGTGCCGTTGATCTCGAACGACCGCTCGGACCGGCTGCGCGCGCCGTCCTGCGGAATGATGGTCAGGGTCTGCAGCACATCATACAGACCATACAGCGCGGCGGTGTCGCCGGGTTGCGAGATCAGGATCACCTGCATCCCGCCCGGCGCTTTGGGCGCGTAATGCACGAAGGGCGGCTCGTAATGGTCGAACTGGACCAGAGCCAGCGGCAGGGTGATCTCGATGCCGGACTCGGTTTCGGACACGGTCTCGAACCCGTATTCCGCCAGATCGGCCCGCCAGTTGGCCACCAGCATATCGCGCTGAATCGTGGTCAGCACGCCGGTCGGCTCCAGCCCCATTGCGGTCTGATAGTCGGCCATCGAATTGCGGGTGCCGGGGCCGAAAGCGCCGTCGATGGCGGCGGTGTAATAGCCATCCCATTGCAGGGCGCGTTGCAGCTCCTGCCGGTCTTCAAGGCTCAGCGCCGCTTCGGACCTGCGGGCTTCGGCCAAGGTTTCGTCGGCGGGTGGGGCGGGGGCTTCGGGGGCTGCCTCGACGCTCAGCTCCGGCAGCGGGGCCACCTCGACCGGCAGATCGGGGGCCAGCGGCGTGGCCAGCGGTGCGGCCTGCGCGCCGCCGACCGGCCAGAACTGGTCGCGGAAATTGGTGCCGTCGGTCAGATAGCTGTCCGCCGGGATCAGGTTTTCGCGCCGCAGGTCGGCCAGCCGCTGGGCGGCCTCTTCGGGGGCGTAGGGGCCAAGGGCGATACCGTACCAGCGCGACCCCAGCAGATAGCCGACCACATCGGGGAACGCGGCCGCATAGGCGCTTGCCCGCTCCTGCGCTTCGGCCAGCGTCGGCTGGGCTTCGACCTGCACCCAGGATTGCTGTTGCGCGGCGGCCATCCCGGCCCAAAGCGTTGCGGCCATCATCCAGATCCCAAGTGTCGCGCGCAGCATTCCGTTCCGTTCCCTTCGGTTCCCGCGATCCACCCGACTGGCGGCGCGGCCTGTGCTTTGCCGGGGCAGATGCCCCGGCCGTCCGGCGCAAATCACCCCATGCCCCGAAAGGCGCGCGGCGGCGCATTGACCCTGTCCCGCCTCTTGCCTATGACAGCCGTGCATTTCAAGGCTTTTACGTGCCACCGGGGGTCACCATCATGTCAGACACGCCGCTTTCGGGTACGGATCACGACGCAATCACCACGCCTCGGTCGTTTCAGGAGATTATCCTGCGCCTTCAGGCCTATTGGGCGGCCAAAGGCTGCGCGATCCTGCAACCTTACGACATGGAGGTGGGGGCAGGCACCTTTCACCCGGCCACCACGCTGCGGTCTCTGGGCACAACGCCATGGGCTGCCGCCTATGTGCAGCCGTCGCGCCGCCCGACCGACGGGCGCTATGGCGAAAACCCGAACCGCCTGCAGCATTACTATCAATATCAGGTGATCATCAAACCCTCTCCGCCGGACTTGCAGGACCTGTATCTGGGGTCGTTGCGCGCCATCGGCCTTGACCCCGCGCTGCACGACATCCGCTTTGTCGAGGATGACTGGGAATCGCCCACGCTCGGCGCCTGGGGTCTGGGGTGGGAGGTCTGGTGCGACGGGATGGAGGTCAGCCAGTTCACCTATTTCCAGCAGGTCGGCGGCCATGACTGCCGCCCGGTGAGCGGAGAGCTGACCTACGGGCTGGAGCGTCTGGCGATGTATGTGCTGGGCATTGATCATGTGATGACCATGCCGTTCAATGATCCATCCGCGCCCATCCCGCTGACCTATGGCGATATCTTCCGCCAGACCGAGGAAGAATACTCGCGCCACAACTTCGACGCGGCCGACACCGCGCAGCTTCTGCGCCATTTTGAGGATGCCGAGGCCGAATGCGCCCGCCTGCTGGCCTTTCCGCCCGAGGACCCGAAGACCGGCAAGCGCATCATCATGGCGCATCCGGCCTACGACCAGTGCATCAAGGCCAGCCATCTGTTCAACCTGCTCGACGCGCGCGGGGTGATCTCTGTCACCGAACGGCAGGCCTATATTGGCCGGGTGCGGGCGCTGGCCAAGGCCTGCGCCGATGCCTTCCGCCTCACGGACGCCGGCGCAGACGCCGTGGTGTCGGCATGAACGGCAAGATAGCAGCGGGGGCGATCGTGATTTCAGCAGCTTTGGCAGGGGTGGCGATCTGGTATCTGCAGATCTACGCGTTTTACGAGCCGGTCAGCTTCACCCCGGGGCAGGAGATTCTGCTCACCACCATCGAATCCGGCCAGCCGGAACCGATCCTCGCCGAAGGTGTCACCGGCATCGACGCGGAGAGCAGCCCGCTGCGGTTCCGCGCCTGTTTCACCACGCCGATGACGCAGGCCATGCTGTCCGAAACCTATATCGCCTATGACGGGGCGGTGCCGCTGGTCGCCCCCGGCTGGTTTGATTGCTTTGATGCTGTGGAAATCGGCACCGCGCTGGAACGGGGCGAAGCGCTTGCCTTTCTGTCGCAATCCAACGTCGCCGCTGATATAGACCGCGTGGTCGCCGTCTTCCCCGATGGCCGGGCCTTTGCCTGGCATCAGCTGAACCCCGCTGCCGAGGATTGATCCGATGTCTGATCTGCTGATCGAATTGTTTTCCGAGGAAATCCCGGCCCGCATGCAGGCCCGCGCCCGCGATGACCTGAAAAAGCTGGTGACCGATGGTCTGGTCGGGGCCGGGCTGACCTATGCCCACGCAGCCGCCTTTTCCACGCCGCGCCGCCTGACCCTTGCGGTAGAGGGGCTGAGCGCTGAGTCCCGCGCCGTGCGCGAAGAGCGCAAGGGGCCCAGTGTGTCGGCGCCCGCCGCTGCGGTCGAAGGCTTCCTGCGCTCTACCGGGCTGACGCTGGACCAGCTGGAAAAACGCGCCGACAAGAAGGGCGAGGTCTATTTTGCAGTGATCACCCGCCCGGGCCGCATGGCCCCGGACATCATCGCCGAAGTGCTGGAAACCACGATCCGCACCTTCCCATGGCCCAAATCGATGCGCTGGGGCAATGGCACCCTGCGCTGGGTGCGCCCGCTGCACGCCATCCTGTGCCTGTTGACCGATGAAGGCGGGGCCGAAGTGGTGCCGGTGAGCGTCGATGGCATTGTCGCGGGCAACACCACCCGTGGCCACCGCTTCCTGTCGCCGGGCGCATTTTCGGTAAACAATTTCGAGGATTACGCGGCAAAGCTCAAGCGCGCGCATGTCATTCTGGATTCAGCCGAGCGCGAAGACGCGATCCGGGCTGAGGCGCAGACACTGGCCTTCGCCGCCGGGATGGAACTGGTCGAAGACGCGGGCCTGCTGGCGGAAGTGGCGGGCCTTGTCGAATGGCCGGTGCCGCTGATGGGCCGCATTGCCGATGATTTCCTCGGCCTGCCAGCGGAGGTTTTGCAGACCTCGATGAAGGAACACCAGAAGTTCTTCTCCGTCCGCAACCCGAAGACGGGGCGGATCGAGGGCTTTGTCACCGTCGCCAATACCGTCACGGCAGATCATGGCGAGACGATCCTGAAAGGCAACCAGAAGGTTCTGGCGGCCCGGCTGTCGGATGCGAAATTCTTCTGGGAGAATGACTTGCGCGTGGCACGCGCGGGCATGGGCGAGTGGGAGGAGGGGCTGAAAGCCGTCACCTTCCACAACAAACTGGGCAGCCAGTCCGACCGCATCGCGCGCATCGCGGCGCTGTCACGCGAGATTGCGCCGATGGTCGGGGCTGACCCCGATCTGGCGGAACGCGCGGCACGGCTGGCCAAGCTCGACCTGCGCTCGGCCATGGTCGGCGAGTTCCCGGAATTGCAGGGGCTGATGGGCATGTACTACGCCCGCGAGATGGGCGAGCCCGACGCGGTGGCCAACGCCGCCCGCGACCACTATTCCCCGCTGGGGCCATCGGATGCAGTGCCGACCGACCCGGTGTCCGTCGCGGTGGCACTGGCCGACAAGATCGACACGCTGACCGGGTTCTGGGCGATTGATGAAAAGCCCACGGGATCGAAAGACCCGTTTGCGCTGCGCAGGGCGGCGTTGGGGGTGTTGAGGTTGGTGTTGGGCAGTGCGACAAGACTAACGCTTGGAACGGTTCTCACTGACTTTCAAAATTATTTGGATGACCACACAGCTATTGTTTGGAGCGGTTTTGAGTTTGAAAGTGCCGACGACTACAAAGTTCAAACCACAAAAGCTCTCCTCACCTTCCTCCACGACCGCCTCAAAGTCTTCCTCAAAGACCAGGGCATCCGCCACGATGTCATCGACGCCTGCCTCGCCATGCCCGGCAATGACGACCTGACCTTGCTGGTCAAGCGCGCCACGGCCTTGCAGGCCACGCTGCAAACCGAAGACGGCCAGAACCTCGTGCAGGGCTATAAACGCGCCAGCAACATTCTGACGCAGGCGGAAAAGGCGGATGGGGTGGAATACTCCTTCGGGGCCGATCCGAAATTCGCCGAAACCGATGCGGAACGCGCGCTGTTCGCCGCCCTTGATGCAGCGGAAGCCACCATCGCCCCCGCGATGGCCGCTGAAGACTTCACCACCGCCATGCAGGCCATGGCCAAGCTGCGCGGCCCGATTGACGCCTTCTTCACCGCCACCCAGATCAATGCCGACAACCCGATCCTCCGCCGCAACCGGCTGAACCTGTTGCACCGCATC
Organism: Pseudotabrizicola sp.; assembly: GCF_030656345.1. Taxonomy (GTDB): domain Bacteria; phylum Pseudomonadota; class Alphaproteobacteria; order Rhodobacterales; family Rhodobacteraceae; genus Pseudotabrizicola. The sequence goes on along the minus strand of NZ_JAUSNR010000032.1, from coordinate 107,452 downwards.
CGCACGATCTGCCTGTCGGTCGCCGACCTGACCAAACTCGACGGCTGACATCATCTGTTCCTAAATATCCTCGGGGGGTGAGGCGCGAAACGACGAGGGGGGCGGAAAGCCCCCCTTACCCCATCAGTCCCGCGCGCAACCGGCCTTGTGCCAGTCCCCGATCCTGCCGACCCCAATCCTTGCCAGACCCGAGAATCGGTGTAGTGTCGGCACGAGCAGAAGGATTGCCGCGGTGCAGAAACTTACCATCCCCAGCCTTGACCCGATGGTCGCCTTTACCGAGGTGACCCCTTCGGCGCGGATCGACCGGGTGGCGCATGGCTGGCGGGCGAAATGCCTGCAGCGGCTGGTGCGGCTGGATCTGCCGGTGCCGCTGACCGTGGCGCTGCCTGCCCTTACGGTGCGCGGTATCGCGGCGGGCACGCCGGTGGATTGTGCGGCGATCATGGCGCATTTCGGCCCGGCGCCCCTGATCTCGGTCCGGCCAAGCCCTGAAAACCCCGATTGGGGCGGGCCTGCCACGGTGCTGAACATCGGGCTGAATGCCGAACGGCACAAGGCGCTGGCGGCTCGGCACGGGCAGCAGGCGGCGGATGCGATCTATCTGCGCTTTGTGCAATCCTATGCCACCCACGTCGCCCGGCTGGATCCCGACATGTTCGCCGCCACTGCGCCCTCGCCCGAGGCGGTGACGGCGGCGTTGCAGGTGTATCAGACGGAAATGGATGAGGAATTTCCGCAAGACCCGGCGCGGCAGCTGTCGGAAGTGTTGCGCAGCATGGCCCGCGCGTGGGAGGGCACCACCGCCCGCCTGTTGCGGCAGGCCAAGGGCGCGCCGGTGGATGCGCCGTTGGGGCTGGTGGTGCAGGCGATGGCGCAGGGGCTGGGGCAGGGGATTTCCGGTTCCGGCGTGGTGCAGTTCGTCGACCCGGTGACGGGGGAGCCGCAGATCACCGGGCGCTATCTGGGCCAGGGGCAGGGCCGCGATGCGCTGCAGGCCTCGCAGGCGATGTTCCTGACCCGCGATGCGCGCGGGCCCTCGCTGGAAGAGATTGCCCCCGAATTGGTGGCCGATCTGATCCGCCATGGTGCGGCCTGCCGCGCGCGGCTGCGCGAAGAGATGCAGATTGAATTCACCATTGAAGATGGCCGTCTGGCCGTGCTCGACGCGATAAAGGTGCAACGCTCGGCCCGGGCGGGGCTGCGCATCGCGGTGGCCCTGGCGACCGACGGGGTGATCGCGCGCGAAGACGCGGTGCTGCGGGTAGAGCCGCGCGCGCTGTCCGAACTTCTGCACCCGCAGGTCGATCCGCGCGGGCTGCGCGATGTGATCGCACGCGGCATTGCCGCCAGCCCGGGGGCGGCGGTGGGGCGGATCGTGTTTTCCTCGGCAGCCGCGCAGGCCAGTGAGGCGCGGGGCGAGCCGTGCATTCTGGTGCGGCGCGAAACCGCGCCTGAGGACATTCGCGGTATGCATTCCTCGGCCGGGGTGCTGACCGAACGCGGCGGCGTGACCAGCCATGCGGCGGTGATCGCGCGCGGTCTGGGCCTGCCCTGTGTGGTGGGCGCCGATCTGCGGCTGGACGGCAAGAACAAACGCATCCACGCCGAAGGCCGCAGCTTTGGCGAAGGCGATGTGATCACGGTCGATGGCACCACCGGGCAGGTGCTGGCGGGGGCGGTCGATATGCTGGCCCCGGCGCTGGACAGCCATTTTCAGACCTTGCTGGGCTGGGCGGATGAGTTCCGCGATATCGGCGTGCGCGCCAATGCCGACACCCCCGCCGATGCCGCCACCGCCCGCCAGTTTGCCGCGCAAGGCATCGGGCTGTGCCGGACCGAGCATATGTTCTTTGAAGAAGACCGTCTGGTCGCGATGCGCGAGATGATCTTTGCCGACACCTCGCAGGACCGGGCCGCGTCTTTGGCGCGACTTTTGCCGATGCAGCGGGCGGACTTTGTGCAACTCTTTGAAATAATGGCGGGTTTGCCGGTCTGTATCCGGTTGTTCGACCCGCCCTTGCACGAATTCCTGCCCCACAGCCGCGAAGGCTTGCGCGAGTTGGCCGAGGCGCTGGACAAGCCGTTGTCGGAAGTCACCCGCCGCGCCGAGGCGCTGACCGAGTTCAACCCGATGCTGGGCATGCGCGGCGTGCGGCTGGGGGTGGTGCTGCCGGAGATCTATGACATGCAGGCGCAGGCGATCTTTGAGGCCACGGTCGAGGTGGCCCGGCGTGGCGCTGCGGTGGTGCCGGAAATCATGATCCCGCTGGTGAGCGCGCGGCGTGAGGTCGAACTGGTGAAAACCCGCGTCGATGCTGTTGCGGCGGCGGTGCGGGTCAAGGCGGGGATGGATTTCGACTACAAGCTGGGGGTGATGGTGGAAACCCCGCGCGCCGCCCTGCGCGCCGGTGAAATCGCCCAGCATGCGGCATTTTTGTCGTTCGGCACCAATGACCTGACCCAGATGACCTATGGCTTGTCGCGCGATGATGCCGGGCGGTTCATGAACACCTATGTGCAGCAGGGCGTGTTTCCCGAAGATCCGTTCCATATTCTGGATGTGGACGGGGTGGGGGAACTGCTGCTGATCGGGGCAGAGCGCGGGCGCAAGACCCGCCCGGATCTGACGGTCTCGATCTGTGGCGAGCATGGCGGCAACCCCGAATCAATCGCCTTTTGCCGCAAAGCGGGGTTTGATTACGTGTCCTGTTCGCCATACCGCGTGCCGCTTGCGCGGCTGGCAGCGGCGCATCTGGCGCTGACGGACCCTTGTAGTCAAAGCTAAAAACACCGCAATATCATGTGTATGCGCGGCGTTCTTCACATTGTTTCTTAACTTTTGCGCAAGAATCCGCCGATCACGGCCCGGAAACAGTTGCACTTTTGCCACTTCGGTGGACTCGGCCCCAGACCCTGCAGTATGAGCAGCGGCTGTTGCGCGACCTTACGCCTTTTGCGGGGTTGTGCAGACCAAAGGCAACAGAACGGAACACGAGACAATGCGCTTGCGACAAATCATGGCCTCGGCTGCGGTGGCAGTCTGTGCCACGGGTGGAGCGGCCTTCGCCGAGGTGACGGTGAGCCAGTCCAACAGCCCTGAACTGGGCATGGCAGAGCAGATGGCATCCCTTATGGGGGCAGAACATGCGACGGTCGGGGCGGTGGGGCAGGACCGGATGGCCGCCCTTGCGACCGGCCCCAGAATTGCAAAGCCCGAAAAGACGGAAAAGGCGGCCAAGCCTGCCCATACCGATGAGCCCGCCCAGCCGGTGCTGATCCGCTATGAAGAGACATTTCTTGCCACCCAGCCCGTTCCCAAGGGCGACCAGCAATGGCAATGCCTGCAGAACGCCCTGTACTTTGAGGCACGCGGCGAAAGCCTGAAGGGCCAGTTTGCGGTGGCCGAGGTTATCCTGAACCGGGTCGACAGCCGCGAATACCCCAATTCGGTCTGCGGCGTTGTCCGGCAAGGCGGTGGCGGCGGGTGCCAGTTCAGCTATGTCTGCGATGGCAACAGCGATGTGATGCGCGACCGGCAGGCTGCTGACAAGGCGGGCCGGATTGCGGCGATCATGCTGAACGGCGCGCCGCGCGGGCTGACCGCCGGGGCGACCCATTTCCACACCCGGGCGGTAAACCCGCGTTGGGCGCACCGCTTTCCGCGCACGGCAGCAATCGGCGCGCATCTGTTCTATCGCCAGCCCGGCGCCTGATTTCAGATGTCGCAGGGCTTGCGCCCCGTGTCGTCCTAGGGCTATCGGATGCGGGGGCAGGGTGTAACCTGCCCCCGATCCCTTGTGGGCCGATGGGGGGCCAGATGACCAGCGACATCCGCCTCGCCTTTGCCCACCCGGAAGAGCGCAGCCAGGCCTCGGCCAGTGCCGACCCGCGCGACCGGATTTCCCTGCGCGACCATGTGGTCGAGGTGGATATCGGCGCGTTTCAGCAGGAACGCGGCCACAAACAGCGCGTGATGTTCAATGTGGTGGTCGAAGTGGCCCCGGTGACCGCCCCGCTGAATGATGATGTCGACCGCATCCTGTCCTATGACCGGATCACCTGGGCCATCGCGCATGAATTGGCGGCAGAGCGTCTGAACCTGCTTGAAACCCTCGCTGAACGGGTGGCGGAGCGGATTCTTGCCGAACCGCAGGCGATGCGCGCCTTTGTGCGGATCGAAAAGCTGGATATCGGGCCGTATAAACTTGGGGTCGAAATTGTGCGGTCACGTGCCGAGGTGCCGTTGCGCGTGGTCGGGCAGGACGGGCTTGAGGCGGCGGTGCATCCGTTGGTGGTGCATCTGGACAATGCGGCGATTGCCGGGGATGACCTGACCGCGCGGCTGGACAGCCTGCTGGCGCGGGGTGCGCCGCTGATCCTGACCGTGGGTCTGCCCGACGCGGCCCGCCCGCAAACCGGGCACCGCCCGACACAGCGCCGGATTGACCTGCTGGCGATTGAGCAGAACGCATGGACCCTCGCCGCGCGGGATGCCCGCTGTGTGGTGGTGGCCACCCGCACCGAAATTGACTGGGCGATCAAGCGCGGGCAATCCGTGGTCTGGGCCCCGTCGAAAATGGTGCTGGACGCGGTGGACGGGCCGAAATCGGCAGAAGCCGTGGCACTGGCCCTGTGGCTGGCCGAAGAGATGGCGGCGCAGGGGCTGATCGTTCACGGGAATGTTGCACTTCCGGCGGGAAGCCGCGTTCCGGTGGAAAAGGGTTAAGCACACCGCTTGCCAAAGCGCCGCAATGGGGCCTAATCCGGGCGGATGACATATATCCGCCCCCTCCCGCTGCATGATGCCGCCCGCCCCACTGACGCCATTGTGCTGGCCGGCGGCTGGTGCCGCTTTACCCACCTTGAAATTCTGGAGCGTGGCCGCGCGCCGGTGGTGGTGCCCGCATCGGAAGCCTCGCCCAGCTTGCTGTCGCCGCTGATGGCCCCGCGCGCCGATTTTGCCGGGCTCAGCATGGACCGGCCCCGGCTGATGGGCATTCTGAACGTGACGCCGGACAGCTTTTCCGATGGCGGGCAGTTCCTGAACCCGCAGGCCGCGATGATGCAGGCGCGCGCCATGGCGGCACAGGCCGATATTCTGGACGTGGGCGGCGAGAGCACCCGGCCGGGGGCGGTTGAGGTTTCGGTGGCAGAGGAAACCGCACGGGCGGTGCCGGTGATCGCCGCTCTGCGTGCGGCGGGGATTGACCGGGCGGTGTCGGTCGACACGCGCAAGGCGGCGGTGGCAAAGGCCGCGCTGAAGGCCGGGGCGGGGATCGTCAACGATGTGACCGCGCTGCAGTTTGATCCGGAGATGGCCGCACTGGTGGCAAAGGCCGGGGTGCCGGTGATCCTGATGCATTCCATCCTGACGCCCGACCGGATGCAGGATGCCCCCGCCTATGAAGATGTGCTGCTCGACGTCTACGATGCCCTGGCCGCCCGTGTGGCGATGGCCGAGGCGGCGGGCATTGCCCGCGACCGCATCGCGATTGACCCCGGCATCGGCTTTGGCAAGACCCTTTCCCACAACCTTGCGCTGTTGGCGCGGCTGAGCCTGTTTCACAGCCTTGGCCTGCCGGTGCTGCTGGGGGCGAGCCGCAAGCGGTTCATCGGAACGCTGACGGGTGAGGACGACGCGGCCAGACGGATGCCGGGCAGCATTGCCGTGGCACTGGCGGGCGTGGCGCAGGGGGTGCAGATGATCCGCGTGCATGACGTGGCCGAGACGCGGGCGGCGCTGACGCTGTGGCAGGCCGCCACGCAAAACCAAGAAGAAGGGATGACCCCATGACTCGCAAACTGTTTGGCACCGATGGCGTGCGCGGCCGCGCCAACACCTATCCGATGACCGCCGAGATGGCTCTGAAACTGGGGGCTGCGGCGGGGCGGTATTTTCGCCGCGATGGCGGGTCGGCGCACCGGGTGGTGATCGGCAAGGATACGCGGCTGTCGGGCTATATGCTGGAAAACGCGCTGACCGCCGGGCTGACCAGTACGGGCATGAATGTGCTGCTGCTGGGACCCGTGCCGACGCCTGCGGTGGGGTTTCTGACCCGTTCCATGCGCGCCGATGTCGGGGTGATGATTTCGGCCAGCCACAACCCGCATCAGGACAATGGCATCAAGTTCTTTGGCCCCGACGGGTTCAAGCTGTCGGATGAGGCCGAGGCCGAGATCGAGGCGATTGTGGAAGCCGAGATCCAGCTGGCGCAGGCGGCCAACATCGGCCGCGCCAAGCGGATCGAAGACGGGCGCGGGCGGTATCAGGAATTCGTCAAGACCACCTTTCCTGCCGGGCTGCGGCTGGACGGGCTGAAAGTGGTGATCGACTGCGCCAACGGGGCCGCCTACAAGGCCGCGCCAGAGGTGCTGTGGGAATTGGGGGCGACGGTGGTGCCGGTCGGCGTCAGCCCGAACGGCACCAATATCAATGATCGCTGCGGGTCCACCTATACCCAGACCGCCGCCGAGGCGGTGGTGGCGCATGGGGCGGATGTGGGGATCTGCCTTGATGGCGACGCCGACCGGGTGATGATCCTGGATGAAACGGGCCGCGTGGCCGATGGCGACCAGATCATGGCGATGATGGCGGCCCGCTGGGCAACGGACGGGCGCTTGCGCGGCGGGGCGCTGGTGGCGACGGTGATGTCAAACCTCGGGCTGGAGCGGTTTCTGGACGCGCGCGGCATCGGGCTGGAGCGGACGGCAGTTGGCGACCGCTATGTGGTGGAACGGATGCGCGCCGGGGGCTTCAATCTGGGGGGCGAGCAGTCGGGCCATATCGTGATGACCGACTATGCCACCACCGGCGACGGGCTGATCGCGGGCTTGCAGTTTCTGGCCGAGATGGCGCGCACGGCTGCGCCTGCCAGCGGGCTGATCCGCCAGTTCGAGACGGTGCCGCAGATGCTGAAGAACGTGCGCTTTGCCGATGGCAAGACCCCGCTGGAGCAGCCTTCGGTTCAGGCGGTGATTCAGGCGAATACCCTTCGCATCGCGGGCAAGGGCCGCATTCTGATCCGCAAATCCGGCACCGAACCGCTGATCCGGGTCATGGCGGAATGTGAGGATGAGGTCATGCTGGTACAGGTGGTGGATGAGATTGTGGGGGCGGTCGAGGCGGCGGTGTAACAGGGGGTTCCCCCTGTGGTACAGCCGCGTGGTGCCAATGATATCAAGGGGTTGATGGTCTGGGGTCAGGGATTTCTTAACCTTTGCCCCGGGTCAGACTGCGGCTTTGGCTGATCGCCAGCCCGGTCAGGATCAGGGCGAGGGCGGCGAAGAAGGTGGCGGGCAGGGTTTCTGACAGGAACACCACACCAAAGCCCATCGACCACAACGGCACCTGATAATTGGTCAGCGTCATGAAGCCGGACCCGGCGCTGCGGATCACCGTCACCCGCAGCAGCGCGGCAAAGGCGGTGGGCACCAGCCCGAGGAAGATGATCGCAAAGCCCGGCACGGTGCCGGCCCAGCCCGGCACGCCCTCAACCAGCAGCATCGCCGGGATCAGCACCACCGCGCCCACAATCAGCGTGGCCGCGGCGAGCGCCATCGGATCAACGGGCGGGCAACGGCGGGTGAGGATGGAAGACACAGCATAGGACAGCGCGGCACCGAGGCAGGCCAGCTGCGCCAGCGTGGTGCCGTTGCCCCGGAACGCCTCTGGCCCCAGCAGCACCAGTACCCCGGCAAAACCGAGCGCAAAGCCGATGGCGCGGCTACGGGTCAGCGGCTCGTCCGAATAGCGGTGCGCAAGCGGCAGCACGAACAGCGGCACGGCGGCCATCGACAACCCGGCAAAGGCCGAGGGCACCGATTGCTGGCCCCAGGACAGCAGGAAGAACGGCAGGGCGGTGGACAGCACCCCGATCGGCACCGCAGAGCGCCAGACGCCCAGGTTGCGCGGCAACTGCCGCCCGGTCAGCCGCAGCAGCGCCAGCACCGCCACCGCGCCGAAGGTGGTGCGCGCGCAGGCCACCGTGACCGGCCCATAGCCGCGTAGGGCAAGGCTGATAACGATGAACGTCCCGCCCCAGATCAGACCGAGCATGAAGATCGACAGCCAGTCATTGCGGGTGGGGGCGGCCAGGGTTGCGGGCATTGCGGGGGGCGAGGATATGGACATGCAACGCGGTGTAGCGGGCGGCACCGCGTTGCGCCAGTGCGTGTTTCACCAGTGCTGTACCCGGGGGCACGGAACCAATCGGGGGTTGGCGGGTTGTCAATCCAACACACCCAACAGTCCTTCGCGCGGCATGGCCGCTGCGGCGGCCCATCCTGAAAGGAAGTCCGATGATTGCCGGAGCCCTGATTCCGTTTCTGTCGCTGATCACGATGCTGGCCGTGCTGGTCTTTGCCATGATCAGCAAGGCGCGCGTCGAAGAGCGCCGCCACGATCCGAATGCCCCCAAATCGACGCTGGCCAAAGATGGCAAATATGGCGGCGTGGGGTTTCTGGTACCGCTGAGGGAACAGTCGCGGGCGATGCACGCGGCTCAGATCGACGCCCAGCGAGGACACTCTTACAAAGGCCGGATCGTCGACTGAGTCTGAGCCACCACGAGTCTAAAAAAGCCGGGGATGACCCCGGCTTTTTGCTGTGCTGATGTCTGGCTGTGCGTCGGGGGCGCGCTCTGAGGCACCCCCGGTTGCGCCCTTAGTTACGGGCCTTGTCGACCATTTTGCCCTTGGAGATCCATGGCATCATGTCGCGCAGCTTCTTGCCGACCAGTTCGATCTGATGCTCGTCATTCGAGCGGCGCGAGGCCTTGATCGTGGGCTGGCCGACAGCGTTTTCCAGCATGAAATCGCGCACGAATTTGCCGGACTGGATGTCGGAGAGCACGGCTTTCATCCGGGCCTTGGTTTCGTCATAGGGCAGGATGCGCGGGCCCGAGACATACTGGCCATATTCGGCGGTGTTCGAGATCGAGTAATCCATATTGGCGATGCCGCCTTCATAGATCAGATCGACGATCAGCTTCACCTCGTGCAGGCACTCAAAGTAGGCCATTTCCGGCTCGTATCCGGCTTCCACAAGGGTTTCAAAGCCCATGCGGATCAGCTCGACCAGACCGCCACACAGCACGGCCTGTTCGCCGAACAGGTCGGTTTCGCATTCCTGACGGAAGTTGGTCTCGATGATGCCCGAACGCCCGCCGCCGATGCCGGAGCAATAGGACAGGCCGATTTCCATCGCCTTGCCGGTGGCGTCATTGTGGACGGCCACAAGGCAGGGCACGCCGCCGCCTTTGGTGTATTCGCCGCGCACGGTGTGGCCGGGGCCCTTGGGAGCCATCATGATGATGTCGACGCCGGGCTTTGGCTCGATCAGGCCGAAGTGGATGTTCAGGCCATGGGCGAAGGCAATGGCGGCGCCTTCGCGGATGTTGTCATGCACGTATTTTTTGTAGGTTTCGGCCTGCAGCTCATCGGGCATGGTGAACATGATCAGGTCGGCCCAGGCCGCGGCTTCGGCGATGCCCATGACCTTCAGGCCTTCGCCTTCGGCCTTTTTGGTGGAAGGAGAGCCTTCGCGGAGTGCCACGACGAGGTTTTTCGCGCCCGAGTCGCGCAGGTTCAGCGCATGGGCGTGGCCCTGGCTGCCGTAGCCGAGGATGGCGACCTTTTTGTCCTTGATCAGGTTGATGTCGCAGTCACGGTCATAATACACGCGCATGGCGGTCTCCTTTGGTTGCTGGGGCGAGAATAGGGGGTTTTGGCCGTGATGCCGTGCATTGTTTGACGAAGAGCGAATTTTCTGAGAAAATTCATGCGTCGATCTTTGATATGGTGAAATTATCATGCAACTGGATGAGGCGGACCGGCGGATCCTGCGGCACTATCTGGCCGAACCGGCGCTGGAGCGCGCAACACTCGCGGAACGCGCCGGGGTGACGCCGGCCACGCTGTGGCGGCGGCTGGAGCGGTTGCGGGCCGGCGGGGTGATCATGGCCGAGGCGGCCGTGATTGACTGGCGCGCGCTTGGCTATGGGGTGGAGGTGTCATTGCGGTTCACGCTCGACAAGACCAACCCCCGCGCCTTTGACGAGTTCATCGCCGCCGCGCGCGAGGTGCCTGAGGTGGTGACGATCGAGACTTTTCTGGGCCGGGTGGATGTGCGGTTGACGGTGATTGCGCGCGATATGGTGCAATACCAGGAGATTTACCGCCGCCGTATCCTGACCCTGCCGCATATTGCCGAGCTGGAGGCGCTGATGCTGATTGCCACCATCAAGGATCAGGACGGGCTGCCGATATGATGGATCTGGACGATCTGGACAGGGGAATTCTGCGGATTTTGTCACGCGATGGCATGGTGGGGGCGGGGGAGCTGGGGCGGATGCTTGGGCTGAGCCAGCCCGGTGCCTGGCGGCGGGTGAAACGGCTGGAAGAGGCCGGGATTTTGGCCGGGCGGCGGGTAGAGGTGGACCGCGCGGCGCTGGGGTTCGGAGTGACGGTGTTTCTTGGGGTGAAGCTGGCCACGCGCGGGCGGGTGCCGCTGGAGGATTTTGAGCGCGCGGTGACGGCGATCCCGGAGGTGCAGGTGGTGCAGCATGTGCTGGGGCTGTTTGACTACCGCCTGCGGGTGGTGGCGCGCGATATCGCGGATTTCGAGCGCGTGCTGCGGCGGCGGATCATGACTTTGCCGGGGGTGGGCAACGTTGAGGCCAATGTGCTTTTGACCGAAGAGCGCAGACCGGGGCCGCTGGGGTAGAGGGCAGGCCGCCGGGGGTTTTCCACCCCCCGGCCAATCGGTTTTTTGAACCGATGGCGAAACCGAATGGCTACCCCGGAGGATATTTTTGAACAGATGATGGGGAGGGTTTCTTTGCGGCGGGCTTGGGCTATGGTCTGGCAAAAGAGGAGAGAGATCATGGCTGGACTGCATGAAACGGTGGACCCTGACGGGTTGGAGGAATTTTCGGTCGTGTTCACCGACCGCAGTCTGAACCACATGTCGGCGCGGTTTCAGGGCGTGATGCGCGATGTGTCGGGGATGCTGCGCGAGGTGTACAAGGGCAGTGCTGTCGCTCTGGTGCCGGGGGGCGGCACCTATGCGATGGAGGCGGTGGCGCGGCAGTTCGGGCAAGGGTCTGTGCTGGTGGTGCGCAACGGCTGGTTTTCGTATCGCTGGAGCCAGATCTTTGAGGCCGGGGGCTTTGCGCAGGATGTGAGTGTGGTGATGGCGCGGCAGACCGGCAATGATGCCCGTGCGCCCTATGCGCCACCGCCCGTGGCGGAGGTCTGCGCGAAGATCCGCGAGACGCGGCCCGAGGCGGTGTTTGCGCCGCATGTGGAGACCAGCGCCGGCATCATCCTGCCCGATGAGTACATCCGCGCCGTGGCCGAGGCCGCGCATGAGGTGGGGGCGCTGATGGTGCTCGATTGCATTGCGTCGGGCTGTATCTGGGTGGATATGGAAGATACCGGCGTCGATGTGCTGATCTCGGCCCCGCAGAAGGGTTGGTCGGCCTCACCTTGCGCCGGGGTGGTGGTGATGTCGGAGCGGGCGGAGGCGCGGCTGGCCGAGACCACGTCGAACAGCTTCGCGGTGGATCTGAAGAAATGGCGGGCGATGATGGCGGCTTATGAGGGCGGTGGCCATGCCTATCATGCCACCATGCCGACCGATGCCATCTTGGGGTTCCGCGATGCGATGGTGGAAACCCGCGACATGGGGTTTGAGGCCGCCAAGGCCGCGCAATGGGAGTTGGGACGCGCGGTGCGCAGCTTGCTGGCGGACAAGGGTGTGCGGTCGGTCGCGGCAGAGGGGTTTCAGGCCCCCGGCGTGGTGGTCAGCTATACTGATGACCCTTTGGTTCAGAATGGCGCGAAGTTCCGCGAGCAGGGGTTGCAGATTGCCGCCGGGGTGCCGTTGCAGGTGGGCGAGGGTGAGGCGTTCCGCACCTTCCGCATCGGGTTGTTCGGTCTGGACAAGCTGAAAGATGTGCCCGGCACGGTGGCGCGGCTGGAGCGGGCGGTGGCGGCGGTGCTGTAGCGCTGATCGCGCGATTTTTCTGCGAAAAGTCAGGGTTGCACCGGGCGCGCGCGGAATTTGCGCAGAAAATTCGGGTCAGCGCAGGCCAAGCCCGGCTTTCATCAGCACCCGCCTGACGGGCGCCGCCGAATACAGCGCGTTCAGCGCGGTTGCCCGCAGGTCGCGCAGCGGCTGCGCCCCCATCATCGAGGCGCGGTTGAGCGCGTCGATGCCACTGACGCGGGCCTGCACCTCCCAGTGGCGTTTGCGGTGATAGGCGTCGAGCATCCGTGCTGATCCGATATCATCCGGCGCGGCGCGGGCCAGATCCAGCAGCACGGTCAGATCGGCAAGGCTCATGTTCAGCCCCTGCGCGCCGATGGGCGGCACCACATGCGCGGCCTCGGCCATCAGGGCGCAGCGTTCGCCCGCCATGCGGCTGGCGATCTGGGCGATGATCGGCCAGACCGTCAGCCGGCTGTCCAGCGTCAGCGGGCCGAGGATATGGCAGGAGCGGGCGTTCATTTCAGCCTCAAAATCCGCGACGGCCAAGGCTTGCAGCCGGGCAACCGCGGGCCCGGTATCCATCCAGACCACGGCCGAGCGCGGCTTGCTTTCGCGGTCGGGCAAGGGCACCAGCGTGAACGGCCCGCCAGAGCGGTGGATCTCGGTCGAGACATTGTCATGCGGCACCGGATGTGACACCGCAAAGGCCAGCGCCTTTTGCCCGTAGCGCAGGGTTCTGACCGGGATGCCAAGCGCCTGACGCACGGGCGAGTCGCGCCCGTCAGCCCCGATCACCATGCGGGCGCGGATCTGCGCGCCATCCGACAGGGCAACCAGTGCCTCGCTCTCGCGCGTCATCAGCCGCGATGTGGCGACGCCGGGGCGGAAATCGACGTTCGGCAGCTCGGCCAGCCGGGCCACCATTTCACGCCGCAACAGCCAGTTCGGCAGGTTCCAGCCAAACGGCAGGTCTGAGAGTTCGGCGGCGTTGAAGTCGCGTGTCAGTCGGGGCTCGGCAACCGCGCCGCCTGCGTCGATGATCCGCATCACCTGCAGGGCGGCGGCGTGGGGTTCCAGCCGCGCCCAGAGCCCGGCGTCCTGCAACACCGGGATCGACGGGTGCAGAAAGGCCGTGCTGCGCAGATCGGCCCCCTCTGCCGTGTCAGAGGTGACGGGGGGGCTGGGATCGACGCAGATCACGTTGAAACCGGCGGTGCCAAAGGCAGCGGCAGCGCTCAGCCCGGCGACACCGCCGCCAGAGATCAGAATATCGGTGGATGTGCGGGTCATGGGCCCCTCCTGTCATGGCCAAGATAGACCCTGCGGCGGGGAAGTCGAAGCGGCAATCTGCCCCGGTGGCGGCTTTGCGCAGGTTGCCGGGCCGTTGCCGCGTGCTCAGCCTTTGGGGCGCGACCGGCCGGGCCAGCTGATGGTGATGAAGAACAGGAACATCAACGGCACGAGCATGAGGGCGGTCAGGGTAAAGACCACCGGACCCCAGGTCAGGAAGGCCAGAATTTCCAGCGTGATCACCACGACCAGCAGGTAGAAGACGTTGTTCACGTCCTGCGCCACCTCACGCGCGATGCGGCCGATCAGGGGAATGCCATACAGGATGCGCTGACCGAGCGGCAGGCGCTGTGCAGAGGGGGTGGTCTGGGTCATGCGGAAGCCTTTACTAACCTTCGGGCAGAATAGCCCCGACGGTCCCCGCAGGCCACGCGCGAAATGACGCATCTTGGATGCAGCATTCTGCTGCATCCAAGATGCAGCATTCCCGCTGCACCCCAATGCAGCATTCTGCTGCATCGGAATGCAGCATTTGGCTCGCTCCGCAGGTCAGTCCTGCGTCAGCAGGGCCAGAAACGTCGACAGGTCGTCCGCGTGATGGTGGATGTGCGGCGCGGGTTCAGGTGCGGGGGCGATGTGGACAGTGCGCAGGCCCATGGCATGGGGTACGGCCAGATTGCGCGGGTCATCCTCGAACATCGCGGCGGTCTTCGGGTTCAGCCCGTCCAGCGCGAACACGGTCTGGAAGGCACCTGCCTCGGGCTTGGGCAGATAGCCCGCATGCTCCACGCCGTAGACCGCGTCGAACAGGCCCGACAGCCCGCGCGCCGCCAGCACCTTCCCGGCATAAGGCGCATCGCCGTTAGTAAAGACGATGCGGCGGCCGGGCAGCGCGCCGATCCGGCCCGCCAGCTGCGCATCGGGCTGCAGCACCGAAAAGTCGATGTCATGCACATCGGAGAGATACCCCACCGGGTCGATGTCATGTTCGCGCATCAGCCCGGCCAGCGTGGTGCCGTAAAGTTGCCAGTAATGCCCGCGCAGATGGTTGGCGCGGCTTTGGTCCACCCCCAGTTCGCGCATCACCCAATTGGTCATCCGCACCTCGATCTGGTCGAACAACCGCATCTGCGGCGGGTAAAGCGTGTTGTCGAGGTCAAAGACCCAGGTGTCGACATGGGAAAAGCTGTTGCGGACCATGGGCAGGTTCTAGCCCGCTGCCCCTGTGGCTTCAAGTCTCGTCCTTCCCTGTGCGTTGCACCTTTCTGAAATACTCCCGCGCCGCGCGCTCCTGCCGCCCGCGCAGGGTGCCGCGCCATGCTTGCTTGCCAAAGCCCGGGGCAGAGCTGTAGCTTAACCCCTTGGGGACAGGAGTAACAGGGACGTGGCGGTGCAAAAGGATGCCTATACGCTGATCCTGGAGGCGATCGAGGCGGGTTTGTACAAACCCGGCGACCGTCTGGTGGAATCAGAGCTGGCCGAGCGGCTGGGGGTCAGCCGGACCCCGGTGCGCGAGGCGTTGCAGCGACTGGAGACGCAGGCGATGCTGACGCGCGACGGGCGCAGCCTGATCGTGGCCAGTCTGGACCACAATCAGCTGGCCGAACTGTATGCGGTGCGCAGCGAGCTGGAGGGGCTTGCGGCACGGCTGGCGGCGCGGCACGCCACGGATGAGGAAATCCGGGTGCTGCGCGGCATGGTCGATGATGACCACCGACTGCTGAGCGCCGATGCGCGGGCGATGAGCCGGGCCAACAAGCGGTTTCACCGGCAGATCCATCTGGCCAGCCACAACCGTTTTCTGGTGCAGCAGCTTGACCTTGTGCATCGCTCGATGGCGCTGATGGCCAATACCTCGCTGGCGGCCGAGGGCCGCAGCGAAGTGGCGCTGAGCGAACATGACCGGATCGTCACCGCAATCGAGGCGCGCGATGGCGACGCGGCCTATGAGGCGCTGCGGGTGCATATCAGCCGCGCGTTCGAGACGCGGCTGCGGGTGGATGCCGGGGAATTGCGGCTGAAGGAATAGGCCCTGCCGCGCGGCGGGCGCGTGCAGCCCCCGCTTCGCCGTTGCATTGGAACGCATGGGACACCCCTGCGGCGGCAGGCCACAAAACCCTAGCCATCGCGCGGGTCGAAATGGCCATGCGCGGTCTTGTCCCAGAAGAAGGGTTTGCGCAGCACCTCCCACGCGGCCTTGTACGAGGCCAGTGCGCCCAGCGGGAAATACAGGTGCATCATCAGCACCCACCAGCGGCTGAAGCGGTGGCCCGACAGGTGCAGCGCGGTCAGGTGCAGCGTCAGGTTCACCACCTCTGTCAGCAACAACAGCCCGATCAGGCCGATGGTGACCATCGGCGGCAGCGCGTCGGCAATCGGGTGGGGCAGGCCGAGCCATGGCAGCCAGAACGACCACAGCACCGGGATCAGCACGAATTGCGACAGGGTGCACAGGAACAGCACCTGAAAGCCCGCGAATTTCCACGGCCCCAGCTGGCGCCACAACAGGCCCGGGTCGCGCATATGGGTGGCCCATGTCATCATATAGCCCTTGATCCAGCGTGACCGTTGCCGGACCCAGGGCAGGGGGCGGCAGTTCGCCTCCTCCGCCGTGACGGTGCGGATCAGTTCGGTGCGGTAGCCGTGGCGACAGAGCCGGATGCCCAGATCGGCGTCTTCGGTCACGTTATGCGCGTCCCAGCCGCCCAGGCTTTCCAGTGCGGCGCGGCGGAAGAACAGCGTGGTGCCGCCCAGCGGAATCGGCAGGCCAAGCCGTTGCAGCCCCGGCAGGATGATGCGGAACCAGGTGGCATATTCGAGCGTAAAGCAGCGCGACAGCCAGTTGGTGGTGGGGTTGTAGAAATCGAGCACCCCTTGCAGGCAGGCAACCTCTGGCCCGCGCTGGTAAAAGTGCTGGACGATGCGGCGGATCTGGTCGGGTTCGGGCGCATCTTCGGCATCATAGACCCCGATGATTGACCCGCGACAATGGTCGAGCGCAAAGTTCAGCGCGCGGGGTTTGGTTCTGATCTGGCCATCCGGCACCACCACGATGCGCATCCAGGGCGGCAGATCAGCCTCGGCCAGGGCGGCGCGGGTCATGTGATCATCGGCTTCGGTCACCAGCACGATATCAAGCCGTTCGCGCGGATAGTCGAGCTTGCCCAGACGGCGCACAAGACGGGGGGCGATATCGCTTTCGCCGAACAGCGCCACGATGACCGAGACGGTGGGCAGCCGTGCGATCAGCGCGGGCGGCGGCGCGGGGGGCGGGCGCAGGCCAGAGGCCAGCCCGGCCCCGGCCTTGAGCAGGGTCGAGGCCAGCAGGGTCAGGAAGGTCCACCCCGTCAGCAGCCACAGCATTGCCAGCGGCCAGACCAGCGACAGCGCCACCGCCAGCCCCAGCAAGGCCAGAACCGGCAGCAGCAGGCGCGCGCCGCCAAGGGTGCGGCAGCTTTCGGCAGCGGCGACCCGGGTTTCGGCCGCCTGCACCAGCTGATCGCCGCGCAGGGCCAACACCGTGTGTTGCACGGCCGAGAGGGAGGTGATCGCCATCGCCACCGGGCCGAACAGGGCGGTCAGGTGGTCGAGGTGCTTGTCGAAATCTTCCGGTTCTGCCGTGGCGATGACGGTGGCGCCGCCGACATTGCGCCAGGGCAGCATCGATTTTCGCAGGCAGGCCCCGGCGCCCAGACGGTCGATCAGATGCAGGTCCGGCGGGTCCTGCACCGGGTCGATCACCGAGGTTTCCCAATGCGCGGCAAGGGCTGCATACATCTGGTCAGGCGGCAGGGCGGCGCGCGACAGCACGATATCGGTCACCCGCCCGCGCAGTCGGGTCTGCTGTGCCAGTGCCGTGACCAGCGCGTCGCCATGCACCAGCCCGTCGCGCAACAGCGCGACGCCCAAAGTATCGGCCTTGCGCGGGGGCGCAAAACCCGGCACCGGGACCGGGGCGACAGCGGATGGCAAAAGCAGTTGAGACAATGGCGCGGACCTTTGAATGCCTGATCCAAAGGTCTCTGAACTTGGTTAAATCCGGGTTAAGCCGCCACGGTTAAGCCAACACGGAATTGCGGGCGATCAGCGCCGCCCGCAGCCCTGTTGCCCGGGGCGCTACGCCGTGCGGCGCGCCTGCATTTCGCGGGCGAAGCGTTCGAACAGGTAATAGCTGTCCTGCGGGCCGGGGCTGGCCTCGGGGTGGTATTGCACCGAAAACACCGGCTTGCCGGTCAGCGCGATACCGCAGTTCGACCCGTCAAACAGCGAGACATGGGTCTCGCTTACGCCGCGCGGCAGGGTCTGGCTGTCAACCGTGAAGCCGTGGTTCATCGATGTGATTTCCACCTTGCCGGTGGTCAGATCCTTGACCGGGTGGTTGGCACCGTGATGGCCGTGGTTCATCTTGACGGTTTTTGCCCCAAGGGCGAGGGCCAGCATCTGGTGCCCAAGACAGATGCCGAACACCGGAACGTCCTGCGCCAGCACGCCCTGAATCATCGGCACCGCATAGGTGCCGGTGGCCTCCGGATCGCCGGGACCGTTGGACAGGAACACGCCTTCGGGGTTCAGGGCCAGCACGTCTTCGGCGGTGGCAGAGGCGGGCAGGACGGTGACATCGCAGCCGGCACTTGCAAGGCAGCGCAGAATGTTACGCTTTGCGCCATAGTCGATGGCGACCACGCGCAGGCCGTCGCCTTCCCGCTTCGTGTACCCTTCGGGCCAGGCCCAGCGTTGTTCATCCCAGCGGTAGGACTGTACGCAGGACACGTCTTTCGCCAGATCGAGGCCGACAAGCCCTTTCCATGCCCGGGCCTTTGCCACCAGTGCCTCAATGTCAAAATTGCCCTCGGGGTCATGGGCGAGCGCCACATGCGGGGCGCCTTGCTGGCGGATGGCGCGGGTCAGGCGGCGGGTGTCGATGCCGCCGATGCCGATGCGGCCCTTGCGCAGCAGCCAGTCGGTCAGCTCTCCGGTCGCACGCCAGTTCGACGGCTCGGTCACATCCCATTTCACCACCATCCCGGCGGCGACCGGATCGGCGGTTTCGTCGTCTTCATCCGTCACGCCGGTATTGCCGATATGGGGGAAGGTAAAAGTGACAACCTGACCAGCATAGCTGGGGTCGGTCATGATTTCCTGATAGCCGGTCATCGCGGTGTTGAACACCAGTTCGGCCACCGTCTCGCCGACCGCGCCGAAGCCGTTGCCGTAGAACACCGTGCCATCGGCCAGAGCAAGGCAGGCGGTAGCTTTCTGCTGAGCAGGCATGGCGGCGACTCCTATCGGTAAATTGGGCGGAACCTACGGGGGAAGCCGGGCGGGGTCAAGGCTTTGTCACAAAAGGAATATCGCGCGATTACAACGGCTTGGCAAAAGCGTGGCCGGTTGTCCTTGGCCGCATTCCCCTGTATTGTGCGCGCCACCGATCCCTGAAGGAAGGCAAACCTTATGTCCGTGTCGATGTCTTTGCGAGACCGTCTGCAGATTTCCCTGAAAGAAGCGATGAAGGCAAAGGAGGCAGACCGGCTGTCGACGCTGCGGCTGATCAACGCCGCCATCAAAGACCGCGAAATCGCCGTGCGCGGTGAAGGCGGCGAGGTTGAGGTGGGCGAGGGTGATATTCTGGCCATCCTTGGCAAGATGGTGAAGCAACGCCAGGAATCGGCCCGCGCCTATGAAGAGGGCGGCCGGCTGGAGCTGGCCGAAAAGGAACTGGCCGAGGTCAGGGTGATCGAGGAATTCCTGCCCCGCCAGCTGAGTGCCGCCGAAGTCGAGGCCGCCATCGTTGCCGCCGTGACTGAGGCCGGGGCCGCCAGCATCCGCGACATGGGCAAGGTCATGGCGGTGCTGAAGGGCAGATACACCGGCCAGATGGATTTTGGCGCGGTGGGTCCGATGGTCAAGGCGCGGCTGTCGTAGGCGGCCTTTGCCAGCCCCTCCACCCGAAAGCGATCGGGTGGGAGGCTCAGCCCTTGTGTCAGCCCTTGTGACCGGCGAAGGCGGCGCGCAATTCGGCGGACAGGCTGACTCGTTCTTCTTCTGACAGAAAGCTGCCGATTTCCACCGGGCGCGGGCCGCCGTGCAGGGTCAGGTAATGCGGCACCGGGCCGCCGGTTTCATGCAGTTCCACCCGCACCCAATGCGGGTTGGCCTGCCACTCGGCATGGCGTTTGCGCGGTCCCTGGCGGGTCAGGGTGACCAACCCTTCGGTCAGGGTCAGGTCTTCGACAATTTCGGCGTCGCGGTAGCTGCGCTGCAGGGCAAACCAGATGCCCGCCACCGCCAGCACCAGAAACGGCAACAGCCCCCACAGTACCGGCGAGCCCAGCACCGTCAGCAGCGGCAGCGCGATCAGCGCCGAGGTGCCGCCGATGAACCAGACAAACCCTTCGCGCGGCAGCGACCTGTGGGGCCAGAGCCGCAGGTGGCTGGTGTCAGTGTGGGACAGATCGGTGGCGGGTTCGGGGGGAAGCCATTGATAGGGCATGGCGGGCGGTGGTCCTTATGGTCTGCCCCGAAGTTTAGGGCGGGCGGAGGTCTTGTCCAGCCCCGGCCCGACGCTCAGCTGTCGCAGGTGATCTGCACATCATGCTGACGGTAGATGAAATCTTCGGCCACCACCTCATGTCCGACCGGGCGCGCGGAATACAGGCTGTAATCGCCAAAGCCGCAGAAGACCCGCGCCTGTGCCGCGATCTGGTCACGGAAGTCCAGCTCGCGCGGGTCGGTCAGGGTAAAGGCACGGTCGACGGTAAAGCTGTGCAGCCGCGCCGGGTCCGGCGGCCCGGTCGGCGGTGGGGCGGCGACCGGCATGCAGGCGGCAAGGAGAAGGGCCACGGGAACGGCAAGGTGCGGCGACAGGTTGGGCAGGGAGGTGCGATAAAACATGGCACGTAGTATCGCCGCAATCAGCGGCAAGGTCAAAGGCAGCCGCGTTCAGGGTTGCGTGAGCGCCAGGCCGGGCGGGGCCTGGCCGGGCCGGGCACCGCAGGGGCGTTTGGCTCTGTCACGTCGGGGAAAGATGCTTGCGGGACGGGCAGGGCCGCACGTTCCTTTGTCGAACGCCGGGCAGTGGCCCGGTCTGCAAACAGATCAGGCCCCGGGGTTTCCCGGGGCCTGACTTTGGTTGCAGTGCTGCAAGACCTTGAGTTCAGTCTGGTTTGCTCAATGCCCGTGGGCTTTGTCCCAGTCTTCGCGCTTGGGCAGCTGCTCGAACGTGTGTTCCGGCGGCGGCGAGGTCAGGGTCCATTCCAGCGTGTCGGCGTATTCGTTCCAGTAGTTGTTCTGGGTGATCCGCTTGCCGAACTTCATTGCCCAGAAGATCATGCCGATGAAGAACACGAAGGAGGCAAAGGACAGGAAGGCCCCGATCGACGAGACGTAGTTCCAGTAGGCAAACGCCTCGGGGTAGTCGATGTAGCGGCGGGGCATGCCCTGACGGCCCAGGAAGT
Source organism: Pseudotabrizicola sp. (assembly GCF_030656345.1). Classification (GTDB taxonomy): domain Bacteria; phylum Pseudomonadota; class Alphaproteobacteria; order Rhodobacterales; family Rhodobacteraceae; genus Pseudotabrizicola. Next base: position 86,713 of record NZ_JAUSNR010000032.1, on the reverse strand, counting down.
GCTGGGGGAAGAAGGTCAGGTTGGCACCGATGAACATCGCCCAGAAGTGCAGCTTGCCAGCCCATTCAGGATATTCCCGGCCCGACATCTTGCCGAACCAGAAGTAGATGCCCGCGAAAATGCCGAACACGGCACCCAGCGACATCACATAGTGGAAGTGGGCTACGACATAATAGGTGTCGTGATAGGCGCGGTCGACGCCGGCCTGCGACAGCACGATGCCGGTCACGCCGCCGACGGTGAACAGGAACAGGAAGCCGAAGGCCCAGAGCATCGGCGTCTTGAACTCGATAGAGCCGCCCCACATCGTGGCGATCCAGGAAAAGATCTTGATGCCGGTGGGCACCGCAATGACCATGGTGGCCAGCATGAAGTAGGACTGCTGGGTCAGCGACATGCCGACGGTGTACATGTGGTGCGCCCAGACGACAAAGCCCAGCACCCCGATGGCCACCATCGCATAGACCATCGGCAGATAGCCGAAGATCGGTTTGCGCGAGAAGGTCGAGATCACCTGAGAGATGATGCCGAAGGCCGGCAGCACGATGATATACACTTCCGGGTGGCCGAAAAACCACAGGATGTGCTGATACAGGATCGGGTCGCCGCCGCCTTCAGGCTGGAAGAAGGTGGTGCCGAAGTTGCGGTCGGTCAGCAGCATGGTGATGGCACCGGCCAGAACCGGCAGCGCCAGCAGGATCAGCCAGGCGGTGATAAAGATCGACCAGGCGAACAGCGGCACCTTGTGCATGGTCATGCCCGGTGCGCGCATGTTCAGGAATGTGGTGATGATGTTGATCGCGCCCAGAATGGACGAGGCCCCCGACAGGTGGACCGCGAAGATCGCAAGGTCCATCGAATAGCCGCCCTCATTGGTGGACAGCGGCGGGTAAAGCACCCAGCCCACGCCCGACCCAAGCTGACCATTGCCACCCGGCGTCAGGACCGAAGCCACAGCCAGCGCGGTGCCGGCGACGAACAGCCAGTAGCTGAGGTTGTTCAGACGCGGGAACGCCATATCCGGCGCGCCGATCTGCAGCGGCATGAAATAGTTGCCAAAGCCGCCGAACAGGGCCGGAATCACCACAAAGAACATCATCAGGATGCCATGCGCCGTGATCAGCACATTCCAAAGGTGGCCGTTGGGCGTGCACTGGTCGGTGGTGGTGGCAACCAGCCGCGCGCCTTCGGCGCACATGTACTGCACCCCCGGCTCCATCAGCTCCATCCGCATGTAGACGGTGAAGATGACCGAGATCAGGCCGACGATACCGCCGGTGAACAGATAGAGGATCCCGATGTCTTTGTGGTTGGTCGACATGAACCAGCGGGTGAAGAACCCGCGCTGATCATGGTCGTGGCCATGGATGGCTGCGTCCGCCATTGGCGTCTCCCGTATTTGATATGTGCGTGAGTCCGGCTGCGGAGTCGGACATTCACCCTCTGTCATAGCTTTCAGGGCCGGTCGCGGCAACGGGGGAAATTGATCTGGATCAAGTTGTAATGTCGCAGCCCCCCACCCACGCGGCGGTGGCAGGGGGGCTGCGGCGGGCAGGTTACTGCATGGTGGCCAGATAGGCCGCCACATCCTCGGCCTTGGCGCGCAGCTTGAAGGTCATTTTCGACTTTGCCGCCGCATCGCCGGTCTGGTCTTTCAGCCAGACGGCAGGATCGGTCATATAGGCGGCAAGCGATGCCTCGTCCCAGACCATGCCGGTGGCCCCGACGGCGAGAATGCCGTCGCCGTATTTGAAGCTGTCGTCCGATGCGACCTGCTTGCCGACAATGCCGAACAGGTCCGGCCCGGTCTTGCCCCCCTTGACGACCACGGTGCCGTCAGCGGCGGTGAGGCCGTGGCAGGATTTGCATTTGTTGAATTCCTTTTCCCCCACGGCAGCATCACCGGCAAAGACCGGGGCGGCGCAGAGAACGAAAGCGGCGGTGAGCAGGGATTTCATGGTGGCTCCTTTGCGGGGTCAGCAGGACCGTGGCGTATGCGGTCACGCATGACCTGAGTTCTGCGACGGAGCAAGCGGTACGAGTGTCGCAGGTATTGGTCAGCAACGTTGACTTGCCTGTTGCCGCGCGGCAGGGTGCAGCGCGGAACCGGCTCAAATTTTGGCCGGGATGTGTCGGGCAGGGAGGGATCGGCAATGCAATGGGAACAGGTACTGGCACCGCGCATGGGGCGGATGAAGGCATCGGAAATCCGCGAGCTGCTGAAGCTGCTGGATCAGCCCGACATCATTTCATTCGCGGGCGGTATTCCCGACCCGGCGCTGTTTCCTGTCGCGGCGTTTCAGGCTGCCTTGACGGCAGCGCTTGCCCCCGGAAAAGCAGACTCTGCGCTGCAATACTCGGTCAGTGAAGGCTATCTGCCGCTGCGCCAGTGGCTGGCGGATCATATGGCGGGCCTTGGGATTCCCTGTGGGGTGGACAACATCCTGATCACCTCAGGCTCGCAGCAGGCGCTGGATTATCTGGGCAAGCTGATGATCGGGCCGAAAGATACCGTGCTGGTGAACTGGCCGACCTATATGGGGGCTTTGGGGGCGTTCAACGCCTATGAGCCGGTCTATGACCGGCTGGACCCGCGTGACAACCGCGGTGCTGCGGAATATGAGGTCGCGGCGGCAGAAGCCGGGGGGCGGGTGAAGTTCGCCTATCTGTCGGTCGATTTCGCCAACCCCACCGGCGAGACGATTGCGCGGGCCGACCGCGAACGGGTGCTCGATCTGGCCGAAGCGCTGGGGGCGGCGGTGGTGGAGGATGCCGCCTATCAGGCGCTGCGCTTTGACGGCGATCCTGTGCCGCCTATTCTGGCGCTGGAAATCGCGCGCAAGGGCAGCATCGAGGACTGCCGGACGATCTATTGCGGGTCGTTTTCCAAAACCCTCGCGCCGGGCCTGCGGGTAGGTTGGGTCTGTGCCGCCAGCCCCGTGATCGGGCGACTGGTCTTGATGAAGCAGGCGGCGGATCTGCACTCCAGTACGCTGAACCAGATGGCGATTGCCGATGTGGCGGCGGCGTCCTTCGATGCCCATGTGGCGGGCCTGCGCGCTGTGTACCGCGCGCGGCGCGACCATATGCTGGCGGCCCTTGCGCGCGAGATGCCTGCGGGGGTGCTGTGGACCAAGCCTGAAGGCGGGATGTTCGTCTGGATCACCCTGCCCGAAGGCATGGACGGGGCCGATCTGCTGGCGCGGTCGCTGGAAACCGAACGCGTGGCCTTTGTGCCGGGGCGGGCGTTCTTTGCCGACGGGTCGGGCGGCAATACCATCCGCCTGAGCTTTTCGCGCGCGGACGAGGCGGCGATTGACGAAGGCATCCGCCGGCTGGGCCGGTTGATCGCGGCGGGGTAGGTTTGTGCCGCGCTTTGGCGGGCACGGGCAGGACGCAAACAAAAAGCCCCGGATCGCTCCGGGGCCTTTGCTGTACTGGTCATTTTGATGTGCCAGTCATTTTGCTGTGCCAGTCAGGGCAGATCAGTTGGTGGCAGCCGGTGCGGCTTCGCCTTCCGCCTCAGGTTCCATCGCTGGCGACAGCGAGGCGATGTAGGCCCAGACATCGGCCTTTTCCTTGGCGTTGGTCAGCTTGAAGCTCATCTTCGAGCGGGCGCCGTTGTTGTCCAGCCGGGTCTTGAGGAATTTGGCCGGGTCGGCCACGTATTCCACGAACGAGGCTTCGTCCCAGGTGAATCCGGATGTGCCAAGGGCGACCAGATCGGGGCCGTAGCCGTTGAAATCGGCCTGGCTGCCGGCAGCGCGGCCCGGCAGGCCATACAGGTTCGGGCCGGTCTTGGCATTGCGGCCGCCAAGCACGGTGCCTTCGGCATCGGCGATGACGTGGCAGGTCTGGCATTTGTTGAACACACGTTCACCGGCTGCGGCATCCCCGGTCGCATCCTGGGCCATGGCGGGCGCAGCAAAGGCGAGCGAGGCAAAAGTCAGGGCAGATATCGCGAATTTCATCAGGGTTCCTCCGAAGTGAATTCTATGGGAAAGACATGCATCCCGTTGGGTAAAAGGCAAGTCACGCACGCGTGCGAAGGCTGAGTATCTTTTTGCGGGCGGATGAAACCTCAGGCGGGGGCACGGCGTTTGGGGCATCGCGTTTCAGGCCACCGCATGGGCCAGCGCGCATTGCCGCCACAGTGAGGCCAGCGCGGTGACCAGATGGTCGATATCGGCGTCGGAATGCAGCGGGCCGGGGGTGATGCGCAGCCGTTCGGTGCCCTTGGGCACGGTGGGGTAGTTGATCGGCTGCACATAGATGCCCCAGTCGTTCATCAGGATATCGCTGATCATCTTGCACTTGACCGGATCGCCGATCATCACCGGGATGATGTGGCTGTCATTGGCCAGATGTGGAATGCCGGCCCGGTCCAGCCGGGCGCGCAGATGGGAGACGCGGTCGGCCTGCGCATCGCGTTCGGCGGCGGAGCCCTTGAGGTGCTTGATCGACGCGGTCGCGGCGGCGGCAACGGCCGGGGGCAGGGCGGTGGTGAAGATGAAGCCCGATGAAAAGCTGCGGATGAAATCCACCAGCGGGGCCGATCCGGTGATATAGCCGCCGACGCAGCCAAAGGCCTTGCCCAGCGTGCCCTCGATCAGGTCGATGCGGTGCGCCAGCCCGTCGCGCTCGGTCACGCCGCCGCCGCGCGGGCCGTACATGCCGACGGCGTGCACCTCGTCGATGTAGGACAGCGCGCCATGGGCTTCGCAAACCTCGACAATCTCGCGGATCGGGGCGACATCGCCATCCATGGAATAAACGCTTTCAAACGCCACGATCTTGGGCCGGTCGCCGACCGCATGCAGCTTGCGGTCCAGATCGCGCCAGTCGTTGTGCCGCCACAGCACCTTGTCGGCGCGGGAATGGCGGATGCCTTCGATCATCGACGCATGGTTCTTTTCATCCGACAGGATCACCGCCCCCGGAATGCGCGCGCCAAGGGTGCCAAGTGCCGCCCAGTTCGACACATAGCCCGAGGTGAACAGCAATGCCGCGTCCTTGCCATGCAGATCGGCCAGTTCGGATTCCAGCAGGATATGGTGGTGGTTGGTGCCGCCGATGTTGCGGGTGCCGCCGGCACCCGTGCCACAGGCGCGCACCGCCTCGACCATCGCGTTCACCACCTTGGGGTTCTGGCCCATACCCAGATAATCATTGGAACACCACACGGTCACATCGCGCAACGCGCCGTCCTTGTGGTTGTCGGCGCGGGGGAAATTGCCGCAGCGGCGCTCCAGATCGGCAAAGACGCGGTAATTGCCTTCCGCTTTCAGGATATCCAGATGGCTGGTGAAGAGGGCGTCAAAGTCCATGGGTCTTCTCTTTCAACGTCGGGTGCAGGGTCTGCATCGCCTGCGGTTGCGATTTGCGCTCTGGCAGCATCCAGCGCCAGAGCTTCTGGTCGGGAAGCGGGATGACCATGAACCAATGCTCCAGCAGGGCGAGCAGGGTCAGGGCAGACAGAAGGGTAAAGCCGATCAGCGCGCCGGTGCCCGTTGCGCTGTAGGCGCGTTCCAGAAAGCAATAGGACGCGTAGCTGAGCGCGGTGATGGACAGCGGGAACACCCAGTTCATCGGGGCGCGGCGGAAATGGCTGGCCAGATGCGCCAGCGGGCGGGGCAGGAATTCGGTATGGATGCGCGGCACGCCGAAGAACAGGTTCAGCTTGGCGGAAATGCGGGCAAAGAACAGGATTGCAAAGGTCCACAGCCCAAAGATATTGGCGGCGTCCTGGGTCAGGATGACAATCGCGGCCAGCAGGGCGATCAGCAGCAGCTCGTGCCACAGGATGGTGCCGATGGCGCGGAAGAAGCGGTTTTGCAGGGGGGTGTCGGGCGGGCAGGCTTCGGTGTTCGGCCCGGCGATGATGCCCGACAGAAAGGCCAGTTCCACCCAGGCCCAGACGGCGAGCGCCGACAGAAAGGCAAGGTAAGCCCCAAGCGCCGACGTATCGGCCAGCGTGGCGTTCAGCCCGACGATCCCGCCCAGCAGCAGCGGCAGGCCCAGCAGCACCGACCACAGATGCGCGTCATGGCCCGCATTGTCGGCCCGGCGCACGCGCCACAGGATGATGCCGGTGGAAAACCACCACAGAAAAATTGCTGACAGCGCGGCAATCCATGGGTTAGTGATGGTCCATGGGTCAGTCATTCGTGGCCCCCCTGTGTCCAGAGGGGCCACGCGCGGCGGCGGGACGCGCCCATCCTGCCGCCGCAATCACCGCTGTCGCGGCGATATGATGGGTGTCGGTCAATACGCCGGCTCCAGCCGCACCGATGCGGGCGGGGTCGTCTTGATGACCGGGATCGTGTAGAGCGAGACAAAGGCCGCAAGCGCGCGCGCGGTGCCCCAGGCATTGGTGAGGCGTCCCTTGAGGCCCCCCTGTTTGCGCCCGGTTTCCATGTCCAGCATGGCCGCATTCATGCGGCGCAGGCCCGGAATCCAGCGCGGATGGTCGATGTCCAGCTCTACCGGGAACACCTGCCGCGCGATGGCGCTGGTCTTGCGGAACACCTCTTGATCATACCAGTCGATGTCCACCCCCAAAGCCGCATGGAAATCCTTGCGGGCATGGTCGCGGACCCACATGGTGGAATACACGGCCGTCAGGAAGAACCTGATCCACAGCTTGTTCTGCCATGTTGTCGTCAGCTTCGGGTCGGTGCGCATCAGCAGGGCAAACGCCTCGCCATGGCTGAATTCATCGTTGCACCATTCCTTGAACCATTTGAAAATCGGGTGGAAGCGCTGTTCGGGATGCGCCTCCAGATGCCGGAAAATGGTGATGTAGCGGGCGTAGCCGATCTTTTCGCTGAGGTATGTGGCGTAGTAGATGAACTTTGGCCGGAAGTAGGTGTATTTCTTGGCCTTGGTCAGAAAGCCGAGGTTTACCGCAACGCCTGCCTCACGCAGGGCGTCGTTGATGAAACCGGCGTGCCGCGCCTCATCGCGGGCCATGTAGTTGAACAGCTCGCAGATATCGGGGTTGTTGCCACGGCGCTTCATTTCCTTGTAGAGCACACATCCGGAAAATTCCGCCGTGCAGGAACTGACCAGAAAGTCGATGAATTCGGCACGCAGATGCGGCTCCATCCCGGCCCAGTCGACGTGATCCCAGTCGGCGTTTTTCTTGAAATGGCCCTTGTTCGGGTCTGACTTCATCTGCGCGATCAGCACATCCCATTCCGCGCGGACCGGGGTGACATCAATCCGGTCCATCTCGTCGAAATCGGTGGTGTAGAAGCGCGGGTTCAGCAGCGTGGCGTCGGTCGCCATCGCGGTGGTGTCGAAGGTGCCGGCCAGTTCGGCGTGCAATTCGCCGTGCGTGGAGTCGTGGCGGGCCTCAATGCTTGCGTCTTTCATACCGTCAACTCCTCGCTGAAGGAAAACTCGCACAACTCCATGAAGTCCAGATCGCCGGTCAGCTTGACCCATTGGCGCTCAAGCCATGTGGCGCGGGTGATGGTGGCGATGCGGTCCTCGATGATCAGCTCGCCATAAGCGGCCAGCACCGGCGCGCCATGCACCAGCACCTCGTCGCCCGGATGGACCACGGCGCCGTTGTTGAATTTGACATGGGCGTGCAGGGCCTCAAAGCGGTGACTGACCTCGACGGTGCAGGGCACCTGCTCCTTTGTTTTGCTGAAGAATGCCATTTTTCGGGTTCCCTTATTGTGTCTGATCAAGCAGCCGTTCGAACGCGGCTTTGTTGTCGCCGCCAAAGGCATAGAGCTCTGCGCTCCACCCCGTGGCCGGGTCTTCGGCCACAAGGCGGCCGTTGTCATAGCGCACAACCCGCATCGGCGGATTGCCCTGAACCTTGGCAACCAGACGCGCGCGCGCCATGGCCGACTGGATCACGGTGATGAACCCGCCATGCGGCAGATCCAACAGCAGGGTGCCGTCAGCATCGCGGACCACAACCGCCTGTGCTGACTTGCCTTCAAGAACCAGCCACCGCTCTTGCACGACGGTAGCGGCTGGCGGAACACCCACGCGCGGGTGGTTGGTCAGGACCGACAGGCTGACGATGGTCAACGTGACCATGGCAAGCGCGAACATCGCCCACAAAAGCACGCGCGGGATCATTTCCCGCTCGGGCGAGGGGCGGTCGGCGAGGGTACGGAATTGTGCCATCTGCGCCCCCTTATTCGGCGGCCATCACGGCACCCGTAGGGGCCATGGTGACAACGGGTTCGTTGAGCTTGGCCTGTGCGGCATCGGCCAAGAGCCGGGCCACATTCTGCGCACCCGGAATACAGCGGAACGCGGGCTGCGTGACCTTGGCAAAGCCGGGGCGCAGGTGCGGCCACAGCACCGCATAGGACAGCCGCGCGCCATCGGTGATTTCAATCGCGATGGTGCCGGTGCCGCCGGGTTTCAGGTCCAGCCGGGCGGTGGCGATGCGGACAAAGGGGATGGTATAGGTGACCGGCAGCGCCGCCCCGATCCGCATGATCACGCGGGCTGTGGTGATGGTGTAGATTGACGCCCGCGCCTGCGCCCATGCCAGCAGGTAGATCACGCCGTAAGCTGCGATTGCCAGCACCAGATAGGGCAGGCCGGTCGCCAGCATCAGGGCTGTGCCACCATCGGCATAGGCCCCGCCCGCGCGCCAGAGCACGACGATCAGCATGTAGCCTGCGATCCAGTTGATCTTGTAGGCTTCGCGGGCAAGCGCCATGGCATCCGCCTTGCCCTGCCACAGGATATCTTCACCCTTTGGCAGACCGGCGGGCACGCCGGGCATTATCTCGAAATCAAAGTCCTTATTGTGGTCCGACATCTCGAACCCTCCGTATCTGCTGGGTTAAGACGGGGCGGCGCGGGCGCGCGCCGCCCCCCTTTTTGATCAGAACCCGTGCTTGCGGTTCGTGGCGTAAAGCCAGCCCGAGGCGACATAGGCCGAGATCTTGTCCTCCTCCAATTTCGTCACCGTGGTCAGCGATTTGGTTGCCGGGATGTCTGCGAAATGGTCCGAGGTGATGGCGCGCACGCGCACCCGGTCGGCCCAGATCCGGGCCAGAGTCATCGGGATAAGGCGGCGTTCGCCGGAGTTGAGCTCCACCTCCAGATAGCGGACCATCTGTTCGGGCGCATCGACCCACAGGTCGCTGACCCGGCCCACAACCTCCAGATCGGCGGCCTGCACCGGCAGACCGCGCGGGTCGCGCCCGGCGCTGACGGCAAAGCCCTTGGCCTGCGCCATCGGCACGATCTTGGCATGGCCATGGCCATCCAGTTCCGGCTCGTCCCGGCGCGGGGTCCAGGAGGCGGGGCCGACGCCATCCAGCATCGGGTTGCCGGTGGGGGCATGGGGGAAGCCTTCCGACACGGCGGTGCGCGCGAGGGCCAGATCGGTGCGGCGGTGCGCGATCTCGTTTTCCGCCGAGGGCATGGTCACGCTGCCTTTGCCGTTGGGCAGCAGGAAGGTTTTCGGCTTGGGCACCGGGAACGGCCCCTGATTGGGTGCGGGCAGACCATCTTCGGTTTCCAGCGGATAGCCTTCGCGCATGTTTTCGGTTTGCAGGTAATAGATCAGCAGGGCGAAAAAGCCCCAGAACAGCCAGATCGACAGGCTTGCCAGATCGAAATTGCCAAAGAAGGTGACGCCAACCATGGAATGGTCCTCCGCGTTGTCAGGTGGGGAAGTCGGCGAGGGCAAGCTTGCCCGCATCGGCATCCGGTTTCGGTGAGGTCAGGATGCCGAGCTTGACCAAAGGCCCAAGCACGACAAGGGTCGCAAAAAGCAGTCCGATTTCAAGGTGGTAGACGGCGGAATAGCCGATGCTGGGGTCGGTGAGCGCGCCCAGTCTGCCGCTGGTGGCCAGATGGCTGACCACATCACGCAAGGTGCCGCCGATCAGGATCGCAAGGCCCGCTGCCGTGGCCTGCGCCGCCCCCCATGCGCCAAGGGCGATGCCCGCGCCCGCCAGCCCGCGGGCGGGCATGGTCATGGCGGCGGTGAGGGTAGAAATGCCGAACAACCCGCCGCCAAAGCCGATGCCGAAGGCGCCGGTGTAGAAGATCAGGGTGCTGTCCAGCGGGGCCGCAAAGATGATGCAGGAAAACGCGGCCACCCCGGCCAGAATGCCGCGCGCGGCCATCCGGTACGGGTCCAGCCCGCGCGTCAGCCAGCGGGCCGCGATCACGAACCCGATCAGCGCGCCTGCCGCCCAAGCGGCGGTCAAGAGCGTGGTGGCCCCGACCGACAGGCCAAGGATCTCGCCGCCGTAGGGTTCCAGCAGCACATCCTGCATCTGGAACGCCAATGTGCCCAGCATCACCACCGCCAGCAGCCGACCGGCGGTGCCGCCCGCCATCAGATCTCGCCATGCGTCGCGGAACTGCGGACGGGGTTCTTCGCGCTCGGCCTTGGTCATCGGGCTGACCTTTTCCTGTTTCCACAGGGCGATGATGTTCAGGACCAGCGTGGCAGCCCCACAGCCCTGCACCACCCGCACCAGCGTGATCGGATCATAGTCGCGCAGCAGGTAGCCGACGATCACCGCCGACACCCCCATGCCGACAAGGAACATGATGTACAAAAGCGCCACCACGCGCGGTCGCGTCTCATCGCTCGCGCGGTCGGCGGCAAGGGCCAGACCGGCGGTCTGGGTCATGTGCATGCCGACGCCGGTCATCAGAAACGCGAGTGCCGCCAGCACCTCTCCGGCCCAAGGCGGGCCAAGGTACTGGTCGCCCGACAGCACGATCAGCGCGAATGGCATCACCGCCAGACCACCCATCTGCCACAGGCTGCCGAACCACAGGTAAGGCACCCGCTTCCAGCCGATGGCCGATCGGTGGGTGTCGCTGCGGTGACCCAGGAACGCCCGGAACGGGGCGACCAGCACCGGAATGGCGATCATCAGCGCGACCAGCATGGCGGGGATCGACAGCTCGACAATCATCACCCGGTTCAGCGTGCCCAGCAGCAGCACCGTCGCCATGCCGACCGAGATCTGGAACAGGCTCAGCCGCAGCAGTTGCCCCATCGGCAGGCCTTCGGAGGCCGCATCGGCAAAGGGCATCCAGCCGGACCCAAGTTTCGCGATGTCCTTCTTGCGCAGGATCATGGCCGGTACTCCAGACAGTCCGAGATGTAGAAGCCGCGGCTGATCCGCCCCACACGCGCCAGCCCCGGCCCGGTGGATTGCGCAAGCGTATCAAACGCATGCGGGATCATCGTGGGCGAGCGGTCGGCGCGCGGGAACAGCTTGCCGAGCGTAAAGAAGGTCATCAGGAACGGCGTGCGCGGGGCCACGGTGAACACGATCGCGCCCCGCGTGCGCTGCGCCAGCCGGTGCAGGATCTGGGCGATATCGGGGCCGGAATAATAGATCAGGCTGTCCATCGCGATCACATGGTCAAAGCGCCCATGCGCCTCATCCGTCATATCCCCCGCTGCAAACGTCACTTGCCCGGCAAAGCGCGGCTCCAGCCGGTCGCGCGCAATGGCGATCAGCTGCGGCGAGATATCCACCGCCACCACCTGCGCCCCGCGCGCCGCCAGCTCTGCCGTCATCAGCCCGGTGCCGCAGCCCGCGTCCAGAATGCGCGCACCCGTCAGATCGGCGGGCAACTGCGCCAGCATGGTCGCGCGCATCGCATCACGGCCCGCCCGCACGGTCTGCCGGATCCGGCTGACCGGCGCGTCAGAGCACAGGCGCTCCCACACTTTGGTGGCGCTGCGGTCGAAATAGTGTTCGACCCTGGCACGGGTGGTGGAATAGTCGGTCATTCTCAATCGAATCCCAGCAATTCAAAAATCTCGCGGTCAGGCAGCGGGTCGGGGGTTGATCCCTTGCCCTGCACCGACCGCCACAGCGTATCGGCCAGCCGCATGTACTCGGCCCGCGCCATCACCACGTCTTCGGCATCATCCATCTCGAACAGGGTCTTTTTCTTCAGGCGCGACCGGCGGATGGCGTCGATGTCAGGCATATGCGCCAAGCGGTTGAAGCCCACGCGGGCGCAGTAGCGGTCGACCTCATCGGTCTCGCGTGAGCGGTTCGCGACGCAACCGGCCAGCTGCACCTTGTAATTGCTGGATTTTGCTTGCACGGCGGCGATGATGCGGTTCATTGCATAGATGCTGTCGAAGTCATTGGCGGTGATGATCACCGCACGGTCGGCATGCTGCAAAGGCGCTGCAAACCCACCACACACCACATCGCCCAGCACGTCGAAGATCACCACATCGGTGTCTTCCAGCAGGTGATGCTGCTTCAGAAGCTTCACCGTCTGCCCCACGACATAGCCGCCGCAGCCGGTGCCAGCGGGCGGCCCGCCCGCCTCCACACATTTCACGCCGTTGAACCCGATGGCGACGTAATCTTCGGGCCGCAATTCTTCGGCGTGGAAATCCACCTCCTTCAGAATGTCGATCACCGTCGATTGCAGCCGGCCGGTCAGGGTAAAGGTGCTGTCATGCTTGGGGTCGCAGCCGATCTGCAGCACCCGCTTGCCCATCATGGAAAACGCGGCCGACAGGTTCGAGCTGGTGGTCGATTTGCCGATCCCGCCCTTGCCATAGACCGAGAACACCTTGGCCCCCTCGATCTTCACATCGCTGTCCTGATGCACCTGCACCGACCCGTCGCCGTCAAGGCCTCTCAGGTTTGGTATCTCATCACGCGGGCTCATTGTGCCCTCCTTTCCAGAGGCGGGCGCGCCCCTATCATCTGTTCATAAATATCCCGGGTAGCTCGTTGGTTTTGCCATTGGTTCGAGAAACCAATGAGCTGGGGGCAGAGCCCCGGTCCGAAGGCGAAGTCTGGAAACAGCGGTGTCATTCTGCCGCGATCCCTTCCAGCCGGTCTTCCATCTCGTCCGCTGCGCGCTGCAGGGCGGCCAGCGTTTCGGCATCGGGTTGCCAGTAATTGCGGTCCGACGCTTCCAGCAGGCGCTGCGCCATCTTGTTGCTGGCTTCGGGGTTCAGCCCCGCCAGCCGCTTGCGCATCACCTCGTCCAGAACAAAGGTTTCCGACAGGCGCTGATAGACCCAAGGGTCAACGTGCCCGGTGGTGGCCGACCAGCCGAAGGTGTTGGACACCTGCGCCTCAATCTGGCGCACGCCTTCGGCGCCGTGCTTGAGCAATCCCTCGTAGAACTTTGGGTTCAGGCTGCGCGCGCGGGTTTCCAGCGCGATCTGGTCTTTGAGCGTGCGCACCGTACCCGCGCCACGGGTCTGGTCGCCGATGAACACCGGGGTTTCCTGTCCGCCACGGGCGCGCTTCACCGCGCGGGCAATGCCGCCCAGCGTGTCGAAGTAATGGTCCACCGTGGTGACGCCCAGCTCGACCGATTCCAGGTTCTGGTAGGCCAGATCCACATCTTTCAGCGCCTTTTGCAGCAGCGCGCCGTTCTGCACCGGCTTGCCAGAGCGGCCATAGGCAAAGGATTTGCGCGACTCGTAGGCATCGGCCAGCTCGTCCTCGGCCCCGAAAGCCGACGATCCGACCAGTACGTTGACGTTCGACCCGTAGGCACCCTCGGCGTTCGAAAACACCCGCAGCGCCGCCACGTCCATCTCGACGCCCATCTCGGCTGCATAGGTCAGCGCATGGGCGCGGACAAAGTTCTGCGATACCGGTTCATCGGCGGTGGCGGCCTTCCACGCCGCTTCGGCCAGCATCCGGGTCTGCAACGGCAGCAGGTCGCGGAAGATGCCCGACAGCGTCATGACCACATCGATGCGCGGGCGGCCCAGCTCGGCCAGCGGGATCAGGTCGGCCCCGCACAGCCGGCCATAATGGTCAAAGCGCGGCCGCGCGCCCATCAGGGCCAGCGCCTGCGCAATCGGCCCGCCATCGGACTTGATGTTGTCAGACCCCCAAAGCACCAGCGCCACAGTGCGTGGCAGGCGGTCGGCGGCGGCCAGCAGCCGTTCGGCCTGTGCCGCCCCATCCTGCATGGCGAAGGCGGTCGGCATGCGGAACGGGTCGAAGGCATGGATGTTGCGGCCCGTGGGCAGGATCTCGGGCGCGCGGATCAAGTCACCCCCCGGCACCGGGCTGATGAAGCGGCCAGACAGCGCGCGCAGCAGGGCGGGGATCTCGTGCTCCTCGCACAGCAGGCGCTCGGCTTCCACCTTGTCGGCAGTGGCCGGCATCAGGTCGAGCATGGCGGCGCGGTTCGCATCGCTCATCTTCCGGCCCAGCACGTGGAAGCCATCGGTGATCAGCGCGCCTTCGGTTTCCAGCAGCTTGATCCACAGCGTATCAATGTCGCTGGCGTCCAGATCGACAGCGGCTGCCTGCACCCGCAAAAGATCGGTCAGTTCGGACCGCTCCGCTGCATCCTGTGGCAGGGCACGCAGGCGGGTCAGCGTGTCCTTCACATCGGCCAGCCCCTTATACAGCCCCGATTGCGCCAAAGGTGGCGTCAGATGGGTGACGGTGATCGCGTTGGACCGACGCTTGGCAAGTGTCGCCTCGGACGGGTTGTTGGCGGCATACAGGTAGATATTGGGCAGGTTGCCGATCAGCCGGTCGGGCCAGCAGGTTTCCGACATGCCCGCCTGTTTGCCCGGCATGAACTCCAGCGCGCCATGCATGCCGAAATGCAGCAGCACATCGGCGCGGAAATCTTCGCGCATCCAGCGGTAAAAGGTGGTGAAGGCATGGGTGGGCGCAAAGCCCTTCTCGAACAGCAGCCGCATCGGGTCGCCCTCATAGCCGAACACCGGCTGCAGGCCCACGAAGACATTCCCCATCTCGCGCCCCAGCACGAACACACCGCACCCGTCGGTCTGGATGCGGCCCGGCGCGGGCCCCCAGGCGGATTCGACATCGCGCAGCCAGCGGGTTTTGGCGACCACTTCGGCGGCCGGAACGATGGCCGCCACATTGGCGGGCTGGCCATACATCCGGGCCGAACCGCCCAGCACAGCCTCGCGCAGATCATCCACGGATGCGGGCGGGTCGACACGGTACCCCGCGGCCTGCATCGCGTGCAGCATGTTGTGCAGTGATTCGAACACCGACAGATAGGCGGCGGTGCCCGCGGCCCCGGCATTGGGTGGAAAGCCATACAGCACAATGGCGACCTTGCGGTTCGCCACATCCGACCGGCGCAAATGGGCCAGACGCGCCACCTTGTCGGCCAATGCGGTGATGCGCTCAAAACAAGGGGCCATGGCGCGGGTGGTCAGCGCCTCGGCGCTTTGCGGCTGGCAGTTCTGCGCGCAGCCGGTGCAGCCAGCCGCATCATGGCGCCCGGCAAACACGGTCGGGTTGGTGGCGCCATCAATCTCGGGCAGGGCGATCAGCATGGTGGTTTCCACCGGGCCAAGCCCGCCACCGCTGGCACCCCATTGGCCAAGCGTCTGGAATTCCAGCGGGTGCGCGGCGATATAAGGAACATCCAGCGCCTGCAACGCTGCAACCGCCGCCGGGCTGTCGTTATAGGCCGGACCGCCGACAAGGCTGAACCCGGTAAGCGAGACCAGCGCATCGATCTTTGCGCCCGCTGCACCCCTGAAAAACGCCTCCATCGCCGGGCGGCCATCAAGCCCGCCGGCAAAGGCGGGCAGCACGGCGATGCCCTTGGCCTCAAACGCCGCGATCACCGCATCATAATGCGCGGTATCGCCTGCAAGGATATAGCTGCGCAGCATCAGCATGCCGACGGTGGCCACAGCGCCTTCGGGGCGGGGCATCACGCTTGCATCGGTGGTGATGCGGGTGGCAAGGCTGGGGTGATACAGCCCCACATCGGCATAATCGATCGGGGCCGCGGCCTTGATCCGCGCCCAGTCCCGCTTGCCGGAATAGCGGCTGACCAGAAAGCGCACCATCGCCTCAAGGTTGTCATCCGACCCGCCCAGCCAGTATTGCATCGACAGGAACCAGGCGCGCAGATCCTGCGCCTTGCCGGGGAAGTACTTCAGGATCTTCGGCAACCGCCGCAGCATCGCCATCTGCTTTTCGCCCGACCCGGCAGAAGGTGCCTTGGTCCCGCGCAATTTCTTCAGCAACGCCATCGGGCCGGATGCCTCGACGCTCATGTCCAGATCGCCCATCTTGGTCAGCTTTACGACCGCAGGGTCGGCAATCACCCCGACAAAGGCATCGCACCGCGCGCGTGCGGCCTGCAGCTCGGGCAGGATGGCGGTGATATGCTCTTCGATGAACAAAAGGTTCGCCACGACGAAATTCGCGCTGTTCACCGCCGCCTTGGCCGCCGCCAGTGCGGCCGGATTTTCCGCCCATTCGGCGGCGGCATGAACCGAAACCTCGATCCCCGGAAAGTCATGTGCCAGCCGTGGCGCGATGCGTGCTGCCGGGCCTGCCGCATGGGCATCCAGCGTGACGATCACGAAACGGTAAACCCCGTCGCCCGTGGGCGCAGTCATAACCGGCGATGTGTAGCGGTCATCGCGCATAATGGGCCTTTGCCTCATACAGGGTTTCAACGGAAATCTCGGCCACGCCCTGCTCAGCCGCGTAAGCCTCGGTGTTGCGCCGGGCCTTGCCGCGCACAAAGAACGGGATCTTCTTCAGCTCGCGCTCGGCCGCAGCCAGCCAGACCGGGGCACCTGCCTCACCTCCCGCATTCATCTTGACCAAAATACTCCCGCCGGAGGCACCTGCGGGCTCAGCGAAGACCTCCGGTTCAGACCCGTCACGCAGATCGGCCTTGGCCCCGTGGTGGCTTGGGCCGGCATCGGAGTGGAACTCGAAATCCTCGCGGAACATGGTCAGCAGGTGTTCTTCCAGCCCCATCACCAGCGGGTGTATCCAGGTATCAAAGATCACATTCGCGCCCTCAAACCCCATCTGGGGCGAGTAGCGCGCGGGGAAGTCCTGCACATGCACCGGGCTGGAGATTACGGCGCAGGGAATACCGAGGCGTTTGCCGATATGGCGTTCCTGCTGGGTGCCGAGGATCAGCTCGGGGGCGGCGGCGGCGATGGCGTCCTCGACCTCCAGATAATCATCGGTGATCAAAGCCTCCAGCCCATAGGCCTTGGCGGCGGCGCGCATGGGGCGCGCGAATTCGCGGTTGTAGCAGCCCATGCCGACCACCTCGAACCCGATCTCGGTGGCGGCGATGCGGGCGGCGGCGATGACATGGGTGGCATCGCCGAAGATGAACACGCGCTTGCCGGTGAGATACGTGCTGTCCACGCTTGCCGACCACCACGGCAGGCGCAGGGCGGATTCGTCAACCTGTGGCGACAGGCCGGTGAGGGCTGCCACTTCATGCAGGAAATCGCGGGTGGCCCCGACGCCCAAGGGGACCACCTTGGTATAGGGCTGGTCGCAGGTGCGTTCCAGCCAGCGGGCGGCCCCTTCGCCGGTTTCGGGATACAGCAGCACGTTGAAATGCGCCTGACCCATGCGGGCGATGTCGGCGGGGGTCGATCCCAGCGGGGCCGCGACATTGACGGTGATGCCCATCAGGCCCAAGAGCTTGGTGACTTCAGCCACATCATCACGGTGGCGAAAGCCAAGCGCGGTTGCCCCGAGGATGTTGCAGGTGATGGTTTGCGTGCGCGGCATCGGGCGTGCCAGCGCGCGGCACAGCTGATGAAACGTCTCATCCGCGCCGAAGTTTTCCTTGCGCTGATAGCTGGGCAGATCCAGCGGAATGACCGGGCAGGGCAGGTCGAGCGCCCCCGCCAGACCGCCCGGATCGTCCTGGATCAACTCGGCGGTGCACGACGCCCCCACGATCATCGCCTGTGGCTTGAAGCGGGCATAAGCGTCGCGCGCGGCATCCTTGAACAGGTTGGCGGTATCGGCCCCCAGATCGCGGGCCTGAAACGTGGTGTAGGTGACTGGCGGGCGGTGATTGCGCCGTTCGATCATGGTGAATAAAAGGTCAGCGTAAGTGTCGCCCTGCGGGGCATGCAGCACGTAATGCAGCCCGGTCATCCCGGTGGCCACACGCATCGCACCGACGTGCGGTGGGCCTTCATATGTCCAGAGGGTGAGCTTCATGGCTGGCCCCCGGGGCTCTGCCCCGGACCCCGGGATATTTGTGAACAGATGAGGGGAGGAGAGAGCATGGCCTTGCGGCGCAGGGGGCGGCTGAACAGGGCGGCGAGGTCGCCAGCCTGTTCGTAGAAATGCACCGGGGTAAAGACCAGCTCGATCGCCCATTTGGTGGTGTGGCCCTTCGCCTCCAGCGGATTGGCGAGGCCCAAGCCGCAGACGGTGAGGTCAGGTGCTGCGGCGTGCTGGCGGTCGAGTTGACGGTCCACATCCTGACCTTCCGAGATGACCGGGCCTTCGGGCAGCAGGTCAAGGTCGGGGCCGGTGATGGCGGCGTGCAGGAAGGGGGTGCCAATCTCCAGCGGGGTCATGCCGCATTCGCGGGCGAGAAAGCGCGCGAGGGGGATTTCGAGCTGGCTGTCGGGAAAGAAGAACACCGATTTGCCGTTCAGCGTTTCGGCATGGGCGGCGATGGCCTTGGCCGCACGGGCGCGGGGGGCGGCGGTGACCGCGTCGAAATGCGCGCGCGGCACGCCGAATTCCCGGGCGATGGCCCAGAGCCAGAGCGTGGTGCCCTCTTCGCCAAAGGGGAAGGCGGCGGGCAGGTGGGTGGCCCCGCGCCGGATCAGCGCGGCATGGGTATCGCCGAGGAAGGGCTGCACCAGCGCAAACACGGTTTCAGGCCCGACGGCGGGCAGATCGGTGGCGCGCCGCGCAGGCAGCATCCGCACCGGGCCGATGCCCAGCTGCGCCAGCAGGGACAGGCACTGGTCTTCGACCACATCGGGCAGCGCCCCGACCACCAGCAGCTCGCGCGCATTGGTGGCGGCAAGTGTCGGCACCATTGCGGCGAGGCAGGCATCCTCGCCTTGGGTAAAGGTCGTCTCGATCCCGGAGCCGGAGTAATTGTAGACCCGCACATGCGGCGCGTGCAGGCCCGAGAGCCGTTCGGCGGCGCGGGCCAGATCCAGCTTGATCACCTCTGACGGGCAGGAGCCGACCAGGAATAGTTGCTTGATGTCGGGGCGGCGGGTCAGCAGGCGGGCGACCTCACGGTCAAGTTCTGTATTGGCATCTGCCAGACCGGCGAGGTCTTTTTCCTCCAGAATCGCGGTGCCGAAGCGCGGTTCGGCAAAGATCATCACGCCAGCCGCCGATTGCAGCAGATGCGCGCAGGTGCGCGATCCGACCACCAGAAAGAACGCATCCTGCATCTTGCGGTGCAGCCAGATGATTCCGGTCAGCCCGCAGAACACCTCACGCTGGCCGCGTTCCTTGAGGACGGGGGTGTCGCGGCAGCCGCGGTTCGGGGCCTGAACGGGGGAATCAAAGCTCATGCCGCCACCCCTGTCATCGGGGTGGATTCGGCATCACGCCGCGCCATCCGCAGTTTCCACAGGAATTGCCCGGCGTTGAGCACGTAGGCCGCATATGCGGCAAGGGCCACGGTCATTTGCGCGGCAGGGTCCAGCGCGCCGGTGATCAACCCGTAGAGATAAAATGTGTGCAGGGCGATGACGACAAAGCTGATCACATCTTCCCAAAAGAACGCCGGGGCAAACAGATACTGGCCAAACACCACCTTTTCCCAGACAGCCCCCGTAACCATGATCACATAAAGAAACGCGGTCTTGATCAGGATCGACACGGTTGCAGCGGTATAGCCGTCGCCGGTCCAGACAAAGCGCAGCACCAGCACCAGCGACAGGCCGAAGGCGAGGAACTGGAGCGGCGCAAGGATGCCCTGCACCAGCGTCCATTTCGTCGCATCGCGGCGCGCCCGCTCTGCCGGGGTGTAGAGTCGCTTGCGCGGTGTCTGTGCTGGCTTTGACTGCATGTGCCGCGGCCCCTCCCTTGGTCTTGTGCTGCTTACAGGTTAGACTTGGGGAAGAATGTGTCAACATAAACTTACACAATTGATGCACGGCCTGTCAGGCGGGTCCGAAAGCGGAAGATGACAGTTTTTCAGGGTATCATTCTGTAATAACGCGATTAATCGGGGGTGGGCGGGGACTCTCCCGAAAATCTGCACCTGAAAAGTGTCAATTTGATTTGACAACTCACCTGCCTTTTGGGAGAGTCCGTCCACCGCCGCCTCCCGGCCCGGACTGTATTTGCAGTTCTGCTGTTGACGCGCGACCGGCAAAATGGTCTCGGAGTCCGGCATGCAGGATGGCAATTTTTCAGTGGATGGGTTGCGCGGGGTGAGCGGGCTGGGTTTTTCGCAATTTGCGGCGGATGTGATGGCACGGGTGGCGGCGGGTGACGGTACCCCCCGCGCCGCGTTGAAAGAGCCGGTGCTGGCGGCGATGCTGGCGGCGGCCCGGTCGCCCGACCCGCGCGCGCTGGACCGGCTGCGGCCAGATTTCAGGCGGCTGCGGATCAGCAATGAACAGCTGGCCGATCACTACATTCCCGAACTGGCGCGCCGGCTGGGGCGGGAGTGGGAGGATGATCGGTCCACCTTTTCGCAGGTCAGCATCGGGTCGGCGCGGCTGCAGGCGCTGCTGCGCGATGTCGGCAAGGGCTGGTCGGCAGATGCCACCGGGGCCACCGGCGCGGCCACGGTCCTGCTGATCGTGCCGGGGAACGAGCAGCATACGCTGGGCGCGCTGGTGGTGGCGGGCTGGCTGCGGCGCAAGGGAATTTCAGTCTGCCTGCGGTTTGCGCCGACTGCGGCGGAACTTGCGGCAATTCTGGCCGAGCGGCGGTTTGACGGGGCAATGATTTCCGTGGCCTGCCATGAAATGCTTGAAATCTGCTCCGGCTTGGTGAAAACGCTCAGGCAGGAAACATCGAACGGGTTGCGCATCGCCTTGGGGGGGGCGATTCTGGAACAGAGCGAAGACTTTGCGGTTGTCTCACAGGTGGATATCGTGACGAACGATCTGTCAAAAGCGGTAGACGTGCTGGGTCTGACCTGTCGACGACCTGCAATGACCGTGATAACGTAAAGCGGCCCGGCTTCGTCGGGCGCAGCAAAAGAACGGATAGTCTGGTGACAACGGATGGACGGCACCTTTTGAACAGTGGAAAGCTGCCGCTGATTTCGCCTGAGCTGTTGGGCGAGATCATAGCCTCTGCCGGTGACCTTGCCTTGCTTGTCTCGCCCACACATAGGGTGGTCTCGGTTCTGGTCAACCCTGCGCATGGCATTCAGGCGCGGGTCGCCGACTGGGAAGGGGCCAGCCTGCAAAGCATTCTGGCCGGCGAAAGCTGGCGCAAGCTGGAGGCGCGGCTGGCCGATCTGGGCAACCGCCGCGTGGCCCCGGTGATCGAGCTGAACCATGCCGACCGGACCGCCTGGGAATTTCCCGTGCGCTACAGCCTGCACCGCATCGGGTCGGATGATTCGGTGCTGATGGTCGGCCGCGATCTGCGCCCGATTGCCGAAGTGCAGCAGCAGCTGATTTCGGCGCAACTGGCGCTGGAACGCGACTATGAGGCGCAGCGCGAGGCGGACACCCGCTACCGCGTGCTGATGGAGGTCGGGCGTGACCCGATTGTCATCGTGTCGATGTCGACCGGGCGGATCACCGATCTGAACCCGGCAGCGGCAGGCCTGCTGGGCGGCAGCCGGGCCGAGATGATCGGCGCGGCCATCGCGCAGGAATTCGAAGGCCGCAGGCGCGGCGAGTTCCTGGAAAGCATGGCCAATCTGGCCGTCGCGGAAAGCTCTGGCCCGATCGAGCTGTCGGCGCGCCGCTCGCAAAAGCGGGTGCTGGTGACGCCCACCATGTTCCGCGCTGCGGGTGAGCGTTTGCTGATGTGCCAGATCGACCTGGCCGATTCGGTCGCACCGCAGGGCGATGACCTGACCGACCATCTTGTGCGGCTGTATCAGGACGGTGTCGATGGCATTGTCTTCACCGACGCCGAAGGCGTGATCGTTTCCGCCAATGAGGCGTTTCTGAATCTGACCGACAGCGCCAATACCGCCTCGGTGCGGGGCCGGTCGCTGGCTGATTATCTGGTGCGCGGCGCAGTTGATCTGCGGGTCCTGATGGACAATGTCAAACGCACCGGCCAGCTGCGCCTGTATGCGACCCGGCTGACCACCGACTTTTCCGGGCAGACAGCGGTAGAGGTCTCGGCCAGCTGGCTGAACGACCGCCCGACCCCGGTGCTTGCGCTGGTGGTGCGCGATGTCAGCCGTGCCGACTCTCTGCGCCGCCCCTCGGGCGTGCCAAATGAAGAGGGGATGCGCAATGTGATGGAGCTGGTGGGGTCGTCCACGCTCAAGGAGATTGTGGCCGAAACCACCGATGTGATCGAGAAGATGTGCATTGAAACCGCGCTGGAACTCACCCGCAACAACCGCGTTGCGGCGGCGGATATGCTCAGCCTGTCGCGGCAATCGCTCTATGTGAAGCTGCGCAAATACGGGCTGATCAACAAGGACGGCGACTGACCGCACAAGCGCTGCCGCTCCCCATTCATCTTGATAAAAATACTCTCGGGGGGTCCGGGGGGCGAAGCGCCCCCGGGGCTGGCAGCCCATGCGCCGCATGACCGCTGATTGTCGCCCCTACCGCAGAATCTGTCAGTATTAATTTACACTATTTGCCATCCAACCCCTTGCCCGACTCTTAATTGTAATGTGTAGTTGACAGATGACTGTCAGTATCGCGCCCCATCCCCGTACCACCCCGCAGCCCCGCGCCATGCTGGAGCTGATCAAGCCCATTACCTGGTTCCCGCCGGTCTGGGCCTATCTGTGCGGTGCGGTGTCGTCTGGCGTGGCGCTGTCGGGAAACTGGGGAATTGTCATCCTTGGCATGGTGCTGGCCGGGCCGGTGGTCTGCGGCATGTCGCAGGCGGCGAATGACTGGTGCGACCGCCATGTCGATGCGGTGAACGAACCCGGGCGCCCGATCCCCTCGGGCCGGATACCGGGGCGCTGGGGGCTGTATATTGCGCTGGCGATGACGGTGCTGAGCCTTGCCATCGGCTGGCTGCTGGGCCCTTGGGGGTTCGGGGCCACGGTGGTCGGCGTGATTGCGGCCTGGGCCTATTCGGCAGAACCCGTGCGGCTGAAACGCTCGGGCTGGTGGGGGCCGGGGCTGGTGGGCCTGTCCTATGAGGGGCTGCCATGGTTTACCGGGGCAGCGGTGTTGCTGGCGGCGGCACCACGGTTTGAGGTGGTGATCATCGCCCTGCTCTATGCGCTGGGTGCCCATGGCATCATGACGCTGAACGATTTCAAGGCGCTGGAAGGCGACCGCCAGCACGGCGTGCGATCCTTGCCGGTGGTGCTGGGGCCAGAGGTGGCGGCGCGGATCGCCTGCACCACGATGGCCATGGCGCAGGCCGTGGTGATCGCGCTTCTGTTCATCTGGGGCGCGCCGTATCATGCGATGGCGGTGATCGTGCTTTTGCTGGCACAGATCCTCGCGATGCGGCGGCTGTTCCGCGACCCGAAGACATACGCGCCATGGTATAACGGCACCGGGATCGTGTTCTACGTCTCGGGCATGATGATCGCGGCTTTTGCCCTGCGCAATCTGGGGGGTGCGGGATGAAGCTCAGCTGGCTTCAGATCATCCGCCTCGGCCTTGTGCAGATGTGCCTTGGCGCGGTGGTGGTGCTGACCACCAGCACGCTGAACCGGCTGATGGTGGTCGAACTGGCCTTGCCCGCGCTGGTGCCGGGGCTGCTGGTAGCTTTGCATTACGGCATCCAGATCACCCGGCCCAACTGGGGCTTCCGGTCCGACACACGCGGCAACCGGACGATGTTCATCATTCTGGGCATGGCGGCGCTGTCGGCGGGGGCCTTTCTGGCGGCCTTTGGGGTCGTGATCATTCCGGCCCAGCCGGTTGCGGGGCTGGTGCTTTCGGGTCTGGCCTATGCGCTGATCGGCGTCGGGGTGGGGGCCTCCGGCACCTCGCTTCTGGCGCTGCTGGCCACGGCGACCGAACCCCGGCGCAGGGCAGCGGCAGCGACGATCACCTGGCTTATGATGATCTTCGGCATCGCAGTAACCGCCGGCACGGTGGGGCATTTCCTGAACCCCTATACCCCGCTGCTGCTGCTGGAGATTGTGGGGATTGTGACGCTGGGCGCGGTGGGCCTGACCCTCCTTGCCGTCTGGGGCATTGAACGCCGGGTGATTGCCGAGCGTGAGGCCGATCCGGCCCCGTTCCGGCAAGGTCTGGCGCAGATCTGGGCCGAACCACAGTCGCGCGCCTTCACGCTGTTCGTGTTCCTGTCGATGAGCGCGTATTTCATGCAGGAACTGATCCTTGAACCCTATGCTGGCATGGTCTTCGGCTTTGATGTCGGCCAGAGCACGCAGCTTTCTGGCGCGCAGAATGGCGGAGTGTTTCTGGGTATGCTGGCGGTGGGCATTGCCGCCACCGGGTTGCGCATCGGCACTCTGCGACAGTGGGTTGTGGCGGGCTGTGTCGGTTCGGCCATGGCGCTGTGTGTGATTGCCGGGCTGGGGCAGTTGGGCCTTGGCCTGCTGGTGCCCGCAGTCATCACGCTTGGTTTTTTCAACGGCATGTTCGCGGTCGCCGCCATCGGGTCGATGATGGCGCTGGCCGGGCAGGGGCGCGGCGCACGCGAAGGCACCCGCATGGGGTTGTGGGGGGCGGCGCAGGCGGTGGCGGCCGGGTTCGGTGGGTTGCTGGGGGCTGCCAGTGTGGATCTGTTCCGGCTGTGGCTGCCCGCCAACACCGCCTTTGGCCTCGTGTTTCTGGCCGAGGCCGTTTTGTTTCTTGTTGCCGCGCTGATCGCCCTGCGGGTGATCGACGGCGCACGCGGGGGGCGTGATCCGCGCCCTCAAGCCATTGCCATTCCGGGAGAATGACCATGCAGTATGATGTTTTTGTCGTGGGCGGCGGACCATCGGGGGCGACCGCCGCCGAGGATCTGGCCCGCGCCGGCTACCGGGTGGCGATGCTGGACCGGGCGGGGCGGATCAAGCCCTGCGGTGGCGCGATCCCACCCCGCGCGATCCGCGATTTCGACATTCCCGATGCGATGCTGGTGGCCAAGATCCAGACCGCCCGCATGATCAGCCCCACGGGCCGCGCGGTCGATATTCATATCGAGGGCGGTTATGTCGGCATGGTCGACCGCGAGGCGTTCGACGAATTCCTGCGCGACCGCGCCGCAATGAACGGGGCCGACCGGCTGACCGGCACCTTTCTGCGCATCGAGCGGGATACCGCAGGCACCCATGTGATCTGGCGCGACAAAGCGTCGGGGGCGGAAAAGCGCAGCCGCACCAAGCTGGTGATCGGGGCCGATGGTGCCCGCTCTGCCGTGGCGCGAGCCGAGGTGCCGGGGGGCGACAAGATCCCTTATGTCATTGCGTACCACGAGATCATCAAGGCCCCCGAAGGCGGCTTTGCCGCCAATGCCGATTATGACCCGAAACGCTGCGATGTGATCTATGACGGCAAGATCAGCCCCGATTTCTACGGCTGGGTCTTTCCGCATGGCAAGCATGCAAGCGTAGGCATGGGCACAGAAGTCGACGGCGTCGATCTAAAGGTTGCCACAGCGGCCTTGCGGGCGATGGCGGGGCTGACGGGCTGCGAGACCATCCGCAAAGAGGGCGCGCCGATTCCGCTCAGACCGCTGGACCGTTGGGACAATGGGCGCGACGTGGTGCTGGCGGGCGATGCGGCGGGGGTGGTGGCACCGTCCTCGGGTGAGGGGATTTTCTACGCCATGGCCGGGGGCCGCGTGGCCGCCACGGCGGCGCAGGCGGCACTGTTGTCGGGGCGCGCGAAAGACCTGCGGCTGGCGCGCAAGATGTTCATGCGTGAACATGGCACGGTGTTCCGGGTGTTGCGGTCCATGCAGGATGCCTATTACCGCAGCGACGACCGGCGTGAGCGGTTTGTCAGCCTGTGCCATGACATTGATGTTCAAAAGCTGACGTTTGAGGCCTATATGAACAAATCTCTGGTGAAGGCACGGCCCATGGCCCACATCAAGATCGGGATCAAGAACATGGCGCATCTGTTGGGGTTGGTATCGCCGAAGTGGTCATGAACGAAAGCACGGAAGAGCTGATCCCGGCTTGGGTCGACGGCACGCTTGCCCCCGTGGGCAAGCTGGCGGTGCATCAGCGCGGGCTGCGGCACAAGGCGGTGTCGGTGTTCGTGATCGACGCCGGTCGCGTGCTGATCCAGCGCCGCGCGCTGTCGAAATACCATACGCCGGGGCTGTGGGCGAACACCTGCTGCACGCATCCCCGCTGGGAGGAAGACCCCGCCACCTGCGCCGTGCGCCGCTTGCGCGAAGAGCTCGGCATCACCGGGGTGTGTCCGGCCTTTGCCGACCGGGTGGAATACCGTGCCGATGTGGGCAGTGGCCTGACCGAACACGAGCTGGTGGATATTTTCGTGGCCGAGGCCGGGCCGGATCTGGTGGTCACGCCCAACCCCGATGAGGTGATGGAAACCCGCTGGGTCGATCTCTATGACCTGTCGGCGCAGGTGCTGCGCGCCCCGGCACAGTTCACGCCCTGGCTCAGGATCTACATGACCGAGCATATGGCGCGGATCTTTGGGGCCACTGTCGGCGTTGGCCGCTGACCGCACCGCCACTGTAACCCCTTTATTTGCAGCTTTCCCAAATACTCCGGGGGGGCGCGGCACGCGCGGGGGGCAGTGCCCCCCTCCGCCCGATGCCGGATCAGAGCCGCCCTTCCAGCCAGGGCAACAGCGCCTCTGCCACCCGGTCCGCCGCCTCTTCATGCACCAGATGGCCAAAGCCCTTGATCTCTGCATATGCCGCATTCGGCATGTGCTGCACCGCGTCGCGTGAGACCTTTGGCGGCACCGCGTTGTCGCGGTCGGATGCGATCAGCAGCACTGGCTCCTGCAATGACGGCAGCCGCGCCATCAGCCCGTCCAGCCGCCATTGCGCCATCATCCCCAATGTGCCGCCGACATGGGCCGCATCGCGCACCAGAGTCACGTATTGCGCCTGACCGGCCGCATCCAGCGGCGATCCGGTGCCGGTCAGCAGCCTAGCCACGCTGGCCGGATTGCCCCAGAGCTTTGCCACCGCCGCCCCGACAAAGGGTGTGGCAGCCAGCGCGCGGGCCATCAGCGGGAACATCACCCCTGCGGCACCGTCAAAGGTGCCAAGGGCGGCGTTGATGCCGGCAATGGCCTTGATCGGGGTCACATCGGCCATGCGCAGCGCAATCGCCGCCCCCGCCGAATGGCCGATCACTGCCTGCGGGGCAAAGCCTGCGCTCAGGCACAGCCGGGTCAGGTCTTCGGCCATCGCATCCAGCCCCAGACGCCGCATCCCGCCCGCGCGGGTGCAGCCTTGGCCGGGCAGGTCAGGCACGATCACGCGGTAACGGTCTGAGAGATATGGGATCAGCGCGCGGAAGCTGTGGCCCGACCCGCCAGCGCCATGCAGCAGCAGAACGACCGGCCCCTCACGCGGCCCGGTGTCGATCACCCACCAGTCATGCGGGGTCACACGGATGTGGCGGGCCGCTGTGCGGTAGGGCCAGTCGGCGGGCAGGCGGGCGCTGTCCAATCTAGTCCCCCAAGGCGGCGGCAAGCACGCCCGACAGCCGCCGCGCATCGGCGCGGGGCAGGGCGAGGTAGGGGGCATCCATCAGTCGTGCCATCGCGGCAAGGCCGGGTTGTGGGCGGTTGGCGGTATCAATCACAATCGCGGGCAGGCCGGTGGCGCGGATCGCACGGGCCAGCCGGGCCGCGTCTTCCTCGGCCTGCACCCGGTTGGCGCTGCCATCAAGCGCGATATTCCCGCGCCCGTCGGTCAGAAGGGCAATCGTCGGGGTCAGCCCATGCGCGCGGGCCTGTGTGGCGGTGGCCAATGCCAGCCGCATGCCCGCCGCCAGCGGCGTGCCGCCCCCCCCAGGCAGGCCGGCAAGGCGGCGTTTGGTCTGCACAAGGCTGCGGGTGGGGGGCAGAATCACCTCGGCGGTCGTGCCGCGAAACGCCACCAGCGCCACATGGTCGCGTCTGGCATAGGCGGCGGCCAGCAGCAGTTCCACCGCGCCCTTGGCCTCGGCCAGCCGGGCAAAGGCGGACGAGCCGGAGGCATCGACGGCAAAGATCAGCACCCGGTCTGAGGTCTCGACGAAGCGTTTGATGCGGATGTCGGAGGTGCGCACCAGCAGCACGGCATCCGATTGGGTGGTTCCCGACTGTGCAGCCTTTCGGCGCAGCGGTTGCCAGGGGGCCGCCGCGCGTAAGGTCGCCACCAGATCGATCCGCGCGCCGGACCCCAGCCTGCCGGGGCGCGAGGGCAGCGGGCGTCCCCGCCGGTTGCCGCCACGTTTCGCCCCGGTGCCGCTGGCCCCTTTGGCAGCCCGCGCGGCGCGGCCTGCGGTCAGTTGCGCCAGCAGATCGGCGGGCAGGGCGGCGCGGGCGGCCTCAATCAGCATGTCTTCGGGGATGGACTGGCTTTCGCTTTCAGACTCAGTCGGTGCGTCATCGCCGGGGTCGGGCGGCGGTGGCTCGGCCTCGTCCGGCGGCGCGGCCTCGGGCAGGGGCAGGGCACGGTGGCCATAGACCAGCTCTGCCGCTTGCCGCAGATCGGCGTCTTCCACGCCAGTGCGGCCCGACAGGGCCGCCAGCGCCCGCGCGGCGGCCAGTGCCAGCAAAGGCGCGCGCAGCGAGCCGATGCCGAGTTCGGCCGCCGCGCGCGTCAGGGCACTTGCGGCATCGGGGGGCAGGGTGACTTGCGCCAGCAGGGCGCGGGCGCGTTCCAAGGTGTTGGTATCCATCACAACATCAGAAGTATCGGACCATGCGATGCCGTCCAGATCCAGAAACAGGCCCAGCCGGTCACTCAGGCTCGCGGGCAGGCCCTCACCATCCTCTGCCGCCTCATCCAGCGCGATCAGGCAATGGCGGGGCGTGTCCAGCGCATGGGCCAGCCGCGCCGACAGACCCGGCGGCACCCGTTCGGCCATGGTCAGCACAAGTGCTGCGGGCTGGCTGAGCACGCCGCGCGCGGTCACCGGGCGCCCCGTGGCCAGCGTGGCCGACAGGTCCAGCCCGCCATAAAGCGCATCATCGGCAATGCCGGGGTGCAGCCGCACCAGCGGCAAGGGCAGGGCATCCAAAGCCGCGG
This sequence comes from Pseudotabrizicola sp., assembly GCF_030656345.1. GTDB lineage: Bacteria > Pseudomonadota > Alphaproteobacteria > Rhodobacterales > Rhodobacteraceae > Pseudotabrizicola. Next base: position 57,665 of record NZ_JAUSNR010000032.1, on the reverse strand, counting down.
TCACCCGGTCGCGCACCGCCCCGCTGCGCGCGCGCAGCCACAGGCCCTTGATGCCTTGCGGATCAATGGCCAGCAGCTGCAGCGCAAGATTGATGCGGTCCCAGTCCATGACTTACGGCAGCACCTCGGCCACCATGCGCGCCACCCGCGCGCCCGACCCCGCCTCATCCAGCGGGTCACGGCGCAGGCGGTGCGACAGGGCCATGGCGGCCACGGCCTTCAGGTGGTGCCGGGTCACGGTGCCATCGCCATCAAACGCCGCCTGCGCGCGGGCGGCGCGCAGCAGGGTCAGCTCGCCGCGCAACCCGTCAGAGCCAAGCGCGATGCACAGCGCCGCACAGTCATGCAGCACAATGTTCGGCGTCGTCAGCCCCGGCAGCGCCGCGCGGGCGGCCAGAATACGGTCGCGCAAGGCCGCGTCTGCCGCCTGCCAACCGGGCATGAAGCTGTCATACCCCGTCTCATAGGCATCACGGCGCAGGATCACCTCGACCCGCGTTTCCACGTCGCGCGGGCTGGTTACCTCAACCGACAGGCCAAAGCGGTCCAGAAGCTGCGGGCGCAGCTCGCCCTCCTCGGGGTTGCCCGATCCGACCAGCACAAAGCGCGCGGCGTGGCGGATCGACAGGCCCTCGCGTTCCACCACGTTCTCGCCCGATTGCGCCACGTCGAGCAGCAGGTCAACGATATGGTCCTCCAGCAGGTTGACCTCGTCAATATACAGATACCCCCGGTTGGCGCGGGCCAGAAGCCCCGGTTCAAACGCCTTTTCCCCGCGCGTGAGCGCACGTTCGATGTCCAGCGCGCCGACCACGCGGTCTTCGGTCACCCCCAGCGGCAGATCGACCACCGGCGTCGGCTTGCGGATGATGTGCGTGGCAGTGACCTGCGCCCAGTCGGGGCACTGGTCGGAGCGGGCGGAATTGACGGGGCACCCCTCCACCGCGTCAATCTCGGGCAGCAAAGCGGCCAGCGCGCGCACGGCGGTGGATTTGCCGGTGCCCCTGTCGCCGAACACCAGCACGCCGCCGATGGCGGGGTCGATGGCGGTCAGCACCATCGCCTGCTTCATCGCCTCCTGGCCCACGATGGCCGAGAACGGGAACGGCTGGTGCGCGGGGGCGCGTTTGGGCAGGGCGTGGATTTTCGGGTCGGTCGCTTTGGGGGCGGTATCAGCGGGCATCAGGCGGCGTCCTTCTGTGTTCCATACCGGGCCAGCGGATCGCCGCCCTCCCAGCTGCCCACCGTGCCCGACAGGGCAAAGCGGGCATAAAGTTCCTCGGCAAACCAGTCGCCGCTGCGCACAGCGTCGATGGCGCGGCCATGCGGGCCGCTGCCGCGCGCAAAATTGGCCATGCTGGCGGCATCGGGCCAGACCGAAAAGGTGACCTGATGCAGCAAGGGCACCTCGCCGATGCCGATCTTGAAGATCACATTGGGATCGGCCCCGATGACGGCGGAGATATCAGGCACCCGGTTCCAGAACCGCAGGGCGCGGGCAGGGCGGATGGTGGCACGGGTCAGGGCGATGATCGGCCCGGCGGATTGGCCCTGGCTGGTGGCTGTGAACGGGTTCACCCCGCCCCACGCCCCGCGTGAGGATGTGGGGGCCAGAAACAACGTCCAGCTTTCCGCCGCCCGTGCGCGCCAGCGGGCAAAGACCGGGCTGGTCGCCACCGCATCGCGCGCGGTCACCTCATCCGGCCAGGTCGCCAGAATAGCCCAGACGCCCCAGTTGGGCCGGGGCGTGAACCCCTGTCCGGTGCCCGATCCGCACAGTTTCCAGAACTCCGCCCGTCGCTCCCCGCGCAGCCGCAGCCGCGCCGCGCCCATCTGGCCAAGCACCCAGAGCCGGGGCAGAACCCCGTCAAAGCGGAACAGGCTGAGGGTGGCTATGGAAATGGGTTGGTCCTCCGCACGATTGTGTAAACTTAGTCTGACATTATTTGACTGCAAGAGAAAGGATCAACTCTGGATTTCTGAACAGAAAGCCTATTGTTGTAAATTAAACTGGACAGGCTATCATCATTCCCATGCAAAACGCTTCATCCCCCTCCGCTTCGTCTTTCCCTGCCGATCAGGCGATCGTTATCGGTGCCGGGCTTGGCGGCCTTGCGTCGGCCATGCGCCTTGGCGCTAAGGGCTATCGGGTCACGGTGCTCGACCGGCTGGACCGGGCGGGCGGGCGCGGGTCGTCGATTGCCCTAGGTGGCCACCGATTCGACCTTGGACCGACGATTGTGACGGTGCCACAGGGCTTGCGCGACCTTTGGGCGGCCTGCGGGCGGGATTTCGATGCCGATGTCGCGCTCAAACCGATGGACCCGTTCTACGAGATCCGCTTTGCCGATGGCGAAACCTTCACCGCCCGGCAGGACGATGCGGCGATCAAAGCCGAAGTGGCGCGGATTTCCCCCAGTGATTCAAAGGGGTACGCGAAGTTCCTCAAGGATTCCGAGGCGCGCTATTGGTTCGGCTATGAAGACATGGGCCGCAAGCCGATGCACCGGATCTGGGACACGATCAAGGCGATTCCGACCTTTGCCCGCATGCGCGCCGACCGCTCGGTCTATGCCCATGCCGCCGCGCGGGTGAAGGACGAACACCTGCGCTTTGCGCTGTCCTTTCATCCGCTGTTCATTGGTGGCGATCCGTTCAACGTCACCTCGATGTACATCCTTGTCAGCCATCTGGAAAAGGCGTTTGGCGTGCATTACGCCATGGGCGGAGTGCAGGCCATCGCCGATGCGATGGTGCGCGTGATCGAGGCGCAGGGCGGCGAAGTGGTGCAGGGTGCCGAGGTGGATGAGATCAGCATTTCCGGCGGTCGCGCATCGGGCGTGCGGATGGTGTCGGGTGAGGTGCTGGCCGCTTCGGTCGTCGTGTCCAACGCTGACGCGGGCCACACCTACGACCGGCTGCTGCGCAACGCGCCGAAAAAGCGCTGGACACCTGCGAAGCTGAAGCGCGCGCGGTGGTCCATGGGCCTCTATGTGTGGTATTTCGGGACCAAGGGCACTGCGGGGATGTGGGGCGATGTCGGCCACCACTCCATCGTCGTCGGCCCGCGATATCGCGAGCATATCAAGGATATCTTCATTCGCGGCAAGCTGGCCGATGACATGAGCCTTTATGTCCACCGTCCTTCGGTCACCGACCCGTCCTGCGCACCCGCGGGCGATGACACGTTTTACGTGCTGTCGCCGGTGCCGCATCTGGGCCACGACAACGGTGTGGACTGGGCGGCAGAGGCGGAACCTTACCGCGCGAAGATGCTCAAGGTGCTGGAGGACCGGCTGTTGCCGGGGCTGACCGACCGGATCACGGAAAGCCTGACCTTCACGCCCGAAACCTTCCGCGACCGCTATCTGTCGCCCTTCGGTGCAGGGTTCTCGATCGAGCCGCGCATCCTGCAATCGGCGTGGTTCAGGCCACATAACGTGAGCGAGGAACTGCCGGGCCTGTATCTGGCCGGGGCGGGCACGCATCCGGGGGCGGGGTTGCCGGGGGTGATCGGCACCGCCGAGGTGCTGGGAAAACTTGTGCCGGACCCGAAGGTGCGCCACGCGGTGCCGCCTGCGCAGCGGATGGCCGCAGAATGATCGCGCCCGCCGATATGGCGGCCTGCCGCGCCGCGATCCGCACCGGCAGCCTGTCGTTCCACGCCGCATCCCGCGTGCTGCCCGCGCGGGTGCGTGACCCGGCCTTGGCGCTCTATGCCTTTTGCCGGGTGGCGGATGATGAGGTGGATGAGGGTGCCGACAAGGCGGGTGCCGTGCTGCGGCTGCGCGACCGGCTGGATCTGGTCTATCAGGGCCGCCCACGTGATGGCTTTGCCGACCGGGCCTTTGCCTCAGTCGTCGAAGACTACGACATGCCGCGTGCGCTGCCCGAGGCGTTGCTGGAGGGCCTTGCCTGGGATGCGATGGGGCGGCGCTATGACACGCTGTCGGGCGTGCTCGACTATTCCGCCCGGGTGGCGGCGGCGGTGGGGGCGATGATGTGCGTGCTGATGCGGGTGCGCGAGGCGGACGCGCTCGCACGGGCCTGCGATCTGGGGCTGGCGATGCAGCTGACCAACATCAGCCGCGATGTGGGTGAGGATGCGCGGGCGGGGCGGGTGTTTCTGCCGCTGGACTGGCTGGCGGAAGAGGGGGTGGAGCTGCCCCGCTTTCTGGCCGTCCCCGCCGCTTGCGCCGGCGTGCGCCGGGTGACGGCACGGCTGCTGCGTGAGGCGGACCGGCTGTATCAGCGGTCTGAGGCCGGGGTGGCGGCGCTGCCGCTGGCCTGTCGTCCGGGGATATTTGCCGCCCGGCATATCTATGCCGGGATCGGCACCGAAGTGGCGCGGGCGGGGCATGATTCGGTGACGGTCCGCGCGCGGACCGGCAAGGGGCAGAAGCTGGGCTGGCTGATGCTGGCGGGGCTGCGGGCCGCCGCCTCGCCCTTGCTGCCGCGCCCGGCGGTGCTGCATGCAAAGCCTGCGGCAGAGGTGGCGTTTCTGGTCGATGCCGCCGCCCGCAAGGCGGACGCGCGGGGCCGCTCAGAGGCGCTGTTCGAGGTGCTGTCGCAGCTGGAAGCCCGCTCACGCGGAATGGCGTGAGCCGGGGGGCGGGGGCGGCGGGTCAGGCTGTCCACGGCTCCCCCTGCGATACAGGTTGTAGGGTCGTTTGAAATCAAGGGGTTAGGAGTGCCGATTTGACCGGCCGTCAATATTTTTCCCGGCTGCCCCGGGTTCTGGGGGTGGGCAGATCATGGCCGGGCGCTCTTCCGGCCTGACGGCCGTCTTCGCTTTGGGTTGCGCTTCGGGCGATCCGGGTTAGATAGAAGGGGCACATTACCCAAGGGGCCCTGCCATGGATTTCACGCTGTTTTTCACCTTTCTGGCAGCCTGCGGGGCGGCGGCGGCGACCGGGGCGATGTTTCAGCCCGGCGACTGGTACAAGGGCCTGTCCAAGCCGTGGTGGACGCCAAAGGACTGGATGTTCCCGGTGGCTTGGACGATCCTGTATATCTGTATAGCGCTTGCCGCGATGCGGGTGGCGATGCAGGCCGGGTTTGATCCGCTGGTGGGGCAGGGGCTGGCGCTCTGGGCGGTACAGATTGCGCTGAACACGCTGTGGACGCCGGTGTTTTTCGGATTGCGGCGCATCCGGGCCGGGCTGGTGGTGCTGAGCCTGTTGTGGGTGGCGGTGGCGGCGACGATGCTGGTGTTCTGGCGGATTGATCCGGTCGCGGGCTGGCTGTTTGCGCCCTATCTGGTGTGGGTCACGATTGCGGGCGCGCTGAATGCCTCGGTCTGGATGCGCAATCCGGATGTGGCGGCGGGCTGAGGCTGCGGCTGCGCTCCGCGCGGAAGTATTTTCGAAAGGTTCAAAGCGGTGTGGCGGGTCTGTGAGGGCGCGCCCGTGTTTTCGGACAGGTGCCTCCGGCGGGAGTATTTGTGCCAGGATGAAAGCCCAAGCCCTTTGGCTTTGCCGCTTTTCCAAATACTCTCGGGGCAAGCCAACTGGTTTCGCCATTGGTTCAACAGACCATATGGCTTGAGGGCAGGCAGCTCCCAAGGGTGACCAAGGGGAGCAGGTGGCTGGTGGTTCAATCCTTGAACGTCCAGCCGGCGCGGCGGGGGACGCGGACGGCGAGCATGGGTTTCAGCAGCGGCTGGCGGAAGCGGCGCAGGTCGAGCGCCTCATGCACGCCGGTCGTTGCCTCGCCGTTGATCCGGGTTTCCACAAGGCTGCGGCTGTAGAACGGCGCGTCGAGCATGTTCAGCCGCTGGCGCGGCAGGGTGCCGGGGTCGGCGCGGGTTTCGCGTTTGACTTGCCACAGGCTGCGGGCAAAGCGGGTGCGGGGCGGGGCGGTGGTCTCACGCACGGCCCCTGTGCTGTCGATCTCGACCGCCAGATCGAGCGTGCTGCCGTCGCGCCGGGTGGCGTCATAGATGCACAGCGCGCGGTCTTTCATCGGAAAGCGGCCCCATGTCCAGAAATCGAAATCCGCCTCCAGCGCGCGGCTGCCGAAATTGGCGTCGCAATAGCCGTGGCCTTCCCATGCGTGGCCTTGCGTCAGGTTCACCGCGATGTGGCAACTGGGGGCGAAGGGGCGCCAGATATGGGCGGCGTCGGGGGTCAGCATAACCTCGGTTTCCGTCACCGCCTGCGGCGTCAGGATGATCTGGCCGCGCACGGGGGTGACCATCGGCGGCGCACCCCATTCATCGATGTCGATGATCAGCTGGGTGCCTGTCCAGTGCAACCGGCTGGGGCCGACCTCGAACGTGTCGGCGGACCGGCGCAAGGCGCTGCGGCCACGGTCTGTCATGGTGAAGCGGCTGCCGGGGCCGTAGGTGGCGACATTGATGCAGCAGTGGTTTTCCGGCTCTCGCCGCCCCGACCAGCCGTACCATGGCGAGAATACCGAGCCTATGAAGGCGATGACCGAGACGGCACGGGTGCCGTCGGTGCTGACCCCGTCGATATACCACCATGCATAGCCGTTGGCGTCGACCTGTACCCGGAAATCCGGTCCTGCCTGATCGCCGCGGCCGCGTGCCGGGCGGAGAGGGCTGCCATCGGCACCCCCGCCCCCGGATGTGCCCCGCCCCCCGTGAGAAAGAGGCCCGGCAGGCGGGTTTGCGCCACCGGGCGCTGGAACGCCGCCAGCATCCCCTCGGGCGAGCGGCCGTAGATCGCGCCCTGTGACGCCGGATAAAGGCTGGCCAGATGGCTGGGGGTGGTCAGGGCCGAGGGGGCCGGGTCGGGCGAGAAGGTCAGGCCGAAGGCCTTCAGCCGGGGGAAGGTGCGCTGGCGGCATCGGGGTTCCTCATCTGTGCTGGGGGCAAGGTTGGCGGGGGCGTTCAGGATGATCTCGAACCGTTCCGGGCCGGGGGGCGCGGTGGGGGTGCGACTTTGGGCGCAGACATAAAGAGTAGGTTGTTCAGGCGGCTGGCCCATGCCGATGGGGCCGAATTCGGCCTTCGGGTCATCGGTGAAGAAGACGTTGTGATGGGTGAGGTCGGCACCTTGGGGCGTGGCTGCGAAGGCCCAGACATGGGCCGACAGGCTGCGGGGGGTGGTTTTGCCCTTGGGAATGGCGCGCTGGGCGTCGGGGCCAAGCAGGCCATCGGTCAGCGCGGCAGGGTCGCCGTTGAAGACGCAGGTATGGCAGGGCAGGGTGTGGCCGCCTTCGGTTTCGACGGCGCTGATGCGGCCATTTTGGGCAACGATGCGGCGGGCTTTCGTGGCGTAGTGGAAGCGCACGCCCATGGAGTCGGCCAGCCGCGCAAGGGCGGCGGCCAGACTGTGCATCCCGCCCTCGACCGCCCAGACTCCTTCCGCCTCGGCCCGCCAGATCAGGGCGAGCACACCGGGGGCATGGCGCGGTCTGCCGCCGACGTATGTGGCGTAGCGCGCGAACAGCTGAATCAGGCGGGGGTCGCGGAAATGCAGGCTCAGCAGCCGTTCGAGCGAGATGCCGGGCAGCAGCGCGGGCCAGAGCCGGGGCTGCGTCGCGGCGGTGCGGGCGATCTGCGCAAGGTTCGGTTTGGCCGCGCGCATCACCGGGGCGTCGAAGGCGGCAAGCAGGTCATGCGCGAGGCGGTCAAAGCGGGCGAAGGCCGCGGCCTCGCGCGGCCCGGCGAAGGCGTGGATGGCTTCGATGTTCGCCTCGGTTTCCGGGAACAGGTCGAGCGTGGGGCTGCCCCGCCACCAGTGGCGGGCGAGAATGGGTTGCGGGATCAGGCGGATGTGGTCGTCGATGCGCTGGCCTGCCAGCGCGAACAGCGCGTCGAATTCGCCGCGCATCGTCAGGACGGTGGGGCCGGTATCCACCGGGCCAGCGGGCGAGGCAATCGCGCGGGCCTTGCCGCCGGGGCTGTCGGACGATTCGATGACCGTAACCGCCAGCCCCATCGCCGCAAGCCGGATTGCCGTGGCGAGGCCGCCAAAACCGGCACCGATCACGATGGCTGTGTCAAGAGAAGAGTGTTGCAGCGTCATACGGGTATTCTGGCCGGACGGCGGCAGTTGTCCATAGGGAATTACAGTAATGTGTAAGTTTTAGTTTACACATGCCGCGCAGGCTGCCACGATGGCCGGGTAAACGTCGGCAAAAGGGCGGCACATGGCACTGGACGGACGGATCGAGGCGGCGATGCTGAACGGCATCGCTCTGGCGCAATCGGGGGCGGCCCCGTCGCGGCTGGCAGCGGCGCTGCCCTATGCGGTGTTTCCGGGCGGCGCGCGGATCAGGCCGACGATTCTGATGTCGGTGGCACTGGCCTGCGGCGATGACCGGCCTGTCCTTACCGATGCGGCGGCGGTGGCGCTGGAGCTGATCCATTGCGCCAGTCTTGTGCATGATGACCTGCCCGCCTTTGACGATGCCGATGTGCGGCGCGGCAAGGCCACGGTGCACCGCGCCTTTGGCGAGCCGCTGGCGGTGCTGGCCGGCGACTCTCTGATCGTGCTGGCGTTTGAGGTGCTGGCGCGCGGGGGCACGGATGCGCCGGAGCGCGCCTTGCGACTGGTGAGCGCTTTGGCGCAGCGCACGGGGATGCCGCATGGCATCTGCGCGGGGCAGGGTTGGGAGAGTGAGGCGCAGATCGATCTGGGCGCCTATCACCGCGCCAAGACCGGGGCCTTGTTCATCGCCGCCACCCAGATGGGCGCGCTTGCGGCGGGGCAGGATGCCGAGCCGTGGGAAGAACTGGGCGCGCGGATCGGGGCGGCGTTTCAGGTGGCCGATGATCTGAAAGACGCGCTGATGGGGGTCGAGGAGACCGGCAAACCCGCGGGGCAGGATGCGGCGCATGGCCGCCCGTCTGCGGTGGCCGAACTGGGCGTTTCGGGCGCTGTGGCGCATCTGCGTGACATCCTGGGCGGGGCGATTGCCTCGATCCCGTCCTGCCCCGGAGAGGCGATGCTGGCGCAGATGGTGCGGGCTTACGCCGAGAAAATGACCCCGGCGCGGCTGACCGCCGCGAAGGGCTGAGCCATGGCCGATCTGCCGGTGACCGGGCCGGAGCGTGCGCGCAGGCCGGGGCCGGGGTGGCTGACCCGTATAGCGATGTCGCCGCGTTTTCATACGATTGCCGAACGTATTCCGGGCCTTAGGCTGAAATCGCGCGCCGAGGGGCGCGCGCTTTTTGATGTGGTGCAGGGCTTTGTGCAATCGCAGGCGCTGCTGGCGCTGGTGGAATTGCAGGTGCTGCACCGGCTGGCTGAGGGGCCTTTGGGCACGGCGGCACTGGCCCACGGCGCGGAGGTTCCAACCGACAGGATGGCCATTCTGTTGCAGGCGGGCGCGGCCATGAGGCTGCTGCGCCACGCGCGCGGGCTGTGGCACCTGACCCCGCGCGGCGGGGCGTTCCTGACCGTGCCGGGGCTGGAGGCGATGGTGCGGCACCATGATGTGCTCTACCGCGACCTGTCCGATCCGGTGGCGTTTTTCCGTGGCCAGACGCAGCCGCAGCTGGCCGGGTTCTGGCCCTACGTCTTCGGTGCGGGGGGGGCTGCGGACCCGGCCCTTGCCGCGCGCTACAGCCGGTTGATGGCGGACAGTCAGGCGCTGGTGGCGGCAGACACGCTGCGGCTGGTCAGCCTTAGTGGTACAAACCATCTGATGGATGTGGGCGGCGGCACGGGCGCGTTTCTGCGCAGCGTGGCGGCGGAGTATCCGGGCCTGCGGCTGACGTTGTTTGACCTGCCTGCCGTGGTGGCGGGGGCGGCCCCGTTGCCGAACCTGACCGTGCAGGCGGGCAGTTTCCGGGATGATCCGCTGCCGCAAGGCGCGGATATGATCAGTCTGATCCGGGTGCTTTATGACCATACCGACGCCACGGTGGCGGCGCTGCTGGGGGCGGCGTTCCGCGCCCTGCCGCCCGGCGGGCGACTGTTGATATCGGAACCGATGTCGGGCGGGGCGCGGCCAGACCCGGCGACGGATGTCTATTTCGCGGTCTACACGCTGGCGATGCAGACCGGGCGGACCCGGTCGGCGGATGAGATATCGGCGCTTCTGGCGGCGTCAGGCTTTGCTACGATCCGCCCGCAGGCGGGGGCACGACCCTTTGTCACCTCGGTTATCACAGCGCAAAAGCCTGCCGGCTAAGGGCCGTGGCGGGGCTGTCAGCCCGACGGCACAGTTATCTTGCAAAAAACTGTCCAATTAAATTGACACATCCGATTGTAAGTCTAAACTTACACTTAAGAGCGAAGACCCGATGACCTGCGACTCTGTGTCGCGACTTTCGGGAAGGGGAGGACGACCGCGTGAGAACAACTGCCGTTATTCTGTCTGGCCCGCGCGATCTGGGGCTTGGGACATTGGGCCTGCAGGCCCCGGCGGCGGGCGATCTGGTGGTCGAGGTGTCGCATTCCGGCATCTCAACCGGCACGGAAAAGCTGTTCTGGTCCGGCACGATGCCGCCGTTTCCCGGCATGGGCTATCCGCTGGTGCCCGGCTACGAATCATTCGGCGAGGTGGTGGAAGCCGCCCCCGAAAGCGGCTTCCGGGTGGGCGAGCATGTGTTTGTGCCCGGCGCGAATTGCTACGCTGACAATGTGCGCGGGCTGTTCGGGGGTGCGTCGCGCCATCTGGTGACACCCGCCGCCCGCGTTGCCCGGATGGACCGCAGCATGGGGGCCGAAGGCGCGCTGCTGGCACTGGCCGCAACCGCCCGCCATGCGCTTGCCGGCTTCAACACGGCATTGCCGGAGTTGATCATCGGGCACGGCACGCTGGGCCGGTTGCTGGCACGGCTGACGATTGCCGCCGGTGCGCCCGCGCCCACTGTTTGGGAGGTGAACCCCGCCCGCCGCGACGGTGCCGTCGGATATGAGGTGATCGACCCCGCCGACGATACCCGCCGCGATTACAAGGCGATTTACGATGCCAGCGGCGCCAAGGGCCTGCTGGACCAGCTGGTCACGCGTCTGGCCAAGGGCGGCGAAATCGTGCTGGCGGGGTTCTATACCGAGCCTGTCGCCTTCGCCTTTCCGCCCGCCTTCATGAAAGAGGCGCGCTTCCGGATTGCCAGTGAATGGAATGCCGACGACCTGACAGCCACCCGGGCCCTGATCGAAAGCGGCGCGTTGTCGCTGTCGGGCCTGATTACCCACACCCGACCGGCAGCCGATGCAACGGGGGCCTACCAAACGGCCTTTGAAGACGCGGATTGCCTGAAAATGATTCTTGATTGGAGCGGCACCGCATGACCCTGGATATCCCGAACCTCAAGGATTTTGACGCCCGCCTGCGCGATGAGGCGCATGAAGAGCCGACGCTGGAGATCCCGCAAGGCGCGCCCACCAAGAACACCCAGATCATCGCGATCTATGGCAAGGGCGGCATCGGCAAATCTTTCACGCTGGCCAACCTGTCGCACATGATGGCCGAAATGGGCCAGCGGGTGCTGCTGATCGGCTGTGACCCGAAATCGGATACCACTTCGCTGCTCTTCGGCGGCAAGGCTTGCCCCACGATCATTGAGACCTCGACCCGCAAGAAACTGGCGGGCGAAGAGGTGAAGATCGGCGACGTGTGCTTCAAGCGCGGTGGCGTGTTCGCGATGGAGCTGGGCGGGCCGGAAGTGGGCCGTGGCTGCGGCGGGCGCGGGATCATCCACGGGTTTGAACTGCTGGAAAAACTGGGGTTCCACGACTGGGACTTTGACTATGTGCTGCTGGATTTCCTCGGCGATGTGGTCTGCGGCGGGTTCGGCCTGCCGATCGCCCGCGACATGGCGCAAAAGGTGATCCTTGTCGCGTCGAACGACCTGCAGTCTTTGTATGTGGCCAACAACGTGTGCTCGGCCGTGGAATATTTCCGCCGTCTGGGCGGCAATGTCGGTGTGGCGGGGCTTGTCATCAACAAGGATGACGGCACCGGCGAGGCGGCGGCCTTCGCGGCAGAAGTGAAGATCCCGGTGCTGGCAGCCATTCCGCAGGACGATGATCTGCGCAAGAAATCGGCCAATTATCAGATCGTTGGCAGCTATGAAAGCCAATGGGGCCCGATGTTTGCCGACCTTGCCACCGCAGTGGGGCTGGCACCCCCGGTGCGCCCGGCACCGCTGACCCAGGACGGCTTGCTTGGCCTGTTCAGCGCCGAACATACCGGGGCCGATTTCGTGCTGACCCCGGCCACCGATGCCGACATGCGCGGCAAATATGCCGGGGTGAAGGCCTCGCTCGAAGTGGTGTATGACAATGTTTGATCTGGAAGCCCTTGCCCGGGTCGAAGAAGCGCTGCGCGCGATGCAGCGCAAGGCGGGCGCGCAATGACCGGCCTGCGCCATGTGACGCCTGATCAGGCGGCTGTGCCATCCGTGGATGGCACAGGATGCCATGCCGGGGCCGGTCAGATGGCCGAGGCGGCGCGGGCGGCGGGCAATTCGGACTTGTTGAACCGTTACGCGAAGGATTACCCGCAAGGCCCTCATGACAAACCACAATCCATGTGCCCGGCTTTTGGGTCCTTGCGTGTGGGCTTGCGGATGCGGCGGGTGGCGACGGTGTTGTCAGGCTCGGCCTGTTGTGTCTACGGGCTGACCTTTGTGTCGCATTTCTACGGCGCGCGGCGGTCGGTCGGCTATGTGCCTTTTAACTCGGAATCGCTGGTGACGGGCAAGCTGTTCGAAGACATCCGCGACGCGGTGCACGAGCTGGCCGATCCCGAACGCTATGACGCGGTGGTGGTGACCAACCTGTGCGTGCCAACCGCAAGCGGCGTGCCGCTGCGGCTGTTGCCCAATGAAATCAACGGCGTGCGCATCGTAGGCATCGACGTGCCGGGATTTGGCGTGCCGACCCATGCCGAGGCCAAGGATGTGCTGGCCGGGGCCATGCTGGCCTATGCGCGGGCGGAAATCATGGCGGGGCCGGTGGCAGCGCCCGCCGCGGGCCGGTCTGACCGTCCTGCCGTCGCGCTTCTGGGGGAAATGTTCCCCGCCGACCCGATGATGATCGGCGCGATGCTGGCCCCGCTGGGGCTGGCGGCGGGGCCGGTCGTGCCGTGCCGCGAATGGCGTGAGCTGTATGCGGCGCTCGACTGCAAGGTCGTGGCCGCGATCCATCCGTTCTACACGGCAGCGGTACGCGAGTTTCAAGCGGCGGGCCGCACGGTTGTGGGATCAGGCCCGGTGGGGTTTGACGGAACGATGGACTGGTTGAAGAACATCGGCGAAGCCTATGATGTATCTGCAGAAAAGATCATTGCCGCGCAGAATGCCTTTGGCGCTGCGATCAAGGTCGCACTGGCCGCCAACCCGATCAAGGGCCGGATCACGCTGTCGGGCTATGAAGGGTCTGAACTGCTGGTCGCCCGCCTGCTGATCGAAAGCGGGGCGGATGTGCCCTATGTCGGCACCGCCTGCGCCCGCAGTGCGTGGAGCGAGGCGGACCGTGCCTGGCTGGTCGACAAGGGTGTGGCAGTGAAGTTCCGCGCCAGCCTTGAGGATGATTGCGCCGCGATGGAAGGCTTTCAGCCTGACCTTGCCATCGGCACCACGCCCGTGGTGCAAAAGGCGAAAGAGCTGGGGATTCCATCGCTTTACTTCACGAACCTCATTTCGGCCCGCCCGCTGATGGGCCCGGCTGGTGCTGGTTCACTGGCGCAGGTGATCAACGCCGCCATGGGCAACAAGGCGCGGATGGTGGGCATGAAGGCGTTCTTTGAGGGCGTGGGCAAAGCCGATACTGCCGGCATCTGGGAGGGCGCGCCGAACCTGCGCCCCGACTTCCGGGCGGCGCATCAGAAGAAGATCGACAAGCTGGCCCGCGCCGCCAAGGCGGAGGAGATGATCTGATGCTTATTCAGGATCATGACCGGGCGGGCGGTTATTGGGGCGCGATCTACGCTTTCTGCGCCGTCAAAGGCCTGCAGGTGGTGATCGACGGCCCCGTGGGCTGCGAGAACCTGCCGGTCACTTCGGTGCTGCACTACACCGACGCGCTGCCGCCACATGAATTGCCCATCGTCGTCACCGGGTTGGGTGAGGATGAGATGACATCGGGTACGGAAAGCTCGATGGCGCGGGCGTGGAAAACGCTTGATCCCGCACTGCCTGCGGTGGTGGTCACCGGGTCCATCGCCGAGATGATCGGCGGCGGGGTGACCCCTGCGGGCACCAATATCCAGCGCTTTCTGCCGCGCACCATTGATGAAGACCAATGGCAATGCGCCGACCGCGCGATGACCTGGATTTTCACCGAGTTCGGCATGACCAAAGGCCGGATGCCGCAGGAGAAAAAGCGCGAAGCGGGCGACAAGCCACGGGTCAACATTCTTGGCCCGATGTACGGCACCTTCAACATGGCGTCGGACCTCTATGAGATTCGCCGTCTGGTTGAGGGCATCGGGGCCGAGGTCAATATGGTGATGCCGCTGGGTGCCCATCTGGCCGAGATGCGCAATCTGGTGAATGCTGACGCCAACATCGTGATGTACCGCGAATTTGGCCGGGGCCTCGCCGAGGTGCTGGGCAAACCCTATCTGCAAGCCCCCTTTGGCCTTGAATCCACCACCAAGTTCCTGCGCACGCTGGGCGAGGTGCTGACCCTCGACGTGGAGCCTTTCATCGAGCGCGAAAAGCATTCCACGCTGAAGCCGGTGTGGGATCTGTGGCGATCGGTCACGCAGGATTTCTTTGCCACGGCCAGTTTCGCCATCGTCGCCAATGAAACCTATGCACGCGGCGTGCGGGCCTATCTTGAGGATGATCTGGGCCTGCCTTGCGCCTTTGCCGTATCCCGTGTGGCAGGCAAGAAGACCAACAACGAGGCGATAAGGGCCGATCTGAAAAAGCACCGCCCCCTGATCGTGATGGGGTCGATCAACGAGAAGATGTATCTGGCAGAGCTGAAGGGCGGCCACGGTCCGGCCCCCAGTTTCATCGCCGCAAGTTTCCCCGGCGCTGCGATCCGCCGCCACACCGGCACGCCCTTCATGGGCTATGCGGGTGCTGTCTGGATCTTGCAGGAAGTCTGCAACGGGCTGTTCGAGGCGTTGTTCCACATCCTGCCCCTGGGCACCGAGATGGACAGTGCCGCCGCCACGCCCACCACGCTGCGCCGCGATTTTCCGTGGGATCTGGATGCGCAGGCAGCCCTTGACCGCATTGTTTCCGAACATCCGGTGCTGACCCGGATTTCTGCCGCCAAATCCCTGCGGGATGCGGCGGAAAAGGCCGCGCTCGACCAAGGGGCCGAGCGGGTGATTGTCGAATTTGTCGAAGGACTGACCGGGGATGCCCGGCCAGCTGCGACCCAGAAAACCAAGGGAGGCACGTGATGAGTGACCAGACCGCAGGCGGGCATGCGCACCGCACGCCAAAAACCGAATTCTACCTGTATTTCACGCTGATCTTCGTGGTCGCGGTGCCCTTGTCCCTTGGGGCATGGGTCTGGGCCGTGATCCGGCATCAGCGGTTGCCGGTGCATGGGCCGCTGGCCCGGGCCTGGCTGGAGGCCAAGGCGATCACGCCCGCGATTTTCCGGCCCTGAGGGGCCAGCGCTTTCCGGCCCCAAGGGGCCGGAGTCTTCTGGCCCCACAGGGGCCTGTGACCTTCCTTCCGCCGCGCCCGTCGGAAGCCACGCTTCGCCTGTCCGCAGACCATCGCGGGCCGGTGAAAACCCCGGAAAGGCAGTCCGCCGATCCGTCACCTCCGCCGCAGGGTATGCGGCGCAGTCTCCAAATCCGGAGGATACTATGGCTGATAGAACCGACCTGAGCTTCACAGGTCTTACCGACGAGCAGGCGCAGGAATTGCATTCTGTTTACATGAGCGGCCTTTGG
This sequence comes from Pseudotabrizicola sp., assembly GCF_030656345.1. Taxonomy (GTDB): domain Bacteria; phylum Pseudomonadota; class Alphaproteobacteria; order Rhodobacterales; family Rhodobacteraceae; genus Pseudotabrizicola. Next base: position 41,870 of record NZ_JAUSNR010000032.1, on the reverse strand, counting down.
CTTTTCACGGCGATTGCCGTGGTTGCTCATCTGGCAGTCTACATCTGGCGCCCTTGGTTCTGAGGAGGATCACACAATGTCAAAATTCTACAAAATCTGGCTGATCTTCGATCCCCGCCGCGTGTTTGTGGCACAGGGTGTTTTCCTGTTCCTGCTGGCGGCGATGATCCACCTCGTGTTGCTGTCGACCCCGTCCTACAACTGGCTCGACATCGCAGCGGTGAAGTACAACCGCGTTGTGGTTGCGGAATAATTCGTGACCCCCTCGCGGGCGGCCTGCAGGACAGGCCGCCCGCGAAAATACCCCAATAATTCAAGTCGGCCTCGCATGGCGCATTCCGCCCATGACGGGACCGCCTCCATAAACGCGGAGAGGGAAGCATGGCACTGCTCAGCTTCGAACGAAAATACCGCGTGCCGGGCGGCACGCTTGTCGGCGGGAATCTGTTCGACTTCTGGGTCGGCCCTTTCTACGTCGGCTTCTTTGGAGTCGTGGGCTTCTTCTTTGCAGCCCTCGGCACAATTCTGATATTTTACGGCGCAAGCCTGCAGGGCACATGGAACCCCTGGCTGATCTCTATTGCGCCGCCCCCGGTGGAAATGGGCCTTGCCGCAGCGCCGTTGCGCGAAGGCGGGTTGTGGCAGGTGATCACCATCTGCGCGACCGGAGCGTTCACCGCCTGGGCCCTGCGCGAGGTGGAGATCTGCCGCAAGCTGGGCATGGGATACCATGTGCCGGTGGCCTTCGGGGTGGCGATCTTTGCCTACCTCACGCTGGTGGTGATCCGCCCGGTTCTTATGGGGGCCTGGGGCTATGCCTTTCCCTACGGGATCTGGACCCACCTCGACTGGGTGTCGAACACCGGCTACCAGTATGGCAACTTCCACTACAATCCGGCGCATATGATCGCGGTGAGTTTCTTTTTTACCACGGCGCTTGCGCTGTCCTTGCACGGTGCGCTGATCCTGTCGGCGGCCAACCCTGAAAAGGGCAAGGAAATGCGCACCCCCGATCACGAGGATACCTATTTCCGCGATCTGATCGGCTATTCGGTCGGCACGCTTGGCATTCACCGTGTGGGTCTGCTTCTGGCGCTGAATGCCGGGTTCTGGTCGGCGATCTGTATCGTGATTTCCGGCACCATCTGGTTCGATCAATGGATCGTCTGGTGGGACTGGTGGCTGAACCTGCCCTGGTGGGCCGGGATTGAGGGAGGCGTCAATGGCTGAGTATCAAAACATCTTCACGCAAGTGCAGGTCCGCGCCGAGCCCGAACTCGGTCTGGTCGAAGGGGTGGAACTGCACAACCGCACCAAGGGTGCCACGTTCTCGAACCTTGCAGGCTGGATCGGGAACGCGCAGCTGGGGCCGATCTATCTGGGCACCATGGGCGTGATCTCACTTGCGGCCGGGGCGATCTGGTTCTTCACGGTGGGCGCGTGGTTCTGGTATCAGGCGGGCCTGAACCCGGCGGTGTTCCTGCGCGACCTGTTCTGGTTCAGCCTTGAGCCACCGAGCGAGGAATATGGTCTGGGCTTTGCCCCGATTGCCGAAGGCGGCCTTTGGATCATTGCCAGCTTCTTTCTGCTGGTATCGGTCTGCGCCTGGTGGGTGCGCACCTATCTGCGGGCACAGGCGCTGGGGATGGGCAAGCATGTGGCCTGGGCCTTTGCCTCTGCCATCTGGTTGTTTCTGGTGCTGGGCCTGTTCCGTCCGATCCTGATGGGATCGTGGAGCCATGCGGTACCTTACGGCATCTTCAGCCATCTGGACTGGACCAACCTGTTCAGCCTGACCTATGGCAACCTGTTCTATAACCCGTTCCACGCGCTGTCGATCGTGTTCCTGTATGGCTCAGCCCTGCTGTTCGCCATGCACGGGGCGACCATTCTGGCGGTCAGCCGTTTCGGCGGCGACCGCGAGCTGGAGCAGATCGTCGACCGTGGCACGGCCTCGGAACGGGCGGCGCTGTTCTGGCGCTGGACCATGGGCTTCAACGCCACGATGGAGGGGATTCACCGCTGGGCCTGGTGGTTTGCGGTGCTGGTGACGCTGACCGGCGGCATTGGTATCCTGTTGACCGGCACTGTGGTGGACAACTGGTTTGTCTGGGCACAGGAACACGGCTACGCGCCGATTGATTAAGGGGAAAGCCATGTCTGACAAACCTTACTATCAGGATGAAAACCCGACCATCCGCCTGCGCACCTGGATCTTTGGCCAGATGATGTGGGGCGGGCTGCTGGCCGGGATCTTTCTGGCCGCCATCGGGATCTTTCTGGCTGTGATCTACGGCATCGGGCTCTTGCTGCCCGAAGAAAGCCGCCAGACGCCCGACCCGATGCCACGGTCAAGCCTTGAACAGCCGCTGGCACCTGCCGGGCACGATCTGGCCTGACCTTGCGCGCGGGCGGCGTGCCGCCCGTGCCGACCTTATTCGGGCCATCAATGCCGGTCCGGATCCGGGGCACAACCACAGCCCGGTTCCCTTCCTGTTGGCGACAGGGACCTGGTGCCGTGTGGAGCTGATCCATACGGCACTTTTTTCTTTTCTAAGGGGAGGGAAAGATCACGCTTTGGAGGACGCGACCATGAGCGAGCACATCTCTTACACCCCCACGCTGGACAAGGTGTCCGGCCCCGCTGACCTCAAGGCGCTGTCCGATGCCGAACTTGCGGCACTGGCTGGCGAGCTGCGGCGCGAGACCATTGATGTGGTCAGCAAGACCGGGGGGCATCTGGGGTCATCGCTGGGGGTCGTCGAACTGACAGTGGCGATTCATGCAGTGTTCAACACGCCCCTGGACAAGCTGATCTGGGATGTGGGCCACCAATGCTATCCGCACAAGATTTTGACCGGGCGGCGCGACCGGATGCTGACCTTGCGGCAGGCGGGGGGGCTTTCGGGGTTCACCAAGCGGGCGGAGTCGGAATACGACCCGTTCGGTGCGGCCCATTCCAGCACCTCGATTTCTGCGTCATTGGGCTTTGCGGTGGGGCGCGAAATGGGGATGCCGGTGGGCGATACCATTGCGGTGATCGGCGACGGTGCCATCACCGCTGGCATGGCTTATGAGGCGATGAACCACGCGGGCCATCTGAAAACCCGGATGTTCGTGATCCTGAACGACAATGACATGAGCATTGCGCCTCCCGTGGGGGCCTTGCAGCGCTATCTGAACGACATTGCGGTCAAGGGGCCGCTGGCCACGCTGAAAGCGGTGGCCGAGGGGGTCGAGGCGCATCTGCCCGGTGCCGTGCGCGAAGGCGCGCGCCGCGCGCGGCAGATGGTGACCGGGATGCCGGGGGGGGCGACCCTGTTTGAAGAGTTCGGCTTTACCTATATCGGCCCGGTCGATGGGCATGACATGCCCGCACTGCTGGCCACTTTGCGCGCCGCGCGGGCGCGGGCCACCGGGCCGGTGCTGATCCATACGGTCACCGTCAAGGGCAAGGGTTATGCCCCCGCCGAGGGCGCGGATGACAAATACCACGGGGTGGCGAAATTCGACGTGGCGACGGGGGTACAGGCCAAGGGGAAGTCGAATGCGCCCAGCTATACGGCGGTGTTCGGGCAAAAGCTGACCGAAGAAGCCGCGCGCGACCCGCGCATCGTGGGCATCACCGCCGCGATGCCGGGCGGCACCGGGCTGGATGTGATGGCGCGGCGCTTTCCGGCGCGGGTGTTCGATGTGGGCATCGCAGAGCAGCACGGCGTGACCTTTGCCGCCGGTCTGGCGGCCAGCGGCATGAAGCCGTTCTGCGCGATTTATTCCAGTTTCCTGCAACGCGGCTATGACCAGATCGTGCATGATGTGGCCTTGCAAAACCTGCCGGTGCGCTTTGCCATCGACCGGGCGGGGTTGGTGGGGCAGGACGGGGCGACCCATGCCGGGGCCTTCGATGTGGCCTTCCTTGCCAACCTGCCCAATATGACGGTGATGGCCTGCGGCGATGAGGCGGACCTGTGCCACATGATCGCAACGGCCGTGGCGCATGATGCGGGCCCCATCGCCTTCCGCTATCCGCGCGGCGAGGGGATGGGGGTCGAAATGCCCGAACGCGGCACCCCGCTGGAGATCGGCAAGGGCCGGGTTCTGAAACAGGGGCGCGAGGTGGCGCTGCTGTCCTTCGGCGCGCATCTGTCAGAGGTGCTGGCGGCGGCGGACCTGCTGGAGGCGGATGGCATCAGCGTGACCGTGGCCGATGCGCGCTTTGCCAAGCCGCTGGATACGGCGCTGATCGACAGCCTGATTGACGGGCACGCAGCGATCATCACGGTCGAGCAGGGCAGTACGGGCGGCTTTGGCGCGCTGGTGCTGCATTATCTGGCAGGCTCGGGCCAGCTGGAAAAGGGCCGCGCGATCCGCACCATGGTGCTGCCCGACCGTTTCATTGATCAGGCGGCACCTGCGCAGATGTACGACTGGGCCGGGCTGACTGCGCGCGACATTGCCGCCACCGCGCAGGGCGCGCTGCGCCGCGAGGCGGCAGGCAAGGGGCTGCGGCTGGTCTGAGCGCATCGCGGCGGGACGGGGCAGAGCGCTCCGCGCGGGAGTATTTTTGAAAGGTGCAAGCGGCTGGACGATTGTGGGGGGCAGGGGTCGCGCGGCGCGGCTGGTCCGGTCCGGGCTTGTCTTGGCGGCGAATGCACAGCACTCTGGCGCCGGTGTGGTGTGCAATGACGGGACCGGGTTTATGTGGGATATGGGGATCGGCAGGGCCATTGGTCTGGCGTTGATGCTGGTGCTGCCGGGGGCCGCGCAGGCCGCGCCGGTTGCGGTGCAGGTGACGGCGCTGGCACCCGAAGGGGCCGGGGCGGGGCCGGTGTCGTGGTCGGCGGTGCCGCTGAACCTGCCCGAGGGCGCGGATGTGCTGGAGGCGATGATCATGACCGAAGGCGCGCTGGACGGTCCGTGGCAGGTGATGCTGGAGCCTGGGGATTATGTGATCTCCGGCTTCTCCGAGGCGGACCTGTATGAGATCAGCATCGAGGTGACACCGCAGACCACGGTGATCGAGGTGCCGGTGCTGGCGATTGAACCGCAGGTCGCGCTGCGCTGCACCGAACCACGCTGCGACTATGCGGATGCAGCGACCGGGCTGCAGGTGACCCTGCCGCAGGGCTGGGCGGTGGATCTGCCCTATCACGCCGATCTGGGGGACGGGGACCTGGCCCCGGAAGTGTCGACCGTGTTCTTCGAGGATGTCGAAGGCGATGGTGGGGCGGTGTGGTTTCTCAATCCGTTGGACTGGATCACGGGCGAAACCGGGCCATGCCGTGCGGTGGCGCAGGGTAATCTGTGCACATTTGACGTATCTGCAGCGGCAGAACTGGCCTTTGCGGTGATCGCGCCGTCTTTGCAAATCCTTGAAACGCATATGGAATAGTCAGCGCGGCGCAAAGATCGCAGGTGCGTAAAAATCGCACCGCTCTGCGGGGCGCGGTCTGACTGCGGCGTTGCCCCCGCCGGGGAGATGTGGCAAGACAGATTTCAGCCGATCCAGACCAATGAGTTCAGCCGATGACCGATTTCTCTGCCCGCCGTGTGATGATGGTTGACACTCAGGTGCGGCCTTCGGATGTGACCAAGTTCCCCATCATCGACGCCATGCTGAGCGTGCCGCGCGAGGCTTTCGTGCCGCGTGACAAACGCGAGGCGGCCTATATGGGCGAAAATCTGGTGTTGCAGCAGGGTCGGGTGGTGCTGGAACCGCGCACGCTGGCCAAACTGCTGGACGCGCTGGACATTCAGCCCGATGAAATGGTGCTCGACCTGGGCTGCGGGCTTGGCTATTCGGCCGCCGTGCTGGCGCGGCTGGCCGATGCCGTGGTCGCGGTCGAGGAAGATGAGGCGATGGCAGCCGAGGCGCAGGACCGGCTGTCGCAGGCCTCGGTCGACAATGCGGCGGTGATCGTCGGGCCGCTGGCCGCAGGGGCGGCCAAGCACGGGCCCTATGACGTGATTACAGTGCAGGGCGGGGTGGAAGTCATTCCGCCCGCACTGCTGGCGCAGCTGAAAGACGGCGGCCGGATTGCCGCCGTGTTCATGGAAGGCGCGCTTGGTGTGGCCCGGGTCGGGTACAAATCCGACGGCAAGGTCAGCTGGCGCTTTGTGTTCAACGCCTCGGCCCCGGTTCTGCCGGGCTTTGCCCTCTCGGGCGGGTTCCGGCTCTGACCCGCTGAGGGTGAGGTGAATTTGGTAAAGTCTTGGTGCGATGGTTATGACGACGGAAAGCAGACCCCGGCACGTGTAACCGGGGCGACAGTCTCAGGAGCAGTCTGAATATGCGTGGATTTTTTGCAGCAACGGCGATGGCGGTCAGTGTTTTGGCGGCACCCGTTGCCCAGGCGGAAACGCTGACAGACGCGTTCATCGCCGCCTACCGTACCTCTAATTTGCTGGACAAGCAGGCGGCGACCTTGCGCGCCGCCGATGAAGACGTGGCGCAGGCGATGGCGACCTTGCGGCCCGTGGTCGATTTCGCGCTGTCCAGCGGCTATTCCCGCAGCCAGACCACATCGAGCGCGCCATTTGTCGACGGGGTGCGCACCACCTTTGATCTGTCGGCCTCGCTGACGCTGCTGGATTTCGGGCGCCGCGCGCTGCGGATTGAAATCACCAAGGAATCGGTGCTGGCCACGCGCGAACTGCTGCGCGGGGTCGAACAGGATGTGCTGTTCGCCGCAGTTGATGCCTATGTCTCTGTGCAGGTCAACCAGCAGCTGCTGGCGCTGCGCCAGTCCAACACGCGGCTGGTGACGCAGGAGTTGCGCGCCGCGCAGGACCGGTTCGAGGTGGGGGAGATCACCCGCACCGATGTGTCGATCGCCGAGGCGCGGCTGGCAGCGGCGCGCGCCGGTCTGGCGGCGGCCGAGGGCAATCTGCTGGTCGCGCGTGAAGCCTACAAGGCGGCGGTCGGGGCCTATCCGCGCACGCTGGCGGCCTTGCCACGCTCGCCCAGCCTGCCCTCTTCGATGGAGGCGGCACGGGCCGTGGCCTTGCGCACCCATCCGTCGGTGCTGGGGGCGCAGCGCCGCGTGACCATCAACGATCTGGGGGTCGAGCTGCAGAAGGCCGGGTTCCGGCCAACGGTGTCTGCACGCGCCGGGGTGGGCATCAATGATGCCGGGGCAGAGAACCAGAGCTTTGGCCTGTCGCTGAACCAGCGGGTCTATTCCGGTGGCAGCCAGTCCTCCTTGCTGCGCCAGTCGATTGCGGCGCGTGATGGCGCGCGGGCCGATCTGGGGCAGGCCGGGGTGCTGATTGCCGAAGCGGTCGGCAATGCCTGGGCCGGGCTGACCATTGCCAATGCGCAGGTGCAGGCCGGGGATCAGCAGATCCGTGCGGCGCAAACCGCCTTTGACGGCGTGCGCGAAGAGGCGAGCCTTGGGGCACGCACCACGCTGGATGTGCTGAACGCCGAGCAGGAACTGCTCGACGCCCGCGTCACCCGCATTCAGGCCGATGCCGAGCGCTATCTGGGGGTCTACCGGCTGTTGCAGGCCATGGGGCTGCTGTCGGTGGAACATCTGCAGCTGGGCATCCCGACCTATGATCCGGCGGCCTATTACAATGCGGTGAAGAATGCGCCGGTGCATTCGGCGCAAGGCAAGAAGCTGGACCGCATTCTGCAAAAGCTGAAATAAACCGTGCCGGGCCTGCCGGTGCAGACCGCTGGCAAAGGCACGCCGGGCTGTTGCGAAACCTGCGCCATTTTCTTGTGCTGCGGGCAAAGCGCGATTACACTCGGGTAAAGAACCGGCAGGCGGCGGGCCTTTTGGTGCCGCCGGTCAAGCCGGACATGCGGCAGGATTACGGGCAGGAACGCGATGTCGGAACCGATGAGCAGCAATGAAATCGAGGATGTCTTGTCCTCTATCCGCCGGTTGGTGTCAGAAGATTTGCGCCCGGGGGGCAGCCGCCCGCCGCAGGCCGGGGCAGAGCCCGTTGCGGGTGACAAACTGCTGCTGACCCCTGCACTGCGGGTGGTCGAGGCTGCGGAAACCATCCCCCCCGCCGGGGATGACGAGGCTGTGTGGCCCGCCGGCACCTTTGCGGCGACACCGCCTGTGGCGGCCTCTGTCGCCGGCCCGGTCGATGAGGTGGTGGCCCGTCTGGGGGCTGCGGTGACCGAAGAGGAATGGGAATCGCCCTTTGGCGACCCCGAAATCTGGGGTGCCGCTGAGGCCGAGGCGAAACCTGTGTCAGGGGACGCCACGCGTCCGCTTCCGGGCTTTGTCGCGCGCCCCCGCGTCACGCTGGACAGGGCTGGGCTGGAAGATGAGTTTCAACCAGCCCCGATGATCGAGTTCGGGGATACCGAAGAGCTGGAGCCGGAAGATCTGCCGGAGGCCGGGGCCGCTGAACCCGCCGCCGCACCGGGCCGGGTTGAGCGCAAGGAAGTGTCGCCGCCGGATGATGGCAGCGATTGGGCCGATGCCGCCGAAGCGGCGGTGTACGCCGATCTGGCGCAAGTGGCCGAGGATGAGGTGATCGCCGGTCTTCATGATGCGCAGGCCGGGGACATGGCCTTTGACGAAGAGGTGTTGCGCGATCTGGTCCGCGACCTGATCCGCGAGGAGCTGGCCGGTTCGCTGGGCGAGCGGATCACCCGCAATGTGCGCAAGCTGGTGCGGGCCGAAATCGCCCGCGCGCTGGCGGTGCGGGAATTCGAATAGCCCTGCGAAACGGGTGGTCTGACATGCAAAACGCGCCCCGAGGGGCGCGTTTTGGCATTCTGCGAACCCGGGGACGGATCAGGCGGCTTCGCCCATTTCCGATTCCAGCGCATGGCGGCGTTCGGATTCTTCGCGGCTGAGGGCCACGGATGTGCGCACGCCTTTGGACACGAATTCCATCAGGCCCTTGACCACCCGCTCGTTCGGGTCGATCCCGGCGCAGGACAGAACTTCGCGCCCGTCGCGCGAGCGTGCCCAACGTGCAATCTGTTCAGGCCCGTTGCCGTATTTTTTGTCATCTGCGATGGCATCGTCCAGCGCAGCAAGCACCACGGCGGCAAAAAGCTTGCGCGCGCGTTGGCCTTGTTCGTAATTGAAAGCGGTGCTGTCAACGAAACCAGTCATTTTGGCAGTCCTTATTCTTGCTCTTGTCTTTCTTGGCGTCGGGCGAACCTAAACGTTTCAAACCGATTCGGCATCACCTGTTTTGCAATCCTGTCATGCGCCTGATGCATAGCTGACGCAAAGGAATACTGTATTTAGTCTGCTTGCCCCCTTCGGACTACCCAGATATAGGTGTGGCGTTTTCGACTTCAACCTTTTGTCAAGGTTTGGCCACAAATGCCCAAAATCAACGGTAATGAAATCAAGCCTGGAATGGTGCTGGAACATGATGGCGGCCTGTGGGCTGCGGTCAAGGCCAACCATGTAAAGCCCGGCAAAGGCGGGGCTTTTGCCCAGGTCGAGCTGAAAAACCTGCGCGATGGCCGCAAGCTGAACGAACGCTTCCGGTCAGAAGATAAAATTGAAGAGGTCCGGCTGGAAAACAAGGACCAGCAGTTTCTGTATGAAACCGACGGGCGCCTGGTGTTCATGGATTCGGAAACCTATGAGCAGATCGAGCTGGATGCCGAGCTGCTGGGCGACCGCCGCCCCTTCCTGCAGGACGGGATGACGGCAACAATCCGCTATTACGGCGACGAAGCGCTGGCGGTGACGCTGCCGCAGAAGGTGAAATGCCGGATCGTCGAGACCGAGCCGGTGGTCAAGGGCCAGACGGCGGCCAACAGCTTCAAGCCGGCAATTCTGGACAACGGCGTGCGGATCATGATCCCGCCCTTCATCGGCCAGGATGAAGAGATCATCGTGCACACTGAATTGATGGAATATTCCGAACGCGCGTAAGCCTCAGGGCAGGGCGGCCAGCCGGGCCGTGCCTACCACCATATCCTGCATCCGGTCAAAGCGCAGCCAGGCAATCGCCTTGCCGCCCGATTGGGTGAACAGCGTGCCAGCCGCCTTTTCGCCCGACAACACCGGCGTGCCCACCGGGGCCGCCCCGTCGATGGCCACGGTGATCAGGCCCTTTTTCAGCTCGGTTTTGTGCTTCATCCGGGCCGTCACCTCTTGCCCGACATAGCAGCCCTTGCGGAAATCGACGCCATGCAGCCGGTCAAACCCGGCCTCCAGCAGATAAGTATCATTGGCGATCAGCTCGATCCCGGTTTCCGGAATGCAATGGGCCACGCGGAGGGCATCCCAGTCGATCACCGGGGCCTGACCGGGCAGCCCATAGCCGCGCCAGCCCAGTGCCGGATGGCGCGGGTCGGCAAATGTCCCCGGCGGCGGGCTGTCCAGACCGCGGGTCACGGTCAGTTCTGTGGCCGCAATCTGCACATCGGCGCGCAGGCGGTACATCGACAGACGGCGCATGGTGTCGGTGGCGATGCTGGCCTTGATGTCGATCAGCAGATGGTCAGCGTCCATGGGCCGGATCACGAAGAAATCGGCCAGATATTTGCCCTGCGCGGTCAGCAGCGCGGCCCAGATCATCCCCGGTGCTTTTTCCAGCGGCAGCATATCATTGCTGATCAGCCCTTGCAGAAAGCTGAAGCGGTCCTTGCCGCTGATGGTCCAGACCTGCCGGTCGGCGGCGACCTCTCCGCTCATGCCGCGTCTCCTTCATCCTTGAACTGCAGCGCGTGCAGGCTGGCATAAAGCCCGCCTTTCGTCAGCAATTCGCTGTGCGTGCCGGTTTCAACCGCGACGCCCTGATCCATGACGATGATGCGATGCGCTTTGCGCACGGTGGCCAGACGGTGGGCGATCACAAGCGTGGTGCGGCCCTGCGCAGCCTTGGTCATCGCGGTCGCAAGGGCGGCCTCGGACACGGAATCCAGCGCGCTGGTGGCTTCGTCCAGCAGCAGCACCGGGGTGTCGCGCAGCAGGGCGCGGGCGATGGCGATGCGCTGGCGCTGCCCGCCCGACAGGTTGGACCCACGCGGCCCGGCGGCGGTATCGGCCCCGTTCGGCAGGGCGGCGACGAAGCCTGCGGCCTGTGCGGTGGCAAGGGCGGCGTCAACCTGCGCCGCGCTGATCCCCGCGCGGCCCAGCGTCAGGTTGTCGCGCAGGCTTTCGTCAAACAGCGCGGCATCCTGGCTGACGGCGGCAAACAGCGCGCGCTGGTGGTCCAGCACCATGGCGGTGGTGGCGATGCCGTCGATGGCCACAACGCCATGCGCCGGGTCTGACAGGCCGGTCAGCAGGTGGAACACGGTGGATTTGCCCGCGCCCGACGGGCCGACAAGGGCGGTCAGCTTGCCAGCCTCGGCGGTGAAGGACAGCCCGCGCAGCACCGGCTGATCGCCATAGCCGAAATGCACATCGCTGAAGCTGAGGGCAGGCGGCAGCGTGGCAGGGGTCTGGCCCACAGCCGGGCGGCGCTGCGACGGCTGCATCGCAAACAGCGCGGCAATGCGGTGCAGGCTGGCCGCCCCGATCTGCCACAGCCCCGCCATGTCGCCCAGACGGCGGATCGGCTGGAAGGTCAGCACCATGGCGGAAAAGAACGCCATGAACTCGCCGGTGCTGCGGGTGCCCGCCGCCACCTCACGCCCGCCCAGGATCAGAACCGCCAGAAAGCCGAAGCCGGTGATCAGATCCACCAGCGAGGGCAGCACGGCGCGGCCAAACGCCGCCTTGGTCTCGGCGGTGACAATGCGGGACAGGATCGCATCAAAGCGCGAGGTCTGATGCGCCTCCATCCGGTTGAGCTTGACGGCCTGAATGCCGTGAAAGATCTCATCCAGCCGCGTCGCCCGCTCCCCCGCCTGATTGCGCAGGTGAATGGCCTTGCGCCGCAGATAGCGGCGCAGAATGGCGGCGGGCAGGATCAAAAGCGGCGTGGCGATCAGGGCGGCAAGCGTCCACCACGGGTCTATCGTGATGGCCACCACCAAAAGCCCGATCAACGCCACCACGTCGCGCCCGATACCCGAGACCAGCGCGATCCAGATGCCCTGCACCGCCATGGTGTCGCCCTGCACCCGTTCGATCAGCGCACCGGGGGAATTGTCCTGAAAGAACTTCATGTCCAGCCGCAAAAGATGCGCCAGAAGCCGGCTTTGCATCTGTGCGGCCACCCGTTGCGAGACACGCGCCAGCAGGGTTTTGGAGATCAGCGACGTGGTGGCGCGCAGGGCAAACAAGCCGAAGATCGCGCCGCCCACCAGCCACAGCGCCCCGGTGCCGCCGCCGCCGAACACGCGGTCAAACAACGGCTCCAGCATATAAGACAGCGCGCCCAGCGTGCTGCCCTCGATCACCATGATCAGAAAGGCGATCAGCAGCAGCCCCGATTGCGGGCGCAGATACTGCGCCCAGAACCAGCGCACCAGCGGGCCGTCGCCGGCATGGGCATCGGGCGGTGGCAGGTCGCGGGGGCTGGCGTCTTGCATCGTCATGCGCCTGATCTAATGGCAAACCCGGTGCCGCCGCAAGGACTGGCCCGCAAATCAGCGCAGGGCCGATTGACCTTGGCAAGGACTGGCCCTAGCCATTGGCGCATTGACAGCCAGAGGCGCATGATGACGCAAGAGAATTCCCCCAAACCCGATCTGTCCCGCGGGCGCAGCTATCTGGCCATTCCCGGCCCGTCGGTGATGCCCGACCGGGTGCTGGCGGCAATGCACCGGGCGGCGCCCAACATCTACGCGGGCGATCTGACGGAAATGGTCGCGGCCATGTGGCCCGATCTGCGCGCCGTGGCGGGCACCACGCAGCATGTGGCGGGCTATATCGGCAACGGCCATGCCGCATGGGAAGCGGCGAATGCCAACCTGTTCAGCCGGGGCGATCAGGTGCTGGTGCTGTCCACCGGCCGCTTCGGCATGGGCTGGGCCGAAAGCGCGCGCGCGATGGGGGTCGAGGTTGAGGTGATGGATTTCGGGACCCGCGATCCGGTCGATATGGCAAGGGTCGAGGCGCGGCTGCGGCAGGACAGTGCGGGCCGGATCAAGGCAGTGCTGACCACGCATGTCGATACCTCCAGCTCGGTGCTGACCGATATTCCGGCTTTGCGCGCGGCGATGGATGCGGCGGGGCACCCGGCGCTGCTGTGCGTCGATTGCATCGCGTCGCTGGGTTGTGACGAATATCACATGGACGCCTGGGGCGTCGATCTGACCGTGGCGGCCAGCCAGAAGGGGCTGATGACCCCGCCGGGCATGTCCTTCCTGTGGTTTTCCGAGAAAGCCCGTGCGGCAGGCGCGCAGGCCGATCTGCGCACCCCCTATTGGGACTGGCGCGCGCGGTCAGAGCCCGAGGAGTTCTGGCAATACTGGGCCGGCACCGCGCCCACGCATCACCTCTTTGGCCTGCGCGAGGCGCTGGCCATGCTGCACGAAGAAGGAATGCCACGGGTCTGGGCCCGGCATGAGGTGCTGGCCCGCACGGTCTGGGCCGCGTTCGACGCCTGGGGCGCAGACCATCCGCGCATCGGGCTGAACGTCACGGACCCGAAATACCGCTCACGCGCGGTCACGGCGGCGCGGCTGGGGGCACCGGATGCCACCCGCCTGCGCGAATGGACCGAAGCGCAGGCCGGGGTGACGCTGGGCATCGGGCTTGGCATGGCGCAGCCATCGGACCCGGCCTGGCACGGGTTTTTGCGGGTGGCGCATATGGGGCATGTGAATGCGCATATGACGCTGGGGGCGCTGGCGGTGATGGAGGCGGGGATGGTCGCGCTGGACATCCCGCACGGGCCGGGCGCGCTCGACGCCGCCACAAAGGTCATCGCGGCGGGCTGAGCGGCCCGATTTTTCTGCGAAAAATCCGCCGCGCGCCGCATTTGCGCGCGCCGGATGCCCGTTTTGCCGTCAGATCTGCAGGAAATCCTTCTGCCCGGTGCTGCAGCTGGGTTGTGCGCGGGTGCGGACTTGGCCCAGCCCGTGTTTGCGCCTATTGTTAAGGCATGAAAAATGATCATGGCTGCACGTCTATGACTCCTCCTGCTGCGCGCCGCCCCGTGGTGGGCATCATCGGCAATATGAGCCTGCTGAATGAAAGCTATCCGGTGCACGCCGGGGGCACGATGAATTCCGAAGCGGTGGCCGAAGTCTCGGGCTGCCTGCCGATCATCATCCCGTCAGACCCGCGCCTTGTGGTGGTCGAGGAATTGCTGGACCTGTGCGACGGTTTCCTGCTGACCGGCGGCCGCCCCAACGTGCACCCCAGCGAATATGGCGAGGATGAAACCCCCGCCCATGGCAGTTTTGACCGTTGCCGCGATGCGATCACCCTGCCGCTGGTGCGCGCCTGTGTCGAACGCGGCCAGCCGGTGTTCGGCATCTGCCGTGGCTTTCAGGAGGTGAACGTGGCCATGGGCGGCACGCTTTACCCCGAGATCCGCGATCTGCCGGGGCGGATGAACCACCGCATGCCGCCCGATGGCACGCTGGAGGAAAAGTTCGCGCTGCGCCACCCGGTGAAGTTCAACCCCGGCGGGGTGTTTCATCAGCTGTTGGGCGCGCAGGAGGTGATGACCAACACGCTGCACGGGCAGGGCATCAACCGCCCCGGCAGCCGCATCGTGATTGACGGCACCGCCCCCGATGGCACGCCCGAGGCAATCTATGTGCAGGGCGCGCCGGGCTTCACCCTGTCCGTCCAGTGGCACCCGGAATGGAATGCGGCGGGTGATCCGGTGTCGCGGCCCTTGTTCGCGGCCTTTGGCCGGGCGGTGGCCGATTGGGCGGCGGGCCGTCGCCCGGTGGCGCTGCGCAGCGCCTAGGCGCTTGTTTGCGCTAACGCATCGGCTATAACCGGCAGCGGTTATACAGGGAGGCTGCCATGACCCATTCCATGACACGTTCGCGCATCAATGACATCATGGCGCAGGCCGATGAGATGATCCGCCACTACGGCTTTGCGCTGCCGCCCTTTGCCTATTGGACGCCCGACCAGTTCGTGGCGCAAAAGGCGCAGGCCGGGCGCATCATCGCCTCGCGCATGGGCTGGGATATCACCGATTACGGGCAGGGCCGGTTTGACCAGATGGGGCTGTTCCTGTTCACCCTGCGCAATGGCGCGCTGGCCGATCTGCAGCGCGGCGGCGGCATGTGCTATGCCGAAAAGCTGCTGATTTCGCGTCAGGATCAGCTGTCGCCGATGCACACCCACGTCATCAAGGCCGAGGATATCATCAACCGGGGCGGGGCCACGCTGGTGGTCGAGCTCTATGGCAGCGATGATCAGGGCCGCTTTGCCCGCGACCGGGGCGGCGTCGTGCGCTGCGACGGGCTTGATCGCGCCTATGCCCCCGGTGACAAGCTGAAACTGGCCCCGGGTGAGAGTGTCACGCTGATGCCGGGTGACTGGCACGCGTTCTGGGGCGAAGGCGGCGATGTGCTGATCGGCGAGGTCTCGACGGTGAATGACGACCTGACCGACAATATCTTTGTCGAACCCATCGGGCGTTTCGCTGAGATCGAGGAAGACGTGGCCCCGACCCATCTGCTGGTCAGCGATTATGATCGCTGGCTTGTCTGAACCCGCCACGCACCGGGCATGAAAAAACGCGCGCACCTTCAGGTGCGCGCGTTTTGTTTTGCTGCCGGTCAGATCAGCCCTGCGGGCAAAGCCCGTTCACCAGCGGCACGGCGCAGGCCGGGGCCGGGGGCGTGTCACCTGCCGGGGCGGCGGGCGTCACAGCGGCGGGGGCTGCCGGAGCGGCGGGTGCCATTGGGGTCACCGGGGCGGGGGTTGCTGCCGGGGTGGCCGGGGCGGGAACCGCTGGCACCGCCGGCGCGACAACACCCGGGGCCGGGGTCACGGCGGTGGGGGTGGGCAGGCTTGGCCCCATGACCGTTGGCGCGGTGGACATCGGGCCGGTCACCGTGGCCGGAGTTGCTGCCGCATCTGCGTCAGCCGCCGTGGCAACAGCCGGTTCCACAGCCTCTTCCGGCTTTTTCTTCTTCGGCGCGGGCGGCGGCAGGGTCAGGCCCTTTGGCATCTGGCCGCTGGCGGTCAGCACGATGACCTTGGCCCCGTCCGGCACCCGGTTATAGAGGTCAATCACATCCTGATTGATCATCCGGATACAGCCCGAAGACGCATTGCGCCCGATCGACCACCATTCCGGCGTGCCATGGATGCGGTAGCCGTAATCGACGCCATTGGTCGTCAGATACAGCGCGCGCGACCCCAGCGGGTTGGTCGGCCCGCCGGGTTGGCCGTTTTCCCATTTCGACAGCTCTGGCTTGCGCTCGATCATTTCTTTCGGCGGGGTCCAGGTCGGCCATTGGCGGCGGTTGGTCACGAGTGCCTGACCCGACCATTGAAAGCCCGCAGCCCCGACCGCGATGCCATAGCGGATCGCCTTGTTCTTGCCGGTGATGAAATACAGATGCTTGGTCGCCGGGTTGATGATCACCGTGCCCGGTGCCTCGTCCGACGGGAAATTGACGACCTGCCGTTTGAACTGGTCCGGCACCTTGGCCGGATCAATCGCCGGAATGCTGATGCCATTGTCCTTGGTGGCCAGATACATCGATTCGGTTGGCACTTCGACAACAGGCGCTGACGTGGTGGCGGGCACACAGGCAGCAAGGCCTGCCGATACGGTGATGGCAAGCAAGGCCCGGAGTGCAAGTGATGACATATGGAAATCCCGTCAGAAATTCAGAACCGAAGACGCAAACCCCGGCAATATGGCGATAAACTTATCCGAGGTCGCGGCAGAGGTCAAAGCCCCTGCGCGGACAGTTGCCAATTCACCCTTCCGCTCGCGAAACTGTGATTTCAGGCGCGTGCGGGCAGGCAGATCATGTCACCCTGGCGCGGGTTCTGAACTGCGGCTGATCCCAGGACCGGCTGGCCATGATCTGCGCCAGTATCGCCACCGCGCCCTGCACATCGGCGTCCGACGTGTACAGCGGCGTAAAGCCAAAGCGCAGGATATCGGGCGCGCGGAAATCACCGATCACCCCTTGGGCGATCAGCGCCTGCATGATGGCATAGCCCTCGGCATGGCGGAAGCTGACCTGCGATCCGCGTGCAGCCGCCTCGCGCGGCGAGGCAAGCGTCAGGTCGGGGCAGGCGGCCTCGACCCCCGCGATGAACGCTTCGCACAGATCAACCGAGCGCGTGCGCAGATCGTGCATGTCCACGTCATCCCAGATGTCCAGACTGGCCTCAAGGGCTGCCAGTTGCAGGATCGGCGGGGTGCCCACCCGCATCCGCTCAATCCCCGCGCCGGGGCGGTAGTGCAGGTCAAAGGCAAAGGGCGCGGCGTGCCCCAGCCAGCCCGACAGCGCCGGGCGCACCACATCCTGATGCCGGGGCGCCACATAGATGAACGCCGGGCCGCCGGGGCCGGAGTTGAGGTATTTATAGGTGCAGCCCACCGCAAAATCGGCGCGGCACGCCGCCAGATCGACCGGCAAGGCCCCCGCCGAATGCGCCAGATCCCAGACCGTGATCACACCCTGCGCGCGCGCCATCGCGGTCAGTGTGGCCATGTCATGCTTGCGTCCCGTGCGGTAATCCACTTCCGTCAGCATCAGCACCGCCACCTCTTCTGTGATCGCCTGCGCGACATCTTCGGGCGCGACCGTCACCAGACGGTACTCGGCCCCCAGCGTGCGGCACAGCCCTTCGGCCATATACAGGTCTGACGGGAAATTGCCGGTATCGGACAGAATCACCCGGCGCTGCGGGGAAAGCTCCAGCGCCGAGGCAAGCGCCTGATAGACCTTGATCGACAGCGTATCGCCCAGCACCACCGACCCGGGCTCTGCCCCGATCAGCCGCCCGATGCGGTCGCCCAGCCGCGTCGGCTGGTCCATCCAGCCCGCCGCATTCCAGCCCCGGATCAGCATCTCGCCCCATTCATCCGTCACACAGGCGGCAACCCGCGCCGCAGCGGCGCGCGGCAAAGGCCCCAGCGAATTGCCGTCCAGATAGATCACGCCCTGCGGCAGGTGGAACCGGGCGCGGGTGGCGGCGAAATCGGTGGGCATCGGCTGACCTTTCTGGTGTCTGTGGCAGTCATCTTGCGCAGATGTGCGTTCTTTTTTGCCCGCCGACAATGGCGAAACCCGCGCGACATGACCGCCGCGCAACCGCCCTTCCGTGTTGCCTTTGCGACAAGAGTGCAGATAGTCGCAGGACACACCGACCGGAGAGCGCCATGCCAAAGACCCTGTCCCGATGGATCGACCTGCCGCCGGTCTGGCTGGCGCTGTGCATCGGCGCGGTCTGGGGGTTTGATCAGCTGATGCCCTGGGGCCTGTTCGGCCCGGCGGGGCCGGGGGTTGGGGCGGTGCTGATGCTGGCGGGGCTGGCCCTGCTGGCCGGGGCGGCGGGGCAGATGCTGGCCGCGCGCACCACCGTTATACCGCGCGGGCAGCCGCGTGTGCTGATGACGGGCGGGCTGTTTGCCTGGTCGCGCAACCCGATCTATCTGGCCGATGCGCTGATCCTGTCAGGTGCCATCCTGTGGTGGGATGTGCCGGTGGCGGTGCCCCTGGTGTTCGGCTTCATGTTCCTGATTCAGCACCGCTTCATCCTGCGCGAAGAAACCGTGCTAAGGGCAACCTTCGGCCCAGAATTTGACCATTGGGCCGCCCGCACCGGGCGCTGGTTTGGTCGCAGTTTGCGATAGAAATGCCGCAAATGAGCAGAAGTCTATGAAATAATCTTGCGCGGTGCTAATTGGATCGCAATAGAGAACCGGACCTGCGCGCATCGCGCGGCGCTGACCTGAACATCGGGGGAGATACTGTGAAGATCGGGGCACCGAAAGAGATATTCGACGGCGAGAATCGTGTCGCCATGACACCGGAATCGGCACTTCAGCTGATCAAGCTGGGCCATACCTGTGTGATTCAGGCTGGGGCAGGGGCGAAGGCCGGATTTTCCGACGCCACCTATGCCACTGCCGGGGTCGAGGTCGTGCCAACGGCACAGGCACTGTATGACGCGGCGGATGTCGTGGTCAAAGTGCGCGGACCCGAGGCGGAAGAGGCAAGGCTGCTGAAATCGGGCCAGACGCTGATTTCCTTCTTCTGGCCCGCCCAGAACCCCGACTTGCTGGCGCAGATCGCCGGGCAGGGGGCCACTGCGATTGCCATGGATATGGTGCCCCGCATCAGCCGCGCGCAGAAAATGGACGCGCTGTCGTCGATGGCCAATATCGCGGGCTACCGCGCGGTGATCGAGGCTGGCAACAACTTTGGCCGCTTTTTCACCGGGCAGGTGACGGCGGCGGGAAAGGTGCCCCCGGCCAAGGTGCTGATCGTCGGTGCCGGTGTGGCGGGCCTTGCCGCAATCGGCACGGCGACCAGCCTTGGGGCCATCGTGCTGGCCTTTGACGTGCGGCCCGAAGTGGCCGAACAGATCGAATCGATGGGCGCGAATTTCGTGTTTCTGGAATTTGACGCATCGGAACTGCCCGATGGTGCGGCCACCGGCGGTTATGCCGCCCCGTCGAGCCCCGCCTTTGCCGCCAAGCAGCTGGCCAAGTTCCGCGAACTCGCGCCAGAGATGGACATCGTCATCACCACCGCCCTGATCCCGGGGCGCCCCGCGCCCAAGCTGTGGACGGCGGATATGGTTGCGATGATGAAACCCGGTTCGGTGGTCATCGATTTGGCCGCCGAACGCGGCGGCAACTGTGACCTGACGGTGCCGGATCAGAAGATCGTCAGCGACAATGGCGTGACAATCGTCGGCTATACCGATTTCCCCAGCCGGATGGCGGCGCAGTCCTCCACGCTTTATTCCAACAATATCCGTCACATGCTGGCCGATCTGACACCAAAGAAAGACGGTGTGATCGCGCATAACATGGACGATGACGTGATCCGTGGTGCCACCGTCACCCATCAGGGCGCGGTGACCTATCCGCCACCACCGCCCAAAATCGCGGCAATCGCCGCCGCCAAGCCAAAGCCCAAAGCGGTGGAACTGACCCCGGTGGAAAAACGCGCGCAAGAGGTTGCCGCGTTCAAGACCCAGACCCGCAATCAGGTCGGGCTGCTGGCCATCGGCGCAATCCTGCTGCTGGCCCTCGGCCTCGTGGCCCCGGCCAGCTTCATGCAGCACTTCATCGTCTTCGTGCTGGCGGTCTTCGTCGGCTTCCAGGTGATCTGGAACGTCTCGCACAGCCTGCACACGCCGTTGATGGCGATCACCAACGCAATCTCGTCGATCATCATCCTCGGCGCGCTGATGCAGATCGGCTCTGGCTCCTGGCTGGTGATGCTGCTGGCAGCGCTTTCGATTTTCATGGCCGGAATCAATATCTTCGGCGGCTTCCTTGTCACCCGGCGCATGCTTGCCATGTTCCAGAAATCGTAAGGGAGGAGGCAAGATGGAATACGGATTCACCACGGCCGCCTATGTTGTTGCGGCCATTCTGTTCATCCTGTCGCTGGGCGGTCTGTCCGGGCAGGAAAGCGCCAAGCGCGCGGTCTGGTACGGCATTGTCGGCATGGCCTTGGCAATTGTCGCCACCCTGATGGGGCCGGGCGCGGGCAACTGGTTTGCCTCGCTGGTCATGATCGCCATCGGCGGCGGCATCGGTTATGTCGTGGCACAACGGGTGCAGATGACCGAAATGCCGCAGCTTGTGGCGGCGATGCACTCGCTTGTCGGCCTCGCGGCAGTTTTCGTCGGCTTCAACGCCGATCTGGAACTGAGCCGCGTGCTGGCGATGGAACCCGCCGCGCGGGTGGGGCTGGAAGGCTTTGCCGCGCTGCTGGCCAAGAAAACCGCCGTCGAACTCTCGATCCTGCGGGTTGAGGTCTTCCTCGGCGTCTTCATCGGGGCGGTGACCTTTACCGGCTCGGTCGTGGCCTTTGGCAAGCTGGCGGGCAAGGTGGATACCACCGCCAAGAAACTGCCGGGCGGGCATATGCTGAACGCGGGCGCGGCGCTGGGGTCGGTGATCCTTGGCGTCGTCTACTTCAACGATGGCGGAATCCTCGCGCTGATCGCGATGACGCTGCTGGCGTTTTTCATCGGCTATCACCTGATCATGGGCATCGGCGGCGCCGACATGCCGGTGGTGGTGTCGATGCTGAACAGCTATTCCGGCTGGGCGGCGGCGGCGATTGGCTTCTCGCTTGGCAATGACCTCCTCATCGTGGTCGGCGCGCTGGTCGGCTCTTCCGGCGCGATCCTGAGCTATATCATGTGCAAGGCAATGAACCGCTCGTTCATTTCTGTGATCCTTGGCGGCTTTGGCGGCTCCTCCGGCCCGCAGATGGAAGTCACCGGCGAACAGATTGCCATCGATACTGAAGGCGTCGCAGCCGCGCTGAACGATGCCGACAGCATCATCATCATCCCCGGATACGGCATGGCGGTGGCGCAGGCGCAGCAATCGGTGTCGGAACTGACCCGCAAGCTGCGCGCTAAGGGCAAGACCGTGCGCTTTGCCATCCACCCGGTGGCGGGGCGTCTGCCCGGCCACATGAACGTGCTCTTGGCCGAGGCCAAGGTGCCCTACGACATCGTGCTGGAAATGGACGAAATCAACGACGATTTCCCCACCACCGACGTGGCCATCGTGATCGGCAGCAATGACATCGTGAACCCCGCCGCACAGGAAGACCCCAACAGCCCCATCGCCGGCATGCCGGTGCTGGAATGCTGGAAGGCGAAACAGGTGTTTGTGTCCAAACGCGGGCAGGGCACCGGCTATTCCGGCATCGAGAACCCGCTGTTCTACAAGGACAACACCCGGATGTTCTATGGCGATGCGAAAAAGTCGCTCGACGCGCTCTTGCCGCTGATCGACTGACCGCCCGATTCACGGCGAAACCTGCGCAAAGGCCCCGGCACATGCCTGGGCCTTTGGCATTCGCGCAACAGACCTGCGGCATACCCCGGTATTCCGGCAATTCCCTTTCCCCGAATGCCGTGCGCGCCCTAAGTCAGCCCATACACCTCTTTGTCCCGGGCCCTCCGCATGACCACATTCGCCGACCACCCGCAGCGCTATACCATCGTGAACGAGCTGCACGCGCGGCCCTTTCCCGCCATCGAGGTGCCGGGCACCGCGGTCTATCTGGCGATCAAGGAACCCGACGATGCCGCCAACCGCGACCGCACCCGTGACCGCCGCCATCTGCTGGACCTTCTGGACCGCAACGGCGGTGCCCATCCGCAGCCCGAGGCCACGCATTTCTTTGGCGAAATCGGCCGCAACCAGCTGAAATGGGAAAGCCATACCGAATTCGTGACCTATTCGGTGTTCGGCAAAGGCGTGGCCAGCCGCCCGTTTGACCCGGCAGAGGCGGCGGTGTTCCCCGAAGACTGGCTGGCGCAGGCCCCGGGCAAGCGGCTGTGTTCAGTGCTGATCCGTATCGAGCATATGCCCGAGGATGAATCCGAGGCGCTGGCGCGGCTGGAGGACTGGTTCGTCGGCGAAAGCCTTGCCGTGTCCAAAGTGGTGGATGGCGCGGCGCTGGTTGCGGGCGATTTCCGCATCGATGCGGCGGGCCATATGCGCTT
Source organism: Pseudotabrizicola sp. (assembly GCF_030656345.1). GTDB lineage: Bacteria > Pseudomonadota > Alphaproteobacteria > Rhodobacterales > Rhodobacteraceae > Pseudotabrizicola. The sequence continues at coordinate 19,383 of NZ_JAUSNR010000032.1, read as the reverse complement.
TGCGGTCTTCGTGCGGCCGGGCACCTCACAGCGCCGGGTCGGCCGCATCGTGCAGCGGCTGTGCGAGGTGGAAACCTACCGCGCCATGTCGATGCTGGCCTTGCCCCGGGTGCGGCACCTGAACGCGCGGCTCAACACGCTCGACCCGCGCCTGTCGGGTCTGGTCTCTGCGCTTGATGGAACCGAGCGCAGCGCGGAACTGATGCTGCACGATCTGCTGGCGATTTCGGCAGAACTGGAAAGCCTGTCGGTGAAATACACCTTCCGCTTCGGCGCGACGGCGGCCTATGAGGCAATCGTGAACCAGCGGATCGAGGTGATGCGCGAGATCCGCCTGGGCGGTCGCCAGACCTTCGCCGAATTCATGATGCGCCGCTATGATCCGGCAATGCGCACGGTGAAATCATCGGAAAGCCGGCTGCGCAGCATGGCCGAACGCGCCGCCCGCGCCGCCGAACTGCTCAGCACCCGGGTCGATGTCGACCGCTCGGCCCAGAACCAGAAGCTGCTGGAATCGATGGACCGCCGCGCTGATGTGCAACTGCGCCTGCAGCGCACGGTCGAGGGGCTGTCGACGGTCGCGATCAGCTATTACGCGATCAATCTGGCCAGCTATGTGATCTATCCGGCGACCGAGGCCGCAGGCGTGTCAAAGGGCATGGGCCTTGCGGTGCTGACGCCAGTGGTTCTGCTGGGCGTCTGGCTGATGGTGCGCCGGATCCGCCATCATCTGGACTGACGGCACCGGCGGCAAATGTCGGATGCGCTCCGCGCGGGAGTATTTGGGAAAGGTGCAAATCACAGGGGCGTGCCTCTGTTGGCTTGCACCTTTGGAAAATACTCCGGGGTCTGGGGGCTGGCCCCCAGTCCGCAGAAGCCAAAGGTGGCACCGCCCGGTTTTCCCGGGCGCTGCCTTTGCAAAAGCGCGCTTATTCCAGCGCGAGGTCCGTCACCGCATGGGTCCAGGCCATGCCTTCCGGTGCCTTGGTGATCGCCGGGTTGTCGGGCGACACGGCGGCGAGCAGGGTGGCCACGGTTTCCTCATAAGCGGCCGGGTCCAGCTTGCCATCGCTGCCCGCGGTCAGCTTGGCGACTTCCGACATCATGTATTGCTGATGCTCCAGCCGCTGCGCACCGGAGTCGTCATTGTCGACGATGATCTGCGCCGCCTCATCCGGATTGGCTTCGGCGTATTTCCAGCCCTTCATCGAGGCGCGCACGAACTTTGCCATGGTCTCGACAAAGGCCGGGTCGGCCAGCCGGTCTTCCAGCACGTAAAGCCCGTCTTCCAGCACACCCACGCCTTCATCGGCATAGGTGAAGGTCACCAGCTGATCCTCTGCGATCCCTGCGTCGATCACCTGACCGTATTCGTTATACGACATCACCGAGATGCAGTCGGCCTGCTTTTGCAGCAGCGCATCGACGTTGAAGGCCTGTTTCAGCACCGTGACGCCACCCTCGGACCCGTCGGTCGCAAGACCCAGCTTCGCCATCCAGGCATAAAAAGGGTATTCATTGCCAAAGAACCAGACGCCCAGCGTGCGGCCTGGAAAATCGGCGGTGGTGGTCACGCCCGATTCCTTCAGGCAGGTGAACTTCAGCCCGCCATCGGCAAAGGGTTGCGCGATGTTCACCAGCGGCAAGCCACGCTCCCGCGCGGCAAGCGCTGCCGGCATCCATGTGGTGATGATGTCGGCACCGCCGCCTGCGATCACCTGTTCAGGGGCAATATCGGGGCCGCCCGGTTTGATGGTGACGTTCAGGCCCTCTTCTTCATAAAACCCTTTGTCCTTGGCCACATAGTAACCGGCGAACTGCGCCTGCGTCACCCATTTCAGCTGCAATGTGACGTCTTCGGCCTGCGCTCCGGTGGCAAGGCTGGCCAGAATGGCAGCGCTGAGAAGTTTCTTCATGTGTCGACCTCCGTGTTATGCCCCTCTCGCGGGGGCGGTTTCGCTGTTGTTATTTTCGTTGGCTTGGGTGCCAGAAGGTTAGTCTGGATTCGACCCAGGCAATCAGCCCATAGAGAACCGATCCCGACAGCGCCGCCACAGCAATTGTGGCCCAGACCATATCGAGCGCCAGTTTTCCGACCTCGGTCGAGATCCGGAAGCCCATGCCGGTGACCGGGCTGCCGAAAAACTCGGCAACAATGGCCCCGATCAGCGCCAGCGTGGCGGCGATTTTCAGCCCGTTGAAGATGAAGGGCAGGGCGGCGGGCAGACGCAGTTTCAGCAGGCGCTGGGTATAGGTGGCGGAATAGGTGTCCATCAGGTCACGCTGCAGCCGGTCGCTCGCCTGCAATCCCGCCACCATGTTCACCAGCAGCGGAAAGAACACCATCACCACCACCACCGCCGCCTTTGACTGCCAGTCAAAGCCGAACCACATCACCAGCACGGGCGCGAGGCCGACGATGGGCAGGGCAGAGACGAAGTTGCCCACCGGCAGCAATCCCTTTTGCAGAAAGGGCGAACGATCGATGGCAATGGCGGTGACAAAGGCCGCCACCGTGCCGATGGCAAAACCCGACAGCGCGCCCCGGATCACGGTCTGCACGAAATCGGCCCACAGGACCGGAAGCGACGACAGGATCTTCGGCCCGATCACCGATGGCCCCGGCAGGATGACGGTCGGCACCGCAAAGCCGCGCACCAGCCCTTCCCACAGCACCAGAAGCGTGATGCCGAACAACGCCGCCACCGTGATCTGCCCGGCCCGTGTTGCGCCAAAGCGGCTGGCCGCCAGCCGCACATTCAGCGCCCATGCCGCCAGCCAGAACATAATCGCCCCTATCAGCCAGATCATGCCGGCACCCCCATCCGCGCCCGGGCCATCCGCTCGACCAGCCCGACAATCAGGATCAGCCCACCCGCCAGTATCGCTGCCGCAAACAGCGCCGCCCACATGATCAACGGCTCGCCGAACTGCGATCCGATCAGCATCCGCGCGCCCAACCCCTCAACCGCGCCGGTCGGCAATTCGCCAATGATGGTGCCCACCAGCGCCGCCGCGATCCCCACTTTCAGCGAGGCGAAGAAATAGGGCAGGGACGCCGGCAGCCGCAGTTTGAAAAAGGTCTGCCCCTCGGATGCACCATAGGTCGAGAGCAGGTCCAGCTGCATCTGATCCGGGCTGCGCAGCCCCTTGACCATGCTGACCAGCACCGGAAAGAACGACAGATACGCCGCGATGATGGCTTTCGGCACCTCGCGGTTGTCGATTCCGATCTGGTTGGAAACGGTCAGGATCATCGGGGCCAGTGCCACGATGGGAATGGTCTGGCTGATGATGGCCCAGGGCATCACGCTCAGCTCCATCACCCGGAACCGCACAATGGCCATGGCCAGCGCCACGCCCAGCACAATGCCAAGCGCAAAGCCCATCATCGTGCCGCGCAGCGTGACATAGCCGTGATAGACCAGACTGCGTTTCGAGGTCACGGCCTGCCCGGTCACCCCGTCCCACAAAACCTGTGCCACCTGATGCGGCGGCGGCAGCAGCGGGCGCGCCTGCGCCATGGTCTGCGGGATCACTTCTGCCAGCGTCACGGTGGTGCCGGCGCGGGTCGCCTGATCATAGACCCATGTCGCGTTCATCCAGATCGCGGCCAGATACCACAGCGCGAAGATCGCGCCCAGAACGGTCAGAACCGGCGCGGCCTTACCCATGACCGCCCCCACAGGGCCGCGCACCCACAGCCCTACGTTTACCATACGCAAACCATACGCAGGCCAGACGCAGGCTGGCGGTGGATCTGCGCGGCTCAGTCATCCAGATGCCCCGCCCGCAACCCCTCACGCACCCGGTGGGCAATCTCGATGAACGCGGCGCTGTCGCGGATCTCCAGCGGGCGATCCTTTGGCAGGGGGGAGTCGATGATGTCGGTGATCCGGCCGGGGCGCGGCGACATGACGACGATCTTGGTCGACAGATACACCGCCTCGGGAATCGAATGGGTGACAAAGCCGATGGTCTTGCCGGTCCGCGCCCAGAGCTTGAGCAACTCTTCATTCAGCCGGTCGCGCACGATTTCATCCAACGCGCCAAAGGGTTCATCCATCAGCAGGATATCGGCGTCAAAGGCCAGGGCCCGGGCGATGCTGGCGCGCTGCTGCATGCCACCCGAAAGCTGCCAGGGGAACTTGCCGCCAAAGCCCGACAGCTCCACCAGCTCTAGCACTTTTCGAACACGAGCTTCCTGATCGGCCTTTGAAAACCCCATGATTTCCAGCGGGAGTTTCACATTTCCCGCAATCGTGCGCCACGGATACAAGCCCGCTGCCTGAAACACATAGCCATAGGCGCGGCGCTTTCGCGCCTCATCCGGGGTCAGACCGTTGACCGTCAAAGTGCCCCCGGTGGGGTGTTCAAGCGCTGCGATACAGCGCAGAAATGTGGTCTTGCCACAGCCCGAAGGCCCGATGAAACTGACAAAATCGCCCTTGTTGATGGTCAGGGTCACGTCGCGCAGCGCATGAACCGGGCCGTCGCCGGTCTGAAATGTCAGGTCCAGCCCGCGCGCCTCTATCACCGGCACGCCCGTATGTGTGGTGTCCTTCATGCGGCTCAGACGCCCGTGACCGGCACGCCGGACCGGACCACCGGGCGCGGTGCGGTCAGGTCTTTCCACTGGCTCAGCGCCCGGTTGACCGGGGAACGCGCCTCGCGCGCCACAAACTGGCCATGGCCCTCGCGGCTGGACATGGTGCCTTCGGTCACAGCGACATGGCCACGGGTCAGGGTAAACCGGGGCAGGCCCTTGACCTTTTGCCCCTCGAACACGTTGTAATCAATGGCAGATTGCTGCGCGGCTGCGGTGATGGTCTTCTCTTTCTCCGGGTCCCAGACGATCAGATCGGCATCCGCGCCGACCAGAACCGCGCCCTTTTTCGGATAGCAGTTCAGGATCTTGGCGATATTGGTGCTGGTCACCGCCACAAACTCATTCGGCGTCATCCGCCCGGTGCCCACGCCATGCGTCCACAACATCGGCAAGCGGTCCTCCAACCCCCCGGTGCCATTGGGAATTTTGGAAAAATCCCCCTTGCCAAAGCGTTTCTGCTCGGTGGTAAAGGCGCAATGGTCGGTCGCCACCACCGACAGAGACCCCGACATCAACCCGGCCCAAAGACTGTCCTGATGCGCCTTGTTGCGGAAGGGCGGGCTCATCACCCGCCGCGCGGCATGGTCCCAGTCGGGGTGGAAATATTCCGACTCGTCCAGCGTCAGATGCTGGATCAACGGCTCCCCCCACACCCGCTTGCCCTGCTGCCGCGCCCGGCGGATCGCCTCATGGCTGTCCTCGCAGGACACATGCACAACATAGAGCGGCACACCGGCCATATCGGCGATCATGATGGCGCGGTTGGTCGCCTCCCCCTCCACCTGCGGCGGGCGGGAATAGGCATGCCCCTCCGGCCCGGTATTGCCCTCGGCCAGCAGCTTGGCGGTCAGTTCCGCCACAACATCGCCATTCTCGGCATGGACCATGGCCAGCCCGCCCAGCTCACCAATGCGGCGAAAGCTGGAAAACAGCTCGTCATCATTGACCATCAGCGCGCCTTTGTAGGCCAGAAAGTGCTTGAAGCTGGTGATCCCGGCCTTGACGCTGTCTTCCATCCCCTCCCATACCTTCTCGCCCCACCATGTCACCGCCATGTGGTAGGAGTAATCGCAATGCGCGCGCGTGGATTTGTTGCTCCACACCTTGGCCGCGTCCATCAAGCCCTGACCCTGACCCGGCAGCACGAAATCGACTACCATCGTGGTGCCGCCCGCCAGTGCCGCGCGCGTGCCGCTTTCAAAATCATCCGCCGAATAGGTGCCCATGAAGGGCATTTCCAGATGGGTATGCGGATCAATCCCGCCCGGCATGACATAGCAGCCGGTGGCGTCGAGCACGGTATCACCCACAAGCCCTTGGCCGATCTCGACAATCACGCCGCCTTCGACCAACACATCCGCCGCGTAAGACAGATCCGCCGTCACCACCGTCCCGCCCTTGATCACCGTCGACGCCATCGCTCCGCTCCTCACATTTTCAGTCCAAAAATATCCCGCGGGGGTCCGGGGCAGAGTCCCGGGGCCAGCCTCAGGATACCACCTCAGCCACCTCAAGTACCGCATGCAGCAGCACGTCCGTCCCCGCTGCCGCCCAGTCCGGCGAAATCTCTTCCGCCTCATTATGCGACAGCCCGTCGACACAGGGGCACATGATCATCACCGTCGGGGCCACCCGGTTGATCCAGCAGGCATCATGCCCGGCACCCGAGACGATATCCATGTGGGAATAGCCAAGCTTTTCCGCCGCTTGCCGGACCGTCGTCACCAGCCCGGCATCAAAGGTGACCGGGTCGAAATGGCCGACATCCCCGATCTCACAGCCCAGACCCAGCTCTGCCGCGACCGATTGCGCCGCGCGCATCACCTCGGCCTTCATCGCATCCAGCTTGGCCTGATCGGGGCTGCGGATATCGACGGTGAACACTGCTTTTCCGGGGATCACGTTGCGGGAATTCGGGTACAGATTGCAATGCCCGACCGCCCCCACGGCATTCGGCTGGTGGCTCATCGCAATCTGATGCACCCGTTCGGTGATCCGCGCCATGCCAAGGCCCGCGTTGACCCGCATCGCCATCGGCGTGCTGCCGGTATGGGCATCGCGCCCGGTCAGGGTGATTTCCAGCCACCACAGGCCTTGCCCATGGGTGACCACGCCGACCTGCTTGCCCTCCGCCTCCAGAATCGGGCCTTGCTCGATGTGCAGTTCCAGCATGGCGTGCATCTTGCGTGCGCCAACCGGCTCGTCGCCGACCCAGCCGATGCGGGCCAGCTCGTCGCCGAACGCCTTGCCGTCGGCATCCGTGCGGGCATAGGCGTAATCCTGGCTGTGCATCCCGGCAAAGACGCCAGAGGCCAGCATGGCGGGGGCAAAGCGGGTGCCTTCCTCATTCGTCCAGTTGGTGACCACGATCGGGTGGCGGGTCTTGATCCCCAGATCGTTCATCGTGCGCACCACCTCCAGCGCACCCAGCACGCCCAGCACACCATCGTATTTGCCGCCCGTTGGCTGGGTATCCAGATGGCTGCCCATATAGACGGGCAGGGCCGCGTCGTCAGTGCCTGCACGGGTGGCAAACATATTGCCCATGGTATCCACGCCCATGGTCATTCCGGCAGCCTTGCACCACCCGGCAAACAGGTGGCGGCCTTCGTTATCAGCGTCGGTCAGGGTCTGGCGGTTGTTGCCCCCCGCGATGCCGGGGCCGATTTGCGCCATCTGCATCAGGCTGTCCCACAGCCGTTCGGAATTGATGCGGAGGTTTTCTCCGGGTGCTGGCATCAGCTGGCTCTCCCTGTTTGCGAAGGTGTCTTTGCACCCTTGCCGCGACTCGTTGTCCGACCGTATGGTCAAGCTCAAGCGCACCACAACCTGACCATCCGGTCAACATAATTTCCAACGGGACGATGACACCGAACGCACAAGTTTCGCACATTCCAAGGGCCAAACGCACCGAAATCCGGCGCGAGAATGAGCGTGTGATATTGGATGCGGCAGAAAAGGTGTTTGCCGAAGCAGGCTATGGCGGGGCGACGATGCAGCTGATCGCCGATATGGCCGGGCTGCCCAAGGCCAATCTGCATTACTACTTCCCCACCAAAGAGGCGCTGTACCGGCAGGTGGTGCGCAATATCTTCGAGATCTGGCTGCATGCCGCCGACACCTTTGACGATGCCCCCGGCCCGGTAGAAGGCATCGGCGGCTATATCGAGGCCAAGATGGCGATCTCGCGCCGCCATCCGTTCGGCTCCAAGGTCTGGGCGTCCGAGGTGATGCATGGTGCGCCGGTCATTCAGGATTATCTGGAAACCACGCTGCGCGATTGGACGGAGGGGCGGATGGCGGTGATCCAAGCTTGGGTGGATCAGGGCAAAATGGCCCCGGTCGATCCGCGCCATCTGCTCTATATGCTCTGGGCGATGACCCAGCATTACGCCGATTTCGGCCATCAGATCGAGACGCTGAACGGCGGCAGGCCCCTGAGCGATGCGCAATGGCACGAGGCGACCGAGACGGTGAAAACGGTGATCCTGCGTGGGATCGGCGTGATCTGAGGCGGTGCTACCCCACCGGCACCCAGAGCACATCGTCAATACGCGGGGCGCCGGTGGCCAGCATCACCAGCCGGTCAAAGCCCAAAGCGCAGCCGCTGGCGGGCGGCATATGGGCGAGGGCGGCAAGGAAATCTTCATCCAAAGGGTAGCGCTCGCCATAGATGCGGGCCTTTTCATCCATCTCGGCGGCAAAACGGCGGCGCTGTTCAACGGGGTCGGTCAGCTCGCCAAAGCCATTGGCAAGTTCGACGCCGCAGGCATAAAGCTCAAACCGTTCCGCCTCGCGCGGGTTGTCGGCGCAGGGGCGGGCAAGCGCGGCCTCTGCCACCGGATAACGGTCGAGCAGGGTGGGGCGGCCATGGCCCAGATGCGGCTCGACCTTGTCGGACAGCAGGCGGCTGAAAATGTCAGACCATGTGTCATCCGCCGCCACGCGTACCCCCGTGGCCACCGCCTGACCGGCAAGCGCATCGCGGTCGGCGCTGCCATCGGGGGCCAGCGTGCCCAGCAGATCGACAGACGCGTGGCGTTGCATCGCATCGGCCACCGACAACCGCTCCGGCTCAAGGAACGGGTCGCAGGTGGCATTGCGAAACCGCAAACGCTCCGCCCCCGCCGCCCGTGCGGCCAGCCGCAGGAAAGCGGTACAATCGTGCATCAGCGCCGTATATTCCTGCCCCACCCGGTACCATTCCAGCATACAAAATTCCGGGCTGTGCAGCGCCCCGCGTTCGCGGTTGCGCCAGACATGGGCAAAGGCATGAATCCGCATCTCTCCCGCCGCCAGCAGCTTTTTCATCGCGAATTCCGGGCTGGTGTGCAGATACATGGCGCGCGCGCCGCCATCGTTACCGATGGCTTTGGTGCCAAAGGCGTGCAGGTGGGTCTCATTTCCGGGGCTGGTCTGCAGGCAGGCCGGGTCCACCTCTGTAAAGCCATCCTCCGCCAGATGGCCGCGGATCTGCGCCTGAATCCGGTTGCGCGCCAGCAGCAGCGGCCGGCGGTCGGCGTGGCGGGTGGCGGACCACCAGGTGTCTGAACCGGACATGCTTGGCCCTCTTGCCGTCTTTTTGCGCCCCTTGCGTTGAAATTTGCGTTCAGATGGGGTAGGCGCGCAGTCAATCGGTGCCGGGGCTATCCTTCGGCCGCATAAATCACAAGGAAATCCTGACCGTGAAAGTCATCGCATCCTCGCTGCGTAAGGGCAATGTTGTTGAAATGGATGGCAAGCTCTATGCCGTTCTGAAGGCCGAAAACTTCCACCCCGGCAAAGGCACGCCCACCACCAGCGTCGACATGCGCCGGATTTCGGATGGGGTGAAGGTCGCAGAACGTTGGCGCACCACCGAAATGGTCGAAAAGGCCACGGTGGATGAGCGTGAGTATGATTTCCTGTATGAAGACGGCGAAGGCTATCACTTCATGGAACCCGCGACGTTTGAGCAGATCGCGGTGTCACCGGATGTGATTGGCGATGACAAGGTGTTCCTGACCGATGGCATCAAGGTCTATCTGCGGACCTATGAAGGCGTCTGCATCGCCATCGAACTGCCGCAGCGGGTGATTGTCGAGATTGCCGAGACTGAACCCGTGGTCAAGGGCCAGACGGCATCTTCGTCATACAAGCCCGCGATCTGTTCAAATGGCCTGCGGGTCATGGTGCCGCCGCATATCGGCGCGGGCACGCGGGTGGAGATCAACACCGATGACTATTCCTATGTCGGTCGCGCCAAGGACTGACGAAGCCGCCCATTGGTGCCTGCGCGGTTCTCCGCGCGGGCCGGGTGCATTATGCCGGACCCGGGGTCGGGTCCGGCATTTTTGAGTCAGAAGTCTTCCCAGCTGTCGCGCTCTGCGGCTGCGCCACCTTGTGCCGCACGCGAGGATGCCCGCGCGGGTGGGGTGCGGGAGGACTGGAAGGTGCCCGGGGCAGGTTTGCTTTCTGCCCGGGGCGTGCCCCAGGATTGGGCCGTGCGGCTTGCCATCTGACCAGAGGAAGAGTCGCGCCGGTTGGCGGCGTGCAGGGTAAAGCGCGCGGTGGTTTCGGCCAGGGCACCAGCAGCCCGGTTCAGCGATTGCGACGCAGCAGAGGTTTCTTCAAACATCGCGGCGTTTTGCTGCGTGACCTGATCCAGATGTTTGACGGCGGTGTTCAACTCGGTGATGCCATTGGATTGTTCCTTGGCCGAGCTTGCGATTTCTGACACCAGGCTGTGCACCTCTCCTACTGCGGACTGGATGCCGGTCAGGCTGCGGCCCGCTTCTCCCACCAGGCTGACACCGCGCTTGACCTGATCGGAAGAGGCGGTGATCAGCCCGGCGATTTCGCGGGCGGCCTCGGATGAGCGTTGGGCCAGATCGCGCACTTCCGAGGCGACGACGGCAAAGCCACGCCCCGCTTCGCCTGCGCGGGCGGCTTCGACCCCGGCGTTGAGCGCCAGCAGATTGGTCTGAAACGCGATTTCATCGATCACCGAGGTGATGCGCGAAATCTTGGACGAGCTTTGTTCAATCTCGCCCATCGCCGAGACCGCTTCGCGCACCACACGGCCCGAGGTTTCGGCGTTGAGCTTGGCCTCTTCGACCTTGGCGTTGGCGTGGCGCGCCACTTCGGCGGTGGATTTGACCGATGAGGTCATCTGATCCAGCGCGGCAGAGGTTTCCTCCAGCGTGGCGGCCTGTTGCTCGGTGCGGCGGCTGAGGTTGTCGGCGGCGCTGCTGATATCGCCCACTTCGCCCCGGATGGCGGCCGAGCTTTCGACCACATCGGACATCGCGGCGCGCAGGCGGTCGGTTGCTTCGTTGAAATCGGCGCGCAGGCCTTCGTAGCGTTCATCAAAGCGGTCGCCCAGGGTGGCGGTCAGGTCACCGTTGGACAGTTGGGCAAGGGCTGCGCGCAGCGAATCGACAACCTGGGTCTGGGCCGCTTCCATGACGCGCCGCTGGGTTTCCGCCTCGCGCTGACTGGTCAGTTCGCGGGTGACATCGGTGGCGAGCAGAAGGTAGGACTGCACATTATCCTTGTCATCCTTGACCGGGGTCAGCCTAGTGTTGAGCAAGGCGCTGGTGCCATTGGGCAGCGACAGGCGCAGCAGGCCGTTCTGCGTCTCGCCGGATTTGAGCCGCGCCCAGAGATCACCGGCGGTGGGGTCATCCATCGTAAGGATCGACCGGCAATCCTGCCCGACCACCGACTGTGTTGAGTGCGAGAGCAGGCTGGCAAAGCGGTCATTTGCGGATTCGATGACGCCGTTTCCGGACAGTTCAGCCCGCAATTGCCCGGCATCAATGGCGGTGAGCACGGCGGCGTTGCGACGGTCTTGTGTGGTGACGCGCCATTCGAGCACATAGCCGGTCAGGGTGCCGGCGGCATCGCGGACGGCGGCGACAGAGACCTCAAACATTTCACGGCCGCGGGAAAAGCCGATGCGTTGCGGCAAGCCAGCGGCGGACAGGCCGGACAGGCCGGAAAGTGCGGGGTCCAGGCTGGTGGCGGTGCGGCCCAGCAGGGTGCCGGTGCCCGCCGCCAGATGGGTGGTCATCAGGGTTTGCGCGGCCGCATTGGCGAACAACAGCCGGAAATCGGCGTCGGTGATCATCAGCGCGGCAGAGGCCCCTTCAAACCCCGATCCCTTGAACATGCCCTCCCGCGTGATGTCGACCGAGGCGGCCAGATCGGAACGGAACTTTTCAAGCGCGCGCGATATGTCGCCGATTTCATCCTGAGCGCCCTGGCCCGGCACGTCGATCGCATAGGTCCCGGCGGCGACTTTGCCCACCGCGTCATTCAGGTTGCGCAGCGGGCTAGAGATGAAGCGGCGGAACAGGAGGGCGGCGACGACGAGCATGACAGCAAAGATGACTGCCCCGGTGACAATCCCGTCCAGCGTCGTCGCCGCCACGTTGGCAAGCAGCTTTGCGTTTGACCAGCGGGTGACGACCACCCCGACCACGTCCAAGTCGGCCCCGAAATAGACCGGGTGCGCGGCGATCAGGCCCGTTTGGTCAAACAGAAGCTCTTCTTCATGGGTCGGATCACGGTTTTGCGCGGTCCAGAGGTTGATTTTCGTCAGCAGCTCATTGCCAAGCCTGACGGTGGCATCATCGGGGCTGCCGCTGCCCGGCAGAATGGCTTGCGAGAAAAGGCTGCCATCCATCCGCAGGGTGACAATTTCCAGGAGATCTTCGCCGACCAGATCGAACAGTTCCTGTTCCATCACCTTTGCCGCTTCGGGTTTGTTGAACCGCAAAACCCCGCCGGCGCTGTGCCCGGTCATATTGGTGACGGTTCCCGCCATTTCCTGCAACGCGTCATGCAGCATCGTCGTTTTATCGTGAGTGCTTTTGTAGATCGAGCTTGTGACAACGACTGCGACGGTCAGCGCGGTGATTGCGGTCGCCTTGAGGAAAATCGACCGCAGAAGGAACAGCGTGGAAAGCGAAAAGGTCTTGGGCATCGGGACCATCCTTGGATGCGGCGACAGGAAAAGATCTGGGGGCAGCGTTCAGAGGTGTTCTGCGTTCAGGGCGACGGTGACGGCCCCGATGACCCGGCCATCGACAGGATCGGTCAGCGGAAACGAGATCTGAACCTGAAAGACCTGGCTGCTTTCGTCGAATTCAACATCGCTGATGTGAATCGCGTCGGGGCCCTTGGGAAAGGTTTGCTGAAACTTCGCTTCATCGCCCTGCCAATAATCAGAGGTGGCGTCGGATGCGGCGACGTTGAGGCCGACTGCATCCATCACGAACACCTCGGTGATCTGGCCGCCCGCTTCGGTGACCTGATCGCGCAGAAGCTTTGACGCATCCGTGTTCAGCACCCCGCTGATGGTGGGTTGCAGCGATTTGCCAAGTTCTGCCATCCAGGTTGCGTCCAGCGCATCAATTTCGCTTTGCGTAATGGTGGCGTGGCGCTGGTTCTGCGCCTGCACGGCAGAGATCAGGACCGGGTGGGATGCCCAGGTTTTCAACGCTTCCGAAACAAACTCGCGGGCTTTGGCTTCGGGATAGCCGGAGTCGAGTGCATAAGCGGGCAGGGCAAAGACGGGCAGGGCACAGAGCAGGGTGGCAAGACGGCGCATCATGGTATCCTCCATTTAATCCCGGGTACACGGGCGGTTGAAAGCACTTAACGCCAGCGGGCTTGCCGTCGTCTTAACAGCGCTGCGATTGCTAAAATTCGCACCATTTTTCGGCTTTGCCGTTGCGTGTCACAGACCCGGCCCTTGGATTCCCGCAGGGATCGGGTATTCGGGCCGCTGATCACAGGCAGAATGGGCAGGGCTATGGCGCAGCAGTTCGGATTTACGGTTGAGGCGACCGATGGCAGGGCCCGCAAGGGTGTGATCAGCACCCCGCGCGGCGACATCCGCACGCCCGCCTTCATGCCGGTGGGCACGGCGGCCACGGTCAAGGCGATGCTGCCCGACTCGGTGCGCGCGACGGGGGCCGATATTGTGCTGGGCAACACCTATCACCTGATGCTGCGCCCCACGGCAGAGCGGATTGCGCGTCTGGGGGGGCTGCACCAGTTTATGAACTGGGAGCGCCCGATCCTGACCGATTCCGGCGGGTTTCAGGTGATGAGCCTTGCCTCCCTGCGCAAGCTCACCGAAGAAGGCGTGCGGTTTTCCAGCCATATCGACGGATCCAAACATATGCTGTCGCCCGAACGCAGCATGGAGATTCAAAAGCTGCTGGGCTCTGACATCGTGATGTGTTTCGACGAATGTCCGGCCCTGCCCGCCACGGACGCCGAGGTGGCAAAGTCGATGGCGCTGTCGATGCGCTGGGCGCAACGGTCACGCGATGCCTTTGGCGACCGGCCGGGCCATGCGCTGTTCGGCATCATGCAGGGCGGGGTTACCCGCGCGCTGCGCGAGGAATCGGCAGCTGCGCTTACGGCGATCGGGTTTGATGGCTATGCCGTCGGGGGCCTTGCGGTGGGCGAGGGGCAGGAGGCGATGTTCGGCGTGCTCGACTATGCGCCGGGGTTCCTGCCCGAAGACAAGCCGCGCTATCTGATGGGGGTGGGCAAGCCCGATGACATCGTGGGTGCTGTGGAACGCGGCATCGACATGATGGATTGCGTGCTGCCCTCCCGCTCGGGCCGCACCGGGCAGGCCTGGACCCGGCGCGGGCAGGTCAACATCAAGAACGCGCGCCATATGGATGATCCGCGCCCGCTGGACGAGGATTGCACCTGCCCGGCCTGCCGCAGCTACAGCCGGGCCTATCTGCACCATGTGTTCAAGGCGCAGGAGATGATTTCGGGCATGCTGCTGACCTGGCACAACCTGCATTATTATCAGGAGCTGATGCAGGGCCTGCGCGATGCAATTGCTGCCGGAACGCTTTCAGGGTTTGTCGCGGAGTTTCACGCGCAGCGGGCGATGGGGGATATCGACCCGGTCTGACTGTTTTGACCGGATGGCGGCAAAGCCAGCGGGCTGGCCGCATGCCATGGCATGCAAAAAGTGCTCAAACTGTAAACTTCCACGCGCATTTTTTGCAGGAGGCTGCTAGGATAACGGTGCAGCGCCCTGCAAATACGGACAAGTGGCTTGAAATTTCTGCATTGTTTCTGCGTGGTCGACTCGTCGCTTCGCATCCTCTGGGTAGGCGGGGACTGGGACGATTTTGCCCTGCGCAATGGGGGAACGTCGATCCTTGCCAATGATGTTCTGGCAACCCGGCTGACCGATTACATCACCGACAACGCGACGGCGGGCACGGTTCAGCAAATGGTGGCGGCTGTGATTGACACCCAGGGCAGCCTGCGGATGGATTACCGCTGCGACGGCCCGGAAGAGCTGCGCCGGTTCCGCCTGACGATCAAGCCAATGAAGGATGGCCGGGTGATCATGGTGCACGAGCTGCGCGATGCGATCCGGCTGGACCCGCCGATGGGGGCGTGGAGCTTTGATCCGGCGGCGCAAAGCCGGAAATGTTCGGTCTGCGGTCTGGTGCATGCGCCGGACGGACCGTGGATAGATCCGACCCTGCCCGGCGTCCGGCATCCGCCACTGGTCCGCTATACGGTCTGCCCGTCCTGCATCACCCGGATAGAGCTGGCGATTGCCGGTATTCTGGACGGGGCCGAGGCTGGCGAAGTGGGCGAGCTGATCCTGAAAGCCGGGTTCAGCCGCACCTGAGCCAGCCAGCCGGGGGCATCACAAAGACCTGACCGCACCGCAGAAACGCACCGCAGAACTGCACGCTGACCGTGCGGATCGGACTCGGATTTCGGCTTGCCCGCGCAGGCGGCACGGCGCATCATCCCGGCAAACGGATGGCCTGTCCCGGCCAGACGGCTGCCCTGGTTGACACCCCCCCGCAGACTCCCCAGATAGAGGAGCCAGGGGAAGGTCGGGATGCTGCCGATGGACGGGGCCGTGACCTTCCTGCCGTGATAAGGATAATGAGATGAGCGAGCAACTTTCCACCAGCTACCCGGTTCTGCCGCTGCGCGATATCGTGGTCTTCCCGCATATGATCGTGCCGCTGTTTGTCGGCCGCGAAAAATCCGTGCGGGCGCTGGAAGAGGTGATGCAGGACGACAAGCAGATCCTGCTGTCCAGCCAGATCGATCCCACCGTCGATGACCCGTCGACCGATGGTATCTACCGCGTCGGGGTGCTGGCCAATGTGCTGCAACTGCTGAAATTGCCCGATGGCACCGTGAAGGTGCTTGTTGAGGGCAAGACCCGGGTGAAGATCACCGAATTTGTCGAAAACCCCAGCTTCTTTGAGGCCTCTGCCGCGCCTTTGTCGGAAACCCCCGGCGATGCCTCGGCGGTGGAAGCGATGCTGCGCGCGGTGGCGGATGAGTTTGAGCGCTACGCCAAGATCAAGAAAAACATCCCCGAAGAGGCGCTGTCCGCCGTTTCGGAAACCCGCGAACCTGCACGGCTGGCTGACCTTGTGTCGGGCCATCTGGGGGTGGAAGTCGCCCAGAAACAGGCGCTCTTGGAAACGCTGGATGTGTCCGAGCGGCTGGAAAAGGTCTACGGCCACATGCAGGGCGAAATGAGCGTGCTGCAGGTCGAGAAAAAGATCAAATCGCGCGTCAAGACCCAGATGGAAAAGACGCAGCGCGAATACTACCTGAACGAACAGATGAAGGCGATTCAGCGCGAGCTGGGCGATGGCGAAGAAGGCCAGAACGAGATCGCCGAACTGGAGACGCGGATCGCCGCCACCAAACTGTCGAAAGAGGCCCGCGAAAAGGCCGATGCCGAGGTCAAGAAGCTCAAATCCATGAGCCCGATGAGCGCCGAGGCGACCGTCGTGCGCAACTATCTGGACTGGCTGCTTGGCGTGCCATGGGGCGTGAAATCGCGCGTCAAGAAAGACCTTGGCGCGGCGCAAAAGGTGCTGGATGCCGACCACCACGGGCTGGATAAGGTCAAAGAGCGCATCGTCGAATATCTGGCGGTGCAGGCGCGCTCGACCAAGCTGAAAGGCCCGATCCTGTGCCTTGTCGGCCCTCCGGGCGTGGGCAAAACTTCGCTTGGCCGGTCGGTGGCCAAGGCGACGGGGCGCGAATTCATCCGCATTTCCTTGGGCGGCGTGCGCGACGAGTCTGAAATCCGCGGCCACCGGCGGACCTATATCGGGTCGATGCCGGGCAAGATCATCCAAAGCCTGAAAAAGGCCAAGACCAACAACCCGTTGATCCTGCTGGATGAAATTGACAAGATGGGCCAGGATTTCCGGGGAGATCCGGCAAGTGCCTTGCTGGAGGTGCTGGACCCGGAACAGAACGGCACCTTCGTCGACCACTATCTTGAGGTGGAATACGACCTGTCCAACGTCATGTTCATCACCACAGCCAACAGCTACAACATGCCCGGCCCGCTGATGGACCGGATGGAGATCATTCCGCTGGCCGGCTACACCGAAGATGAAAAACGCGAGATTGCGCGGCAGCACTTGCTGCCCAAGCAGATCGCGGCCAACGGGCTGAAAAAGGGTGAGTTCAGCGTCGATGATGCAGCCCTGACCCATGTGATCCGCTACTACACCCGCGAGGCCGGGGTGCGCAGCCTTGAGCGGGAAATCGCGAAACTCGCCCGCAAGGCGGTGACCGATATCCTGAAGGCCAAGACCAAATCGGTCAGCGTGGATGCCGCCAAGGTCGAAGAATACCTGGGCGTGCAGCGCCATCGCTATGGTCTGGCCGAGCTGGAAGATCAGGTCGGCGTGGTGACAGGCCTGGCATGGACCAGCGTCGGCGGCGATCTGCTGCACATCGAGGCGCTGAAACTGCCCGGCAAAGGGCGGATGAAGACCACCGGCAAGCTGGGCGATGTGATGAAGGAATCCATCGACGCGGCGGCGTCCTATGTCCGCTCGATCAGCCCGCAGATCGGGGTGAAGCCGCCGAAGTTTGAGACGATGGACATTCACGTTCACGTCCCGGACGGGGCCACGCCGAAGGACGGGCCATCGGCCGGTCTGGCGATGGTGACCTCTATCGTGTCGGTCCTGACCGGCATTCCGGTGCGGCGCGACATTGCGATGACGGGTGAGGTGTCCTTGCGCGGCAACGCGATGCCGATCGGCGGGTTGAAAGAAAAACTGCTGGCGGCCCTGCGCGGCGGCATCAAGACCGTGCTGATCCCGCAGGAAAACGAAAAGGATCTGGCCGAGATCCCGGACAATGTGAAACAGGGGCTGAAGATCATCCCCGTCAGCCATGTCCGCGAAGTGCTGGCGGCGGCGCTGGTGCGCCAGCCGGAACCGATCGAATGGGACGAGGCGGCAGAAGAAGCCGCCGCCGCGGCCCGCCGGGCAGGGGAATTGCCTCATCCGGCGCAGACCGCGCATTAAGCGCTGAACTCTGCCACTGACACATCAAAGCGCCCCCGGACGGGGGCGCTTTTTTAGTGCCAGCGGGGCATTTGGCGGATGCCCAGCGGGCTGCGCGCGTTTGTCAGTGACATCCGCATCCGAACATGGCTAATCTGAGACAAAATCAATAGGCACATCTGTCAGACGGGAGTTTTCTATGTCCAGCACGCCCACCGCCAAACCGGGTCCGAAGGGCATTCCTGCGCCAAAACCAAAACTCGCGCCAAAGCCTGCGCAGGCCGCCAACGACATCGCCCCTGCCGTGGAAATGGCCCACGCCAGCGACAGCGGCACAGACCGTGCCGCCGCGCTGAAACTGCGCGAACTGGTCACCCGGGTGACCGAGACGACAGGCGGCAAGAAAAAGGGCGTGAAGGAAATCGTCGAGGCAACCCTGACCGCCCTGGGCGATGCGCTGGCCAAGGGGCAAGAGCTGAACCTGCCGGGCGTGGGCAAGGTGCGGGTGGCAAAATCGGTCGACCGGGAAGGCCGCTCGATGATGACGCTCAAGGTGCGCGGCACCGGAACGCCAAAGCCAAAACAGCCAAAAGAGGCTCTTGCAGAGGTGGACGAAGCCGTCTAAGACGCTGCCATGGGGCGATTAGCTCAGCGGTAGAGCGCTTCGTTCACATCGAAGATGTCAGCGGTTCAAATCCGTTATCGCCCACCATCTATTCCCCAGCAAAATAAAGAAACGCCTTGTTTTGCTGGGGCAATTACGTTCTGCTGTTACAAAACAGGTCTGTTATGGCTGGCGCACAACGTTACCTCTTGAACCGCGATGGTAGATTCTTTGCCCGGCTGGTGGTGCCGAAAGACCTGCGCTGCGTAGTGGGCAAGTCTGAGCTAAGGGCACCTCTTGGCCCCGACCGCAGGACTGCCATCAAGTTGCTGCCCGGCGCGGTGGCACAGCTACAGCACCAGATCGCCCAAGCTGAGCGCAAGGCATCCCCGTCGAACATACCAGCCGCCCCAGCCCGCTATCCATTGGCCCCTGATCAGATCGCACTGAGCCATTACCGCCAGCGCCTTACCTTCGATGATGAACTGCGGAATGACGTTCGGTATTCGACTGGCTCTGTAGACGACATGCACGTGCAGAGCCTGCGCGAGGCGATGGCGGGCAGGTTGAACGACGAAGAACTGTCAGGGCTTAGAGGGACAAGCATAGAGCGCTTTCGCAGGTCCGGGAACCTGACTGCACAGATCGGCTCGGACGAATGGCGCCAGATCGCCCGCGCCCTGTGTGCGGCCGAATATGAAGTGGTCTTGTCACGTATTTGTGCCGCTCCCAGTCCTCGTTTAGGCCACTTGACGTTCGAAGGCCAAGGGGCTTTTGCCTCCCAATGCTGAGTGCCGACGGCGCGGGTTATAGAAGCCGTTGATGTATTGGAAGATGGCGGT
>NZ_JAUSNR010000031.1 GCF_030656345.1 Pseudotabrizicola sp. | reverse complement strand
ACCGCCATCTTCCAATACATCAACGGCTTCTATAACCCGCGCCGTCGGCACTCAGCATTGGGAGGCAAAAGCCCCTTGGCCTTCGAACGTCAAGTGGCCTAAACGAGGACTGGGAGCGGCACAAATACGTGACAAGACCAGCCCGAGGCCAGGGCGAACAGAGATTCCGGCCCGCCGCCGGCATAGCCGACGTTTTCCAGCGTGATCCCGGTGCCCTCGAAATAGCCGAGGTCGTAGGCGAGTTCATGGGCCGATACGCCGCCATGGCTGGCGAGGAAGCGCAAGGTGACATCTTCGGCAAGTGCCGCGCTGGATATACCGAGCGTCAGCGCCGATGCCGCGATGAAAGATTTCAGTTGGATGGTCATGTCAGTTATCCTTAAGTTTTTGTAGGTTGGGTTGATTACAAAGATTCAGTGGTGCGCCGTGCTCCAGCGGCATAGGCGGCGCTGCAGAACGACGAGCACCCAGTTCGCGCCGAGGCCGAGGAAGGCCAGCAGGAAGATCGCAGCGAACATCAGCGGGATCTGGAAGTTGTACTGGGCGTTCATCACCTGAAAGCCGAGGCCCTTGTTCGCCCCGATCATCTCGGCCGCGATGAGCAGCAGCAGGGCGGTGGTGGCCGACAGCCTCAGGCCGACAAAGATCGCGGGAACCGACGCAGGCAGGACGATGCGGCGGAATACCGTCGCACGCGATGCGCCAAAGGTACGCCCCATCTCGATCAGCTTGCTGTCAACTTCCTTCACGCCGCCGATGGTGGCGAGAAGGATCGGGAAAAGCGTGGCCCAGAAGATCACAAATATCTTGGAGCCCTCGCCCAGACCCAGCAGCAGGATGAAGACGGGATAGAGTGCCAGGGCCGAGGTCTGCCGGAAAAGCTGAAGGATCGGGTCCAGCGCACGCTCGACAGCTCGGATCTGCCCCATGAAGAGGCCAAGAGGGATACCGAGCGCCACCGCAGCGGCAAAGGCAAAGCCCGCACGTTGGAGCGAGATCGCGATGTCATCAATCAGCGCGCCGGACGACAGACCCGTCCAGAGGGCGCTGGCCACCTTGTCGATGGGCGGAAAGACCGCCGGATTGAGCCAGCCCGCCGTGCTTGCGATCTGCCATCCGGCAAAGAAAGCGACTAGCAGGCCATAATCTGCCGCCAGGGTGCGAGCGCGCCGCCCCAGCCCCAGAAGGGCTGCCGAGATGTCCGCAACCTTTCGGCCCCGAACGTCCGTTTCCGAAATCTGATAGGTCATTGGTCTCTCCTCTATTCGGCGGCTTGCGCGGCGGCGCGCGTTTCAGCATGGCAATTGACGGGAAAGGGAAGCCCGAGGTTCTCGCGCAGCGTGCTGCCCTCGTAAGCAGTGCGGAACAGGCCACGCCGCTGAAGTTCGGGGACCACCAGATCGACGAAATCGTCGATCGCCGTGGGAAGCCAGGGCGGCAGGATGTTGAACCCGTCCGCCGCCTCGTTCTCGAACCACTCCTGCAGGGTGTCCGCGATCTGTTCGGCCGTACCAATGACCGTGTAGTGACCGCGCGCCGAGGCGACCCACTGGTAGAGCTGGCGGATGGTGAAGTCATTTTCGTCGGCAATCTGCCGGATCAGGGTCTGGCGCGACTTCATGCCCTCAGTCGGCGGCGCAGGCGGCAGCGGACCATCAAGATCGAGGCCGTTCAGATCAAGCGTGCCGCCGGTCAGGCCGTTCAGCAGGGCGATGCCGTCCTCCTCGAGAATCAGCGACGTCAGCCGGTCGTATTTCTCGCGTGCCTCGGCCTCTGTCCGCCCGACGAAGGGCGAAACGCCGGGCATGATAAGGACATGAGATGGATCCCGCCCGTTTCTGACCGCACGCGCCTTGATGTCGCGATAGAATTCCTGCGCGGTGTCCAGCCGCTGGTGCGCGGTGAAGATCACCTCGGCCGTGGCCGCCGCCAGCGCACGCCCGTCGTCGGATTGCCCCGCCTGCACGATCACGGGATGGCCCTGCGGCGAGCGGGAGACGTTCAAAGGTCCCTTGACCTTGAAATGGGTGCCGCGATGGTCCGTCGGATGCACCTTGGCGGTGTCGAAGAAGACGCCGGATTCCTTGTCGCGGATGAATACGTCATCCTCGAAACTGTCCCAAAGCGCCTTGACGACCTCGACATGCTCGGCGCCACGGGCGTATCGGTCGGCATGGGCCGGCTGGGTGTCGTGGTTGAAGTTAAGGGCGGCGGCTGCGCTGCCCGTGGTCACGACGTTCCAGCCTGCCCGCCCGCCGGAAATCAGGTCGAGCGAGGCGAATTTCCGGGCCGTGTTGTAGGGTTCCTCGTAGCTGGTCGATGCCGTTGCGATGAAGCCAAGGTTTGTCGTCAGCGGCGCAAGAGCGGCGAACAGCGTCACCGGCTCGAAGCCCGCCACCTTGGCGTTGCCACCTTCCATGCCGCCCCCGAACGCGACCGCCAGGCCGTCGGCGAGGAAATAGGCATCGAACAGGCCGCGTTCGGCGGACAGGGCGAGTTGCTTGTGAAACTCGAAGCTCGTGGCCCCGTCAGCCGGACTGTCGGGGTGGCGCCAGGCGGCCACATGCTGTCCGCCTCCGGGAAGGAAAGCGCCGAGTTTGATCTGTCTGGTCATGGTCTTCTCCTTGAAGGAAATTCAGCGAATGGCTTTTGATGTCGAACCGTCGGCACCGACGGGAGCGGTTCCGGCGATGGTCACGCGACGCACGACACGGCGGGCATCGCCGTAATCGTTCACGGCACGATGCTGTGTCGCCCGATTGTCCCAGATGGCGACGTCGCCCTCTTGCCAGCGCCAGCGCACGGTGTTTTCGGGCGAGGTGACGTGGTTCTGGAACACCTCGTAGAGCTTTGCGGATTCGAACCGGTCGAGACCCTTGATCCGCTGCACGAAACTGCCCAGAAGGATATTCTTCTCGCCGGTTTCCGGGTGGACATGTACGAGGGGATGCTCGGTCTCGAACACGGTGGAGCGGAACACCTCCTCGTAGTGCTTGCGGTCGACCTCGGTGGCGCGGGGCCGCTGCGCAGCGTAGTCGTAGGCGTTGCTGTGAACTGCCCGCAGGCTTTCCGCGAGTTGCTGCAGGGGCGCGGGCAGATCGTTGAAGGCTGTCGCGGTATTGGCCCAGACCGTGTCGCCGCCGACCGCGGGAATGGTCACGCCGCGGAGCACAGAGTATCTCGGATAGTCGGGCACGAAGGTAACGTCGGTGTGCCACTGATCAGCCCGGCCCCCGTGATCGGAATCGAGTTCAAGAATGGCCTCGCTGGCGTCGCGGATCTTCTGGGTCGGATGCGGCACCAGCGCGCCAAGGCGGCGCGCAAATGCCTCCTGACCGGCATCGTCGAGATCGTGCTGGCCTCGAAAGAACACCACCTTGTGCAGGGCGATGCGCGCCTTGATCTGATCGACCAGGCTGTCCGGAAGGTCCCCGCTCAGGCGGATGTTACGGATCTCGGCGCCGATTCTGGGGGTGAGCGGTAGCACGTCCGCGTCGGGCAGCGTCGCTAATAGTTGGTCCTGAATGGTCATGTGATGTCTCCTTTGTCTGGACAAGACTTCGCCGTTGCCTGACGCGCATCTGCGGTCAGGATGACGAGGTGTTGGGTTTGCTTGGTGGTGGCTCAGGCGGCGGTGCTGATGGGTCTTGCGACCTCCCTGCCCGACTTTAAAGCGCCGACAAGCTGGCCGACCGCCGTCGTCAGGCGCGCAACGATTTCAGGTGATGTGACGACGCCCCCATCAAGGTCTGAGGACGCGGCATAGACACCTGTCGGCACGACCGCCGACTCGAAAAAGCCAAACAGCGGGCGCAGCTGATGTTCGATCACCAGTGCATGCCGGTGGCCGCCGCCAGTCGCGGTCAGCAATACGGGCTTGCCCCGCAACGCGTCCGGATCGATCAGATCGAAGAGATGCTTGAACAACCCAGTGTAGCTGCCCTTGTAGACGGGGCTGCCGACGACGATCGCGTCGGCAGCAAGCAGGCTTTCGACCAGTTTGCGTGCGTCTTGCCCAAGATCATCGATCCGTTTGGCTGTCCCCAGTGACGCGCCGAGATCACCCAGATCAAAGACGAGCCCACGAAGGCCTGTCCGGTGCGCCGCGTCATCGACAGCGGCTTGCACCAGGGAGCGGGTACGGGAGGGTTGGCTGAAGCTTCCCGCGAAGCCTACGATTCCGGCCATTTCATCACCTTTCACGATTATATCAGTCGTGTTTTAGGTGTATCGTTTTTAAGTAACTTTCTCCATTCCAAAGAAGAGGTTAAAAAGAGGGTATCCGCTCCGTTTCGAGTGCCTGAAGGAGAACTTCAGGCCCCTTGGCGGGTGGCAAGCTCCGCCGACCCGAAGACAACCCTGGCAAGGCGAAAGGTCTGTTCGCGGATGTCAGGAATCGCGGTGATCTCCCACAGCGCACCGCGCGCGGCCGGGCCGATCGCGAAAAGACGTGAGGACGGCCATCCGGACGCGTTGATCACTTTGGCGTCTTGTGTTGTGTCGAGACCAAGCTGCAATGGATCGAGACGGGCCGCCCGTCGATCCAGAAGATCGCGGATGACCGGTGTGGCGTGTTCGACCGGATCGCGGCGGATGCCGCGGCAGTCGATGACGTGATCGACGTCGTGAACACCTGCCTCCGCGCGGCCATGTGCCGTCATGTTGAGTCTGGTACGGCCATTGTCCTGAACTGCGGCAGTGTCGAAGCGCCCGCGAATAATAGACAACTGACCCCGCTTTCGGGCTGTCTCAATCCGGTCGGCCGAGATCGGTGGCATCCGGTGGCGGTGTACCTCCCAATAGGTCGCGGCATGGCGCAGGAAACGGGCGCGCTTTTCGTTGTCCCAGGACCGCCAGATTGCGGCGATATGCGGACGGATACCGTCCACCGCATCCCGCCACGTCCCTCCGGTGGCCTCTGCATCGCGCACCCGGTCACGCAACCATCGCAGAAGTGCGCTGACCGAAGCGCCCAGAGGAATGTCCTGCCGCCCGAGCTTGAGCGGCCGGGTCGGGGCGTGTACCTGCGGCAGAAGTCCACGGCGGGAGATGCACAGGACGGGCCCGCGATGACCGGCGGCGAGAAGAGTTACGACATGGTCGATCATGCTGAGGCCAGTGCCAATGATGGCCACGGTGGCGTCAGGATCGGCGGGGGCCGAAAAGTCCCACGCGCCGCGCAGGGGCGGTTGGGGATCGGCGGGCACGGCATGGCCGGTTGCCAGGACGGCGGCATCGGCCATCACCGAAGTTCCGTCATCGAGCCGTGCGATGATCCCGGTCGCTGTTTCCCGAAGTCCGATACAGGACCCCTGAACGCAGCGTAGTCGGCGCGCGTCCTCTCCGCCGCGCCACGGGTTGAGGAGATCGTCAAGATATCGCCCGTACGTCGCACGATCGACAAAGCACTGGTCCGTCGCGGCACGCCCGGTCCGCATCAGCCAATCCGCGAAATGGTCCGGCCGGTCGGGGAACGCGCTCATCTGCGCAACGCGGGTGTTGAGAAGGTGCTGGGGATGGGTGGTGCCATAGGCGATGCCGCAGCCCAGCATGGAACCACGTTCGATGATGGTCACCCGAATATCGGGGTGCCCGGTGCCCAGAAGATGCGCAGCCATCAGAACACCGCTCGCTCCGCCACCGATGATGACGACGTGATGCCAGCGGTCATGCAATGTCAGGTTTCCGTCCATCATGTCACCATGAAAAGAAGGCCGTAGCACAGGCCGATTGCCGCGATGGCAACCGCGCATATGATCCGGTCGGTGCGTTCGTCACCGACGGCATGCGGCTGCTCGGAGTCACTGATTGCCGTGATGTAGGCGGCAAGCCCCGGGTCGTATGCACAACAGGGAAACATGGTCATTCTCCTCAGGACAGTATGACGATGGCAAGAACCGAGACGTAGCAGACGGCAAAGATCGTCATGGGAAAGGCGCGCTTCACGGCGACGATGAGATAGTTGAAAGTCATCGAAACACCTCTGCTGCATGTAGTTCTGAAACGAAGCGCGCCCCCGGGGAGTGGACGGACATGCTGCCCCCCATGGGCCAGAGCAGATCGCGAAGCGCGCGCCCCTCGGGCCAAGGGCCGTAACCGGAGTCAACGTTG
This sequence comes from Pseudotabrizicola sp., assembly GCF_030656345.1. Lineage (GTDB taxonomy): Bacteria > Pseudomonadota > Alphaproteobacteria > Rhodobacterales > Rhodobacteraceae > Pseudotabrizicola. The sequence goes on along the minus strand of NZ_JAUSNR010000031.1, from coordinate 31,999 downwards.
ATATGCCCCGCCTCGCCCATGTCGATGAAGTCTGCATCCCACACTTCGGTAAGATCGCGCGCGCGCTCCTGGTCCATCCACGGATCGTTTCGACTGGCCACGACGATAGCGGGGACACCGAGGCCGACCTCCGGGATGTGGCCAAAGCCACGGGTGCGATTGCTGCGCGACGGTTCCGCCGGCGCCACAAGAAGCGCACCGGCGACGCGGATCTGTGGCCAGCCCGCAAGCAGCCGGGCGATTGCGACGGCCCCCAACGAATGGCCGACAAGAACTGCATCGGGATGGATCAGCGTCGCCGCCCCGATCTCGGTCAACCACGCGTCGGGAGTCGGATTGCTCCAGGAGGTTTGTTCCACGATTTTCGCCGTCGGATCGATGGCAGCCCACCAATGTTGCCAATGCGGGGTCGGCGAGCCGTCAAGGCCAGGGATCAGCAATGTTTTAATCATGATTCGCTCCTTTCAGAAGGCCCAGCGTTGCGCTGGCACCTCGCGGGCCTCGCTCGATGTGACGTATCGGCTTGCCCGGACGATCAGATTGTCTCGCAGCCCGATGCCTCCGGGCCATGGACCGAAGCCGCTTGCCTGATCGATATGCCCGGCGTCTCCGAGGTCGACAAACTGGCCACCCCAGTCGGACGCGAGGGACCTTGCCTGCTCGAGGTCGATCCATGGATCGCTTCGGCTACCAACGACCGTGGTCGGCACCGGCAGTTCATCTTGCTCTTTGCTGGCCAGCCGAGAGAATCTGTCGGCATGGAGACGGCGCGCCGGCGCCACCAGAAGGGCTGCGGCAACGCCAGGGATCGCCAGGTTCGCCAAGGCCCTGGCCACGATCATGCAGCCTGCACCATGGGCGACGAGAACCAAACCGGGCTGCGCCGCGATCCTGGCAGCGACAAGCGCTGCGCGGTCATATTGCTCCGGGTCCGAGGCGGCAGACCAATCCAGCACCTCTGCGTCCCGCTCGATCCGAGCCCACCACGATTGCCAGTGGCCGTCAGTGGTTCCAGCAGGGTCCGGAATAAGAAGAGTCTTGGTCATGGCAGTCTCCTTTCACGTTAAAGACTACCATGTTTGTCGTGTATTAAGATTCTAAATTTCGTGCCGCGTGGAGAAGGTGAGTCTCCCGGAGGGGAACAGTGCATGCGCAGCTTCGGGCTTCTAGTCCGTCGAGATCGGCCAGGCAGTCGTGCGCAGAATCACTTCCATCGAGAATTTGGACGTCACGTTTCGGCAGGGCAGCGCGCGGGTCAGCTGCAGGTAGAATTCGTCAAAGGCAGCCATGTCTGGCACGCGCACCTTGATCAGGTAATCCACGTCTCCGGCCATACGATGCACCTCGACGATGCAGGGAAATGCCGTGATCGCGTCGCGAAAAGCCGCACGCCACTCGGACGTGTGGTCCAAGGCTTCGATTTCGACGAACACGGCAAGGCCAAGCCCGATCTTCTCGGGATCGACGATGGCCACCCGGCGCTGGATGATGCCCGCAGCTTCGAGCTTCTGGACACGCTTCCAGCATGGCGTCTGTGACAAGCCAACCCGCTCCGCGAGCTGCGCGACGGGCAAAGTGGCGTCCCGCATGAGTTCATGCAGGATCTTCCTGTCGATCCTGTCGAGATCCGGCTTGCTCATCTTTTATCTCCAGACAAGGCTTCACCCCAAGGCGACGCGAGACGATCGAACAGCAGCCGTTCTGCCAACATCTGTGTCCATGCCTCGGGCTCTTCATCCACGATCCCGAGCGCGTGAAGCTGGCGAAGGCGGAGCGCATCCCATGCCCAGGTGTCGTTCTTCCATGGCTCCGGGAGGACGATCGCACGCAGACGTCGCAAGGCGTCGGTATGGTTCCGCCAAACGGTGAACCACCGCAGGGAGGCCGCCCTCATCTTCCAGCCTTGTGGCAGGGGCGGCCCCATGACCGACGCATATGGCCGCATGGGCCGGGTCGTGAGCAGCAGCGCAGCCTGTAGACAGAATGAAGCTTGCTGATCAGCATCGTGTCTCATGCCCGCGCGCCATCACGCCGCGGTGAAATCGCGCACGAAGTCGCTGGCGGGCTTCGCGCGGATATCGTCGGGTTTGCCCACCTGTTCGATGCGGCCCATCGACATGACCACGACAAGGTCGGCCAACTCCATCGCCTCCTCCTGGTCGTGGGTGACGAAGACGGTGGTCAGGCCGGTGCGGTCGTGGATCTCGCGCAGTCCCTGACGCAACTCCTTGCGCACCTTGGCGTCGAGCGCGCCGAAAGGCTCGTCGAGTAGCAGCATCCGTGGCTCGATGGCGAGCGCGCGGGCCAGCGCCACGCGCTGCCTCTGCCCGCCCGAGAGCTGGTTGGGATAGCGGGTGCCGATGTCAGGGAGCTGGATCAGGTCCAGCAGCTTGTTGACTCGGCGTCCGACTTCCGCCTCTGCCGGGCGTTCGCGGCGTTTGCGGGCGCGCAAGCCATAGGCAATGTTCTCGAACACCGTCATGTGCTTGAAGAGCGCATAGGACTGGAAAACGAAGCCCGCGCGGCGTTCCTGCACGCTAAGGCCCGTGGCATCCTGCCCGCCAAAGAGCACACGGCCCGAGGTCGGGAATTCGAGGCCCCCGAGGATGCGCAATAGCGTCGTCTTGCCCGACCCCGACGGCCCGAGCAGAGCCACCAATGCCCCCGACGGGATAGACAGCGACACCGGGTGCAGCGCGCGCGTGGTGCCGAATTCCTTGGCCAGTTCCTCGATCTCGATATTCATGTCGTTTCCTTTCTCAATGACGCCGCGTGGCTGCCAGCAGGTCCGCATGGCGCCATTCGAGCAGGGATTTCAGCAGAAGTGTGAGAAGCGCCAGCATCGCCAGCACGGCGGCCAGCGTGAAGGCCGCGACCGCGAGGTACTCGTTGTAGAACATCTCGACCATCGTCGGCATCGTCGCTGTCTCACCCCGGATCTTGCCCGAGACGACGGCGACGGCGCCGAATTCGCCCATGGCGCGCGCATTGCACAGAAGCACGCCATAAAGCAGCGCCCAGCGGATGTTGGGCAGCGTGACCGTGAAGAAGGTGCGCCATCCGCTCGCTCCCAGCGTCAGCGCGGCTTCTTCCTCGGCACGGCCCTGTTCGATCATGACCGGGATGAGCTCGCGCGCGACGAAGGGGAAGGTCACAAACAACGTGGCCATGATGATGCCGGGAAAGGCAAAGACGATGGGCATGTCGTTGGCGATCAACCATCCCCCGAGCGTGGAGTTCGCCCCGAACAGCAGCACCAGCATCAGGCCCGCGACGACAGGCGACACCGCGAAAGGCAGGTCGATCAACGTGATCAGGAACGCTTTCCCCGGAAAGTCGAACTTGGTGATGGCCCAGGCAGCGGCGATACCGAAGATCGCGTTGATCGGCACGGCGATGGCGGCGATGGTCAGTGTCATGCGGATTGCCGCCTGCGCATCGGGCAGGCGCAATGCGTCGATGACCCCGGCCCAGCCTTGCTTTAGCGCCTCGACGAACACGGTTACGAGCGGCGCAAAGAGGAACAGTACCACGAAGGCGAGCGACAGGCCGATCAGCAGTGTGCGGATCAGTGGCGGCTCGGTGGTGACGGGCACCGGGCGCGAGAGGACGATGTCAGACATTCACGGCTCCGTTGTAAGAGGATGGCCAGAGGCGAAATGAACACCTCCGGTCGTTGCAACCTGAAGGTTGTTCCGCTGCCGCGTCGGCTTCCCAGATCAGCAAACCTAAGAGAAAGGCAGGGCCTGCAAAGAGCCAAGTGAGCAGCGTCCAGACCCATGCTCCGCTGAGACCCCAGACGAGGACAGCAAGGGCGATACCGCCAAGCCCAAAGATGGTGGCAAGGGCAATGCCCGTCCCCGGAGGCGGGCGCTGTTCGTCCGCGCAGGTGCAGCGGCGTGTTTCTCTATCAAGCATGACCAATCCTACGTCTGCTCCAGGTCTGGATGGCGTTGATGACAAGCAGCATGGCAAAGGAGATGACCAGCATGGCGATCCCGATCGCGGCAGCCGCGTCGTAGTTATATTCCTCGAGCCGGATCACGATCAGCAGCGGCGCGATCTCGGTAAGGTTCGGGATGTTGCCCGCGATGAAGATGACTGAGCCGTATTCCCCGACCGACCGCGCCAATGCGAGGGCGAACCCGGTCAGCAGCGCGGGCGTCAGCGTGGGCAGGATCACGCGGCGGAGCGTATAGATGCGGCGGGCCCCGAGCGTGGCGCTAACCTCTTCGAGGTCCGCCTCCAGTTCCTCAATCACCGGCTGGACGGTCCGCACCACAAAGGGCAGCCCGATAAAGATAAGGGCGACCAAGATGCCGAGTTCGGTATAGGCGACCTTGATGCCGAGCGGCGCCAGCGCCTGACCGAAGACGCCGTTCGGCGCGTAGAGTGCTGTCAGCGCGATCCCTGCCACCGCCGTGGGCAGCGCGAAGGGCAGGTCCACGGCCGCGTCGATGAAGCGCCTGCCCCAGAAGCGGTAGCGCACCAGCACCCAGGCCAGCAACAGCCCGAACACCAGATTGAACAATGACGCGAACAGCGCCGCACGGAAGGACAGCGCCAGCGCCGACCAGATCCGGCGGGAATTGACCATGTCCCAGAGGTCGGCCGGGCCGATCATCAGGCCACGCCCCAGCAACGCACCGATGGGAAGCAGGACCACGATCGACAGCACCGTCATCATGATCCCGAAGCTCAGCCCAAACCCCGGGAGGGGAGAGGGCGAGCGGAGAATACTCGCCCTCATGTCTTACTCCTCGTAAATCTGGTCGAAGATGCCGCCGTCGCCGAAGTACTTCGGCTGAACCTCGGGCCATCCGCCGAAATCGCTCACATTCACGAAGTTCACCTCGGGGAAGCGCGCGACATCTTCCGGCGCTGCGGCAGAGGTATCCCAGGCGCGATAGAAGTGCTTCAGCGCCAGCGCCTGCGCCTCGGGGCTGTAGAGATGTTCCAGATAGGCTTCTGCCGCCGCGCGTTGCGCATCGGAGGTGATGTTGCCATCGACCAGCGTCACCGGCGGCTCTGCCAGGATGGAGACCGAGGGGACAACGATGTCGAAGGCGTCCTCGCCCAGGCTTGCGAGTGCCAGAAACGCCTCGTTCTCCCAGGCCAGAAGGACGTCGCCGACGCCACGCTGGGTAAAGGTCGTGGTCGATCCACGCGCCCCGGTGTCGAGCACCGGCACGTTCTTGTAGAGGGCGCCGACGAACTCGGCCGGGTCGAGCCCGTTCTGTTCGGCATAACCCCACGCCGCGAGGAAGTTCCAGCGGGCGCCACCGGAGGTCTTGGGGTTGGGGGTTATGACCTGAACATCTCCTGTCACCAGATCGTCCCAATCCTCGATCCCCTTGGGGTTGCCGTCGCGTACGAGGAACACGATGGTCGAGGTGTAGGGCGCGGAGTTGTGCTCCAGCCGTGACTGCCAGTCGGCAGGGATCTTGCCCGTCCGTTCGGCGATCTGGTCGATGTCAGCCGACAGCGCCAGCGTCACGACCTGCGCCTCGAGTCCGTCGATCACTGCCCGGGCCTGTGCTCCTGCCCCGCCATGGGACTGCTGGATACTGACGGCCTCGTTGCCCTGCTCCGTCCACCATGCGTTAAAGAGCTCGTTGTATTCCCGGTAGAACTCGCGGGTCGGATCATAGGAGACGTTGAGGATCTCGACGCTCTCCTGCGCGGTCGCGGGGACTGACCCCGCAAAGCTCAGTCCGAATGCCGCGACCGTCGCCATGATGCCGCCGCGCAGGTGCCCGCCGGTCAAGGCCTTACGGGACGCGCTCGGAATACTGACCGCCTCGCTCGTCTTGCGGGTCGCAATCGGGCGACCGGACAGCCGCGCGTGGCCTGCGTCGATCTCGATTCGGCCGTGGCCAAGACTTCGAATGAAGGTGCCCTGGGCGAGCGTATGCCCGCCAATCTGGATGGTGTGATACATGGCCTGTCCTTTGCTGATCCCTGTCAAACTTTGGTGTCAGGTCGGCGGGGCAGCGGACACGGACGGTCAATCCCGCCCAAGCCGCACCGCCTGCGCCGCCTGACACGTTTATTACGACAGAGTTACTCGTGTTTAGCAAAGGAAAAATCACGCTCTTTTCAGTCGTGATTATGGAACATCATTCTCCGGCGGCCGCCTTGGGAACAGCGAAACGCTCCAGGGCTCGCGCATCTTCCTGCAAATCAGCGAGCGTCAGAGACTCAATCATCAGGATGTAGGTGGCGTAGAAGCCTCCGAACACGGCACGTACCCTGCAGGTCTCCTCGTCTTTGCAGTCATCGCAACGCCTGTAGGCCTTGCGAGACAAGCACGGTAGCGGCGCCATAGGTCCATCTATCAGACGCAGAACCGCCGCCAGCGACACCTGCCGGGGATCCTTGATCAGTTCGTAGCCACCCTTCCGACCTCGTCGGCTGCCAATCATTCCGCCCCGCTTAAGATCAAGAAGGATGTGCTCGAGGAACCGCTTTGGTGCTCCCGATCGCTCGGCGATATCCTCGATTCGCAACGCCTCAGCGTCTCCTGCCTTCTCGTCAGCAAGCACCATGAGTGACTTGAGCGCGTACTTGGTCTTTTGTGTGATCATCCGCTCAACGTGGTCCCGAAAAATGCGAGTTATTTGGTCGTTTTTATCAAGTTTGCCACGAAAAGCGAGTGCAAACCCATAAATACGATAAAGATGATCGCCAATTGATGGAAGAAGACGCGATGACACACCAGCTTAGACTTGAGGATCGTCAAAATCCCGCATCATGCCTTGGGCGTCGGCGTTGTCGGCATCGCCGAGCAGGTCGGGCTGTCACCGACGCACTGCTGGAAGCGCATACAGAAGCATGAGGAGTCTGGCGTGATCCGCGCCCGCGTGGCGCTGCTGGACCTCGACGCATTCGGCCTGTCGCTAACCGCCTTCGTGATGGTGGAAGCAGTGGAGCACACCGCAGAATGGCGCGCAGAGTTCCTCTCCATTGTTGAAGCGCTGGAGCCGGTTCGCGACATCCATCGTCTGGCCGGAAGCCATGACTTCATGTTGCGGGTGGTGGTGGCGGACATGCCGGCCTTCGACGCTTTCTACGAAACCCTGACATCAAGCATCAGGTTGCGCAGCGTGAGCTCGGTTTTCGCACTGGAACAGGTGAAAGCCAGCACGGCGCTGCCATTCTCGGGGCTGTTTCCAAACCGGAACTAGGACCAGTTGCTTTGTTGACCTTGTTGCACACCGGGAGTGTCGTGGCCTCGCAACACGTTTACACCCCATTGTCTCCTAGCCTACGGCGACCCCGAAGAGTGCACCGACCCCAGCTGTCGCGGCCATTGCGAGTGCGCCCCAGAGCGTGACCCTTGCCGCCCCACGGACGAGGCTTGCTCCGCCGACAGAAGCACCCAATCCACCTAGAACCGCGAGGCCGAAGATCGTCGATACCGCCACCAGGAGAGCGATCTCCGCCTCCGGGACAAGCAGCACGACGATCAAAGGCAGCACCGCCCCAACGGCGAAGGTCAGCGCGGACACCAGAGCCGCCTGGATAGGGCGGGCCGTCACGGTTTCCGAAATGCCGAGCTCGTCGCGCGCATGCGATCCAAGCGCGTCGCGTTCGGTCAGTTGGACAGCCACTTTTTCCGCTAGGTCGCGGTCCAATCCCCTTTCAACATAAATCCGGGTCAGTTCCTCCAGCTCGGCCTCGGGCGTTTCCTCGAGTTCACGGGTCTCACGGGCGAGGTCGGCCTGTTCGGCGTCTGTTTGCGAGCTGACCGAGACATACTCCCCCGCCGCCATAGACATCGCGCCAGCCACGAGACCGGCTAGCCCGGCGATCATGACCTCGGGCTTGCCGGAGCCCGCTGCGGCGACGCCGACGACGAGGCTCGCGGTCGAGACGAGACCGTCGTTGGCGCCGAGAACGGCGGCCCTCAGCCAGCCGATGCGATGCACCATATGGATTTCAGAATGTGATAGACGGCTCATGGCGTGGCTCCTTGAACGATGTCAGCTTGCTCTGACATGATGGCCTGTGGTGTGCCCGTAGCTGGCTCCTGCGGCGCGATGCGCAGCGCTCGCAGGGCGTTCAGGATCACGGCAACGTCGATCACCTCCTGCAGAAGCGCGCCCTGAACCGGGGTGAGGTAGCCGAAAGCGGCCGCGATCATGCCCATGACAGACAGGCCGATCCCGGCGACGACGCTTTCGACCGCGATCCGGCGCGAGGCACGCGCGATCTCGATGCCGGGCCCCAGCCGGTCGATCCGGTCGACGAGCAGCACCACGTCGGCGGCCTCGGCCGAGGCCGCGGCGCCCCGTGCCCCCATCGCCACGCCCACATCGGCCGCGGCCAGGGCGGGCGCGTCGTTGACGCCGTCACCCACCATCATCACCGGCCCGTGCTTGCGTTCGGAGAGCACCAGCAGCACCTTTTGATCCGGCGTCAGACCGGCCCGCAGCCCGTCGAGGCCCAGCCCCTCGGTCACACGCTCGGCCACGTCCGCGCGGTCGCCGGTGGCCAGAAGGATGCGCGAGATCCCTTGGCGGCGCAGACCGTCCAGCATGGCACCCGCTCCCTCGCGCAGCGGGTCGGACATGACGAGGTGCCCGGCCATGTGACCGTCAACTGCCACTGCGACAAGGACCGATCCGGCGCCCTTGGCGGGGTGATCGCCCCCCGGTCGCCCGACCCGCGACGCCACGAAAGCGTCGCCCCCGACGATCACCTCGCGGTCCTCCACACGACCCAAGACCCCTTCGCCCGGGATCTCAGCCACCTCTGTCGGAACGGGCAGTGTGAAGCCCCGCGCCTTTGCGGCGGCGACGATGGCCTGCGCCACGGGGTGTTTCGATGCCTGATCGAGCGCGGCAGCGAGGCGCAGGATGTCGTCCTCGGCCATGCCATCGTGGCTATCGATCGAGATTATCTGCGGACGGCCATCCGTCAGCGTCCCCGTTTTGTCGAGGATCAGCGTGCGGATGCGCGCCATGGTTTCCAGCGGCCCCGCGCCCTTGATCAGCACGCCAAAATGCGCCGCACGCGACAGGCCGGCCACGAGCGCAACCGGCACGGCAAGGATCAGCGGACAGGGCGTCGCGACCACAAGCACGGCGACGGCCCTGATCGGATCACCGGTGAACCACCAGGCGGCGAATGCGATGCTGACCGTAACCGCGAGGAAGCCCAACGACCAGCGGTCGGCAAGCCGGGACATCGGCGCCTTCGATGCCTGCGCTTCCTCGACCAGGCGAACGATCCCGGCATAGGTGCTGTCCTTGGCCTCGCGCGTCGCCGTCAGGTCGAAGGCCTCGCCCGCGTTGGTCGAGCCGCTCATCGCGTCGGCCCCGCGCGCCAGCCGCACCGGGAGGGACTCGCCGGTCAGCGCCGCGGTGTCGAGGAAGGCGGTGTCGGACGCCACCGTGCCGTCCACGGGAACGACATCGCCCTGCCGGATCAGCAGGCGATCGCCCGGTGCGATCACTTCGAGAGGCACATCCTCAAGACCGCCGTTCCGGTGCCGCGTCGCGGTCCGGGGTACGCGAGATAAAAGATCCTTCATCGAACGACGTGCACGGCCCTCAGCGAAGGCTTCGAGGAAGGTGCCTCCAGAATACATCACTGCGACGACAGCCGCAGCCAAGGTCTCGCCGAAGACAAGCGCCGCCGACATCGACAGCGCGGCAACGATATCGAGGCCCACCTCGCCACGCCCAATGCTCCGGACGATTTCGACCACAAGCGCTGCGAGCGCGGGAACAACTCCTGCAATCCAGATCAGGTTCGCAATCTCTGGTTGGCCCGCAAGGTAGAATGCGAGTCCCACGATCAGCCCGGTTGCGGCCATCAGCAGGAGTGCGGTCTTGAAGCGATCGGTACGGGTCTGTTCCATGCGGCTCATCTTCCCCCGGCTGAGGCGATTGCCGCTGGTTCTTCGGAAAAAAGACGCCCGACTCCCACGCCCCTTGCACTCCCGTCATCATCGCGCAGAAGAAACAAGACGTCGAGTCCACGTTGTCTTGCGAGGACCGCACCCCTCTCCGCACCGAGCACCATCAGCGCCGTCGCCCAGGCGTCGGCCTCGGCACAGGTGCGGGCAACGACGGTGACGGAGGCGGGCGACGCGATCAGCGGCGCCCCACGTCTCGGATCCATAGTATGCGACAGGCGTCGTCCCTGCACCTCGACGCAGTGGCGGTAGTCACCGGAGGTCGCGACGGCAGCGTCCTGAAGTGCCAAGATCGCATGCGGCGCCCGGCGCTCAGCGTCCGGCGCTTCTACCGCGATGATCCATGCCTCGCCATCCTGCCGGACGCCCATTGCACGCATCTCACCATCGATGCCGACAAGGGCATTGCCAATTCCGTGTTCGCGCAGGGTTTCTGCCAGCCGGTCCACGCCATGACCCTTGGCGATGCCGTTCAGATCCAGCGCGATGGGCGCGATCTTGCGCAGCTGCATCCCTTCGATCTCCAGCACCTCCTGCGCCGGGCGGCGGGGGGCGTCCATCGCGGCGCGGATGCCCTCGGGCGCGGCGGCCCCGGGCCCGAAACCCCAGGCCGTCACCGCATCGCCCATGCCGATATCGAAGGCCCCGCCCGAGGCGCGCCCGATCTCGAGCCCGAGGCTCAGGACCGCGCGCAGTTGCTCCGGCACCACCACCCAATCGCCCACCGGCGCCGCGTTGATCCGCATCAGGGCGCTGTCTGGTTTCCAGGTCGACATCTGTGTGTCCACCTCGTCTACAGCCGCCTGAAGTGCGGCGCGGATTGCATCCGTGTCGCGGCCCGCTTCCGCGTAGAACTGCGCCGTCCAACGCGTGCCCATGGTGGGGCCGTTCAGGGCGATGCGCGCGCGCTCAGTAGACATCTTCGACATAACGCCCCTCCGCCTTCAGAACTGCGGGCGTCAACCCGACTGGTGAGAGAATTTCGGCCAGCGCATCGGTCACACCCATGGCCATGTCGCGCCCGCCGCAGACCATCACGCGGGCCCCGTTGCGAAGCAAACGCGCAACTTCGGTGGCCTCTCCACGCAGCGCGTCCTGCACGTAATGCGGACGCGTCCCGCGCGAGACGGCAGTGACAAGCCGAGTCAAGCGCCCCTCAGCCTGCCAGCCGGGCATTTCTTCGCCATAGAAGAAATCACTGTCCGCATGCCGCATGCCGAAGAAAAGGTGCACGGACCTGTGTCGCGCATTGCCGCGAATGAAGCCCGCCAGCGGCCCGATGCCGGTGCCCGCCCCGATCAGGATCAGCGGGGTGCGACCGCGACCGGCGTGAAAGTCGGGATTGCGCCGCAGGAAGGCCCGGACCGTATCGCCCGGTTCCAGCGCGGTCAGCTGGCCCGAGGCCAGACCGCCCGGATGCTTGCGCACCACGATCTCGACGAACCCGTCGCGTCGGCCCGAGGCCAGCGAATAGAGGCGCGGCACCGGGCTGCCCTGTGGCAGGACGCCGATCAGGTCGCCCGCCTGGAACCGGGCAAAGCCCGCGCCGGTCAGCCGCTGCCACGGCGTCTCGCGCGGCAGGGCGAAGCGCAGGATCGCGGCCCCCGCCTGCATTTCGGCCCCGTAGTTGCGCCGTGAGACGAGGGTCAATGTTTCGGTGCGCGGCGAAACGGGCTGGTGAGAAAGCTCGAGAGAGATGCCAAGCATCTCGCCAAGCGCGCGGCCCCAGCGCGCGAAATCCTGCGGCGATTGCCGGTCGATCGTGTCGAGAGGCAGAAGCTCGGGCCAACCTTTCGCCTTTGCCGCTGCCGTGACGTCCTTGGCGAAAGCGCAATAGGCCGGAAAACTCCGGTCGCCGAAGCCGAGAACGGCAATCGGAAAGTCGAGCGCTCGGTCTGTGGCGTTCAGCCGGTCGAGAAAACCCTTGGCCGAGGCGGGCGCCGCCCCGTCGCCATAGGTCGCGGCCAGCACGATGATGCGCTGCCCACGGGCGTAACGCGCAGGCGCGAAGCCCGACATCGGGCCAACATGGACGCCCTGCCCCGCTGCCGTCAGCGCGGCATGCAGGGTCGCGGCGAAGCCCCACGTGCTGCCACCCTCGCTGCCGACAAGAATGATCGTCTCGGCACGGCCCGCGGGCTGGTTGCCCCGGATGCGCGGCCGCCCGCGCCGCGCGGCAAGCCAGATCAGGACGCCGGTCACGCCCATCGCCGGCACTCCGAGCGCCATCATCCCGAGCACAAGGCCGAGCGTCGCGGCCCCCTGCCCCGTGTGCAGCATGTAAATGGTTTCCGAGACGCGCTCCCACCCGGTCAGGTCGGCCCATGCCATGAGCGCGCCGGTTCCCTGGTCAAGATAGCCGGTGCCCCGGTCGGTCTTCAGTGTGAACACGTCCGTCGCATCGCCGGGATAGGGAAAGCTCAGTTCGCGCAGCTCGGCGACGGGCGTCTGCAGCAGCGTGGCCATCTGATCGAGAGCGAACCCAATCTCTCCGCTCACTTCGGTGGGATCAGCCGGCAGGACGCCACCGTCCGGCAAAAGATCGAAGGTGGAGGCTATCATCCAGAGGGCGGTGGTGGAGGACAGAACGAGGCCGATGACGGTGATCCGGGCGATCTCGACATGCAGCCTGCCCGCGAACGGACCGCGCAAGGACGCGAACCAGTGCCGCCATCCGCCCGCCCGTCGCGCAACCAGCGCAGCACCCGAGAGCGAGAGGACCAGCATCGCCGCGGCCCCGGCGGCCATGGCGATGCGCCCACCATCGCCGAGGAAGAGCGAGCGATGAAGGTTGGTGAGCCAGCGAAGGGCCTGGTTCGGGTCGGCCGAGGCCACGCCCGCGCCCGTCGCCGGGTCGATCACGGCAGCACCCGGCGCGCCCTGATCGAACCAATAGGCGGTGATCCGACCGGAGGGCGACCGCCGGATCTGCTCGACGCCCGGATGGACGACCTGGATGCGGTCCGCGAGGGTGGCGACTGTCAGGCCAGTCTCCACCTGCGGCGCGGTGATGCGCTCGACTGTCGGAAAGACCGAGAGCGCAGCGCCGCTCAGGCTCAGGATCGTGACGAGCGCGAGTGCCAGAAGACCCGGCCAGCGATGGAGTGTACGGATCATGGCCCTGCCCCTTACATGTCGTAGGAGAAGTTGGCGATGTAGCGCCGCCCGGTCACCGGAGTGCCCGCACCATCGGACGTAAGCGGCACAGCCACCTCGGTCGGGCTGTCGCGCATATCCTCGACCGCCGCGTCTATGTGAAGCGTGTAGCCCGCATCGAACAGCGCGTCGGCCAGATCGAGCGTGATCTCGAGACTGCGGCCCGCGCCAACGCTGGCGCCGGTGATACCGTTTACCTGCGCGGTATCGCCGCCCGTGGCACGGTACCAGTCGCTAAGATGCTCGTAGTACTTGGACTTGTCTCCGGCCATCCAGAGACTGCCGACATAGGCGCCCGAGGCGTCGGTAACGTAAAGCGCGAGGTAAGCGCCGTCGCCGCCATAGTTGTTAAGGGTGGTTGTGAGCGTCACGGGCCGTGCCATAGCGAGGCCGGGAAGCGTGAGTGCGGTGGTCAGCGCGAGCGTTGCGAGAAGTGATTTCATCGTATGGATCCTTGTTCGGAGAGGGGCTGCGAAGCGGCTCAGTTCACCTGAACCTGCGGAAGGGCGCCGTTTCCGAAGAGGCCGTTCTGCGGAGGAGCGACCGTGCCGGCGGGCGCGGGATTGCGGGCGCCACCGCGGCATTCGTCGTCGTCATCATCGTCGTCGCAGTCATCATCGTCTTCGTCATCGTCGTCGTCGTGTCCGCGACGCGAACCGTCCCGCCAGCGGTCGTCGTCGTCATCGTCGCTTGCGGGAATGAGAGGCATGTCTTGTGAGGCGTCATCAAAGAGCGCGGCAACGGGCCGAAGCATGCTGTCGGCCGGGGCCTGCATCGCGCTCCAGGCAGGAACGCCGATGGCGGCGGTCAGCGCCGTTGTCGCTGCGAGAAGGGTCAGGGTCTTTTTCATGGCAAGGTCTCCTTTCGTCTGATGAGACCAATCTGGCGCGTCGACCTGAGGGCTTCCTGAAGCCCCAGCGATTCCTGCTTCAGCTTGCCGTCAGGAAAATGGCCCCGCCGATGAGGGCGGGGCCAAAAAGATGCAAGCGCAGGCTACAGGGCTGGCATGGCTATGCGCCCTGCCCCGCGTTCAGGCGAATTCGAACTGCTCGAAGCGGACACGGCGAGGCGTTTGGCCCTTTGCTTTCAAGCCCTTGAGAATCCCGTCCTTCAGACCGGTTGGGCCGCAGAACCACAGATCGGCTTGCCGGATCGCGAAAGGGACCGCGCCGATCAGGCGCTCGGCCGTGAGCCTGCCATCGCGCGTCGTGACGACGACCTCGAAACTGAACCTCGGGTTGCGGGCAGCCGCAGCGCGCAGCGTATCTACCCCAATCGCCTCCTCTTGTGTCCGAACGCAGTGGATGAGGTGAATGTCGCGGCTATCCGCTTCGCTCAGGCTTTCCGCCCAGGCGAGGAACGGCGTGATACCGATGCCGCCCGCCAGCCATATCTGGCGCGCACCGCCCTTGCGGAAATTGAACCGTCCATATGGCCCTTCGACCTGCACGCGCGTTCCGGTCCGCAAGATGGCGGGCAGGCTTCGTGTCCAGCCACCCAAGCCCCGGATGGAGAACGTCAGGGTGCCGTCAGGGCGCGGGGCGCTGGCGATCGTGAAGGGGTGCGGCTCGGACAGTCCTGCCTCTGGCGCGCGGAAGAAGGCGAATTGCCCCGGCCGCCACCGCATGGCCTGCCCCTCGGGGCGGAGGGTTAGCGTGGTGGTATCCTTGGTCTGGCTGATCTCTGTGACGGTGAATTCTCTACGCCGCAGGTGCGGGGCGACCAGCTCGGTAAATATCCACGCGATCACTCCGGCGATGCCGAATGTGTTCAGAAGCACCGAGAGCGATGGATCTACCTCTGTCGGCATGTCGACGAAGAACTGGTGAAAGACCACGATTGCAAAAAGGGCCCCCATGAAACGATGGCTGAACCGCCAGATCTGATAGGGGATTTCCAGTGGGGTGAAGGGCAATCTCCGGAACCAGCTGACAGCAACCAGGGCGAGAAGCGCGTTGAAGGCAAGTTCGCCCGCCCCTTCACCAAGTTCACCAAGGGAGGTTTCACGCACCAAACGCTCGAAATCCGGCTCGATCTGCTGGTGCAGGATCATCAGGACCATTGCGGAAATACCAAGCCACTTGTGGACCCGGTACATGCGATCGAGACCGCCGAACAATGGTTCCACCAGCGGCGGCCGTGCGGCGAGGATCAGGGTCTGTGCCATCGCGACAACTGCCGCGGCCCCGACGGCAATGCCAAGTGCTGCATCCGCGCCATAGGGCGCATAGGTGTTGAACCCGATCAGTGCCGCCAGCAGGCATGGCAACGCAACCAGCACCGGGCCCGTCAGAGCTAGAGGAGAGTTTAGGGAAAGCCGGGAGTGTGGCGGCAGGCCCGGCACCGGGACATTACCGTCGCGACGCGCTGCATCAGTCATCGTCGCGTCTCTCGTGATCCCGCTCGCGGCGATCATCCTCGTCGTCCTCGTATTCGAACTCGATTACCTCCAGCGTGGCCGGGTGGACAGTCACCTCGATCGCACGCCCCTCGGCATCCCTCCCATCGATCTCGTAGCAGCCGTCATCGATCTTGATCCGGCGCACCGTCCAACCATTTTCCTCAGCCAGCATGGCAACAGCATCGCGCGGCTGCCAGTCGGCCATCGGCACGAAGCAATCGTCGTCAGCCAGCGCCGCGCCGACCGGAAAGACCGCGAGAAAGCCGATAATTGTCAATGTCTTCTTCATGGGGCACACTCCTAGTGGCTCGCCTCTTGATGCCATTCATGCGCCGCGAAGCTGACGGCAGCCTGAAGGGGCTCGACCCACAAGCTTCAGCTTCGTGTCAGCCAGACGGATCATGGAGGGACATCAGGAAAGGACGGGTACGACCATGCGCATATTGCTGATCGAGGACGACACGACTCTTGGCGCTGCCGTGCGCGACCAGATCGCAGCTGATGGCCAGTCAGTAGACTGGGTCACGCGGCTAGACGCGGCGGCAGACGCGATGAGCGCAACCTCCTACGACCTGCTCTTGCTCGACCTCATGCTGCCAGACGGACGTGGTATCGGGTTCCTCAAGGGCCTCAGGACGCGTGGAGACGTGACGCCGGTCATCATCCTGACGGCGCTCGACCAGGTGTCCGATAGGATCGAAGGCCTCAATGCGGGCGCTGACGACTATCTTGTGAAGCCCTTCGACCTGTCGGAACTGTCGGCACGGATCGGATCGGTCGCGCGGCGCTACAGCGGCAACCCCAACCCGATCCTGACCCACGGACCGCTCGACATCGACCTTGCCGCGCGCAGCGTCCATCGGGATGGCAGACATGTGCCGCTGACGGCGCGGGAATGGGCGCTCTTCGAGGCCTTCCTGGCGCGTCCCGGGCAACTCCTGTCCAAGGCGCAGTTGGAGGAGAAGCTCTACGCTTTCGACGCCGAAGTCGAGAGCAACACCATCGAGGTGCACGTGAGCCGCCTGCGCAAGAAACTGGGGAGCGCCATCATTGAGACCGAGCGCGGCATGGGTTACCGGCTGGGCAAGCCATGATGTGGCCATCCAGCCTTCAGGTACGGCTCGGCTTGTCACTCGGCCTTGTGCTGACGATTCTCTGGCTCGCCGCCGCCACGGTTACCGCGGTGATCGTTCGGGGCGAGATGGATGAGGTCTTCGACAGCGCCCTGCGCGAAACCGCCGAGCGCATCCTGCCGCTGGCCGTGACCGACATCGTCGGGCGGGAAGATCAGGGTATGACGCAGCGCCTCGCGCCGATCCGTGAGCATGACGAGTTCTTCACCTACATCGTACGCGATGCCGAGGGACGCATTTTGCTGCAATCCCATGCGGCGGACCCTGCCGTGTTCCCTCCATACGATGGTCCGGGATTTGGGCAGAACGCCACACATCGCCTCTACAGCGACGCGGTGCTCCAGGGGACGATCAGCATCACCGTGGCCGAACCGTTGGCGCATCGCGCTTCGGTTGCTCGGGAAATCCAGATGAGCCTCGGCCTGCCGCTGCTGGTCGTGCTGCCGTTGGCGCTCGCGTCGATTATTCTCGCTGTGCGCTTCAGCCTCGCCCCTCTCCATCGGTTCCGTACGCGGCTTGAAGTGCGCGGCGTGCGCGACCTGTCAGAAGTACCCGCGGCCGACCTGCCGACCGAAATCGGACCGCTGGCCGCAACCATGAACAGCCTTTTGGCTCGGTTGCGCGACGCGTTCGAGGCTGAGCGAAGTTTTGCAGCCAATGCGGCTCATGAACTAAGGACACCATTGGCGGGCGCTATCGCCCAGGCGCAGCGACTGCGGTCAGAGACCAAAGATCCGACCATCGACGCCCGTGCCGCCGAGATCGAGGCGACGCTCAAGCGTCTCACTCGGCTTTCCGAGCGTCTCCTGCAGCTTGCGCGGGCCGAAGGCGGTAGACTTCGGATGGACCAGAGCGCTGATGTCAGAACCATCATTCGGGTCGTGGTGGAAGATATTGCGCGCAGCACAGAGAACGGGCGCCTTATGTTGAACTTGCCGGACACGCCTGTCTTGTCTGATATCGACCCCGACGCATTGGGAATTCTGTGCCGGAATCTGGTGGAAAACGCCCTACGCCACGGGGCGCAGAATGCCCCAGTCGAGGTTACACTCACGAGCGACGGGCAGTTGATCGTGGCGAACGAGGGCCCCGCGGTAGCAACCGAAACACTCGAACGCCTGACAGGGCGCTTCGAGAGGGCAGATGCAAAAACTGATGGTAGCGGGCTTGGCCTCGCTATCGTCTCAGCCATCGCAGAACGGATCGAAACCTCTCTCTTGCTCCAGTCACCACGTCCCGGTGAAACTTCTGGATTTCAGGCATCCGTCAGATTGCCAACAGATGCTCCAAATGCCCATGTGAAAGATCGGGAGCATTGGCCTTGAAGTCTGACGCATCCCCGGCGACGTCATAGTTTGAAGAAAATTGCAGAAACGTAGGAAAGCTTTCTTATAGGAGAGCTATTTTCTTATATTTTTTCTGCACTTAGGACTGTTCTGTAGAGCAGGCCATCTGTCGGCGATAGCCACTTTTGCGCCAGGCCCTCGGGAAGTGAGGCCGAAGCCTCACCCGAAGGGATCGTATTCCGAGTTATGCGGACAGCCACATAACTCGGAGTATGACCCGTTCCAGATTATGGCCCGCTGAGGGCCATGACGCCTGCAAGCCCTTGTCGCGCCGAGCTTTTCGCTCGGCGCTACGCACTTGGAAGTGCGCATAATCGCGGGCTTCACTGCGATCTTCGTAGCAAAGGAGATCGAACATGCGACCAGGCAAACGCAAATTCATGTTGAAGGACGACCCGGGCAATTTGCTTGCCCCGGTGTTTGGAGCCTATCGGCAACGCTTGAGCGAAGGGAAGTATGCGCCCAAGGTGCAAGCGCTGTACTTCGCAACCGTTTTCCATTTCGGCGACTGGCTCAAAACCAAAGGCGTTGCCCTTGGAGAGGTCCGGGATCGGCACATCCGACAGTTTCTCGCCGATCACATGCCGTCTTGCGAGTGTGATCGTCATACGCGCGGCGACACACACACAAATCGCGCAGCCCTGCATCTGCTCCGGCGGGTCATGGAGGGCACTGGGTTCGCTGTGACGCGGACCCTGACGCCAATGGATGCGGAGCTTTCGCGCTTCGACGCGAAGATGCGAGAGGTCTGGGGCTATTCCGAAAGCACACGGGCAGCGCGGTGCCGGATTATCAAGCGTTTTCTCATAGCCACTGTTGGTGCCCAATCCATTGATATAGTGGTCATTTCAGGGTCAGATGTGTCGCGCTTTATCATCGGGGACGGCACCCGCAGCGCAAGTTGCGCACGTGGGCTGTCTGGCGCGATCCGCTGCTTCCTGCGGTATCGCCAGTTGATCGGCGATGACGTCACACCTTTGCTTGCAGGTTTGCCGCGCCCCCCGCGACCCAAGCCTTCCACCCTGCCAGACGTTCTCAAGGACGTCGAAGTCGACGCGCTGCTGCAGTCGTTCAGTGCTGACTTTCCTCAGTGCCGGCGCGCGTTCGCAATCGCCAGATGCCTGATCGATCTTGGTATGCGCTCTTCCGAGGTGGCCGGACTGACCCTTGAAGACATCGACTGGCAGCGCGGTACGATCCGGGTCACCCATCGCAAAGGACGCCGTGCAGATATTCTGCCGCTGCTGGAAGCGACTGGTAAGGCGATCGCAGACTACATCCTGCATGAGCGCCCTGCGCCCGCTTGCCTCAACATTTTCGTCCGACACAGGCCACCTATCGGTGAACCGATAGGACGACGCGCCGTTCAGACGACGATGCTGGCCGCCTACCGTCGTCTGGGCTGGGATCGCACCCGGGTTCATATTCTCCGCCACACCCTGGCAACACGGCTTCTGGCGAGGGGTACACCAATGCCCGTTATAGCGGACGTCATGGGCCATCGCAGCCTCGATACGACAGTGATTTATACCAAGCTGGACAGCGCATGGTTGTCCAAGGTGTCACTGGCATGGCCGGGAGGCGCACAATGAACAGGACTCTCACACAGGCCGCAGCCGCATATCTTGATGGCCGCTACCGCCACGGGTTCATCCCCACG
This sequence comes from Pseudotabrizicola sp., assembly GCF_030656345.1. Lineage (GTDB taxonomy): Bacteria > Pseudomonadota > Alphaproteobacteria > Rhodobacterales > Rhodobacteraceae > Pseudotabrizicola. The sequence goes on along the minus strand of NZ_JAUSNR010000031.1, from coordinate 12,378 downwards.
AACGCCGATAATCACGTATCATCATTTGCAAGATTTTCCGCGGATTGCGGCCATACCTGGCCGATGACCGCGGACCTTTGTCTGAGATGGGCACGCGAGGGCGCCGCACATGCCGACCCGTTCACCTGGGCACGTCGCCTCGAAGCGCTGCGTCCGTTTTCGCGTTATCTGTCGGAGCTTGACCCTGCCACCAGCTTTCCGCTCGGAAGTCCATTCGGACGCAAGACACGGCGGCTGGCGCCCCACATATATTCGGCCGATGAGGTCCGCAGGATTGTCGAGGAAGCTGGCCAGCTGATGGCAACACCGGCTTTGCGCCCCGCGCTTCTTTCGACACTGTTCGGCCTGCTCGCCTCAACCGGCTTGCGGATATCCGAGGCATTGGCCTTGCGCCTCGCCGACACCGATCTTGGACATGGTCAGTTAACCATCAAGGCCAGCAAGTTCGGAACAAGCCGGTTGGTCCCTCTCCATCCCACGACAATCCAGGCGCTGGAAGCGTTCGTTTCAGCACGCGGGCAGGCTGTGGCCGCAGGGAAGGAGACGCATCTGTTTTCACTTCATGGCGACGGACGGCCGGTACCGTATTCCAATGTCCTATACGCTTTCTCGCGATTGCCCGTGATCAACGAGATCCGGCCAAGGGGAGGGCACGCTCGGGTCCGGATCCATGACCTGCGGCACACCTTCGTCTGTCGAAGATTGATGATCTGGCTCGATGAAGGCGTCGACATAGACAACGCCGTTCTCGCGCTTTCGACCTATGTCGGGCACGCCAAGCCGGTCAGCACCTATTGGTACATGGAGGCTATTCCCGAACTGATGGCGCTGACCAGTGCGCGCTTCGAGCGAACGATCTGCGTCATGGAGGAGAACAGCCATGCTTGATCGAGCCCAGAAACCATCATTTGCGAAGCTGCTGCAGAAGTTCTTCGTCGACCACCTTGGCCAACAAAAGGCTGTCAGCCGCCACACGATCGCGGCCTATCGTGACACTTTCCAACTGCTCCTGCAGTTTGCGCAGGTCGACATCAGGAAAGCCCCGACAGACCTGACCATGGGCGACATGAATGCTGCCCTGATCCTCGGGTTCCTCGACCATCTCGAGAAGGTCAGAGGGAATAGCGTGCGCAGCCGGAACGCTCGGCTTGCGTCAATCAGGGCTTTTCTCAAATACGCCGCACACCATGACTTCGGGGCTTTGGCAACGATTGAGCAGGTCCTTGCGATTCCGATGAAGCGCCATGACAAACCCCTCGTCGGCTTCCTTTCGAAAGCCGAGATTGACGCGATCCTGAACGCGCCTGATCCTGCCACGTGGACCGGACAGCGTGATCGCGCGATGCTCATGCTGATGTATAACACCGGGGCACGGGTCTCCGAGGTCGCCGTTTTGCGCCTGGATGACTTGGTCCTCGGGCCGAGTTCAGTCGTACATCTCAAGGGGAAGGGCCGCAAACAACGCAGTGTTCCTCTTTGGCTGCAGACAGCAGCCACGCTCCGCAAATGGGTGGATCAAATTGACCAGCGGGACGGAAGCAGGCCCCTATTTCCAAGTGCGACGGGCAAGCCGCTGACACGATCCAGCATCGCGAGGCGGCTGGAGCTTGCAGTGGGCAAGGCCGCGGTGGCACATCCCGAACTCTCCAAGCGCACGGTGTCGCCGCACATCATCCGACACTCGACAGCCATGCACCGTATCCGTCCGGTGTCGGCGCGGTTTCAGGCGTTTTCGGCCTGCCAGTTCCACGGCATGAGATCTTCGATGCGATTGATCTTGTGATCAGGCAGGCGCTGGAGGACCCATGTGAGCCACGCTTCGGGGTCGACATCGTTCATCTTGGCGGTTTCGATGAGTGTGTAGGCGATTGCGGCAGCTTTGCCGCCGCCGATTGACCCCATGAACAGATAATTCTTCCTTCCAAGGGCAATAGGCCTGATCGAGCGCTCACAGGTGTTGTTATCCAGCTCGAGACGCCCGTCGCTGAGATAGCCGCGCGCTTTTGGCATGCGGTTCAGCGCGTAGCGGATCGCTTCGGCCAGCTTGGTTTTACCGGAGATCTTGCGCAGCTGCGCCTGCAGCCAAAGCTCTAACTCATCAAAGACCAGCTTGGCGTTGGCCTGCCGCAGGGTCACACGCTCTTCCGGGGATTTGCCCCGCGTCTCCTTCTCCACAGCATAGAGCTGTGCAATCTGCTTGATCGCCTGTTGGGCAATGGGGGAACCGGTGCGCTCGACCTCGTCGACAAATTTGCGGCGCACATGGACCATGCAGGCTTGCTCATCGGCTTTGCCTTTGCCGAACAAGCCGTTGAACCCGGCAAATCCATCGGCATGGACCGTGCCCGTATAGCCCGCGAGATGGTTGGCGGGGTGCTCGCCCTTCCGATCGACACTGAACTGATACCAGGCGCAGGGGGGTGCTGCCCCGCACCACGGGCGTTCGTCCCGGACGTAACTCCAGAGCCGGGCCGTTTTGGTTTTTGTAGTGTTGGCGCGCACTTGCAGTTTTACGGGGGTATCGTCTGCAAACAGGGCTGGCCCCGCCCGGACCAGTTTGCCGATATGCTCGGCCAGAGGCTCCAGCAGTGCCGTCGTGCGCCCAACCCAGTCGCTGAGCGTGGAGCGGTGCAAATCAACCCCTTCGCGGGCGTAGATCTTGGATTGCCGCTCAAGCGGCAGGTGATCACAATATTTGCCGACCAGCATGTGCGCCACGAGGCCGGGTCCGGGTCGCCCGCGCTCGATCAGGCGCGATGGCAATGGGGCTTGGGCGAAAGCTTCACAGCAGGTGCAGGCCATGCGCGGGCGGATGAAGCGACGCACAACGAAGTGACCTGGGATATAATCCAGCTCTTGGGTGATATCCTCGCCCACCTGGCGCAGGGTGCCGCCGCATCCAGTGCATGCTTCACCGGGCGACAAGACCTCATCGTGCCGATCCAGATGATCTGGCAGTGGCTTGCGGCTGTGCTGGCGCTTGTTGGTCGGGGTCTCTTCATCACCGGGTGGTTGCCCGGTGAGTTGATCCTTTGCGGCCTGCGCGATCTCGTCGTCTTCCGGCAGATCCAGCGCCAATTGGTCTATGCCCTCTGACTTCGTGCCAAAACGCGCCTTGCGGTGACCATGAAGCTCAGCCTTCAGCTTCTCGATCTGGTAGGCTTGAGACTGGATATGCTGGGCCATCTGCACGCTGATCGCGCGCAGCTCATCAGGATCTTCAGGCAGGGATTTGAAGGCCTCCAGCATGGCATAATTTATACCGGATCGCCCCATAAGAGGGAACGCAAAACTGCGCTAAATCCTATGTTTTGTTGAGACTTTGCCTCACCCCGCGACCAGCGGTCGCCAGGTTTTTTGTGGGGTCCGCCAGTCGATCCCTTCGAGCAACATCGACACTTGTGATGGGCTTAGACTGACTTTACCTTCCTTGGCAGCAGGCCAGACAAACCGGCCCCGTTCCAGCCGCTTTGTAAACAGGCAGGCCCCCTGAGAATCCCACCAAATGATCTTCAAAAGATCACCCCGGCGACCACGGAAGACGAACATGTGGCCCGAATACGGGTCCTCGGCCAGAACCTGTTCGGCCTGTGCCGCCAGCGTATTGAAACCGCGTCGCATGTCCGTGACGCCGGCCGCCAGCCATACCCGCGTGTTGCTTGGCACCGGGATCATTGCGCCAGTGCCTCGACCATCGCCACGATCGCTGACAGCGCGGTGGCACCCTCCACCAATATCCGCCGACCATCCGACAACGTGATGTCCACACGCTGCGCAGTGATGGAGCCTACCGAAGGAGTGGGCAAAACGGGTGCTGCCGGGACAGGCTCCATGCCCGCAACCTCGACTGGGAGAAAGGTTACTCCTTCAGGCACCGACAAATCCGCAGCCTGATCCTCTGATGTAAACCGAGGATCGCGAAGCCATTTATGGATCAGGTTGGTGTTCATCGCGTAGCGCCGCGCAACCTGCGCAACCGAGACACCAGAAACCCGCGCCTGCGCGCAGATCGACAGCTTCTCTTCGTCTGACCAGACCCGCTTCTTCTGGCCCTTCTTGCCCGCCATCGCTTACCTCAAGATGTCCACTTCCGATGGTGGACATCTAGCAGGCACTCCATCACGTCGTCAGAGCGGGGAAACCGGACAGATACCATGCACCTGCTGCAATCCGGTGTCGACATTTCCGTCATCGCGCTCTGGCTCGGGCACGAAAGCCCAACGACAACGCACGTCTATCTATCGGCGGATATGGTGATGAAGGAAGAAGCCCTGCTTCGCCTTCAGCCAGCAGACGTTGGTCGGGCACGGTACAAAGCACCGGACAATCTCTTGGCTTTCTTGAAAAGCCTCTGATTATGCGCACTTCCAAGTGCGTAGCGCCGAGCGAAAAGCTCGGCGCAACAAGGGCTTGCAGGCGTCATGGCCCTCAGCGGGCCATAATCTGGAACGGGTCATACTCCGAGACGATCACGACCTCGTCGCCGTCGATTTCATCGGCGGGGACTGCGCCGAAGGTTCCATCCCCTGCCTGGAAGACGACGATCGAGACCATGAGCGTGGCGGCGAGGGAGGCGGCGAAGGCGTGTGCATCTTTACGGGACATCTTTTGGGCTCCTGTCTTGGAGGCGGGGGACCATCCCCCGCGCGACAGGACCTCGAAGGCCCGAATACTGGCTGACATCACCGGGTGCGTTCGGCTCGTCCGAATCCGCCCGGCGGCACGGGCTCGCCCGTAGTCCGACCCCCCGCGGGTTGATTTTGATGCCAGGATTCGGGGCAAGGAAGGGAATGGCGAGCGGGGGATGGTGCCCTGACGACTGGAGCCGGTTGTCCCGCTGATGCTTGGAACGCCGCCAGCCTCCCGGGCAGGCTCTTGGTTGAAGACCTCCGTCTTGGGGCATGGATCCTCTGGCGCCCCGCGTCATCGCGGGACGAGGGTGTGGTCGGTGAGAGGCCCGCCCCTTCGGCAGGCCCCTCACGCAGTGTCAGGGCTCAGGCGGCCAGGTCTGCGTCCCCTGCCCTATCGCCGTCCTCGGCACCGACGATCTCGAGCCGCGCGTTGCGATAGCCCTCTCGTGCGATCCAGAGCTCGGCCGCGGTGATCGATTCCGCCAGATGCAGGAGCTCGGTGTTGCCACCGAAGTCCAGAAGCACGCGGACCTGCCCCAGCTGTGGTTCCTCGGCGACCTCGAAGACCAACCGGCTGTCCGCTGAATGGCTGCGCATGATGGTGACGAGGATGACCCCGTCCGAGGCGAAGTTCCCCTCATGCAGTGTGAAACTCGCAGGCGCGGTCCATGTCGGGTAGACGCGCGGCGGTTCCTTTTTCACAAGACGACCGGCGCCGTTTGAACGCTCCCAGGTCGCCAGCTTTTTGGTGAAGCGTGCTGGCGGCTTGGGACTGCCGTCAGTGTAGCGGATCAGCGCCCCAAGGGGGGCAGTGTTGAGAATGGTTTTTGCAGACATGTTTCCTCATCCCGAATGGGAGCGTTCGCATTCATCATATTGATATTACTGTATTTTGTTGGAATGAGGGGCGGGTTTCCCCGCCCCCAGATGGCTCAGATCACTCTGCGGCCATCATCGAGGCATTGCCGTCGGGCAAATCAGCCATCAGGAAGGCCGGGAGATCGACCTCTTCGAGCTGGCCAGCGTCCTCCCCCTGCCCTTCTCCGACCGCCTCGCCGTCGAACGTCACCAGATCGGCCCGGCGCAGGACCTCGGGCAACCAGCCGCTTCCCTTGAGGAGCCGCTCGGCTTCCGTGGCCATCTCGCCCTTCTTCAGGTGATCGAGGAGCTGCGCAGTCCCCTCCCCCTTCGCCTCGCGCACGGCCTCGAGGATCCGGGCTTTGGGCACACGGTTGAGGTAGCCATCAACCGTCGGCTCCCAGCCCGCTTCGACCATGTCGAGATCGACAGCTCGCGCCACGAAATCAGCATGGGCCATGCGGCGGGTCAGGCCGCTGGCGGAGATGCCCGCGCCATATGGGTTCACCTTCTCATGGAGCGCATTGATCCCGAAGCTGAGGCAGTGCGCGAGGAGCGCCAGACGGCTGCCCTGGTCGAGGACCGTCAGATAGTCCCAGAGCGCGGCATCGTCGCCGAGAGGCAGATCGGCCTCCCATCCAGCGTGACGCTCGTCGACCAGCTTGGCAGCGATGCTGTCCTTCAGATCGGGCGCCTGCGCCGACATGTAGACGTGACGCACCGATGCCTCGAGACAGCTGCCCGTCGCAGAGGAGGTACGGAAGGTGTCCGTCACCAGCTTCAGGAGCAGGAGCGTCAGCGCGACATCCGGCGACCGCCCGATGGCTTCGCGCAGTGCGAGGGTCCGGTGGGCCGTCAGTTCCATGACCAGCCGCTCGGGTAGCGGCTTCAACGCGCCGTCGTCGTCCTCCTCGGACGGTTCAGCGCCGATTGGCTGACCTCCCGAGGTGATGACGGTGCCGCCCCCGGACGACACCGACGCTTGCCAGTCGGAACCACCAGCATCACCCCCCTGCCCCATCGCATCCGCGCCATCTCCATCTCGGACCGCGGCCTCCTCGCGCGGCTCGTCCTCGGGCCGGACATAGCCGCGATAGACCGCGAGACTGCCGTCCCGATCCAGTGTGACGAAGACGCCCGCGCGCGGGATCTCGGCATCATCGTAGATCAGAGGCCGTTGTTCGAGCGCTTCCATCGCCATCTCGAGCTGACCGAGCCGGGCATCGATCTCCTCGGGGTATTCGTCTTGGCCGGAGTATTCCTCCTCCAACGCGCGGTACTCGGCGAGGAGCACAGCGTGGGCCGCGCTTTCCTCGTCGGCCATCGGCGCGGGTTCACCGGCGAGACGCCGCAGACCGTGGCTGTAGCCATAGGGCAGGTCGGTCGCCACCTCGATCCACTTCCAGCCTTCGGCGACCAGCGCCTCGGCTTCAGCCTGAAGCTTCTCGGTGACCAACCGGTCGAGAAGGGCAGGGTCCTCGAGCCACCCACCGTCATCGCCCTGGAAGAGATCACGCAGGACGACACCGTCCGCCGCCTCATAGGCATCGACCCCGACGAAGACCGCGCGACGATCAGACGCCCGGACCGAGGTCTCGGTCAGCATACGCCGGATCGCGTAAGGCTCCTTGTTCCAGGAGTTCTTCACAGCCTCCCAGACCTGCACCTGACGCGCGTGATCCGGGTTCACCGTGAAGGCCATCAGCTGCTCGAGCGTCATCCCCTCCTCGGCATAGACTTCGAGCAGGTCAGGGGCCACGGAGGCGAGCTTCAGGCGCTGCCTGACGATCTGCGGCGTGACGAAGAAGGCGGCCGCGATCGCTTCCTCGCCCTGACCCTTCTCGCGCAGGGCCTGGAATGCGCGGAACTGGTCGAGCGGGTGCAGGGCGACGCGCTGCATGTTCTCCGCCAGCGAGTCGTCCTCGGCGAGGATCTCCGACGCCGCATCCCGCACAATGCAAGGGATCGGCGCCGACTTCGCCAGCCGCTTCTGCTTCACCAGCAGCGACAGCGCCTGGAAGCGACGACCACCGGCCGGGATTTCGAACAGCCCGGTTTCGACGCCCTCGGCATCGAGCATGGGCCGGACGTTCAAGCCCTGCAGCAGGCCGCGCCGCCCGATGTCCTCTGCAAGTTCCTCGACCGAGACGCCCGCCTTGATGCGCCGCACGTTGGATTGGCTCAGCACGAGCTTGTCGAAGGGGATGTCCCGTGAGGGGGACAGGGTGATTTTCTGGGCTGCTTTCGCCATCAGATCTTCTCCACGACGGGCGCCGGAAGCCACTCTCCCGATCTCACCTCCCGTCACCCCTCAAACCCCCAACCTTTCCCTCTCTTCGGCGTTCTTGACCGCGGTCAAGAAATCCAAGCTGCATGTTCTATTAGCCCAGGATCGTTTCAAAGTATGCCTCGGGCTGCCTGATCGTTTCTCCTTTCCCCAACAGGTAATCTAAGATCACTAGAAGCCGTCCAGCGCCGGTTTTCTGGAGGCCACGCATCAGCTTTTCTTGGCGTATTCTAAGCAATCGCCCGATATCGAAGAGAACGCGGTTGAGGGCTTCTCCTGTTCGAGGTGGGTCTGGAAAGAAGTCAGAGACATGTGTGAAGTCTGTCCATGACATTTTTGCAGGGTCTCGGTTCATGGAGGGCGCCGCAATCTTTTGGTCAGCGCTGGTCTGCTTTGCCTGCGCGTCTTTCTTAATAAGTTCTTTTTTTATGGACTCTATCTGCCGGTCATTTTGCCCGTTCCTGGCGGACATTTCGCGCGTGCAATCTTGGGTGAGGGCTTGGTCGCGTGATTGGATTTCGTCCACGGGCGCGCTTGAATTCTCGCACTCTCCGTAGCTCTGCGCGGCGTTGGCTCCGAGTTCTCGGAGATCACCGATGATCTGCAAGACTGCATCAACCGTGAGGGTTGCTCGTCGAAGGATGTTCCTGATCGCTCCGAGTGAGGACAACCGCGCTTCGTCGAGGCGCTGGTCCTGAAGGAGGGATGCGCGCAGTGCTAGTGCTTCTGCCCTGAGGGAGCGAAGGCGTTCACGCTTCTCCGCAACCTTCAACGCTTCGGCCGCCAGTGCGTCGTGGTTCTGTATCAGTGGGTTCAGGTCGATCCCAAACGCGTCCCGGATGATGCCGCCATACCGCAGGGGGAAGCGTTTGCCGTTTGCCGAGTTCTTCCGGTCAATGAGGCCGGCTGCGTCAAGACGGCCCAAGCAGCGACGTAGGGTTCTCTCATCGACGCCGTTTGCGCGCTCAGACAAGGAAGCATTGGAGGGGAACACAACGGTAAGTTTGGGTGGGGTCTCACCACTTGTGGTTTGTCGATCACGGGGAAGAAAGCTGATCAGGGCCGTCAAGACTGTGATGTCGTTGCTCGTCAGGCCAAGTTCTTTCCGCAGGGCGCGTACCGGTCCCAGAAGTTCGTAGATAGTAGGGCAGGCAACAGCTCTCGGTTCCGCCATGGCGGTTCGTGTTTGGGTTACATGTCTCATAGTGTTTCGGAAGAAAAAGCTTCCCCGGTCACCGCGAGCGGTGTTGAACTCGATTCGTTTTGGGGGTATCAATCAGGTGTCGAGACTGATTGAGGCCCTTCGGAAGCACCGCTTTCGGGGGGTCTTTCCTTTTCTAGCCGGTCCTCCTTTCGTTTTCTGCTCGTTGCTCTTGATATCTTGACCGCGGTCAAGACACGGGGTCGTCACTCTGGGCCATCTTGACCGCGGTCAAGAAGCTCGCTGATCAGCTTTCGGATGGCGTCTTCAACGCGCGGGGCAAGGTCAGCGTCCACATCGATGGTGATGCGGTTGCCTTTGCGGCCGATCTTCACGCGCTCACCGTGCTCAACCTTGGGTGTAGCTGCCTTGGTGGCCGTGAGCAGCGCGACCGCTGCGTCAAGTCGGTCCGGGCCTGGCAAGTTGCGGGGGATTTCACGGGCAACTTCTCTGGCTCTCGCGACGTCCTTCTCGCACAGCCTGAAAAGCTTCTCCCAGACCCGCCGACCAACGCCATGTGCAGGTCCGATGGCATGAATCAGCTCCATCGGAATGCCGGTGGCGATACGGTTCATCCGCGAGACGAGCGACTCGTCGATCTGAAGTGCCCGATAGGCGATGGTCTGGGCGTTCTTGCGTGTCTCGTCAGTTTTACCAAGTTCCCGAATGATCCCAGCGACGAACAGGGCCCTCTCGATAAACGAGGGGTCTTGGCGGGCATTGTTCTCTACGCCCTGGGCGATCAGTGCTTCCTCTTCGGTCATCTCCATGACCGTGGCGCGCACTTTCTGACCAAGTTCACGACAGGCGAGAAGCCTGCGGCGTCCATAGACGATCTCAAGTGCCCCGTCTTGGGTTCGGCGGACAAGAACCGGAACCTTTTGCCCGTGCTCACGGATCGACGCGACGAGCTCCTCGAGGCCATCGCTCGGATCGATGCGATCCATGACCGCGGACATTCGCACAGTGCTCGGGTCGATCAAGCGCGTGGCGTGTTTGTCTTCTTCCAACACCGATGCTTGCGCTCGAGCGACAGTTGGGCTCGTGCGCTTCAGATCGATATCCGCATCCTCATCCGACGTTGACGCTTTACCCATCGCGTTCTTGAGTGAGTCCCCGAAGACCTTACGCGCCATGACTACGCCCCCATGCCTTGAGGATTTCGCGCTCAACTTCATCGGTCACGCGTGAAACGGACTCGATCGCACGCTCGTATGTTCTGCGGTTCACGTCGCGGGGTTCGACCTCAAAGATGCTCTGCTGGGTGTTTGCGGCATCACCTACCGCCGTCGACTTCAGGAACTCGGCAGGGAGGACCGCATCGCCAAGGACCGTTCGAAGCAGAGAAGAGATCTGGACCTGTGGACCGTCGGTGTTCTCGTACCGGGTGATCAGCACCCGAACGAAGTTCAGGCCGTGCTCGGGAGCATGCGCCTCGACGACGCCCATCAGGTTGCTCGCCATGCCGAGAAAGCTAGCCAGAGACATCACATCAAGCATGGACGCGTTGAGCGGGATCAGGACCCCAGTGGAAGCAAAGAGGGCGGAGATCACCGAGAAGTTCAGCTGCGGCGGGGTGTCGAAGATCACCACATCATATCGGCTCAGGACAGGCTCAAGCGCTTCACGGATCCGACTGTGGAAGGTGGTGGCGCCGTGTCTGAAGCTCAAAGCGACCTCGAACTCGTACTCCATGATGTCCATGGAGGCCGGGATCAGATCCACTGTCGGGAAGTTCGTTTTGCGAATGATATCTGAGGCGGGCAGGGGCCCCTCGGATCGGATCAGATCGTAGGAGGTCGGCATGTCCGGATCGAGCTCAGGGGTAACCCCGAACAGGTTTGTCAGACTTGCCTGGCTGTCGAGGTCGATGAGCAGGACCCGATAGCCGCGAAGGCCCAGAAGCTGACCAACATGAGCAACGGTCGACGTTTTTGCGCTGCCGCCCTTCAGGTTGAAGATCGTCACGACCTGGCACGGTTCGCCGGCTCTTCTGTGAGGGTGTTCATCGGGCTTGATCCTACCCGTCTCAAGAAGGACGCGTTGGGCTTCGACCATGTCCTCGGCAGTGAAGCTGCGGCGGTTGCCACCCTCGAGGATGCCTTCCGGAAAGCCTTCGAGATTTGACACATGATGGCGGAAGGTGTTCTGGTTGATCCGAAGCAGATCGGCGGCTTCCCGCATCGCGAAGCGACGGAGACCCTTCTGGGCATCCGGTGGGAACGTCTCCTGCGCATGTTCACGCAACCGGCTACCGAGCCGCTTGGACATGACATCGAATCTTTGAGATGCCCGTATCCCGCTCATCACTGCCCTCAAGTCTTTATTGTTTTGTAGACCTTAACAGTTTTGGTGAGTAAATCCAGCCCAATCCGTTGAGCGGCCTAGAGGTGTTGAGGCGGCAGATTCCTGACGAGAAAAAACCGTGAAGTATCAGCGTCTTGGGCGGCCTTGTTCGCAGAGCACTTCAACAGTTCGTAGCCCGCGATGTCATGGCCACAACATGTATTGTCGATGCCTACCTAACGCAGATCTTCAGAATCGCGCGACCGATTCCCACGACTTCACGCAAGCAGCCCCAGCCTCTCAGCCCTCTCCAGCAGCATCTTCACGGATGACGGCTGCCAGCTTGTCCGCCCGCGGGGCGTGCGCTCGCGCATTGCTTCCAGTCGGGTGCAGATTGCCTGAAGCGTGATGTCGGGATCCGCGCCTTTGATGGCGGCGACGATGGCGGGCAGGCGGTCGTCGGTTTCGCGGCGGCCGGCGCGGGCCAGCACAGTCTCGGGCAGAAAGCCGTCGCGCACATAGGCGTTCACGGCACGTAGCAAGCGGCTTTGGGTCCATCGGCGCTCGCGGGGCAAGGGGCCGTTGACGATACGCAGCACGTCCTCCCAGGCCATATCGGGGCGCAGGCGACGGACATGGGGGACCCAGTCTTGCGCCGTCTCATTGAGGCGCTCCATATAGCCGTCCTGCCGCGCCAGCCGCACCTTGCGCAGCGCGGCCGGATCACGGGCGCGCAGGCCCGGATTGCCGCCGACCCGGCCTTTGGTTCGTGCGCTGGCCAACCCCGCCTTGGTGCGTTCGCGGATCAGGGCACGCTCAAACTCGGCGGCGGCGCCCAAGACCTGGAGGGTGAACTTGCCCTGCGGGGAGGACGTGTCGATCGGGTCCATGAGCGATCGGAAGAAGGCGTTCTTGGCCTCCAGCCGTTCGATCACCTCGAGGAGGTGGGAGAGCGACCGCGCCAGGCGGTCGATGCGCACCACCACCAGCGTGTCGCCCTTGCCGATCCGCTCGAGCACGCGGGCCAGCACAGGCCGCGCGCGGTTCCCTCCCGATGCTTGCTCTTCATGGATCTCGACGCAGCCCGCGGATTTCAGGGCCTGCGACTGGGGCAG
>NZ_JAUSNR010000030.1 GCF_030656345.1 Pseudotabrizicola sp. | reverse complement strand
ACCGCCATCTTCCAATACATCAACGGCTTCTATAACCCGCGCCGTCGGCACTCAGCATTGGGAGGCAAAAGCCCCTTGGCCTTCGAACGTCAAGTGGCCTAAACGAGGACTGGGAGCGGCACAAATACGTGACAAGACCAGTTCTCAGCGGTGACACGCTGGGCATCGTCGTGATCAAGGTACTCAATCAGCGACTCGATCTTATGGCGGAAATCACCAACTGTTCCCGGCGACTTGCCATTTGCCAGGTGGTCGCGTTCCCAGAGTTTGAACATGGCGCGGATCGTCAGGGCCTCCGACTTCTCCTTTGGCTTGGTGTCCACCGTTGCGACAGGCGGAAATCGGTTGGCCTTGGGGTCCGGGGCGTAGTCACCCTCTGCCCGCTTCAACTGCTGTTCGGTGACTTGACGAAATGCCCTATCGGCCTCCTGTACAAGCCGCTTGCGGCTCGCCTCGTCGGTCACAAGGCCATGTTCGAGAAGCAGGTTGTCGATTGTCGGTGCGTACGAGCGTTCCTGTGCGGACGGATCAGCGGCAAGGCGATCCAGCAGGGCAAGCGTCTCGATCCATATTCCGGGTTCGCCGGGTTCCAGTTCCATCGCTGCCATGTGGTCGCGGTAGATGATTCCAGACAGTGCAACGATCTGCTGATGGGGCAGGGGTTCCGGGCGTTTCCGCAGCGCCGCCCACGTCATGCCTTGCTTGCGGACGGCTTCGATGTTGCGGACCTTCGCTTCTTCCGGGTCTTTTGTGCCCAGCGACCGGCTCACTTCTTTGCGTCCAAAAACAGCCACCAGATCGATGGGTGTTTTCTGGCGGAAGTAGTAGACGCCGGACTTCGGATTCTTTTGCGGACGCGCCATCTGTAAGACCATGGTGTAGAACCTCGGTGTAGAACCGAAGTCAATCTAACCCCTTGATAGCGACTATCTTCTTGTCCTGAAAGGGAAAAAGATGGTGCTGTGAGAGAGGATTGAACTCTCGACCTCACCCTTACCAAGGGTGTGCTCTACCACTGAGCTACCACAGCATCGGCGCTTTCCAACGGGTTTGGTTGGTGCGTGGCGGGTGATTAGACGCAAACGCGGAAGGGTGCAAGCCCCTTTTCTGGGCTTCTCTGGACCAAGTCTTCCGCCTGCGCTATAGCGGCTGCGATGACAGAGAAAAATGCCAGAACCGGGACCGGCACAACGCCTTTGCGTGGGGCAGAGCTGCGTGAGGCGCGGCTCAAGGCGGCGCTCAAGGCGAATATGGCGCGGCGCAAGGCGCAGGCCAAGCAGCGCGGGGCCGGGGCGCTGGCGGCTGACGCGGATACCGGGACAGTCCCGGATACCGGGGCGGAACCGGCTGCCCGGGCAGGGCCGGATGCCTTGCCTGAGGCAGAAGACCCGACGCGCTCCGGCACCCGGGGCAGATGACCCGCAGGGCGCAGGCCCGCGGACGGACATATAACCTGACGCTTTGTCAGGTAACCTGACGCAGTGTCGGGCACGAAATATCCGCCGGACACATCGTCCGGCACACACAAAATACCGGACAGCAGCTCCGGAACCGACAGAAAGTAGGGCAGAGCATGGATTCGATTCTGGTCAAGGGCAATGGCGCGCTCAACGGGGTGATCCCGATTGCGGGGGCCAAGAACGCGTGTCTGACGCTGATGCCGGCCACTTTGCTGTCGGAGGAACCGCTGACGCTGACCAATGCGCCGCGCCTGTCCGACATTCGCACCATGACGCAGCTGTTGGAATCGCTGGGGGCCGAGGTGGCGAGCCTGCAAAGCGGGCAGGTGCTGGCGATGTCCAGCCATGCGATATCAAACCACACCGCCGATTATGACATCGTGCGCAAGATGCGGGCGTCGATTCTGGTGCTGGGGCCGATGCTGGCACGGGATGGTCATGCCATCGTGTCCTTGCCCGGCGGTTGCGCGATCGGGGCCCGCCCCGTGGACCTGCATTTGCAGGTGCTGGAGGCGATGGGGGCACAGCTCGACCTGCGCGACGGCTATGTCCATGCCAAGGCCACCGGCGGGCGGCTGCGTGGGGCGGTGTTCGAATTCCCCTTCGTCTCGGTCGGGGCCACCGAAAACGCGCTGCTGGCGGCCACGCTGGCCAAGGGCACCACGGTGCTGAAAAACGCCGCGCGCGAGCCCGAGATTGTCGATCTGGCGCGCTGCCTGCGCAAGATGGGCGCGCAGATTGAGGGCGAGGGCACCAGCACCCTCACCATTCAGGGCGTTGATCGTCTGGGCGGGGCCACGCATCCGGTGGTGACAGACCGGATCGAGCTTGGCACCTATATGCTGGTTCCTGCCATTTGCGGCGGCGAAATCGAATGTCTGGGCGGCACGCTGGAACTGGTGGGCGCTTTTGCCGAAAAGCTCGATCAGGCCGGGGTGTCGGTCACGGAAACGGCGCGCGGGTTGAAGGTCAGCCGCAAGAATGGCCGGGTGCAGGCGGTGAATGTCACCACCGAACCTTTCCCCGGTTTCCCAACCGATCTGCAGGCGCAGATGATGGCGCTTTTGTGCACCGCCGAGGGCACCTCTGTGCTGGAAGAAAAGATCTTCGAGAACCGCTTCATGCACGCCCCGGAACTGATGCGCATGGGGGCAAAGATCGACGTGCACGGCGGCACCGCTACCGTGACCGGGGTCGAAAAACTGCGCGGGGCACCGGTGATGGCCACCGATCTGCGGGCGAGCGTGAGCCTGATCCTCGCCGGTCTGGCGGCAGAAGGGGAAACCGTGGTCAGCCGGGTCTACCATCTGGATCGCGGCTATGAACGGGTCGAGGAAAAGCTGTCGGCCTGTGGCGCAAAAATCGAACGGATCAGTGACCGGCCATGACGGACGCCCGCTATGAAGACGGTGATGAAGCCCCGCTGCGCCTCATCGCGGCGGAAGCCGCCGATCTGCCGGTGATGGCGGCGCTGCTGCAGGATGCGGTGTTCCCGATCACCGAAATGCGCTTTGATGCAAAGGCCCGGCGCTTTGCCCTTTTGCTTAACCGCTTCCGCTGGGAAGACCGCGCGGCGGCGGAAGCTGCAAATCGCCCGTATGAGCGGGTGCGCAGCCTGCTGGTGGTGGAAGATGTGCTGCGCCTGCGCAGCTCGGGCATCGACCGCAGCGATACGCAAACCGTGCTGTCCCTGCTGACGCTGGACTTTGCCCCGGGTGTCGATGGCATGGGCACGCTGACCCTGACGCTCGCGGGCGACGGGGCCATCGCGATTGAGGTCGAGGCGGTGAACCTGCGGCTGGATGATGTGACCCGCCCTTATATCGCCCCCTCGCGCCAGATGCCCGATCACGGCTGAACAGCGCCCACGGTTGCCTTGTGCCCACTTTGCGGGCAGGCACGGCAGAAAACCTGTCTCATCTGCCGGGCCATCCCTGCCATCGCCGTTCGGCGGGTTGGCAAACCGGCGGATAGTCGCTAAGGCAATCCCAGCGAACATGGAGCCGGGTGCAATTCCCGGCTGGCTCTTCCGGCCGCCGATCCGCCGGACCACGTCTTACAGACCGTGACGATTGCTCCTTGTGACCGGGGCCGCACAGATCTGGAACGGAAACAAAACACCTATGATTTCTCTGGATGCATACCGCGATCAGTGGTTCGGCAACGTCCGCGCCGACCTGCTGTCGGGCCTTGTGGTGGCCCTTGCCCTGATCCCCGAGGCGATTGCCTTTTCCATCATCGCCGGCGTTGACCCCAAGGTTGGGCTTTACGCCAGCTTTTCCATCGCCGTCCTGATCGCCTTTGTCGGTGGCCGCCCCGGCATGATCTCTGCCGCCACCGCCGCGACCGCAGTGCTGATGGTCACGCTGGTGCGCGATCACGGGTTGGAATACCTGCTGGCCGCCACCGTGCTGGCCGGGTTGCTGCAAATCGGCATGGGCCTGCTGAAACTGGGATTTGTGATGCGCTATGTGTCGAAATCGGTGATGACCGGCTTTGTCAACGCGCTGGCCATCCTGATCTTCATGGCGCAACTGCCCGAACTGGACCCGACGCGCGTCACCTGGCTGACCTATGCGCTGGTCGCGGCCGGGCTGGCCATCATCTACCTGTTTCCCTACATCACCAAGGCGATCCCCTCGCCGCTGGTCACCATCGTCGTGCTGACCACGCTGGCGCTGTTCTTTGGCTGGGATGTGCGCACTGTGGGCGATATGGGCGAGTTGCCCGACACCCTGCCGGTGTTCCTGATCCCCGACATCCCGCTGACGCTGCAAACCCTGCAGATCATCTTTCCTTACGCTCTGGCCGTCGCCATCGTCGGCCTGCTCGAAAGCCTGATGACGCAGAACATCGTCGATGATCTGACCGACACCAAATCGGACCGCAATCAGGAATGTGTGGGCCAAGGCATCGCCAACACCGCCACCGGCTTTATCGGCGGCATGGCAGGCTGTGCGATGATCGGCCAGTCGATCATCAACGTCAAATCCGGCGGGCGCGGGCGGTTGTCCTGCTTTGCCGCCGGGGTTTTCCTGTTGATCTTCTGCGTCGGCTTGGGCGACTGGGTCAGCCAGATCCCGATGGCCGCACTGGTCGCCATCATGATCATGGTCAGCATCGGCACCTTTTCATGGTCGTCGATCAAGGCGCTGAGAACCCATCCGAAATCATCCTCCATCGTGATGCTGGCGACCGTGGTGGCCGTGGTCTACACCCATAACCTTGCCATTGGTGTGCTGCTGGGCGTGCTGCTGTCGGGCATCTTCTTTGCCGGCAAGATCTCGCAACTGTTCCGCATCACCACCAGCATCACCCCCGATGGCCGCACGCGCACCTACACTGTCGAAGGCCAGATGTTCTATGCTTCGGTCGAGGATTTCATGAACGCCTTCGACTTCAAGGAAGCGCTCGACCGGGTGATCATTGATGTGACCAACGCCCATATCTGGGACATCTCTTCGGTGCAGGCGCTGGACATGGCGGTGCTGAAATTCCGCCGTGACGGGGCCGAGGTCGAGATCATCGGCATGAACGAAGCATCAGAAACCATCGTTGACAAGCTTGCCATCCATGACAAGCCGGGCGCGATGGATAAGCTGATGGCACATTAAGGGGGCGGATATGACACTCAAACTCATCGCACTGGTTGACGGCTCGACCTATTCGGCATCGGTCTGCGACCACGCCGCATGGATCGCAGGCCGCACCGGGGCCGCTGTCGAATTGCTGCACGTTCTGGGCCGCCGTGAGGGGGTCGACAAACAGGATCTGTCCGGTGCCATCAAACTCGGTGCCCGGACCGCGCTGATGGAGGAACTGGCCGAACTGGATGCCCAGCGGTCCAGACTGGTGGCACACCGGGGCAGGGCGATCCTGGAAGATGCCCACGCCATCCTGACCCGCGCTGGTGTGTCCGAGATCACCACCCGCCTGCGCCACGGCGATATCGTGGAAACCGTGGCAGAGGTGGAAAAAGATGCCAGCCTGATCCTGATCGGCAAACGCGGCGAGGCGGCGGATTTCGCACGCGGCCACCTCGGGTCCAACCTCGAACGCATCGTGCGCGCCAGTCACAAGCCGGTCTTCGTGGCCTCGCGCGCGTTCCGGCCCGTGCAAAAGGTGCTGGTGGCCTATGACGGCGGCACCTCGGCGATGAAAGCGATCGATCACATCGCCCGCTCTGCGCTGTTTGCCGGGCTGCAGGTGACGGTGGCCACCGTCGGCACCCCGTCGGCAGAGGTGAAAAAGGGGCTGGAAAACGCCCATGCCATGCTGCGCGCCGCCGGGCTTGAGGCAAGCACCACCATCGTCGAAGGCCAGCCCGAAACCGCCCTTGGCAAGCTGGTCGAGGCCGAAGGTTTCGATATGCTGGTGATGGGTGCTTACGGCCATTCGCGCATCCGCAGCCTTGTCATCGGCTCGACCACCACCGAAATGCTGCGTTCGTGCAAGGTGCCGGTCGTTCTGGTGCGATAACCCCCGGCGGCCACAGGCCCGGCGCTGCAAGACCAAAGACCATTGGCCCCGCCAATGGTCTTTTTTTGCCCGCCGCCAGATGGCCCGGCGCTGCCTGTCACCAAACCTTCACTCGACCGGCGCGTAGAATTCCATTATTCCCGAATAATGGAATCAAATCGCGCCGCCCACGCCTTCGCCACCCTCGGCCATCCCGGACGCCTCGCCGTGTTCCGGCTTCTCATACGCTTTGCGCCGCGCGGTGTGCGCCCGACCGAGATTGCGCAGGCCCTCGACCTGCGCCCCAACACCCTGTCGCATCATCTGGCCGACCTCACCGCCTCGGGCCTCGCGCAGGTTGAACGGCAGGGCCGGTCGCTGTTCTACGCCGTCGATCTTGAGACCGCCGAGGGCCTGATCGGCTACCTCGCGCTCGATGTCGGCCGCGCCCGCCCCGATCTGCTCGCCTCCCTTCATCCAGCGCATGAGGATATCATGACCCCGCAGAACAGCGATTTCAACGTACTCTTCATCTGCTCGGGCAACTCCGCCCGCTCGATCTTCGCCGAAGCGATCCTGCGCGATCTGGGCCGCGGCAAGTTTCAGGCGTTTTCCGCCGGCACCCGCCCGAATACCGAATTGAACCCCTATGCCCTCGACGTGCTGCAGCGCAACGGCCACGACATTTCGGCCCTGCGTTCGAAACACATCAGCGAATTCCAGCAGCCCGGCGCGGTCGAGATGAACTTCGTCTTCACCGTCTGCGACACCGCCGCCGCCGAGGAATGCCCGCCCTGGCCCGGCCAGCCCATCACCGGCCACTGGGGCCTGCCCGATCCGGTCAAGGCGACAGGGACCGAGGCTGAAAAGGCCCTCGTCTTCGCCCAGACCTATGGCGCCCTGCGCCGCCGCATCGCAACCTTTGTCGAGCTGCCCTTCGACCAGCTCAGCCGCCTCGCCCTGCAATCCAGCGTCGACGCCATTGACGCCGACGCCCAGACCGAACCGAAAGGCTGATCCCCATGCCCCGTATCGCCCTCAACGGCCTTGGCCGGATCGGCAAACTTGCCCTGCGCGACCTGATCGACACGGGGGCAGGCGGCGACATCGTGCTGATCAACGATCCCGTCGGGGATGCAGAACAACACGCGCTGCTGATGGAATTCGACTCCGTCCACGGCCGCTGGCGCACCCCTGTCAGCCACGAAGCTGATGCGCTGGTGCTTGACGGCCAGCGCATCCGCCTGACCCATGAGAAAACGGTTCAAGCCCTGCCGCTGGCTGACATGGGCGTTGACCTGGTGATCGACTGCACCGGCATCTTCAAGACCGCCGCCAAGATCGCGCCCTACTACGATGCGGGGGTGAAAAAGGTGGTGGTCTCTGCCCCGGTCAAGGACGGCGGCGCGCTGAACCTCGTATACGGCGTCAACCACCAGCTTTACGACGGCTCGCAAACCCTGATCACCGCCGCCTCCTGCACCACCAACTGCCTGGCACCAGTGGTCCAGGTCATCCACGACTCCCTTGGCATCAGACACGGCTCCATCACCACCATTCATGACGTGACCAACACGCAAACGATCGTCGACCGCCCGGCAAAAGACATGCGCCGCGCCCGCTCGGCCCTGCTGAACCTGATCCCCACCACCACCGGCTCGGCCACCGCGATCACCCTGATCTACCCCGAGCTCAAAGGCCGCCTGAACGGCCACGCCATCCGCGTGCCGCTCCTGAACGCCTCGCTTACCGATTGCGTGTTCGAGGTCGAGCGCCCCACCACCGCGACAGAGGTCAACGCCCTGTTCAAAGCCGCCGCCGATGGCCCGCTCAGAGGCATCCTCGGGTACGAGTCCCGCCCGCTGGTCTCCTCCGACTTCACCAACGACCCGCGATCCGCCATCATCGACGCGCAATCGACAATGGTGACGGGCGGCACCCAGGTCAAAGTCTACGCCTGGTACGACAACGAATGGGGCTACGCCTGCCGCCTCGCCGATATCACCCGCATGGTCGCCGCCTCGCTCTGACCGCCCATTTTCCGTCCACAATTATCCCGGGTCCGACACCAGCCAAAAGAACCACCCTCTGCACTGCCGCCCTCATTCATCTGTTCATAAATATCCCGGGTAGCTCAATGTTTTCGCCACTGGTTCGAGAAACCATTGAGCTGGGGGCAGAGCCCCGGTCCGACACCAGCCCAAGGAACCGCACGTGCCACCCATAAACCCCCTGCGCGCCTATGCCTCCGTCACGGCGGCCTACTGGGCCTTCATGCTGTCGGATGGCGCCTTGCGCATGCTGGTGCTCTTGCACTTCAACGCCCTTGGCTTCTCCCCGGTGCAGCTCGCCTGGCTGTTTTTGCTGTATGAACTGGCGGGCATTGTCACCAACCTTGCCGCCGGCTGGCTTGCCGCGCGCTTTGGGCTGGCGGCCACGCTCTATGCCGGGCTGGCCTTGCAGATCGCAGCACTCGTGGCACTGGCGCAGCTTGACCCCGCGTGGTCGATCCCCGCCTCGGTCGTCTTTGTCATGGCGGTGCAGGGGGTGTCGGGGGTGGCCAAGGATCTGGCCAAGATGTCGTCGAAATCCGCCGTCAAACTGCTGGCCCCCAGCGCCGATGGCGGGTTGTTCCGGTGGGTCGCCGCCCTGACCGGGTCCAAGAACGCGGTCAAGGGGCTGGGGTTCTTCATCGGGGCGGCGCTTCTGGCGCTTGCCGGGTTTCAGGCGGCGGTCTGGGGGATGGCGGCGGTGCTTGCCGTCATCCTCATCGCCGTGGTCCTGTTCCTGCCCGCCGGTCTGCCGGGCCGGATGAAAGCGGCGGACGGTTGGGGCGGCTGGCGGTCGAAAGACGCCCGCGTCAATCGCCTCAGCCTTGCCCGCCTGTTCCTGTTCGGTGCCCGCGATGTCTGGTTCGTCGTCGGCATCCCGATCTATTTTCAGGCGGTGCTCTCCGATGGCACAGCCGAGGGTCGGCGCGAGGCGTTTTTCCTCGTCGGCTCCTTCATGGCGCTGTGGATCATCGCCTATGGTGCGGTGCAGGCCTTCGCCCCGCGCCTCCTGGGTGGCAAGACACAGTCCGAGGCGCAGATCACGCAAAAGGCGGTTTTCTGGTCCGGCCTGCTGGTCCCGATTCCCTTCGCCCTCGCCGTTCTGGCCTTTGTGGCGGGCGAGCCTGCCCCCTGGCTCACCGCCACCCTGATTGCCGGGCTGTTGCTATTCGGCTTCGTCTTCGCGGTGAATTCGTCGGTCCACTCCTACCTGATCCTCGCCTTCGGCGCGACCGAGCGGATCACCCGCGATGTCGGCTTTTACTACATGGCCAACGCCGCCGGACGCCTGACCGGCACCCTGCTGTCCGGCCTCAGCTACCAACTCGGCGGCCTGCCAGCCTGCCTCGCCACCGCCGGGGCGATGGCCCTCGCCAGCTGGATCGCCGCCCGCAGGCTCAGAACGGTCTGAACGGGAAGGCCTGCGGGCAAAGGGGCGGCATTGTCAGGCGGGGCTTTAAAACTTGGACAAATCAAAAAATCCAACTTGTTGATTTCAATGGAAATCACACTCTGCAACACAGGGGGAAACTCAAGGTTCCCCCCGCAGGGTCACACCAGCCGCTCTACCTCTTTCGCGGCGCGGACGAAGTCGGCGAACAGCGGGTGGGGGGCGAAGGGTTTGGATTTCAGCTCGGGGTGGAACTGGACGCCGATGAACCACGGGTGATCCTTGACCTCGACAATCTCGGGCAGTTTCCCATCGGGGGACATGCCTGAAAACACCAGCCCGCAGGCCTCCAGCTGCTCACGGTACTGGATGTCGACCTCATAGCGGTGGCGGTGCCGCTCCTCGATCACTGTGCCGCCATAGACCCCGGCCACGCGTGAGCCGACCTTGAGGTTGGCGGTATAGGCCCCGAGCCGCATGGTGCCGCCCTTGTCATCCCCGTGCTTGCGCCGCACCGTGTGATTGCCCTGCACCCATTCCTTCAGATGATAGACCACCGGGGTAAAGCGCTTCTTCCCGGCCTCATGGTCAAACTCCTCCGACCCTGCATTGGGCAGGCCAGCCAGATTGCGCGCCGATTCAATGACCGCCATCTGCATGCCAAGGCAGATGCCCAGATAGGGGATCTTCCGTTCCCGCGCGAATTGTGCGGCCTTGATCTTGCCTTCGGTCCCGCGCTCGCCAAAGCCGCCGGGCACCAGAATGGCGTGATAATCCTGCAGATAGGGGGCGGGGTCTTCGGTCTCGAAGATCTCGGCGTCAATCCATTCGGCCTTCACCCGCGTCCGGTTGGCCATGCCGCCATGGGTCAACGCCTCGGCGATGGATTTGTAGGCGTCTTCCAGCTGGGTGTACTTGCCCACGATCGCCACCCGCACAGTGCCCTCGGCACCGTTCAGCCGGTCCATCACGTCTTCCCACCGCGTCAGGTTCGGCTTGGGCGCGGGCGAGATGCCAAAGGCATCCAGCACCGCCTGATCGAGGCCGGCGCGGTGATAGGCAAGCGGAGCCTCATAAATCGTTTTCAGATCATAGGCCGGGATCACGTGGTCCTTGCGCACGTTGCAGAACAGCGCGATCTTTTCACGTTCCTTGTCCGGGATCGGATGTTCCGACCGGCAGACCAGCACATCCGGGGCGAGACCAATGCTTTGCAACTCCTTGACCGAGTGCTGGGTGGGCTTGGTCTTCAGCTCGCCGCTTGCCGCAAGATAGGGCAGCAAGGTCAGGTGCATCAGGATCGACTGGCCGCGCGGGCGTTCGTGGATGAACTGGCGGATGGCTTCAAAGAACGGCAGGCCCTCGATGTCGCCGACCGTGCCGCCAATTTCGCACAGCATGAAATCAACCTCATCCGCGCCGATGCGCAGGAAATCCTTGATCTCATTGGTGACATGCGGAATCACCTGAATGGTCTTGCCCAGATAATCGCCGCGCCGTTCTTTCTCCAGCACATTGGAATAGATCCGGCCCGAGGAAATGGAGTCGGTCATCCGCGCATGCACGCCGGTAAACCGCTCATAGTGCCCAAGGTCCAGATCGGTTTCGGCACCGTCATCGGTGACAAACACCTCGCCATGTTCAAACGGCGACATCGTGCCGGGATCGACGTTGAGATAGGGATCAAGTTTGCGCAGGCGGACCGTATAGCCCCGGGCCTGCAACAGCGCCCCAAGCGCGGCCGAGGCCAGACCTTTGCCAAGCGATGACACAACGCCGCCAGTGATGAAGATGTAGCGTGCCATGTGCGGCCCCCGTGTTTTCGACCAAGTTCTTTTGGCGCGATTCGATGGGTGGGAATCGCAGCACCACGGGACCCATGCCTTACCCTAGGCAACAGTCCTTTGCAACAGCACCGCTAGATGCTGTTTTGAAAAGAGGGGCCGCGACAACAATTAGTGTCGGTAAATGGTTGCGTTCAGTTGTCAGCGCGTGGCGGAGCCAGCGGCGCGTTGGTGGGCGCGGGCGGCAGCAGGTCGCTGCCCGAGGGCTGTGCCGGAACCACAGGGGCCACCGACGGCGCGCCGATCTGGTCCACCACCGAATTCGACCCGGCCTTTTGCGCGGCCAGAATGGTCAGCGTGATCGAGGTGCAGATGAACAGGATGGCGAGAATCCACGTCACCTTGCCAAGCGCGGTCGCCGCCGCGCGGCCCGACATCGCACCGCCACCGCCGCCACCCATGCCAAGGCCGCCACCTTCGGACCTTTGCAACAGCACCACGCCGACCAGAAGGAGGGCGAGGACAAGGTGGATGGCAAGAATAACGTTTTCCATGGGCGTTCCCGAAGCTGACGCGCCTATCTAGGCTGATGGGGGGCGGCGCGCAACCCCTACACGGCTGGCACGGGTGCAACTGCGGAACGCCTCCGGCGGGAGTATTTGGGTCAAGATGAATGACGCCCGGTTTTTTTCTGATTTCATCTTGGCAAAAATACTCCGGGGGGCGCGCGGCACGCGCGGGGGGCTGGCCCCCCAGCCCGGGTGACGCTGGTGCGGCAGGGCAGGAAAGTGCGCGGGCTTTGTGCGACTTGGCCTTTTCCTGTTTCCCTGCGCGGCCCATGCGTCTATAGCACAGACGGTTTTGGAACCGAGGAGATCAGCATGGCCAATGTGGTTGTCGTGGGCGCCCAGTGGGGCGACGAAGGCAAGGGCAAGATTGTGGACTGGCTGTCCGAACGCGCCGACATCGTCGCGCGCTTTCAGGGCGGGCACAATGCCGGCCATACGCTGGTGATCGACGGCAAGGTCTACAAGCTGTCTTTGCTGCCATCGGGCATCGTGCGCGGCGGCAAGCTGAGCGTGATTGGCAATGGCGTGGTGCTGGACCCCTGGCATCTGGTGATGGAAATCGCCAAGCTGCGCGATCAGGGCGTCGATATCTCGCCCGACAACCTGCTGGTTGCCGAGAATGCGCCGCTGATCCTGCCGCTGCATGGCGAGCTGGACCGGGCGCGCGAAGGCTCTGTCGGCGTGGCCAAGATCGGCACCACCGGGCGCGGCATTGGTCCGGCCTATGAAGACAAGGTCGGCCGCCGCGCGATCCGCGTCGCCGATCT
Source organism: Pseudotabrizicola sp. (assembly GCF_030656345.1). Classification (GTDB taxonomy): domain Bacteria; phylum Pseudomonadota; class Alphaproteobacteria; order Rhodobacterales; family Rhodobacteraceae; genus Pseudotabrizicola. The sequence goes on along the minus strand of NZ_JAUSNR010000030.1, from coordinate 33,776 downwards.
GGCCGATGCGGCCACGCTGGAATTGCGGGTGGACCGGCTGCTGGCGCATCACGACGCGCTGCGCCGTGGTCTGGGGATGGAGCCGGTGGACCGCGCCGCGCTGCTGGCGGCGCTGCACGAGATTGCGCCGCAGGTGCTGCCCTATGCCGCCCCGGTCTGGAAAGTGATGAACGAGTCGCGCCGCGCCGGAAAGCGCATCCTGTTCGAGGGGGCGCAGGGCGCGCTTCTGGACATCGATTTCGGCACCTATCCCTTCGTCACCTCGTCCAACGTGATTGCAGGGCAGGCGGCGACCGGCGTGGGCCTTGGCCCCACCGCGATTGATTTCGTACTGGGGATCGTCAAGGCCTATACCACCCGCGTCGGCGAAGGCCCGTTCCCGGCAGAGCTGTTCGACGCCGATGGCGAACGTCTGGGTGAGCGGGGCCATGAATTCGGCACCGTCACCGGGCGCAAGCGGCGTTGTGGCTGGTTTGATGCGGTTCTGGTGCGCCAGACCTGCGCCACCTCTGGCGTGTCGGGCATCGCGCTGACCAAGCTGGATGTGCTCGACGGGTTCGAGACGCTGAAAATCTGTGTGGGCTATGAGCTTGACGGCAACCGGCTGGATTATCTGCCGACCGCTGCCGATCAGCAGGCGCGCTGCACCCCGGTCTATGAAGAGCTGGAAGGTTGGTCAGAGTCGACCGCCGGGGCGCGCTCCTGGGCGCAGTTGCCGGGGGCGGCGATCAAATACGTGCGGCGGATTGAGGAATTGATCCAGTGCCCGGTCGCGCTACTTTCAACCTCGCCCGAGCGGGACGACACCATTCTGGTGACCGATCCCTTTGCAGACTGACGGGCGCATCTTAACCGGATGAGGATGGCATGGCACTGAGTTACAAGGCGCGGCGGCGGTTGTCATTGCTGGTTCTGCTGGTGGGGCTGCCGGCCTATGTGGTGGTGGCGGTCACGCTGGTCAACTGGATGGACCGGCCGTCGATCCTGGTCGAGCTTGGCATCTATGTCGGGTTGGGTCTGTTGTGGATTTTGCCGCTGCGGCCGGTGTTTCTGGGCGTGGGGCAGCCTGACCCCGATGCGCCACCGCAAAACGACCCGCAAGAATGACAAAAACGGGCTGCACCCTGGTGCAGCCCGCCTGTTTCAGCCGCGGGTGACCGTACGGTCAGCCTGCGATCTTGCGGGCCTGTGCCAGCAGCGGCGAGGCGTCGCTGATCGCGAACTGGCCGCGGCGGCTGCGTTCGATCACGCCTTCGCGCAGCAGGATGCCAAAGCTGCGCAGCCCGTCTTCGCGCGACACGCCTTCTGTGGCGGCCCCGAGGTGGCGCATCAGCTGCGGGCGGGTAAAGCTGTCCAGCCCTTCGACACAGGCGATATAGGCGGCGGCGGCTTCCAGCAGATCGGGCAGGTCGGTGGCACCAAGCTGTTCGGCAAATTCAGGAAACCCGCTGTCGGTGTCAAAGATATTGCCGGTTTCTTCATCGGCGTCATAGCCGTCATCCAGAGCAGCCTCGATCGCGACTGCGGCAGAAGACATCGGCCGGCGCGGCCGCACCGGCTGAACCGCTGCGACCGGCGCGCGCGACACCTCAGCCGGGCGGTCGATGCGCTGTTCGGACACCAGAACCAGCGGGGCGGGGCGTTCAGCCTGCGGGGCGAGGGGGGCGGAGGTGGGGCGCATGACCTTGGCCAGATCGTCGCGGTAGGCCCCCATACGCGCGCGGCCGTTTTCGGCCAGCGTGCTGCCGGTGGCGCGGCGTTCGGCGATGGTGGCGGCGACGGCGGCTTTCAGATGGGCGATGGCCGAGCGGCGGCGCTTGGTATCAGGCACCTCCATCTGGGTGCTGGCCTCTGCCATCAGGCGGCTGACCGCCACCTCTTCGGTCGGGCGGTCAAGGCGGTGCCCGGCCATTCCGTCCGAGGTGCGGGCAGCCGTCTGATCCGGGGCATCCTGTTCCAGCGCGGCAAGTTCGGCCGCCAGGGCGGCTTCGGCCTCACGCGACAGGGTGGCGCGGGCGGGCGCAGAAGCACCTGCATCAGGCGCATCACTGCGCCGGATCTTGATCACCCGTGCACGGGCGCGCTGCAACTTTTCCACCGAGATCGGGGTGCGCGATTCGGCTTGCGCCTCAGGCTCCGGTTCCGACGCAAGGTCCGGCGCGGCAGGGCGCTCCGCCCCGGCAGGGCGCAATGTGCGCACGGGGCGCAGCGGGCGCACGGGGGCGGCGATGGTGTCAGCCTCGGCCTCTGCCTCGGGCTGGGGCGCGTGGTCATCGGTATCCGCCTCGGGGGCTTCAACGGTCAGCGTTTCGGGGAGTGTCTGCACGGTGGCGTCAGACAGCGGCTGCAACAGGGCAGCATCCGCGTCATCCTCAGACGCGTCATCCTCAGACGCGTCATCTTCAAACGCATCTTCAAATTCGGGCGCAAACTCTGCAGCGGCCTGTGCCTCAGGCTCTTCCGCCTCGTCGTCATAAAAATCATCGGCACCGTCAAAGCCGGTGACCGCATCGTCGGCGCTGTCCTGTGCGTCTGCATCAGGCATCGCACCGGCACCGGCCTCTTGCGCCGCCACCAATGTGCCAAGGCTGGCAAGCAGGGCATCATCCGCACCGTCTTCCGCCATGTCGTCTTCCGCCATGCGGGCGGTGTCCCCGGCAATGGAGGACGCGCCCGCCATCAGGTCCGGCGCAGCGTCTGCCGCGTCTGCGTTCAGGCTGGCGAGCATGTCTTGATCAAAGCGATCTGCGTCGGCGGTATCTTCGGCAACCGGGGTGTCATCGCTGGCCGCAAACGCGTCAGGGTCTGACAGATCATCACCGCTGCCCTCTGGGTCGGCCAGATCAGCCGCCACCCCGTCAAGCGCCATCAGATCGGCCAGATCGGCGTCATCGACCCAGTCGTCTGCGCTGTCAGCCACCGGGGCCTCTGCCCGGAGGTCTTGCGGTGCCTCGTCTTTCAGGTCATCGGCTGCGACACTCTGGTCTTCGGGCGGCAGGTCACCGGCCAGGATCTGCGCATCGGCAGCCGGGGTGTCTTCTGGCAGGATATCGTCAAAGGCAGAGCTGTCTGTGGTCAGCCCGGCATCGTCAGCGTCAAACAGGGCGGATGCGGGCAAAGGCGCTCCGGCGTGCTGATCTTCGGTAAAGTCATCCAGACCCGGTGCCAGCGTCAGGGTCGTGGGGGCAGGGGCCGCTGGATGGTGTTCTGCTGCGGCCTTGCGCAGTCTGGACAGTTTCTCGGCCACCGATTCAGTCGCGGGCTGCGGGGCCGTGTCGGCGTCGGCCAGCGTTGGCGCGGGGCGCGGTGCCGGGGCGGTGCCGCGTGCCGGCATTGTGACCACCGGCTGCGGGACCTCTGCGGTTTCGGGCGCAGGCGCATGGGCTGCGACAGTGCCTGCCTCTTCGGCGCGCAGGATCACGCCGTTTTCCTGCACCTTCGCCTCAACCCGGCGCTGGATCTCACGTTCGGCAATCTTGTGCAGCATGGCGGCATCGGGCTGCGGCGGCTCGGCCCCGAAGTAACGGTCCCCGGCTGCCAGATCGCGGAAATACTCTGCAATCGCTTTCATCGTATTGAACGGGTCGTCAAACCCCTCCAAAGTGCAGGAGAAGGTTCCATAGGAAACTGTAAGGATTTTACTCGCACTATTCATAAGACGCCCGCCTTCTGCACCAATCGATGCGCCTTTATCGCCATGCATTTGTTCGAATCCATGGGCAGATCAGGGTAATTTAAAGGATTGATTGTGGCACGCATCCCAGAATTTCGCCTCAATTTGAAAGACAGTATCCGCATGAATCCAGTTTTAGTGCAATCCTCTGGCGGGATCACGCTTGTGGGAGGCGCGCCTGTTTCCGCCGCATTGTTTCGGATTTCGCAGCAAAGAGCGCCGGTGATTGTGGCCGCAGACGGCGGGGCAGACCGCTGTCTTGCCCAGGGTGTACAGCCGCAGGCGGTGATCGGCGATATGGATTCCATTTCGGAAACAGCGCGTCTGGCGTTGGGGGACCGGCTGCATCATATCCCTGAACAGGACACCACCGATTTTGACAAGGCGCTGCGGTCGGTTGACGCGCCCTTTGTGATTGCGCTGGGGTTCATCGGCGCGCGGGTGGATCACGGCCTGGCGGTTCTGACCACTCTGGTCCGCCAGAGCCGCCCCTGCGTGCTGCTGGGGCCACAGGATGTGGTGTTTCATCTGCCGCGCCGGGTGCATCTCGCCCTGCGGCGGGGCGACCGGTTCAGCCTGTATCCGCTGGGCGTCGTGACGGGAACCAGCACCGGGCTGGACTGGCCGATTGACGGGCTGGAGTTTGCACCCGACACCCGGGTCGGCACGTCGAACCGGGTCAGCACGGGGCCGGTCAGCCTTGAATTGTCGGGGCCGGGGATGCTGTGCATCCTGCCGCGCAACCGGCTGGATCAGGCCTTGGCGGCGCTGACCGACAGCGCCCGGGCCGACAGCCGTTCGCGGTAGATGATGTACAGGCCCGATCCGGTGATCACCACAATCCCGGCCCATGTCAGCACATTGGGGAAATCGCCGAAGATCCAGTAGCCAAGCGCCACCGCTGCCACAATCTCCAGATAATGCAGCGGGGCCAGCGTGGCCGATGGCGCAAACTTCAGCGCATAGGTCATGCACATATGGCTGAGCGCCGCCCAGAAGCCGACGCCGAACAGCCACAGCCAGACCACGCCCTGCGGCATCACCGGATCAAAATGCTGCCAGCCGGTGCCGTTCGCCACAAACATCACCGGCAGGCACATCAACAGCCCGGTCCATGAGGTGTGAAACTGCATCGCCACCGGATGCATGAACCCCGCCACCTGCCGCGTCGACAGCATGTAGAAGGCAAAGAAAAACGCGGTGCCCAGCGGCCACAGCGCCACATAGCCAAACGCCGCCAAAGACGGCTGGATCACCAGCAGCGCGCCCGCAAACCCCACACAGGACGCCGCAATCCGCCGTGGCCCGACCTCATCGCCGAACAGCAGGCGGCCCAGCAGCAGCAGGATGAACGGCTCGACAAAGGCAATCGCCAGCGCATCGGCCACCGGCATCACTGAAATGGCGGCGACAAAGCTGAAGGTGGACAGGATCAGAAACACGGCCCGCAGACAGATCAGCCCCAGCGCGCGCGGCGTCAGCCACAGGGTGATGCCCATGGCGAGGATGATGGGTGCCATCAGCGCGCCCTGCACCACAAAGCGCGCGGTCACGATCTGTCCCACCGGAATTGTGGCCGACGCCAGCTTGGCCGACACATCCAACAACGGTGCCAGCACGCAGAACGCGAGCATCAGCACAACGCCGGGAAGGATGCGGTCGGGTTGACGGGTCATCCCCTTGGGCTAACGTGACATCTTGCCCCCGTCCATCGGAAAAACGACACTTCGGCATGGGATTTTCGGCACGGGTTTTCGGTGGGGCTGGGGGCTTTGACGCTGGTGCCGGTTTTGCCCACGCCGGGTGGCGGAGGTGGTGGAATGAGTATTTGGAAAAGGTGCAAACCTTCAGGAGGCAGGTTTTTCCAGCTCGCGCAGCAGCTTTTGCCGGATGGCCTGCGGATAGGCGCGCAATCCGCGTGAGGTGATCACGAAGCCGCCCCGGGTGATCACCCAATCCTGATAAAACCGGGTGATGGCGGTGGACTGGCCCAGATCTTCGATGGCAATCGCGTTGATCGCCACCCCGGCGGCGCTGGCGCGGCTGCGCGCGGCGCGGGCGGTGTTGCCGCTGTTTTCCGGGCCATCGCCGGAGATGTCGATGATTTTTCTTTTGCAATCGGGGACTTGCGCGAAGAGCGCGAGGCTTGCGTCGATTGCCTGACCCACCGCTGTATCAGATCCGGCATAGGCGCGGGGGGTGGTGCGGATCTGGGTGGCGGCATCAGCGATTTGCCGGGCGGACAGCATGCGCGTCCAGGGCAGCACCACGGCCTGCTGGCCCATGCCGGACCAGTGCAGCACGGTGATTGCCACCTGTCCGGCCAGCAACGCCTCGGCCACTGCCGGGTCTTGCAGCGCGTCGGCGGTGCCTGTGGACTGGATGCGGTATTCGCCCGCGTCGATGGAGCCTGACACGTCGATGGCCAGCACCAGCGCCACCTCGCAGGCGGGGGCGGGGGCGGGCAGGAGAGAAAGGCAAAGGGCCAATGCGCGCATGTGGCAGCGTGGCGCGCGGCGCAGATTTGCGCAAGTCACGAAGCGGAGACAGTGCTAAGATATTGAAAAGGTGCAGGTTTCTGTTGCCAGGTACCTGCGAACCCCGCCTTACGCGGCTAAGCGCAAGGGCTTAAGTTTCGATGTTCGAACTGCTTACGCAGCAAGAGCCATCGGAGCACGGTTGTCGTTTGCAACTGTACTTTTGGACCGATAACGGTGGTACCTCACCGAGTAAAAGCTGGCCTCTTTGAACGTTCGTCGATCCTATTTCGACCCCGAACCCCCGAAACGAACAGGTGGAATGGTGGAGTCGCCGGGTACCGCCCCCGGGTCCGAGCCGTCTATTACAGGTGCGTTTATCACCATAGTCCGGGTTGCCCCGAACAGGCTCAATATAGGCGGGGCAGGGGCGGGTCACAAGACCGGATCGGCGCGGTATTCCGGCGGGATGTGCGACAGGAAGATCCGCTCGTCGGTTTCATCGGCCAGGCTCAGGCCTTCGCGCAGATAAAAGGCCAGCGCGCGCTGGTTGGGGCGCAGCACGCTCAGCCGTAGCGGCAGGCCCCGCGCGGCGGCTTCACCACGGACGATGGCGAGCAACTGCCGGCCGTGGCCATGGCCCTGAAAGCGCGGCTCCAGATACAGCTTGCGCAGGCGCAGGTGATCGGGGGCGGTCTCGACCGTCAGCAGGCCCGCGCGTTCCCCTGCCAGATCCGCAATCCGCGTGTTGCCCAGATCAAAGGCCGACGGGTGCGGCGCAGGCTGGAACCGGCCCCACAGCGCCAGCGCATGATCGCGCATCACCTGTGTCTCAAGGTCCACAAGATAGGCGGCGTCGGCGGTGGTGGCGGGGCGCAGGGTCAACATGACCGGATGCTGCGCGACCGGCGTGACAGGGGTATGACAGCCGGGCGTCGGCGGGTCACGAGACCGTATCGGCGCGGATTTCCGGGTATGATGCGCGTCTGATCTGCGTATGGCCCACGTATGGAAAAGGTATGGCACCTTGTGCGCCTGTTGCCGCAGAGCAGAGCGCAGACCGGCACAGGCAGGCGGAAGGGGTCGGCGGAAGGTAGCAGGTGATGGCGGCGGGCAGGTGCGGGGCGAAGGCCCGCGTCCGGGTCGGGCGCGCCGGACGGTATCCGCGCCCGGATCAGCACCCGCATGAGCAACGCCCGGCCGGAGGGTCCGGCCGGGCGCGGGGTCACGGGGACCGGATCAGAAGCCGGATTTGATCAGCTCGAACTCGTTGATCATCTTTTCCCGGAACTCTGCCGAGACCGGGGTCTGGGCCAGCAGCGTGGTGGTGACCGGATCGACGAAGGCGGCTTTCAGCGCATCTTCTGAGATGGTCTTCATCGCTTCGGTGTTGGAATGGGCATAGCCCAGCTCATCGAGCAGCGCCTGCGCCGAGCCATGCGCCAGCACCGAGTTGATGAAGTCATAGGCCTTATCTTCCGACCCCGGCTGATTGGCCATGTTCACATAGCCGCAGAACCATGTGGCGACGCCTTCGGCGGGGCTGCGTTCGAACCCGATGGGAAAGCCTTCGGCGGCCAGGAGCGCCACGCCGTCGTTCCACGACCATGCCACCAGCACCTCGCCGGTGGCCATCAGCTGCGACATCTCGGACGGGTCGGACCAATAGGCGCGCACGTTCTTGTGCGCCTCGCGCAGCCAGTGGGCGGCGGCGGTGAACTGCGCGTCGGTCACCTCATCCCAGTCGGAGACGCCGGTCGCCAGAAAGGCAAGCGACCAGACGTCATCGGAACTGTCGGGCAGTGATGTCCGGCCCGCATATTTCGGATCGGTGAACACGTTCAGCGTCGCCACATCCGTCGCCGGAACCTGTTCGGTGTTATAGGCGGTGGCGGTATAGGCGTAATCGGTCGGAATGAACCAGACGCCCTGATCATCCTGGATCAGATCGGAATCGAGCAGTTGCGGCGCGATATTGGCAAATTCCGGGATTTTCGACACATCCCATGGCTCGATCAGGCTGGCATCGCGGTAGCGCGGCAAGGACGCCACGCAAGGGTGCGCCACATCGGCGCGGAAGCCGGAAGACACTTTCTGGAACGCTTCATCATCATCGCCGAAAAAGCTGTAGGTCGGCTTGTCGCCGTGCTTGGCGACGTAATCGGTGAGCACGCCATCAATCTCCCAACCGGCCCAGTCAAACACCAGCATTTCACGGTCGGCGGCGCGCGCTGCGGTGGACAGGGCAAGACCAGACACGGCGCAGGCAAGCAGGAGTTTTTTATGGTTCATTGCAGTTCCTCTGTGTTGGAGCTGGCCCGGGCATCTCCACGCACCACGGGCCTTGGGCTGAAAGTTAATAAACGATCCCGCAAGTCACAAGCAAAGATCGGGTTTTCACCCGATTGTGGCGGTGGCAGACCCGACGGGCAAGCGATGGGGGCCGCGCGTTTTGCTGCCGCTTGCGCCGGGCTTGACCTTCGCCCCGGTCTGTTGCCTGCTTGCGGGCAGACCGGCGGCGCAGTGGCGCGGTCTTGGGCAGAGCGATAACAACGGAGGTTGGCCATGCGGGCAGTGCTGATGGAAAAGGGTGAAGACGGGCAGGCGGTGGCACGACTGGCCGATCTGCCCGAGACGGCCCTTCCTGCGGGTGAGGTGACGGTCCGGGTTGAATATTCGACGCTGAATTACAAGGACGGGCTGTGCCTGTCGGCCACGGGTGGCGGGCTGGTGCGGACCTATCCGCATGTGCCGGGGATCGACTTTGCCGGGGTGGTCGAGGCGTCGGATGATGCGCGCTATGCCGCCGGTGACAGGGTGGTGCTGACCGGCTGGCGGGTGGGAGAGGCGCATTGGGGCGGCTTTGCCACCAAGGCGCGGGTAAAGGCCGACTGGCTGGTGCCGCTGCCCGGGGGGTTGAGCACGCGGCAGGCGATGGCGGTGGGTACGGCAGGCTTTACGGCCATGCTGGCGGTGATGGCGCTGGAAGAGCATGGGCTGACCCCGGACGGGGGTGAGGTGCTGGTGACCGGGGCCGCAGGCGGCGTGGGATCGGTCGCGGTGGCGCTGCTGGCGCAGCTTGGCTACGCCGTTGCCGCTGTGACCGGGCGGCCCGGGACGGAAGCCTATCTGCGCGGTCTGGGGGCTGCGCGGCTGGTGCCGCGCGCCGATCTGGCCGAGGCGGTGAAGCGCCCGATGGAGTCGGAGACCTGGGCCGGGTGTGTCGATGCGGTGGGCGGGCAGATGCTGGCCCGCGTGCTGGGGCAGTTGAAGGCCGGCGGCTCGGTTGCGGCTGTCGGCAACGCGGGGGGGCTGGTGGTGCCGGCCAATATCATCCCGTTCCTGTTGCGCGGCATCAATCTGTTGGGGATCAACTCGGTGACGGTTCCCTATGCCCGCCGGGTGCAGGCCTGGGACCGGATTACCAAAGATCTGCCGATGGAGAAGCTGGATGCGATGATCCGGCCTGCCACGCTGGCTGAGGTGCCCGAACTGGGGGCCGCGATCCTGCGCGGCGAGGTGCAGGGGCGCGTTGTGGTGGATGTGCAAGGATAGGGGCGCTGCGCGGGGGCTGGCGGTGCAGGGGGGCCAGCCCCCCGTCGCTTCGCGCCTCCCCCCGGGATATTTTTGAACAGATGATGACAGAAGGGGTGGGGGTGAGAGTGGCGGCTTGCCTTTCCCGTTTTGCCCCGGCAACCATGCGGGCAGCATCGCAGGGGGTATCATGGCGCTTGATCTGAACTTTGTCCGCTCACAGTTTCCGGCCTTTGACAGCCCGGTGCTGTCGACCCATGCGTTTTTCGAAAATGCCGGGGGCAGTTACCCCTGCCGCCTCGTGATCGACCGGCTGACGCGGTTCTACACCCATCGCAAGGTGCAGCCCTATGCGCCCTATCCGTCATCCGAACTGGCGGGGGCCGAGATGGACGAGGCGCGCAGCCGGTTGGCCGCGATGATGAACGTGGCGGGGCCGGAGCTGTCGTTCGGGCCGTCGACCAGCGCCAATACCTATGTGCTGGCTCAAGGCGTGCGGGGCTGGCTGAAGGGCAAGAACGCGGCGATCGTGGTGACCAATCAGGACCATGAGGCCAATTCCGGCGTCTGGCGGCGTCTGGCGGATGAGGGCGTCGAGGTGCGCGAATGGCAGATTGATCCGCAGACCGGCAGTCTGGACCCGCAGGATCTGGCGGCGCTGCTGGCGGATGGCCGGGTGCGGCTGGTGGCGTTTCCGCATTGTTCCAACGTGGTGGCCGAGATCAACGATGTGGCCGCCATCAGCGCCATGGCGCGGGCGGCGGGCGCGCGCACGGTGGTGGACGGGGTCAGCTATGCGCCGCATGGCTTTCCCGATGTGGCGGCCTTGGGCTGTGATGCGTATCTGTTTTCGGCTTACAAGACCTTTGGCCCGCATCAGGGGATCATGGTCTTGCGGCAGGATTTCGGGATGGAGCTGCCGGGGCAGGCGCATTTCTTCAACCAGTCGGTGCTGTACAAACGCCACACGCCTGCAGGGCCGGACCATGCGCAGATCGCGGCCTGCGCCGGGATGGCGGATTATGTCGATGCGCTGGCGGCAGAGCATGGCATTGGCGGCGATGCGGCGGCGCGGGGGCGGGGGGTGCATGACCTGATGCGCGCAGCCGAGGTGGCGGTGATTGCGCCCTTGCTGGACTATCTGGCCGGGCGCAATGACCTGCGGCTGATCGGGCCGCGCCAGGCGCATGCGCGGGCCCCCACGGTGGCGGTGGCGCTGGACCGGCCCGCGCTGCCGGTGGCGGCGGCGCTGGGCCGTGACGGGATTGCGTGCGGGGGTGGCGATTTCTATGCCGTGCGTCCGCTGGCGGCGATGGGGGTGGATGCCTCCAACGGGGTTTTGCGGATGAGTGCGGCGCATTACACCAGCGCGGATGAGGTGGCCCGGCTGATCGCGGCGCTGGACCGGGCGCTGTAGCGCCGGTCTGTGCCCCGGCTCTGCGGTGCCATTCGGCCCCGGCAAAGTTAACCATTGCCGGAACTGTCCTGCCCGCTACCTATTGTTAATAATCAGCCAGCCGGGTGATCCGAAGACGGACGCCGGTCGTAATGCTGTGACGGAACCAGAAAGCGCGCCCGAGTTATGACAGATGCCCCCCTGATCCTCTGGCTTCGCCGGGACCTGCGTCTGCGCGACTCTGCCCTGCTGACCGAGGCGGCGCGGACCGGCCGACCGCTGATCCCGCTGGTCATTCTGGACCCGGAGACTGAAGGACTAGGCGCGGCCCCGAAGTGGCGGCTGGGGCTGGGGTTTGCCGAATTTGCCAAAGCGCTGGAGGCGGTTGGTTCGCGCCTGACCTTCCGTCGCGGCCCGGCGCTGGAGGTGTTGCAGGCGCTGATCGAGGAGACCGGGGCGGGTGGGGTCTGGTGGCACCGGCTGTATGATCCGGCGTCTGTCGCGCGCGACACGCAGGTCAAGGCGACCCTGAAAGCGCAGGGCATCCATGCCCGAAGCTTTGCCGGGCACCTGCTGTTTGAGCCGTGGGAGGTGGAGACCGGAACGGGGGGCTTTTACAAGGTCTATACCCCGTTCTGGAAAGCGGTGCGGGGCCGCCCCGTGCCTGCACCGATGCCTGCGCCGGAAACGCTGCCCGCGCCCGCCACTTGGCCCGCCACCGATGATCTGGCCGATTGGCAGATGGGGGCCGCCATGCGGCGCGGGGCCGATGTGGTGGGCTATCACCTGCAGGTCGGCGAACAGATGGCGCAGGAGCGGCTGGATTTCTTTATCGCCAACCGTGTCGACACCTATGTCGCCGACCGCGATCTGCCCGCGACCGACGGCACCTCTGGCCTGTCGGAAAACCTGACCTATGGCGAGATCAGCCCGGCCCGGATCTGGGCCGCCGGGTGGCGGGCGATGCAGGGCGGCGCGGCGGGGGCCGAGACATTCCTGAAAGAACTGGTCTGGCGCGAGTTTTCCTATCACCTGATGCACCACACCCCGCATATCACCCATGCCAACTGGAAGCCGGAGTGGGATGCCTTTCCGTGGCGGGGGGACAACAAGGATGCCGAGCACTGGCGCCGTGGCCTGACCGGCGAACCCTTTGTCGATGCCGCGATGCGCGAGATGTATGTGACCGGCCGCATGCACAACCGCGCCCGGATGATCGTGGCAAGTTACCTGACCAAGCATCTGATGACGCATTGGAAAGTGGGGCTGGACTGGTTTGCCGACTGTCTGATCGACTGGGACCCGGCGGCCAATGCGATGGGCTGGCAATGGGCCGCAGGGTCTGGCCCGGATTCGGCGCCGTTCTTCCGCATCTTCAACCCGGCGACACAGGTGGAAAAGTTCGACCCCAAGGCCGATTACCGCCACCGCTTCATCGCCGAACTCTCAGCCGACCCCGGCCCGATGGCGCTGTCCTATTTCGATGCGGTGCCGGTTTCCTGGGCACTCGACCCGTCGCGGCCCTATCCGAAGCCCTTGGTCGATCTGGCCGAAGGGCGTGCACGGGCGCTTTCGGCATACGGGGCGCGAAACTCTTGAGCGCTTGGCCCGTATCTGAAACTGTAAACAAAAGAAGACAATTCCCCGGGGAGGGAAGATGGAATTTCTGACAACGACCAAGGGCCAGACCGGCCTGCCGCGCTATTTCACCCAGGCCTTTGCGGTGGCCAACCGTCTGGGCGAAGGCCGGCTGGATTTCGTGCTGCCCGACGGGCGGCGCTTCCGGCTGGAAGGGGCCAAGCCCGGACCGATTGCAGAAATTGCCATTCACAACAACGAGCTGTTTGCCCGCATGATCCGCGAAGGCGATCTGGGGTTTTGCGATGCCTATCTGGATGGCTGGTGGTCCAGCCCCGATCTGCAGGCGTTTCTGGATCTGGTGCAGATGCAGACCAACAACCCGGTGCAGGATGGTTATCCCGGCATGGGGCTGCTGCGTGCGTTTGAAAAGCTGCGGTTCTGGTTGCAGTCGAACTCGCGCGCACAGGCGAAAAAGAACATCCACGCGCATTACGATCTGGGCAATGATTTTTACCGGCTGTGGCTGGATGACAGCATGACCTATTCCAGCGGCTTGTTTCAGACCGGACAGGAAAGTCTGGAAACGGCGCAGGAGCAGAAATACGCGAGCATGGTCGACCAGATGGGCGCGCAACCGGGCGAACATGTGCTGGAAATCGGCTGCGGCTGGGGCGGCTTTGCCGAATATGCCGCCGCCAAGCGCGGCTTGCGGGTGACGGCGCTGACCATATCAAAGGCACAGTTTGATTATGCTGTGGACCGGATGGCCCGCGCGGGCCTGTCGGACCGGGTGGAAATCAAGCTGCTGGATTACCGCGATGAACGCGGCCATTACGACGGCATTGCCAGCATCGAGATGTTCGAGGCGGTGGGCGAACGCTATTGGCCCACATATTTCAGCACGCTGCGCGACCGGCTGAAACCGGGGCGGCACGCCACGCTGCAGATCATCACCGTGCCCGATCACCGCTGGCCGGTCTACAAGCGCGGCGTTGATTACATTCAGAAATACATCTTCCCGGGCGGTATGCTGCCCGCCCCGTTCCGCCTGCACGAAGAGGTGGAACGCGCCGGGCTGCACCTGAAAGGTTCCATCGAGTTCGGCGAAAGCTACAGCCAGACCCTGCGCCGCTGGCACGAGGTGTTCAACGAGCGTTGGGACGAGATTGCGCGGCAGGGGTTCGACGAACGCTTCCGCCGGATGTGGAACTTCTACCTTGCCTCTTGCGCCGGAGCCTTCCGCGGCGGAAACTGTGATGTGACACAGATGACCGTGACACGCCCGGCCTGACCAGCACGCTGACAGCCTTGGGCGGAAAGGAGCGCGATGCCAACCGCCGCCAAACTGTTTGCCGCCGCCGTCTTTGCCATTGTCGCCGCCGTCGCCGCACATCTCTACGCGCTGGACCTGCCCGAAGGCCGCCCTGCCGGCCTGCTGCGCGAGGTCAGCGCGCTGGTGGGGGTGGCCTGCGGCTGGATGATCATGGGGGCCGCCGCCCACCGCAGCCGAAGCCGGGTCGATGCCATGGGCACCGGCATCCGCACCTCGGTCACCATCGTGGTGCTGGTGGTGCTGATCTTTGCCATTGCCGAGATGATGGGCCGGGCGTTCAAGGGGCGCTACAAAACCCCGCTGGATGCGATACTGGGTGTGTTCGAGCAGGCGCTGCTGCTGGTCCCGCCGCTGGCACAGCCCGATATCCTTGGGGTCTTGCTGCTGGGCGGGCTGATCGGCGGGGCCGTGGCGCATTGGGCGGGCCAGCGGTGGAACTGATAACGCTTGAAAGTCTGACCTGATGACCCCTGTTTTTCTGTGCGGCCCGTTGTGCCACCATCCGCTGCTGGATGTGATCCTTGGCGGCAGCTTTGCGCTGTCCCCTGCCTATGTCAGCGACCGTGTGGCCAGCATGATCGACAGCCCCGGCCACATCGCCCTTGCCCGGCAGCGCGGCGGCAAAGTCGAAGGGGCCGTGCTGGAGGCCCCGACGCCGCAGGCCATGGCGCGGCTGGCGTTTTATGCAAAGGTCATCGGCTTGCGGCCACGGCCGGTCAGCGTAACCGCTGCCAGCGGCACGGCGCAGGGGGTGACCTATGCGCTGAAATCCGGTCCGGCAGAGGCTGGCCCGTGGGATGCCGCGCTGTGGCTGGCCGACCATGCCGCCTTGGCGGTGGAGACCGCCGGGCTGGTGATGGCGCAGTTGGGCCAGACCCCGCCCGCCCGTCTGCACGCCCGGCTTGGCCCGGTCATGGTGCGTGCGGGCAGCAGGCTGCGGGCGCAATCCCAGCCCGCGCCGGAGGCGCTGCGCCGCGCGCCGGGCGCGATTGACCTGCGCGCCGCGCGCCAGCCCTATGCCCATTTCTTCGCGGTCGAGGAATATGACCTGAGCTTCCCGCGCTTTGACGGCACCATGAGCCCGCAGATCAACCGCGCGGTCTTTGTCTCGGGCGATGCGGTGACCGTGCTGCCCTATGACCCGGCGCGCGACCGGGTGCTGCTGGTGGAACAGCTGCGCGCAGGCCCCATGGGCCGTGGCGACCCCAACCCGTGGCAGCTGGAAGCCATCGCCGGCCGGATTGACCCGGGCGAGGCCCCGGAAGAGGCCGCCCGGCGCGAAGCGGTGGAAGAGGCGGGGCTGACCCTTGGCCCGCTGCTGCCGGTGGCCAATTACTACCCGTCACCGGGGGCGAAGTCGGAATTTCTGTATTCCTATGTCGCGATCACCCAGCTGCCCGACGGGGCCGCCGGGGTGTTCGGGGTGGAAGACGAGGCCGAAGACATCCGTGGCCATCTGATAAGCTTTGATCAGGCCATGGCGCTGGTCAGCACCGGAGAGATCCAGAACGCGCCCTTGCTGGTCACGCTGCTGTGGTTGCAGCGCGAGCGGGGGCGGTTGCGGTCCTGAGGCGGGACGCCGGGGGTGTCGTGGGACGCGCGCCGCGCGGGAGTATTTTCAAAAGGTGCAAGGGTCAGAGGTTCAGCTTGACCCATGCCGCGTTGCGGGCAGAGGACCGGACACAGGCATCGACAAAGGCCACGCCCTCCAGCCCTTCCTTCAGGCCGGGGAAGGTAACCGCCGGGTCAAGCGCAGTGCCGTCGCGCCGGGCGATGATGGCGCGGGCGGCCTCGGCGTAGATATTGGCAAAGCCTTCCAGATAGCCCTCGGGGTGGCCCGACGGGATACGGCTGACGCGGCCCGCCTCGGGGCCTGCGCCCGGGCCGTTGCGCGTCAGCCGGTATTTCGGCTGGCCCAGCGGGCCGACCCACAGGTAATTGGGGTTCTCCTGTTCCCATTCGATGCCCGCCTTGGTGCCGAAGATCCGCAGCCGCAGCCCGTTTTCCTGCCCCGCCGCGACCTGGCTGCACCACAGCATGCCGCGCGCGCCGCCGGAATAGCGCAGCAGCACATGGGCGTTGTCATCCACCCGGCGCCCCGGCACAAAGGCCTGCAGGTCGGCGGCCAGTTCCTCCACGCTCAGCCCGCTGACGAAATTCGCCAGATTGAACGCATGGGTGCCGATGTCGCCGGTGCTGCCGCCGGCACCCGAGCGCGCCGGGTCAGTGCGCCAGCCTGCCTGCTTCTGGCCCGACTCCTCAACCGGCTCGGCCAGCCAGTCCTGCGCATATTCCACCTGCACCAGCCGGATGTCGCCCAGCTCGCCGCCTGCCACCATCGCGGCGGCCTGCCGGATCATCGGGTAGCCGGTGTAATTGTGGGTCAGCGCGAACACCACGCCAGAGGCTTCCGCCGCCTTGGCCAGCTTCTTGGCCTCGGGCAGGGTATGGGTCAGCGGCTTGTCGCAGATCACATGGATGCCGCGTTTCAGAAACTGCATGGCCACCGGCGCATGCATGGGGTTGGGCGTTACAATCGCCACCGCCTCGATCCCGTCTTTGCGCCGCGCTTCGCGTGCCGCCATCTCGGCAAAGCTGGCATAGGCCCGCGCCACCCCCAGATCGGCGGCCGAGGCGAGGGATTTTTCGGCATCGGATGAAAAGCACCCCGCCACCAGCTCGTACTGATCATCAATCCGCGCCGCGATCCGGTGCACCGCGCCGATGAACGCATCGCGCCCGCCGCCCACCATGCCAAGCCTGATGCGCGGTGCCCGCGCCACATGTGCTGCTGTGATGGTCATGTCAAAGCCCTCCTGTTTTCATCTTGGCAAAAATACTCCACGGGGGTGCGGGGGTGTGAAACCCCCGCTGTGCAACGGTCAGTCCAGACCCAGCATCCGCCGGTTCGCGGCCCGGTCGGTCCCGGCCCCTGCGAAATCGTCGAATGCTTTTTCGGTCACCCGGATCATATGCGCCTTCACGAAACCGGCCCCTTCGCGCGCGCCGTCTTCGGGGTGTTTCAGGCAGCATTCCCATTCGACCACCGCCCAGCCGTCAAAGCCGTATTGCGTGAGTTTCGAGAAGATGCCGCCGAAATCCACCTGCCCGTCGCCCAAGCTGCGGAACCGTCCGGCGCGGTTCACCCATGACTGGAACCCGCCATAGACGCCCTGCCGCCCCGTGGGGTTCAGCTCGGCGTCCTTGACGTGGAACATGCGGATGCGGTCGTGGTAGATGTCGATATGGTCCAGATAATCAAGGTGTTGCAGCACGTAGTGGCTGGGGTCATACAGCATGTTGGCGCGGGGGTGGTTGTTCACGCGTTCGAGAAACATCTCGAAGCTGATGCCGTCATGCAGGTCTTCGCCGGGGTGGATTTCATAGCAAATGTCGACGCCACAGTCTTCGGCATGGTCCAGAATGGGGTGCCAGCGGCGGGCCAGCTCGTCAAAGGCTTCCTCGACCAGCCCTGCCGGGCGCTGGGGCCAGGGGTAGATATAGGGCCAGGCGAGGGCCCCCGAAAAGCTGGCATGGGCGGTCAGGCCCAGGTTTTTCGACGCGGTCAGCGCCTTTTTCACCTGATCCACCGCCCATTCCTGCCGCGCCTTTGGGTTGCCGCGCACGGATTCCACCGCGAATCCGTCAAAGGCGGTGTCATAGGCCGGATGCACCGCGACCAGCTGGCCCTGAAGGTGGGTGGACAGTTCGGTGATCTGGATGCCATTGGCCTGCGCCACGCCCGTGATCTCGTCGCAATAGGTCTGTGACGACGCGGCCTTGTCCAGATCGAACAGCCGCGCGTCCCAGCTGGGGATCTGCACGCCGGTATAGCCGCAATCCGCTGCCCATTGCGTGATGCTGTCCCATGAGTTGAACGGCGCGGCATCGCCCGCGAATTGCGCCAGAAACAGCGCTGGTCCCTTGATCGCCTTCATTGTCGTCCTCCCTTGTCATTGTTGCAGCGCTCGACCTTGCCGGGCCGCTCCAACCCTTGTTTGGCCGGGGTGTCCCGGCGTTCGACGGCGGCGACCACGGCGCGCGCCAGAAAATCGCCGGCTTCGCGCACATCTTCATGCACGACCATGATCTCGCGGCGGAAACGGTGCAGGAACCGCAGCGCCTCTTTCGCCACCAGATCGAAGTCGCGCCCCAGCACCAGCCCCAGCGCTTCGGCTGCGTTCACCGCCGACATCGCGGCGGTGGTCGAGCCGCACAGGAGCCCGTCGGGGCGCGGATTGGCCTGCGTCAGATGCGCGCGCACCGCGTCTTCGATCACCGCACTGCCGGAATCGGAATTGGCGGTGGTCAGCACCTCGAACGACAGGCCGTGCTGGCCCGCCGCCTGCACAAAGCCGGTGGTCATGTGGCGGGCATAGTTCTGGGTGCGCGGGGGGGGCACCAGCAGCAGGTGTTTGCGCCCGGCATCCGCCAGCGCCTGAACCGCGATGGCGGCAAAGGTCTCATTGTCGAAATCGTAATAGCTGTGCTCGATCTCCATGGTGGTGCGGCCATGGGTGGCAAAGGGGAAATGACGTTCGGCCATATAGCGCACGCGCGGATCGTCGGGTTTGGTCTGGTTCAGGATGATGGCATCGGCGCTTTCGGTTTCTACCAGATAGCGGACCGGGTCCATCGGGTCCTGATCGGCGAAATAGGGCGTGACGATCAGGTGATAGGCGGTGCCGCGCAGAGCATTGGCGATGGAGTAGATCAGCTGCGATGTGTGGGTCATCCCATCGGATTCGGTGGACAGCACGAGTGCTATCACATTGGTCTTTCCGGTGCGCAGGCGCACACCGGCGCGGTTCGGGCGGTAGCCTAAGCGCGCCGCCGCCTCGCGCACGCGGCGCTTTGTCGCCTCGCCGATATCAGGCGCATCCTTCAGCGCGCGGCTGACTGTCGCCACCGCCAGCCCGGTTTCGGCGGCGATGGTTTTCAGTGTCGGGCGCTCATGCTCCGAATCAGGCGGGGCAGGCGGGGTGGGGAATTCGATGCCTGACGTCATTGTGCACACCCGTCATTGCGAATCGCTTTGCGCAAAACCGGCCGCGGATCGGCGGCACCGGCCCATGCTGCACCCGCAAAACCGCCCGCACCCCCGCAGGGCCTAAGCGCCTTGATGAGCGGGGAAAAACGTGGGGTGCGGCACTGCGGCATTCAGCTCTCAAATCCGGAAAAAACCCGGGCGTCAGGCCCGGAACCATCGCCCATTCAATGCCATGCCTGCCGCGCGGCACAAGCGAAAAGAATGCTTGATCGGGAAAACTATAACGTTATAGAAATTACTATAACGATTTAGAAACCGGGAGGACTGCATGAAAACCTTTAAACTGGCTACCGCGCTTGTGGCGTCGGTCGCATTGCCATCGGCTGTTTATGCCACCGATCTGGAGGTCACCCACTGGTGGACCAGCGGCGGGGAGGCCGCTGCCGTGGCCGAGCTTGCCAACGCGTTCAACGCGGCGGGCGACAACTGGGTCGATGGCGCCATCGCCGGTGGCGGCAGCACCGCGCGCCCGATCATGATCAGCCGGATCACCGGCGGCGACCCGATGGGGGCCACCCAGTTCAACCACGGCCAGCAGGCGCTGGAACTGGTCGAGGCCGGGCTGATGCTGGACCTGACCGATGTGGCCGAAGCCGAAGGCTGGGCCGACAAGGTTTTCCCGCCATCGCTGCTGGAAGCCTGCACGGTTGATGGCCGGATCTATTGTGCGCCAGTGAACATTCACTCGCCCGAATGGCTGTGGCTGTCGAACCAGGCATATGAGGATGCGGGCCTGCCCGTGCCGACCAACTGGACGGAATTCGTGGCCAGCGGCCCCGAACTGGAAGCGGCCGGCAAGATCCCACTGGCGCTGGGCAATCAGGCCTGGCAGTCCAACCTTGCCTTCAACGCGATCACCGTTGCGGTGGCCGGGCTGGATGTCTGGAAACAGGTGAACGTCGAGAAAAACATGGACGTGGCCGCCGGTCCGGAAATGGCAGCCGTTTTTAC
This sequence comes from Pseudotabrizicola sp., assembly GCF_030656345.1. Classification (GTDB taxonomy): domain Bacteria; phylum Pseudomonadota; class Alphaproteobacteria; order Rhodobacterales; family Rhodobacteraceae; genus Pseudotabrizicola. Next base: position 13,781 of record NZ_JAUSNR010000030.1, on the reverse strand, counting down.
CGCCGTGGGTGACGCCCGCAAACTGGCCGCCAATTCCACGGTGCAGGACTGGAATCAGGCCACCAATCTGGTGCTCAGCGGTCAGGCCGGCGGTCAGATCATGGGGGACTGGGCACAGGGTGAATTTCAGGTCGCGGGCAAGGTGGCAGGCACCGATTACACCTGTCTGCCGGGGCTGGGGCTGAACGCCTATCTGTCCACCGGGGGGGATGCCTTTTACTTCCCGAAAAACCGCAGCGCCGATGTGGAGGCCGCGCAGAAACGTCTGGCCGCTCTGCTGGTCAGCCCCGAAGTGCAGGTCGCCTTCAACCTCAAGAAAGGCTCGCTGCCGATCCGGGGCGATATCGACCTTGAGGCTGCCAATGACTGCATGAAAAAGGGCCTCGAAGTGTTGGCCAGCGGCAATCTGGTGCCATCGGGCGATATGGCATGGTCCCCCGATGTGGTGAAGCAGAACGAAGACCTGATGGTCGAGTTCTTCAAGTCCGGCATGACCCCTGATGCGGCCCACACGCAGTGGGTGTCAAATCTGAAATCGGGTCTCTGATCCGGCAGGCTGACTGCGGGGCCGCCCGGAATGGCGGCCCTTGCCAACTGATACCGACAAGGGGGAGGGCAGGCCAATGGCCGAAGCACGGCGGGTAAACCGCATGTGGCGGAACTTGAACGCGAAAGTCGCGGCAATTCCGATGATACTGACAACATTGGTGGTTTTCGTGGGGGGTACCCTGTGGACCGTTGTCTATTCCTTCACCGATTCCAAACTGCTGCCGCGCGAACGCTGGGTGGGTTTTGACCAGTACGAACGGCTGTGGTCGAACTCGCGCTGGCTGACCTCGATCGAAAACCTGATGATTTACGGGGTGTTGTCGCTGGTGTTCACCATCTGCATCGGCTTTCTGCTGGCGGTGGCGATGGATCAGAAGATCCGGTTTGAGGATACCTTCCGCACCATCATGCTGTACCCGTTCGCGCTGTCCTTCATCGTGACAGGTCTGGTCTGGCAGTGGATTCTGAACCCGGAATTCGGCATCCAGCACATTGTGCGCTCGCTTGGCTGGGAAAGCTTTACATTTAACCCGCTGAACAACCCCGATCTGGTGCTGTATGGTCTGCTGATCGCCGGGCTGTGGCAGGGCACCGGGTTTGTGATGTGCCTGATGCTGGCGGGTTTGCGCGGCATTGACGAAGACATCTGGAAAGCCGCCCGCGTGGACGGGATTCCGACATGGAAAACCTATATCCAGATCATCCTGCCGATGATGCGCCCGGTGTTCATCACCACGCTGGTCATCGTCGCTGCCGGGATCATCAAGCTTTACGACCTTGTGGTGGCCCAGACCTCGGGCGGGCCGGGAACCGCGTCACAGGTGCCCGCCATGTATGTCTATGACTACATGTTTCAGGCGCAGAACCTTGCGCAGGGCTTCGCCGCCTCGACCATGATGCTGCTGACTGTGCTGATCGTGCTGATCCCATGGGCCTATCTGGAATTCGGAGGCAAGAAACATGGTTGATGCAACCCTCACCGCCCCTGCCACCCGCGCGGAACCGCGCGGGGCAAAGCCGAAGCGCGCGCTGTCGGGCCGCAACATCATGATCTATGGCACGTTGATTGTGTTCAGCCTGTATTACCTGCTGCCCCTGTGGGTGATGGTGATGACCAGCCTGAAGGGCATGCCCGAAATCCGCATGGGCAACATCTTTGCCCCGCCGGTCGAGATCACCTTTGAGCCTTGGGTCAAGGCATGGTCACAGGCCTGCACCGGGCTCAACTGCGACGGGCTGAGCCGCGGGTTCTGGAATTCGGTCCGCATCCTGATCCCGTCGGTGATCCTGTCCATCGTGGTGGCGAGCGTCAACGGCTACGCGCTGACCTTCTGGAAGTTCAAGGGCTCGGACATCTTCTTCACCATCCTGATCTTCGGTGCCTTCATCCCCTATCAGGTCATGCTGTACCCCATCGTGATCCTGCTGCGCGAAATGGGGCTGTATGGCTCGCTCTGGGGGCTGGTTCTGGTACACACCGTCTTCGGTATGCCGATCCTGACCCTGCTGTTCCGCAACTACTTCTCGACCATCCCCGAGGAATTGTTCAAGGCCGCCCGCGTCGACGGGGCCGGGTTCTGGGCGATCTATGCGAAAATCCTGATGCCGATGAGCCTGCCGATCTTTGTCGTGGCGATCATCCTGCAAGTCACCGGCATCTGGAACGATTTCCTGTTCGGCGTCGTCTACACCCGCCCCGAGCATTACCCGATGACGGTGCAGCTGAACAACATCGTCAACTCGGTGCAGGGGGTCAAGGAATACAACGTCAACATGGCCGCCACCCTGCTGACCGGGTTGGTGCCGCTGTTCATCTACTTTGTCTCCGGCAAACTTTTTGTTCGCGGCATCGCCGCCGGTGCTGTGAAAGGCTGATCCCACATGACCAACTCTATCGAAGTCAAAGACCTGACGCTGAATTTCGGCGCGGTGTCGGTCTTGAAAAACATGAACCTGAACGTGGCGGAGGGTGAATTCGTGGTGCTGCTGGGGCCTTCGGGCTGTGGCAAATCCACGCTGCTCAATTGCCTTGCGGGGCTGTTGGAGATTACCGACGGCCAGATCTTCATCAAGGGCCAGAACGTGACATGGGCCGAACCTTCGGCGCGCGGCATCGGCATGGTGTTCCAGTCTTATGCGCTGTATCCGCAGATGACGGTGCGCGGCAACCTGACCTTTGGGTTAAAGAATGCCAGAGTCCCCCGCGCCGAGATTGAGAAAAAGGTCGCCCGCGCCGCCGAAATTCTGCAGATCGGCCCGCTGTTGGACCGCAAACCGGCGGCCCTGTCGGGTGGGCAGCGCCAGCGGGTTGCCATCGGCCGCGCGCTGGTGCGCGATGTTGATGTGTTCCTGTTTGATGAGCCGCTGTCGAACCTCGACGCCAAGCTGCGCAGCGAATTGCGGGTGGAAATCAAGCGGTTGCACGCACAACTTAAGAACACCATGGTCTATGTCACCCATGATCAGATAGAGGCGCTGACGCTGGCCGACCGCATCGCGGTGATGCGCGGCGGCATCATCCAGCAGCTTGCCGCGCCGCAGGAAATCTACAACCGGCCAGCCAATCTGTTCGTGGCTGGTTTCATCGGCAGCCCGTCGATGAATTTCCTGCACGGGGCCACGGTTGATGGCGGACAGGTGTTCCGGCTGGGCGATCTGACCCTGTCGCTGGCAGGGTATGAAGGCGGGCTGATCGGCACGCGCGACAAGGTCATCCTTGGCCTGCGCCCCGAACATCTGGTGCTGCAGGATCAGGACGAACCGGGCATGACGATCCCCGCCACGGTTGAACTCGATGAGCCGATGGGAGCGGATTCGCTCGTCTGGCTGCAGGCCGCAGGCACCCAGATGTCGGTCCGGGTGCCCGTCGAGCGGCGCATGGCGCCCGGCACTCAGGTGCATCTGCGGGTCGATATGGCCAAGGCCGGCCTGTTTGACGCGGCCACGGAATCCCGGGTCTGACCATCATGATCCCGCCACGCCCCCCGTGACCGCAGGCTTTGCCAGCCCCCGCACGCACACCCGGAATACCCCCCGAAAGGACACTGCATGTTCTCCTACCAGCTCTACTCCTCCCGCAACTTCCCGCCGATGTCGGCCACGTTTGAAATGCTGGCCAAGGCCGGTTACACCGCTGTTGAGGGCTACGGCGCGCTTTACGCCGATGACGCGGCGGTCGAGGCGACAAAGGCCGGTCTCGCCGCCACTGGCCTGACCATGCCGACCGGGCATTTCAGCCTGTCGATGTTGGAGAATGAGGCGCCAAAGGTGCTGTCCATCGCCAAATCCCTGAAAATGCAGAAACTCTATTGCCCGCACATCGGCCCCGATGACCGCCCAGCCACCGGCAAGGGCTGGCATGATTTCGGCACCCGGCTGGAAAAAGCGGCGCATGTCTACCGCGCCGAAGGCTATGGCTTTGGCTGGCACAACCACGATTTTGAATTCCGCCCCACCGCCGATGGCGCAATCCCACAGGAGGAAATGTTCGACGGCGGCCCGCATCTGGAATGGGAAATCGACGTGGCATGGGTCATCCGGGGCGGGGCAGACCCGCTGGCGTGGATCGACCGCTACAAGGACCGGATCACCGCCGCCCATGTCAAGGACATCGCGCCGCAGGGCGAAAACGCGGATGAGGATGGCTGGGCCGATGTCGGCCATGGCACCGTGGACTGGCCCGCCATCATGGCCGCGCTGCGTGCCATCGGCGTGCGGCATTTCGTGATGGAACATGACAATCCGTCCGATGCCACCCGCTTTGCCACCCGCGCCATCGCTTCTGCCAAGGGGTACTGAACCATGACAGTGATGGGTCTGGGCATCATCGGATGCGGCAATATCTCGACCAGCTACCTGCGGCTTGCGCCCCTGTTCAAGGGGCTGGAGGTGCGGGCGGTGGCTGATGTGAACATGGATGTGGCCTGCGCGCGCGGGGCCGAATTCAACGTGGCGGCGCAATCGGTTGATGACCTGCTGGCCAATCCCTTTGTCGATATGGTCATCAACCTGACCGTCCCCGACGCGCATTTCAGCATCACCAAGCGGATACTGGAGGCGGGCAAACACGCCTATTCCGAAAAGCCGCTGGTGCTGACACTGGCCGAAGGCGAGATTTTGCGCACGCTGGCGGCGGCGTCCGGTCTGGCCGTCGGCTGCGCCCCGGACACCTTCCTTGGCGGCGCGCACCAACAGGCGCGCGCGCTGCTGGATGAGGGCAAAGTCGGTGAGATTACAGCCGGTTGCGCGGCGGTGTTGAACCACGGGATGGAGCATTGGCACCCCAACCCCGACTTCTTCTTCCTGCCCGGTGCCGGGCCGATGCTGGACCTTGGGCCGTACTACATCGCCAACCTGATCAACCTGCTGGGCCCGGTGCACCGGGTGGCAGCCCTGACCAGCTCGGCACAGCCTGCGCGCACCATCGCCAACGGGCCGCGTCTGGGGGAAACCGTGCCGGTGAAGACCCCGACCAACATCCACGCCCTGCTGGAGTTTCAGAACGGGGCAACCATCAACCTGTCGACCAGCTGGGATGTCTGGCACCACAAGCGCACCCATTTCGAGCTTTATGGTTCTGAGGGCACGCTCTATATCCCCGACCCGAATTTCTTCGGCGGCACGATAGAGATCGGGCACCAGGACGGCACGCTGGAGCAGGTCACCCCGTGGGACCACCCGTTCGGCGTGGCCAATCAGGATCACCCGAAGCAGGGCGCGCTGGCCAATTACCGCACCGCCGGTCTGGCCGATATGGTGCAGGCGCTGATTGTGGGCCGCGACCCCCGCTGCTCGCTCGACCGTACCCTGCACGGGGTAGAGGTGATGACCGCCTGCCTGCAATCGGGGGATACCGGCGGGTTCGTCACCCTGACCACCACCTGCACCCGGCCTGAGGCTTTGGGCATCGACGAGGCACGGGCGCTGCTGGTCTGACCCTTGCCGGGCCGGGGGCATCCGCCGGATGCCCCCGGTTTTCAGACGCAGCGAAAGGTTGGCAAAAGTTAAGCCATCCTTAAAATGCCAAAGCCAAGTCCTTGAAATCATTGGGCCGGATGCGGTGCAACACAGGGGGAACCGGGGCCGGCCCTGCGGCGCGCATTTGATCACAACTTGATTGCTGCGCCGAACCCGTCATAACAGGACAAAATGCGGGGGGCCTGATGGACGCGGACAGCCGGAAGATACCGACCCACGAGGTCACCTATGCGCGGCTGCGCGACATGATCCTGTTCGGCCACCTTGAACCGGGGGCGGCGGTGACCATTCAGGGTTTGATCGCCGACCTTGGGGCCGGGATGACCCCGGTCCGCGAAGCCATCCGCCGCCTGACCGCCGAAGGCGCGCTGGAGCCGCAGGGCAACCGCCGGGTGGCGGTGCCCGGCATGACCGGCGCGGTGCTGGATCAGGTCGCCTTCGCCCGGCTGACGATTGAACCCAAGCTGGCCGAAATGGCAGCCGCCCACCTGACCCCGGCTCTGATCGCCCGGCTGCAAGGCATCGACAACACCGTCGACCTTGCCATCCGCGCGGGCGATATCCCCGGCTACCTGCAATCCAACCACGCCTTTCACTTCTGCCTGTACGAGGCATCAGACGCGCCGGTGCTGGTCGACATGGCCCGGTCGATGTGGCTGCGCTTCGGCCCCTCGCTGCGCGTCGTCTGCGCCCGCTTCGGCAGCGACGCTTTGCCGGACCGCCACTCCGAAGCCCTCGCCGCCATGCGCGCAGGCGACGCGGGCGGCCTGCGCGACGCCATCGAACGCGATATCGCGCAAGGGGTGGATCAGGTGAAGCTGGCGCTGGCGCAAGGCGGGCTCTGAGCGCCCTTCACGACAAGCGGCAGGTTTTCCGGGCGGTTGCGTGGTGAGTATTTGGGTCAAGATGAAGCGGCAGCGCGTGCTCAAATAATTTGATCAAATTTCTTGAACCGCGCCGCGATTGACCCTATCCTGCCCCAAAGCCGGGGCCCGTTGCCCTGCTGATTCAGAAAGGGGCTTGGCCATGAACATGATCACAAACCACCTGCCGACCGCCGAGCTTCAGGCTCTGGACGCCGCGCATCACATGCATCCGTTTACCGATGCCAATGGTCTGGCGGCCAAGGGCGCGCGGATCATCACAAGGGGCAAGGGCGTCTGGCTGACCGATTCCGAAGGCAACCGGATCATCGACGGCATGGCCGGTCTGTGGTGCGTGAACATCGGCTATGGTCGCAAGGAACTGGCCGAAGTGGCCGCCCGGCAGATGGAAGAGCTTGCCTATTACAACACGTTTTTCCAGACCACCCATGTGCCGGCCATCGCTCTGGCGGCCAAGATCGCCGAACTGGCACCGGGCGATCTGAACCATGTGTTCTTTGCAGGTTCGGGGTCCGAGGCGAATGACACCAATATCCGGCTTGTCCGGCGCTATTGGGATGTGAAGGGCCAGCCCGAACGCCGCATCATCATCGGCCGCAAGAACGGCTATCACGGCTCGACCATGGGCGGCGGATCTTTGGGCGGCATGGCCCCGATCCACGCGCATGGCGGCATGATCGACGGCATCGTGCACATCGACCAGCCCTATTGGTGGGGCGATGGCGGCGATATGGACGAAGACGCCTTCGGGCTGGAGCGCGCGCAGCAGCTTGAGGCGAAGATCCTGGAGCTGGGGGCCGACAAGGTTGCCGCCTTTATCGGCGAGCCGGTGCAGGGCGCTGGCGGCGTGATCATCCCGCCCGCCACCTACTGGCCGGAAATCCAGCGGATCTGCGACAAATTTGGCATTCTGCTGATCGCGGATGAGGTCATCACCGGCTTTGGCCGCACCGGCAACTGGTTCGGCAGCCAGACCTTTGGCATCAAGCCGCATATCATGACCATCGCCAAGGGCCTGTCCTCGGGCTATCAGCCGATCGGCGGCTCGATCGTCTGTGACGAGGTGGCGGCGACCATTGCCGAGGGCGGCGAGTTCTTCCACGGCTATACCTACAGCGGCCATCCGGTCGCGGCGGCGGTGGCGTTGGAGAACCTGCGCATCCTGCAGGATGAGCATGTGGTCGAGCATGTGCGCGACGTGGCGCACCCTTACCTGAAACAGCGCTGGGATGCTTTGGCAGATCATCCGCTGGTGGGCGAGGCAAAGCTGGTGGGCCTGATGGGCTCTATCGCGCTGACGCCGGACAAGGCCAAACGCGCCAAATTCCCCGGCGAGCAGGGCACCGTGGGCTTCCGCTGCCGCGAGCGGTGCTTTGCCAACAACCTGATCATGCGCCATGTCGGCGACCGGATGATCATCTCGCCGCCGCTGGTGATCACCACGGAAGAGATCGACATCCTGATCGACCGCGCCACAACCAGCCTGGATGAATGCTATGCGGGCCTGAAGGCCGACGGGCTGATGGTTTCGGCCTGACGTGTGAGACAGGCGCACGCCCATGGGCTTGCACCTTTCTGAAATACTCCCGCCGGAGGCCCCGGCCTGCACAGCGCGCACCCGTTACAAGGTGCGCGCTGTTCTCTTTCGCGTCAGCCCCTGTGCGGCGCAGCTTGAGGTTGGCGCGTGACTTGCCTACACATAAGGCAAAGGACAAGAGGGCCGAACATGCGCATTCATTCCGATCTTGCCGATACCATCGGCAACACCCCGCTGCTCAAGCTCAAGCGTGCGTCCGAGATGACGGGCTGCACCATCCTGGGCAAATGCGAATTTCTGAACCCCGGCCAGTCGGTCAAGGACCGCGCCGCGCTGTATATCATCCGTGATGCGGTGGCGCGGGGCGATCTGAAACCGGGCGGCACCATTGTCGAGGGCACGGCGGGCAACACCGGCATTGGTCTGGCGCTGGTGGGCGCGTCGATGGGGTTCAAGACTGTGATCGTCATTCCAGAAACGCAATCGCAGGAAAAGAAAGACATGCTGCGGCTGGCGGGGGCGGAACTGGTGCAGGTGCCTGCCGCGCCTTACCGCAACCCCAACAACTATGTGCGCTATTCCGGCCGTCTGGCCGAGGCTTTGGCGCGGACCGAACCCAATGGCGCGATCTGGGCCAATCAGTTTGACAATGTGGCCAACCGTCTGGCGCATGTTGAAACGACGGGGCCGGAAATCTGGGATCAGACCGGGGGCCGCGTTGACGGGTTCATCTGCGCGGTGGGGTCGGGGGGCACTCTGGCGGGTGTGGGCATGGCGTTGCAACCCAAAGGGGTGAAAATCGGGCTGGCTGACCCCGAGGGGGCGGCGCTGCATGCGTTCTACACCACCGGCAAGCTGGAAAGCCCCGGCACCAGCATTACCGAAGGCATCGGGCAGGGGCGGATCACCGCCAACCTTGAAGGTTTCACCCCCGATTTCAGCTATCGCATCCCGGATGCCGAGGCGCTGCCGCTGGTGTTTGACATGCTGGAGGAAGAGGGGATCTGCCTTGGCGGATCGTCGGGCATCAACATCGCGGGTGCGATGCGCATGGCGCAGGAAATGGGACCGGGGCACACCATCGTGACCATCCTGTGCGATTACGGCAACCGCTATCAGTCCAAGCTGTATAACCCGGCCTTCCTCAAGGAAAAGGGTCTGCCGGTGCCGCTCTGGCTGGATCAGGCCCCCAAAGCCTTGCCCAGCGTGTTTGAAGACGCATGAGCCTTTTGCCCCGTTCTGGTCTGCCACGCGCGCTGATCCTGGCGCTGCTGCTGGCTGTCGCCCCTGCGCTGTCCCTGGCCCAGTCGGGGCCCACGCCCGGGGCACCGACCGCCGCTGGCCCTTCGCAGCCGGGCGCACCCGCAGCAGTGCCTGGCGTGCCGGCAGAACAGGAACTGGACTACCCCACGTGGGAAGCGGTTGCCGCGCAGGCCGAAACGGCACTGGAGGACACTGCGGCCTCTGCCGCCGGGCTGGATGCGTTGCGCGCGCAGCTGGTCGAGTGGCGGTCATCGCTGCTGGTGGCGCAAGGCACCAATTCGGCGCGGATTGCCACCCTGCGCCAACAGATCACAGCGCTTGGTCCCGCCCCCGCAGAGGGCCAGACCGAAGCGGATGAGATTGCGGCGCGGCGGGCGGAACTGAATGGCCAGCTTGTGCGCCTGCAGGCCCCGGGCATCGCGGCGGAAGAGGCGTACCGGCGCGCTGACGGGCTGATCGCGGAAATCGACCGCACCCTGCGCGAGCGGCAGGCCGACGCATTGCTGCAACTCTACCCCACGCCGATGAACCCGGCCAACTGGCCCGAGGCGGCGCGCGTCGTCACCGGGGTGACCTCGGGCATCTGGGCCGAGACGAAGCGGCGCTGGTCGACGCCCGCCGCGAATGAAACGCTGGTGAACAACCTGCCTGCCATCGCCCTGCTTTTGCTGACAAGCATTCTGCTGATCTGGCGCGGCAGGCCGATGGTTGAACGGCTGGTGGCACGGATCAAGAAACGCTGGTCGGTGCGGGGCGTGCGGGTGGCGATGCTTGTGCTGTCGCTGGGGCAGATCGTGGCCCCGGGCGTGGGCGTGATTGCCCTGTCGCATGCGCTGCGCCTGACGGGGATGTTCGGGATCAACGGCACCGTCTTGCTGGAGGCGCTTCCCGCCGCTGGCATCCTGCTGTTCACCGCCGTCTGGCTGGGCGCGCAGCTGTTCCCGCGCGATCATGATTTCCTGCCGATCAAGCTGAGCGACGAGGGCCGGGCCGAGGGGCGCCTGATGACCGCGCTTTATGGCATCTTGCTGGCGGTCAACGCCTTGCGTCTGGCGATGGTGGATCACCTGACCCTGTCCGAGGCGGCGCGCGGGGTCCTGGCCTTTCCGGTCATCCTCGTCGCGGCGGTCTTGCTGGTGCGGATCGGCCAGCTGATCCGCCAGACCGATGGCCCCGACACTGCGGCAGATGATGAGGTGGGGTTCCGCAACCGCATCGTCTCGCTGCTGGGGCGTGGCGCGGTTCTGATCGGCGTGGTCTCGCCGCTGCTGGCGGCGATCGGCTATATTCCGGCGGCCGAGGCGATGGTGTTTCCGGCGGCAACCTCTCTGGGGTTGCTGGGGCTGGTCTATATCCTGCAGATCGTGGTCACAGACGTTTACGCCGTGATCATCCGCAACGACGAAGGCGCGCGCAATGCGCTGGTGCCGGTGCTGGTGGGCTTTGGTCTGGTGCTGGCCGCCCTGCCGGTGTTCGCGCTGATCTGGGGCGCGCGGCTGGCCGATCTGACCGAGATGTGGACGCGGTTGCGCGAAGGCTTCACGCTGGGCGAGACCCGGATCTCGCCCACGGATTTCCTGTATTTCGCGGTGCTGTTTGGCCTAGGCATCATGGTCACCCGGCTGTTTCAGGGCGCGTTGCGCGGGTCTATCCTGCCGCGCACCAGTCTGGATCAGGGCGCACGCAATGCGGTGATATCCGGCGCGGGTTATGTGGGGGTGTTTCTGGCCGGGCTGATCGCGATTAACTCTGCCGGGATTGATCTGTCAGGGCTGGCGATTGTGGCCGGTGCCCTGTCGGTCGGCATCGGGTTTGGTCTGCAGAACATCGTGTCGAACTTCGTGTCCGGCATCATCCTGCTGATCGAACGCCCGGTGAGCGAGGGCGACTGGATCGAGGTTGGCGGCGTGCAGGGCAAGGTCAAGTCGATCTCGGTCCGCTCGACCCGGATCGAGACCTTTGACCGCACCGATGTGATTGTGCCCAACACCGATCTGGTGGCGGGGCAGGTCACCAACTGGACCCATTTCAACCTGTCGGGCCGGTTGATCGTGCCAGTCGGGGTGGCCTACGGGTCAGACACCCGCAAGGTGACCCGGGTGCTGCAAGAGATTGCAGAAGCGCAGCCGCTTGCCATTCTGAACCCGCCGCCGATGGTCGTGTTCATGGCCTTCGGCGCGGATTCGATGAATTTCGAAATCCGGGTGATCCTGCGGGACGTGAACTTCTCGCTGTCGGTCCGCAGTGAGATCAACCATCAGATCGCAAAGCGCTTTGCCGAAGAGGGGATCGAAATTCCCTTCGCGCAGTCGGATGTCACCATCCGCAACGCGACCGAGATTGCCGGACTGTTGCGCATGCTGCAGGGCGGGGGCGTCGCCGCTGAGGCAGACGCCAAGGCAGACGGTACGACAGCCAAAGACAGCGCGCCGGAGCCAAAGCCGCCCGGGCCGCTGCCGCGCGACCAGTCGCCGGGCGAAGGTCTGGGCGATGCGGGCAAGGGGGAGACCTGATCATGACAGACCTGCTGTTCCGCGATGATGCCTATTGCCAGCAAACCACGTCCCGCGTGACTGGCCACACGCCCGAAGGCGGCATTCTGATCGACCGGACGGTGTTCTACCCCACAGGGGGCGGTCAGCCCGGCGATTCCGGCTGGGTTGACTGGCAGGGCGGGCGTCTGACCATCGCAACCGCCGTCAAGGTCGAGGGCGGGCAGGTGGCGCTGGTGCCGTCCGAACCGCTGGCCCTGCCGCCGGTGGGCACAGAACTGACCCAGCGGCTGGACTGGACCCGCAGGCACCGTCACATGCGGATGCACACGGCGCTGCACCTGTTGTCGGTGGTGATCCCCCTGGCGGTGACCGGCGGCCAGATCGGGGCAGAGCGCGGACGGCTGGATTTTGACATGCCCGAGCCGCCGGCCGATCTGGCGGCGCTGTCGGCGGCGCTGTCGGACCTGATCGACCGCGATCTGCCGGTCACCGATGAGTGGATCACGGATGAGGACCTGCTGGCCAATCCGGGGCTGGTCAAGACCATGTCGGTCATGCCGCCGATGGGGCAGGGCCGGGTGCGGCTGGTGCGGATCGGGCAGGGCACGGTGCCGGTGGACCTGCAACCCTGCGGCGGCACCCACGTCGCCCGGACCGGCGAGGTCGGGCAGGTCGAGATCAGCAAGATCGAGAAAAAAGGACGGCAGAACCGCCGCGTGACCCTGACGCTGGGAAGCTGACAGCGGCGGGCGCTACAGCCGGTTGCGCACCGACCGGCACGGTATCTTTCCCGCCCGACCGGCGCGCGTTGTGGTCCCTCATGTTGTGCCATCCCCGTGTCCGGGACTGCGCCGGCCTGTCCGCTCTGTGATGCAGGGCCGAGCAGATACGGCGAAAATGGTTTCGCAACATATTCCGGCCGATGCGTACAGCATCTTTGCTGCCACAGCCTTGGGAATGTTTACATTCATTCTTGCGCCCGGGAATCTGACCAACGACATGTTGACTGAAAGCGCTGATCCACGGAGACCGTCTGATGAGCATGCATGGAGTGGTGATCTGGTATTCCCCGTCATCGTTTCGCGCCATCATCTGGTGCGACGATTCAAAAGAGCTGGGTATCGCCTCGGGGGCCACCGCCTGGCGCAATCCCATGCTCGAGGTTCAGGTTGGTGATGTTGTGGCCTTCCGGACGGAACGACACGGCAGCGACCGGCTGTGCACGGATCTGCATGTCGTAGAAAGCCGGGCCGCACCGTCACCGCGGGCCGAGATGCTTGCCAAAGCAGAAACACATCCCGTTTCAGGAATTCCGCTCTTGCATCTTTGTTCCAGTCGCGATTAAGACACCGCCACGGACAGTTGGCCGAGTGGTCGAAGGCGCACGCCTGGAAAGTGTGTAGGCGGGGAACCGTCTCGAGGGTTCGAATCCCTCACTGTCCGCCACATAACCTGATATGTTATTGATTTTGTTGAAAAATTTGAAGATCTTCGGATTTGAACCAACATAGCTACCAACATTCTTGTGTCGCTTGATCTCAAGCTGGGATCTTTTTCGTCGTCAGCGTTCTTTTTTCGAAAATGCCAAGCGACAGATTCTGATGTCCTGCGTAAAGGCGATAAGTGGCGTGAACAGTTCGCGCCACATATCAGGAGATGCAGACACATGAATGCCAACATCAAGCCCGAAACCCTTTACCTTTCAGTCGAACAAGTCGCTGAGCGCTACGGCGTTTCCACCGACAGCATCTGGCGCTGGAAGCGTCATGGTCGCTTCCCGGCTGCAGTCAGCATCGGACCGAACTGCAGCCGTCCGGCAGGCTGTCACCGAAGAGACCTGGTTGATCCCCAAAGGCGCGTCCGGCGGCCTCAGGGGGCTGTTGTGGCTCTTGAGAGCAGGGGGCTCAGGGGCAGTGGCTGTGCAGCAAATAGTGGTGTGGTCTTGTCACGTATTTGTGCCGCTCCCAGTCCTCGTTTAGGCCACTTGACGTTCGAAGGCCAAGGGGCTTTTGCCTCCCAATGCTGAGTGCCGACGGCGCGGGTTATAGAAGCCGTTGATGTATTGGAAGATGGCGG
>NZ_JAUSNR010000028.1 GCF_030656345.1 Pseudotabrizicola sp. | reverse complement strand
GGTTGCGGCGAACGAAGATGGATCAGGGCCTGCGCCTTCAAGCTTTGCATCCACCATGGCGCATCTCCGACTGAGTCTAAATCGCCTGCCACGATACGCCCGAAGTCGGTTTTGACCGACTCTGTCTATATAATGGCTGAGCAGGTTCACGGGAAAACGCTGACCCTGTCGTCAGGCCGGGTCATCCCGACCCGTTGGGTCGGCGAGCAACATGTCCGTGAAGATCTGGGTTTTATCCCGAGCTTTGCTGATTGGGCGCGGTCGATCCGGGCCGAGCCTTGGATGGGCCGGACCCAGAAGATCGAGGCCGAGGTCGATCCGCATCTCGCTAGCCCCATGCGGGAGGTCATCTGACATGAGCCGGGTATATCAGAACCTCGGTCTTCCGCCTGAAGCCTCTCCCCTCACGGTCGTCCGCACAGCGATCCGCCGGTTGCATCCCGACACGCTCGCGGTCCGCAGCTGGCGAGACGCGCGAAAGCGCTATTACCGCGACCTCTTGCAGGCCCATTCCGCGGCGCAGGCCGCCGCCGAAGTCCCTCAGCCCGCAGAAGCGAGCTGATTTCTCCCCCCAATCGCAACCCAACCTGACCCGGCCGAAGGGGCCTCGGGTTTTTCATTCTGAAAGGAGCCCATCGTGGCTGACTATTTCACACACTTCTCTTGCGTCCTGGACGTGGGCACGGCTGAAAAAGCAATTGCGGCGCTAGACCTCATCCTGCGCTTGCGCGAGGAAGACGAGGCCTCGGATGATCCGGAGTTCTCGGGTTTTGCGCTGTCGCTGCAGGATGGTCCCGGCAGTTCTATCCTCTGGTTCCAGGACGACGGGCAGGGTGACGTCGAAGGCGTCATCCGCTTCGTGCTGCGCCTCGCGGAGGATCTCGACCTCGCCGGCCTCTGGGGTTTCGACTATGCCCACACCTGTTCCCGGCCCCGGCTGGAGGCGTTTGGCGGCGGAGCGCATTTCGTCGATCTTCGCGCGCGCAAAAGTATTGGCTGGATCAGCACCCATGAATGGCTGACTGCTGCGCTGAACGGCGAAGACATCGACGCGGTGGAGGCGCTTGTCGCATGAACACGGCTGTTCCTTCCCGCAACCCCACCTCTTTCCCCGTCCCGGAATTCGGTCGCAGTGCCGATGGCCTGATCGTCGCCCGGATCGGCGATGCCGCCTATGCCATGATCCGTACGGCTGATAGCCGGTATTTCCTGGGCAGCGGCTGGCGTCTCTCCAAGCCCCTGTCGGACTGGAAGCGGTCCGACTTCTACGGCCATGGCGGCGATGTTGCTGACGAGGCCGCTTTCCGCGCCCTCGTTCAGGAACAGGCCGAGCATGAAGGCGAGAAGGCCACCCTCGGTCGGCAGGAGTTCCGCGCCCATGCCAACACGCCCTGGGGACCATCGCAGGGCGCGGTTCGCTACGGCGAGGGCGTGTTTTTCCACTCGACCTCCGGCCATGGCGGGTTCCACCTGACGGTGGATCGCAATGCCCAAGTCCATCCCCAGCTGCGGAACGCCGGTGGTTACTACGAAGAGGATCCCGCTTGGGCCGCTGTCGCGACCGCCTGGCCGGATCTCTTTACTGGGCTTGAGCGGCGCCAAGCCGAAGAGACCCTGCGCCACAACTGGCCGGATGCCTGGGAGGCGATCCATGGCCGGGCGCTGCGCCGTGGTGAATCCCGCACGCGCGACGGCGAAGCCTTTGCCCGCGATCATGCGAAAGACTGGGTCGTGATCTCGGCGATCTATTCCGACCAGCATCGCGGTTTCACCGAGGTGATTGCCACGCGCGGCGGACGGCGCGATCCCCAAACCGAGGAGCGTCGCTTCCTTGTCCCCTCTGGGGACTACAAAGTTGGGGCCTTCGGTTTCGCCATCGATGAGGCCCGCCATGCCGTCTATGACGGCCCGTCGAGTTTCATCGGCTGGCGGGGCAGGGCAGGGCAGGGGGGTGATCCCCAGATGGCGGGTGCAGGGCTTCTCGGTCAGGCACCCGCCAAAGGGAGAGATGGGCGGGTTATTCCGTGACGGGTTTCAGGGTGGGAGAGAGTCTCCTGCCGCCCGTCGCGGAGTGATCCAGATGACCGCACCCATCCCCCAAACCGCCTTCCATGGCCCCGGCGACAACTTGATCAGCGAGGTTCTTGCCCATCTGCGCCTCGCGGACCGCTTGCCCCTGCGCGTCAGCTGCCTATGCCGCGCGCATTGGGACGATCCGGCGATCGATCAGCTGCGCTTTGAGCGCGAGGTTGATCTCGGCAGCTGCGGTGACCTCGCGGCGGCCATGGTCGTGGCCCGCAAAGCTGTCGCTTCCGGCCAGATCGACGCAGGCCAAGATGCGGCCCTGCGTCTGGTGCCGCAGTTCATCGCCATCCTCGATGCCGAGCACAGCCTCGTGCTGTCAGGTGACGTACAGGCAGGCCTGATCCATTGGTGCGCCCCGGTCGACAGCGATGCCGAGGCGCGGCGCGTGGTGGCAGACGCCTGCGGGCTTCGAGCCGCGGCCCGCGCGACGACCGACGTCGGCGATCCCGCGTCGGCAGCTGCGCTGCTCACCCGCGCCCGCTCGCTGGAAGGCCGACTGGTCGAGCCGTTTTGGCGCGACCTTGCAGCCGCTGCAGTCGATCACGCTCTGGTGGCCTGATCTTCGCCCCTTCCGGAAACTCGCCCCGGCCGTTCTGCGGGGCCATACAAGACAGGGACACGCTCATGCCCCAATTGATCGCAACGACCGTCTATCGGATCGATGAACTTCCCGAGGGCGCCAAGGACAGTGCCCGCGCTTGGTATCGCGAGGGCGGTTTCGACCATGACTGGTATGATGTTGTCTATGAGGACTTCCAGCACATCGCGGAAATCCTCGGCATCCGCGTGAAGACCTGGACCACTCGCCTTATCGGCGGTCGCACCCGGCAGGACGCTTGCATCTGGTTCAGCGGCTTCTGGTCGCAGGGCGATGGTGCTTGTTGGGAGGGCTGGTACTCTTACCGGAAATCCGCCGCCGCCGAACTTCGCGCCTATGCGCCGAAGGACAAGACCCTGCACCGGATCGCGGAGACCTTGCAGGCGGCGCAGCGGCAGAATTTCTACCAGCTGCGCGCCGAGGTCACGCATCGCGGCAACTACTACCATGCCTTCACCATGGCGGTCTCTGTGTCCCGGGACAGTGCGGCCGCGGTTGAGGTCATCGGCGATGCCGAGTCCATTGTCACCGATGCCCTGCGCGATCTCGCCAATTGGCTCTACCGCCAGCTTGAGCACGAATACGACTACCTGACATCGGACGAGGCCGTGGACGAGACGCTGGTCGTGGGCGGCTATACCTTCACGGAGGAAGGTCGACGGTTCAGATAGCCGTCCCGAAATCCGCCCATCCCCGTCCCGGGCCCCGGTTGTCCCTCAGCGGTTGCTGTCGATCCAGCGCGACAGCAACTGCCGGTCCCGAAAGCATTCGTCTGGCACGGCGCGGCGTTTGATCCGCGCAAGCCGTTCGGCAAAGGCGACCTGCTTGGAGGTTGGATGGCTGGTGTCCGCAGGCTTCAACTTCGCCTGCGACTCAATCCAGGCGCTGAGAGAGCGGCGGTCTTGCTGAACTTCCCAAGGCAACAGGCTCTGGTTCCGGAGCGCCAGCGACCGCGCATAGGCGATCTGGCGTTCGGTGGCGGGCAGAGCGAAGCTGGCAGCTTCCATGATGGATCTCCCATTTGGATCGTCTCTCAAATATAGAACATATAGAGAACAAAATCAACTCCGCGACCGCAAGAGAGGGGGAGTTGCGTTGGAAATCGACGTGTTCGGGTGGGTCGAGAGAGCCGCCGGCGCGCGCAATTCACCCCTGATCCGGAGGATTTCCGATGACCCAAGCTGCAACCCCCCTGAAACCTGCCACCCTCGTGCTCGAGGCGCGGCGCATGGCATTCTTGCCCGCGCTCTTCAGCCCCGCCCTGATGCTGATCGGCGAGCGCGCCGTCTATCAGTTCATGTCCTGGCTGGCCCCCGACGATTACACCGGTGGTCTCTGGCATTTCCACGAGCGGGACGGCCAGCCTCTGTTCATGTCGCCCTACTCTGACAAGAGGTTCCGCATCTTCTGCGAGACCAACGGCTACATGGGCGAGGTTTCGGCCGAGGCCGCCGGGATCATCGCCACCCTCTTTGCGCTGTCCCATCTCTCGTTCCGGCATGAGGCCGACCAACTGTCCGAAGCCTACATGCGGCTCTACGAGTTCGCGGGCGACCATCCCGAGGCAGGCGAGATCTTTAAGGCGATCGACTGACGCGGGCACCCCGCAAGCCGACTGGAAATTCCTGACCCTTTAGCACCCTCCTGCGGTTTCGTCGGGGGGTGTTTGCATTTGGCTGGCATAGTTTGGCACGGGCGGCATTCGCCATTCGTCGACCGCTGCTGCGTGAGGATTTCAGCGGCTGGATGGCCCCGGGTTTCGACAGGACTTTGCCAAGTGATCATTGTTGCGGCAGGTATTGGGGCGGTGAGCGAGGGCAAGGGCCTTACCGTCAGATCATCATCGAGTTGCGCGGGTTATGATGGAGTCTCAGCCAAGCTCGACCAGCATCTTGGCTCAATCGCTGCCCTCGTTCGAAAATCGTCCTTTACCTTCCATCGCCCTGGCAGACCTGACCACGGTGGAGTTGCTGGAGCGGTGAGGCAGCAGGGGCGGGGGGAGGCGCAAGCTGGCCAGACTGCTGGCAGAGGTGGTTTCATCGCCGGTGGTGCCTGACTTGTCTTTCCTGACGGGCCTTCAGGGTCGCCTTGATCTCCGTGGATTGTCTGTCCCAGCCCGCGTCCAACGGCCTCTGC
>NZ_JAUSNR010000025.1 GCF_030656345.1 Pseudotabrizicola sp. | reverse complement strand
CCCGCCCAGGATCGCGCCGGTCATCCAGTTCAGGTTGTTGCCGATCGCGTTCAGGTATTGGCTGAACTCGGTGATCAGCCGGTCGAATTCGCCCGCGAAGTAGGTGGCCCCTGCCCCGCCGCCGCCAACCGAGGAGATCAGGGCCCCGGCGACGTAGTCGAGCCCGCCGATCACGGCATTGGCGACCGCATTGAAGTTGGCCCAGTTGAATGCGAAGAGCCCTATCAACATCAGCTTGATCAGGTACCAGAAGAAGCTGGCCCCATCCATGCTGCGGAACTGGAAGGCCATGTTGATGCAGACGCCGATCAGCGAGAGCGTGACCATCAGCAGGACGATCGTGCCGGTATTGCTTGCCACCACCCCGAACTGGGACTCGGCGGCATCGGCAAGGAAACCGTCAGCGGTTCCAACCATCCAGCTGACGATGCTCATTACCAGTTGCCTTGGGTTTCGCAGATATCCTGGACGTCGCGGGCGATCTGGTTCTGCTCGTTCCGAAGGGCCAATTGGGCCTGAGTGTGCTCCGCTTGGGTGCTTGTCGCGAACCGTTCCTCGTACTCGGCCGAGGCTGCATCCCATGACGGGAAGCGCACATCACAGCCGCAATCGCCGGTTTCCTGGATCGCCTCCCATGACCGCAGCTCGTAAAGCCGCATCAGCGTCAGCGCCTTATAGGCCTCGCGCGGGTGGACCTCGTCCATCCAGGTCGGGCGAGCGGGCCGGTCGTTGCAGATCCGGTATTGCTGGGGCGACATGGTCACGGTGAGATCGTTCGTCACCTGAGGCGAGGTCTGGGCCGCGAGCGGCGCGGCCAGCAGGGTGACAGCGGCGGTGAGGGTGATCTTGCGCATGGGGCTTTCCTTTCGGTTCATTCGGCCGCGACCGTGGCGCGCGCGGCACCCCCGGTTGGACCCGTGTTCTGGTCTGGATGTCTTGCCTGCCCCGGCAAGAAGAACTCGGTTATGCCGCGCGCGCCATTATGACGGCCGGCCTGGATGATCACGTCGATGGAGCCTTCGATGTAGTCGACCATGTCGGCATAGGTCATCGGCACATCGGTCTTGAGGGCGGCTATGGCGAGCCGGCGGACGGCGAGTTGCGGGGTCTCGGCATGCAGCGTGGTGAGCGAGCCTCCATGCCCGGTGTTGATCGCCTCGAGGAAGGTCATGGCCTCGCGGCCACGGACCTCGCCCAGCACGATCCGGTCGGGCCGCATCCGCAGGGTCGAGGCCAGAAGCACATCGGCGCTACGCGCCTCCGTGTCCCGGTCCGCGATCAGTGTCACGGCATTCGGCTGCTCGGGCCGCAGCTCGGCTGCCTCTTCGATGGTGATGATCCGCTCTTCTGGAGGGATCAGCGAGAGGATCTTGCGCGCCGCGACCGTCTTGCCGGTCGAGGTACCACCCGAGACGATCATGTTGAGCTTGTTCTCGACGCAGAACCGCAAGGCGGCGTCGATGTCACCGGAGGCCACCACATCGCGCAGTGCGGCGTTGCGTTCACGGCGCAGGCCTTCGAGGCTGCGCTCCTTGCCATAGAGGAAACCAAGCTTGATGGCCTCCAGTGGCAGGGAGGAGAAGAACCGCAGCGAGATCGAAAAACCCCCTTCGACAGCGGGCGGCTGGATCACCTGCGCCCGGATAGGCCGGTCGCGATAAAGGATCGACACCGAGACGATGGGCTTCTTGGTGCTGAGCGTGGTTGAGGCGGCCGAGGCGATCTGGTTGCCGAGGTCCTTGATCTCGGTCTGGGTAAGCGGG
>NZ_JAUSNR010000029.1 GCF_030656345.1 Pseudotabrizicola sp. | reverse complement strand
CAACCCGATCTCCCCGCGCCAAGCCCGCACCCTCCAGGTGATCCATGAAACGCGCCCCTCGCAGCCGTCAACGCCATGATTTATATGCGAAATATCACGATTACGACAGCGAAATCAGCGACTTACTTGGAGAATGTGGGTTTGTTTCCCTCGGCGGGCCTTTCCACCAACGAACACGACACGACCGTCCGTAAAACTCTTCTGTTCATTGATGGCATGGGGGCGATTGTCCCATCCGGCTGCTTGCAGCTTGGGGACGACGAACTTCCTGCAAGTATCGGCCTCATTCATACGCACACTTCTTCGCCCAATTATCACAGACCATCGCATGGCCAATGGCTTGTCAAAGAAACAGGGCTCTTATGGACGAGCAATTCTTTGGTTTTGCAGCTCTTTCGCCTTACTCTGGTGGGCAGAGCCTACAACTGGCGGGATTGGCGCCGCAAGCATTAAAGCTCCCCGAAGACCATGTGGCTGTGGCATTTGATCAGTCCGGGCGGCTTTTGTAGAGAACCCGGGCCGACGAGTACTTGTCAGGCGGTTTGGCACCTCCCGGCGTACCGCCCGGACCGGGCCCTCGTCCTTCGGACTGGAGCCTGCCGAGGCAGTCTCCCCCCATTCGGGCGACTGTCCCTGGCGCGAAGAGGGAGAGGGGTGCCGAAAAGGGTCAGGTCCGGCGGGTGAGAGAGAGCGCTGATCGGGCCTGACCCGTTCCCGCTCTCTTGAGGAATTCCCGATGAACGACCTTTCCCCGGCGACCCTGGCGCAAGCGCCGGTCGCCCCGGCTTCTGCTATCCTGATTGCGGCTGGCCTTTTGCTGCCCTCACTCGAGCGCGGGCAGCGCATTGACGGTGCGACATTGCGCACGGCGATGGAAACCGCCTTCGGCGCTTCGGATGCCTCCGGCCTTTGGGATTGGAAGGCAGGTTATGATGCCTGCGAGGCCGCGACAGTCCTTTTCCTACGGAAGTACGGCCGGTCGATCTTTCGCCAAGCCGATAAGCCCGCGGCGCGAGTGGCCGCGCTCTCAAAGATCGTGGGCCTTCTACCCAGCCACACGCGCCGGTCCGAGGAAAGCCAATCGCTGCAACAGTTCTCAACGCCGATCCCGCTCGGCCTCGCGGCACTGACCGCTGCGGCAATTAAGCCAGACGATGTTGTGCTTGAGCCTTCGGCAGGCACTGGCCTCTTGGCTATCCTCGCCGAAATCTCCGGCGGTAGCCTGATCCTCAACGAGTTGGCCGACACCCGGGCTGACCTCCTCTCTTCCCTCTTTCCGGCCCTTTCGGTCACCCGCTTTGATGCGGCGCAGATCCATGACCATCTCGATGCTTGGGTCGCGCCATCTGTCGTCCTGATGAACCCACCGTTTTCCGCGATGGCGAATGTCACCGGCAAAGTTCAGGACGCCGCCTTCCGGCATATCGCCTCGGCTCTCGCGCGCCTCGCCCCGGGCGGGCGGCTGGTCACGATCACCGGCGCGGGCTTCGGTCCCGACCTGCCCATCTGGCGCGATGCCTTCGTCCGGCTTCAGGAGAGCGGGCGCGTGGTGTTCTCGGCGGCGATCGACGGATCGGTCTATTCGCGCCATGGCACGACGTTTCCGACGCGGCTGACCGTGATCGACAAGAGCCCGGTCGAAGATCCCACGCGCTTCCCCGCCTCCCCTGGCATGGCAACTGACGTTGCGACCCTGCTCGGCTGGATCACCGACCATGTGCCGCCGCGTCCAGCCGTCGAATTGCCGAAGCCGCCGTCGCCCACTTCGCCTGCGCGCTCAGTCCGCGGCTATCTCGCTCAGGCCAATGCTGCCCCCGCCATCCGCAAGCCGGCTGCATCCCCGAAGACAGTCGAACTCGTCTATGAGACCATTGATGCGACGCCGCCCGATGCCGTCCGCATCACAGATGCGATCTACGAAGAATACGGCCTCCAATCGATCCGGATTCCCGGCGCCGTGCCGCATCCGACCAAGCTGGTGCAATCCGCTGCCATGGCCTCGGTAGCGCCGCCGCGGCCGACCTATCGGCCTATGTTGCCTGTGGACATCGGCCAACGCCTGTCGGACGCCCAGTTGGAGACGGTGATCTATGCCGGCGAGGCCCATTCCGACCATCTTGCCGGGAGCTGGACCGTGGATGCGACCTTCGACACTGTCAGCGCTGCAGCCGATAGTGTAGTTCACTCGGTCCGCTTCCGCCGCGGTTTTATGCTGGGCGATGGCACCGGCGCGGGGAAGGGCCGACAATCCGCCGGAATCATCCTCGACAACTGGCTGCGCGGACGTCGCAAGGCGGTCTGGATCTCGAAATCGGACAAGCTGATCGAGGATGCGCAGCGCGACTGGACGGCGCTTGGCCAGGAACGGCTCCTGGTCACTCCGCTGTCGCGCTTTGCCCAAGGCAAGCCGATCACCCTGTCGGAGGGCATACTCTTCACCACCTATGCGACTCTGCGCTCCGATGATCGCGGCGAAAAGATCTCACGCGTCCGCCAGATCGTAGATTGGCTGGGCCGCGATTTCGATGGGGTCATCATCTTCGACGAAAGTCACGCCATGCAGAATGCGGGCGGCGGCAAAGGCGAGCGTGGAGATGTCGAGGCGTCGCAGCAGGGCAGGGCGGGCTTACGCCTGCAACATGCACTGCCCGAGGCCCGCATCGTCTATGTCTCGGCAACAGGGGCAACGACCGTTCACAATCTCGCCTATGCGCAACGGCTCGGCCTTTGGGGCGGAGAGGATTTCCCGTTTGCCACCCGCGCCGAATTCGTCGAGGCGATCGAGGCCGGTGGCGTCGCGGCCATGGAAGTGCTTGCCCGCGATCTCCGTGCCCTTGGCCTCTATACCGCGCGGTCCCTCTCCTACGACGGCGTCGAATACGAGCTGGTCGAGCACAAGCTGACCGACGAGCAGCGCCGCATCTATGATGCTTACGCGGGTGCCTTCGCGGTCATCCACAACAATCTCGATGCGGCGATGGAGGCGGCGAACATTACCGGGTCGAATGGAACGCTGAACCGTCAGGCCAAATCCGCTGCTCGTTCGGCCTTTGAATCGACGAAGCAGCGTTTTTTCGGCCATCTGCTGACCTCGATGAAAACCCCGACGCTGATCCGGTTAGTCACGACCGATCTCGCGGCGGGCCATGCCGCCGTGATCCAAATCGTTTCGACCGGCGAGGCGCTGATGGAACGGCGCCTCGCCGAAATCCCGACCGACGAATGGAATGACCTAACGGTGGACGTCACTCCGAGGGAATACGTCGGTTCGTACCTTCAGCATTCCTTCCCAGTGCAACTCTATGAGCCCTTCACCGATGGCGAGGGCAACCTGTTGTCGCGCCCGGTCTTCCGCGATGGCCAGCCGGTCGAATGCCGCGAGGCCGTGGCACGGCGCGACGAGATGCTGGAGAACCTTGGCTCGCTTCCTCCCGTCCCGGGCGCGCTCGATCAGGTGATCCAGCATTTCGGGACAGAGATGGTGGCGGAAGTGACAGGCCGGGCGCGCCGCATCATTCGCAAGGGCGAGGGCTTGGCGGCACGGCTTGCGGTCGAGACTCGCGCGCCTTCGGCCAACCTTGCCGAGACCTCGGCTTTCATGGATGACCAGAAGCGCGTCCTGATCTTCTCCGATGCCGGGGGCACCGGGCGCAGCTATCACGCCGAGCTTTCGGCAAAGAACCAGCGGCTCAGGGTTCACTACCTGCTGGAACCCGGCTGGAAAGCCGATGCGGCGATCCAAGGCCTAGGCCGCACCAACCGGACCAATCAGGCGCAGCCACCTTTGTTCCGACCGATCTCGACTGATGTGAAAGCTGAGAAGCGTTTTCTCAGCACCATCGCCCGCCGCCTCGACACGCTGGGCGCCATCACCCGCGGGCAGCGCCAGACGGGAGGGCAGGGGCTCTTCCGCCCTGAAGACAATCTCGAAAGCCTCTATGCCCGGGATGCGCTGCGTCAGCTTTACCTTCTGCTCGTGCGCGGCAAGATCGAAGGCTGCTCATTGCAACGCTTCGAGGCGGCCGCGGGCCTCAAGCTGATGGACACTAATGGCATCAAGGATGATCTGCCACCGATCACCACCTTCCTGAACAGGCTCCTGGCCTTGACCATCGAGATGCAGGGCATCCTCTTCGCGGCCTTCGAACAGCTCCTCGAAGCGCGGATCGACGGGGCAATGGCATCGGGCACATATGACCTCGGCTTGGAGACCCTGCGCGCAAAGAGCTTCCGCGTCACCGACCGACAAGTGATCTACACCCACCCGACCACCGGCGCGGAAACCCGACTTCTCTCCATCACGGAACGCCGCCGCAACCGACCCCGCCTGCTGGACGAAGCGCTCGCCGAACTTGACGACCCGCGTGCCGTCCTGATGATCAACACCCGGTCGGGCAGGGCGGCAGTGCAGGTGCCAACCACCAGCTTGATGCTGGATGATGGCGAGATCGAACGGCGGGTTCGGCTGATCCGCCCCACGGAAAGTCAGAACATCGCCGTCCGCCTGATGGGCGGCACGCAATGGGTCGAGACAGACCGCCCCACCTTTGTCGCCGCCTGGAATGCCGAAGTGGTTGAAGTGCCGGAGTTCACCGACAGCACACTGCATGTCGTCTCCGGTCTTCTCCTGCCGGTCTGGAAGCGCCTGCCGCAGGACGAAACCCGCGTCTATCGCCTTCAGACCGATGATGGCGAGCGGATTATCGGCCGCAGGGTCTCGCCCGCCTGGGCCGCGACGGCCACTGGGGCAGGGGTACCAAACCTTTCCCCTGATCAGGCCTACGCCGCGCTGATTGAAGGCAAGACGATCCTCGACCTGACCGAAAGTCTGCAACTGCGCCGGTCCCGCGTCATGGGGGTGAACCGGATCGAGTTGACCGGCTTCACCGAAGGCATGCGCGAACGGCTCCGGGCTTATGGGCTCTTCAGCGAGATCATCTCGTGGAAACTGCGCTTCTTCGTGCCAGTCGGACCTGATGGCGCGGGAGTGCTTGCCAAGCTCCTCAACCTCTGGCCTATCTCCCGCATTTCTGAGCGTGAGGTTGCCTGATGTCCCGTATTGATGCCGCAGATTTGGCGCAGCGCCTTGGTCAACAGGCCGAGGCGGTCTGCCAGACCTATCTTTCCAACGGACGCAGACAGGGCAACTATTGGCAGGTCGGCGATGTCCGCAACACCGCAGGGCGCTCGATGTTCGTACGCCTCACGGGCCCTGCTTCGGGCAAGGGCGCTGCTGGCAAATGGCAGGATCCATCAGAGGGCAGCCATGGTGATCTCCTCGACGTCATCCGCGAAAGCCTTGGGCTCAGCGATTTCGCCGACGTCCTTGAGGAAGCCCGGCGCTTCCTCAGCCTGCCGCAACTGGAACCGATCCCAAACACCCCGACGCCGAAGCTCGCCCCCGCACCCTCTGGATCGTCGGAAGCGGCACGGCGGCTCCTTAGCATGTCCGGCCCGCTCAAAGGCTCGCTGGCAGCAACATATTTGCGGTTCCGTGGCATCACCGATCTCCGCGACACCGGCGCCCTGAAGTTCCACCCGAACTGCTACTACCGGGGGCAGGGCGAGGATCAGACCGAGACCTGGCCCGCGATGATCGCTGCCGTCACTGACCGCGAAGGCAAGGTCACCGGTGTGCACCGCACATGGCTTGCGCGCGATGGCGGCTCAAAGGCACCTGTCGACACGCAGCGGAAGGCGATGGGGGATTTGCTCGGCCACGCGGTCCGGTTCGGGCTGGCCAAAGAGGTCATGGCAGCGGGGGAGGGCATCGAGACCGTGCTCTCCCTCCGTCAGGCCCTGCCCAAAATGCCGATGGTTGCAGCGCTCTCGGCCGGACACCTAGCAGCCCTCCTGTTTCCGGCAAATCTGCGCAGGCTCTATATCGTCCGCGACAACGATCCGGCGGGGGACGGTGCAAGGGGCAGCCTGGTCGCCCGGGCGCACGAGGTCGGGATCGAGGCCATCACGCTTTCGCCTATGTTGGGAGATTTCAACGACGATCTCACCGTCCGCGGTCTGGATGCACTTCGGGCGCATATCCGGGCGCAACTCGCGCCCGAGGACGTCAGCCGTTTTCTGGCGCAAGATCATTTGACCCGTCGAAGCGGGTGATCCCAGAGGTCCGATCTCATCACGGGTATACGAGGCTGCAGTTCCATCAGCGGGACCGCGCCTCGGCCTTCTAGAGGGCGAGCGGCCCACAAGCGGTCCGGTCAGGCAATGGCGGCGCCCGACTATTTTCCGCCGGCGGCAGAGCCGCCTTTGCATCGCGAGGCAAAATAGTCGGGCTTGGCCATCAAGGCCCTCGCAAAAGGCTCGGTCTGCCAGACCGGACCGCTTGTCGGCTTTTCGTCGCCATGAAGGCCGCGACGGTCGCGGTCCAGACGATGGAGCATCCCATGTACGCCCATGACGAATTCGAACCCGATCACACCTCCTCGCCGACCGATCACATGATCCAGGACCTGGCGCTTTATGGCTACCGTCCCGCGGCGGGCGAGGCCGATCCCCGGATCACGCCCGAAGACCAGGTCATCCAGACCGCCGTCGCCGACATCTTCGACGCGCTGGTCTCCACCATGGCCGACACCAGCCTCGATTTCGACCTCGACGAGATCCTGTGGTCGACCGTCAATACCTTCCACCGCGCCGCCGAACGGATCGAGACGAAACTCGACGACAACGAGCAAGCGCAGAAACGCCTTCAGCGCGAACAGGATGGCTCTGAGGTGAAATCCGTCCAGCTTGAAATCCTGATCGACATCGGGCAGGGCCTGATCGACCGGCGTGAGAGCATGGAACTCTTCCGCGAAACCGCTGCCGACCTCTTCCTCAAGGCCACCGGGACCCATTGGTCACCGCGTTCGGGCTCGCGCACCAGCCATCGCCACCTGACCGCCGCGATGATCGACAGCCGCGACTTCATCGCCGCCAAGAAACGCGCAGAGACCGAGAGCTTGGTGCCTCCGGGACCGAAAGTTGCCTTCTCGGGCGGGGACACCACCGATCATCGGCTGATCTGGGATCGTCTAGATCAGATCCACACCAAGCACCCCGACATGGTGCTGTTGCACGGTGGCTCACCCAAGGGTGCCGAGCGCATCGCTGCCACATGGGCCTCCAACCGCAAAGTTCCACAGGTCGCCTTCAAACCGGACTGGACCAAACACGCCAAAGCCGCACCCTTCAAGCGCAACGACCAGATGCTGGACTGCATGCCGATCGGTGTCGTGGTCTTCCCCGGCACTGGCATCCAGGACAACTTGGCCGACAAAGCCCGCAAGATGGGCATCCCGGTCTACCGCATGGCAATGGGCAGCGCGTAAGCGCTGCCCTCCACGAATGCTGGCACCAAAACTTCCATGGTCCCTTGCCAGGAAATGAAGACAGAGTAAGTTCTTGCCCATGGAGGAAGCCAGCTTGGCAGAAAGAACGATATCCGAGATATATGATGGCCTCGTTCCAGAAAATTCTCATCTGGGGCGGAAAGTCCATCGTCTCAATGCCGCGGTTCACCATCTGGATCGTCCCAAAGCGACACTCGAGATCGTAAGCGGACTCTTCCAAAAATACACTAACCGCGCAGCGAGCTCTAAATCTCAGCAAGCCCGTGCAGAGTATGAGCTCTTATCTGGACATTTGTCCTGGTTGGGCAGTCTAAGAGGCGATCCGCGTCTAAGCGCCGAATATGCCAAGTTCAAGACTGCGGCAAACGTCGAGGGATTCCTAGGGGATCAGGACAGTGATGCTACGCGCGAAGACACACTAACATTTCGACTTGACTTACATGTCCAAAGACTAAGATCTTCAATTGAAGACAACACGTTTCAGAGGGACATATTTGACTCTTGCGGGAAAGAAGCGTTTCTCCCGAGAATATCCAGGATAGTTGACAAAGTATGGAAGAAACACTCAATCGAAGTATCTCCGGCATCGCTTGATGCAAGCGCAATGCTAAGGAAGAGCTTTGTAGAATTTATGCATCTGCAACTTCTGCAGAATGCTCTATCTCACGCCAACGCAGACGCAACGTTCAACAGGA
The DNA here is from genome assembly GCF_030656345.1 of Pseudotabrizicola sp. Classification (GTDB taxonomy): domain Bacteria; phylum Pseudomonadota; class Alphaproteobacteria; order Rhodobacterales; family Rhodobacteraceae; genus Pseudotabrizicola. The sequence continues at coordinate 6,994 of NZ_JAUSNR010000029.1, read as the reverse complement.
ACTATAACCGGTTCAGTCGAGAGCATTTCTCAACTGAAGGTGAAGACTATCTGTTTGGCGTACTAACGTTTCTTGACGTTACGCTCCTCGATCCGCACAAGGTGAGTCAAGCTAAGTTTAACTTGGAGCTCCAATCGTTCTACCCAACGCTTAGCAGCGTGGCGGCGGACCTTTACCAGCGACTCATTGGGCAGAGAAGAAGAGTTCTTATATTCTCCTACTGCGACACCGGACCTGGCATTGAGCGGCACGTACGCCATTTTAGTCCGAAACGCGCAAATCTTCCAGACACATTGAACGTGAAGCGCATTATTGATGACCGAATGGCTGGGCGTGAAGTTCCAGGTGCTGGTCAGGGGCTCAATGATGTTCGAGAACTTGCGCGCGAAGTTTCCGCTAGAATAGTTGTCGAGACGCCTGGAGGTATATACTTCGACGATAGCGTCAGTAACATCGAACAGACGGAGCAAAAGTCGCGACTTTCACGTGGAACCGCATTCTCAGTCATTCTAGAGATCTAGCGATTGCAATATAGAGTCATCGACATTCAGTTGGACCAGTTCGAGCGTGACCAAGAGGACGCGCAGCTGAGCGTTTTCAGCAAGCTAAAGACAATGGAGGCAGCGCAGCGAAGTAGAGGACTTGTCAGGACCGGCCGAGAGAACGACGAAACCATTTTCGTGTATCGTCTCCCGGTGGCTGTTAACTGGTCAAAGTACCCAATTAGTCTGCATGCTATGATAGATGGGCTACGAGCCGCGTCACCGGCGATTGAGTCAAATGTGCAGCTTGTAATCTGGACAAGCGACTTTGAGCCAATGATTGATAGTGTATCCATTCCTGAGGGCAACGATGTTTGGCAACGCACAATAGGAGATTGCGCGCAGTCGAAGGATGCGCTTTCCGCAATCCGGCAAGCGGAGTTCCTTGATCTTCTTTCAAGCCCGGATGTTCTTTTTGAGCATGCGGGTGCTGCGCTATTCGAGCTACCCTCTGGTCACCTGTCGGATTACTTTGTTAGGATAGGGAACCTGCAGTCGCGATCTGGCTTCTTCTCCGCTATCTTCTTTTGGATGATCGAGCACCTTCGCGGTGTGAAACACATCATGTGCGATACGTGGAGCATTTCGACTTCGGCCGCTGTGGTCGCAGACTACTTGATGATCTACGAGGGATCGACCAGCGGAAGTGTGCCTCGAATTTCCTGGTCCTACTCTCCAAGCTATATTCCAACGAGCCCGCTCAAAGAGAGGCAAATTTTCGACGCGGTTCATGCCGCCCAAAAGCTTGGTGGAAAGGCGCTCTTCTTGTCGAGTTTCTACTCGTCTGGAGGCCTAGAGCGGGCAATTGTCGAGCAGTTAGCGGAATATGACGCCCGAGATTCCGCGGTGCTCATTGCCATCTACTCCATTCTGAATACTTGCGAATACTCAGAGCTCGTCCTTTGCTCGATGGACAAACTTCTGGAGAGCCGTGGTCTCCGTGGAAAAAATGCTGAAGCATCAAAAGAGGTTGAGGTTATTTCGGTAAGTTCAACCAGTTACTTTCCAGACTATCGAGTAGCAAAAATTCTACCCTTTGTCGTTCAGGACATTAAGGAGGATGCGGACTTTTGGGCTCGATATTGCGGTAGGGAACTCTTCGCTCTCCATCGCGATGGCTCCACAACTTCCGATACTAGGCATGGTATTCGTCGGCACCATGCATACCATGTCGACCTTGACAGGTTATTCGCGGACCCAGCCTATCTGAAGAGTTTGGCGAACAGAGTTCAGGACGTCGCTCCATTCCGCAATGTGTTTGTCGATGGATCTGCTGCCAGTTTGACTATGCAAGAGAGTTTGCGCAAGGTCGCTCCTGGACTTTTGGAAGGATCCGCTGTGTACACGGTTCCTGACTGGCGTGAGATCTCCGGCCGCAAGGATTGCCTGCAGGCGCTTAACCTAAAGGGAGCTAGGTCGATCTTTCTGTTACCTGCGGTGTTAACGGGTCAGACAATTGGCGATTTGAAGCGGCATCTCCGTGAAACGTCGCTTGATGCAATGCCAAATATTCATGTAATGATTGGCCTTCTGCGGCCGTCAGATCCGGTCGTGATGAAGAATTACGCTGTGCTTGGTGCGCGGTATTCAGGTACGGGTGAACTGACGGTGGTGGAGAAGGTAGCTCTGCCGAACTTTGGCAGGAAGGAATGCGCATGGTGTCGTGAGCACGACACGCTGGATGCTGCACTCGGCAGGACAGATATAGATGGAGTCTCTCGGGATCTCTTTGAAGCGAGAAGGGATCTTCTTCAGGTTGCACTTGTGAATGGCCTAGTTGGAAGTGAAGTCTTTTTTGATTCTTCGACAGACAGCCGACTTCCGTTCTACGGTGGATCTCTATTCATCGATGCGATGATCGGAAAGGAGCAACAGAGGGGAGAACTTGATGATATTGAGGGGCTCGAGAAATCTAGAGCCTTAATGACGCTGGTTGAGAGTTCACTTTTGTCGGAGGCGGATTTATGCTTTGTTGTTGCGAATGCAATTCAGAATTGGCGGAACAGAACGGTTCGCGCGAACGTCGGGCGTGCCACGGTTGATGCCGCAACGGTCGTAAGCGATGATAAGTTCAATGAAGCGCGCTTGCGCGCTGCGATTTGGCGTTCCTTAAGACCATACGAGTTGACGCTTGCGGTGAGAGTTAGCACTGGATTTGAGGATTTGATCAGTAGAGTTTTCGATCCGGTTGACACGATTGCCAGCCACCGACGTCTAGGTTTGGAAGCGTCGCTCGCTTTTGGTCGTGAACTGCGAGTTCGTTTTGGTGGTCTGTATGATACTGCGAAATGGGGATCAGGGGGGTTCTTCTGGTTGCCTGTCGTAGACCCTGTTCAGTAGCGCTGGCCGGGCCGCTTACCTTTCTTGAGAGATTACATAATCAAAATTATGCGACACAAATCGCGGAACCCCGCAAAGTAGAAATTTCGCCCTGCTTGGGGCTGATCCTCAGCCCTCCGGGAACAGGAGCGCCTCAACGTCCATCGCCCCGTTCAGCACGTGAAGGATGGTGATCCGGTCTTTGCTGACGCGGTAGAAGATCAGGTAGCGGCCATGAACTCGGCGACGGATGCCATGATGCACATAGCGCGGCACGATCGGCCAGGCTTCCGGCATGTCGGCAATGTCGAGGCACCGCTCGTAGAGTTCGCGCACGAAACTCAAGGCGCGCACCGGATTGTCGCGGGCGATGTAGTCGGCGATCGCTTCCAGATCGGCCTCGGCCGCGCTGGTGATGTCGACCTTCATTCCGATGCGCGACTCATGCTCTGGTATTTGGCCTCAAGCCGCGAAACCACATCGGATATCGGTTTGACCCGTCCTTTCTCGGCATCATCGAGACCGCGCGCCAAGGCTAGGTCGAGCACTGAGAGCCGTGCTTCACGTTCCTGGATCAGGCGGATGCCTTCCCGGAGCACTTCACTTTTCGAGTTGTAGCGACCGGTCTCTACGAGCCTCGCGACGAAACTTTCGAGCTGCGGTCCGAGGTCAGCGCTGATCATGGGCCCTCCGATCTGTATTCGATAAGGTAGACCGCTTGATAACAGTTATCAAGACTTGTGTACTGCCGGTCAGGATATCGACGCCAGGTAAACTGCGCTTCTTCGCCGATCTGCGGTCATACGGTTGCCGTCCCGTTTCGTCTCTGTTCCAGTCCGGTCTGTCGGACAAAGGACAGAAGGTGCGCACATGGCCCTGAATGACAAGATCCCGAACTGGCCGGAAGCCGCCCACGCGACTGCCCGACGCAGTCTCCTTGCCGCTGATCTGGTGATCGATGGTGACGTCACTTCTGATGGCCCAGTCGACGTCCATGGCAAGATTGTCGGATCTGCCAGCGCGCCCGAGGTTTTGGTTGCTGCCACTGGCCGGATCGAAGGCACTGTCAGTGCCCACGACCTGTCCGTTCTGGGGTTTGTTTCGGGATCTGTCTCGGCACGTCATATACATCTGTCACCGAGCGCGGTGGTTCATGCTGATGTCCTGCACGAGCGGATTGTGATCGAAGCCGGCGCAGAACTGGAAGGCCGGCTGCAGCGAAGGCTGTGACGAGGTTTCAGGCGCCGTTGCCTCGATTGCGGGATGGTTCAGCCAGACTGTAGCCACGACGTGACTTCTGCCGAAGGGTTCGATTTGCTGACGCTTCGGCCTCGCCCGCGCTCGGCCAAGTCTCGAGGCTTGTTCGACCACAAGTCCCGATCCGGCCCCATCGGCGCAGCACCGTGACCTCGCCGAAGAGAGTCGCGGCAAGATCGATGCAGTAGAACCGGGACATGTTGGCGTCAGCGTCGATGCGGTGCAGATGTGCTAGAACCATTGCGGTCCTCCCCAGCACAGAATCCGCCCTGCCACTCGGAAAGTCCAATCGTGTTTCTGAATCGGTTTGGTCGATCCGATTCAGGCCGACGATGGATCGTCCGGCGCGACTTCGACAATCTTGACACAGGTGGTATGCTCCGAGGGTTCGCTCTCCCCAAGCAACGGCATGCGACGCTTTGGCCTCTGAGCCGGCGTGAGCTATAGAACTTGCGTCTATAGCTCACGGTGCCAAGCCAAGGGCCAGTTCACGGGCTTGCTGTCTTGGGTCCGCCCGCCAAGGTCGGCTGTAGGATTAATCATGCGGCGTCAACCATGGGTTCATACCTTACCTCGGCCAGGGCCTCGTTCAGCCAGGCCGGTTGCACGTCACCATTGTTCCATTGGTAGAGGTACCCCACGAGCGTGTTGGTCTTCTGGCAGAGGATCCGCATGATGGGTTTGCCAGTAAGTCTGGGTTGTGGGGTCATGCTACGCTCCTCTACTCGGACCTCTGCACCAGGGAAAAAGGAGGCCGCTCATTCTGATCGTGGGTGTTAAAGATTGGTTTCTGCAACTGCAAGATGAAGACGCAAAACCGCGCGAAATGTGATCGAAGAAGTTCAAGATATCCTTTTAGGTAGGTAAGTTACGAGACTTCGCCTCCATGCGGCCGCGCAGCACGTTCGGCGATCTCGGTAAGGATGGCGTCGATTTCGGCCCAGACGCGGGGCTCCAACTGGCCGCGGATCAAGGTCCACTTGCTTAGGACGTCGAGGGGATCGTGGGCGCGCAGGAGGGCGTTCATAGCACCAGCGTGGACAGCCAGCGAGGTGCGTGCGCGCCATTCGGTGATCTTCGTCCGCTGCTCTTCCGATGGGGGGACGAAGTCGGGCCCGAGTTCCCAGTTCTTCACCGCGCGGCGCAGGGCTGCGCGGATGACATGAGCAGGATCGACGCCGCAATTGATCAGGGCTTCCTCCTGCCGTTCCAGTGCATTCACCCGGATGTCGATCTTGCGTGTCGCCGGAATGCGTCGCGTTCTGGGGGACGATGCCATTGCGGGGGGCGCAGCGCTGCCGGCCGTCTTCTGGCCGGGCCGTGGTGTGGTCGCCGGCGACGTGCTTCCCGGCGCGGCAACGTGATCGTCCACGACTACTGGCTGCGCGCTCCCAGGCTGTGGCGTTACCTTGGCCCGCTGTACCTCCTCCCGTCCCGGTTCTTCTTCCACCTCTGGACGCAGGGATGCGGCATAAGCCGGGTCGGGCCGTGTGATCGTCGGGATCTTCTTCCTCACCGCCCTGCCCTCACGCGGCCAGGATGTTGTTGAGGATGTCGGTCGCCTCTTCCAGCGCCTCGACCACATGGCGCACGTGCGGGCGCATGAGCGGGTTGGGATCGGCTTGCTTCTGCAGCGCCACGGCGTGAAGGAGGCCCTTCTCGTCCATCTCCTTGTAGGCGTTGCGGCGCATCATCACGGTCTCGACCACCGGAAACCGCGCGATCGCCGCCTCGATGAGGGCAGCATCTGCGCGCGTCGTCTTGGGATCTACCATGTTCAACACGACGTGGTGGCGCGGCAAGCTTTCTGGGTCATCGACGCGAGCCCGGAGCTTTTCGAACCAGTCGGCCGTCTGCGCGCCGACATCGAGATCCGAAGTCGAGAGCATGACAGGCGTCACGATGTGATCGGCCAGAACGGCGATCCCGTCTGACCACTCGGCCCCGACACCCGCCGTATCGATGAAGATGAAATCCGCTGAGTCCGCCGCATAGACTTGCTCGATCCGGCGATCCACAGCGCCCACGCTCTCGACGGTCGCAGAGCGCAGGAGAGGTGATCCTAGACCCGCGGCTTCAGCCCGCTTGTGCCAGGTGCCGAGCACACCCGTGCTGTCGGTATCGATCAGAAGGACGCGACGGCCAGCGGCAACAGCAGCGCTGATCAGGGCGCGCGAGAGCGTGGTCTTGCCGCTCCCCCCTTTCCGGGCCATCGCGGCGATCACCACGAGATTGTCGTTCGGCATGGGGACGGTCCTCTCGCAAAAGTGGTTATATGCAGCAAAGATGTAAGATCGTCGCTAACCTCCGCGTGCGACGGCGTCAAGCAGAAGGCGGGATGCGTGGTCCCCGAGGCGGGATGCGGGGCGCACGGTGCTTCGCACATCTGGCGGAAAGCACCGTACGTGCGACAGAGGGCGTCCTCCAGTCCGCGCGATGCAGCCAGCAGATGCCGTGCGACACTCGACATCGGCCATAGTTCGGGATGCACGAAACAAAATGCATCCCGCGCGGGACGTGAGCCATCCGGCGCCAGACGGGATGCGGGCAGCATCTACCATTTGACGCTTGCCAGACGACATGCTGCGGGGCGCGCAAAACGCAGTCCAAAGGACGCGATGCGCGGTGCAGAGAACGCGGAACGCGTTGCATGGAGCGCGATGCGCGCTGCAATTGCCAAAGGACGTCAAATCGGCCTGCGATTCCGATTTTCTACATTGAGTACAAGCCCTTGGTGCCTTCTCCGCTTGTGCTGGGAGAAGGCGGGCTTGTACGAAGTTGGCAAGAAATAGGAACGTATACTTCACATGGGCAGCAGTCGCAGACTGACCGATCAGGAGCGCCGTCAGATCGTTCGGGAACGGGCGAAAGGCGTC
>NZ_JAUSNR010000011.1 GCF_030656345.1 Pseudotabrizicola sp. | reverse complement strand
GGCTTTAGCCGCGACAGCTTTTACAACCATTACAGCCACACCGCATCCCACAGCGGGTAATCACCGATCCGCTCCACCAGCCCCGCCCGCAATGGGTTAGCCACGATATAGCGCGCTACCGGCAACACATCCTCTTCTTTGCGTAGCGCATGGTCATGATAACCGTCCTGCCACAGTTGCCCCCTTCGACCAGCAAGCGAATTGATCTGCCGAGCGCTGCGGCCCTTCACTCGGCGCATCAACTCACTGAGTGAGCCGCGATGCAGTACCAGCAACCAATGCAGATGATCGGGCATCACAACCCAGGCCAGTGATTCAACCAGACCATCGAAATGAGCGGCTTTTAGCTCTGCAGCCAGCAGCCGGCCAAGCTGGAAATCCGCGAAGATCGGTTCGCGCTTCTCGACTGTCGCGGTCAGCAGGTAGATGCGCTGATCTTCGGAAAAACGCCCGATGCGCAGTTGCTTTGAATGGGGCATTCCGTTGCCTTCTGAAAGGTTTCGCTGTACAGGTTATAGCTGTTTAGTCAGCGCTATCGCCAGTCGCGGCTAAAGCCCCTCCCAAGGGTATGCAGCGATCTGTAGGAGGGCCTAGGCGGCACTCCGCTTTAGCCGCGACATCCAAGCAATCCATCGCACCATCCGGCAGCACAATAACCCCCTTACGCACCAGCACAGCACCTGCACAGAACCCCGCTTCGGCGGGGTTCTGCGTTTTTGCGCGGCGCGCAGTGCTAATTGTCCAGTTGGTCAGCTTTTTGCAATCCAACTGGCAGCTGTTTAACAACAACGTACCCACAGATATCGGAGTTCCACCGACCATGTTCGAGAAGAGCAAAAAACCACTGCTGCGCGCCCTCGTTGCCGCCCTTGGCTTTAGCGCCACATTGGGCGCTTCGGCCGCTGACCCATTGAAGGTTGGCTTCGTTTATATCGGCCCAATTGGTGACCACGGCTGGACCTACCAGCATGAGCAGGGCCGCCAAGCGGTGATCAAGCAGCTCGGCGACAAGGTCGAAACCAGCTACGTGGAAAACGTCCCGGAAGGTGCGGACGCCGAGCGAGTTATCCGCAACATGGCCAAGGGCGGTTACGACCTGATCTTTACCACCTCCTTCGGCTACATGAACCCAACGCTGAAAGTGGCCAAGCAGTTCCCTAAAGTCACCTTTGAGCACGCCACCGGCTACAAGCAGGACAAGAACCTCGGCACCTACCTGTCGCGCTCTTATGAAGGCCGTTACGTTGGCGGCTTCCTCGCAGCGAAGATGACCAAGACCAAGAAAGTCGGCTACGTCGCCTCCTTCCCTATCCCCGAAGTGCTCCGCGACATCAACGCCATCCAGCTGGCCCTGGACAAGTACAACCCTGGCACCGAAATCAAGGTGGTGTGGGTCAACTCCTGGTTTGATCCGGGCAAAGAATCCGATGCCGCTAACGCGCTGATCGACCAGGGTGTGGACGTGGTGTTCCAGCACACCGACAGCCCGGCACCGATCCAGACCGCCGAACGTCGCGGCGTGTATGCCGTGGGCTATGCCTCGGACATGGCGCACTTCGGGCCTAAGGCCGTGCTCACCTCGATCGTCAACGACTGGGGCCCGCACTACGTCAAATCCACCCAGGCAGTGATCGACGGAACCTGGAAATCCGAAGATTTCTGGGGCGGCCTGACCGAAGACACCATCCGCCTGCCGCTCAGCGATCTGGTGCCAGCGGAGGTCAAGGCCGAAGCTGAGCAGATCATCGCCGACATCAAGAGCGGCGCTTTGCACCCGTTCACCGGGCCGATCAAGGACCAGAGCGGCGTCGAGAAAATCCCGGCTGGTGTCACAGCGACCAACGCCGAACTGGCCTCGATGAACTACTACGTGGAAAACGTAAAGGCTGAACTGCCCAAGTAAGCGGCTGGCTAGCTTGTGTAGGAGGGGCTTTAGCCGCGAACTGTTTAATTGTCGCGGCTAAAACGGATCGCCGCCCGGCCCCTCCCACAATGACCGATGCCGTCCCTGCCGTCTGGCAGAACCGCATCAGAAGGACGATGCCCTAATCAGGTATCGTCCTTTTTCGCTGCCCTTAGTACGAGAAGACTCGCAGCATGCCCCCACCCGGAGCCTCTATGCACACATTGCCAATCATCGACATTGCCCCGCTCTACCGCGACGATCCATCCGCCTGGCCCGCCGTAGCCCAGCAGATTGACCGCGCCTGTCGCGAGTGGGGCTTTTCCTACATCACCGGCCACCCGATCAGCTCGGCGCGCATCACCGAACTGCTGAGCGCCGCCAAGACCTTCTTCGCCCTGCCGACCGAAGAAAAGCTCAAGATCGACATCACCCAGACCGCCCATCACCGTGGCTACGGCGCAATTGCCACCGAACAACTGGACCCTAGCAAACCCAGCGACCTCAAGGAAACCTTCGACATGGGTTTGCACATGGACCTCAATCATCCCGAGGTGCTGGCTGGCAAACCGCTGCGCGGGCCAAATCGCCACCCCGACCTGCCCGGCTGGGCAGCGTTGATGGAACAGCACTACGCCGACATGCAGGCGCTGGCGCAAACCCTGCTGCGCGCCATGACGATTGCCCTGGATATCGACCGCGACTTTTTCGACACGCGCTTTCATCAGCCGATCAGCGTGCTGCGCATGATCCACTACCCGCCGCGCCACACCGCCAGCAGCGCCGAACAGCAAGGCGCGGGTGAACACACCGATTACGGCTGCATCACCCTGCTCTATCAAGACGACGCCGGCGGTCTGCAGGTGCGTAACCGTGACGGTGAGTGGATCGACGCGCCGCCGATTGCCGGCAGTTTTGTGGTCAATATCGGCGACATGCTCGCGCGCTGGAGTAACGACCGCTACACCTCGACCCCGCACCGGGTGATCAGCCCGCTGGGGGTGGATCGCTACGCCATGCCGTTCTTCGCCGAACCGCACCCGGACACAGAGATCAGCTGCCTGCCCAACTGCTCGGATGCAGCCCATCCACCCAAGTACCCGTCCGTGACCAGCGCCGAGTACCTGCTCTCGCGTTTTGCTGATACCTATGCGTATCGGCGCGAAGAGCCAAGCCAAACCTAGACCGTAGGGTGGATCGGGGCGCGTAGCTGGCGCTTTTTCCATCCGCCCCCTGCGGCGTCACGCAGCCCGCTTGGTGGACATAAAAAGCGATGTCCACCCTACATAGCGCCCCCACGTCGTCAACAACCCGTACCGATTCAGCGAAATCCTGTCCTTACGGTTAAACTTTGTCGCAACCACGCCTGATAACGAGATCTGACCATGTACGACTGGCTCAATGCCCTGCCCAAGGCCGAACTGCACCTGCACCTGGAAGGCTCGCTGGAGCCCGAGCTGCTATTTGCCCTGGCCGAGCGCAACAAGATCGCCCTGCCCTGGAATGACGTCGAAGCGCTGCGCAGTGCTTATGCCTTCAACAACCTGCAGGAGTTCCTCGACCTGTATTACGCCGGGGCCGACGTGCTGCGCACCGAGCAGGATTTCTACGACCTGACCTGGGCCTACCTGCTCAAGTGCAAGGCGCAGAACGTCATCCACACCGAACCGTTCTTCGACCCGCAGACCCACACCGACCGCGGCATTCCCTTTGAAGTGGTGCTGCGCGGCATCAAACAGGCGCTGGTGGATGGCGAGAAACAACTGGGCATCAGCCACGGTTTAATCCTGAGCTTTCTGCGTCACCTGTCCGAAGAAGAAGCCTTCAAAACCTTTGAGCAGGCCATGCCGTTTCGCGATGCCTTTATCGCCGTCGGCCTGGACAGTTCGGAGATGGGCCACCCGCCGCGCAAGTTCCAGCGCGTGTTCGATAAAGCGCGCAGCGAAGGCCTGTTGACCGTGGCCCACGCCGGCGAAGAAGGCCCGCCCGAATACATCTGGGAAGCCCTGGACCTGCTGAAGATCAAGCGCATCGACCACGGCGTGCGCGCCATCGAAGACGAACGGCTGATGCAGCGCATCATCGACGAGCAGATCCCGCTGACCGTCTGCCCGCTGTCCAACACCAAGCTCTGTGTATTCGACGACATGCGCCAGCACAACATCCTGCAGATGCTCGAACGCGGGGTGAAAGTGACGGTGAACTCGGACGACCCGGCCTACTTCGGCGGCTACGTCACCGAGAACTTCGCCGCCCTGCACGAGAGTCTGGGCATGACAAAGGAGCAGGCCCAACGCCTGGCGCAGAACAGCCTGGATGCGCGGTTGGTCTGAGACTGAACGTCGCGGTTAAAGCCCCTCCCACATCCGCACATGTCCCGTGGGAGGGGCTTTAGCCGCGATTGGTTTTACGTCGCTTCTAAGGAGGAGGCGCAGCCCGCTAACGGGCCACACCCCGGCCGGATCAGAAGCTGAAATCGACCTTGGTCCACAGGGTACGACCTGGCTCGTTAAACGCCTGGGGGTCGTCCATGGAGAAACCGAAACCGGCATTACCCGCCAGATTCAGGTGTTCGCTGTAGGCCTTATCGAACAGGTTATCGACACCCGCGCTGAGCTTCATCTCGGGAGTCAGGCGATAAGCGGCATTGAGCGAGAACACGGCAAAACCACTGCTGTTGCCAAAGTCCTTACCCACCACGTTGCCCTTACCCTCATCCACCCGGTTCTGTGCTGCAACCACCCGCCACAAGGCACCGGCACTCCAGTCGCTCTGCTCATAGCCCAGGCCGAAGCGCGCCTCCAGCGGTGGCGTCTGTGCCAGCGGGCGGCCGTCCGAGCTGTTCTTGCCCCAGGCATACGCCAGGCTGGCATCGGTTTTCCAGTTACGGCTCAGGCGGTAACTGGCGCCCAACTCGCCCCCCATGATCCGCGCATCGATATTGCTCGCCTGCGAGCGGGTATGCCCCGGCATCATGCCTGGCCCATAGCTGAACTGAATGTAGTCACGCACCTGACCGAGGTAGGCCGACGCCCAGGCGTCCAGCTTGGCGCCACGGTAGTGCGCGCCGAAATCGAGCTGGGTGGTTTTTTCCGGATCGAGGCTTTCCATCGGCTGCACAAAACCGATGGGGCCGGGGCTGGCGGAGAACAACTCCCAGTAATCGGGGAAGCGCTGGGTATGCCCGAGGCCGGCATAGACAATCGCCGGCATGCCGACCAGGTCCCGCTCATAACGCAGAAAGCCGCTGGGCAGGGTAGCGCTGCGGGTTTCGTCGGCCGTCGGGTTGGCCCGCAGAGTCATGCCGCTGCCCAGGGTCTGGCGGTAATCCTTGACCGAGGCGCGGTCCAGCCGCGCACCGGCGATCCAGCGCTGGCGGCTGGCGACCTTCCAGGTCAGCTCGCCGAACAGGCCATAGTTATGAAACACCGCGTCCTTGTCCCAGGCGGCCTGATCGTAGTCGGTATAGGTGCGGCTCAGCATGTTGAAGCTGGACGCGCGCTTGCGGTGCTCGTTGGTTTGCCCGTCCACGCCGGCCTTGAGTTCAACCGCCTGCCAGTCCCAGGTGCCGACCAGCCGGCCACCCAGGGTTCGCCGGTCGACATTGCTGGCCAGCGGGTTGCGCATCGGCGCCATCACATCCAGTGGGTTAGGGCTGCGCAGGCTGAAGTTGTCCATCACGTGATCGGCATAGTTGTAGTAAACCTGCCCTTCCAGGGCACTGAACAGCTCGCCAATGTTGTCCTTCTTGAAGCGTAACCCCAGGCTCTCACGGAGGAACTGGCTGCCATCCATGCCACGCCCGGCGTAGCGCGCCTCGCCATCGCCACGGCCGGCACTGAGTTCGATCAAGGTGTCGTCATCCGGGGTCCAGCCGAGCAGCACATCGCTGTTCCATTTATCCCAGCGCGACGGCACGCTATCGCCGTTGCCGTCCTGGTAATCATCGGCCTGGGCCTTGTTCGCCAGCACACGCAGGTAACCCTGGCTGCCGCCGGCAGTGGCGTCGATGCGCCGGTCGAAACGGCCGTTGGATGCAGCCAGAATACTGCCATCAACCCGCCCGCCGAGCTCATTGAAAGGCGCAGTGTCGCGCTCGAAAAGTATCGTCGCCGCCGAAGCGCCCGGCCCCCAGAGCACGCTTTGCGGCCCCTTGATCACGGTCAGCTGATCGAAGTTTTCCGGTGACAGGTAAGAGGTCGGCGTATCCATGCGATTGGGGCAGGCACCGAGCATCTGGCCGCCGTCCATGAGAATGTTCAGGCGCGAGCCGAACATGCCGCGAAACAACGGATCGCCGTTGGCGCCGCCATTGCGAATCGCATTGAAGCCGGGAATGGTCTTCAGATAGTCCGCACCATCGGCGGCCGGCATCGGCTGGCGCGGTTGTTTCGGGTCGGTGATCACGGTCAGCGGTGCATGATGACTGGCCCCGGTAATGACCAGCGGCGCCAACTCGATGGCAATCTCATCGGCCAGCGCTAGAGAGCTGCAGAGCATGGTAGCGGTCAGGGCAACACACAGCGGCGTCAGACGAAAAGGTACAGGCAGACGCGAGGCGCCTGGAATACGGGCACAGGTAATGGCAGGCATATGATTTCCAAGATCGAGACAATCCGACGCACCGCCACAGTCGCCTTAAAGGCAGGGCTGGCGCGCGAGAGCAGCAAAAACGATCAGGAACGCACGGGTGGCGCGCGACTGCGCGAGCCAGGGAATATCGCCAATGCAGGGACGTGCTGCGGGGCGCGCAGGCGAAGCAGTTGTGCCGCGAACGCCAGCGGGCCAATCGGCATCAGCAGGGAACTGGTCAGCGCCGGGCTGCTGAACAGCAGGGTGCAATAACCGCACTTGGCCCACAGCGGATCATGCCCATGGCTGTCGCTGTTAGCCGGCGAATGGCTGGCCGGATGCTCGCTGCAACTCAGTTCCGCAAGCCAGGCTGGCTGGCTAGGCACCAGTAACTGCGAGAGCAGCGGCCCGACACAGAGCAACAGCATAGCCAGCAATGCCGGCATCAGCCCTCTGCGACGGTTAACCGGATGTGCTGATGCCTGCATCGATCAGTGCCCCTGAATCCTGCCGCGATTATTGCCAACCGCGGCGAGGCGCTCCTTGTCCCCGGTCAAGAGCACAAGCATCAGTGCTGATGAGTCGCGTCATGGCCAACTGGCTCAGCTGAGGCGGCGGGCGCCTCGGTCTGCACCGCGATTTCAACCTCAACCGCACCGGCCTTCTCGAAGGTCAGGGTCAGCGGGAAGCGCTCGCCGTCTTTGGCTTGTTGCTTCAGGTTGAACAGCATGACGTGGTAACCCATGGGCTCGAATTTCACCTCGCCGCCGGCGGGTATGACCACCGATTGCACATGCTGCATCTTCATCAGGCCATCGGCATGCACATGCTCGTGCAGCTCGGCCTTGCCGGCGTGCGGAGTGCTGGCGCCGAACAGACGATCCGCCTCGGCGCCCTTGTTGTGCACCACGAAATAAGCAGCCGCCGTGGGCGCTACTGCTGGCATTTCCCGCGACCAGGGGTGTTCGATATGCAGGTTTCCGGCGCTGTAGTCGTGGGCGCTGGCAAACAGACTCGGGCTCAGCAGTGCGGCGATCAGCAGGGTCTTTTTCAGCAACATGGTGTTCCTCCGGGGGTGGACTAAATGTCCAATAAACCTGTTGTAACGCAAAGTCTTGATGCGGGCCAAGCCTGAGCAGCTCAGACCGCTTAAGTGCGGCATATCCTCGAAACTCATACGCTGGATGGATGCACGCGCGGCCGTTTGCTGACTCGCACAGCGCGCCGCCCACGCAGACGCCGCCAGCCCATCACGGTGCCGCTCAGGCAAATCAGTAAACCGCCCAGGCTGGCCAGCCACATCCAGCCATCCCAGAGAGGCCGGTTTTGCAGCAGCGGCAACCAATCCCAACTGTGCAGCAGGGCAAACAACCAGCGCGAGGTGCGCTGTCCTTCATCCATGCGGCCGAGCAAAGCACCGGTGCGCGGGTCGAGGTGCAGCCAGGTATTGGCCGGATCATTGAAGCGCACCCGCAGGATTGGCAACGGCCGCTCCAGGTGCCCCGACATGCTGTGTTCGGCCCGTGCGTAGTAGTAAAAGTCGTAGGCCGTCAGGCGCTCGACAGTGGGTACATCCTCCGGCCGAATCGCCCGAGCTGCCCGCAATACGTCCGCTTCATCCAAACCCCACTGCGGTGTGGATGCATCCATGGCCAGCAGCGCGCTAGCGCCGCTGCCATCGAGCCCCAGCAAATAGCCACGACCGCCCAGCATGCGCCAATGCAGTTCATGCACCTGCAGTCCCATCGCGTTGAAACGCGGCAAGGCCTGTTCAGGCCCGAGAGAAAAGGCCTCGGCTTGCAACGCTCCGCCTTGGTAAGGCGCAACGTTCAAGGGGGCCGCGCTGTCCAGCAGCCGCCAGGGGTTCATCGACATCAAGCCGCTGAAAATCCAGGCCAGCGCCAACCCACCAAACAGCAAACCACCGATATGGTGCCAACGCGCCAGCCCCTTGTAAGGGCTGCGCGCGCCACTGCGATAAGGCGTGGCAAAGCGCCAACGCAGAATGCCAACCACCATGCCCAAGAGCGTCATCAGGGTGGCGGCCACGGACAGGTAGATCACCGCATCACTCCACCAGCGATCCAGCACACCGCCGCGCAGGGGGTAGAGCCAGTGCAGCCAGGCCCCCAGCCAGTTCCAGGTACGCTCAGTGAAAGTGGCATCGCGCACCACTTCGCCGCTACGCCCCGAGACATACAGCAGCGTGCCGTCATCCAGCCCCACACGATGCAGCGGCCGATCGCCGTCGAGGGCGCGCGAGTGCGTCCAGGCATCCTCCTGTATGGAGGCCTGGAAATGCACCGCGCGCTCACCGGCAAAGGGTCGAGCGGCGGCCACAGCCTCTGCTGAGGTCACCGAGTCAATACGCTTACCGCTACGCGCATCAACCGCCACTGCGCCCGTCGCAAACCGCACAACAAAGCGCGGCTCACCGGCCACCGTGGTCAACCGAATCGATGCCGGGGCGACTTTCTCCCCCGTGGCAGCCAGCACCTGCTCGAGCGGTACGCAACAACCCTCCAACGACAACGGGGGCAGATGGGCCAGGTGCTCGCGCTGGGTCAGCTTGGGATAGCCGACGTACATCATCACCAAACCAGACACGAACCAAAGCACCATCAGCAGGCAGAGGAAAATCCCCAGCCAGCGATGCCACAGGTAGAGATAGCGTTTCATCCGGCGACCTCTTAAAAGCGTGACTGCAAGGCCAACTCAAACGAACGCGGCGCGCCGAGGAACAGCATGTCGCTGCTGGCCCAGCTGGCGTATACCTCGTCGGTCAGGTTGCGCGCCCGCAAGGTCAGCAGGCTGTCGGCATCCAGGCGATAGCTGACAAATGCACCGAACAAGGTATAGGCCGGTGCCTTTAACTGGTTGGCCGCGTCGGCATACACCGAGGCCACGTGGCGGCTGTCTGCACCAACCTGCCAATGCGAGGCGAGATCGTAGGTCAGCCATAGGTTGGCAACCTGATCGGGTACGTTGCTCGGCGTGTTGCCCTGACGCGAGACCGACAGCCCGCCCACGCTTTCATTGAACTCATCGTATTGAGCATCGATCCACGCCAGATTGGCTTCTGCCAGCAGGCGCGGGGTGATGCGCAGCGCTGTTGCCAGCTCCACACCAAGCGTCGATTGCTTGCCCACTGGTAGCGTTTGCCCGGAGTTAGCGGGGTCACGTGTGGCCAGGTTTTCACGTTCGATCTTGTACGCAGCAACGGTGGTGGAGGCGCGCCCATCGAGGAAATCAAACTTGCTGCCGACCTCCAGCTGACGGCCCTTGGTCAGGTCAAAATCCTGCACCTGGCCGAGGGTCGCGGTGGTAAGGACTCCAGCAGGCGGATCGGCAGCGGTGCTGTATTGCACATACAGATTGGCAGCAGGACTCAAGGCATAGACCATACCGACACGGCCAGTGGTGGGCTCGTACTCACGGGCGAAAAACGCCGGGTTGGTCAGGCTGGCGGCCTGGTGATTGGTCACTTCCAGGTCGATGCGGTCATGCCGCAGGCCGCTGAGCAGGGACAGACGCTCAGTAAGCGCCAGACGGTTTTCGACAAACAACGCCCAGGTGTCGAGCTGGTTGGTGCGCTGGCGGGCGTAACCAGGAGTCATACCGGGCAGGTCGAAGAAATGCCCCGGCTCGAAGTGTTCAGCATCCACCACGCCGAAGGGACCGGCGACCGAGCGCGGATAGCGGGCTTGCACGTTATGGCTGTAATCCAGCCCGGCTGCCCACTCGCTCGACAGGCCAAACAGCCCGCCCTGATGACGCACTTCAAACCGGTTGCCGTTGAGTTCCTGATCATGCCGTTGCAACAGCGCGTTACTGCGCTGCACGGCGCTATTGCTGGCATCGGTGTAGGCGTAGGTCTCCAGGTTGCGGTAATCACGCTGCGCGTTGTAGTGATAGAGCGTATTACGCAGGCGGGTGGCGTCCGTCAGCTGATACTCGGTGATGGAACGCGCCCAGCGCACCCGCTGTTCATAGCGTCCGTCTGCAACGTTGTAGTTCTCGAAACGCCGACTCTCATCCACCTTCAGATCACCCGTGCGCCCCTTGAGCACCGGGCTGCCCCAATACGGGCTGTCGACCTGTTCTTCCTGATACTCAAACGCCAGGGTGTGCGACAGCTGCTCGTTGAAGTCCGTCAGCAGTGAGAATGCACTGGTCCAGGCTTCGCGCTGTTCGCGATCCACGTAGCCATTGCTGCTGGTGCGGCTGACATCCATGCGCAGGTGATTGGCCTCGCCCAGCGGCTGGTTGAAACCATAGGCCAGTTCGTTGGCATCAAACGAGCCGTAGCGGATGCGCCCTTCGCTAAACGCCTGATCGCGCGTGGCTAATTTAGTCAGGTAGTTGATCGAACCGCCGACAGCGCCCGAGCCATTGAGAAAGCTGGACGCCCCGCCGACCGCTTCAACCCGGTCATAAATCCAGCTGTCCACCGGACGCGCTGCAATGGCGTCGTACTGCACCGTGATGCCGTTAAACATCTGCGTGACCTGGCTGCCGGTAAAGCCACGCCATGACACGGCCCCGGCAAACCCAGGCGGCGCTGCAGCCACCACACCCGGCACACCGTTAAGCATCTGCTGGGTGTTATCGGCACCGCGACGTTCAATCTGCTCACGGTTGACCACGCTGACCGAAGCCGGCGTTTCCCGAGGCGTCAGGCCCAGACGTGATGCACTTTCAGCAGGGGTATCGAGTGACAGCTCCGACGCCAGCGCCGCACGGCCAAGGACTTCACTGTCGGGCAAAGTGACGGCCTGTTCAGCCCAGAGTGAAGGGGTTACAGCGCACAGAAAGGCGGCGCTCAAGGCGCGCGAGGACGGCATAGACATAGCGTGTTGTTTTCCTGAAAACACAAGCAAGCGCACGCGGCATGGCATCGCCACATGCAAACAATGGGAGCGCCCCAAAGGCGCCATGCATCAGGAAAGTGGAGAAGCGCGGGGGTTGGCCGAAGGCCAGAGGTAGCGGACGGGACGCGGGGTGAAGAAGAACGTCAGCAGGGGCGCGCGGCTAGGCGCCAGCAAGCCCAACAGACCGAAGAACGCCGCGAGAATGATCGCGCTGAAGGTGGAACTCAGCGAGCAGCCGGAGCCAGTCGCAGGATTGGGCGCCACCACACCGGAGCCTTCCAGGTCGGCACCGGCACCAAAATTACCGTCGAAGGAGCAGTACTGGCTGCCCAGCCCACTGAGTTGCAAACCGGCCATTTGCCCATGACTGATGCTGCAGCCGAACGCACTGAACAGAACGCTGAAATACAGCATCCAGGCAATCAGCGAGCGGTCGGTGCGGGTCAGTTTCATGGGGCGCGACTCTAGCATTGCTCATGCGCGTGATTCGCGCTGCGCGGCTGCGGTTGATTGCCGCAGTTGGCTGGCCACAATACTAATGCGGCCAAGGCGCATAAGCCAACAACTCGGCGCAACGCGCCTGGACAAACTCACGCAATAACAGCACGGGCTTACTCAGCTGCGCGCGGTGCGCGCAGATCAGGTTAAGCGGTGCCGACTCGCCACGCAGTTCGGGCAGCAGCACCTTGAGTCGCCCGGCCCGCACATCAGCGGCCACATCCAGCCAGGATTTATAGACCAGCCCCGCGCCACCCACCGCCCAACGCCGCACTGCATCCGCATCGTCACTGACCCGGTCACCCTTGACGCAAATACTCTGCTCACGCCGACCATCGCTGAAGTGCCAGCGGTCATGCACCCGCCCGCCAAGCATATAAAGCAGGCAATTGTGCTCGGCCAGGGCCGACATGCAATCAGGCAAGCCGTGCCGCTGCAGGTACTGCGGCGCAGCGCATAACACCCGCCGGTTCAATGCGGCCACCGGCAGGGCTACCAGGCTGGAATCCTCTGGTGCGCCATAACGCAGGGCGATGTCTACAGGGTCGCGAAACAGGTCAGCCACCCGGTCGCCGAGCAGTAACCGTAACTGCAGCTGCGGATGCGCCTGCTGAAATTCATCCAGCCAGGGCAACAGGGTATTGCGGCCGAAATCCGAGGGCGCGGACAACTGCAGCGGGCCGCGGATGCCAACCTTGCTGCCCGCCAATTGCTGGCGCCCATCGTCCAGACTCTGCAACGCCAGGCGCGCATGGCCGAGAAACAACTCACCCTCAGGCGTCAGGCGCAGGCTGCGGGTGGAGCGGTTAAACAGGCGCACTTGCAGTTGCTGCTCCAGGCGTTTAAGCCCGGCACTGGCCACCGCCGGAGAAATATCCAGGCGCCGCGCCGCCGCAGAGAGACCGCCCAGCTCGGCGGTACACACAAACAGCTGAAGATCATCAAAACGCAGCATGGCGATTTATTATCAAAATAATATTGAAAGAGACTCTATTCGCAGCCTGTTTTTCTCGTCAATCAAATAACCGAGCATGACCGCCTATTTAACCGGAGCCCACGCATGTCGAGCCCACTGACCCTGATCGCGACCCTCACCACCCTCCCCGGCCAGGCAGATGCCGTCGAGGCCGGCCTGCGCTTGCTGGTACCAGCAAGCCAGGCAGAAACCGGTTGCCTGCAATACAACCTGCACCGCCATCAGCAGCAGCCCAACATTTTCATCATGGTCGAGCAATGGCAGGACGCCGCCGCCCTCAGCGCGCACCAGCAGACCGCGCATTTTCTGCACTTTGGACAGACTTGCGGCAGCTTGCTGGCACAGGTCGATCATCAACTCATGCAACGCATTGCCTAAGGAGCCGCCCGTATGAAGGCCGTCGCTTATTACCAGTCCCTACCCATCGAGCACACAGACGCCCTGCTGGATGTCGAATTACCGGCACCCATGCCCGGCCCGCGCGACTTACTGGTCGAGGTCAAGGCTATTGCGGTCAACCCGGTGGACACCAAAATCCGCCGCAACGTGGCACCCGAAGGCGGTGCAGCCAAGGTTCTCGGCTGGGATGCCAGCGGCATCGTCAAAGCCGTGGGCAGTGATGTCAGCCTGTTCCAGCCGGGAGATCGGGTGTATTACGCCGGGGCAATCAACCGCGCGGGCACCAACAGTGAACTGCATGTGGTCGATGAGCGCATCGTCGGGCCTATGCCGCAGACGTTGACCTTTGCCGAAGCTGCCGCCATGCCCCTGACGGCAATCACCGCCTGGGAGTTGCTATTCGAGCGCCTGCAAATCAGCCAGGGCAGTGAAGACCAGAACCAGAGCCTGCTGATTGTCGGCGCGGCTGGCGGCGTTGGTTCGATGCTGGTGCAGTTGGCCCGCCAACTCACCGGCCTGACCGTGATTGGCACAGCGTCGCGGCCCGAGACCCAGGCCTGGGTGCGCGAGCTGGGCGCACACCATGTAATCGACCATCGCCAACCGCTGAGCGAAGAGCTCAAGCGTATCGGCATCGGCCAGGTCACCCATGTCGCCAGCCTGACCCAGACCGATCAACACTTCGCACAACTGGTCGAAGCCCTCGCCCCACAAGGCCGCCTGGCACTGATCGACGACCCGGAGCAGGCGCTGGACATCATGCAGCTCAAGCGTAAAAGCCTATCGCTGCACTGGGAGCTGATGTTCACCCGCTCACTGTTCGAGACCGCAGACATGATCGAGCAGCATCGACTGCTCAAGCGCGTTGCCGAACTGGTCGATGCCGGCACCCTGAAAACCACCCTCGGCGAGCACTTCGGCAGCATCAATGCCGCCAACCTGCGCCGCGCCCATGGCCTACTGCAAAGCGGCACAGCCAGGGGCAAAATAGTCCTCGAAGGCTTCTAAGAAAAGGCCATGCCCCTGTAACGTGCTGGGTTCAGGCGTCGGCGCTTAAGTGTGAAGGGGCTTGGTCTTGCAGGGTGCGCCGCCAGTTGTTGATTCTGGGTGCGCATGGCGCACCCTACGTGGAGCCTGGCTACGGGTGCGACGCGTAGTCTGAGGCGTCTGAGGCGTCTGAGGAACGAAGCGGCCAAGCCCAACGGACATGCAATCACCCGCAGGGCTTCGCTGCCCGCGCCAACCCACCGATTGCATGCAACGCCTCACGGCTACATAGACCAGGAAAAAACCGGCTCGCAATCATCGCGAGTCAGGTAGTTTTTTACCCACATCCTCCTCATGGCTGGCTAAACTCTATGCATCACCTCCTGCTGTGTTGCTGGCAACAGCACTTTCAACTTTAGACCTGGCTAACCATTGGCGGTAAGGGATGCGACCCGATTATCAAGGCCCACTACGCCTAGCTGGCATCTACCTCTTGTTCAGTGCCCTGTGGATTTTGGGCAGTGACTACCTGCTGCATCTACTGGTCAGAGACAGTGAACTGACAGCCGAACTGCAAACAGCTAAAGGCCTGTTGTTTATCCTGCTCAGCACCGCGCTGATTTTTTTTGTCAGCCGCCGTGACCGGCACACCCTGCGCGAGCTGTTCAACGCCCTGACGCGCAACAGCCGCCTGCTGCAACAAACCCAGCGCACCGCCGCCCTCGGTAGCTGGGAATATGACGGGCGTCTGCACTGGACGCCTGAAGCCCTGCAACTGCTCAAGCGCGACCCGGGCAGTGAATACAGCAGCGCCGAGCAATTGCTCAGCTGGCTCTACCCTGCCGAGCGGCCGGCGGTGCAGCGAGCACTGCGGGCTCTGTTTGAGCAACACACGCCTATGGCGATCACTGCACGCCTGCATCAACCGCAGCAGCATCAGACCACCTGGCTGATGCTGCGAGGCGAGGTGGATAGTAATCATCAGGTTCTCGGCACCGTGCAGGACATCAGCAGCCAGAAGCGCGACGAAAACGCCCTGCGCGAAAGCGAGCAGCGCTTCCGCCAACTGTTCGAGCAAGTCCCGCGGATTGCCGTGCAGGGTTACGACCGCGAACGCCGGGTGATTTATTGGAACCAGGCAAGCACCCAGCTCTATGGCTATAGCCTGCAGGAAGCCATGGGCCGACACCTGGAAGAGCTGATCATCCCGCCCCCCGCACGCAACCAGGTCATCAGCGCAATCAATCACTGGCTACTCGGCGGCCCGCCAATAGCTGCCGCAGAGCTGCAATTGCAGCGCAAGGATGGCAGCAAGGTATGGGTCTATTCCAGCCATTCGATGCTGCGCAATAACCGTGGTCAGATGGAGCTGTACTGCATCGACATCGACCTCAGCGAACAGAAGCAAATCCACCTGGAGCTGCAAGCCAGCGAGGCGCGTTATCGCGAACTGGTCGAGCGTCTGAGCGATGTGATCGTGCAGACGGACATCAGCGGGCACCTGGTTTTCCTCAACCCGGCCTGGGAAAAAATCAGCGGCTATGCCAGCTACGAGTGCCTCGGCCGTCCACTCGCGCAATTTCTCGAAAGCGCCGACGCCGCACGTTTCAACCGGCAGATCAGCGCCCTCGACACTGGCCAGCAAACCAGCCTGCGTGGCGAATTTCGCCTACTCACCCGCCAGGGCCAACTGCGCTGGGTAGACATCGAGTTGAGCGCCAGCCCGTCAGGCGACATGCTCAGCGGCAGCCTGCACGACATCCACGAGCGCCATCAGCGCCAGCAACTGCAACACGCACGCAATGCGGTGCTCGATGAGCTGCTGGCCCAGCGCCCCCTGGCGCACATCCTCGACGGCATCAGCCGACGGCTGCAGGATCTCAATCCGCACATGCTGGTGTCGATCATGCTGCTGGACGAGCAGCAATGCCTGCACTTGATAGCCGCGCCTGATTTACCTGAGCCTTATCGACAGGCCATCGACGGCCTGCAGGCGAAGCTCGAACTCGGGTCCTGCGGACACTGCGCGTGCAGCGGCGAACTGGTGATCGCCGAGAACCTCGCGACTCACCCCTACTGGCAGGCGTTTCGCGCCCAGACCCAGGCAGCCAACCTGCATGCCTGCTGGTCACTGCCGTTCAAGGACGATAACGCCCGAGTGCTCGGTACCTTCGGCATCTACTACCACCAGCCCAGGCGGCCCAGCCAGGCCGAAATAGCGCTGGTAACCGAGTTCACCCGCCTGGCCAGTCTGGCCGTGCAACAACTGCGACGATGAACGGTAGATCCCCCGGCAAAACAGACGCAGGACAGTTGATCCATATCAGCAAAAGCCGAGGCACAGCGACTAGACTGATCCGCCTACCCAGCGGAGGTGTCGCTCATGAACATCAGCATTCAGCCACTGAAAAAAGCCGAAGGTATGTGCTGGCAAGTACGTTTTGCAGGCCATAGCGTGACCTTCCGCAGCGAAGCCGAAGCCCGACAATTCGTTGCCACCCTCGAAGCGCGCCTGCAGGCCCCTCATCAATGGCCGAAGCAGAGCCAGCGCGCAGTCAGCTGAGCAACACAGCCAGCAGGCTTACAGAGCCAGGATGCACTGCCTGAGGTGAGCCCGCAGACTACTCCGGCCGGGCGATGTCCTTGGCCTCAAGGGTGGCGATGTGCGTGCCGTATACATCCGCGCAGGGATCGCGCGGGCAGGTTGGGCCCGGCGGCGAAGGTGCGACCCGGCTCACCACCCCGGATGCCCGCTCCGCCGCTCGGCCCAATGCGTCAAGCGCGAACAGAGCACGGCCAATGCTGCGCAGCCGCAGATCACCAGCGCCATGGGCCAGGCACTGCCGTCATGCAACGCACCCACCAGCGCCGCCGCACTGGCGGCGATGCTGAACTGTAAAAAACCGAGCAATGCAGACGCACTGCCGGCATGCGTGCCTTGCCCGGCCATGGCGCAGGCTGAAGCATTGGGCAGAAGAATCCCGAGGCAGGCGATGCAGCCGAACAAGGGGATCATGAGCGGCCACAGCGCCGCAGGGTGTGAAGCCGCTACCGCCAGCAATAGCAGCGCGCAAGCCAGGTAAAACCATACCGTGCAGCGCAGCCAGTAGCCCGGCCCATGCCGCGCCACCAACCAGGCATTGAGCTGCGCCACCAGGATAAAACCCAGGGCATTGCTGCCGAACAGCCAGCCGTAATGCTCCGCCGGCACGCCGTATAACTCGATGAAGACGAAAGGCGAACCGGCGATGTAGGCGAACATCCCGGCAATCGACAAGCCACCCGTCAGTGCATGACCGAGAAACGGCCAGTCACCGAGTAATCGTCGGTATTCGCCCAGGGCACCGCGTAAGGGCGCCCTGGCCGCATCGGTTGCCAGGGTTTCCGGCAGCCACAGCGCCACGCCGAGCCAACTGAGCACACTGAAGGCGAACAGACAGATGAAGATCGACTGCCAACCGAACCAACCCAAAAGCACGCCACCGGCCAACGGCGCGAGGATCGGCGCCAGGCCCATGACCAGCATCAGCTGGGAAAACACCTTGGCCGAGGTGATCGGATCGCACAAATCGCGCACCACGGCGCGGGTCACCACCATGCCGGCGCAGCCACCGAGAGCCTGGACGAAACGCGCAGCAATCAGCCACTCCAGGCTCGGCGCCAGCGCACAGGCCAGCGAGGCCAGGCTGAACAACAGCACCCCGGCGAGCAGCGGCTTGCGCCGGCCGAAGCGATCGGCCAAGGGGCCGTAGATCAGTTGCCCCAGCGCCAAACCAATGAAGTAGGCGGCCAGCGTTAACTGCACATGCTCGACGTCGGTGGTGAAGACCCGCGCCAGGGTCGGGAAACTCGGCAGATAGAAGTCAATGGCCAGGGGGCCAAACGCGCTCAAGGCGCCGAGGATCAGCAAAAGGCGAAGCGGCATTGGTATCCCGTTCAAATGAGGTAAATGTTGGCTATGTAGCCGCTATGCATAGCCTTCGTTTTACTATTGCATGCGTGGGAGCAACTGCACCAAGCAACGCCCATGCACTTTTGCTCAACCCGCCACCACGGCTCCAGCAGCAGGAAGAACATCGGGACCAGGACCAGCGCCAGCGCCAGCGCCAGCGCCGCGAGCCTGCGCACAGACACAGATATAGGGCAGGATGCGCAACGCGTGAAAGCGACAATGCTAGTTACATACACCTGTGTCTGTAAATAGGTAATCATGCTTAAATCGCTAGATTGCAGTTGCCCAAAATAAGAACCTGGAAGGAAACACCCTTACCGCCATGCGCCGAACCAAAGAACAAGCCGAACTAACCCGCAACGCCATCCTGATGGCTGCAGAGGAATTGTTTCTGGAAAAAGGGGTGGCCCACACCAGCCTGGAACATATCGCGCGGCACGCCGGGGTCACCCGTGGCGCGGTGTATTGGCACTTCGAGAATAAAGCCCACCTGTTTCACGAAATGCTCAACCAGGTGCGCCTGCCACCCGAACAAATGGCCATGCGCCTGAGCGCCTGCGCCGAGCGCGACCCCTTGCTGGCACTGCGCGACCTGTGTGTCGAGGCCATCGAAAACCTCGCCCACGATGAGCAGAAGCGGCGGATTTTCACCATCCTCCTGCGCCGCTGTGAATTCACCGACGAACTGCGTGAAGCAGAGCAGCGTCACGCGGCCTTTATTGGTCAATTCATCAGCCTGTGCGAACAGCAGTTCGACAACCCCTGCGTCAGGCCGCGCCTGCAACCGGGCATGAGCCCACGTTTAGCCGCCCGCATCCTGCACGCGATGATTATCGGCCTGCTCAACGACTGGTTACGCGACCCAACCCTGTTCGACCCATTGAACGACACCGCGCCCATGATCGACGCCTGCTTTCGTGGCCTGGTGCAGGATTGGCAACAAGGATAAATACCGTGGATGACACCTTGTTCATCCGCCACCGCGATTGGTGGATGGGTGAGGCGTCATCCACCCTGCCCGGCTAAGCCGAGCTACCGGTGTAGGGTGCGCCGTGCGCACCGGCAACCAATGCCATGGCGCAGACTGATCGCTGCGCATGGCAATAATGAACCCAAGCAGACCTTACGCCAGGCCCGCCCCGTAGCCCGCTTCGGCAATCGCGATGATCAGCTCGTCGCTCGACAGGCTGCTGCTCACCCGCGCTTCGCCACCTTGCAACTTCACCTTCACATCGGCCGCCGGATCACGCGCCTGCAGGGCTTCGCTAATGGTTTTGACGCAATGTTCGCAGGTCATGCCTTCGATTCTGAATGTGTGAACCTTTACTGTTTGCATCTGCAACCTCCTGATTGAATGTATGGCCCATTTTGCGGGATATGCTCAGTGTCCGTCTTCCCCCATCGGCAAGGTCAAGGCATAAAACAACACTTGACCTTACCCACTGGTCAAGGTTGATCCTGTAGCGCAACTCAACGGAGGCTCCTGCATGTCCGACCTGACTACTTTCGACCTGCCGATCAGCGGCATGACCTGCGCCAGTTGCGCCGGCCGGGTCGAGCGCGCCTTGCGCAAAGTGCCCAACGTCGCCAGCGCCACGGTCAACCTGGCCAGCGAACAGGCACGTATCGAAGCGCCGGCGGATAGCCTGCAGCAGTTGCTCGCCGCCGTTGCCGGCGCCGGCTTTCAGGTGCCCAGCGAGCGCCTGGAGCTGGCCATCGCCGGCATGACCTGCGCCAGTTGCGTTGGCCGCGTCGAGCGCGCCCTGGCGCAACTGCCGGGCGTACTCTCGGTCAGCGTCAACCTGGCCACCGAGCAGGCGTTGCTGCAGGTCACGCCGGGGTTCGACGCGCAGAGCCTGCTGCGGGCGGTCACCAAGGCCGGTTACACGGCCACCCTGCTGGATAGCGACACGCCCTCCCAGCCTGCCGCCGAACGTCACCTGCGCCGCGAACGCTGGATCCTGGCCCTGGCCTTGCTGCTCACCGCGCCGCTGCTGATCCCGATGCTGGCGGAACCCTTCGGCGCCCACTGGATGCTGCCCGCCTGGTTGCAGTTCGCCCTGGCCACCCCGGTGCAGTTCATCTTTGGCGCACGCTTCTACCGCGCCGCCTGGCTGGCCCTGCGCGCCGGTGCCGGCAACATGGATCAACTGGTCGCCCTGGGCACCAGCGCCGCCTACGGCCTGAGCCTCTATCAATGGTCGATCACCCCGAGCGACGCGATGCCACACCTGTATTTCGAAGCGTCGGCGGTGATCATCAGCCTGATCCTGCTCGGCAAATACCTGGAAAGCCGCGCCAAACGGCAGACCACCAGCGCCATCCGCGCCTTGCAGGCTCTGCGTCCGGATCAGGCATTGCGCCTGCGCGATGGCGTCGAGCAGTGGGTGGCATTGAGTGCTCTGGTGCTGGGCGATCAGGTGCTGGTCAAGCCTGGCGAACGCTTCCCGGTCGACGGCCAAGTGCTGCAAGGCCAGAGCCACGCCGACGAAGCCCTGATCAGCGGCGAGAGCCTGCCGCAACCCAAGCAACCGGGTGACAAGGTCACCGCCGGGGCGATCAACGGCGAAGGCCGTCTGCTGATCGAGACCACAGCCCTGGGCGCGGAAACCGTGCTGGCCACGATCATCCGCCTGGTCGAGGACGCCCAGGCCGCCAAGGCGCCGATCCAGAAGCTGGTGGACAAGGTCAGTCAGGTGTTCGTGCCAACCGTGCTGCTGATCGCCCTGGCCACCCTGCTCGGTTGGCTGCTGCTGGGCGCCACGCTGCAAACCGCGCTGCTGAATGCCGTGGCGGTGCTGGTGATCGCCTGCCCCTGCGCCCTCGGCCTGGCCACGCCGACGGCGATCATGGCCGGCACCGGGGTGGCGGCGCGCCACGGCATTCTGATCAAGGATGCCGAAGCCCTGGAAGTCGCCCATGGCGTCACGACCATTGCGTTCGACAAGACCGGTACCCTGACCTCCGGCACACCGCAGATTGCCCACATGACGGCACTTGATGGCGACACCACGACCCTGTTGCAATTGGCCGGCGCCCTGCAACGCGGCAGCGAGCACCCCCTGGCCAAGGCGGTGCTGGATGAATGCACGGCCCGCCAGCTGTCACTGGACGAGGTGCTCGACAGCCAGGCCCTGGCCGGGCGCGGGATTGCCGGGCAGATCGGCGAACGGCAACTGGCCCTGGGCAACAAACGCCTGCTCGAAGAGCGCTGGTTGCACAACCCGAGCCTGGCCGCCGACGCCCTGGCCTGGGAAGCCGAGGGCCGTACCCTGTCCTGGCTGATGGAGCTGGCGCCAACGCCGCAGGTGCTGGGCCTATTCGCCTTTGGCGACACCCTTAAACCCGGGGCCGCCGAGGCCATTGCCCAGCTCAAGGCGCAAGGTATCGATAGCCACCTGATCAGCGGCGACAACCGCGGCAGCGTCAACGCAGTGGCCGGTGCCCTGGGCATCGACGCGGTGCATGCCGAGGTGCTGCCGGCAGACAAGGCGGCAATCATCGGCGACCTCAGGAAAACCGGCGTGGTGGCGATGGTCGGCGACGGCATCAACGACGCCCCGGCGCTGGCGGCCGCAGATGTCGGCATCGCCATGGGCAGCGGCACCGATGTGGCCATGCATGCCGCCGGCATCACCCTGATGCGCGGCGACCCGCGCCTGGTGCCGGCAGCGCTGGACATCAGCCGGCGCACCTACAACAAGATCCGGCAGAATCTGTTCTGGGCCTTCGTCTACAACCTGATCGGTATTCCCCTGGCCGCAGCTGGCATGCTCAACCCGATGCTCGCCGGCGCCGCCATGGCCCTGTCCAGCCTCAGCGTAGTCAGCAACGCGCTACTGCTGAAAACCTGGAAGCCGAAAGATCAAGACTGACTCGTAGGAGGGGACTTGTCCGCGATGCTTTGCCCTAGGCTGACAACCTTCGCGGACAAGTCCGCTCCCACAAGAAACCGACTGGAGATAAACCATGAATATCGGCCAAGCCGCCCAGAAGACCGGTCTCAGTGCCAAGATGATCCGCTACTACGAGAGTATCGAACTGCTACCGGTCGCCGGCCGTAGCGACAGCGGTTATCGCCAGTACAGCCCACAGGATTTACATCGCCTGGCGTTTATCAAGCGCGCGCGGGATCTGGGTTTTGCCCTGGCCGAGGTGGCCCAGCTGCTGACCCTGTGGCAGGACCGCCAACGCGCCAGTGCCGACGTCAAGGCGTTGGCCGCCGGGCATATCGCCGAACTCAATCGCAAGATCGCCGAACTCAGCAGCCTGCGCGACACCCTGCAAGACCTGATGCAACACTGCCAGGGTAACGATCGCCCCGACTGCCCGATCCTCAAGGACCTGGCGTCCGGTGGCTGCGCACACTCGTAAATCCGTGGTGCGCACAGCGCACCCTACGTGGCGGAGCGCTTGTTGTCGGGTGTGCGGGCAGCCTAGGCCGCGCGCACCGGAATTTTGATATGTCTGACCGCGCCCAATTCTGCTTGCCCGGTAAATCCGTGGAACCCGGCTAGATCACCTGCCGCAACGCCGCGCAATCCACGGCGAAGTGGTCGGCCAGTTCCGGCCAGGGGTTGTCCGGCAGGTTGACCAGCACACTGTAAGCACCGGCAGCGCGAGCGCACTCCAGGTCGAAGCGGTAATCACCGACCATCACCAGTTCGCCCGGCGCCACCTGCCAGCGTGCGGCCAGGTGCAGCAGACCGCCGGGGTGCGGCTTGGGTGGCGCCTCGTCGCGGCCGAGAATATCGGCGCTGGCGAAGCAGTCACCCAGGCCAATCGCCTGTAGCGTAACCAGCGCCAAATCGTAAGCGTTGCGGGTCAGGATACCGAGTTGGCAGCCGCGTTCGTGCAACGTGCGCACCAACTCGATGGCCCCGGGTGCTGGCTCAGCGCTCAGGGCCAGCTCGCGCTCGTGCTCCAGCAGCCAGGCGTACTTGGCTGCGGCGACATCCTCGGGCAGGGCGGCCAGGTGATGCAGGATGTCATCCGCCAGGGGAATATCCAGCGACCGCTTGATCGCCTCAAAGTCATGCACCGCCAACGTCAGGGTGCCGTCCATGTCGAACACCCAATGGCTTGCTGTGTGCAGTTTCATGTCCAATCCTCGCGGCTCACTTCCAATCCTCACGGACTCGGGTCAGGCCTTCCTGAGCGACCGAGGCGACCAGCTGGCCCTGACGATTGAAGATACTGCCGCGGGAGAAGCCGCGGGCATTGCCCGACCAGGGGCTGTCCATGGCATAGAGCAGCCAGTCGTCCATGCGCAGGTTGCCGTGAAACCACAGCGAGTGGTCGAGGCTGGCGACCTGCATGAACTTCTGGAACACCGACACGCCATGGGGCAGCATCGAGGTGGTCAGCAAGTTGAAGTCGCTGGCGTAGCCGAGCAGGTATTTGTGCAGTTGCGGATCGTCCGGCAACTCGCCGGCAGCGCGGAACCACACATACTTCACCGGCTCGCACGGCTGCGGGGCAAAGGGGTTACCGACCGTGACCGGGCGGATCTCGATCGGCTTTTCCGACACTGCCAGCGCCCGCATTCGTTCAGGCAACGAGTCGCCGATCAGCCGGGCCAGCTCGGTCTCCGACTTCAAGCCTTCCGGTCCCGGCACGTCCGGCATGCTGGTCTGGTGCTCGAAGCCCTGCTCGTCGTACTGGAACGAAGCGCTGCAGAAGAAGATCGGTTTGCCCTTCTGCACGGCCACCACGCGGCGGGTGCTGAAACTGCCGCCGTCGCGGATGCGCTCCACCTGATAGACCACCGGCAACGACGCATCGCCAGCGCGCAGAAAATAACCATGCATGGAATGCACATGACGATCGGCCTCGACCGTCTGGCTGGCCGCAGAAATGCACTGCCCGAGCACCTGGCCACCGAACAGCTGACGAAAGCCCAGATCCTGACTGCGGCCACGGAAGAGGTTCTCCTCAATGGCCTCCAGACTTAACAGGGCGACCAACTCGTCCAGTACCTGACTCATGCATGTTCTCCTATCAAGCGCTTAGCGCAGTGGCAAATGGTGTTCGGGGCAGAGTGAAATGGTAAAGACTTTGCCCGCGGCTGTCGGCAATTCCGAGTAATTCAGATGGAGAATCGTCGAAATAGCCGCCGCAGAGGCCTGCAGAAAGCAAACGTGACCGATTTACCGAGACGATCATGCCGGGTTCCTGTCCGGGGGGGGCGCAGCATTGCGGCGGGCGTTTCGAGCCATTACGGCGCCCTTGAGTGGGGCCGGCAGCGCCAGCATACTCAGGCGCTGCCCCCAAAGAGCGTTCTTGCATGCGCCTGCCGCTGGTCTATCACGACGACTACAGCCCGCCTTTCCCGGCGACGCATCGTTTTCCCATGGAAAAATTCCGCCTGCTGCGCGACCACCTGGTGGCTAGCGGCCTGACCAGCGACGCCGAGTTGCTGCGCCCCGAGCTGTGCCCGCCGGAGGTGCTGGCTCTGGCTCATTGCCCCGCCTATATCGCGCGCTATATGAGCGGCGAACTGCCCCAGCAAGACCAGCGCCGCCTCGGCCTGCCCTGGAGCGCGGCCCTGGCGCAACGCACCGTTCGCGCGGTTGGCGGTTCATTATTGGCGGCTGAACAGGCCTTGCAGCACGGCCTGGCTTGCCACCTGGCCGGCGGCACCCACCACGCCCATTACGACTTCCCCTCCGGTTTCTGCATCTTCAACGACCTGGCGGTTATCGCCCGTTACCTGCTCGAAGCCGGCCAGGTACAACGGGTGCTGATCTTCGACTGCGACGTGCACCAGGGCGACGGCAGCGCCCGCCTGCTCGCCGATGTCCCCGAGGCGATCACCGTGTCCCTGCACTGCGAAAAGAACTTCCCCGCACGCAAGGCCGCCAGTGACTGGGATATTCCCCTGCCGATCGGCATGGGCGATGACGCTTACCTGAAGGTGGTGGACGACGCGCTGAACTATCTGCTGCCGCTCTACCAGCCGGACATCGTGCTGTACGACGCCGGGGTCGACGTCCACCGGGACGATGCCCTCGGCTACCTGCAACTGACCGACGCTGGCGTCGCCGCCCGCGACGCCGCGGTACTCAACCACTGCCTGAGCCGCGACATCCCGGTGGTCGGCCTGATCGGCGGTGGCTACGACAAGGACCGCGCAGCGCTGGCCCGCCGCCACGGCATCCTGCACCACAGCGCCGCCAAGGTCTGGCAAGCACACGGATTGGGATAAAACCGCACGCCGCACCGTCACATCGCGCGCACCACACCCAAGGAATTTCGCACGACATGCACAGAAAATTCATTGCCCTGTCCGCCCTGTTAACCACGCTCGCATTCGCCGCTGCCGCCCAAGCAGATGACAGGCTGCAATCACTAGTGGATGCCAGCATCCGCCCGCTGATGGCGGAATACGATATTGCCGGCATGGCCGTGGCGATCACTCACAAAGGCCAAGCGCACTACTTCAACTACGGCGTGGCGCGCCTGGACGACCAGCAAGCGGTGAGCAGCGACACCCTGTTTGAAATCGGCTCGCTGAGCAAGCCGCTTACCGCCACCCTCGCCGCCCTGGCGCAAACATCCGGCAAGCTGACTCTGATGGACAGCGCCGGACAGCACTGGCCGGCGCTGCGCGGCAGCCCGCTGGAACACGCCAGCCTGCTCGACCTCGGCACCTACACCGCCGGCGGGTTGCCGCTGCAGTTCCCAGGCAACGTGACCGACCCAGCCAGCATGCTCACCTATTACCGCCAGTGGCAGCCCGAATACGCGGCCGGCAGCCATCGGCGCTATTCCAACCCCAGCATCGGCCTGCTTGGCATGCTCGCGGCCAAGAGCATGGGCCAGCCGTTCCCCACACTGATGGAAGGCACGCTATTCCCCGCGCTCGGCATGTCGCACAGCTATATCCAGGTGCCGGCTGCGCAGATGCCGCGCTACGCCTACGGCTACAGCAAGGACAACCAGCCGCTGCGCGTCACGCCGGGGATGCTCGATGCCGAAGCCTACGGGGTGAAAACCAACGCCAAAGACATGCTGCGTTTTGTCCAGGCCAATCTGAATCCTGCCGGCCTCAACCCTGACCTGCAGCGCGCCATCGCCATTACTCACGCGGGCTATTACCGCGTCGGTGAAATGACCCAGGGCCTCGGCTGGGAGCGTTACCCCTACACCATTAGCCTGGAGCGCTTGCAAACAGGCAATTCCCCAGCCATGGCCCTGGAGTCACAAGCCGCTACACGCCTCGCGCCACCTGAAACCGAGCCAGGCGACAGCCTGTTCAATAAAACCGGCTCCACCGGCGGCTTCGGCGCCTATGCCGTGTTTGTCCCCAGTCAGGAGCTGGGTCTGGTCATGCTGGCGAACAAGAACTACCCCAACGCCGCCAGAATCAAGGCCGCCCACGCCATACTGAGCGCGTTGGATAAGCACTCCCCCACACACTAAATGGAATCCCGTCATGGGTGACTCGTAGGCCCTGAACAAAGCCAACTGGAACGAGCGCGCCGTCTTGCATGCGGCTTCGCCCGACTACCAAATTCAGCTGTTTATCGCCTTACCCGAGCATTTATCCGAAGTCGTGCGCTTTGAGCTGCCGCGCCTTGGCGATATCCGCGGCCTGCGCGCGGTGCATCCCGTACTGATGGCGCTCGACGAAGACTGCGAGGACGCCCTGCTGACCGCCGCCATCACCCATGATTGGAACCATGGCCTGGGCGAAATCATCTCGGCGCTGCTGCGCCATGGCATGCGCCTGACCGCACTGATAGAACACAGCAGCATCCCCTGGGACGCTCTGCCGGGGCAGATGAGCCTGGGAGAAGACGGCGAATGGCGGCTGAACAGCCAACCGGAACGACTGCCACTGAGCTATACCCTGCAGGCAGGTCAGATAAGCGAACACATGCGTGTACTGGCTTAGCCTGCTGAGGGGCTAAAGCTGTCGAGCATGCTCGCCATGTCATCGGCCAGCGCGGCAATCTGCGCATCGGGCACGTCGCGGGTGGCAAAGGCGCGCAACCCCATAATCTGCGCTTGCAGCAGGCGAGCCAGGCGGGCGCAATCCACATCCGCACGCAACTCGCCATTGG
The DNA here is from genome assembly GCF_030656345.1 of Pseudotabrizicola sp. Lineage (GTDB taxonomy): Bacteria > Pseudomonadota > Alphaproteobacteria > Rhodobacterales > Rhodobacteraceae > Pseudotabrizicola. The sequence goes on along the minus strand of NZ_JAUSNR010000011.1, from coordinate 98,479 downwards.
CTTGCGCCTGTTGTAAAGCCTCACGCAGACGCACCTCGATCGCAGCCAGCATGGCATCTACCTTCGCCAGCAAGGCTGCATCTTCGGCATTCACTTCGAGCAAGGTTTTGATCAGCATGCAGGCCTGCGCCGGAGCCTGTGCATGCCCCATACAGCAGCGCGCCAGCGTTTGCAGGTAGCGTTGCAAGCCCGCGACAACACTTGGCGCGCTGTCGAGTATCTCGCGGAACTCATCACCACTGCGGGTGGCATAGGCGTCCAGCGCTTCACTAAACAGGCCGCTTTTGCTGCCAAAAGTGGCGTAGAGGCTGCCAGGACGCATATCCAGCGCCTCTTCGATGTGCTTCATCGAGGAGGCGTAGTACCCCCTCGACCAAAACAACTCAACGGCCCGTTGTAGAGCCACTTGTCGATCAAAACGAGCCGTGCGGGCCATCTTTAACTCTCGAAATAAATTGCAATTGAACGCTTAGTTTCAATTTGAATGATCGCTCAATTTTGACTTGATCGCCTCTCTTTATTCAATTACGGTGGCCATCAAATTATTGAGCGATCACTCAAGTAAGGAGTTACGTCATGAGTTCTTTCACCCTGCACGACCAGCACAGCGCCAGCGAAGCCGCCAAGCCGCTGCTGGAAAAATCAAACAAAGCCTTCGGCCGAGTGCCGGGCCTGCATGCCGTAATGGCCGAGTCTCCCGAACTGCTCGATGGCTACCAGGTGCTGCACGGCCTGTTTCTCAACAGCAGCTTCGACGCCGACGAGAAGACCGTGGTCTGGCAAACCATCAACGTCGAGCACGCCTGCCATTATTGCGTACCGGCGCACAGCGGCATCGCCAAGCTGATGAAGGTATCGGACGAGGTCAACAACGCCCTGCGTGACGAAACGCCACTGCCGACGCCGAAGCTGGAAGCTCTGCGCGACTTCACCCTGGCCATGGTGCGCCAGCGCGGTGAGCTTGAAGCCAAGCAACTGGACGACTTCTACGCAGCCGGTTATACCCAGCGCAATGTGCTGGAGGTCATTCTCGGCCTGAGCCAGAAGGTCATGAGCAACTACACCAACCACATCGCACAAACCCCGGTGGATAAGGTGTTTGAGGTGTATGCCTGGGAAAAGAAGTAACTCGATGATAAGCCCGGCACGTGCCGGGCTCGCCTGACGCGCCCTCTCTCAGTAAACAGTGGATGCTTATATGACCCGCGCAGTGGCATTTGATATCTACGGAACCCTGATCGACACCCAGGCCGTGCTGACGCGTCTGAGTGAACTGATCGGCGCTAAAGCCCCGGCGGTGTCACAGCTGTGGCGGCAGAAGCAGCTGGAATACAGCTTTCGCCGAGGCCTGATGGGGGATTACTGCGATTTCTCCGTCTGCACCCGCCAAGCACTGCTGTTTGCCTGCCAGCAACACCAGGTGGCCATCAGCGCGGCGGCGGTTGAGCAAGCCATGCTCGCCTATGCCGAGCTGGCGGCCTTTGCCGACGTACCCGCCGGGCTTGAGGCATTGCAGCAGCAAGGCATACCACTGTATGCGTTCTCCAATGGCAGCCGCGCGGCCGTGCAGCAGCTACTCGAGCGCGCGGAGATTGCGCAGTATTTTGCGGCGGTGGTCAGCGTCGAGGATGTGCAGTCCTTCAAACCAGACCCCAAGGTTTACGCTCACCTGGCGCAAGCTTGCGGCCTCCACGCCAGCAAGGTACGCCTGGTTTCGTCGAACCCGTTCGACATCCTCGGCGCCGCTAACGCGGGTTTACCCACCGCTTGGCTACGCCGTGATCCACAGGCGATTTTTGATCCCTGGGATGTTCAGCCCGATCTCACGCTCGACGACTTTAGCGACGTGGCCCGCCAGCTCGCAGCAGGCCAATAACGCAACGTCGTAAACCCCATACCTATTCCCCAGCAGCCGCCGAACGGCGAGCACTCGGAGTTTTCAATGAAACAGATCAGCTTGTTATTACTGCGTATCTCACTGGGCTGGTTGCTGGTGATCTGGGGGGCCGACAAGGTGTTCAACGTTGAACACGGCATGGCAGTTGCCAACAAGTTCTACTTTGGCTTTCTCGCCGCTGAGAGCACCTTGCAGGTCGCCGGCGTGCTGCAGATGCTATTAGGGCTGGCTGTGGTAGTAGGCTTTGCACGTCGCTGGGCGTACCCGCTGCAAGTACTGCTCAACAGCGCCTCGCTGCTGGCGGTAGCCAAGTCGATACTCGACCCCTGGGGCTGGGTGTTCAGCGGCAGCAATGCGTTGTTCTATCCGTCACTGATCATCTTCGCCGCCAGTCTTCTGCTGATTGCCTTCCGTGCAGAAGATCGCTGGGTGCTGGAGCGCGCCTGAATCTCGGCCCATACGGCATCAGTCTTTTGCGCCTAAAGACGCAGTCTGCGGGCCGGCAGCAGTGGCGCAGCTGTGCTTAGATGGCCCGTCCCCGAACGCGCATGACTTATGAGCACTCGAGCCTTACTGCTGACGGCCCTGCCCATGCTGGCCTTTGCCTATATCAATCTGGATGCCGGCACAGGTGCCTTGATTCTGTTCGGCGCAGTACAACTGAGCATGCTCGCTTGGGGCCTGTATCGCGGCTAGCGTCTTGACCTGATGGGTTGTAGCGGCTTACTCCTGGCGTTCGCGGGGTTGCTCGTGCTGCTCAGCGCCCAGCAGCGGCATGTATAGCGGCGCTGAACACCTTATCCGGCGCCTGCCCTAGCGTCGCTACAGTGCGCTCGATATTGCCCAGTTTATTCAGGTCGAATACCCCTTAAGTGGAAGGTCTAGCGGAAGGTCTGGAAGTGCCCGGTTCGTCGCACTGCAGCGGTACGCCGGCGGCGTCGATGTCCAACGCGCCGATGCCCTCGGCTACCTGCAACTGACCGACGCCGGCGACACCGCGGGACTCAACCACTGCCTGGGCCGCGACATCCCGGTGGTCGGCCTGATGCACCGCGCAGCGCTGGCCCGCCGCCACGGCATCCTGCATCACAGCGCCGCCAGGGTATGGGGTGAACGTGGGTTAGGCCGATTGAGCGCAGCGAAGCCCTACGGGTGATCGCAGAGTCGTTGGGCTTTGTCGCGTCGGCCCCCAGGCACAACAGGCTAAGCGCCGCGCCCCATCGCACCTGGCGACTGGCGCGCGACGGCGATTGATACGTTCACCACCGCGGGTCGCCGTCAGCCGCCGCGCTGGCCGGCGCGGCGCGCCAATACCTGGGTCGCGCCCTGGGTCTTCTTGGTAAACCACAGCACCCGGCTCACGCCGCGGGTGATCGCCACATAGGCCAGGCGCAATCCTTCATCCGCCATCGCCTGGTCGTAGCTGTTGGCAAAGAACCCCGAGTAGGCATACAGCGCATTGCGCAGCGGGTGCGGCTGCGCTGGCATGCAATCGTCGACGATGATTGCCACTTCGGCCTGCAGACCCTTGGCGCGGTGAATGGTGTAGGCCTTGACCGGCAGTTTCTTGTCCAATTGGGCCTGAATGGCGCGCAAGGGCTCATTGCGCCGGCTGAGCAGCAGCACCGCGTTGCGGTCGGCCATGCTGCGGCTGGCAACGTGGGCGCACTGGGCCTTGATCGTCGCCAGCAGCTCCGGCATCCGCGCTTTGATATCGAAGCCCTGCACCAGCTTGACCCCGTGATCGCCCGGCTGCATGGCCTTGAACGCCTTGCTGGTCTTGGCTTGCTTGCAGGCGACACCCGCGAGCACCGCCTCACCGTCGCGGATCACCGGCTCGATGCAGCGGTAGTTGGTGGCCAGCATCAACAGCGCGCTGCTCTTCGCCTTGCCCTTGCCCGGGAAGTGCTTGTCGAAGTTCATAAAGAGCTCCGGCGAGCTGCCCCGCCAGCCATAGATCGACTGCCAGTCGTCGCCGATCGCCATCAGGCTGACCGCCGTGCCCTGGCGCGCCAGGCTGCGGTGCACCGCTTGCAGCCACTGCACGATCTGCGGCGAGATATCCTGGAACTCATCGATCAACAGGTGATTGAACGGCGCCAGCGCCGCAGCCGAGATCCCTGGTGCGTCGCCGCCCAGGCGCTCGCCGAGGGCCTGGAAGGCGCCATCGAAGGTCATCAGCCCCTGCGCCTGCAGGCAGTCGTCGAAGGCCTTGCCGAACAACACCAACGCCTGGATAAAGCTGCGCTCGCGGGCGGAGCAGGACAGCGCCTGGGCATCTATGCGCTCGGGACGAATACCGATGCTCTGGATAAAGCCGGCCTGCACATAAAAGGCCTCGAACAGCGGCAAGGCGGTGAACTCCCCCGCCAGCGTGAAGCCATCCAGCGGCGCCTTGGCGACCCGTGGCCGCTTGCCCTCGGCGGCTTCGGCCGGCGGCGCTGGCAGCCCCAACAGGCTGTGCACCAATTCGCGAAACAGCGGCTCCTCGGTGTAGCACTGCTGGTAGGCCTGTTTGAGCAGGCGCTGCTGGGCCGGCCGCAGACGCGCGGCGGTCAGCGGGTTATCCAGCTCACGGGGCGCGCCGGATGAGTCATCCAGCTGCTCGAACCAGCGCGGGTTGTTCAGCGCCTGCTTGGCCAGCACGCCCATGGCCGAATGGAAGGTGCGCACGCACTGGCGGGCCTGGGCGGCATCGAAGGGGTACTGCCAGAAGCCCAACACCCTGAGCAATTGCTCGCGCAACTCGGCGCAGGAGGCGTTGGTGAAGGAAATCACCGTCAGCCGGCCAGGTTCGATACCCAGATGACAGAGCATGAACACCACCCGCAGCACCAGGGTGGTGGACTTGCCCGAGCCCGCCCCGGCAAAGATCCGCGTGAGCGGATGGCGACCGAGGATCATCGCCCACTGCTCGTCCGACGGCGCACTGATCACCCCCGCCGCCACCGCCTGAGCGACCCGCGCACGCATGGCCTCGACCTGCGCTGCATCGACCGCCAGCAACGCTGGCCCGTAAATCGCGGTGCTGGCCGGCTGGCCCGGTTTACCACGCGGCCTGGCGGGCTTTTTCCCGGCACCCGCCTTGCTCGCACCCGCCGTAGCCCCGGCCTTCTTCACCCGAGCCCGCGGCTTTTTCAGCGGCACCCCCACCTCGCGCTCGGCGCGCAGATAGGCCGCGGTTCGCGGAAAGTAACGCGCCAAGGCCCCGGACAAGAGCCGCTTGTAGCGCTCGACGGCAGACAACATTCGGCAATTACCACCCAGAGCATGAGGTATATGGCTGAATGATAAGTGTTTTTCGCCGGGGGCTGGCAAGCACTGGAAGAACGGTGCGCGTAGAGGGCTAGCCTGCGGGCCGGCAAGGCGGAGTTTCCTTAGGTTCCATCATCATGGATCCGCGCCCCCTTCCCTAGCCGGCCTGCTCCGGTTGCCAGTCGCTGACGATGATTCGGTCGCGGCCTTGCTGCTTGCTAGCCTTTTCCGCCTTTTTCCGCGCGCTGATGGTGGCCACGCATTGGTCGTCGTTGTTGAGGATCACGATGCATTCCAGGCACTGGATGCACTCGTCGTAGTCGATGCGGCCGTTGCGTTCGATGGCGCCGATTTCGCAGTGGTTCTTGCAGTGCTGGCAGGGGTTGCCGCAGGCGTCGATGCGCTTGAGCCAGGCGAACAGGTGGAATTTGCCGAGCATCGCCAGGCCGGCGCCAAGCGGGCAGACGTAACGGCAGTAGAACTTGTGCACGAACAGGCTGAGGCCGAGCAGGATCACGGCGTAGAGCACGAACGGCCAGCTGCGCACGAAGAACAGGGTGATCGATGTCTTGAACGGTTCCACTTCGGCCAGGCGCTCGGCCAGGCTCAGGGAGTAGAAGGTCGCGAACAGCAGGCCGAGCAAGATGCCATATTTGAGCTTCTGCAGGCGCTGGTGAGTGCGCTCGGCGATTTTCCACTGCTTGATCCGCAGGTGCTTGACAACCCAGCCGAGCATTTCCTGCAGGGCGCCGAAGGGGCAAAGCCAGCCGCAGAACAGGCCACGACCCCAGATGAACAGGCTGACGAAGGTGAAGCTCCAGAGGATGAAGATCAGTGGGTCCATCAGGAAGATGCGGATGTCGAAGCCGTCCCACAGGGTCAGCAGCAGGGTAAAGATGTTCACCACCGACAGCTGGCCCTGGGCGTAGAGCCCGATAAAGCCGAGGGTGAACAGCAGAAAGCCGCCGCGAAACAGGTGAAAGCCGCGGCTGTGGGCGCTGATGCGGTGCTGGAAGATAAATACGCCGCTCAGCAGGAGCAACGAGCTGACCAGGAGCGCAATCTGCCACCAACGCTCTTGCCACATGCGCAGCCAGATGGGCACCGGCTTGGCTGGGGCGACGGCCTGCTGAATATCGAACAGCTGCTCGTCGAGCTGGAACGAGCGGGTGAAGTGGCTATTGCTTTCCACCAGGTGATTGCGCCGCAGGCTGACGTTCAGTTGCAGTGCGGCGGGCTGCGCCGGGTTGAAGGCGGCGTGGCTCTTGATGCGGAAGATGTGCGCGTCGACCTCCTGCAGCGGTGTGGCAAGCATCGTCAGCACCTCGCCGCTATTGAAGTGCATGTCGTACAGCTCGATGGCCTGGTCGTTTTGCATCAGCACCAGACGGCTCGGCGCTGTGGCGGGGGTGAAGTCGGCCGGGACATGCCGATACAGACCGCTGGACATGACCAACAGCGCCTGCTCACCGGGCTGTAATTGCTCGCAGAGGGCTTGCCAACCGGCGGCGTCGAGCAGGTTGCGGCCAATGCTCGGGGCATTCAGGTAGGCAAAATGCAGTTCGCTAAAGGGGCTACTGTCGTCCTCCTGCGCGAACTCCGGGTAGTCGCTCAGCGCATGTTCCAGCTGGGCCTCGACCTCCTCGCGGCCCAGCGTCCAGCGCTGTACATAGCCGTTGTCGAGCAGGCGCTGCCAGTCCATCGTTTCATATAGGTCGCTTTTCGGCGTGGCCAGCGGGGCACTGGCGAAGCCGTCGAGCAGTTGCCGGGCGACACTCAGGGCCGCCTGCAACACGGTTTCATTGAGAATGACCACCGACACCGTGGCCTTGCTGACGCCGTCGAACTGGGTGGTCGAGTCGCCGTCCGAGCTGTCCGTACGCCGACTGCCGACGATGATCGGCCGGCTGATGGATTGCTGCCGGTACTGCTCGACGAAGTCCAACAGCGGCTGCCCCCCCAGGCCATAGAGAAACACCGGCTCATGGTGTTCGAGCACCCGCACTCCGGCCAGCACGCCCTGCGGGTCCATGCCGATCAGCAGGCGCATGGGCTTGCCGGAAAAACCCTGGAGGCTGGAGTAGTCGGCGGACTCGAAGGCATAGCCGAGCAGGTCGTCGAGCTGGTAGACGCTGTAGACCGGCGGCAATTCCTGTTTGGGCTCGATGCGCGTGGCTTTCGGGAACAACTGCAGGATCTCGTCCTGCAGCGCCTCGGCGGCCAACGGCTGGCTGATCAGCGCGCACAGCAGCACGAATACTCGCACGCAGGAAAAGCGGCTGAAGCAGGATGGCATGGCGCGCCTCGTCGATATTGTCCTTATCGATCCATGCTATCGAGCGTGCAGCGGGGCGCCATGCGACTTGCCGGCAGGTAAGGCGCTACTTCAGTCGTAGAAAAACAGACATGCAGCAGCGCTTGGGCTTCTTGCGCAGGATCAAGCGCGTATTCCGGCGCCAGGAGTAGGCTTGCTGCAGCGGCCGGTTCATTCCAGGGAGGCAAGCATGCCCAAGAAGTTCCCCTTAGACCCAGCGCATCCCGAGCGTATTTGCTGGGGCTGCGACCGGTATTGCCCGGCGGACTCGCTGGATTGTGGCAATGGCTCCGAGCGCACCATGCACCCGAGCGAGCTGTTTGGCGCGGACTGGCACCTGTCCGGCGACTGGGGGATCGAGGCGCCAGGCGAGACGCAGAAGCCGGAGGACGAAGCGCCCTGAGCTGTCAACGCAGCGACAACCCGCCACGAGCCAGTGGCGCACTGCCTGCGGCGAGTGACTCCCTACAGACCGCAACCATCGGGCCTCGGGTAGAATGCGCCCTCTCCCACCACTGTTAGCACCTCGCCCATGACCGACTCGGCCCAGCATATTGCCCCTCGCGTAGCCATTATTGGTGGTGGCCCGGCGGGCCTGATGGCGGCCGAAGTGCTGGCGCAGGCCGGGATCAGGGTCGAGTTGTTCGATGCCATGCCGTCGGTCGGGCGCAAGTTTCTGCTGGCCGGGGTAGGCGGGATGAATATCACCCACTCCGAGGCCAAGCCGGCGTTCCTCGCGCGCTACGGCGAACGCCGCGAGGAACTCGCCCGGCTGCTCGCCGAGTTCGATGCCGATGCCCTGCGCGCCTGGATTCATGGTCTGGGCATCGACACCTTTGTCGGCACTTCGGGGCGGGTCTTCCCTGGCGATATGAAAGCTGCGCCGCTGCTGCGCGCCTGGCTCAAGCGCCTGCGGGAACTGGGGGTGCAGATCCATACCCGCCAGCGCTGGCTGGGCTGGCGTGATGACGGCGCCCTGCGCATCGCCACACCCAATGGCGAAACCACCGTACAGGCCGACGCGACCCTGCTCGCGTTAGGCGGCGCCAGCTGGGCGCGGCTGGGCTCCGATGGCGCCTGGGTGGCGCTGTTGCAGGCACGCGGCATTGCAATCGCACCCTTGCAGGCGAGCAACTGCGGGTTCGAGGTGGCCGGCTGGAGCCCATTGCTGCAGGGAAAATTCGCCGGCGCACCGCTGAAGAACGTCAGCCTGCACCTGGACGACGAAGCACCGCGCCTGGGCGAGTTCGTCCTCACCGCTGGCGGCGTCGAGGGCAGCCTGGTTTATGCGTTGTCGGCGCCCATCCGCGAGCGGATCAACAATCAGGGCAGCGCCACGGTCTATCTCGACCTGCTGCCGCAAAGCACGCTGGCCAAGCTGCAAGGCGCACTGGCCAAGCCGCGCGGTTCGCACTCGCTGGCCAAACACCTGCACCGCCAGATCGGCATCGACGGGGTCAAGGCCGCATTGTTGCGTGAACTGGCGCCAGCTGACTGTTTCGCCGATCCCACCCGCCTGGCCGCTGCGCTCAAGGCATTGCCACTGACCCTGGTCAGGCCGCGACCGCTGGACGAGGCTATCAGTACGGCCGGTGGCGTCGCCTTCGAAGCGCTGGATGCGCGCTTGATGCTCAAACACCTACCCGGCGTATTCTGCGCCGGCGAAATGCTCGACTGGGAAGCGCCAACCGGTGGCTACCTGCTGACCGCCTGCTTCGCCAGCGGCCGGACTGCAGGGTTGGGCATGCTGGAGTGGCTATCCACCGTAGGGTGCGCCGCGCGCACCGGATAGATTGATCCGATCATGCACCCCGCCACCCCGGTGCGCACGGCGCACCCTACGATGAGTGAGCGCGGCCATCCATGACGTTGAAGGGCGGCGGACGCGATGGCAGGGCTGGGCATGCTCGGGTGGTTGCGCACCGTAGGGTGTGCCGCGCGCACCGAATAGATTGATCAGATCGTGCACCCCGCCACCCCGGTGCGCACGGCGCACCCTACGATGAGTGAGCGCAGCCATCCACGACGCTGAATGGCGGCGGACGCGACGGCAGGGTTGGCATGCGCGGGTGGCTGCACACCGTAGGGTGCGCCGCGCGCACCGAGTAGCGTGACGCCCTACAGTTACACGGTGCGCATCGGATCTAGGCTTTTCTGCCGCCCTTGGCCGGTTTGCCGCCGAAGCTGGGGACCTTGCGCACGGCCTTGGCTGCCGGGGCGGCGGATGCGTCACTTTCCAGCCAGCGGCCGAGGCTGCCGGCTTTGCCGCCGCTGGCCACTTTGGGCTTCTTGGCTTTTTTCGGTTTCTTCACCACCTGGCCGCCGGGCAGGGTTTGCGGTACGCGGTGGTCGGGGATGAAATCGGGTACGTCGATGCGCTGCAAGACCTGTTGGGTCAGGGTCTCGATTGCCGACAGCAGTTGCACCTCGTCGGCACACACCAGCGACACGGCCTGGCCGGTGGCGCCGGCACGGCCGGTACGGCCGATGCGGTGTACGTAGTCTTCGGCGACGATCGGCAGGTCGAAGTTGACCACCAGCGGCATGTCGTCGATGTCCAGGCCGCGGGCCGCTACGTCGGTGGCCACCAGCACTTTGATCTCGCCATCCTTGAACCGTTGCAGAGCGCGCAAACGGGTAGCCTGGGGCTTGTCGCCATGGATCGCATCGGCGCTGATGCCGTGACGCTGCAGCTCACCTTCCAGCTCGTCGACGCCCTTGCGGGTCTTGACGAACACCAGCGCCTGGCTCCAGCGCTTGCTCTGGTAAAGGTGCAGGAATAGTTCGCTCTTGCGCTTCTTGTCCACCGGGATCAGCCACTGCTTGACCGACTTGGCCGCGGCGTTACGCGGGCTGACCGAGATGTTCAGCGGGTCGTTGAGCATTTCGCTGGCCATGGTGCGGATGGCTTCGGAGAAGGTCGCGGAAAACAGCAGGGTCTGGCGCTTTTTCGGCAGCGCGGCGAAGACGTCCTGCAGCTCGCGGGCAAAGCCCAGGTCGAGCATGCGGTCGGCTTCGTCGAGCACCAGCACCTGCAGCTGGTTGAACTTGACCGCTTTCTGCCGGTACAGGTCGAGCAGGCGCCCGGGAGTGGCAACCAGCACGTCGATGCCCTTGCGCAGCTTCATCATCTGCGGGTTGATGCTGACCCCGCCGTACGCCGCATAGCTGCGCAGCGGCAGGTCCTGACCGTAGGTCTGGAAGCTCTGCTGTACCTGTTCGGCCAGCTCGCGGGTCGGCACCAGCACCAGGGCGCGCACCGAGTTGCTGGCAACCTCCGGGCCTTCCATCATCAACCGCTGCAACAGCGGCAGGGCGAAGCCGGCGGTCTTGCCGGTGCCGGTCTGCGCGGCGGCCATCAGGTCGAGACCCTTGAGGATCGGCGGGATGGCCTGGGCCTGCACCGGGGTGGGGGTGACATAGCCGAGGCCATCGAGGGTGCGCAACAGGGGGTCGATCAGACCGAGGGAAGCGAAGGTCATGTGGGTAACCAGAACAGGGAGACTAAGTAGCCGAATCCGCGCAGTTTACCCTGCCCCGCGCCGGCCATCGCGTTTCTGTTGCGCGGACAGCGCACCCGGCGGCCCTGCAATGCGTCTTACACGGCCATGTCTATCGAATAAATGCCTGCCAACGCGCAACAGACCAGCGCCGCCGGGGCCGCCTCGATTGGCTTCTGGGCCCTGGGACAGGTAGGGTGAAGGTCTATTATTCATGACTGAACGGAAATCAACGGATCATGCAGATGACATCGAGAGACTGGATCAGCGGGCGCGTGGCGGCCTTGCTGGTCATGGCGGCGCTGCTCAGCGGCTGCGGCGTCAACAACATCCCCACCTACGACGAGCAGGTCAAGGCCGCCTGGTCCCAGGTGGAAAACCAGTACCAGCGGCGTGCCGACCTGATCCCCAACCTGGTAGAAACCGTCAAGGGCTTCGCCAAGCAGGAGCAGGAGACTCTGGTGGCGGTGATCGAGGCGCGGGCTAAGGCCACCTCGATCCAGGTGGATGCCAGCACCCTGGACAATCCGGAAAAAATGCGCCAGTTCCAGCAGGCCCAGACCCAGCTGACTGGCGCATTGAGCCGCTTGATGGCGGTCTCCGAGCGTTATCCTGACCTGAAATCCAATCAGAACTTCCTGGCCTTGCAATCCCAGCTGGAAGGCACGGAAAACCGCATCGCGGTGGCCCGGCGCGATTTCATTACCGCGGTTAGTCGCTACAACACCGAGATCCGCACCTTCCCCGGGCGCGTCTGGCATAGCCTGATGTACAGCGACATGCCGCTGCGCGAGAACTTCGAAGCGACTACCCCGGAGGCGGAAAAAGCCCCAGAAGTGAAGTTCTGATGACCGTCACGCTACGCCTGCCACTGTTGCTGTTGCTGTGTGCCTGGACCTGGATGGCCCAGGCACAACCCGAGTTCCCACCTCTCAGCGGTCGGGTAGTCGACCAGGCCGAACTGCTGGACGCGGCAACCGAGGCCCGCCTGAGCCAGCTGCTGGCGGCGCATGAGCAAGCCAGCAGCGAGCAAGTGGTGGTGGTCACTCTGCCGAATCTGCAGGGCATTGCCATCGAGGATTTCGGCTATCAGTTGGGGCGGCACTGGGGCATCGGCCAGAAGGGCGAGGACAACGGCGCCCTGCTGCTGGTCGCCCGCGACGAGCGCAAACTGCGCATCGAGGTCGGTTACGGCCTTGAGGGTCGTCTGACCGATGCGCAATCCTCCGTAATCATCAACCAGATCATCACCCCAGCCTTCAAGGCCGGCGATTTCGCCAAAGGCATCAGTGACGGTGTTGCGGCGATCCTCCAGGTGCTCGGCGGCGAGCCCGTGGCCACCAGCAGCACAGCCAAGGACGAGCAGGCCAAGGCGATCCCCTTCTTCGTCATGCTGCTGATCGTCATCGGCCTGATCGGCGGTGGCCGCGGCGGACGTCGCGGGCTGCTGCTCGGCGGGCTATTGGCCGCTGGCATGGGCCGTGGGGGTTCAGGCGGTGGTTTCGGCGGTGGCGGCGGCTTTGGTGGCGGCGGCGGTGGTTTCGGTGGCGGCGGTGCTTCCGGCGGCTGGTAATTCAATTCACGAGTGAACAGACCCCATGGCTTTATTGACTGAAAGCGAACAACAGCAGGTCACCCAGGCGATCAACGCCGTCGAGCGCGAGACCGACGCCGAACTGGTCACTGTGCTGGCGGCTCAAGCGGACGATTACACCTATATCCCGCTGCTCTGGGCCAGCCTGGTGGCGCTGCTGCTGCCTGGCGCGGCAAATTATTTTTTCGCCTGGCTAAGCGCCCAGGAACTGTTGCTGGTGCAGTGGCTGACCTTTGCCGGCTTAAGCCTGCTGCTGCGCATTCCTGCGCTGACCACCCGGTTGATACCGCGCACCGTGCGTCACTGGCGCGCCGCCAACCTGGCGCGCAGGCAGTTTCTCGAGCACAACCTGCACCACACCACGGGTGCAACCGGCGTGCTGATCTTCGTCTCGGAGGCCGAGCACTACGTGGAGATTCTGGTCGACCGTGGCATTTCCAGCCGGCTGCCCGACGCAACCTGGCAGGCCATAGTCGCGGACTTTACCCAACAGGTGAAACAGGGTCAGACCCTGGAAGGTTTTCTTGGCTGCATTCAGGCCTGTGGCGAACAACTCAAGCTGCATGTGCCTGCCACCCACGCGCGCAACGAGCTGCCCAACCATCTGGTGATCCTGCCCTGAGAACTTGAGCGCACCAGCCTGGAAGTCGTCAATCCTATGTTCATCTGCAAGGTCTGCGGCATCAGGGTGGATGACGCTCTATCCATCCACCCATAGCGATGGTGGCTGAAAAAGGCCTCAGCTACGCCCCCCGCCCCACCCTACACCGCTCTCGTAGAGCCCGGATAAGCCTTGGCGCAATCCGGGAATCCGGTTTTATGGCGCCTACCGATGTCCCGGATTGCGCCTGGGCTTGTTCGGACGACGAACCGGGCGTGACAGGCGTTCGGCCTCAGGGCTTGGCCTGGGCCTGCTCCAGCGGCTCAAGTTGTTTCCACAGCGCCTCGGCCTCTTCGGTCAGGCTGGCGTAACTGCGGATATCGCCGCTGCGCTGGGCATTCATCGCTTCTTCGAGCTTGGCGCTGTATTGCTTGCGCAGTTTTTTGACAGGATCGCTTTTGAACAAACCGAACATGGGCATGCCTCTTGTGGACGCGCTGGCGCGATAGCCAACACTGCATCCACTGTATAGACCGCCCTGCCTGCACTCGATGGGCAATATGTTACAAGCGAAGAAAGCAGCGCCGTAGCCGGATGAACTCCGGGGCGAGGCTCAACCCCTACAAATTATTCCCGGATTGCATCCGGGCTACGGAACGGGCGCCCTGTGGGAAGGGCCTTGGCCGCGATTGGCAACTGCCAGCGCTCAGCTAAAAACCGCGCAGGCGCTGCAGCGCTTGGCCCATCTTGGCTGCAGGAACCTTCTGCAGACTGCACAGCAACTCATGGGAAACCCCGGCAATGCCGTGGCGTTCGCGCAGCAGTGCAGCCATGAAGCAGGTCAGATTGGCCGCCATTTCCGCATCGGCCAGCGCACGGTGTGCCTGGCCGGTGTCCGGCAGCTGTGCCCAGCGATTCAGGGTGCCGAGCTTGTGGTTCGGTGCCATCGGCAGCAGACGACGCGCCAGGAGCAACGAGCAGGCGAACGGTTGCACCCGCTTGCGGCGGATCAGTGCCAGCTCGGCATCCCAGAACTTCTGGTCGAAGGAGGCGTTGTGCGCGAGCAAGGGAATGTCGCCGACGAAGTCTGCCACCTCGTTCATCACCTGCGCCGCCGGCGGCGCGTTGCGCAGCATGCTGTTGCTGATCCCGGTGAGCTGTTCGATGAAGGGCGGCACCCAGGCGCCGCTGTTCATCAGGCTCTGGTAGCGCGCCACTATCTGCCCACCTTCGACGATAACCACGCCGATCTCGGTGGCGCGGGCCTGCTGCGCCGGCGACATGCCGGTGGTTTCAAAATCGAGGACGGCTATCGGAGCTTCGAGCATTGATCGGTTTCCCAACGACTGATTTTCAACGACCCGGAGGCTGACCTGTGGAGGCCGCCCAGGCCGTGCGCAACACTGACAACCGGGGTTTGGTGCGCACAGCACACCCTACGAGCCGGACCAGCGAAACAATAACTCCGAGACAGCGCAGCAGCTCCCAGCAACTAGCTGCGCAACAACAATGCGCCTTCGATCGGCACATAACGGCTGGCCGCACGCACCAGCGATTGTGCAGTCAGCCCCGGTACGCCATAGGCCACGGCCTCGACCCCGTAGCTGCTGCGGATTTTCTCCAGCAACAGATCAAAATCGCCATCGCCGGAGGCCAGCACCACCTCGTCGACCCGCGGCGCGGTGTCCATGATATCGATGGTGATGCCCACATCCCAGTCGCCCTTGGCCGAGCCGTCGCTGCGCTGGATATAGGGTTTTAGCTTCACGGTAAAGCCAAGGTTGCGCAGGATCTGCTGGAACTGCTGTTGCTTGGCGTCGCCACGGTCGATGGCGTAGGCGTAGGCCTCGACGATCTGCCCGTGCTGGCTGATGTCAGCCCAGAGCGCGGCGTAGTCGAAATGGCAGCCATAGGCCTGGCGCACGGTGTAATAGAGGTTCTGTACATCGGCGAATATGGCGATTTTCTTCACCGGTAATCCTCTTGGGGGCAACAAACGCCGCTCAGTATGCCAGAACCGTCCCGCCACGCTTGCCTGCATGCGCAAGCCGAACGCCCTGCCGTGGCCTTTGCATGCAGCTATCGGCTAGAGTGGCGCCCTGCTCACTCGACCGCGACCCCTGCCCATGAATGTGTTCCATGTCCTGCGTGATGCCTGGTTTTTCTTCAGCCATAACCTGCCGGCAATCGTCCGCCTGTGCCTGCCGCTGGTGGTGCTTGAAGCTGTGGTGCAACAGTTTGTCCGCGCCTAGGTCGGCATCGAAGCGACGGCGGCTTACGGCATTCTGGTAGGCCTGATGTTCTATCCGCTGTACACCGGGGCACTGATCCTGTTCCTCGATGCACGCAGCCGGGGTGAGGTGCCCGCCAACCGCGACCTGTTCGCCGCCAGCCTGCGCCTGTGGCCGGCCTTTGCCCTGCTGGCAGGCCTGAGCACCCTGGCGATCATGCTCGGCGCCTCGCTGTTCGTGCTGCCGGGCCTGTGGCTCATGATCAAGCTGGCGTTCGCCGAGTACCTGCTGGTGCTGCGCGGCTTGAGCCCGATGCAAGCCCTGCGTGAGAGTTTCGAGCTGACCAGCGGTTACTTCTGGCAGATTCTGACCTGTGTGCTGTGCGTCATGCTGCCGCTGTGGCTGCTGTCCTGGGCCAGCCACCCCGCCGCGGGCACGCAGCCGGATGTGCTGCTCAGCCTGCTGCTCGACAGCGCCAACGGCTTTCTCCAGCTGTTCGCCACGGTGGTGCTGTTCCGCCTGTTCATGTTGCGCGGTACGCTGCCGGCAGAGGAGTAAATCCAAGCTAGGCTGTTAGGGGTCAATCACCCAGAAGGACTGCCCAATGGCCGACGCCACCCCCAGCAGCCTGTCGCACGTATCGCTCGGCACCAATCGGTTCGAACAGGCCGTGGCCTTCTACGATCAGGTGCTGCCGACCCTTGGTTGTAAACGCATTCTCGCCCACCCCGGAGCGGTAGCCTATGGCCGCCAATCCCCGGAGTTCTGGGTGCAGACACCCATCGATGGCCAGCCGGCGAGCGTTGGCAACGGCACCCACTTCGGCTTTAGCGCGCCCGACAAGGCCGCCGTGCATGCCTTCTACCAGGCCGCCTTGGACGCCGGGGCGACCGCTGAAGGTGAACCCGGCCCCCGCGCCGAATACGGCGAGCCCTATTACGGCTGTTTTGTGCGCGACCTCGACGGGCACAAGATCGAAGCGGCCTATTGGGATCTGGAACAGGTCTATGAGCTGTATATCGCGCCGGTCGAAGACTGAGAGTCTTGTGCCCCCCACCTACTGCGACCGCCCCCAATAGCCCTCTACCAGCGGTGCGCACGGCGCACCCTGCCCGAGCGCGCCTTGTGTTGTGACCGAACGATCCGCCTTGGTCGCGAAGCCTAGCTACCGTCTGAGTTCACGGGCGATCCGGCTCATGCAATAGCTAACCGGGACATAGCCGTGAAAAAACTCCAGCCGGCTGCGAGCGCGCTGGCTATCTTCACGGCCGCGGCTCAAGTGCGGCGCGTGCGTTGCGGCTTCATGCCGGACAGGCGCGGCAGCAGCACCCGCTCGAACAGGCGCGGGAAGAAGCGCGCCAGGATGCGCGCGCGCCAATCGACGTTGGACAGGATCAACAAGCGCTTGCGCTTGAGGGCCGCCAGATAGATGGCTTCCGCGACATCCTGTGGCGAGGCGACCTTGCCCATCGCCAACGGTGGCTGCGGGGCTACCGAACCATCACCGACCAGGGCGTTCTTGCGCAGGTCGGTGGCGGTAAAGCCGGGGCAGACCAGCATCACGCTGACCCCGCTGTCCTTCAGTTCGTAACGCAGGGTCTCGAACAAGCCATGCAAGGCATGCTTGCTGGCGTTGTAGGCGCTGCGGTAAAGCAATGGGGAGAAACCGGACAACGAGCTGAGCACGATGATCTGCCCGCCACGGGCCAGCAGGCTGGGCAACGCCGCCTGAGTGCAATGCAGGGCACCAAAATAGTTGACCGCCATAACCCGCTGAAACACCGCTAACTCGGTCTCGGCAAAGCTGCTGCGGTGAGTGATGCCGGCGTTGTTGACCAGCACATCCACCGGGCCCAGATCAGCCTCTACCTGTTTGATGCCGGCGGCGCAGGCGTCATACTCGGCAACGGACCATTTATAGGTCGGAATCCCGGTCTCTGCGGTAAACGCGTTCGCCGCCTCTTCATTGCCGGCGTAATTCGCGGCAACCGTATAACCAGCGGCCTTCAGCGCCACGGAAATCGCCGCGCCAATGCCGCGCGAGCCTCCCGTAACCAATGCAACACGAGCCATGGTATCCTCCCTATTCTGGCGTTTCTTGAAATATACGTATCGTCAAGACAATGGGCGCGCAAGATTATTGCGCGCCCATTGTGCAGTTGCAGCGACGAATTGTCTTACCGCTCCAGACACATGGCAACAGCCATGCCACCGCCGATGCACAGGGTTGCCAGACCCTTTTTCGCATCGCGCCGTGCCATTTCATGCAGCAGCGTGTTCAGGATGCGGCACCCTGACGCACCGATCGGGTGGCCGATGGCGATGGCACCGCCGTTGACGTTCACGATCGACGGGTCCCAGCCCATATCCTTGTTCACAGCACAGGCCTGTGCGGCAAAGGCTTCATTCGCCTCAACCAGATCAAGATCGCCGACCGCCCAGCCCGCCTTGCCCAGCGCCTTGCGCGAGGCATGGATCGGGCCGACGCCCATGATCGACGGGTCCAGCCCGGCGGTCGCATAAGATGCGATGCGGGCAATGACGGTCAGCCCGCGCTTTGCCGCCTCTTCCTCGGTCATCAGCAGCACAGCCGCAGCGCCATCGTTCAGGCCAGACGCATTGCCAGCGGTAACCGACCCATCCTTGGCAAAGGCCGGGCGCAGCTTCTGCATGCTTTCCAGCGTGGCGCCGTGGCGGATGTATTCATCCTGATCCACCACCGTGTCGCCCTTACGGGTCTTCACCGTGTAGGCGATGATCTCATCCTTGAACTTGCCGGCCTTTTGCGCGGCTTCGGCCTTGTTCTGACTGGCCAGCGCGAATTCGTCCTGCTGATCGCGCGAGATCTGCCACTGGTTGGCAACGTTTTCGGCGGTTTGCCCCATGTGATAGCCGTTGAAGGCATCCCACAGACCGTCGCGGATCATCGAATCGATGAAGTTCAGATCGCCCATCTTCTGCCCGGCGCGCAGATGCGCCACATGCGGCGACAGCGACATATTTTCCTGACCACCGGCCACAACGATGCGCGCGTCATTCAGCTGGATATGCTGCGCGCCCAGCGCCACAGCCCGCAGGCCCGAACCGCACACCTGATTGAGCGACCATGCGCTGGCCTCTTTCGCCAGACCGGCTTTGATATGCGCCTGCCGCGCGGGGTTCTGGCCCTGACCTGCGGTCAGCACCTGCCCCAGAATGGTTTCCTCAACCTCGGCCTTGTCGATCCCGGCACGCTCTACCACGCCCGCAATCACGGCGGCCCCCAGATCATGCGCAGGCACAGCGGCGAAAGCGCCATTGAAGCTGCCCACTGCGGTCCGTCCCGCGGCAACAATTACGACATTGGTCATGTAATCTCTCTCCCTTGGCCAAGGCGGCAGAGGGCCTTTCCCCTGCCTTCCCTTTTGACCTAAGCCGCTGTGCGCCAAAGCGCAAGATTCTTGCGTCGGGGGTGTGACCTTACGTCATCAGGGCGGCCCTCAGGCCAGACGGCGGGCGTCGGCTTCCCAGACCGGAACCACCGTCGGCACGCCGAACAGATAGCCTTGCAGGCAATCCACCCCCAAGGCCCGCAGATATTCGGCATCGGCCAGATGTTCGACGGATTCCGCCACGCACATCATGTCAAACTGCCGGGCAATTGCCAGCAGCGCTGCCGTTACCACCTGATTGTCGGCATCGGCGTGGATATTGCGGATGAAATGGCCGCTGATCTTGACGATATCAAAGGAAAAATCCTTGAAATAGCGAATGGCGGTGAAGCCCGCGCCAAAATCATCCAGCGCAAAGGCAATGCCTTCGACCTGCAGACTGTCCATAAAGGCGACCACGATTTCCGGCACCAGCATGGCCGAACTTTCGGTGATTTCCAGAATCAACCGCTCCCCCACGCCGGGATGCGCGCGCAGGGCATTGCGCAGAATTCCGGTCCATTTCGGATAGCCGATCGACCGGGCCGACATATTGATCGACAGGCGGATCTGCGGTTGCTGCACCAGTGTCGCCAGCCCCATCGACAGGGCGGCGCAATCAATGTCGCGGGCGATCTGATGCGCCTCGACCACAGGCATGAAATCGCGGGCGGGAATCACCCGGCCCGCCGGATCAAGCACCCGCATCAGCCCTTCGTAAAACCCGATGCGGCTGGTATCGGCAGACAGGACCACAGGCTGATAGGCCAGACGCAACCGGCCGCGGCCTAGCGCATCGCGCACCATGGCAACGGTTTTCTGATCCCTTTCGGAAATGGCAAAGGCCAGCGGGCTGGCCTCCCCCTGCGGAACATCCTGAAGCGGGACTTTCTTTTCCATCGTGCCGCGCCCTTGTGAACCAAACCTTTGCCACGGTGCCGCCGCAGGAGTAAATCTTGCGTAAAGTTTCACATTTTGTTCCAATTGTAGGAATAACGCGGCGTCGGGGGACAAAAGATGGATGGGAATGCGCAAGCGCGCTGTGGCTGGTGCGGGACCGAGCAGATTTATGTGGACTATCATGATCATGAATGGGGCGTGCCCGAATATGACAGCCGGGCCTTGTGGGAAAAACTGATGCTTGATGGCTTTCAGGCGGGCCTGAGCTGGATCACGATTCTGAAAAAGCGCGACAATTTTCGCGCGGCCTTTGAGGGCTTCCGCCCCGAAATCATCGCCCATTGGGGCGAGGATGACATCAAGCGCCTGCTGGCCAACCCCGGTATCGTGCGTCACCGGGGCAAGATCGCAGGCACCATCGCTTCGGCCCGCGCCTATCTGCGGATTGACCAGCGGGTGGGGTTTTCCACCTTCATCTGGCAGTTTCAGGACGGGAAAGTGCAGCACAACCAATGGCAAAGCCTGTCACAGGTGCCGGCGCAAACCCCGGTGTCGCAAGCGATGTCAAAAGCGCTGAAGCAAGAAGGCTTCACCTTTTGCGGGCCCACCATCGTTTACGCCTTCATGCAGGCGACCGGCATGGTCAATGACCATCTGGTCACCTGCCCCTGTCACGCAAGACTGGCAACTTCGGGCACGTGATGCGGCAAACGCCGCATCGCACACCACCTTGCGCCCCGCCCGCGACAGGCTAAAGCTGTACCGGATCAAGGGGGCATGATGGCCATAGAACTGACGTCACTGGCCGATGTGCTGGCGCTGCGCTTTGATGATATCATCGACGTGCGCGCCCCGGCGGAATACGCCGATGATCATCTGCCCGGTGCAATATCCTTGCCGGTGCTGGATGATGCGGAACGCGCCCGCGTGGGCACGATCTACAAACAGGTGTCGCCCTTTGATGCGCGCAAGCTGGGCGCGGCACTGGTGGCAAAGAATGCCGCCGCGCATCTGATGGGGCCGCTGGCCGACCGGCCCGGCGGCTGGCAGCCGCTGGTTTATTGCTGGCGCGGCGGCCAGCGCTCGGGGTCTTTTGCGACCATCCTGTCGCAGATCGGCTGGCGGGTGCAGGTGATCAGCGGCGGCTACAAGACCTGGCGCAGGCTGGTGGTCGATGCCCTTCAAGCGCCGATCCCCGGCCCGGTGATCGTGCTTGATGGCAACACTGGCACCGCCAAGACCGCCCTGCTGGCGCATCTGTCCGGCCTTGGCGTGCAGGTGATCGATCTGGAAGGTCTGGCCGGCCATCGCGGTTCGGTCTTCGGGGCCATCGGCCCGCAGCCGTCGCAACGCAGGTTTGAGGGGCAGCTTGCGCTGGCGCTGGCCCGGCTGGACCCGGCCCGCCCGGTGGTGGTCGAGGCCGAAAGCTCGAAGATCGGCCGGCTCAGCCTGCCGTCAAACCTGTGGCGCGCCATGACGCAGGCACCGCGCATCGCGATCACCGCCCCGCTTGACGCCCGCGCCCGATATCTGACGCAGGCCTACGCCGATATTGCCGCCGATGCCGACCGCCTTGGCACCGTGATCGACCAGCTGAAACCCTCGCACCCCGCCGAGCGCCTCGCCGCGTGGCGCAGCATGGCCGAGGCAAGCCAGTTCGCGGCCCTCGCCACCAGCCTGATGCAACACCACTACGACCCGCGCTACGCCAAGCACCGCGCCCGCAGCACGCAAAGGGTGACAGAGGTTCAGGCCGAAAGCCTCGATCCCGACAGCCTGCCCGATCTGGCCCGCCGCATCGCGCAAGCCATTACCCCGCACTGAAACCTGCCGGATTGCACCTTTTAAAAATACTCCCCGCGCGGCGCGCATCCGACACTTGCCCCAGGCCCGTTCAGCGCAGGACAATCCGCCCCGGCCCCGCCGTCACCTGCCCGATCACCACGGCCAGCTCCCCGGCCTGCGCCATCTCTGCCAGCACCGCCTCTACCTGATCAGCAGGCACACAGACCAACACCCCGCCACAGGTCTGCGGGTCAAACAGCAGGTCCAGCCGTGGCCCCGCCCCGCCGTCAACCTGCCACCCCACCGCTGCCCGATTGGCGGGCGCGAGGGTGGAAGCCACGCCCTGCGCCGCCAGCCCTTCGGCCCCCGGCAGCAGTGGCACATCGGCCAGCGACAGCGTGGCCGCCAGCCCGTCGGGCTCCAGCATTTCCCACAGGTGGCCCGCCAGACCAAATCCGGTGACATCGGTCATCGCGTTGGCCCGCCCGCGCAGCAGCGCCGCCGCTGGCCCCAAGGGCCGCACCATGCTGGCAATGCAGCCCGCCCAGATCTCGCCCAGCATCAGCCCGCCGGTCAGCTCCAGATCCGCCTGCACCAGCGCCATTTCCGCCGCCAGAATGACACCGCTGCCCAGCGGCTTGGTCAGCACAATCGCATCACCCGCCCGAGCACCGCTTTTCGTGCGCGCTGCCCCCGCCAGCAGGCCGGTGACGGTAAAGCCCACCGTCAGCTCATCCCCCACCGAAGAATGCCCGCCCACCACATCGGCCCCCGCCGCGCGGAACACGGCACCGGCGGCCTGCATCACCTCGGCCAGCATGTCGGCCTGCAAGGTATCAGACAGCCGCGGCAGGGTGATCTGCGCCAGCGCCGCCTGCGGATCTGCCCCCATCGCCCAGACATCGCCCAGCGCATGCACCGCCGCCAGCCGCCCCATCAGCGCCGGATCATCGGCAAAGGCGCGCAGGTGGTCGGTGGTGATCACCTGATCGGCACCGCCGATGCGCAGCAGCGCGGCATCATCCCCCGGCCCCGTCAGCACATCGGCCCGCAGCGGCGCGGGCACGCCGGCCAGCGCCGCCCGCAGTGCCCCGGCCCCCACCTTTGCCCCGCAGCCGCCGCACATCGGTTTGTCGCCCAGCGCCTCACGCAGGCCAAGGGTATGCACCTGCGGCAGCGCAGGCCGCGCCATCGCCGGATAGGCGGAGAACTTCGCCATGAACTTTGCGTCGATCCGGTCTTTCAGCGCCCACAGCCAGCCCCCGCCAGACCGCAGGCCGAACTTGTCGGCCACCGCCATCTTGCCGCCGACCGACACCAGTTTGAGGTAATCGCGCTGCGGGCTGTAGCGGCGCATCGCCCCGCCCGACACGGCGGCGCGCAGGTTGTGCAGCAGAAACGGGGCCTGCCGCACCGCAAATACCCCGGCCTTGGGGCGGGGCGCATGGGTCATATGGGCACAATCGCCCACCGCAAAGACCGCCGGGTCCGAAGATTGCAACGTCGGCCCCACATCGACAAAGCCGTTCGTCAGCGCCAGCCCGGTCTGCGCCAGCCAGTCCTGCGGCCGCGCGCCCGCCACCGACAGGGTGAAATCCGACGGCAGCTGCTTCCCGTCGGTCAGCACCACCGCATCCGCCATGACCTCTGCCACACTGACCCCGGTGATCAGCGTGACCCCATGGTCGCGCAGCGCTGCCAGCAGTGTGCGCCGCGTGCCCGCCGAGACGCCCTGCAACGCCTCTGCCCCACGATCCAGCAGCGTGATGCGCGCGGTCTTCCCCAACCCCCGCAGCCGGTGCGCCGAGGCCAGCGCCAGTTCCACCCCTCCAACGCCCGCACCGACAATGGTCAGCGCAGGCTCTGCACCCGCCTCTGCCACAAATGCTTCCCACCGCGCGGCATAGGCCCCCAGCGGCTTGGCCGCGACACCATGCGCGGCATAGCCCGGCACCTCCGGCAGATCCGACGCGATGCCGATGTCGATCGACGCCACATCATAGCGCAGCCGCCGCCCCGAGGTCAGCACCACCTGCCCTGCCGCCCGGTCGATGTCGCAGGCCCGGTCAAGGATGACCCGCGCCCCGGCAAAACGCGCCAGCCGCACCAGGTCGATCATCATCGCGTCGCGCGTGTAATGCCCGGCAATCGCCCCCGGCAACATGCCGGTATAGGGGGCCACCGGCCCGGGATTGATCACCGTGATCCGCGCGCCCGCCAGCGGGCTCATCCCCCACATCCGCAGCACCAGCGCATGGGCATGACCGCCACCGATCAGCACAATGTCACGGGTCAGGGGAAGCGGCGGCATCTGCATGGCTCAGGTCTTTCTGGTGAGGGCAGCATCGACCCTACCCGCTTGCCCGGACAAGGGCGAGGGCGATGCACACCGCCTGACACGACACCACCCTCTGCACCCTAGCGCCGCTTGCGCAGCACCTTGCGTTTCAGCTTGCTGTCCTTGGCCGCCGCCTGGCCCGGCTTGCGCGGGGCATAACGGCCCCGGCGCTGCGCGGTCTTTGGCATCGTCCCGCCCTCGATGCTCAGCAGATCCAGCGTGATGCCGCCCGTCACCGGCGTCGCCTCGGCCAGCCGCACGGTCACCCGCTGGCCGATGCCGATGGTCATGCCACTATCGGCCCCGGTCAGGGTCTGGCTGTCCTGATCATAATGGTAGAATTCCCGCCCGATGCTGCGGATCGGGATCAGCCCGTCGGCCCCGGTTTCATCCAGCTTCACGAACAGACCAAAGCGCTGCACGCCGGAAATCCGCCCGGTAAACTCCGCCCCCACCCGGTCGGCCAGATAGGCGGCAAGGTAGCGGTCGGTCGTATCACGCTCCGCCGCCATGCTGCGCCGCTCGCTGTCGGAAATCAGCTTGGCGGTCTCCTCCAGCGTCTCCACATCCGCCGCCGACAAGCCATCCTTGCCCCAGCGATGCCCGGCAATCAGCGCCCGGTGCACGATCAGATCGGAATAGCGCCGGATGGGAGAGGTGAAATGCGCGTAATTCTTCAACGCGAGCCCGAAGTGGCCAAAGTTCTGCGGGAAGTAATAGGCCTGCGTCATGCTGCGCAGGGTGGAAATGTTCAGCAATTCGTCAAACTCGGTCCCCTGCGCCGCCGCCAGCAGCGTGTTCAGATGCCGGGTCTGCAACACCTGCCCCTTGGCCAGCACAAAGCCCGACGCCTCGGCCACCTCGCGCAGATTGTCCAGCTTTTCGGGCGTGGGTTCCTCATGCACCCGGAACAGCAGCGGCTGTTTCAGCCGCACCAGCTCTTCCGCCGCCGCCACATTGGCCAGGATCATGAATTCTTCAATCAGCCGGTGCGCGTCAAAGCGTTCCTTGAACGTCACCGCCTTGACCTCACCTGTCTCCGACAGCTCGATCTTGCGCTCCGGCAGGTCCAGATCCAGCGGCTGGCGCAAGGCGCGGGCGTGTTTCGTGGCAGCATAGGCGGCATAGAGCGGCTTCAGCACCGGCTCCAGCAGCGGTTCGGTCACGTCATCAGGGTTGCCATCCACCGCCGCCTGCACCTGCTCATAGCTCAGGCTGGCGACAGACCGCATGATCCCGCGCACAAAACGGTGGCTGATCTTCGCGCCCTGCGCATCCAGCCGCATCCGCACCGCAAGGCAGGCGCGGTCAACATGCTGATGCAAGGAACACAGATCGCCCGACAGAATGTCAGGCAGCATCGGCACAACCCGGTCGGGGAAATAGGTGGAGTTGCCGCGCTTCCTCGCCTCACGGTCCAGCGCCGAACCGGGGCGGACATAATACGCCACATCGGCAATCGCCACCCAGACGACAAAGCCACCCACATTCCCCGCCTCACGGTCATGCTCGGCATATACCGCATCATCGCGGTCGCGCGCATCGGCAGGGTCGATGGTCAACAAAGGCAGATCGCGCAGGTCATCGCGCCCCGCCATCCCCGCAGGCTCGGCGCGGTCGGCCTCACCAATCACCGCATCGGGGAACTGGTCGGGAATGCCGTGCTGGTGAATCGCAATCAGTGATACCGCACGCGGTCCCGACGGGTCGCCCAGTACCGCCGTGATCCGCGCCTGGGGCAGCCCCATGTTGCGCCGCCCGATGGCTTCGCCCTCGACCAGCTCGCCATCCTTCGCCCCCAGCGTCATATCACGCCCGACGCGCCATTCCTTGTCCTGCCCCTTGTCGATGGGCACGATCCGCCCGCCTTCGGCATTGGCGCGGAACACGCCCAGCACCCGCAGCGGATTGGTGCCGATATGGCGGATCAGCCTGGCCTCATACTGGTACTCGCCCACATCCACCGGCGACAGCCGCGCCAGAATCCGGTTCCCCGCCGCCAGCGCCGGGTCGCCCTTCTTGGCGACGAACAACACGAGCGGGGCATCGCCCTCACCGCCCCATTCCATCGGCCGGGCAAAGACATCGCCCTGCGCATCCGGCCCGGTGATCACCAGGATGGATACCGGCGGCAGGCTTTCCGGATCGCGGTAGCTGCGGCCCTTTTTGGCGACCTGCCCCTCATCCTCCAGCTCGGCCAGTATCCGCTTCAGCTCGATCCGCGCCGCCCCCTTGATGCCAAAAGCCTTCGCGATATCGCGCTTGGCCTGCAGGCCGGGGTTCTCGGTGATCCATTGCAGGATCTGCTCTTTGCTGGGCAATTGTTCCATAGCGCCAGCCCTAGCACGCCCGCAGCGCGCAAGAAAGCCACCCCGGATTTGCACCTTTCTTAAATACTCCCGCGCGGCGCGCATCGACGCCGGCCCCAAGCGCTACCAGCGGCGCAAAGCAGCTTCGTCCTCATCCTTCGCCGCCACCCAGGTGGCACCATCCGGCCCAAGTTCCTTTTTCCAGAACGGCGCGCGGGATTTGAGGTAATCCATCAGGAATTCTGCCGCCGCAAAGGCATCGGCCCGGTGCGGGGCGGCGGTGGCGACCATCATGATCATCTCACCCCCCGACAGCCGCCCATGCCGGTGAATCACCAGCGCGTCGGTCAGCGCCCAACGGGCCTGCGCCTGATCGATGATCGCACCGATCGCGCGTTCGGTCATGCCGGGGTAATGCTCGATCTCCATCGCGGACAATGCACCACCATTGTCGCGCACGATGCCGGTAAAGGTCACCACCGCTCCGGCGCCAGCCGTACCGCGCGCAAAGGCCACCGACTCAGCCCCCAGATCAAAGGGTTCGGCCTGCACCGACAGCCGCATCTAACCCCCCGTCATCGGCGGAAAAAACGCCACCTCGCGCACCCCGGCAAGGGGCGCGTCAAAATCTGCCAGCTCCTGATCCAGCGCCACCCGCAGGCTGGCCAGATCGGCAAAGGCCAGCGCATAGCGGTCTTCGCGGGCGGTCAGTTCGGCGATCAGACCGGCCACGGTGTCAGCTTCGGTCTGCACCTTTTCGCGGGGCAGGCCGATCCGTTCGCGCACCCAGGCGAAGTACAGCACCTCGACCATCACGGCGCCTCATCCTTCAGAAACGGCAGCGATTTGCGGAAATAATCCCACCCCGTCAGCAGCGTCAGCACCGCCGCCGCCCAGATCAGCCCCAGCCCGACCATCGTTGCCACCGACGAACAGCCCCGCGCGCCGCAAGACCGCAGCGGGTCGGCCAGCCCGCGCGTGACCAGATCGGCATATTGCTCTGTCGTCATGCCGCGCCGCGCGATGCCTTCCAGATGCTCCAGCCCGGTGCCCAGAAACAGCACCGCAATCGCCACCATCTGCGCCGTGGTCTTCCACTTGGCCAGCTTGGTCACCTTCAAAAGCCCGGCCTTGTCGGCCAGAAACTCGCGCAAGCCCGACACGAACACTTCACGGAACAGGATCAGCGTGACCGGCAGTATCAGCCAGGGATTCATCCCCGAATAGCCGGTGATGATCACCAGCGCGATCACCACCATCGCCTTGTCGGCAATCGGGTCCAGCATGGCCCCGAACTTCGACTCCTGCTGCCAGCGCCGCGCGATATAGCCGTCAAACCAATCGGTGATGGCCGCCACGATGAACAGTGTCAGCGCGAACCAGTCGGCCCAGGGGCGGTGGAAATACAAAAACATGACCGCAACGCCGGGGGCAGCGATCAGGCGCATCACCGTCAGAATATTTGGCAACGTCCATCTCATGCCAGATGCTTAGACCATTAACATGGCCAGAGGAAAGCGGATTTGATCAGAACGGCACCGGGGCGTTAAAGGTCACGCGTTCGTTTTTGGCCGGATGGTGCAGGCTCAGCGTCTCGGAATGCAGCATCAGGCGGGGGGCGTCGCGCGCAGGCCCCGTCGCATAGATCTGGTCGCCGATGATCACATGGCCCAGCGCCAGCATATGCACCCGCAACTGATGGCTGCGCCCGGTCAGCGGGTGCAGCCGCACCCGGGTCTCGGTTTCGCTGCGCCCGACAACCTCCCAATCGGTCCGCGCCGGGCGGCCGTTCTCATGGTCCACCATCTGGCGTGGGCGGCGCGGCCAGTCGCTGCCCAACGGCAGATCGACATGGCCCCGGTCGCCGTCCATCACGCCCCAGACCCGCGCCATATAGGTCTTCTTTGCCCGGCGCTTTTCAAACTCCTGCCCCAGAAAGCCCTGCGCCTGTTTGGTGCGGGCAAAGATCATCACGCCAGACGTATCGCAATCCAGCCGGTGCACCACCAGCGCATCCCAGCGCGCCGCCTGCAACCGGGTGATGAGGCAATCCTGCCGCCCTTCCAGTTTGCCCGGCACGCTCAGCAAGCCGGCGGGTTTGTCCACCACCAGGATGTGCTGATCCTCATGCAGGATCTGCAACGGCACATCCGGCGGGTCATAGCCGAAATCGGGGATCAGGCTGGGGGCGTGGTCAGGAACTGCGCGCCGGGTCATAGAATCGTATGGCCCGCATCCCGCAACCGAGCCGCCAGATGCCGGATATGCGCCGGACCCACCTCACAACAGCCACCGACGATCGTGGCCCCCAGATCGACCCATTGCAGCACAAACTCCGCGTATTTCTCGGGCGTCAGATCATGGCGATGGGTGTAATCGGGCGCGTCATTGCTTTCGGGCAGCGGCAGGCTGGAAATCTCGGAAAATCCGTTGGCATAGGCTCCGAACGGCAGCCCCATGGCGGACAACTCCCGCAGCGCCGCCAGCATCGCCTCGGGCATCGAGCAATTGGCCAGCACCGCCGCCGTGGGATGCCCGGCAATCACCTCTGCCAGCGCCGCCACCGGCTCGCCGGACCGAAGCTTCGACCCGTCCCGGTCATCCACCGACACCGACAGCCAGACCGGCACCCCCGCCGCTTGCGCGCCCTGCAACGCCCCGCGCGCAAGGTCGAGCGAGGACATGGTTTCGCACAGGATCACATCGACATGCGCCGCCATCAGCCGCGCCTTTTCCGCATAGAGCGCCGCCGACACCGCAACCGGCGGCGTCAGGTCGGGGCGATAGCTTTCGCCCAAAGGCCCCATCGAGCCTGCAATCATCCCCCGCCCATGTTCCGCCCGCGCCTCATGCGCCTGAAACAGCGCGCTCAGATGCAGGGCGTGGTAAAGGTGGTCCAGCCCTTCGCGCTCCAGCCGGTCATGCAGGATGTTATAGGTGTTGGTGGTCGCCACCGACGCACCGGCCGCAAAATACTCGGCATGAATCTCGCGCACCAGACCCGGGTGGTCAATCATCGCCCGCGTGGCCCAAAGCGGTGATCGGTCATCGCCCGCCCGCGCAATCAGCTCCTGCCCCATGCCGCCGTCAAGAAGGGTAATCTCAGCCATCGTCAAACCTTTCAGTCTGCGTTGCGGAACACATCCGCCAGCAGGGTGGTAAAGAACGCCTCATCCGCAGCGGTAAAGGCCGCAGGTGTGTTGCTGTCCAGATCGAACACGCCCAGCAGCACGCCAGCCCCGTTCCAAACCGGCAGCACCAGTTCTGACCGCGTGCTGGACGCACAGGCGATATGGCCCGGAAACGCATCGACATCGGGCACATTCTGCACCTGACCCGTCCGTGCAGCTGCCCCGCAAACCCCCCGCGAAAACGGGATGACCAGACACCCATGCCCGCCCTGATACGGCCCGATCTTCAAAAGCTCGGGCGCGACCACGCGGTAGAACCCGGTCCAGTCGCTGAACGGGTGCCCATGGTGCACCTCGCACGCCACCGTCGCCATCAGCGCCACCGCATCGGTCTCACCTTGGGTCAGCGACAGAACCGCGCTGCGCAAATCATCATAGTCGAAAGCCATCTCAATACCCCAGCGCAATGCCATCCTTGCGCGGATCGGACCCAGCCGTCAGCACGCCATCCGCGCCTATCACAATGGCCTGCGCGCCGCCAAGCGGGGTGTCGGGCGTCACAATGCGGTGCCCCAGCGCCGCCAGTTCAGCCCGCACGCCGCTCCCATAGCCCCGCTCCACCTCCAGCCCGCCGGGTGCCGCAAAGCTGCGCGGGGCGTCGATGGCGGTTTGCAGATCCATACCAAAATCACGCAGGTTGGAAATCAGCCGCGCATGTCCCGCCGGCTGATAGCCGCCGCCCATCACCCCAAACGGCATGGTCACGCGGCCGTTTTCCATCACCATCCCCGGAATGATCGTGTGCATCGGCCGCTTGCCGCCCGCCGCCTCATTCGGGTGGCCCGGCTCAAGCGTGAATCCCGCGCCACGGTTCTGGAAGCACAGGCCAAACTTGTCAGACGCCATCCCCGCGCCAAAACCCCAGAACACCGAATAGATCAGCGACACCGCCATCCGGTCGCGGTCCACCACGGTGATATAGATGGTGTCACGGTGGATAGCCTCGGTCAGCGGGGCCGCCGCGGCAATCACCTTGCCCGGATCAATCAGCGCCGCCAGCCTGGCCGCCGTGTCCATCGACAGCATATGGTCCAGCCGTGCCGATTTCTCTGCGATAAATCGGTTCCTGGCATCATAGGCCAGCTTGGCCGCCTCTGCCTCCAGATGCACGCGGGCGGCCCCGAACGGGTCCATCGCCGCCACGTCGAAATGCGACAGGATGTTCAAGAGCAGAATGGCCGTCGCGCCCTGCCCGTTCGGCGGATGTTCCAGCAGATCGATGCCTTTGTAGGCCCCCTGCACCGGATCACCATAGCTGCACCGGGTCGCCGCCAGATCGTCCAGCGTATGCGTGCCACCCAAGCCCCGCAGACTGGCGATCATATCCTCGGCCACCTCGCCGTCATAAAACCCGGCGCGGCCTTCGCGGGCAACACGGCGCAGCACCTCGGCCTGACCGGGGGCGCGGAAGATCTGGCCGGGGCGCGGGGCCTGACCATTCATCAGGAACAGATCGCGCGCGCGGCCCTGCAGTTCGGGCGCATCATCGGCCCAGTCAAAGGCCACACGCGGGGCCACCGGCACGCCCGCTTCGGCGTAGTGAATGGCCGGGGCCAGCACCTGCGCCAGTGGCAGGCTGCCCCAATCGGCGGACAGGGTGCAGAACGCATCCACCGCCCCCGGCAGCGTCACCGATTCAATTCCGCGCAGCGGCACCGCCGTCAGCCCCCGGTCGCGCATCGCCGCCGCCGACAGACCCGCAGGTGCCCGGCCAGACCCGTTCAGCGCGATCACCCGCTCTTGCCCCGCAGGCTTCAGCAGCACAAAACAATCGCCGCCCAACCCGGTCATCTGCGGTTCGCAAAACCCCAGAAGCACCGCGCCGGCAATGGCCGCATCCGCCGCATTGCCGCCCGCCTTCAGCACCTCGACCGCCGCTTGCGCGGCAAGCGGATGCGACGTGGCGCAAACCCCGTTTTCGGCATAGACGGCCGACCGGCCCGGAAGGTGAAAATCGCGCATGGTGCCCCCTTTATGGTATGGGGCAGGCTACTCAGCAGCGTGGCAGAGTGCAAACAGCATGGAAATCCCGGCGCCGCGAACTGGGTGGGGGCGTTATCCGCAGCGCCGGGAGAAGCTTATATGCAGCTACCCGTTCACTGTCGCGCGCCTGCGCGGCGGTTTCGGGGCGAAACCTGGGCTTATTCGCGTCATAGATGACGCAGCGCGTACAATTCCCCGCTCAATGCCGGTATTGTTGCCCGGTGATCCGGAATGTCAGAAAATTCCGCTCCCCTTCGCGGTGGTAGTCCAGGTCTTCGGACAAGCTGCGAATCAGATGCCAGCCGAAACCGCCTTCGGGCAGATCCTCTGCCTTGGGGGGCTGCGCAAGCGGCCCGTCGGCCAGCGCGCAGAGCGGCAACGGCATCCCGGCATCGACGATGCGGCAGGTCAGCCCGCCCGGCGAGACATCGACCGTCAGGTCAATCTCACCCGGGCTTTGGGCATAGGCATGTTCGACAATGTTGTTCAGCGCTTCGGCCAGAACGATCTGCGCCGTGTCGCGGGCGTCCGCGCTCATCCGGCTGGTCATCATCAGCCGTTCAAACAGGGCACACAGGGCCAGACGAACCGACATCGCGTCAGAGGCGATCACAATGCGGGTGTGGTTCTGTCCGCCGTCAGACGACATCACGAAAGCTGCCCGCCAGAGCCGGAACTGCGGGATGGATGATGAAGACGGAATTCATACGGGTCAGGTGAAACACCTTTTCCACCGCAGGGTTCAGCCCGGCCAGTTCCAGCGGGCGGTCGGGCCCCAGTGATTTGCGCACCGCCACCACCGCCCCAAGGCCAGAGCTGTCAATGAACGTCACCTGCGACAGGTCAAGGATCACCCGGCGCGTATCGGCGACGGTCAGATCCCGCATCCGGTCCTTGAAATCGATCGCCCCAGCTGCATCAATCCGGGCATCGCGCACGTGAACAATGATAAGATCTGGGGTCTGTGTGCAGTCCAGTTGCATTCTTGCCCTCCGGTTTCTGAGGCAAGGCTAGCGCCGGAAGGTTACCGATTGGTCAATGCCAGCCGGTCAGTTCAGCCAGCCGATCAATTCAGCCAGCCGGTCAGTTCAGCTGAAACTGCAGCGGATAGCGCCCGTCTTCGAAATCGCCGAACAGATCGCCCAGATCGGGGTGGCCCACAGGCTCTCCGGTTTCATCCGGCACCAGATTCTGTTCCGACACATAGGCCACATAGAAACTCTGGTCATTTTCGGCGAGCAGATGATAGAACGGCTGATCCTTGTGCGGGCGGCTTTCTTCGGGAATGTTCTCGTACCATTCGTCAGTATTGGAAAACATGGCATCGACATCAAATACCACACCCCGGAACGGATGTTTGCGATGCCGCAGCACCTGACCAAGGTGGTATTTGGGTGTTAGTCTCAGCATCACATTGCGTCCCCTGCTGTTGGTTATTACTCCCGACGGCACTGTCTTGTCCACCTGACAGGCGTTGATTTAAGGAAACAAACTGTGGCCCTGATCCTCACAGTGCTGGAAATCGTGGCACCTGTCGGCCTGCTGGGTGCCATCGGGTATCTTTGGGTAAAGACCGGCCATGAGTACCGGATGGAGTTCATCACCCGCCTGTCGATGACCCTGTCGGTGCCGGCGCTGATCTTCACCGCGCTGATGAAAACCGAGCTTGATCCGGCGGCGCTGACGGCGGTGACGCTGGCGGCCATCGTGGCCTATGCCGTGCTGACGCTTGTCCTGTGGGGGGTGGTCCGGGTGCTGGGGCTGGAGCGGCGCACCTATCTGGCCCCGCTGATCTTTGGCAACACCGGCAATGTCGGCCTGCCGCTGGCGATGTTCGCCTTTGGCGAGGCGGGTCTGGGCTATGCCGTGGTGATCTTCGCGGTGATGATGGTGTGGAGCTTTACCTTCGGCATCTGGCTGGTCTCCGGCGGCGGCTCTTTGCTGCGCATCGTGAAGGAACCGGCGATGGGGGCCACGCTGCTGGGCGCGCTGTTTTTGTGGCAAGGCTGGCAGACCCCGCTGTGGCTGACCAATTCGCTGACCCTGCTGGGCCAGATCGCCATTCCGATGATGCTGATCACGCTGGGGGTTGCCGTCGCACGGCTGACGCCGGGGCGGCTGGGCCGCGCGGTCTGGCTGTCGCTCTTGCGCGGCGGCCTGACCGTGGCGGTCGGCGTCGCGGTGGGCCGGTTCTTCGCACTGGACCCGGTGGCCTTTGCGGTTCTGGTGGTGCAGGTCAGCACCCCGGTCGCGGTCACCTCCTACATGCTGGCCGAGAAATACGGGGCCGATGCCGATGCGGTTGCAGGGCTTGTCATCGCCTCAACTTTGCTGGCCATCATCACTTTACCGCTCACTCTCGCATTTCTGATCTGAAGGGCGACCATGCCCCATTTCCCCCGCAGCGCATTTGCCCTATCATTCGGGTAATAAATATAAACGTGCGAGGGGCAAATGAGCAGACTTCTCCGCGCGTCGATGCTTTTGTTGTTACTGGCCGCCTGTGGCGGCGGCAGCAGCAAGTTCTCGGCGCCCCGTGATTTGGAAAACGCCTGCGCTATCGTGCGTGAGCGACCGCAATACTTTCGTGCGATGCAGGCGACGGAACGCAAATGGGGCATTCCGATTCCTGTTCAGATGGCCACCATCCATCAGGAATCGAAATTCATCGGCAATGCCCAGACCCCGCACCAGTTCGCGCTGGGGATCATTCCGATGGGGCGGCAGTCGTCAGCCTATGGGTATTCACAGGCGCTGGACGGCACCTGGGAGGAATACCAGCAGGAACAGAACCGCCGCAACGCCCGGCGCGACCGGATCAGCGACGCCACCGATTTCATGGGCTGGTACATGGATCAAAGCGAAAAGCGCCTTGGCATTTCAAAAGCCGATGCCCGCAATCAGTATCTGGCCTATCACGAAGGCCGCACCGGCTATTCACGGCAGAGCTTTCTGGCAAAACCCTGGCTTGTCGATGTGGCCCAGCGCGTGCAGATCCGGTCAAACATGTATGCCCAGCAGCTTATGACCTGCGGACGCCTCTGACAAAACCCGCCAAAGCAGAACGCGGCCCCTAAAGGCCGCGTTTGCGCGACTCTGCGGTGATGTCGAAATAGGACGCCGGCATCGACCCGCCCTTCACCATTTCACCCAGAATCACCGTGGTCTTGTTGCCGACATCATCGGTGATGATCCACTGCCGCAATTCGACCGGGCCGGCGGTGAACACCAGCTCGATGGTGCCATAGGCCGGGTTGTCCGGGTCTTGTGCGATGACGCGGGTGGTGTTCTCCACCTCACGATGTCCGACAACCATGCGGGCCTGGCCCAGATTCACATTCGCCGCCAGAATCAGGTTCAGCGGCGTCCGGCTCAGCGGATATTGCTCGGGCGGCTGGTTGGATTTGGCGTCAAAGATCGCCACCTGACTGCCCCCCGCCATCACCAGAGACCGATCCGGCGGCGCATATTCAAACCGGATGCGGCCCGGCCGCCGGATGAACAGCCTGCCGGTCGCGATGGTGCCATCACCATTCACCTGTGTGAAATCGGCCTGCACCGTCGTCAACCCGTTCAGATAGGCCGACAGATCAGCCAGCGGAATGGGCGCAGCAGCGGCCGGTGCGCCAAGCGCGAAAAGGGCGAGCGGGGCCAATATGGCGGTTCTGCGGTTCATGACCCTCATATAATCGCGCCGCCGCAGCCTTGCATCACCCTTCGCAAAACATTGCGGGCTTTTGCCGATTCTGTGAAGCCCGGTGTCACCAAGGGTAGGGCGGGGTTCACCCCGCCTTTGTCGCGCCATATGGCGGGGTGAACCCCGCCCTACCCACAATCACCCGCCCTCAGCCCCCTGCACCCGCCGTCCGCGCAATGTAATCCGCCGTCATCAGATCCAGATGCGCCCCGCCGCCGTTCTTGGCGATGGTGATCTCGTCATCCGACCTGCGGTCATAGCCTGCCGGGTCATCGTAGAAATCGGCAATCACATCCGCCTCGGATATCGCGCCGCTTTTGATCGGCTCTATCAGCTCTCCGATATGGCCGATGGTGGTGGCCCGGCTGTCGACAAACACCCGCGCCCGCGACATAGCCTCGTCATCCACCTCGCGCATCGCGGCGGTATAGGCACCGATCAGGTCCAGATGCTGGCCGGGTTGCAGCCATGCCCCCTTGATCAGCGGATGGTGCGACATGGTGGCGGTGCAGATGATGTCGGCACCCCGCACCGCCGCTTCCAGATCATCAGCCACCGGCAATCCCGTTGCCGCTGCCGTGGCCCGGTTCCGGCTCCAGACCGTGAATTCCGCCTGCGGGAAAGCGCTGGCATAGG
Organism: Pseudotabrizicola sp.; assembly: GCF_030656345.1. GTDB lineage: Bacteria > Pseudomonadota > Alphaproteobacteria > Rhodobacterales > Rhodobacteraceae > Pseudotabrizicola. The sequence goes on along the minus strand of NZ_JAUSNR010000011.1, from coordinate 62,838 downwards.
CGCCCACCATCGACCGCGCCACCGTCCCCGCCCCCACCAGCAAGATCCGGCGCGAGTCCTTGCGCGCCAGCCGCCTGGCCGACAGCAGGGAATCCCCCGCCGTCTTCCACTTCGTCACAAGATGGAAATCGACCAGCGCCGTCAGCACCCCCGTGCGGTCATCATACAGCGTCACCGCCCCGTTCACGGTCGGCAGCCCCTGCGCGCCATTGCCCGGAAACACCGTCGCCACCTTGACCAGCTGCCCCAGCCCGTCGATCCACGCCGCCCGGTTCAGCAAGGTATCCCCACCGCGATACAGCACCATATCGCGGATCTCGGCGCGTGGTCGCAGATGCCCCGCCTCCAGCGCGGCGGTCAGACCACCCCATGTCAGCCGGTCTTCAACATCGCGTCCGATGATCCTTGGTGTCATAGCCCCGCCTCCGCTGTCGTCAGCAATCCTTCGTCCACCAGCCGCAGGGCCCAACCCTGCCAGCCAGTGAAATGATGCACCCGCCAGCCGCGCGCTGCCGCCGCCGCGATGTTCTCGGCCTTGTCATCGGTAAAGATCAGCCGCTCGGGCACGATGCCCATCGCCTCTTCCAGCTGTTGGTAGATCCCGGCATCCGGCTTGATCACCCCCATCCGCCCCGAGACAAAGGCGTGGTCGAATTCATTCATGAAATCATATTGCGTCTGGGCATAGGTAAAACTGTCATCGCCGAAATTGGTCAGCGCCAGCACCGGAATGCCCTTGGCCCTGAGCGCCCGCAGCAGGGCGATCGACCCCTCAATCCGCGGTGCCGCCATCTCGATCCAGTTGTGATACCAGCACAGGATATGCTCGCGCCACTCCGGATGCGCCTCTGCATGCGCCTCCACCGTCGCCCGGAACGGTGCCCCGGCATCGACCGCCAGATTCATCGCCTCAATCCCGGTCTCAGCGAACAAGCGCTGCCGCCCGGCCTCGCCCAGCCGCCGGTCGTAAAACCCTTCCGGGTTCCAGTGCATCAGCACATTGCCGATATCGAAAACCACCGCTTCGGGTTTTGTCATCCCGCACCCCTGTCCTGTCTGCTTTGGCCGCATAAGGCCCTGCGCCGCCCCGGAACTCAACCCCCGCCGTCGCGCTGCGCCGCCCGCAGCAAACGGTCCAGCGTGTCCAGAAAACGCGAGCGGTCGGCCTTGGAGAACGGCCGCCCGCCGCCCTGCCGGAACGGATCGGCACTGCGCAGATCCTGCATCAGATCGCGCGTCGCCAGCACCATGCCGATATTGGCGGTGTTCAGCTCTTCGCCATTGTGCTTGACCACCCGGGCCCCCGCCGCCACGCATTTCGCGGCCAGCGGAATATCCCCCGTCACCACCACATCGCCGACGCCACAGGTGTCCGCAATCCACTTGTCGGCCTCATCCGGGCCGGCGGCCACGAACACACTCTCCACCAAAGGGTTGGGCGAAGGCCGGATGCCCCCGTTCGACACCACCAGCATCCGCACCCCATGCCGCGTCGCCACCCGCTCGGCCTCCGCCTTCACCGGGCAGGCATCAGCATCAATGAACACCCGTGTCATATCTCAGCCATAGAGCGCCTTGGCGTGAAAGCCGATATGCTCTTCCATGAAGGTCGAGACGAAGAAATAGCTGTGGTCATAGCCCTTCTGCATCCGCACCGCGCCGCCCTGCCGCCGCGCCGCAATGGCTTCCGCCAAGGCCTCGGGCTTCAGCAGATCGACAAACTGGTCCGAGGTGCCCTGATCCACCAGAATAGGCCCGTCAAACCCGCGCTTGCGCATCAGCAATGTCGCATCATGCGCGGCCCATGTGCTCTCATCGCGGCCCAGATAGGCCGTAAACTGCTTGCGTCCCCAGTCGCTGGTCGTGGGATGGCAGATCGGCGCAAAGGCCGACACCGACTTGAACCGCCCCGGAAAGCTCATCGCGATGGTCAGCGCGCCATGCCCGCCCATCGAATGCCCGCTGATCGCCTGCGCCTCCTCGGCCAGCGGAAAGGCGCTGAACAGCAGCCGCGGCAACTCATCCGTCACATAATCCCACATCCGGAAATGCGGGGCCCATGGCTTTTGCGTGGCGTTCACATAGAACCCCGCCCCCTGCCCCAGATCATAATCGGCACTGTCCGCCACCCCCTCACCGCGCGGCGAGGTATCAGGAAACACGATCCCCACCCCCGCCTCTGCCGCCCAGCGCTGCGCATTCGACTTCACCATCGCATTCTCATGCGTGCAGGTCAGCCCCGACAGAAACCAGATCAGCGGCACCGGCCCGTCCTCGGCCCCTTCGGGCAGGAACAGGCCAAAGGTCATCTCGCCGCCCGTGGCCGCCGATGCATGCGAATACACCCCCTGCACGCCACCAAAAGCCCTGTTTTCCGATACCGTTTTCATCATGGTCCTCCATTCACCAGAGCGATCACCGCCGTCACCGTCAGCACCGAAGCCGCGGTCGACAGCAAGATCGCCGTAGACACCCGTTGCGGGGCCACGCCGAAATGCGCGGCCAGAATATAGACATTGCCCGCCACCGGCAGCGCGGCCGCCGCAATCATCACCCCCGCCGCATACCGCTCCACCGGGAAAATCACCAGTGCCGCCACCGCCACCGCCGCCGGATGCAGCACCAGCTTCGCCGCCGTCAGCCAGACCGCTACCTGCACCCGCTCCGCCGTGCGACCGGCCAAAGACGCGCCAATGGCAAACAGCGCCCCCGGCGTCGCAGCCGCGCCCAGCGTGGTCAGGAACTCATTGACCGGCACCGGCACCGCCCGGCCCGTCGCCCCCCAACCCAGCCCCAGCACGATCGACACGATCATCGGGTTCTTCAAAAGCCCGAAGCCCAGCACCCGGAAAATCCCAAGCGTCATCCGCCCTTCCCGCCGCGCAGTGATCACCAGCGTGATCACGGATGAGAACACGATCAGATCCACCGCCAGCACCAGCAGAACCGGTCCCGCCGCCGCCGCCCCCAGCAGCAACACCAGCATCGGCACCCCAATGAACCCGACATTGCCGACCACCGCGCATTGCGCCTCAACCGCCGCTTCCTCGACCGAAACGCCACGCCACAATGCCACGCCGGTCGCCAGCAGATAGACCAGAACCGATGCCGACAGATAGGCCTGCACAAAGGGCCAGTCAAAAATCTGCCCCAGGGACAGGTTGGCGGCAAAGCCGAACAGCATCGCCGACAGCGCAAAGTAAAACACGAATTTCGTCAGCGCCGCCGTCGCCTCGGCCCCGAAAAACCGCGTACGCCCGGCCAGATAGCCAAGGCCGATCAGCGCAAAGAACGGCAGGGTTTTCAGAAGGATCGGCAGCATAGGCTCACTTTCAACGCGCTCAGCGCAGGCTTTCAGAAAGCCCGCGCCCCCGCAACCCGCCGACCGGAAATATCCCGCAACTCTTCCCGCGGCACCAGCGCAGGCCGCACCGAAAACCCTGCATTTATCTCCTGTTCAAAAATATCCTGGGGGGAGTCGCGCCCTTCGCGCGGCACTCTTTAGAGAATCTCTGGGGGGCAAAGCCCCCCTGACCGGAGGGATCGCGGCGCAAGCCGCGACCCGACACATAGAATGCGGGCGGCACGCCCGCTCCATCAGATCCGACAGCTCCGGCTACCCCGCCGTTTCCAGACAATGCCGCCGGAACGCGCGTTTCAGCATGTCCAGCTCCTGCCGCAAAAGGTCCACCTCGGCGCGCAGATCATCCTCCATCGCCACCCCGGTGATGATGGTGAAATGCGCCAGCGTCTGATCGCTGCCCGCCTCGCGGATCAGGAAGGTCTGCACGCCCTCACTCAGCACCTCTGCCGGAATGGGCACCCGCACCGCCCATTCGCCGGGCCGCCCCGCAACCGGCTCCACCACCACACCCGGAAGGGGCTGCTCCAGCAACAGCACCTCCAGCTTCGGCTGGCTTGCCACCCCGCTCAGCACGCCTTCCCAGACCCCGGCCCGGATGCGTGTTCTGGTCAGCCGTTTTTCCGACATCTCTGCCTCACAATTCCGCCCACCTATAGCTCAGCTCTGGGCCGACGGCCAAGGGTCACATCGCGCAGGATGATCTGGTTCATCTCCGGCCCCTCAAAGATCAGATCCACCCACAGCCGCTCCACCCGTTTTTCGTTGATCTTGGTATAGGCAAGGTCGAACTCGACCATCACCTCCTCGTCGCCCAGCGGCAGCTCGCGCACGATCTGCTCCACATTCGGCCCGTGCTTGATGTTCAGCCGCGCGAAAATCTCCAGCGGCTTTTCCATCTCGACGATCACATCCAGCCGGATCAGATGGCGCAGCTTCAGCCCGCCGGCGGCTTCGGGCGGCAGGTCCAGCACCATGCTCAGGAACGACCCGTCAAAGCGGAACACATCCATGCGAAAGCCGAACGGCGCCAGATCGTCAGGCCGCGTGTTGCGGATCTGGCGCACGGTCAGTTCCGAATGGCGGCAATCGTGAAACACCGTCGCCCCCTCACAGACCAGCGCCCGCCCCGGCACGCTTGAAAACCCCGGCACCGGAATTGGCCCCCGCCACAGCGCGGGCCGCCAGGACCAGTCGGTGCCCAGCGGGCGGCGCATCGCATTCGACCCGATCACCGGCAGCGCCAGCCGGTGTTCCGCTTCATGAATCACCCGGTCCAGCTGACGGCGGATCGCCCGCGCACGCCCGCGCAATGCGCTCAGGGTTTCCAGATCCAGTGTGGCGGCACGCTCGGCCACCGCGCCCCAGCGGCGCTGCACCCGGCGCTGCAGCACCCGGTCAAGAAACGCATCAATCCTGCCAGCCATGTGCTTTTGCGAAACCCCACCCGGAAAATGCCACCGATTGTTCACGCAGCGGCAACGATTCCCTTTATTGCCGGAAAAAACGCAAGACGCCAAACACTTTGCGGGCGAGGACTGGCTCCGGATGCGCCAGAGCGGCGCTTCCCCCGAGGGGTAGGGCGGGGTTCACCCCGCCACAGGCTCCGGGCAAGGCGGGGTGAACCCCGCCCTACGCCCGGCACACAGCGCGGGCCTCAGCGATTGGCCCGGCGCAGCGCCTTTGTCGTGCTTTCCACCAGCTTGCGGCTTTCCACCTCGTCCAGCTCGGGGCCCGACACCTTGACGCTCACCGTGCGCCCGTTCAGCGCGGTCATGCCGCGCCAATAGGTGCCCTCTGCCCGGTCCGTCACCCGGAACAGGAACAGATCGCCGACACTGCGGGCCGAGGTTACCGCCACATCCGCCGCGCGCCCCCGCCTGCTCAGCGATTTGCGCCCGGCGTCCGACGCAAAGAACGCCGACATCTCGGCCCCGCCCGAGGCCATCACCGCCGCACTGCCCGCCCGGCCAAAGGTGACGGATATCACCGCAGGCGGACCCACCGCCTGATCGCTGCAGCGCCCCAGCAACACCGCCACCGCGCCACCCGTCTGCCGCAGCGTGGCCGGGTCCGGGCAATAGCCCGCCGGACCCTGCACGGTAATCTCTTCCGCCCGCAGCGTCACCGCCTTTGGCAGCGCGGTTTCTGCCCCGGCGGTCAGGGGCTGGCACAGGGCCAGCCCCAAAACCATAGGCCTCAGCAGCCTATTGGTCCATGTAGACATGTTTTTCAGCCTTCGCCCCCGGATGCGTCACCGCACCCCAGCGCGCGCCGCCGACCAGTTTTGCATATTTGTACAGCGCGCCGGTGGCATATTGCGTCTCACGCGGGCCTGTCCACGCGGCCTTGCGCGCCGCCAGCTCGGCGTCGGTCAAAGCCACCGACAACTCGCCGGTCAGCGCGTTCAGCGTGATCACATCGCCGGTCTTCAGCAGGGCAATCGGCCCGCCATGCGCCGCCTCCGGCCCGACATGGCCCACACAGAACCCACGGGTCGCGCCACTGAACCGGCCATCGGTGATCAAAGCCACCTTCTTGCCCATCCCCTGCCCCGACAGGGCCGCGGTGGTCGACAGCATCTCGCGCATCCCCGGCCCGCCAGCGGGGCCTTCATTGCGGATCACAATCACATCGCCTTCAGAGTATTCCCGATTCTTCACCGCCTCGAACGCATCTTCCTCACATTCGAACACCCGCGCCGGGCCAGAGAACACCTGCTCGGCCTCCGACATGCCCGCCACCTTCACGATGGCCCCATCGGGTGCCAGATTGCCCTTCAGCCCGACAACCCCACCCGTCTGGGTGATCGGGGTCGAGACCGGATAGATCACCCGGCCATCGGCCTCACCCACGATCTCGTCCAAAGACTCACCAATGGTCTTGCCACTGACGGTGATGCAGTCTTCGTGCATCAGCCCGGCCTTCATCAGCTCTTTCATCACAATCGGCACGCCGCCAACCTCATACAGGTCTTTGGCCACATACTTCCCGCCCGGACGCAGATCGACGAAATACGGCGTGTCGCGCATGATATCGGCCACGTCGAACAGGTCGAAATCGATCCCCGCCTCATGCGCAATCGCAGGCAGGTGCAGCGCGCCGTTGGTGCTGCCCCCGGTGCAGGCCACAACCCGCGCCGCATTTTCCAGTGATTTGCGCGTCACAATGTCCCGCGCACGGATGTTCTTCTCGATCAGGTTCATCACCGCCACGCCCGACGCCTCACCATACTGGTCGCGCGACTCGTAAGGCGCAGGCGCGCCTGAGGAATTCAGCAACGCCAGCCCGATAGCCTCCGACACACAAGCCATCGTATTGGCGGTATATTGCGCGCCACAGGCACCCGAGGACGGGCACGCCACCCGCTCCATGATCTCCAGCTCGGCATTCGACAGGGTGCCGGCCTGATTCTTGCCAACCGCCTCGAACATATCCTGCACGGTGATGTCCTGGCCCTTGTAGCGGCCCGGCAGGATCGACCCGCCATAGATGAACACGCTTGGCACGTTCAGCCGCACCATCGCCATCATCATCCCGGGCAGGGATTTGTCACACCCGGCCAAGCCAACCAGCGCGTCATAGCAATGCCCGCGCATCGTCAGTTCCACCGTATCGGCAATCGCATCGCGCGACGCGAGCGACGACCGCATCCCCTCATGCCCCATCGCGATACCATCGGTGACGGTGATGGTGGTGAACTCGCGCGGCGTGCCGCCCCCCTTTTTCACCCCATGCTTGACGATCTGCGCCTGACGGGCCAGCGAGATGTTGCAGGGTGCCGCCTCGTTCCAGCAGGTCGCAACCCCAACCCATGGCTGGTGAATCTCTTCCTCGGTGATGCCCATGGCATAGAAATACGACCGGTGCGGCGCGCGCGCCGGGCCTTCGGTCACATGACGGCTGGGAAGTTTCGACTTGTCGAAACGCTGGTTCGTGGACATGGGCATCCTCCCGTAATGACTGGCTGGCATTGGGATAATGGGCGAACCCCCCGGGGGCAAGTCGCGAAAACAGGGATTAAAACCGAATCGCGGGCATAGGGCGGGGGTCTCCCCGCCATTGCCGCGCGATGTGGCGGGGTGAACCCCGCCCTACCCATCACCGCCACCGCCTCATACTCTGGCGTAGCAACTGTCTTTCACGCCCCCAATTCCGGGTCGTGCGGGGGTCTCCCCGCCACCCGTCCCCCAAGGCGGGGTGAACCCCGCCCTACCCATGGCTGCCACACGCCTCGCCATGACACACCGCGATGCGTTTCCCGTGCCGGTAGGGCGGGGGTCTCCCCGCCACCCGTCCCCGCATCGGCGGAGCGGCCTCCGCCCCCAACACCGCCCCTTCCCTCCGCCGCCCATATGGCTACTGTGCCGCCCCATGACATCGCACCGCATCCACGCCATCGACCTTGCCCGCAGCCTCGCCCTGCTGGCGATGGCGGGGTATCACCTTACCTTCGATCTGATGCTTTTTGCCCATCTTCCGCCCGGCTTTGTGTTTCAGGGCCCATGGCCGCTGATCGCCCGCGCCATCGCCTCCAGCTTCCTGTTCCTCGCCGGGGTGTCGCTCTGGCTGGCCCATGGCAACGGCATCCGCTGGAACAGCTTCTGGAAACGCTTTGCCATGGTGGCGGGTGCTGCGGCGCTGGTCAGCATCGCCACCTATTTTGCGATGAGCGGGCAGTTTATCCGCTGGGGCATCCTGCATGCCATCGCGGCGGGCAGCCTGATCGGGCTGGCCTTCCTGCGCGCGCCCGTCATTCTGACCGTGGCCACCGCCGCCGCCGCCTTCGCCGCCCCGCATCTGCTGGGCCGGTTCGACATGTTCAACGCCCCGCAGTGGATCTGGCTTGGCCTGTCATCCAAAATTCCGCCGATGATGGATTATGAACCCCTGCTGCCATGGCTCTGCCCGGTCCTCCTCGGCATCGCCACCGCAAAGCTGATGACCCGCGCGGGCGCATGGGACAGGTTGCGCCGCTGGCAACCCGGCCGCCTCGGCCGCGCGGCGCTGTGGCCCGGCAGGCACAGCCTTGCCATCTACCTGATCCATCAGCCCGTGCTGTTCGGCGCGGTCTATGTCTTCACCCGCTACCTGTAGGCCGCCATGCACGCGCTTCCCGATCAGCCCGACCTCTACACCGCGCTGCGCGCCAGCGGCGTGGCCCCCGAAGACCTGCAAGCGCTGATCAAAGCCAGCCCGTCCGCCGTGGCCGCCCGCCTGCGCGCCGCCGATCAGGGCCTGCTGCGCGCCATCCTGCGGGCAGGGCGCGGCCAGCCCGCCATCCCCACCGCCCCGCAGATCATCGCCCATCTGCAAGGCCAGAGCTTTGCGCCGCTGTTCCGCCCCGATGTCGCCAGCACCCGCACCCTTGCCCTGCTGACCAATGGCGAACATCCCGACATGCCGCCCTTCTCCTGCCACGCCTTCGATGCATGGTTCACAAGCAAAAACATCCCCTACGGCATCGGCACCTATGGCGAGGATCGGTCAGTCTATCGCACTGCCCAGTTCGCCGACGCCCTCAGCCCCGAACGCCGCACAAGGCACCTTGGCATCGATGTCTTCGCCCCCGCCGGAACCCCGCTTTACGCTCCACTCCCCGGCAAAGTCCTGCACCTGACCTACAACGCCGACCCGCTTGACTATGGCCACACGCTGATTGTCGAACATGCGGCGGACGGCCTGCCGTTCTTCACCCTCTACGGCCACCTTGCCGCCACCCTGCCCACCCTGCTGCGCCCCGGCGCGCACATCACCGCAGGCCAGCACATCGCCGACCTCGGCGACTGGCCCGAAAATGGCGGCTGGGCCCCGCATGTGCATTTCCAGATCATGACCGACATGCTGGACCAGACCGGCGGCAACTTCTACGGCGTCGGCCACAGCAGCCTGTGGGATGTCTGGCAGTCGATCTGCCCCGACCCGAACCTGATCCTGCGCCTGCCCGACAGCGCTTTCACCCTGTCCTGACCGCTCAAACACCCCGCGCACACACGTCATGACGTAAGCCATACGCAAACCATACGCCCGCCAGACGCGATCCATACGCCGCTGCCGATTGCAAATCGCGCCCGGGCGCTCTATCTGAAACCAAAGACCGGCACCCGAAAGGCCCGCCCGCATGAACTGGATTTCGAACTACGTCCGCCCGAAAATCAACTCGCTCTTCTCGCGTCGGGAGGTGCCGGAAAACCTGTGGACGAAGTGTTCTGAATGCGGAACCATGCTGTTCCACCGCGAGCTGGCCGAGAACCTGAACGTCTGTTCCAACTGTGACCACCACATGGCAATCAGCCCGCGTGACAGGTTCAAGTCCTTGTTTGACACGGGTATTTTCACCGAGGTGAAGGTGCCGGAGCCGGTCGTCGACCCGCTGCACTTCAAGGATCAGAAGAAATACCCCGACCGCCTGAAAGCCGCACAAAAGGCCACCGGCGAGAAAGAGGCGATGCTGGTGGCCGAAGGCGAAATGGGCCGCACCCCCGTGGTGGCCGTGGCGCAGGATTTCAGCTTCATGGCAGGCTCCATGGGCATGTACGTCGGCAACGCCATCCTGGCCGCCGCCGAACGCGCCGTAAAGCTCAAACGCCCCCTGATCCTGTTCTCCGCCGCCGGTGGCGCCCGCATGCAGGAAGGCATCCTGTCCCTGATGCAGATGCCGCGAACAACCGTTGCAGTTCAAATGCTTAAAGAGGCGCGGCTGCCCTATGTGGTGGTGCTGACCCACCCTACAACCGGGGGTGTCACGGCCTCATACGCCATGCTGGGCGACGTTCATATCTCGGAACCCAACGCCCTGATCTGCTTCGCCGGGCCGCGGGTGATCGAACAAACCATCCGCGAAAAGCTGCCCGAAGGCTTTCAGCGCGCCGAATATCTTCTGGACCACGGCATGCTGGACCGGGTGACGCATCGCAAGCAGATGCGCGACGAACTGATCACCATTCTGCGGATGCTGACCAGCCAACCCCCGGCTGTGAAAGGCGACCTGCCCGCCCCGGCACCCGAACCAGCCCTTGCGCCCCCGCCGCCAGCACCCACAGCAGGTTGATCTTGGCCACCGGCTCCGACGCGATCCTTGACCGGATGATGGCCCTGCACCCCAAGGTCATCGACCTGACGCTTGACCGCATGCACCGCCTGCTGGCAGCAATTGGCCACCCCGAACGGCACCTGCCCCCGGTGATCCACATCGCCGGAACCAACGGCAAGGGCAGCACCCAAGCGATGATCCGCGCCGGGCTGGAGGCGTCGGGTTCAGCGGTTCACGCCTATACCTCGCCGCATCTGGCGCGCTTTCACGAACGCATCCGGCTGCAGGGCGAGCTGATCAGCGAACCGGCGCTGACCGCCCTGCTGGACGAATGCGTGCAGGCCAATGGCCCTGATTCCATTACGTTTTTTGAGATCACCACCGCCGCCGCCCTGCTGGCCTTTGCCCGCTCCCCCGCCGATTTTACCCTGTTGGAGGTGGGCCTTGGTGGGCGGTTGGATGCGACCAATGTGGTGGAACCGCGCCTGACCATCATCACCCCGGTCAGCATCGACCATCAGCAATATCTGGGCGAAACCCTGCCGGAAATCGCGGGCGAAAAGGCCGGGATCATCAAGCGCGGCGTGCCGGTGATCGTCGGCCCTCAAAGCCCCGAGGGGCTGGCGGTGATTGAGGCACGCGCCGCCCGCATGGGCGCGCCGCTGCTTGCCTATGGCCAGCACTGGCATGTGAGTGAAGACCGCAACCATCTGATTTTTCAGGACGAAACCGGCCTGCTGGAACTGCCGCTGCCGAACCTGCCCGGGCCGCATCAGATCCAGAACGCGGGGGCCGCCATCGCCGCGCTGCGCGCGCTTGGCCGGGATGAGGCGGCTTGCGAGGCTGCCGTCACCCGCGCCGTCTGGCCCGCGCGGATGCAGCGCCTGCGCCATGGCCCGCTGGTCGACATGGCCCCCGATGTCGAGCTGTGGCTCGACGGCGGGCACAATCCCGCTGGGGGGCAGGCAATTGCCGCGACCCTCGCCCGCATGCCCACGCGCCCGACATTCCTGATCTGCGGGATGCTCAACACCAAGGACGTCACCGGCTACATGCGCCCGCTGGCCCCGCATGCCACGCAGCTTTATGCGGTATCGATTCCCAATGAAAAGAACACCTTGCCGGCAGAAACCACACGCGATGCGGCAATATCGGCAGGTCTGCCTGCCAGTGCCGCAGCATCAGTTGCAGATGCGCTGTCGGCCATCAGCGCGACCCATCCGGCGGCGCGTGTGCTGATCTGTGGCTCGCTTTATCTGGCCGGGGCCATTCTGCGCGAAAACGGCTAAGCCTTTGGCGGCACGCCATAACGTGCGATGAACATCTCGACCGCGCCGCGCACGGAGCGGCGGACGCGGTCTTCGGTCACCTGATGATCCATGCGGAACGCCAGCTTTTCCACCAGTGATGCCTTGCACAGCTGAATGAACTGCTCTGCCGCCAGATCCAGATCGTCGATCTGCAGCGCCCCGTTCTGCACCAGAAGGTGCAGATGATGCACCAGCCGGTCATGCACCAGACCGGGACCGTTGCGGTAGAAGTCGCGCGCCAGCTCGGGAAAGCGCGCACCTTCGCCGCTGATCAGCCGGAACGCATTCTGCCCGAAGTCCGACATCATGAACCCGGCGATCCGCTCTCCGGCAAGGGTCAGCATTGCCTCGACCGTCATTGACGGGTCGATTCTGGCCTCAACCTCATCGGCTTGCTGCAGGCATTCCTTTGCGCAGATTTCCCTGAAAAGCACCTGCTTGTCCGGGAAATAGGCGTAAAGCGTGGCCTTGCTGACCCCGGCTTCGCGGGCAATGTCATCGACCGACGCCCCGTCAAACCCGTCGCGCAAAAAGATGGTCCGGGCGCCTGCCAGCACCTGATCAAACTTGCGCCCCCGCCGCACGCCCTGTTCCGCAGCCTCAGTCATAGTCACCCCATTTTCCCGACCATAGGTCAGGAAGACAGGGGACAGCAAGCCACCCATCGGGTCAGGTTACTTGCAGACAGGCGCTGTGTGCGTGGCAGTCTCGCAGCCCTTGGTCGAGCTGGTGGCCTGATCCTGCGGCCAGGTCAGGGTTGGCAGATCAACGACCACGCCAATGGCAAAGGCCGGCAGGGCGGTCAGCGAGAGGGTCAGGGCGAGAAGAACGGAACGCATGGGAATCTCCACAAGTGAACTGATTGGTTCAGTTTATATGAACCTTTTGGTTTGCCATTTCAAGCTAAATCTAAACCAGTAAGTTCATTTTTATCGCTTGCATCCCCCTGCACCCAGAGTAACTTAGAATGATTCCAGAAAGTATCAGTCATGCTCTCCTCCCTGACCCTCCGCCGCCGCTTTTCCGATCTGTCCGAACAAGAGGTGCTGGCGCTGGCCATTTCCTCGGAAGAGGATGACGCCCGCATCTACCGCAGCTATGCCGAACGCCTGCGCGGCAGCTATGGCGCGACCGCCATGGTGTTCGAGGGGATGGCAACCGAGGAAGACGATCACCGCCGCCGCCTGATCGACCTGCATCGCGCGCGTTTTGGTGAGGTGATTCCCCTGCTGCGCCGAGAACATGTCGCCGGGTTCTATGCCCGCCGCCCGGTCTGGCTGGTGGAGAACCTGTCGCTCGACACCATCCGCGCCGAGGCCGAGGCGATGGAAAAGCAGGCCGAAGCCTTCTACCTGCGTGCAGCGCAAGCGACGCGTGATGCGGGCACCCGCAGATTGCTGGGCGATCTGGCAGCGGCAGAGGCAGGCCATAACGCCAAGGCGGCACGCCTGACAGCAGACCATGTCGACTCCGGGTCAGAAGATCAGGAAAACCGCGCCGCCAAGCGCCAGTTCATCCTGACATGGGTGCAGCCGGGGCTGGCGGGGCTGATGGACGGGTCTGTCTCAACCCTCGCCCCGATTTTCGCCACTGCCTTTGCGACGCAGGACACCTGGACCACCTTTCTGGTCGGCACTGCTGCCAGTGTGGGCGCGGGCATCTCGATGGGCTTTACCGAGGCCGCGCATGATGATGGCGTGCTGTCGGGCCGCGGCAGCCCGTGGAAACGCGGTGTCGCATCAGGCGTGATGACGACCATCGGCGGCATGGGCCACGCCCTGCCCTATCTGATCACCGATTTCTGGACAGCGACCAGCGTGGCCATTGTCGTGGTGTTTATCGAGCTTTGGGCGATCGCGTGGATTCAGAACCGCTTCATGGAGACACCGTTTCTGCGTGCGGCGATGCAGGTGGTTCTGGGCGGTGCGCTGGTGTTTGCGGCGGGTGTGCTGATCGGCGGGGGGTGAGGGGGCTGGCGTCGCAGGGGGCTCTGCCCCCTTACCCCGGAGTATTTTTGTCAAGATGAAGCTCAGCCGCCCAGATGCGGCTCTCCGCGCGCGGCGGCAAGCTCCATCTGGCGCTGACGTTCGCGGAAACGGGCGCGATCTTCGGACGTGTATTCCTCCACACAGGCGGCGCAGCAGGCACCCTTTTCATAGGCCGGATGCGTCCGCCCCTCGGGCGTGACCGGGCGGCGGCAGGCGCCGCAGCTTTCGTTCCGGCCCGGAACCAGCCCATGGCCGACTGACACGCGGGCATCGAACACGTAGCATTCGCCCTGCCACAGGCTGTCTTCCTGCGGCACCTCTTCGAGGTATTTCAGGATGCCGCCTTTCAGGTGGAATACATCCTCTACCCCCTGTGACAGCAGGTAGTTGGTCGATTTTTCGCAGCGGATACCGCCGGTGCAGAACATCGCAATCCGCTTGTTGTGAAAGCGGTCGCGGTTTTCGGCCCACCATTCCGGGAATTCGCCGAAGCTACGGGTGTTCGGGTCGACCGCGCCTGCAAATGTACCGATGGCAACCTCGTAATCATTGCGGGTGTCGATCACCGCCACATCAGGCTGGCTTATCAACGCATTCCACGCCGCCGCCTCGACGTAATGGCCGACGCGTGCCCTTGGGTCCACGTCCGGCACGCCCATGGTCACGATCTCACGCTTCAGCCGCACCTTCATGCGGCCAAAGGGCATGGCTTCGGCGCGGCTTTCCTTCCACTCCAGACCGGCGCAGCCCGGCAGCGCGCGGATATGGGCCAGCACTGCATCTATCCCGTCGCGCGGGCCCGCAATGGTGCCGTTGATCCCTTCCTGCGCCAGCAGCAGCGACCCCTTTACGCCCTGCGCTGCGCACAGATCTGCCAAGGGCGCGCGCAAGGCGGCCGGATCGGGAAAGCGGGTAAAGTGGTATAGCGCGGCGATGATCATCATGCGCGCGGCATAGGCCAAGCGCGGTGCCGGATCAAGCCGCAGCGCGCGGGCGCGCTGCACTGCCGCATCGGCGATTGACACCGGGCCGCGTATCCCTACCGTTGCGCCAACACAAAGACGGAGGCGAAAATGCACCCATCCAGCGACGCGCTGATCGTGATCGACGTGCAGAACGATTTCTGCCCCGGCGGCGCGCTTGCCGTGGCGAATGGCGATGCGATCCTGCCCGGGATCAATGCGCTGATGGCTGAGTTTTCCGCCGTGGTGCTGACTCAGGACTGGCACCCCACAGGCCACAGCTCTTTCGCCGCCAGCCATCCCGGTGCGGCCCCCTTCAGCCTGACAGACATGCCCTATGGCCCGCAGGTGCTGTGGCCCACCCATTGCGTGCAGGGCAGCAAGGGGGCTGCGTTCCACCCCGCCCTGCAGACCGACCGCGCCGATCTGATCCTCCGCAAAGGCTATCGCCCCGCCATCGACAGCTATTCGGCGTTTTTTGAAAATGACCACACGACGCCGACCGGGCTGGATGGCTATCTGCGTGACAGAGGCGTGTCGCGGCTGGTGCTGACCGGGCTGGCCACCGATTTCTGCGTCGCCTATTCCGCCCTCGACGCGGCGCGTCTGGGGTATGAAGTAGCGGTGCGTCTGGACCTGTGCCGCGCCATTGATCTGGAGGGCAGCCTTGACGCCATGCTGGCCAAACTGGCGGTTGAGGGCATCGCGCTGGAGGGCTGAAAAGCGCCGACACAACTGGACAGCACGGCGCGCAGTTGATTTAACGGCCCAAACTGCCGTGCAGGAGCCGCACCATGGTCGACATCGCCACCCGCGTCCACAATCACAAGTGGAAGATCGACCCGATTGTCCGGTCGCTGCTGGACACCGATTTTTACAAACTGCTGATGTGCCAGTCGGTGTTCCGCAACAAGCCTGACACCACGGTCACCTTCAGCCTGATCAACCGCACCAAAAGCATCCGCCTGACCGATCTGATCGACGAAGGCGAATTGCGTGAACAGCTGGACCATATCCGCACGCTGCGCCTGTCGCGCGGGGAAAGCACCTTTCTGCGCGGCAACACGTTTTACGGCAAGCGCCAGATGTTCCGCCCAGATTTCATGGACTGGTTCGAAACCCTGCAACTGCCGCCCTATCATCTGGAAAAGCACGACGGCCAGTATGAGCTGACGTTTGAGGGCAAGTGGCCCGAAGTGATGATGTGGGAAATTCCCGCGCTGGCGGTGCTGATGGAGCTGCGGTCGCGCGCCGTGCTGCGCAGCATGGGCAAGTTCGAGCTGCAGGTGCTCTATGCCCGCGCGATGACCAAGCTTTGGGCCAAGATCGAAAAGCTGCGCCCGATTGACGGGTTGAAGCTGGCCGATTTCGGCACCCGGCGGCGCCATTCCTTCATGTGGCAGGACTGGGCCGTGCAAGCGCTGATCGAGGGGATGGAGGGCAAGTTCATCGGCACCTCGAACTGCCTGATCGCCATGCGCCGCGAGGTAGAGGCGATCGGCACCAATGCCCACGAACTGCCAATGGTCTATTCTGCCCTTGCCAATTCCGATGCCGAACTGGCGCAGGCCCCCTATCAGGTGCTGGCCGACTGGCACGAAGAACATGACGGCAATCTGCGCATCATGCTGCCCGACACCTACGGCACCGAAGGTTTTCTGGCCCGCGCGCCGGAATGGCTGGCCAAATGGACCGGCATCCGCATCGATTCCGGCGATCCTGCGAAGGGCGCGGAAACCGCGATCCGCTGGTGGAAAGACCGGGGCGAAGACCCGGCCAGCAAGCTGGTGATCTTTTCCGACGGGCTGGATGCTGACAAGATTGCCGAGTTGCACGCGCAATTTGCGGGCCGGGTGAAAGTGTCATTCGGCTGGGGCACCATGCTGACCAATGATTTCCGCGGCCTTGCCCCCAATGATGCGCTGGCCCCGTTCAGCCTTGTCTGCAAGGCGATTTCAGCCAATGGCCGGCCCACCGTCAAACTGTCCGACAACCCGAACAAGGCCATGGGCCCGGCGGATGAGATTGCCCGTTACAAACGGGTGTTCCATGTGGGGGAACAGGCCCCGATGGACGTGGTGGTCTGAGCCGCTGCGCGGTCAGGCGAATGCCGTCAGCGCCAGATAGATCAGCGCTGACAGAATGGCCGCCATCGGTACCGTGATCACCCAGGCCGCGCCGATGGTCAGGAAATGCGCCCGACGCACCAGTTTGCGGCGGCCACGCTCCTCCGGGGCCACGGGCCTGCCCTTTTCGATGCCCAGACGGCGCGCTTTGCGCTCGGCATCCCATTCGCGGTAAAACCCGACGCCAAAAACCGCCCCCACCGCGATGTGGGTTGAACTGACGGGCAGGCCCAGACCGCTGGCAACAATCACCGTAATGGCCGCTGACAAGGCCACGCAATAGGCGCGCATCGCATTCAGTTTGGTGATCTCGCCGCCAACCATGCGGATCAGCTTGGGGCCGAACAGCACCAGACCAAAGGAAATGCCCGCAGCGCCCATGATCAGCACCCACAGCGGGATTGTCACCTGTGCCCCGGCCCCGCCATTCTGCAGGGCATGGGCAATGGCCGCCAAAGGCCCGACCGCATTGGCCACATCATTGGCCCCATGGGCAAAAGACAACAGCGCAGCCGACACGACAAGCGGAAAGCCAAACAGCTTTTTCAACGATTTCTTGCGGTTTTCCAGCCCTTCGGATTGTCGCCGCACCAAGGGGCGCGCGACCAGCGTGGCAAACACCCCGACCCCCAGACCCAGGATCAGAGCAGAGGTCAGATCGATATCAATCAGCCGCCGCAGCCCCTTGATGGCCAGATAGGCCGAAAACGCCCCCGTCATCACCCCGATCAGCACCGGCACCCATTTGCGCGCAGCCGTGATCTTGTCGGGCACATCATTGATAAAAGCATTGATAAAGCTGAGAAACAGCGCGGCAATCAGCCCCCCCAACAGCGGAGAGATCACCCAGCTGGCCGCAATCTGCCCCATGGTCGGCCAGTTCACCGCGCCAAAGCCTGCCGCCATGATGCCGGCCCCCATCACCCCACCGACAATGGAATGGGTGGTCGACACCGGCGCACCGACCCAGGTTGCCAGATTAAGCCACATCGCTGCCGCCAGCAAAGACGACATCATCGCCCAGATAAACGTGTCGGGGTCCGCCACCGCTTCGGGTGACACGATCCCGCCCGAGATGGTCGACACCACATCACCCCCGGCAATCAGCGCGCCTGCGGTTTCAAACACCGCCGCGATGATCAGCGCGCCGCCCATGGTCAGTGCATTGGCCCCGACCGCAGGCCCCATGTTGTTGGCCACATCATTGGCCCCGATGTTCAGCGCCATATAGGCCCCGAACGCCGCCGCCGTCACCAGAATGGCCGTCGAGGACGACCCCCCCGCCAGAATGATCGCCGCAACCGCACAGATCACGATGAACAGGACGCCAAGGCTGATCGCAATCATCGGGCGGCTGACATAGACCAGCGCCTGTTCCAGTTGCACGATGCGACGCAGATCCTTGTCCAGCGTTTTCCACTGGTTGATCGGCGGGGTCGGCTGATCTGTCATGTCTTGCGCCTGTTACCTGGGCGTTACGCCGGTGTTACAGGTGCGCTGACTAACCGTTCACCGCCGAACTGACAACCGATTCACCCTAGGCCAAACAGCGGCGCGCGAACATCAGCGCGCGCGCGATATGGCTGGCATGAACCGGGTGGTCCGGCGGCAAGCGCGGCGCGGCCCAACCGACAGACGCCAGCGTGCGCGCCAATGTGAACGCATCCACCTGTCCGGTGTCAGTCAGACCATACCCCTCACACAGGGCGGCCCTGATCTCGGCATAGCCGGGTTCGTACAGATTCTGCGACAGCACGGTGCCCAGATCATAGATCCGGTAGCCAAAGCCAGAGTCATCAAAGTCGATCAGGGAAAGTGAACCATCGTTCACAAGAATATTTTCACGCAGCACATCGGCATGGATCAACCCCATCACCCCGTTGTGCCGCGCCAGCTGCGCCGCCAGCCAGTCCCGCGCCTCATTCAGCAATCCGGCCTGCGCGGATGTCAGCGCCGGATGCTCCCAGAAGCGCCCCCAGAACGGCGCGTCACCGATCAGCCCGTCGCGGTCCCAGCGGGGGCGGATGAACCAGTCGGGCAAGGTCAGCCCGTCCGTCGCCCTGTGCACCCCGGCAAGCAGCCGTCCCAGAGCGTAATGCTGTGCAGCCTGATCGGCCACCGTCCCACCCAGCGGCACCCCGGCGTCGCCCAAAGGCGCACCCTCCACCCAATCCACGACCGACGCCATCCGCCCGCCCGCCAGCACCGCCAGAAGCCCGCCCGCTGGCAAGGGCACAGCCGCAGGCACCGGCAAACCCGCCCGCGCCAGTTCCGCACACCACCATAGTTCCGACCGGATCGCATCCGCCGACTGATAGCCCCGGCGATGCAGGCGCAAGGCCGCCCGCCGCCCTGTCAGGGCCACCTCATACACCTCATTCTCACGCAGGCGCAGCGGGCGCAGGATGACCCCGCCCCACAGACCTGCGGCTTCCTCCGCCTCGGTCATGCCGCGTCCAGCGCCGCCTGCAGCGCATCGGCCAGCAGATCAGCCTCCGCCTGCCCGAACACCATCGGCGGGCGGATCTTCAGCGTCGCCCCATTGCGCCCGATCCGGTTCAGCAGGAACCCGCGCGCCACCATATCCTCGACCAGATCGGCGGCAAATTCGCCCGCACCGATCCCGCCGAACTCCAGCCCGAAAAACATTCCCACGCCGCGCACGTTCACGATGCGCCCGTGGCGCAATGCCGCCAACCGCTCCAGCAGATAGGCCGAGGTCGCAGCGCCGCGCGCCTGCAACCCCTCGTCCTCGATCACATCCAGCGTCGCAAGGCACGCCGCCGCCGACACCGGATTGCCACCAAAGGTGTTGAAATACCCGAACGCCTCGCGGAACGCCGCCATCACATCGGGCCGTGCCAGACACGCCGCCACCGGATGTCCGTTCGCCATCGGTTTGCCCACTGTCACCACATCGGGCGCAAAACCCAGCCAGTCATGCCCCCAGAACTGGCTGCCGACCCGGCCAAACCCCGGCTGCACCTCGTCACACAGGATCAGCCCCCCGGCACGGCGCACCACCTCCACTGTCGGGTCCAGAAACCCCGGCGCGATTCCGGGCAAGCCCTCATTGGCAAATACGGCGCACAGCATCAGCCCGGAAAACCCGAACCCCGCCGCCTCCAGCTCATCAATCGCGCGCGCCACATGCGCCGCAAACGCCGCAGGCTGCGCCGCGGCACTGCCCCCCAAAGGCGCAAGCGTCTCGGGCGACGGCACCAGCCGCACATGCGGGGCGCGCCCGCCAATCGGCGGGCGGCGGGTGGAAAGCTGGCTCACCGCCGCCGTATTGCCATGATAGGTGGCATCGGTCGCGATGATCCCGGTCTTGCCGGTCACCGCCTGCGCCATCCGCAAGGCCAGATCATTCGCCTCCGACCCGGTGCAGACCATGATCGCCTGCGAAATCCCGTGCCCCAACGTTCCGGTCAGCCGCTCAATGTAATTCAGCACAAGATCGTGGTGATAGCGGGTATGGGTGTTCAGCACCGCCGCCTGCTGCGCAATGGCCGCCACCACGCGCGGGTGGCAATGCCCGACATGGGCCACGTTGTTGTAGCAATCCAGATAGCGTTTGCCATCCGCATCCCACAACCACACGCCCTGCCCGCGCACGATATGCACCGGCTGGCGATAGAACGTCGGCACATTCGGCCCCATCAGCCGCGCCCGCCGGGCTTCCATCGTCTCACGCATCATCGCCCTCCACCCGGCCGCGCCCGGCCTTCACATCGCCGCGCACCGCTTTGGCCTTCAGCCGGCGCAGGGTGCTGCCATAGGTCGGCTTGGTCGCCACCCGCCGTTTCGGGGCCACCAGTGCCGCCTTGATCATCTCTACCAGCCGTTCGCGCGCCAGTTCCCGGTTGCGGGTCTGGCTACGCGTCTCTTCCGCCCGGATCAGAATGGCCCCGTCCAGCGTCCAGCGCCGCCCGGCCAGCTTTTTCAGCCGCGCCTTGACCGGCCCCGACAGATGCGGCGAGCGTTCGGCCTCAAACCGCAGTTCGACCGCCGTTTCAACCTTGTTGACATTCTGCCCCCCCGGCCCTTGCGAGCGGGTGAAATTCTCGCTCAGCTCCCAGTCGGCCAGCGACACTGTGTCTGTAATCCGCAACATGCCCGCACCATAGCAACGGCTCGCCACAGCGAAAGCCCTGCCCTTCATCTGTTCAAAAATATCCCCGCGCGGCGCGCATACCCGAGGCGGCGCGCAGGCGCCAACGAGATAAAAAGCGTGCGCGCTTTGCGCGCTCAATTTCACAACCGCGCGGACGGTCACACCGGCCGCAGAAACGAGAAAGGATCGCCGGTGTGCGGCGACCCTTTCCGAGTTCAAGGAGATGGGCCAGTTAGGTAACCTGTCCCAATCAAAGGTTCGTTGACTAAGGGGTTGCCCCTAGAAAACACCCCCCATGACTGTCCCGACACGTCTCTCCAATATCACTCTAGACACTGGATCACCTCCTTTCAAATGTGTTGCCGATAGGGGTAGCCTGACACAGATTTTGTGCCTGTCAAATGCTTTTACGCAATCGGTGTGGTCAATTTTCTGACAATTAAGCGGAATGGCAAAAGTGCCACCAAAGCGAGCAGAAGTTTAACGCCCCAGTCCGCAACAGCCAGCGACACCCACAAAGGCGCAGCGGGCCCAAGCCCCAGAAGTGGCAAAACCTCATTGGCCCAGCTCACATCATTGCCCGGTTCCAGCCCGGCCAGCGTCGTTGAAAACGCGATCGAGAAGAACAGCGCGGTATCGACAGATGACCCGATCAGGGTCGAGATCAGCGGCGCGCGCCACCAGACCCCGCCGCGAAAGCGGTCAAACACAGCCACATCCAGCAATTGCGCGGTCAGAAACGCAATCCCCGACCCGATGGCAATGCGCAAGGTCACCATCGGGCCGAACTCGCCCATGATCTGCGTGCCGATCAGCGAACAGGCCACGCCGACGGCAAAGCCGATGAACACCACCCGCCGCGCCGCTTGCGCGCCATACAGCCGGTTGGTCAGGTCCGTTACCAGAAAGGCGAGCGGATAGGTAAAGGCACCCCAGGTCAGCCATTGGCCGAACAGAAACTGCACAAGGATATTGGAGGCCACGACAGTCGCGGCCATGGCAACAATGCCAGGCAGAAGTTTTTGCATCATGTGATCCGTTTTTTATGCAAGGTCGCGGAGACTTGCCCCCCGATGGGTTGGGGACGCGCTGCCCTAGTGCAGGCCGCGCGCGCTGTCAATCGGCCAGCCCCTTCAATCGGCCAGTCTTTCAGTCAGCCAGCCGGTATTCCACAATCTCGGTCCGTTGCACCGGCAGAAAATTGTCGTCTGAAATCATCGTCAGCCGGATCGCCCCGGTTTTGTCGCGCCAGACCGACAGCCCTTCCAGATTGTCATGCAGTCCGGTGGGAGATTGCAGATGCACCTGCTGATCGCTCAGCACCTCTGCGCCCACCCGGAATGACCGCACACGGCTGCCAAATCCCGCCAGCCCGTGAAACGACCGTTCCAGCACATAGAGCCGCCCGTCCGGTCCGAAATCTGCAGAAACCGGCAGGAACACCCCGTCACGCGGCAGATCGAACGGCTGGGTCCAGCTGCCATCGGCAAAGCGCCAGACCGGAAAGGCCGGGCCCTTGCTGTTGCCACGCTGCCCGATCAGCAGCCGTATCCGCTTTGACTCCGCCAGATCTTCGGGAAAGGTGTAGAGCACCCCGTCCTCGTCAATCGCCAATGCCTCCAGCGCCGCGTTGTGGGGAAAGTCGCGGAAGGCCGGTGGCGTGGGCAGCGCCTGCGCCGGGCCATCCAGTGACACGTAGCGCAGCACGCGCGCCGGCCCCTCGAACGAGACATAGGCCGTCCCGTCCGGCGCAATCGCCAGGCCTTCGCTGTCGGTTGCCCCTGCAGCCAGCGGGGCTCCATTGACGGACTTCAGCCGTGTCACCGGCCCGGCCTCCACGCTGGCAATCGTGCCCTCTGCCGTCCGGTGAAACCGGCCCTGCACAAAGGCCCCCTTGTCATTCACGACGGTAAACTCGGTTCCGTCCGCTGACATGTCAATCGCCGAAAACCCGCCAAAACGCGGGTCCGCGACAGACCAGCGATAGGCCGCAATGAACCCCGCTGGTGGCGTGGGATTGGCGCTGCCTTGCAGCCCGATGGCGACCAGAGCCGCCGCCGCGATCACCGCGACGCGAGAACGTCCTGACATTGCTGGGGCAGATCTTTCATCGTGAACTGGCGCGGATGGCGCGTACGGGGAACATCGGGATCAACAGGTTTCTTCGTCGTGGCTTTGGGCGGGTTCAGATAGTCGGTCACCCACCAGGTCAACGTCTCATCGCAGCCGTTGCCGCCCTTTGACAGCTCTTTCACCGTCGGGGTCTGGGTTTCGCACAGCCGCGCGCCACGCGGGCATTTCAGCCGCACGTGAAAATGGGTGTCATGCCCGGCAACCGGCCGGATCTTTTGCAACCACGGTGTATCGGCGCGGGTCGCCGTCTTGCACATTTCGATCTTTACCGCCGCCGCGACAAAAATCCGGTCCACCCGCGGATCAGACGCCGCCGCCCGCATCACCGCATGGTGCCGCGGGGTCCAGTTCCGGGTGACCGATTTCTGATCTGCCGAGCGCACCGGGATGGACGAGATATTCTCACGTTCGCGCCGCGTCAGGTTCAGCCGGTCTGGCGGCAATTGCCACACATCCGCATCCAGCCCGATCTGGTGGCTGGCATGGCCGCTGGTCATCGGACCGCCGCGCGGCTGGCTGATATCGCCGATATACAGACCGGCCCAACCGATCTGCTGCGCCGTCCGGCTCAGATCGACCAGAAAGCTGATCATCTCGGGGTGGCCGAAATTGCGCCCGCGCGACAGACGCATCGCCTGCCAGCTTGGCCCGCTTTCCGGCAGCGCCACCAGCCCGGCGGCACAGCCCTTGGCATAAGACCCAACCGGCATCGGCTTTTGCTGGCTGGGCGCAGCGTGCGCGCCGAACAGCTGGTTCGCCAGCTGCTGCGCCTGCACCACACCCGGAAAACACAGACCCAAGACAAAAACCTGGGCTGCGGCCAGCAACAGAGGTCTGATCATACGGGCTCTCCATCCGGTTTCACCCAGAGTAGCAGGAACAACCCGATCAGGAACAGCACGATCAGCGGGGTCACGCCAAGTTGTTGGCTGCCGGTCAGGTCCGTCACCACCCCGATCGACAAGGGCGCGATGAACGACGTGGCCTTTCCGGCGAGCGCATAGAGCCCGAACGCCTCGGTCATCCGGCCCGGTTCGGCCTGCCGCACCATCATGGTCCGGCTGGAGGATTGCAAAGACCCGCCACCTGCGCCGATCAGTGCGCCAAGGACATAGAACCCGACATCAGGCAGGATGCTGTCCGGCCCGACCGGCACGCCGAACACCGACTCCCGGCTGACAAACACCACGGCAACCGCCACCAACGTCAGCACAACCACGTTGAGGATGATCACCGGTTTTGGCCCGAACCGGCTGTCCATCCGGCCGCCTGCCCACGCAAAAATCGCCCCGGTCAGCGCCGCGATGATCCCGAAAATCCCCACATTGGTCACCGACCAGCCCAGCACCCCCGCCGCATAGATGCCGCCGAACACATACATGCCGTTCAGCGCGTCACGGTAAAACATCGACGACGCCAGATAGGCAAACAGGCTGCGCTGCTGGGGCAAGCGCGCCAGCGTCTGTTTCAGCTCGGGCCACGCCGCACGAAGCGCCTGACCAATGGGCAAGGCATCTGATTTACGCGGTTCTTTCACCCAGAGGAAAAACGGGATCATGAACACCGCATACCAGAGTGCCACCAGCGGCCCTACCGAGCGGGTGCCTTCGCGCGTCTCCGGGTCCAGCCCGAAAATCGGTGAGATGCCCAGTAGCGTGCGCCCCGACGCGCCCTCGGCCAGCAAGAGCAGCATGATGATCAGCGCAAGAATCCCGCCCAGATAGCCAAAGGCCCAGCCATTGCCAGACACCCGCCCAAGGTCTTCACGTGGGCACAGATCGGGCAGCATGGCATTGGTGAAGGTGGTGGCAAATTCCATGCCGATCAGACCGATGCAGAAGAACAGCATCACGAACCAGACGTTGAAATCTGCCGGTGCCGAATACCACAGCATCCACGACCCGATGACATACAGCGCAGAAAACAGCCATATGAACACCATGCGCCCGCCCGACTTGTCGGCCACCGCGCCCAGCAATGGCGACAGCACCGCAATGATCAGCCCTGCTGTGCCAATGCCGTACCCCCAGATCGCTTGTGCTGCTGATCCGTCGCCGATCACCGACACCACATAAGGGCCGAAAATGAATGTCAGCAACAAGGTGTTGTAGGGCTGGCTGGCCCAGTCAAAGAAATACCAGCCCCAGATCCGCTTGCTTGCAGCCGTCATCGCCGTCCCCCGATGGCCCTTATGAGCCGTTCGCGCGATCAAGCCCGAAAAGGCTGACGGGCGCAAGACGCGCCAGAACGCCGCGCTATTGCATCGGGGGCCAGGGCCGCTGCCCATCCGCCGCCACCCAGGCCGTCACCCATTCCGGCAGTGGCGGGCTTTCAACCGGCAGACCAAAGGCCTGCGCCATCTCGGCCGGCGGCACGATGCCCCCCTTGCCACGCTCCCCCGCCCCGGTCACGGCGGACCGGATCAGGATATGCGACGTGCACTCAGTCCCCCGCCACATCGACTGCTCGATATACAAGAACCGCGCATCCCAGCCGATGATCCGGGTCCGCATTTCCAGCCGGTGGAACATCTTGACCCGGCGGCGATAGCGCGTGGTATTGCCCGCCACCGCCAGCCCCCAGCCGCGCGCCTTCAGCACCTTGTGCAATCCCATCCGTTGCCCCAGCGGAATGCGGCCCAGATCATACAGCGTCAGCGTGCGGCCGTTGTTCAGCTCCATCCACGGGTCGATATCCCAGGGCCAGCAGATGTGATGGCTGACATGGGTGTCAAACAGCCCCAGCTTTGGCGCATTGCGGAATTTGAACAGTTCCTTGAACATTCGGACATAGGGATACATGGACAGCCACTCCGGTTTGACCGCTTTCCCCTGCCCAAGCCTGACGTAAAGGTCAAGTCAGACGCGGCGGAAGGCGGTTGCCCTTTGGGGGGCCGGTTGATACCACTGCCACAACCCATAGCTTCATGCGGATAAGGTCACCCCAATGATTGCACTTCGCGATACCCTGCTGTTGATCCTGAACATCGCACAATGGATCATCATTGTGCATATCATCATGTCCTGGCTGATCAATTTTCAGGTGCTGAACCTGCGCCAGCCGTTGGTCGCCCAGATCTGGGACGGGCTGAACCGCATCCTCGATCCGCTGTATTCCCGCATCCGGGCAATGCTGCCCAATCTGGGTGGGTTGGACCTTGCACCGCTGATCGTGCTGATCGTGATTTTCTTCCTGCAACGGCTTGTTGCCACCGGCGGGTTCTGATCCGATCAGATGCACGACGACCCGCTTGACCTTCTGCGCAGCGTTTTCGGCTTTCCCGGTTTCCGACCGGGACAGGAAGAAATTGTGCAGGCCGTGCTGGCGGGCCGCAACACGCTTGCCATCATGCCCACGGGCGGCGGCAAATCGCTGTGTTTTCAGCTGCCTGCGCTGTGTCGGGGGGGCGTCACCGTCGTGATCTCGCCGCTGATCGCGCTGATGCGCGATCAGGTCCGCGCGCTGAAAGCGGCGGGGGTAGAGGCGGGGGCGCTGACTTCGGGCAACACCGAACAGGAAACCGAGGATGTGTTCAGCGCCATCGACGATGGCCGGTTGAAACTGCTGTATATGGCCCCAGAACGGCTTGCCTCGGGTGGCGCAATGGGGCTGTTGCGCCGCGCCAACGTGACGATGATCGCCGTGGATGAGGCGCATTGCGTGTCGCAATGGGGCCATGACTTCCGCCCCGACTACCTGCGCATCGGCGAATTGCGCCGCGCATTGGGCGTGCCGCTGGCCGCCTTCACCGCCACCGCAGATGAAGAAACCCGCGCCGAAATCGTCACCCGGCTGTTCGATGGCGTGGCCCCGGAAACCTTTCTGCGCGGGTTTGACCGGCCCAACATCCACCTTGCCTTCTCCGTCAAAGACAAGCCGCGCGACCAGATCCTGCGATTTGCCGCCGCCCGCAAGGGCCAGTCCGGCATCGTCTACACCGCCTCACGCGCCCGTACCGAAGTGCTCGCGCAGGCGCTGCGCGAGGCAGGGCACTCCGCATGCCACTACCACGGCGGGATGGAAGCGGAAGAGCGCAGACGGGTCGAAATCCGCTTCCAGCAGGAAGACGGGCTGATCGTCGTCGCCACTGTCGCCTTTGGCATGGGGATCGACAAACCCGATATCCGCTGGGTCGCCCACGCCGATCTGCCCAAATCGATTGAAGGCTATTATCAGGAAATCGGCCGCGCCGGGCGCGACGGGGCCGCGGCTGAAACGCTTACGCTTTACGGCCCCGACGATATCCGCCTGCGCCGCACCCAGATTGACGAAGGTGCCGCGCCCCCCGACCGCAAGGCTGCCGACCATGGCCGTCTGAACGCGCTTCTGGGTCTGGCCGAGGCGATGGCCTGCCGCCGTCAGGTTCTGCTGGGCTATTTCGGCGAAACATCCATGCCATGCGGCAACTGCGACCTGTGCGACCGCCCGGTCGAGGTGTTTGATGCCACCGAATCCGTGCGCAAGGCCCTGTCCGCCATTTTGCGCACCGGAGAATGGTTCGGCGCAGGCCATCTGATCGACATTCTGACCGGCAACGCCACCGCCAAGGTCCGCGAAAAGGGCCATGACCAGTTGCCCACCTTCGCCGTTGGCCGCGACCTGTCCAAACCCGCATGGGGCGCGGTGTTCCGCCAGATGATGGGCCGCGATCTGGTGCGCCCTGATGCCGACCGTTTCGGTGCCCTGCGCATGACCGACGCCGCCCGCCCCATCCTGCGCGGCGAGGAGAACATTTCGCTGCGCCGCGACACCATCACCTCTGCCATTCCGCGCACCGTCGTCAAAACGCTGGTGTCTGACGAAGACGCGCCACTTTTGTCGGCGCTCAAAGCCAAACGCCGCGCACTGGCCGAGGCGCAGGGCGTGCCCGCCTATGTCGTTTTCCCCGATCGCACCCTGATTGAGATGGCCGAACGTAAACCTGCCACGCTCGACGATATGGCAGGCGTTACCGGGGTTGGCGCGAAAAAGCTGGAAAGCTACGGTGCGGCCTTTCTTGCCGTGATCAACGGCGCATCCGACTCCCTTCACCCCGCCCGCCAGCGGCTTGCCGGTCGCCCGTCCGGCCCGATTTACGACCGTCTGGCCGAAGTGCAGCTGTCGCTGCTGCGCGGGATCGACGGCACCGGCAAACCGCTCAGCCTGTCGCCCGGCACCCTGCGCCGCATTGCCGAGGCGCGGCCGTCCACCCTGTCAGACCTTGACCGGGTGGGAGAGCTTGGCCCGGCCAAGATTGAACGCTTCGGCCCGGCCTTTCTGGATGTTTTGCGCGATGCCTGACCCGTAGGGGTTTACACCGCCACCCCACACCATATCTTGTGGGGCCAAGGAAAGGGCCTGCCATGCTGACCGTCATCTCCCCCGCCAAAAAACTGAACGAGGTGCCGCAGGCTCTGCCCGATGGCCATCAGCTGACCGATCCGGAGTTCGGCGCACAGGCGCTGGAGCTGGCCAAGCTGGCGCGCGCCCTGTCGGTGGAAGACCTGCGCAAGCTCAGCCATATTTCGGAACCGCTCGCCCGCCTGAACCGGGACCGGTTCGCCACATTCAGCGCCACTCCGGCACCGGGCACGATCTTTCCTGCGGTGCATTGCTTTGCCGGTGACACCTATCAGGGGCTTGACGCGCGCACGCTTTCCGCCGCTGCACTTGATTGGGCCAGCGGGCACCTGCGCATCCTGTCCGGCCTTTACGGGCTGCTGCGCCCGTTCGATTCGATTCAGGCCTACCGCTTGGAAATGGGCAGCCGTCTTGCCAATCCACAGGGGGCTGACCTCTACGCCTTCTGGGGCACGCGCATTGCCCGGTCACTCAACAGCCTTGCACTAGAGACCGGGGCCAAGGCGCTGATCAACTGCGCCTCAATCGAGTATTTCGGTGCCGTGGACCGCACCACCCTGCAAATGCCAGTGATTAGCCCGGTCTTTCTGGAAGAGCGGGACGGGCAGGCGAAGACGGTCAGCTTCTGGGCCAAGCGCGCCCGGGGGGCGATGGCGCGCTATATCTGCGAACATCAGATCACCGATCCGGCAGATCTGCGCGGCTTTGATCTGTCGGGATACCGCCATCAGCCGGGCCGGTCCACCGACGGGCAGATGGTCTTTCTGCGCCAGGCCCCCGCCCAACAGGCGGCTTAGGCCGCCACTTCCACCGGCCGCACCTCGCTGGGGCAATAGGTTGTCATCACT
The DNA here is from genome assembly GCF_030656345.1 of Pseudotabrizicola sp. Lineage (GTDB taxonomy): Bacteria > Pseudomonadota > Alphaproteobacteria > Rhodobacterales > Rhodobacteraceae > Pseudotabrizicola. The sequence continues at coordinate 33,620 of NZ_JAUSNR010000011.1, read as the reverse complement.
TCAAGAATGGCGGATTTGCGCAAGGGCTTGGTCAGATACTTGTCCATCCCGGCCTCCAGTATCGCCAGACCGTCGCCATCCATCGCATGGGCCGTCAGCGCCACGATCGGGACATGGCTACGACCGTTCTCGATCAGACGGATCGCCCGTGCCGCCTCGCGGCCATCCATTTCCGGCATCGAGATATCCATGAAGATCAGATCCGGCTTCCAGCTCTGGAACACCTCCACCGCCTCGCGCCCGTTGTTGGCAAAGCGCAATTCGATGTCGACATCCCTGACCATCTTGGCAAAAACCAGCTGGTTGGTGCGGTTATCCTCGGCCGCCAAGATCCGCATCTGACGCGGTGCCGCACCGGGTGCCGCCACCGCAGAGGCGACTGCCGGCACCGACAGGGCCTGAAGGTGGCGGTACAGATCGGCCCGCAACAGCGGTTTTTGCAAAACGGCCGCCAAGCCCACGTCTTCCGCCGCCTCACGCGCCAGCAAAGGGTTCGACGACAGCATCACCAGTGGCATCATATGCCCCGCCGCGCGGATCTTGCGGGCCAAAGTCGGCCCGTCCATTTCGGGCATATCATGATCGGTCAGCACCACGTCAAAGCGCGCATCGCGCGTCAGCGTGGCCAGTGCCTCTGCCCCGGACCGGCAGAGCGTCACCGCAATGCCATGCGGGGTCAGCTGCCGTTCCAGTATGGTGCGGTTGATGAACTGGTCGTCCACCACCAGCGCCCGCCGCAGGCTGATCGGCTCGCGCGCCTCGGGCGGGTCTTCCGACAGCGGCAGGCTGATCTTGAACCCGAAGCACGACCCTTTGCCAAACTCGCTGTCGACCCAGACCGATCCATCCATCCGTTCGATCAGCCGCCGGGTGATGGCGAGGCCCAGGCCGGTGCCTTCGAACTTGCGGTTCTGCTGATCCTCAACCTGATTGAACTCGCCGAAAACATGCTCCAGATTTGACTGAGAAATGCCGATCCCGGTGTCTTCCACCGTCACATGCAACTGCTGCACACCGTCACCCGCCTCAGGCCCGACCACCCGCACCAGCACATGACCGTCATTGGTGAATTTCACCGCATTGCCCATCAGATTGATCAGAACCTGCCGGATGCGCCCCGGATCGCCAATGAACCGCGTCGGCAAAAACATGTCGTAATCAATCGCAAGATCAATGCCCTTGGCCCGCGCGCGGGGCTGCAACAGCATCGCCACCTCATGAATGGTGCGTTCCAGATCAAAGGGTTCGGGGTGCAGCGTCAGCCGTTCCGCCTCAATCTTGGAATAGTCCAGAATATCGTTGATGATCACCAGAAGCGCCTCACCAGAAGAGCGGATCGTTTCGGCAAACAGCCGCTGCTCGTCCGTAAGCTGGGTGTCGCACAGCAGTTCGGCCATCCCCACCACGCCATTCATCGGTGTACGTATCTCATGGCTCATATTCGCCAGAAACGCCGATTTGGCCCGGTTCGCCGCTTCGGCCTGCAGGCGCGCGGCCTCCAGCGCGGTCTGCTGTTCCTTCCAGTCGGTGATATCGACCCGCAGGCCGACACGCCCGCCGTCCGGCGTGCTGTGTTCCATCACCCGAAGCCAACGCCCGTTCGAGATTTTCTGTTCGTGAATAGATGACGTTGCCCGGTGCGCCGCCATGCGTTCCGACATCCATTCCGCCTCACGTCCGACCGCTTCGGCATATTTTCCGCGCGCAAGGCCATGGCGCAGAATATCCTCAAACGCCACGCCGGGGCGCAGGATATCGGCGGCTTCGGGGTAAATGTCGCGGTAGCGTTGGTTGCAGGTCAAGAGCCTGTCCTCCCTGTCAAAAAGCACAAAACCATCGGGAATAGCCTCAATCGCGGCCCAGATCCGCATCTGGTCGGTAATGTCGATCGCCAGTGTGACCATGCCACCATCCAGCATGCGCCGGTTTATGATGCGGACGTAGTTGCCGCTGGCCATCTGCAAGATCACCGGGTCGATCACGTCAGCGGTGACCCGGTCCAGCATCTTCGCGACCCAGGCTTCAACTGTTAACCCATCCAGACGGACCAAGCCCTGCCCGGCCGCCAGCTGCAGCAGACTGGCATAGGTGATGCCCGGCGCAACTTTCTGGCCCTGGAACGCATTCTGATAGACCCGGTTTGCAGCCACCAGCCGCAGGTCGCGATCAAACACGGCTATGCCATCCCGAATCGTGTCAACGGAATCCGTCAACCGCTTCTCCGCCATCAGCGCGGCGGTTGTCGCCTCTTCCAGGGCGGTCTGAAACTGCACGTTCTGACCCTTGAGCGCCTGCGCCTCCGACTGCGCTTCGCGCGCGACGGTGCGCTGCTCAACAATCTGGTCTGACAACAAACGGGCATGCAGCGCCAGCTTTTCGTTGGCGGCAAAAAGTTCGCGGCTTTTCTGATCAAGCAAGCGTTCAGCCGCCAACCGGGCGCGCCGTTCCTTTGCCAGACGTTCCGTCATATCCATCGCGAGCCGTTCCCCATTCCGCTTTCTGCTGCGGGGCCATGCCGGACCATAAGGGCAACGGCATGAATGACTGATTAACATGACAAATCGTGTCAGCCGCCGCAGGGTGCTTGCGCCCCAGGATCGCCGGACGCATCATGCGCCCATTCCGACGAAAGGTTTCATGATGCGCTTTTTTGCCCCGGTTCTGCTGGCCTGCCTGCTCGCCGCCCTGCCCTCCTTTGCACAAGACACGTCCCTTGTGCCGCAAAAGCGGGCTGTTCTGGCGCAGGACACCGACCTGCCCGGCGGCGATATCGCGCAATTGTTCGACACCACGCTGGAGGCTTGCGAACGCGCCTGCCTGACCAATACGCAATGCACCGCCTTTACCTTCAACACCCGCAACGGATCGTGCTTTCCGAAGTCCGGTCCGGGGGCGGGGGCCTTTTATCAGGGCGCGGTTTCAGCGCAGGTGGCACCCTCTGCCGCCGATGCCGCCGGCCGGGCCGCCACACGCCGGGGGGAGCTGAGCTTTCTGTCGGACCAATCCGTGCAGGACGCCCGCAATCAGGCCGAAGCCATCGGGCGCAAACACATGGCAAACGGCCTGACTGCCACAGATCTCAGCCAGACCGCGACAGAGGCGCTTGCCCAAGGCAATATCGATACCGCCATCGCCCTGACTGGTGCCGCCGTCAGCGTGGCCGATCAGCCCGATGCCTGGCTGGATTACTCCCGCCTGTCGCTGCTGGCCGGCAACCGCGACCGCAATGATCAGCACACCCTGCGCCAGCAAGGCCTGACCGCCGCCATCAACGCCTATCTGCGCGCCGATGCAGCCGCCCTGCGCCACACCATCCTTGTCACCATGGCCGAGGCGTTTGAGCCCCTTGGCCGCGGCCGTGACACCGTGGCGGCGCTGCGTCTGGCACAATCGCTGCAGCCGCGCGATGACACGGCAACCGCGCTGGATACGGCCATCGGCAAGTACGGCTTCCGCATCACCGGAAACGATGTGCAGGCCGATGCTGTTCGCCCCCGGATATGCGCCGCATTTTCAGAAAATCTGGTCAAGGCCGGGGTGGATTACGAAACCTTTGTCCAACTGCCCCAACCGGGCCTGACCGTCACCTCTGACGGCGACCGCACCCTGTGTGTCGAAGGGCTGACGCATGGCGCGCGCTATACGCTGACCTTCCGGCAGGGTCTTCCCGCCGCCGATGGGCAGACGCTGGCGAAATCCGTCGATATCACCGCCTATATCCGCGACCGCGCCGCAACCGTGCGGTTTCCGGGCCGGTCCTATGTGCTGCCAAAGGGTGACAACGCCGCGATCCCGGTGGAAACCGTCAACACCGATGCGCTGGATCTGACCCTGTTCCGCGTGACCGACCGCAACCTGCTGCGCGCCTTTCAGAACGGCTATTTCAGCCAGCCGATTTCGAACTGGCAAGAAGGCGACTTCGACGGCCAGGTCGGCGCACAGATCTGGCAGGGCAGCGCCACCGTCGGGCTGGACGTGAACCGCGATGTCACCACGCGCCTGCCCCTGACCGAGGCGTTGCAGGGCCAGCCGGCAGGCGTCTACGCGCTCAAAGCTGCGATCCCCGGCGAAGACCCGTATGAAACCGCCGCCGCCTGGCAGTGGTTTGTGGTGTCAGACCTTGGCCTGACCACCCTGTCGGGTGTGGACGGGGTGCATGTCTTTGTCCGCAGCCTTGGTTCGGCGCAGGCAAGGGCGGGCGTCACGGTAGAGCTTTTGTCCACCGCCAACGAAATCCTTGCCACCAACACCACCGATGCCATGGGCTATGCGCGGTTTGATGCGGGCCTGACCCGTGGCACCGGCGGCTCCGCCCCGGCGCTGATTGTGGCGCGCGATGGCGAGAGTGACCTTGCCTTCCTGTCGCTGACCGACCCTAAATTCGACCTGTCAGACCGCGGCGTCGAAGGCCGCGCCGCCTCCCCCCCGGTCGATGTGTTCCTGACCACCGATCGCGGGGCCTATCGCGCCGGTGAAACCGTTTACGCCACGGCACTGGCCCGCGACAGCACTGCCGCCGCCGTCCCCGGCCTGCCCCTGACCGCGCGCCTGAAACGCCCTGATGGCGTGGAATATTCCCGCACCTTGGTTGAAGATGCGGGTGCTGGCGGCCATGTCTTTGCCCTGCCCATCGCAGGCACCGCCCCGCGCGGCGTCTGGCGGCTGGAGGTACTGGCCGACCCCGAGGCCGCCCCGCTGACCAGCCAGACCTTTCTGGTCGAGGATTTCCTGCCCGAACGCATCGACTTTGACCTGTCGCTTGCGGGTACCGACCTGCGCCTTGGCGACACGCCAGAACTGACCGTCACCGCCCGCTACCTGTTCGGTGCCCCCGGTGCAGACCTTGCCATTGAAGGTGAGGTACTGCTGCGCGCCGCCTCCCAAATTGCGGGCTTCACCGGCTATGTCTTCGGCCCGCATGACGACCCCTTCAACGCCCGCATGGAGTCTTTCGGCGGCGAGCGTACGGACGAGTCGGGCGTAGCCACCCTGTTCCCCGCCCTCCCCGAAACCGACGCCCCCCGGCAACCGCTGGAGGCGCGCATCACCTTGCGCGTCGCCGAAGGCTCCGGCCGCCCGGTCGAGCGGCAGATCACCAAACTGATCACCCCCACCACCCCGATGATCGGCGTTCGCCCGATGTTTGATGGTGTGGCGGCGGAGGGGACAGATGCATGGTTCAGTCTGATCGGCCTTGGCCCCGATGGCCAGCCCGCCGATATGGCGGTGGACTGGCAGATCACGCGGGTGGAGACCAATTACCAATGGTATCAAAGCTATGGGAACTGGAACTGGGAGCCCGTGGTGTCGCGCAGCATTGCTGCCGAAGGCACGGCATCCTTGGGCACCCAGCCGGTTGAAATCACGGCCCCCGTGCAGTGGGGATCATATGAGCTGCGGGTGCAGGCTGCCAATGGTGCAGTCACCTCTACCCCGTTCTACGCCGGCTGGTATGCCCCCGCCGACGTGACCGCCACGCCGGACACGCTGGACCTGTCGCTCGACAAACCGGCCTACACTTCGGGCGAGACCGCCACCCTGCGCATCGTGCCGCGCGCGGCGGGCACCGCTCTTGTTACCGTGCTGTCCAACCGTTTGATCAGCATGCAGGCGGTTGAGGTGGCGGAAGGCGAAAACCTGATCCTCCTGCCGGTCACCGATGACTGGGGTGCAGGGGTCTATGTCACCGCTTCCGTCCTGCGCCCGATGGATGTGGCCGCAGGCCGCAACCCGGCCCGCGCGCTTGGCCTTGCCCATGCCGCGGTTGATCCGGGCGCGCGAAAGCTTGACGTGACCGTGGAAACCCCGATTGAGGCCGCGCCGCGCGGAGCTCTGGATGTTGCGGTAAACGTCGCCGGTCTGGCGCCGGGTGAACCCGCATGGGTCACCATCGCGGCGGTGGATCAGGGCATCCTGAACCTCACCGCCTTTACCCCGCCCGACCCCTCTGCGCATTACTTCGGTCAGCGCAAGCTGGGCGTGGGCATCCGTGACGTCTATGGCCGGTTGATCGACGGGCTGAACGGCGCACAGGGCACCGTCCGCTCGGGTGGCGACGCGGGCGCGCAGGCCCGCCTGCAAGCCCCGCCCCCCACCGAAGAACTGGTCGCTTATTTCACCGGCCCGGTTCAGGTGGGGCCTGATGGCTATGCCCGCACCTCCTTCACCCTGCCCGCCTTTAACGGCAGCGTCAAAATTATGGCCGTCGCATGGTCGTCCACCGCCGTGGGTCAAGCCAATGCCGATGTTCTGGTGCGTGACCCCGTTGTTGTCACCGCCAGCATGCCCCGCTTCATGGCCCCCGGCGACAGTAGTCGCGTGCTGCTGGAAATCGTCCACGCCACCGGCCCCTCTGGCCGTATGGGCCTTGATGTCACCGCCAGCGGCCTCACCCTTGGCGCAGTCCCGTCCGGCTTTGACCTTGCAGATCAGGCCAAAACCGTCTTTGCCGTCCCCGTTACCGCAGGGGACGCGGGCATCCGGACCATCACCGTCAACCTCACCACACCAGACGGCAAACAGCTGGTCAAAACCCTCACCCTGCCGGTGCAGGCGAACGACCCCGAAGTTGCCCGCACCACCCGCCTGACATTGGCGCAGGGTCAGACCCTGACGCTGGATGACACTATTTTCGCCGGCCTTTCCCGCGACTCTGCCAAGGCGACCATGGCCATCGGCCCACTGGCGCGGATGGACGCGCCCGGCCTGCTGGCCGCCCTCGACCGCTACCCCTACGGCTGCACCGAGCAGATCACCTCCAAGGCCCTGCCGCTGCTGTACTTCGATCAGGTCGCACAGGCGATGGACCTGCAAGGTGCCGACAATATCGCAGAACGCATCCAACAGGCGGTGGCGCAGATCCTGACCAATCAGGGGGCCGAAGGCGGCTTTGGCTTGTGGTCCCCCGGCAGCGGGGATCTGTGGCTCGATGCCTACGTCACAGATTTCCTCAGCCGCGCCCGCGCGCAGGGCCATGCGGTGCCCGACCGCGCCTTCCGCTCTGCGCTCGACAGCTTGCGCAATCAGGTGAACTACGCCCCCGACTTTGACGCCACCTCGAACGGCGGCGGCGAGGCGCTGGCCTATGCGCTGATGGTGCTCGCCCGCGAAGGTGCCGCCGCCATCGGCGACTTGCGCTATTACGCCGATGTCAAAGCCGATGACTTCCGCACCGCCCTTGCGCAGGCCCAGCTTGGCGCGGCCCTTGCCAGCTATGGCGACCAGCCCCGCGCCGATGCCATGTTCCGCCGCGCAGGCGGGCGGGTGCTGGATCTGACGGCAACCGAATCCACGCAGACCTTCCGCACCGATTACGGCACCAACTTCCGCGACGCCGCCGCCATCCTGACATTGGCCGTGGACTCGGACACGCAGGCCATCAACCGCGACGCCCTGCTCGTCCGCCTGTCGGCCAATCCCGCCACGCTGTCGACGCAAGAGGCGACATGGGCGCTGATGGCCACCAACGCCCTGATCGACCGGCCGGGGCTCGATGGCATCACCCTGAACGGTGCCCCAGCCACCGGCCCGCTGGTCAAGGTGCTGACCGCAGCCACCGGGCCGGTTTCCGTGCAGAACAACGGCACCGATACCCAGCTGACGCTGACCGCCTACGGCATCCCCACCGAACCGGAACCCGCAGGCGGCAACGGCTATGCCATCACCCGCAGCTACTACACGCTGGACGGCGAAGCCACGACGCTGGAGACCGTGCGCACCGGCGACCGTCTGGTGACCGTGCTGGAGGTGACGCCGTTCGGCACCGGCCAGGCCCGGCTGATGGTGAACGACCCGCTTCCGGCGGGGTTTGAAATCGACAACCCCAACCTGATCTCGGGCGGGTCGCTGGCCAATCTGGAATGGCTGAGCCTTGAAGGTGACGTCGCCCACAGCGAATTCCGGCAAGACCGTTTCCTCACCGCGATTGACCGCACCAGTGCCGACAGCTTCCGGCTTGGCTACATCGTCCGCGCCATATCGCCCGGCGAATTCCACCACCCGGCGGCTTCGGTTGAGGATATGTACCGCCCCACCTTCCGCGCCCGGTCTGACACGGGCCGGGTGACCATAGCCGACTGATGCGCGCCAGCTACGCCTTTGTCCTCGCCGCGGGCCTGTTCCTCACCGGACTGGCCCGCGACCGCTTTGACGACTGGATCACCGCCACCACCCTGCCGCCCTTGTCGCTGGAAACCTCGACCGAGGTGACAGACCGCGACGGAACCTTGTTGCGTGCCTACACCGTCGCCGATGGCCGCTGGCGCATGGCGGTGGATCTGGGTGCCGTGGATGAAGATTACCGCGCCATGCTGATTGCCTATGAGGACAAGCGCTTTTACGACCACGCCGGAGTCGATCTGCGCGCCATGACCCGGGCGGTGGCGCAGGCGCTGCGCAATGGCCGGGTGATCTCCGGCGGATCGACCCTGACCATGCAGGTGGCGCGGCTGCTGGAAAACTCCGGCACTGGCGCGATGACGGGCAAGGCCCGGCAGATGCGGGTGGCCTGGGCGCTGGAACGCAGGCTGACCAAGGACCAGATCCTGCAGCTTTACATGCACCTTGCCCCGTTCGGCGGCAATCTTGAAGGCGTCCGGGCCGCCTCCTTCGCCTATTTCGGCAAGGAACCCCGCCGCCTGACGCCCGCGCAAGCCGCCTTGCTGGTCGCCATCCCGCAGGCTCCGGAATCGCGTCGCCCCGACCGCGCCCACGCAAGCGCCGTCATCGCGCGCGAACGCGTGCTGGCGCGTGCCCTGCGCGATGGTATCGTGCCCGACCATATGGCCCATGGCGCGCTGACCGAACCCGTGCCGCACGCCCGCCAGCCGTTTCCCGCCCTTGCGCCCCACCTCGCCGACCGCGCCCGCAGCGAAGACCCCACCACCACCCGCCACCAGCTGACCCTGAAGGCCAGCCTGCAGCGCAGTCTGGAATCCCTCGCCCGTGATGTGATCGCCACCCAAGGCGAGCGTCTGCAGATCGCCATCGTCGCCGCTGACCACAGATCGGGCGAGATCCTCGCCTCCGTCGGCTCTGCCGCGTTTCAGGCCGACCAGCGCGCCGGGTTTGTCGATATGACCACCGCGCTGCGCAGCCCCGGATCGACCCTGAAGCCGCTGATCTACGGTCTGGCCTTCGATCAGGGCCTCGCCCATCCCGAAACCATGATCGAAGACCGCCCGCAGCGCTTTGGCACCTACGCCCCGCAGAATTTTGACCGGCAGTTCCGTGGCACCATCCGGGTGCGCGACGCGCTGCAACTCTCGCTGAACCTGCCTGTGGTGCAACTGCTCGATGCCATGGGTCCGCCCCGCCTTCTGGCGGCGTTCGACAAGGCGGCGATCCGCGCCGTCATCCCCGGCAATGAACCCGGCCTTGCCATCGGCCTTGGCGGCATCGGCATCAGCCTGACCGATATGGTGCAGCTTTATGCCGCCATTGCGCGCGGCGGCGTGGCGCTGCCGCTGACCTGGCGGATGGACGGCCACCGGGGTGAGGGGCAACGGCTGCTGTCCACCAGCGCCGCCTGGCAGATCGGCGATATCCTCGCCGGGCTGGCCCCGCCACCCGGTGCGCCGGCGAACCGGCTGCCCTACAAGACCGGCACCAGCTATGGCCACCGCGATGCCTGGGCCATCGGCTATGATGGCCGCTATGTCGTCGGTGTCTGGCTGGGCCGCGCCGATGGTACCCCGGTGCCCGGCGCCTTCGGGGCCGCGCTTGCCGCCCCTGTGCTGTTCCAGACCTTCGCCCGCATCGCACCAAGGCTGGAGCCGCAGCCCCCTGCACCACCCTCCACCCTGCTGGTGTCAAACGCGCAGTTGCCGCAACCGCTGCAACGCTTCCGCCCGCAGGGCAGCCTGACCGCTGATACCGACGCCCCCGCCGTCGCCTTCCCACCCGACGGGGCGGTGGTGGAACTGCTGGACGGCGCCCTGATGGTCAAGGTCGCGGGCGGCCGCGCGCCGTTCACATGGCTGGCCGATGGGGTGCCCGTGGTGGTGCAGGGCCGCGACCGCAGCACGCTGCTGACCCTTCCCGGCACCGGCTTTGTCAGATTGTCTGTGATCGACGCCACCGGCCGCTCTGCCCGCGCGTCGGTGCGCCTGCGCTGATCCCCCACACCCGGCCAGACTCTCCGCCACAGCGGCTTTCATCTTGAGAAAAATACTCCCGCCGGAGGCATCCACACTCTCCGCACGCACACCCGCCTGCCAACCCCGCACACCCTTCTACAAGGGCAACAGCGCCATCCTGCCCCAACGCCAATGCCAGAGCCTCCCCCCCTTGTGGGGGAGGGCCGGGGTGGGGGGCCAGCGAGCGCAAGGATCAGACCCGTTCAATCCCCAGCGCGATTCCCTGACCACCACCGATGCACATGGTGATCAGGGCGGTCCGCGCCCCCGTCCGCTCCAGCTCGTGCAGCGCCTTGACCACCAGCATTGCGCCCGTGGCCCCCACCGGATGCCCCAGCGCAATCGCGCCGCCGTTCGGGTTCACCCGGGCCACGTCCAACCCAAGTTCCCGGTTCACCGCAATTGCCTGCGCGGCAAAGGCCTCGTTCGATTCCACCAGATCGAAATCGCCGGGCCGCATCCCCAGCCGGGCGCACAGCGCCTCGAGCGCCGGCACCGGGCCGATGCCCATCACCTTCGGGTCCACCCCGGCATGGGCGTAGCCCATGACCCGCGCCCGTGGCCTGGCCCCCGGAAACAACCCGCGTGACAGCACAATCGCCGCCGCCCCGTCATTGATGCCCGACGCATTGCCCGCCGTCACCGTACCGTCCTTTTGGAACACCGGGCGCAGACCCGCCAAGGCCTCCAGCGAAGTGGCCTTGGGATGCTCATCCACCGCGAATTCCACCGGACCTTTGCGGGTTTCGACCAGGATCGGGGTGATCTGCGCAGCGAAGAGGCCATCCGCAATCGCCCGCGCCGCGCGTTTCTGGCTTTCCAGCGCAAAGGCATCCTGTGCGGCGCGACTGATGCCATGCTGGGCGGCCACATTTTCTGCCGTCACCCCCATGTGCCCGGTGCCGAACGGGCAGGTCAGCGCGCCGGTCATCATGTCCAGTGCGCGTGTATCCCCCATCTTCTGCCCGAACCGCGCAGCGGGCAGGATATAGGGTGACCGGCTCATGCTTTCGGCCCCGCCCGCCACCGCCACCGTGCAATCGCCCAACATCAGCGCCTGCACCGCCGACACCACCGCCTGCGCCCCCGATCCGCACAGACGGTTCACGTTCATCGCCGGCACGGTTTCGGGAATGCCGGCCTGCATCGCCGCCACCCGGCTCAGATACATGTCGCGCGGTTCGGTGTTGATCACATGCCCCATCACCACATGCCCGACCTGCGCCCCGCCGATCCCCGCCCGCCGCAGGGCCGAGCTGATCACCTGCGCCGCCAGATCAATCGGCGGCACCGTCGCAAGCGCCCCGCCAAAGCCGCCGATCGCAGAGCGCGTCGCGGACAGGATGAAAACGTCTTGCTGTGAGCTGGCCATGGGAACCTCCTGAATTTCGGGCAATCCTAACGCCATTTCGCGTCGGGAGGAAAGATAACGCGGCGTCGATTGACAGTTCCCGCGCGCCAAGAGAAGGAGAGCGGTTAGAACGCATTCCGAGGCCATGATGAAAGACGTGAACCGGGCAAATACCGGCCTGTTGCTGGTGGGCATCGCCAGCTTTGTCATGATGGGGGCCGGGCAATCGCTGTATGGCCCGGCGCTGCCGGCCTTTGGCCGCGCGCTGTCGCTCAGCGCGGCGCAAGCCGGGTGGCTGGTGTCGGCGCATTGGATCGGCTGCGCCATCGGCGTGGCGGCGATGTACCGCTGGGGGGCACATGTCTCGCCCCGGATCGCCGTTGGCATCATGCTGGTGGGGGCTGCCGCGATTGCAACCGCCCTAGGGACCGTGGCCACCTTTGCCGGGGCGCTGACCTTTGGCGCGGGCTATGGGCTGGCGACGGTGGTGTTCAATCCGCGCATCCTGCGGGCCTATGGCGCGCGCGGCACGGCGATGGTCAGTCTTGTGAACGCCAGTTTTGGCCTTGGGGCGATTGTCGCGCCGCTGGTCTTTGTCTGGCTGGGGTCTAACCCCGGACTGGCCTACGCGCTGGTTGCCGGTCTGGCCGCGCTGATCTGGCTGGGGGCTGGCCCCGCCGGGCGCGCGGCCCCGCCACCCCAAACCGGCAGCACCGGCCCGTTCCGCCCGCTGCTGGCGTTTCAGCTGTTCGCGGTCGCAGGCATCGGGATCGAGGCGACGCTGATCGGCCTTGGCCCCAGCGCGCTGATCCGGTCGGGCCTGTCGGAAACCGCCGCCGCGCAACTTCTCAGCGCGTTTTTCGTGGCTTTCCTCGGTGCGCGGACGGTGCTGATCTTCACCGCCCATCTGACCGCGCCGTTTCTGCTGTATGTGGGGGCGATGCTGGCGGCGACGGTTTCGGCCACACTGGCGGTGTTTGTCAGCCCCGGCGTGTTCTTTGTGGCGATGGGCATCTCGGCCGGGCTGTTCTTTCCCGGCTTCTACGTCGCCGCCACCCGGCGGATGGGCGATGACCCGCGCACCGCCCCCACCATCATTGCCGCCGGGTTGGTGGGCGGCATCGCGGCCCCGGTCCTGCTGGCCCCCCTGCTGGACCGGCTGGGCAGTGCCGGGTTTTTCACCATCCTCGCCCTTGTTGCGGGCACCTGCACGGTTCTGAGCCTGCAGCTCTGCCGTCGCCTGCCAGAGCTGCGGCACTGACCCGCAGGCAGGCCGGAGCAAGCTGACCCGCTACCGGCCCTCGGGGCGCAGCGGTACCCGGCCCTTTGCGGTCAGGCGGAATACGTCGTACCCCTCAAGCACAATCGCCGACAGCGGCCCGCCATAGGCGGCAGAGGAATCGATGTTGACCCGGTTGCCGTAATGCGTCGGCGTATCAATCGCGGTGTGGCCATGCACGATCAGCGCCTCGAACGGGCCGTCATGATCCAGAAAGCCTTTGCGGATCCAGACCAGATCATCCTCGGCCTGATCCGCAATCGCGATGCCGGGCCGCACCCCTGCATGCACAAAGATTGCGCCGCCCGCACGGTGCCAGGCCGGTCGGCGGATCAGGAAATCAATATGCGCCTGCGGCACAGCCGTCAGCGCCTCGGCATGCACCTTTGCCACCGGCCGGTCCGACGCATTGGCCACACCATAAGACGCCAGCGTCGCACCGCCGCCCAGCTTGGGATGCAGCCAACTGTAATCCGACCGCAGCCCTGGATCGCTGGCCTTGGGATCGGCCATGAACAATGTGAACAGCCGGTCATGATTGCTTTTGAGCACGACCCAGTCCTGCCCATCTGCAATGCCCTGCCTCAGATAGTCCACCACGCCCCGGCTGTCTGGCCCGCGATCCACCAGATCGCCCAAATGCACCACCTGTCCGCTGCCATGCCGGGCCATGTCATCTGCAATCAGGTCATGCACACCGCGCAACAGGTCAAAATGGCCGTGAATGTCACCGACAGCGTAGGTATGCGAGGTCGCGGTCTGCATGGTCGGGCCTTTCGAATGCTGAAAGCCCGGGGGACTTCACGTCCCCCGGACCCCCTGTGGGATATTTGTGAACAGATGAAACTGCAAGCAGCCCCACCCGTTCGGGTTTACGCGCCTTCAAACACCAGCGGTTTGACCTGCAGGAACATGCCGGTGTTATCAAGCGTTTCGACGACCTTGGGGTTGATCGCCTGATCCAGATACAGCAGCGCAATCGCATCCTGCCCGATGGACGACCGGCCAAGGGTAAAGTTGGCAATGTTCACGCCGTTCTTGCCCAGCGTCATGCCCAGCAGACCGATGATGCCCGGCACGTCTTCGTTGGTAGTGTACAGCATATGCTCGCCTACCTCGGCATCGATGTTGATGCCCTTGATCTGGATAAAGCGCGGTTTGCCATCCGAGAAACAGGTGCCCGCGATCGAGCGTTCGCGTTTGTCGGTCACCATCGTCACCTTGATATAGGCGTCGAACACCCCCGACTTGTCCTGCCGGGTGGTAGAGATCTGGATGCCCTTGTCCTTGGCCACAACCGGGGCCGACACCAGATTGACATCCGGGTTCTGCGCCTTCAGGACGCCCGCAATCACCGACTGGTTCAACGCGGCGATGTTCATGTCGGACACCCGACCATCATAGAGGATGTTGATGGCCTTGATCGGCTCATCCGTCATCTGGCCGATAAAGGCCCCCAGATGGCTGGCCAGCTTGACCCAAGGACCCATCACAACCGCCTCTTCAGCGGTGACGTTGGGCATGTTCAGCGCGTTGGTGACAGCGCCGGTCAGCAGGTAATCCGACATCTGTTCCGCCACCTGCAGCGCCACATTCTCCTGCGCTTCAGTGGTCGAGGCACCAAGGTGCGGGGTGACGACCACGTTGGGCAGGTTGAACAGCGGGCTGTCCTTGGCCGGTTCCACTTCAAACACATCCAGCGCAGCGCCAGCCACCTGACCCGAGGTCAGCGCCTCTGCCAGTGCCGCTTCGTCGATCAGACCGCCACGGGCGCAGTTGATGATGCGGACGCCCTTTTTGGTTTTGGCAAGGGTCTCGCGGTTCAGGATATTGCGGGTCTTGTCGGTCAGCGGGACGTGCAGGGTGATGAAATCGGCGCGCGCCAGCAACTCATCCAGTTCCACCTTGGTGACGCCCAGCGTCTTGGCGCGTTCTTCGGACAGGAAGGGGTCATAGGCCACGACCTTCATCTTAAGGCCAACCGCGCGGTCGCAGACGATGCCGCCGATATTGCCGGCCCCGATCACGCCAAGGGTCTTGTTGAACAGCTCCACCCCCATGAACCGCGATTTTTCCCAAAGGCCCGCATGGGTGCTGGCATTCGCCTCGGGCAATTGCCGTGCCACGGCGAACATCATCGCAATCGCATGTTCGGCGGTGGTGATCGAGTTGCCGAACGGCGTGTTCATCACGATCACGCCCTTTTTTGACGCCGCCGGAATGTCGACATTGTCGACGCCGATCCCGGCGCGGCCAATCACTTTCAACCGCGTAGCAGCCGCCAGCAGCTTTTCGGTGGCCTTGGTGGCAGAGCGGATCGCCAGCCCGTCATACTGATCGATGACAGCCAGCAGCGCATCCTTGTCCTTGCCGAGCTTCGGCAGGTAGTCCACCTCGACGCCACGGTCGCGGAAGATCTGAACGGCGGTTTCAGAGAGTTCGTCGGAAACGAGAACCTTGGGGGCCATTTGGGAAGTCCTTAATAGGGAATGGGGGCGGCGGGGTGAACCCCGCCCTACGGATGGGGGTAGGGCGGGGTTCACCCCGCCATCCCGGTCAGGCAGCCTGCGCTTGCGCGGCGATCTCGGCCTCAAACGCATGGGCGATCCATGGCATCAAGGCTTGCACATCAGCGGTTTCCACCGTCGACCCGCACCAGATCCGCAGACCGGCAGGCGCATCGCGGTAGGCCCCGATGTCATAGGCGACCCCGGCCTTTTCCAGCCGCTTGGCAACGGCTTTGGCAAAGGCCTCACCGTCCACAATCCGTGCATCCGCAAACTTCAGGCAGACACTTGTGGTCGAGGCGATCTCCGCCGTTTCCGCCAGATTTTGCAGCCACGGGTTCGTGGCGCAGAAGTCCCAGACCACCTGCGCATTGGCCGTCGCCCGGTCCACCAAACCGCGCTGGCCTCCCACCGATTTGGCCCATTTCAGCGCGACCAGATAATCCTCGACCGCCATCATCGACGGGGTGTTGATCGTCTCGCCGGTGAAAATCCCCTCAATCAGCTTGCCCTTGGCGGTCAGGCGGAAAATCTTGGGCAGTGGCCAGGCGGGCGCATAGCTTTCCAGCCGTTCGACCGCGCGCGGGCTTAGGATCAGCACACCATGCGCACCCTCGCCGCCCAGCACCTTTTGCCAGCTGAAGGTCACCACATCCAGTTTAGCCCAGTCCATTTCCATTGCAAAGGCGGCAGAGGTGGCATCACAGATCGTCAGCCCCGCCCGGTCCGCCGGAATGGCATCGGCATTGGGCAAGCGGCAGCCAGAGGTGGTGCCGTTCCAGGTGAACACCACATCCTTGTCGAAATCGACGGTCGAAAAATCAACGATCTGCCCGTAAGGAGCCTTCTTCACCACCGCATCCAGCTTCAGCTGCTTGACCACATCGGTCACCCAGCCCTCACCAAAACTTTCCCACGCGAGCATCTCAACGGGACGCGCGCCCAGCAGCGACCACATCGCCATTTCCACAGCGCCGGTGTCGGAACCGGGGACGATACCAATGCGGTACTCCGCAGGCACGTCCAGAATTTCACGGGTCAGGTCGATGGCTTCTTTCAGCTTGGATTTGCCCACAGCCGCACGATGCGAGCGGCCCAAGGGCGCGTCTTCAAGCATCGAAAGGGAAAAGCCGGGGATCTTGGCGCAAGGGCCAGAAGAAAAGCGCGGGTTAGCCGGGCGCAACGCCGGGGCGATCAGATCAGCCATGGTATCCTCACAGATAAATGCCCTTCGTTGGGGAAGGGTGTCCCAAGACGGCACCTACGAAACCCCTGAAAAAATAGCAAGTATCAAAGTCGGTTACGGCGCTGAATCTGTCGGTTCGGGCAGCTTGGCGCAGAACGATGCAGGAACGCGCGAGAAGAATTGGCACAAATCTGACACAGCCAATTCCGCGAATGTTCACGGTCTGGAAAAAGAAAACCCCGGCGCGCTGGGGGGCGCAGCCGGGGCAAAGGGGACATGTGAAAGCCAGTCAGGTCAATACTACTCCACCAACCTCTCCCCGTCTATGGCTTTGTGCCTCGCAATCGTGAAATGCGACCCCGAAGACGCGGCCCTGATCATGGAAAAGGCGCTGTCGGACATGGCGCGGGGCATGCCGATTGCGCCCTTCCTGTCTGTCATGGATGAGGCCGCGTTCTGGGCCGATCTGGCCACGCCCATGGAACTCAAAGCCTATGCGTTGGCCTGCTTCAATCGCCTCTCAGTGACCGAACAGGGCGCGTTCCTGGCCTATGTGCAGCGGGGGGCGGTATGATGGCTGATGGCAGCTTTGACTCGCTGGGCGGGCATGATGCGGTGCACCGCAAGGAATACACAACCCCTTCCTATGATGTGGACGGCGGAGATGATGGCGTCTGGTGCCTTCGGGCAGGAACGCGGGTGCAGTCCAGTCAAGACGGGCGTATCGGCGTTGTCATCAAGATGCAAAAGCCAATGCTCTGGGATGACCGGGACAACCTGCGCCCTTGCGCAGCCGACCACCCCGAAGCGGTCTTCCATGAGGCTTACATCGCATGGGAAGACGGGACCAGAGGCACAGAAAAAACGCTCTGGCTCAACATTCCCGATCTGATCGAGGATGACTTTTTCTCTGCATCCAAGCTGAAAGGCAAACCCGTTCCCCCGCGCGAGTGGCTTGTGGAGGGACTTGTCCCGTCTCGCACGGTTACGCTCTTGGGCGGGGATGGGGGCACCGGGAAAAGCCTCTTGGCGCTGCAACTGGCTTTGGCATCGGTCACAGGCGGGCCGTGGATCACAAACCCCGTCAAAGGCGGGCCTGTGGTGTATTTTTCCGCCGAGGATGACGAAGACGAATTGCATCGCCGACTTGACGATATTCTCCAATCGACGGGCTGCACATATGACGATGTGCCTGACCTGATCTTGGCCAGCTACGCGGGCAAGGATGCTCTCTTGGCTTCGCAGGCAAGCCCTACGGCACCCTTGCAGCCGACACCGCTCTACAAGCGTCTGGACGCGCGCATGGCGGCTGTGAAGCCCGCTCTGCTGATCCTGGACACGCTAGCCGATCTGTTCCCCGGCAATGAGAATGACCGGGCACAGGCACGGCAATTCATCGGCCTGTTGCGGGCCCTGTCGATCAAGCATCAATGCGCAGTTGTGCTGTTGGCGCACCCTTCGCTGTCGGGACTGAATAGCGGTTCCGGCACGTCCGGCAGCACCGGGTGGAATAACTCTGTTCGGTCGCGGCTCTACTTCGAGCGGATCAATCAAGATGGTTATGAGGCGAACCCCGACGCGCGGGTGTTGCGCACCATGAAGGCTAACTACGGGCGCACGGGCGGCGAAATCAACCTGACTTGGCGCAATGGCGTCTTCGTGGCCGATGCACCCGTGACCGGGCTGGACCGCATGGCAGGCAATGCCAAAGCCGAGCGGGTCTTCATGTCCCTGCTGCGATCCACGACAGACCAAGGCGTGAAAGTGAACCCCAGCGGCGGCAAGAACTACGCGCCACTGTATTTCCAAAGCGAACCCAAGGCCGAGGGCATCAAGAAACACGCCTTCGTCTCTGCAATGAAAACCCTCTTGGACAACGGCAAAATTCGGATCGTCACCGATGGGCCACCATCCAAGCAAAGGCAGTTTCTGCAGGTGGCAGAATGACTTCCAACCCCCTTCCAACCCCGTTCCAACCCACCTGCGGTAGTGCCTTCCGACCCGCTTCCAACCCCGTTCCGACCCCTGCTCTTACACACACCCACACCCTTATGGAGTTGCGCGCCCCTTCGGGCGGGCGCGCACTCCCAAGGAAAGAGGCAAAGCCATGAACTACAACCGCACCCCCATTGCCACCGCACCGGCCTTCGATCTGGTATCGGTCAAGGCGCGTCTGCGCTTCACGGACAGCATTGCCGATGCAGAGATCGCCGCGCTTGCGCATGCAGCGGTGGCCGAGATCGAAGCATATTGTGATCTGGCTTTCATGGATCAGACCATCACCACGATTACCGATCAATGGCCGGGCTGCATCATCGCCCTGCCTGTCGGGCCTGTGGCTGAGGGCGCAACCGTCACCGTGGCAGTGATCGAGGCAGACGGCACCGCAACGCCTGTCATGTCTGGCTGGTGGCTGGAAGCGGGCAGATATCCCAGATTGCATTTCACCACCACCACACCCGGCGCACGTCTGCGCATCAGCTATCCCGCTGGCTATGGGGAGGATGCAGCGAGTGTGCCGGCTGATCTGGCATTGGCTATACAAGAGCATGTCTGCGCATCGTTCGATGAACGCGGCAGCACAGAGGCACCCCGTGGCCTGCCACCTGCTGTTGCTCGCATCATCGCACGTCATCGCAAGGTGCGCGCATGACCGAGCAAATCAAACGAACGCGCGGCAGACCCCGCAAGAATGGTCCCAATGACCGCAAAGCAACCGGGCCGGGTACCGTGGGGGGGAGTCTTTCGCTCCCTCCCACGGCGCACCCGAAAAAATCCGGGGGGGATATTGCGGCGACGGCAATCGAGTTTCTGCAAACCCTGATCGTTCCCGAGGGACCGCTTGCGGGGCAGGCTGTGAAGCTGGCCGAATATCAAAAGCTGTTCATTCGGGGCGCACTGGCTGATGGCGTCATGGTCGGCTGTCTGTCCATCGGCAGAGGTAACGCCAAGACCGCGACGGCGGCTGGCATTGGCCTTGGGGCTGTGATGGGCGTCTGGGATGATCAGCCCAAGCGGGAAATCATTCTGGCAGCGCGGAACCGTGATCAGGCGAAGACCGCATTTCAATTCGTCGTCGGCTTTGTGGAACGCTTGCCAGAGGCGGAACAAGACCTGTTCACCATCCGGCGCGGTTACAAAATGGAGGTGGAGTATTCCGCAAACGGCGGCGGGCTGCTGCGCGTCATCCCGGCTGATGGCAAGTCTATTCTCGGCGGCGCACCGACGCTGGCCATTCTGGACGAGCGGGCTGCATGGGAACGCGACAAGGGCGACGCTCTGGAAAACGCAATCCTGTCCGGTCTGGGCAAACGGAACGGGCGGGCGCTGATCATCAGCACATCGGCACCGGACGACGCCAACACCTTTTCCCGCTGGCTGGATGAACCGCCACCCGGCACCTATGTGCAGGAACATCGACCCGCTTTCGGTCTGCCTGCGGATGATCTGGAAAGCCTCCTGATTGCCAACCCCGGCTCTGCCGAGGGCATCGGCGCAAGCCCTGAATGGCTGGTGGCACAGGCACGGCGGGCGATTGCGCGCGGCGGTTCGGCGCTGTCCAGTTTCAGGAATCTCAACCGCAATGAGCGTTGCAATTCCGAAGACCGTTCTGTGCTGGTCACGGTTGACGAATGGCTGTCGGCTGAGGTGGCACCCGACGCCCTGCCAGAACGGCGCGGGGCCTGCATCCTTGGCGTTGACCTGGGCGGCAGTCGCAGCATGTCGGCAGCGGCGTTCTACTGGCCGGAAACAGGGCGCTTGGAGGCGGTGGGCACCTTCCCCGCCATTCCGTCCTTAAGCGACAGGGGCGCGTCTGACGGCGTGTCAGGGCGCTATGTCGAAATGCACGACCGGGGCGAACTGTCTGTCATGGGTGAAAACACTGTCCCGCCGGGGCCGTGGCTCGCCTCTTTGGTGCGGATGGCAGATGGTGCAGAGATTGCCGCTATCGTGGGCGACCGTTTCCGACATGCCGAGTTTGTCGAGGCCATGAACGGCGCTGGGCTGCGCGTCCCGTTCATGTGGCGCGGGTTTGGCTGGAAGGATGGCAGCGAGGATATTGAGCGGTTCCGGCGCGCGCTGTTTGACGGCGAGGTTGTGACGACGCCGAGCCTGCTGCTGCGGTCTGCCTTTGCCGATGCAATCACGCTGGTGGACCCCGCGAACAATCACAAGCTGGCCAAGGCAAGGTCCTTGGGGCGGATCGACGCGGCGGCGGCGGTTGTGCTGGCTGTTGCCGAAGGGCAGCGGCGCAAGGCTGCACCGACGCGGAAAGCGAGGCTCGAATGGGCCTGACCCGCGCCGAACATCACCGCCATTCCAAGCGGGTCACGTCAACCCGGCGCTGGCAGGTTCTGCGCCATGCAGTCCTAGAACGGGACGGCTGGGCCTGTGTCGATTGCGGCTCACAGCGGCGGCTTGAAGTCGATCACGTCAAGCCTGTTCGGACCAACCCCGAATTGGCCTTTTCCCCGGCGAATTTGGCTGTGCGTTGCGCGGCCTGTCACACCCGGAAAACCCGAATTGAGTGTGGGCACAAGCCTGCATCCAAAGACCGCCTGCAATGGCGGGATAGTGTCCTGACGCTGGAAAGCGCGGGCAAAGACAAACCATCGAGCAATGGAGAACAAGATGCTTGAATCTGTCAAAATCACCCGGCGTCAGTCGGAAATCCGCCAAGCCCTTGCCGGTCTGGTGGGCAAAGAGAAACCAACCGAGGACGAAGTGCGCAGCATCGAAGCCATGGATCTGGAATTTCGCCAGAACGAAACCCGCTACCGGGCCGCGCTGATCTGCGAAGACACCGAGCGGCGCGAAGCCGGGGCCGAACTGGAAACCCGTTCCGGCAAGGAATGGGCCGATCTGATGGCCGGTTTCGAAATGCGCCAGGTGGCGCTTGCTCTGGATGAGGGCGCAAGCCTGACGGGCCAGACAGCGGAAATCGTGCAAGAGCTGCGCAGCGCGGGCGGCTATCGCGGCATCCCCGTTCCGTGGGCGGCTCTGGAACAGCGCAACACGGTTTCCAGCGGCACCCCTGACCCGATCCAGACCCGCCCGATCATTGACCGCCTTTTCCCTGCCTCCGTGGCAAGTCAGATGGGCGCGCAGATGATCAGCATCGACAGCGGCGCGATTGAATGGCCTGTGACGACCTCCGCTGTCACGGCAGGATGGGCTGCGACCGAGGGCGGCAACGTGGCCACCGGCGCGGCTTATGCCACCACTGACCGGGCCATGAAGCCAGATCACACCCTTGGCGTTCAAATGCGGATCACCCGCAAGACCCTGAAACAGTCGGGCGAGGCACTGGAACAGGCGATCCGGCGCGACATGGCGGGCGCTATGGGGCAGGAAATGGACAAGGCGGTGTTTCTGGGCACCGGGGCCGATGGCCAGCCCCTTGGCATCATTCCCGGCGCTGCAACCTACGGCATCACTGCCACCGCTGTGGCTGATGTGCCGACCTACAATACGTTCCTTGCCGAGGTTGTGGCCTTCATGGCTGGCAACCTGATCACTTCACCGGGCGAAATCCGCGCGCTGATGCGGCCGGAATTGTTCGGTCTGCTGGAAGGCACTTTGAACACCATCACCCAGACGACCGAATATTACCGGCTGGCCTTCCTGCTGGCAGGGCGTGGCGTCACTGGCACCTTCCCGAGCAACATCAGCGTGTCATCCAACGCACTGGCTGCGCCCGCTGGAAGCCCGCTTGCAACTTCCATGGTGATGACGACCGCAACGGGCGGTGTCGCGCCGATCTTCGTTGGGGCATGGGGCGCTGTTGACGTGATCCGCGACCCGTTCACCGACGCGCAGTCGGGCGGTCTTCGCATCACGGCTTTGGCCACGATGGACCTCACCGTGGCGCGGCCTGCGCAACTGCGCATCCTGACCGGGCTGGAGCTGGCCTGATGCTCTGGGGCGCAGCATATGGCGCGTTAGAGCTGCGCCAAGAGAATGGGGGCGTCCGGTTGTCCGGGCGCTTCCCATACTCCACTGAAACCGAACTGGCACCGGGCAAGGCCGAGCGGATCGAGGCGCGGGCCTTTGCGGAACGGATCGAGGCGGGCGAGGATATTCACCTGCTGTCGGGCCACGATTATGAAAAACCTCTCGCCTCACGGGCGGCGGGCAACCTGACAGTCACCGACACCGACGCGGCGCTTGTGATCGAGGCGACCATTGACGGCGGCACAAGCTGGGCGCGTGACTTTCTCGCAGCCCATTCCGCTGGCCTTGTCCGGGGGCTGTCACCGGGCTTTCGGGTTCCGACTGGTGGGGAGCGGATCGAGCGGCGCGGCGCGGGCCTGTTGCGTTCCATCCAGCGGGCCGAACTGTTCGAGATCAGCGCAGTGACCCGTCCCGCCTATCCCCAAGCGCAGATCGAGGCGCGATGCTGGAACATTGGTGCGGGCGACCACACGAATGTTTTCCACCCCCTGAAACGCTGGAGGCTTTGACATGGGACTGATGGATATTTTCAAATGGGGTAGGGGCGACCACACCCCGTTGCCGGAAACCCGGTCGGCCATGGCGGCAGGCTATACCGCCGAAATCATAGGCGCGCGGGAAAGCTACATTGCCGGCCGATCTGGCATCGGGGAACTGACCGGCACGGTTCAATCTTGTGTCACCCTCTGGGAATCGGCGCTTTGCCTGTCGGACGTGACCGGCACCGATCTACTGGACCGGCGCACCATGGCAATGATCGGGCGATCACTGGCCTTGCGCGGGGAAGCCCTGTTCCTGATCAGGGACCAGCTCTTGCCTTGTGCTGATTGGGATTTGTCCACGACCAACGGCACCCCCCGCGCCTATCGGTGCAGCGTGTCGGACGTGTCGGGGCCGCGATCTGAAACCGTCCTGGCGGGCGAGGTGCTTCATCTGCGTATCGGTTCCGACACTGTGACCCCATGGGCCGGATCATCGCCCTTGCGGCGGGCGGCGCTGTCGGCATCGCTCTTGCAAGAGGTGGAAACCGCCTTGCGTGACGTTTACCGGGACTCGCCTATTGGCAGCAAAATTGCGCACGTTCCCGAAGGCAGCGCCGATGACATGGAAACCATGCGGCGCACGTTCCGGGGCCGTCGCGGCTCAACGCTGATCATCGAGGGGCAGGCACAGGCGGCAGCGGCAGGGATGCACCCGAACTTGGGCAAGTCACCCGATGACCTGACACCCGATCTGTCAAAGGCTATGACCGGGGAAACGCTGGAAGCGGCGCGCGGAGCCATCTTCGCAGTTTATGGCGTCCTGCCTGCCATGTTCACACCGATGGCACAGGGGCCGCTTGTGCGCGAGGCGCAGAGGCACCTTGCGGGATGGATGCTGCAACCCATGGCCGAAATCATCGCAGAGGAAGCCAGCGCCAAGCTGGGCGCGTCTGTGGTGATCGACGTGGGCAGACCGTTGCAAGCCTTCGATGCTGGGGGCCGCGCACGGGCGCTGTCGGCTCTGATTGAGGCTATGGGGCGGGCCAAGGAACTGGGCCTGACACCGGCAGAACTTGGCGCGGCGTTCACAAGCGTGAATTGGGGCGGCGGCGACGGGCTGGCCTGATCGAATAGGCTGGGTGCGCCTATTGATCAAAGCACCCCCGTTTGTCGGTGAGTGGGAAAACCCCGACAAGGCGCGGTCCGGGCCTTTCGCCAGACGCGGCGCAGATCGGCACGGCTCATTACCGGGGGCGATCAGGGGCCGGGGCAAGCGGGATGCTGTCCCGGCCTTATTCTTTCCGCAAGGCCACACCGGGGCCGTTCCCGTTCTCTGGCAGGAACACCACCCCGGCACCTTCAAGGGCCGCACGGATGGCGGCAACCGTAGCAGGGCGACCGCCTATGTCACCGTCCTGCGCCTCAAGACGTTTGATCGTCGGCAGGGAGATCCCTGACGCTTTAGCTAGATCGGTCTGAGATAAGCCTGCAAGCGCGCGCGCGGCCTTGATCTGCCGAATTGATACTAAAGGTATTGACACTCTGGGCCGTCCTGTGTTGATACTTTTCGTATTAAACACCACACAAGGATGCAATGCAATGACCGACAATAACGCCACCCCGGCGAACGATCCCGGCTTGAAAAAATACGACCTGGAGCACGAAGCCTGCATGTTGGCATCAATGATCGAAGGCCTTTCCGTTCTGCACGATCAGGCAGACGGACCAGAAGGATGCACCATTGCCAAGCGGGCGCGCAATTCGCTGGCACCGACCTTTGACATGGTGATCCAGAAGGCATGGGCGCTGACGACCGCGATCGAAAATGCCGAGGATGCGGCGCGAAAAAAGTCGGTCTCGCAATGACCGTTTCAGACGCATACCGCGAAGCGCACGATCAATACGACTACCACTTCGCTACCCTTGAAGGGCTGGTGAACCTCTTGGCCGAGGTCGCGCAGCACCGCGTCAACGATGGGCAACCCGGAACGGGCCAGTTGGCGGCGCTGGCAGAGACAATGCAGGAAAAGGTCCGGCAGTTGCATGATTTGCATGTTGCCGAGTTTCAGGCGGCGCGAGCGGCCAAGGTCTAATCAAGGACTTCAAAAAGCGTGACGGTTGACACGTTATTCAAAGCGTGTTAGCTGTCACGAAAATGGAGATTCCCATGTCCTTCGATGTCGCGTTCAATCTTTTCACTCCTGCCGACGCTGCCAAGATCACGGGGGTTTCCCAAACCTTGCAAAGAAACTGGCGGCGTCATGGCTATCTGCCGGAAGGCGAAGGCCATACGCGCTTTGACGTATTTTCGCTCGCGGAACTCTATGCTCTCGGGATGCTTGCGGAGCGTGGCGTCGGCCCCCATCAAAGCGTTCAAGTTGTCGAACTTCTCGGCGCAGGTATGGTTTGGGGTGCTCTCGAATGCTTTGGCGCTTACGAAGGGCCGAAGTCTTTGCTGGCATACGGCGAAAACACCGACGAAGAGAACGCGGCGATCCAGCATGCCAAAGGCGGCGGCTTTTACCTGCCTGACGCGCCCTTGGATTGGCTGAACAAAAGCGACAAGTATACTCGGGCTGCTTTTCGGCTGAATGGGTTTGATAAGCGGGTGGGGCGTGTGATCCCCGCCCGCTTCTTTCTTTGGTTCCCAGACGGCTCACACAGTTGGGAACAGTCGGTCGACCATTGTTTCAACAGCCCTAACTTCCATACCGATGGTCCAGTTATCGTTCTGGATCAGCGCGCTTTGGGCCGAAAAATGGTTGCCGCTGCACCTCGACCTTTCGTCAAGCTGAAAGCTGACTGATGACCGCCCGTCCCGCCCTACTGCCTGAATACACGACCCCGGCAGAACTGGCGGGGCATTTGGGCATGTCGGAGCGGACGCTGCGCGAAATGGCGCGGGGCCTTGGGGCCTATCGCTTGTTCGGCAAACAGATGATCTTTCTCGAAGGCGATGTTCAAACCATTCTGGAGGCCGCGAAACCATGCCCCTCAACATCAAAAAGCGCGGCAAGATCTGGCACTACAGCGGATCTGTCTCCGGCAGGCGACTTCGCGGCTCTTGCGGCACTTCGGACAAAGCAATCGCCCAAAGGGTCGCGGCGGAAGTCGAGGCCAAAGAGTGGAAGCGTCATCTTGATGGACCGGGGGCGCATGTGACCTTTGCACAAGCTGCAATCGCATATCGCAGCGCAGAGAAGCCGACCCGCTTTCTGGACGTGATCGAGGACCATTGGCAGGATACACCGATCCGCGACATATCGGGCGGAGCAATTCGTCAGTCTGCAATCAAGCTTTACCCCAAGGCCAAAGGCGCGACCCGCAACCGGCAGGTGATCGTGCCCACACAGGCGATCATCAATCATGCGGCAACGCTGGACTGGTGCAGCCCGATCAAGGTCAAGCGGTTCAATGTGGATGCGAAGACCAAGGCACCGGCGACACAGGAATGGGTAGAGGCTTTCGCGGCTCATGCTTCCCCGCACCTTGCCGCCCTGTGCTATTTCATGTTCGGCACCGGGGCGCGGATTGGCGAGGCTGTTGCACTGACATGGGGCAAGGTTGATCTGACAAAGCGCACTGCGGTTCTGTCCGGCCTTAAGCCAAAACCATGGACCCGGACGGCCCATTTGCCGCCCCCTGTCTTTGCAGCGATTGCGAACATTCCGAGCAACCGGAAACCTGATGAACAGGTTTTTCAATACTTCGAAGCGGGCAACGTCAAGCAGGTCTGGGATGGCGTGATCGAGCGGGCGGGAATTGACCGGCTCACGCCTCATTCGTGCCGTCACGGCTTCGCTACGACCCTGCTACAGCGTGGCGTTGACCCGAAGACTGTGGCCGCGCGGGGAGGCTGGAAAGACGTTGCTACGGTCATGAAATTCTACGCTCACGCGATGGAGGACACGACCGTAACAGACCGGCTTTTTGGCACAAATCCGACACAGGACGCCACAAAAGAAACCGTAACCACCGGAAACAAAAGGACAAAACAGGCATGACCCAAGCCCTTCGTTGGGGAAGGGTGTCCCACTGCCGGACTTACAGACCTGCCCCCTCTGGCACAAGGGGGAAAATCGTCGTAATGCGGCGCATCACCGCGCGAAACCGACGCCTTGCAGCCAGACGGACCCCACCCATGTTCATTGCCACCCTGCTGACCAACCCGGAAACGCCGGTCCTTGACCGCGCAACTGTGGAATCGCTGCGCAACGCCTGGGGCGGCGGCGATGCGATCTGGCTCGATCCCGGCGTGGCGGCGGAATTTCCGCTGGAAGCGGTGCAGGAAAACCTGTGGGAGGCTTGGGCGGACCTGCAAACCCTGCGGATTGATCTGGCGGTACAGCCTGCTGCAAATCGTAAAAAGCGCCTACTGATTGCCGATATGGACAGCACCATGATCCGGCAGGAATGCATTGACGAGCTGGCAGATGAGGCCGGGGTCGGCACCTATGTGGCGGGCATCACCGCTCGCGCAATGAACGGCGAGCTGGATTTTGAGGCCGCCCTGCGCGAACGCGTTCACCTGCTGCGCGACCTGCCGGAAAGCACCATTGCCCATGTGATCCGCGACCGCATCACCCTGATGCCGGGCGGACCGGCGCTGCTGGCCACCATGCGCGCCAACGGCGCTTATGCGGCGCTGGTCTCGGGCGGCTTCACCGCCTTTACCGCAAGCATTGCGCAAACGCTGGGCTTTGACGAACACCGCGCCAACACGCTGCTGATCGAGGGTGGCAAACTGACCGGCCATGTCGCCGAGCCGATCCTTGGTAAACAGGCCAAACTGGACGCGCTGCTGCAGATCACCGCGCGGCTAGGCGTCACCCCCGAAGATGCCATCGCCGTCGGCGACGGGGCCAATGATCTTGCCATGCTGACCCGCGCAGGCGCAGGCGTGGCGCTGCATGCCAAGCCGTTGGTGGCCGCGCAATGCAACCTGCGCGTCAACCACGGCGACCTGACGGCGCTGCTCTACATGCAAGGCTACCGACGCGAGGACTTCGCATGATCATCCGCCCCGCCACCCCGCAAGACGCCCCACAGATGGCCGCGCTGCTGAACACCATCATCGCCATCGGCGGCACCACGGCGCATGAATCCCCCAAAAGCCCCGCAACCGTGTGCCATGACTACATCGACGGGCCTGACACCATCACCTGCGTCGTCGCGGAAGAGGCCGGGCAGATTCTTGGCTGGCAATCCGTCGGCTGGCACACAGGCGACGCGCATATCGGCAGTTTCGTCGATCCCCACACCCAGGCCAAAGGCATCGGCGCTCAGTTGTTCGCCCAGACCCGTGCGCTGTGCGCGGCCAGGGGTATCGCCGATGTCTTCGCCACCATCCGCGCCGACAACGCCCCCGGTCTGGCCTATTACGCCCGCCTCGGCTTTGCCGATATCGAGGCCGAACCCGACTATGCGCTGTCCACCGGACAGGTCGTCGGCCGCATCCACCGCAAGCTTACTCTGCGCTGAGCAGCAACGGCGCATCTCCCTGCACAAAGGCAAAACCGTTCGGCCCCAGCAGCAGCCGCTCATCTTCCAGATGGGCGGCATGGCACGGCGCGCCCGGCATCAGCGTGCCATGCGCGGCCAGCGTCACCGGCCGGGCCGACAGGTTGAACACGCAGGCCAGACCCTCACCGCGCGCAAAGCCCAGCACAGGTTCGGGCAGGTTGAAAAACCGCGTCCGCCCGACCCGCAGCGCCGGTGTTGCGCGGCGGAACGCCAGCATTTCGCGGTAGAACTCCAGAACTGACCCCGGCAACCCGTCCTGTGCCGCCACATTATGCGCCAGTTGCGGCGGTTTCACCGGCAGCCACGGTTTCACGTCGGAAAACCCGCCGTAGTCAGACACATCCCACACCATCGGCGTGCGGCAGCCATCGCGGCCCTTGTAATCGGGCCAGAACCTTATGCCCGGCGGGTCTGTCAGCTCTTCATATTCGATGTCCGTCTCAACCTGCCCGGTCTCTTCGCCCTGATACAGGCAGACCGAGCCTTCAAACGACAACAGCATCGCCGCCGCCAGCTTGGCCACCGCATCGGGTGCCCCGTGATCGGCCCAGCGGGTGGCATGGCGGATCACATCATGGTTGGAAAACGCCCACATCGGCCAGCCCTCGGGTGCGCCCTGAAAAAACCCTTCGATCTTTTCGCGGAAATGCGTGGCCGTAAATTCGGGCCCCAGCATATCAAAGCTGTAGGCCATGTGCAGCCGCCCGGGCTGGGTGTATTCCGCCATGATCGCCACATTGCGCCATGACGCATCGCCGACCTCGCCCACCATGGTCCGGTCAGGGTATTCGTCAGTCAGCGCCCGCAACCGCTCCAGCCATCCGGGGTTTTCGGGGCGCGATTTGGAATACAGGTGATCCTGCATATCATTGGGGTTCACCGGCGGTCGGTTGTCCTTTTGCGGCATTGGCCCGTTTGACCGCAACTCCTTGTCGTGGAAATAGTAATTCACCGTATCCAGCCGGAACCCATCCACGCCACGATCCAGCCAGAACCGCAAAACATCCAGCGCCCAAGCCTGCACCTCCGGGTTGTGAAAGTTCAGATCCGGCTGGCTGGGCAGAAAGTTGTGCAGATAATACTGCCGTCGCCGCGAATCCCACTCCCACGCCGACCCGCCAAACACCGACAGCCAGTTGTTCGGCGGGCTGCCATCGGGATGGGCATCGGCCCAGACATACCAGTCGGCGCGCGGGTTATCTCGGGTCATCCGGCTTTCGCGGAAGAACGGGTGCTGGTCCGAGGAATGCGAGATCACCTGATCGATGATCACCTTGAGCCCCAGATCATGCGCCCGCACCACCATGGCATCAAACGCCGCCAGATCACCGAACAGCGGGTCGACATCGGTGTAATCCGAAACATCATACCCCATATCCGCCATCGGGCTTTTGAAGATCGGCGACAGCCAGACCGCATCCACCCCCAGCGCTGCCAGATGCGGCAGGCGTTCGGTGATTCCGGCCAGATCGCCGATGCCATCGCCATTGGTATCCTGAAAAGACCTCGGATAAACCTGATAGGTCACCGACCCGCGCCACCAATCCGCCATCACAATTCCCCGCACCGTTTGCGCCACTCAAACCGTTTTGAATCTGGCCTTCAAGGCAAAATCCACACAATCCCGTTGTTGCCCGCCGCCCGCATACAGATGTATACCAACCGCCATGCGCCAGACCCTTCCCCAGATCTACGATGCCCGCATCACCGCCGGCACCCTGCGCCCTGACCCGGCGCAGCATGGCGTTCTGCCGGAACTGGAATCGCTGCGGCTCTGGCTTGAAGAAAACGCCAGCCGCCGCACCGGCCTGTTTGCCGGGCTGTTCGCCAGACCGCTGGTGCCGCCAAAGGGACTGTACCTGTGGGGCGGCGTCGGGCGTGGCAAATCCATGCTGATGGATCTGTTCTACCAGTCCACCGACATTGCGAAAAAGCGCCGCGTGCATTTTCATGCCTTCATGCAGGATATCCACCACGGCATCCACGCCGCCCGCCAGACCGGCGTCGAAGACCCGATCGCCCCGGTGGCCGAGGCGATCATCAAAGACACCCGCCTGCTCGCCTTTGACGAGATGCAGATCACCGACATCACCGATGCGATGATCGTGGGTCGCCTGTTTGAAAAGCTGTTCGCCGCCGGTGTGGTCATCGTCACCACCTCGAACCGCCCGCCCGAAGATCTGTATCTGAACGGGCTGAACCGCGCGCTGTTCCTGCCCTTCATCGCCATGCTGCGCGACCGGCTGATCATTCACGAACTGGCCAGCCCCAATGATTACCGCCAGCACCGGCTGTCTGGCGCGCAGGTCTATTTCCACCCTGCAGGCAAGGCCCGCGCGCAGATCGATGCAATCTGGACCGACCTGACCGACGGCGCGCCCGGCGTGCCGTTGACGCTGCCGGTCAATGGCCGCACGGTCGAAATTCCCCGCGTTGCCAATGGCATCGGCCGCGCCACCTTCTGGGAGTTCTGCGCAAGGCCCTTGGGGGCCGCCGATTTTCTGGCCATCGCCGCTGCCATCCGCGTGCTGATTCTGGAAGACATCCCGCAACTGTCGGCCAGCAACTATAACGAGGCCAAGCGCTTCGTCATGCTGATTGATGCGCTGTATGAGGCAAAGGTCCGCCTGATCTGTTCCGCCGCTGATGAACCCGAGCGGCTGTATACCGAAGGCACCGGCAGTTTCGAATTCGAACGCACCGCCAGCCGCTTGCGTGAAATGCAGGGCGCAGACTGGGTTCAGCAATAGCAAAGGCCCGGATCTTGCGATCCGGGCCCCCGTCGTTTTTACTTGAACCGCTTGATCGCGCCCGACTGCAGCCGCGCCAGATAGCTTTCCAGCTCGCGCTTCACCACCGGCATCAGGAAATACAGCCCGATGATGTTCACCACTGCCATCGCAAAGATCGCCGCATCGGAAAAGTCGATGACAGGCCCCAGCGATGCCGCAGCGCCGATCACCACAAAGATGCAGAACATCACCTTGAAGGTCATCTCCTGCTTTTTCCCTTCGCCGAACAGATAGGTCCAGGCTTTCAACCCATAGTAGGACCAGGACAGCATGGTGGAAAACGCAAACAGCAGCACCGCCACCATCAGCACATAAGGGAACCACGGCAGGGCCGACCCGAAGGCGGCCGAGGTCAGGCCAACCCCCGTGGCACCAGAGGCGGTGACGATCTGGCCGTTCTCACCCAGAATATACAGCCCCGTCGCCGGATCAGTGGTCAGCTGCCCGGTGATGATGATCACCAGCGCGGTCATCGTGCAGATCACCACCGTATCGATGAACGGCTCCAGCAAGGACACGAATCCTTCGGTGATCGGCTCTTTGGTGCGCACCGCCGAATGGGCGATGGCCGCCGACCCCACGCCCGCCTCGTTGGAAAAGGCCGCGCGGCGAAAGCCCTGAATCAGCGCGCCGATCACCCCGCCGGCAATACCATTGCCGGTAAAGGCACCGTTGAAGATCTGCCCGAAAGCCCAGCCGATCATGTCGTAATTCATCAGCAGGATGATCAGCGCGGTGCCGACATAAAGCACCCCCATGAAAGGCACGACCCGTTCCGTCACCCGCGCAATCGACTTCAGCCCGCCGATGATCACCGCAAACACGATGGCGGCAAAGATCACCCCGGTGATCCAGCCCGGATATGCACCGAACACACCGGACAGCTGCTGATGCGCCTGATTGGCCTGAAACATGTTGCCGCCCCCCAGCGACCCCAGCACACAGAAAATCGCGAACAGCACCGCCAGCGGTTTGCCCCCCGGAATGCCCCGTTCGGCAAAGCCCTTGGTGATGTAATACATCGGCCCGCCAGACACCGTGCCATCGGCATATTCGTTGCGGTACTTTACCCCCAACGTGCATTCGGTGAACTTCGATGCCATGCCCAGCAGCCCGGCCAGGATCATCCAGAACGTCGCCCCGGCCCCGCCGATGGTGACAGCGACCGCCACCCCGGCGATGTTGCCAAGGCCCACGGTGCCCGACAGCGCGGTCGCCAGTGCCTGAAAATGGCTGACCTCGCCCGCGTCATTCGGATCGGAATACTTGCCGCTGACCAGCTGGATCGAATGGCGCCAGACGCGGAACTGGATAAAGCCGAAATACAGGGTGAACACCGAAGCGGCGATCACCAGCCAGGCCACGATCCACGAAAACCCGGTGCCGGGGATCGGGGCAAAGATGAAATTCACAAACCAGCCGGTCGAGGCCAGAAAGATCTGGTTCACAGTGTCGTCAATGCTCTGCGCCTGTGCTGTCGTCGCGGCAAAGGCGGAACATGCAGCAAAAGCCGCCATAAAGCGGATAAATTTAGTCATGATCGGGGTCTCCTTACGGGACAATGGTGCATGGCACCGGCGCGATCTGCGCCAGCGTGCCTGCGACGGAGCCAAAGACGCGCGACATCACGCCCGAATTGCCGGTGCGCCCGGTCACAATTTCTTTGGCTCCGATTTCCACAGCGACATCACAGATCGTCTCGGTCACATGGCCGTATTTGATCGCAGTCTCGATCTCGACCCCCTGACCCATGAACTTCGCCGCCATCGGTGTGATGATCGCGGCCTCGGCGCGGGCCAGTTCCTGTTTACGCCGCGCGTGACGTTCCTCCAGCTCTTCCTTGGTCAGAAAGGTATAGGGCGACCACTCCAGCACATGGACCAGCATCAGCGACCAGCCCTCACTTTTTGCGCGCGCATGGGCAAAGGCCAAAGCCCGCACCCCCGCGTCGCTGCCATCTACGGCAACCAATATTTTCCCAAGCATCGTGTTCTCCTTTGTTGGCAAAGATCGCTGATCTGAACGTCAGCTTGGGGCGACAGCACGTTGCCCATGCCCAAAGGATAACGGAATTGTGACAGTCAGGTCGCCTTAAAATTGCATTGCGGCGATCCAACTGGCCCGCATTTGCCACCGTTCTGCGTCATTTGACTGCAAAAGGGCCCTTCGGCAGGCAGCCTTCCTATCCTCTCCCCTTGCCCCTTGCCGCTTGTGCCCGGCCTTGGGGCAGGGGCTTGTCAGCCCGCTCTGGCTCTTGCCGGGTGGCACCTGGTCTTGTCACGTATTTGTGCCGCTCCCAGTCCTCGTTTAGGCCACTTGACGTTCGAAGGCCAAGGGGCTTTTGCCTCCCAATGCTGAGTGCCGACGGCGCGGGTTATAGAAGCCGTTGATGTATTGGAAGATGGCGGT
>NZ_JAUSNR010000006.1 GCF_030656345.1 Pseudotabrizicola sp. | reverse complement strand
AGGCGCGCGCCTGAGCTTGCAGGCTATGGCCCTCAAGCTCAGGTTGTGTTCAAGCCAGACTTGCATCAAGGCGCGATCTTCCAGACTCAGATGGGTGTAGGTTTTGGGCATGCAACAGATTCTCCAGGGAGGGTGTTGCACTTGGACTTTGAGCGCGGGCAGGTATTTGCGGGGTATCCCAAAACGATTTGAAGACTTCTATGTTTTCTTCACCGGAAACCTCTTGATCGCAAACTACGTTGCATTCAACGAAGCTCAGACCATTTTGATCAACGATTCTCTGGCCTTGTTGCTCGCACAAGAAGTGGGACAGCCCACGATATGTGGCTCGACCCAGCAATTCGTATACAAGAAGTACCGGCAACTTTGCCCAGCCAGCTGGTTTTCTTGACTCTTTGAGGAGCGCGGATTGAAGAACTTTTTCGTCCTGCAATGCCTTCGTCCATGCGGGTGTTGCGCGGTTTACCGTAGAGGCGGAGACCGCAACAGAATGCCTTCTCAAAAGATCCACGACATGTGCTGCCGTTTCTTCATCTATCGATTTCCACTTTGGAAGACTGGGTGGAACTGAACGTCGAACGTCGTTGAGATTTGCTGTTGGGAAAACTACTGCCGATGCCGTGACCCGCGGACTTCCATCTACCCCCCCGTGTTGGTCTGCCGGCGATATCGACAGCGATGGTGATGCGATTCATTGGTCTATGCAAAAGCTGCTTCAGTTTGTCCGAACTTCACTCAACAACTCCGGATGCCGATCCAGCACCCGCAGCAGTTTCACCAGCGCCAACGGCGGCTTGGTCTTGCCGTTTTCGTAGCGGGAAAATGCGTTCACCCCACCACCGAAAATCTCGGCCGCCTCGCGCTGGTCCAGTGCAAGCTTCTTGCGCACGTGGACGATGAAGGCCGGGTCCACGATGGTGGCGTTCACTTGTTTGTTGAAGTCCAGCATGGCCGCGCTCACGTGGGCGGCGGCCTCAGCGCCCAGAACCACTTCGCCGCAGGCGGGGCAGTAGTCGCCCGGCACGGCCGGGATGGCGGTGGTTTCGCCCTTGTAGGTGTAGGGCATGTCGCGGGTGTCATGCACCAGCTTGGCCGCGCCGCAGGATGGGCATTTCATGTTCAGAGCTCCTTGAAGGATACGATGAGCACGTCGTCAACGACGGTGAGTTTCAGATAAACCTCGCCCGCTGGTGTGGTGGGGCGGTACACGTCTTGCCAGATGCGATGGTCTGCGTGGGTGGTCATGCTTTTGTAGAAATCGGCCGTGGTCAGCACCATCACCACGGCCACGATGCCGTCAAAGTCCAGCCCCAGTGCGGCAGCGCCCGCCAATGCTGAATACGTGGATCTCACCTGGCCAGACGCGACCAGAGCTTTGACCACCTGCAACTTGCAGTGCGGCGTGCTTTTTTCCATGACCAAACCTCCCTGTTCGTAGGGTAACCAGGTTGGTTAAATTTAGCAAGTAGGTTATTGATCCGCGCCGGGCGAGTGAAGATTCAAGATGCTTCGCTGCCTCAAGGCTTCCGACCATGTGAGAGACTGCAAAGCCCCCAGAACACACAAAGCCCTGCACACCCCATGTCCGATTGGAAACACCAGCAAATGATCAAAGCATCGGGTTGGCCGCTGGCCCCCGAGCAGCTTGCGCCCGACGCCAACTTCACCGCCCGGCTTGAAGGCGGGCTGGTGCCTTTGCATTGGGCCTGCCTGGGGGGCAAGGCCGGTGTGCTCAAGTACATGATCGAACACGGCGCCAACGTCCACGACCAGACCGAGAGCGGGCAGGGCATGCTGGAACTTGCGGTGCAGTCCAGGAGTTTTCAAACCGTGATGCTGGTGATCGACCAGCTCAAGACCACCGCTGCAGCGCCACCCAGCGAGGCGCTGAAAAAGCGGCTGGCGGCGGCGTTCAGCGACGGCCACCCCAATTCCCGCAACCGCCTGCAGCAAGCGCTTCGGGACTGGGAGCGTGTCGCGAAAACGGTGCCTGCGTCTCGCCTGACCTGATGGGCGAAAAAGTTGCTGTGCTTTGGGGTGCGGTCAGGCGCCCACCAGCCGCTGGGTGATGAAGTGCCAGTGTTCGGCGCTCACGGGTGTGATGGACAGGCGGCTGCCGCGCTGCAGCACCACCATGTCGGCCAGCTCGGGCGTGGCGCGCAGTTCGGGCAAGCCGATCAGCCGGGTTTTCTTCAGGGCTTGCACGTCCAGCAACAGCCAGCGCGGCTTGTCGGCGGGTGACTTGGCGTCAAAGTAGGGTGAAGCGGGGTCGAACTGTGTCGGGTCAGGCCGGGTGCTTGACGCCACCTGCGCCAGACCCGCGATGCCCGGCTCAGGGCAGCTGGAGTGGTAGAACAGCACGCCGTCACCGACCTGCATGGCGTCGCGCATGAAGTTGCGGGCCTGGTAGTTGCGCACGCCGTTCCAGGATACGGTGGCGTTGGGGGCGGCCAGCGCGTCGTCGATCGAGCATTCGTCCGGCTCGGATTTCATCAACCAGTAGTGGGGCATGGTGTGCAGGCACCGCTGCGGTGTGGAAATGGCTGGGGTTGTTCGCGGCTGTCTGCCCAGTGTGCCATCCTGGGGCCCGCGTGCGCAGGACCTTGGCGTAGAAAGCCACATTGCACGCCCTCGTGCTGAATCACGGAAAATCAACGTTTGCGTTGTTTTTTACCGAGGTTCCGTTTTGCCATTGCCCACTCCCCAGCCCCGCAAACCCATGCACACCCGCCGCGTCGAATACCGGGGGTTTCAGCGCGACGACGGTCGGTGGGACATTGAAGGCGAAATGCACGACAGCAAGCCCCACGCGATCGAAATTGAAGGCGAGGGCGAATGGGCGCCGCATGAAGCCATCCACCACATGCACATCCGCGTGACGCTGGACGACGACATGGTGATCCGCGACATCGCGGTGGCCATGGACGCCCACCCACACGACCCATGCCCCCAGGCCATGCCGCCCATGCAGGGCCTCATTGGCGAGACGCTGGGCCGTGGCTGGCGCAAAACCATCGAGCGCCACCTGGGCGGCGTGCAGGGCTGTACCCACCTGCGCGAGTTGCTGTTCAACCTGGCCACGGTGGCATTTCAAACCCGTTCGGCCTCGTTCGCGCCACCCGCCGACGGCCGACCGCCCATGCACCTGGGCCAGTGCCTGGCCTGGGACTTCAACGGGCCGGTGGTGGAAAAGGTGTACCCCATGTTTTTCCGCTGGCAGCCGCCAGCGAAACCATCGACTCAGTCCACCAGCGCCGCGTAGGCCAGTGTGCGAAACAGCAGGCGGTAGTGGTCGCGCTGGTTGGGGGCTTGTGTCATCAGGATGCCGAAGAAGTCCGCTGCCGGGTCTACAAAGAAGGAGGTGCCCGCGATGCCGCCCCAGTGGTAGGTGCCCACCGAGCCGGGCATGGCGGCCACGCCGGTGGCGGTGCGCACCGCAAAGCCCAGGCCAAAGCCGTGGCCGGGCGGCAGCAGCGGGTCGCGGCTGGGGAGTCTGCCCAAGTGGTCGGCGGTCATGAACTGCACCGTTCGTGGCCCCAGCAGGCGCGCGCCGTCCAGCTCACCCCCGTTCAGCAGGCACTGCAAAAAACGCGCGTAGTCGGCGGCGGTGGACATCAGCCCGCCGCCCCCGCTTTCCAGGGCAGGCGTTTGGCGCGGGTCCAGCACGCGCAGCGGCACGCCGCCGTCGGGGTCGTAGGCAAAGGGTTCGGCGATCCGGCCGTGGTCGGCCTTGGGCACCACAAACGCAGTGTCCACCATGCCCAGCGGCTCAAAAATGCAATCGCGCAGGTGCTGGCCCAGCGTCTGCCCGGTGAGCACTTCCACCAGCCGGCCCAGCACGTCGGTGGCGCGGCTGTAGGCCCATTCGGTGCCCGGTTGCCGGAACAAGGGCAGGGCCGCCAGGGTGCGGCTGAACTCGGCGTTGCTGCGCTCGCGTGAACCCAGCTGGGCCTGCGCGTAGCGCTGCTGCACGGGGCCCACGCCCAGAAATTCGTAAGTGAGCCCGGCGGTGTGGCGCAGCAGGTCTTGCACAGTGGCGGGTTGGGCCGCCGGCTGCAGTTGCAGCCCGTCGGGTGTTTCCACCCCCACCTGTTGGCCGCTGAACTCGGGCAGGTGCTTGGCCACCGGGTCGCTCAGCAGCAGGCGACCTTGCTCCACCAGCATCATCACCGCCACCGACACCACGGGCTTGGTCATGGAATAAATGCGGAACACCGCGTTGCGGGCCATGGCCGCACCGGTGGCCGGGTCGCGCTGGCCCAGGCTCTCAAACAGCGCCACGCGGCCGTGCCGCGCCAGCAGCACCACCGCACCGGGCAGCCGGCCGCGGTCCACCTCGGCTTGCAGCACTTGCACCAGCCGCTGGGTGCGTTCGGGGCACAGGCCCAGGTCGGTGGGTTCGGCTCTGGGCAGCGGGCCAGGCAGCGGGGTGGGCATGGGTCAGTCTCCGTAGCGCTGGCGGGCCAGGGCAGCGCCTTGGGCCAGGGCGTCCAGCTTGGCCAGCGCCACCTCGCGGCTCATGGGGGCCAGGCCGCAGTTGGTGCAGGCGATCAGGTGTTTTCTGGGCACGTACTGCAGCGCCAGGCCAATCGTGTCGGCCACCTGTTCGGGCGTTTCAATCACGTCGCTGGCCACGTCGATCACGCCCACCATCACGTCCTTGCCTTCCAGCAGCTTCATCAGGTCGGGCGGCACATGCGAGTGAAAACACGCCAGGCTCACCTGCTGGATGCTGCTCTTGGCCAGCGCCGGAAACACCTGTTCGTACTGGCGCCACTCTTCGCCCAAGGTCTGTTTCCAGTCCACGTTGGCCTGGATGCCGTAGCCGTAACAAATGTGCACGGCGGTGGTGCAGGTCAGTCCTTGCGCGGCGCGTTCCAGCGCCTTCACGCCCCAGTCGGCGGCCTCGGCCATGTACACGTTGAAGGCCGGTTCGTCGAACTGGATGATGTCCACCCCGTCGGCCTGCAGCGCCAGCGCTTCCTGGTTCAGCAGCTCGGCAAAGGCCATGGCCATCTGCACCTTGTCGCCGTAAAAGCGGTCGGCCACGGTGTCGACAATCGTCATGGGTCCGGGCAGGGTGAATTTGAGTTTCTTTTTGGTGTGGGCGCGGGCCAGTTGGGCTTCAAACGCGTGCACCCGGCCCTTCAGGCGCAGCGGCGCCACCACCTGCGGCACCATGGCGTCGTAGCGGTTGTTGCGGATGCCCATCTTGACCTTGTTCTCAAAGTCGATGCCGTCCACCCGCTCCAGAAAGCCGTGCACAAAATGCTGGCGCGCCTGCTCGCCGTCGCCCACCACGTCCAGCCCGGCGTCTTCCTGCACCTTGATCCACAGGAGCGTGGCGTCGGCCTTGGCTTGCTGCAGTTCGGCGCCTTGCGCCTTCCACTGCGGCCAGAGCTTTTCGGTCTCGGCCAGCCAGGCGGGTTTGGGCAGGCTGCCGGCAATCGCGGTGTCGAACATGGGGTGTCTCCCGTTGTGGCGGGGTCGGTTCAGTGGCTTCTTCCGCTGAACCAGCGCAGGCTGACCGTGCGGGCGCACCGGGTGCGCCCGCACGCCGGGGTTTACAAACCCAGGATCTTCTTGGCGTCTGCCAGCGCCTTCATGGACGCGGTGTGCTCACCCGCTTTGTGCAAACGCTCGCCGTCGCTGCGCAGCGACGCCACTTTTTCCAGATCCGCTGCAGCCAGGGCGGGCTTGGACAACAGCTTGGCATCGATGGCTTTCATTTCGCCGGGGCAACCGTGCGCCATGGCGGCACCTGAAAACACCAGCGCGCAAGACAACCATAATTTCTTCATGACAATACTCCAACACAGCCAGAACATGCTGGCTTGCGCATTGTTTCCAGTTGCCCGCATGGACGCCAGGGGCGGGCAATTGCCCCCTGTGGTGTGGGGGTGAATGCGGGTGACTGTCTTGCGCGTGCCACAGCCGCAAAAGCTGCCGCACGACAATGCGCACATGGCCATACCGATCAATTCCGACACCGTGCACACGCCCCCCGTCCCTTCTGCCACCGTGATGGTGGTGCGCGATGGTCCCGGCGGGCTGGAGGTGCTGCTGGTGCGCCGGCATGGCAATTCGGGCGTGCTGGGCGGGGTGCATGTGTTTCCTGGTGGCAAGCTGGACATGGGCGACCAGCAGGTGGGCCCCTCCGCGCTGGACCAACCAGCGGCCGCGTTGGTGCAGTCGCTGGGTGAACCGGGTCTGGACCTGAGCACTGCCCTGGGCCTGCACGTGGCCGCGCTGCGCGAAACGTTCGAAGAGTGCGGCCTGCTGCTGGGCCAACCGGGTGCTGTGCCGGGCCTGGTGCAGCAGGTTCGAGCGCACACACGCGCAGGCACCGGTTTTGTTGCGGCGCTGCAGCAACTGGGTTTGCCACTGGCAGCGTCTTGCCTGCTGCCGTGGTCGCGCTGGATCACGCCGCGCGTGCCATCAATCACCAACAAGCGCTTCGACACCCGTTTTTTTGTGGCCCCCGCACCGCACGGTCAAGTCGCTGAGCACTGTACCTTTGAAGCCACCGAAGCCGTGTGGATGGCACCTCGCACCGGGCTGGAACGCTACTGGGCCGGTGAAATCGAACTGGCACCGCCGCAGATCATGACGCTGAGCCAGTTCAGCCGGCTGCGCAGCGTGGCCCAAGTGCTGGCTGCTGCCCGCAGTCGCCCGCCGGCCTTGATCGCGCCCGAGTCGTTTGACGAAGATGGCTGCCGCGTGATCTGTTACCCCGGCGATCCGCGCCACAGCGTGCCGGAGCGGGTGTGGGCCGGTCCCACGCGGCTGACCTACCGCAACCAGCGGTTTGAGGCCGACGGCGGGCTGACCGCGCTGCTGGGCTGAAGGCCCGGGGATTCCTGGGGCACGTCGCCTGTCTTCCGGCGTGTCCTCGGAGCGGGGGCTGTCCAGCGTTGAGGGATCCCGCGGTCTGTCAACGCACAGACGTGCAGGGTTCGCCATTGCAGGCCAGGCTTCATCACGATCAAGCCGATGCTGCCCTTGTGACACAGAACCACGACTGATCTCCGGCCCCGAGCAGTCAGAAGCCCCTCACCCCAAGCCGCTTCGGCAAGCGGAACAGGGCGTGATGACAAAACCGGGCCGAATCAATAGTGAAAAGGGCCAGCCTTGTTCGAAGGCCGTCCCAGCGCCTGATCCGGCCTCTGCGCCGCGGACGGGTGGTTTTTGTCGGGGCGCCCGGGAACCTGGTGCGCACTGGCGCATCCAGCGGTAAGCTGCTCAGGTGCAACCCAAGGAGAAACCCATGCCGAACTTGCCTGTCGCTGCCCGGTCACCGGCGCAGCCACCATCCCATCAAGGGCCGGTACTTGTTGGTGCCGTCGTATTGGCGGGCTTGCTGTCCTGGGGCACCGCGCAGGCCCAGTCCGCGCGCGTCACCACCGAGGTGGTGGCCAGCGGCCTGCAAAACCCCTGGGCGGTGGCCTTTGTGGGCGACGGCCGCATGCTGGTGACCGAGCGGCCCGGTCGCCTGCGCGTGGTGGCGCCCAACGGCACGCTGGGTGAGCCCGTGGCAGGCCTGCCCGCTGTGGACGCGGTGGGGCAGGGCGGCCTGCTGGACCTGATCACCGACCGCGACTTTGCCCGCAACCGCACGCTGTACTTTTGTTACAGCGAACCGGCGGCACAAGGCAGCGGCAACTCCACGGCGCTGGCCTCAGCCCGCCTGTCTGCCGATGCCACCCGGCTGGAAAACGTGAAAGTCATCTTCAGCCAGCAGCCCAAGGTCAGCAGCCGGCTGCATTTTGGCTGCCGCATGGTGCAAGCGGCAGACGGCAGCCTGTTTCTGACCCTGGGTGACCGCTACCAGCGCATGAACGACGCCCAGACGCTGGACAACCACCATGGCAAGGTGGTACGTGTGCGGCCCGATGGCAGTGCGCATCCCGACAACCCGTTTCGCAACCGACCCGGCGCTCTGCCGGAAATCTGGAGCCTGGGCCACCGCAACCCGCAAGGCGCCGCGCTGGGCCCTGACGGCCGCCTGTGGATCAGCGAGCACGGGCCACAGGGCGGCGACGAAATCAACCGTCCCGAGTCGGGGAAAAACTACGGCTGGCCTGTGATCACCTACGGTGAAAACTACGGCGGCGGCACCATTGGCCAGGGCCTCACGGAAAAGACCGGCATGGAACAGCCGGTTCACCAATGGACACCGTCCATCGCGCCTGCGGGCATGGCGTTTGTGACCAGCGAACGCTATGGCAAAGCCTGGCAGGGCAGTTTGCTGGTGGGGGCGCTCAAGTTTCGCTACCTGGCCCGCCTGGAACTGGACGGCGCCCGCGTGGTGAAGGAGGACAAGCTGCTGCCCGACCTGGGCCGTCGCGTGCGCGACGTACGTGAAGGGCCGGATGGTTTCATCTACCTGCTGACGGATGAGCGCAATGGCCAACTGCTTCGCCTGGTGCCCAGCCGCTGAGGCAGGACCTGTCAGCGCGTGAGCAGGCGGCGCGACGTGTGGCTGGCGGCGTCCACCACCGCCACCATGAGCAGCATGGCGGCCAAAATGGTGGCGGTTTTGTTCATCTGAAACAGGCCCATGTGAAACGCCAGCAACTGGCCCAGCCCGCCCGCGCCCACCACACCCAGCACGGCGGCGGCGCGGATGTTGTTTTCCCAGCGGTACAGGGTGTAGCTCATCAACTGCGGCAGCACCTGCGGCAAGGTGGCGTAAACGAACACCCGGAAATTGCCCACGCCTTGCACCCGCAGGGCGGCGCCGGGGCCGGGCGGTGTGTTTTCAATGGCTTCGGCAAACAGCCGCCCCAGCACGCCGGTGGTGTGAAAGGCGAGCGCCAGCGTGCCGGCAAAAGGGCCCAGCCCGGCGGAAATGAGCAGCAGCGCCGCCCACACCAGCTCAGGGATGCTGCGCAGCGCGTTGAGCACCAGGCGGGTGGGCGCGCGGCCCCAGGCGGTGTCGTCCTGGTGCAGACGGCTGGCCGGCAGCGCCAGTGCCAGCCCGGCCACGGCAGCCAGCAGCGTACCCAGGGCCGACATGGCCAGTGTTTCCCAGGCCCCCAGTGCCACCTTGCTGAGAAACTCGGGCGAGGTGTCGGGCGGGGCAAACTCCGCCAGAAAGCGGCCCATGCTTCGCGCGGCTTCCA
Source organism: Pseudotabrizicola sp. (assembly GCF_030656345.1). Taxonomy (GTDB): domain Bacteria; phylum Pseudomonadota; class Alphaproteobacteria; order Rhodobacterales; family Rhodobacteraceae; genus Pseudotabrizicola. The sequence continues at coordinate 229,279 of NZ_JAUSNR010000006.1, read as the reverse complement.
CCGAAAAGAACTGGCCCCACTGCAGGTCCAGCGACCAGAAGCTGGCCACCACCAACACCAGCAGGCCCACCACAAACCAGCAGGCCTTGCAGCGCGCGTCAAACAGCGGCGGTGGCAGTTTGTAGGTGTCGTTGGCGGCACGGGGTTGTGTGCGGGCTTGGGTCATCCGAGTGCTTTCCTGAGCCACGCGCTCACCCGGTCGGCCAGCGCCACCAGCGCGATGAACACCAGCAGCATGCTGGCCACTTCGCCGCCTTCAAACATTTTCATGGAGTTGTCCAGTTGCTGCCCCAGGCCACCCGCGCCCACAAAACCCAGCACCACCGAACTGCGGATGGCGCATTCCCAGCGGTACACGGTGTAGCTGGTGAGCTCGGCGGCGCTGGTGGGCAGCAGGCCGTAAAAAAACGCCTGCAGGCGCCCGCTGCCGTTGCGCAGCAGCGTTTCGGTGGCGTGGGTTTCGCCGCTTTCCAGAATCTCGCCATACACCTTGCCCAGCATGCCGCCGTAGGTGAGGGCAATGGCGAGCACACCGGCCGTGGGCCCCAGGCCCACCACCCGCACAAACACCAGCGCCCACACCAGCTCGGGGATGCTGCGCAACACAATGAGCAGCCAGCGCACGCTTTGGCGCAGCCCGTAAGGCCCGCGCGCCATGCGGCCAGAGAGCGCCGAGATGGACAGCACCCGCGTGTTGAGCAGCGTGAGCGGCACCGCCAGCACCAGCGCCAGCGTGACGCCTGCGGTGGCCATGGCCACGGTGCGCCAGGTTTCGCGCGCCACCATGGTCATGAATTCGGCATCAAAAACCAGCGGCCAGAAACTGCCAATGAACTGCGCGCTGATCTTGATGTTGTCAGGCTCCAGCAGCACCCACGGCTTGAACTCGGTGGCCACGCCCAGCGGCCACAACAGCACCAGGCACAGGCTTAGCCAAAACACGCGGCCCAGCCAGGCGGGGTCGCGGGTGGGGGCACGACGCAGGGCTTGGTCCATCAACGGCAGTGCATCACCACGGGTTGTGGTGTGGGGGCTTCGTCGGGAACGGCGGCGCTCATTTCACCCCGCAACTCGTGTTCAAACTGGTCGTACAGCCGGGCCAGGCGGTCGCGCGTGACTTCGGCGGCCGGCAGGTCAAAGGCCAGGGCACCGTCGCGCAAGCCAATGATGCGCGGGAAGTGCGCCAGCGCCACGTCCACCTGGTGCAGGGTGGCCACCAGGGTGGTGCCGCGTTCGCGTGCGCCCGCCAGCAAGGTGGCCATGGCTTGACGTGAGCGGGTGGGGTCGAGGGCCGACAACGGCTCGTCAATCAGCCACAGCCGGGCCGGTGCGAGCAGCGCCCGCGCCAGGCCCACGCGCTGGCGTTCGCCGCCTGAGAGGCGGTCAACCCGCTCAAACAGTTTGTTGGCCAGGTCAAACCGGTCCAGCGCGTCAAAAGCGGCGGGTATGTCGCTGGGGTAAAACAGCGAGCGCAGGCTGGCCAGCAAACCCATGGCCGGCAAGCGCCCGGCCAGCACTGCCGTGACCACACGCTGGCGCGGCGGCAGCGGCGGCACCTGCGGCGCCAGAAACAGCCCGCCGCGTAGGCGCTGCAAAGCGCTGCGCGGCAGTTGCCAGGGGTTTACGCCGTCCAGCGTGAGCGTGCCTGCCGTGGGCGGCATGGCGCAGGCCAGCACCTGCAGCAGCGTGGTTTTCCCAGCGCCCGACGGGCCGATGATGGCCGCCTGTTCGCCAGCGCGGAATTGAAGGCTCAGGGCCTTCAGCGCGGGCGCAGCACCTGGGCGTGCGGCAGGGTGGCGCGCGCTGGCGCCCAGCAGTTCAATCTTCAAACCGGGCTCCGCGACCGTTTACAGCAGGCCGGCGCTGCGGGCCGCGGCTTCCAGACCTTTGTAGTTCGACGGCTGGGTGGCGATGTAGCGGGTGGCGCGGTTGAGCCGCAGAATTTCGGCGTGCTCGGGGTTGGCCGGGTCCAGCGCCAGCAGGGCGGCTTTCACCTTGGCCTGCATGTCGGCGGGCATGTCGGCGTGCACCGACCAGTTGTAATTGAAGTAACCCGGTGTGGTGAAGAACACGTTCACCGCCTGGGTGTCCACCCGCTTCTCGTTCACAAACTTGCGCCACACCGTGATGTCCAGCGCAGCAGCGTCCACCTTGCCGCTCACCACCGAGGCAATGGTCGCGTCGTGCGCGCCGCTGTAGGCGATGCGGCGGAAGTCTTTTTCGGGGTTGATGTTGGCTTCCAGCAGGTAGCTGCGGGGCATGAGGTGGCCTGAGGTGCTGCTTTGTGAGCCAAAGCTGATCTGCTTGCCTTTCATGTCGGCCAGGGTTTTGATGCCCGAGTCCGTCTTGGCGATGAACACCGACTGGAACCTGGTGTCTTCTTCGCGTTGGGCCAGCGGCACGATCTTGCCGCCCGAGCGCAGGTTGGCCTGCACAAAGGTGAAGCCGCCAAACCACACCAGGTCCACCTTTTTGTTCACCAGCGTTTCCACGGCGGCAGGGTAGTCGCTCACCGGGGTGAATTCGACCTTCATGCCCAGCGCCTTTTCCAGGTAGTTGGCCAGCGGGGTGAACTTGCGCACCTGCTCGGTGGCCGCTTCTTCGGGAATGGTGGTGACGCGGAAGACGCTTTGCGCCTGGGCCAGGCCGGTGAAGGCGGTGCCTGCGGCGAGCACGGCGCAGGTCAAGAGTGCGCGTTTGGTGTGGGAGAAGGTGGCTTGCATGGGTATCCGATAAATAGGGATAAGGGGCATGTATTAAACCGCGCCCCAGCCACGCTGTGGTCTTGAGGGGCCTTGGGGACATGCCCCGGCACGAAAAGCCCAGCCCATTCGCCAGCGTTCCGATGCCGCGCTGGGTTGTCACGCCAACAGCGCTCTGCGCCCACGCAACCCGACCCTGCACCCATGCACCATCCATCCGTTGCCCCCTCTTTTGTGCAGTTGCACCAGACCAAGAACGCCGCTGTGCGCGACAGCTGCCAGCCGGCGCGGTGCTGATGGATCTGGGCGCGGGCAGCTGCGCCCAGGCGCCCAGCCTGTTTGCGGTGTTGCGGCCGGCCGCTGGTGAGGCAGTGGACATTTCGGTGGACGACCTGCGCGGCGCCATGAACCCGTTGCAGCAGTGCCACACCGGCCCGCCCATGCTGGGCCTGGCCCTGGACTTTTCTGCCGGGCTGGCTTTGCCGCCACCCGCCACCGATGGGCTGCTCAGGGTTTGGCCAGCGCCCAGCGCGGCCTCGCAGGCGTCCAGCTGCGCCGGCGTGTGTGCCCGTGCGTCGGCCCGCACCACCGTGCAGGCACAGCGGGCTTGTTCGACGGGCAGGCTGCGCTCAGCCACAATGTCTGACACTGCTGCACCCATGAAAAAACCTTCGCTTTGTATCGTCACGCCGTCCCTTGCCGACGGCAACAACGGCAACTGGCAGACCGCCCGCCGGTGGGCGCGTTGGCTGGCGGGCCACCATCGGGTGCGCTTGGCCAAACAATGGCCTGATGGCCCCACGGTCGATGACGGTACGGACATTCTGCTGGCACTGCACGCACGCCGCTCGGCCGCTTCGGTGGCCGCCTGGGCACAGGCCCACCCGGGCAGACCGCTGGTGCTGGCGCTCACCGGCACCGACCTTTACCGCGACATTGCCACCGATGCCAGCGCCCAGCAGTCGCTGGCGCTGGCGCACCGCCTTGTCGTGCTGCAAGAGCAGGGGCCGCAAGCGCTGCCCGAAGCGCTGCGCAACAAGTGCCAGGTGGTGTTTCAGTCCAGCACCGCGCGCCATACACTGCCCAAAACCCACGCCCACCTGCGCACGGTGATGGTGGGCCACCTGCGTGAAGAAAAATCGCCGCAAACCCTGTTTGAGGCCGCGCGCCTGATCCAGCCCGGCGAGGGCATTTACCTGGACCACGTCGGCCAGGCGCTGGACCCGGCCCTGGGTGACGCCGCGCGCCAGACCCAGCGCGACTGCCTGCATTACCGCTGGCTCGGCGGGCAGCCGCACGCCGCCACACGCGGGCGCATCCAGCGTGCCCATCTGCTGGTGCACCCCAGCCGCATGGAAGGGGGTGCCCACGTCATCATGGAAGCGGTGTTGGGTGGCACGCCGGTACTGGCCTCGCGTGTGCCCGGCAACGTGGGCATGCTCGGCAGCGGTCACTGTGGCTACTTTCCGTTCGGTGACGCCGCTGCCCTGGTGGCCCTGTTGCGCGCCTGTCGCGCCGGTCAGACAAGACCCGACGGTGGCCTGCTCGCCGTGCTGCACGCGCAAAGCTCGGCCAGAGCGCCGCTGTTCGAACCGGAGGCCGAACGGGACGCCTTGCTGGCCTTGTTGAAGGCGTTGCGGTGAGTGCCGGCAGCGGCGGCACGCCACCCGGGCAGACGCCCGACACCCCGCAGCCCAACGTTCATGCGCTGCGCAGGTGTGCCCCCAAGCCATCGACTCGGTTGAAACCTTCCATGGCCTGCGCCCTACGAGGCTGTGATGTTGTGTATTTGCCGTGCAATCGGGTGGCACAGCCGGCCACAGACATGGTGAGTGCCCCGCGACGGCGCCTGCGTCCTCATGCGGGGATGCTCCTGGCCGGAGGGTGGCGTCGTGCGCCCGGGCGCCGGGACAAACTGACCACCCGGATCAGCGCTGCGAACGGAAGGCGCTGGAATACAGGGGGGCTCCTGTGCTTCAATGCGTCGTATGCTGCCCACCCGTCACCGCCGGTGCCGGGGTCTGGTGGCACCGCAGGAGAAACACCCATGAATTCGATCAAGCTCGTTGCGCTGCTTTTTATTGCCGCTGGGGTGCTGGCGCTGGCTTACGGGGGTTTCAGCTACACCAAGGACTCCACGGCGGTGAAGCTCGGACCCCTGGAGCTCACGGTTCAGGAGAAGAAGACGGTCAACATTCCCCTTTGGGCGGGCATTGGGGCCATTGTGGTGGGCGGCGCCTTGCTGCTGGTGGGCAGCAAGCGCGGTTGAGGTGTGCCGCGGCCCGGGCAGTCACAGCCCGAGCGGCTGCAACCAGAGGGGGCTTGTCCATGAAGCACTGTGCCGACCAGATCGCCGAAGACCTGGCGGAGGTGAGGGAAATCTTGCTTTGGGAGCTGGCCGACCGGCTGCAGCAGCACCGGCCACCGCTGCTGCTGGGCATTCGCGAGCCGCACCAGTCTGATGCACCTCACATCGCCGGTTCGAACAGCGTGCCGTGCGGTGGGCTGGAAGCGGCCTGCGACGGGGATTGCGGGGACACCGTCCCCAGGTTGTCGGGTCGCCACGAGTGCGGGATCGTGGTGCTCTGCCGGTCGGGCAACCGCAGCATGCGGGCCGACACAAGGCCGTGCCCGGGTTGCCTGCAGGCGTTTTCGCTCAGGACCGGCGTGCGCGGCGGGAACGATTTCGAGCAGCCTCTGGTGGATCGCGCCGGTGCGACACGCGGACCCCGACCGGGCCGTTCCCACGCAAGCGCGCGCCGCAGCTCCTGTGTGAAGGTATGGCCATGAACCGCGTGCGTGTCCTTGCTTTCGACATCTTCGGCACCGTGGTGGACTGGCACGGCAGCATCGTGCGCGAGGTGTCGGCGTTGTATCCGCAGGTGGATGCGAATGCCTTCGCGCTGGCCTGGCGCGCCGGCTACAGGCCCGCCATGGCCCGTGTGATGTCGGGCGAACTGGGCTGGACACGCATCGACGAGCTGCACCGCCTGATCCTCAACGGGTTGCTGCCGCGCTTTGGGCTGGGCCATCTGGACGAGCACCAGCGCCGGCACCTCAATCGCGTGTGGCACCGGCTCGACCCCTGGCCCGATGCGGTGGCCGGCCTCACCCGCCTGAAAACGCGGCACATCGTCTGCACGCTGTCCAACGGCAACATCGGCCTGCTGACCGACATGGCCAAGCGCGCCGGCCTGCCGTGGGATTGCATTCTCTCGGCCGAGGTGTTTCGTGCCTACAAGCCCGACCCGCGCACCTACCTGGGTGTGGCCGGTGTCTTTGATGCAGCTCCGGCCGAGGTCATCCTGGTGGCTGCCCACCAGGATGACCTGGACGCCGCCCGCGCCTGCGGGCTGGCCACGGCCTACATCGAGCGGCCGCTGGAATTCGGCGCGTCGCAGCCCCGGGAGCTGTCACCCGACCCGGCCAATACGCACCATGCGCGCGACCTGCTGCACCTGGCCGACCTGCTGGCTTGTCCGGCGCCGGCCTGAGCGCCGGGGTGGCAAGCGGCATCTCATCTGCTGGACTCAGACGGAAGGCCTTTCAACCATGTGGCAATACACCGCGAAAGTCGCGATCTCGGCACTGCTGATCGTCGCCATTGCCGAAATCGCCAAGCGCAGCGCCTTCTGGGCTGCGGCGTTGGCTTCGCTGCCGGTCACCTCGCTGCTGGCCTTCGTCTGGCTGCAGCTGGACACCGGTGACGCCGGGCAGATCGCATCCCTGTCGCTGAACATCTTCTGGCTCGTGCTGCCTTCGCTGGTCCTGTTCCTCGTCTTGCCGCTGCTGCTGCGTGCCGGCTGGTCGTTCTGGCCGAGTCTGGCGCTGGCGTCGGTGGCCACGGCGGCGGCTTACGGTGCCATGGTCTGGGTGCTGGCCCGCGTGGGCTGGGCGGCATAGCCGGTGTGTCCGACGGCGTGAGCGAATGGCAGGTCGCGAACCGGCCGCTGGAAAGCTGGGGCTGGGCCATGAACGCCATCGGAACCTGGGGGATGGCCCACGAGCCGCAGATCCGCACGTGATGGTGCACGCCGTTCCCGCGCTGTGGCGGCCACACCGACCCGCACGCGGTGGCGCTCGCGGCCTTCACCGCCGCCAGCCTGTTGCTGGCGCCTGCCGTCCATGCCGACAGGCAGGCCCCTATGCCGCCAGTTCGAATGCGTCGACCACGGCGGCGGCGTGATTTTTGCCGAGCAAATTCCGGCCGACGCGTGGAAAAAGATGACCGTCATTGGCGCCCGCGATGCCGGTCAGTTTGCCAAGGGCCACATTCCCGGCGCCATCAACCTGGACTGGCGCCAGGTGCTGGCCAAGCGCAACACCGGTTCATTCTCGGCCCAGGCCGGTTTCGCACTGCGCGTGGCGGGCAGGGACAATCTGCGCAGCTTGCAGGGCGGCATGGAACAGTGGAAGGCCCAGGGTGGTTTCGATGCTGCGGCCAAGGCCACCGCGCCGGCCAAGTACTGAACGGGGCCGGGCAGGTCGGGCGTCCGGCAGCGACGCCTTGATCTGCCGGATGGCCGACACGTCGCCCAGGAAAACCTGCAGCACGTCCTTCGCTTGCTGCGACAGCTCGGGGCTCTCCAGCAGCTGCATCTTCTTCACGATCAGCTCCAGCGCCTCGGCCAGGTGCCCGATCTGCTGGGGGCGTGTCCGAATTTTTGTGTAATCGGCTTGGATTGCTGCTAAAAATCTCAAGCTTGGCCGATGATTGTGAGATTCATCAGCAAATCAGACTCCAACGGTCCCCATCATCCACCCCAACCCCGCACACCCCGCCACCACCACCCAGGGCGGCCACTTCCATTGCATCAGCGCCACCAGCGCCATACCGGCCAGCAGCGCATCGCCCACACTCCGAATCCCGCTGGTGATGACCGGGTTCCACAGCGCCGCGAGCAGCAGGCCGACGACGGCGGCGTTGATGCCCATGAGGGCGGCCCGCACGCGCGGCTGGGCCCTGAGACTTTCCCAGAACGGCAGCGCGCCGGCGATGAGCAGGAAGGCGGGGGTGAAGATGGCCGCCAGGGCGAGCAAGCCGCCGGCCCAGCCGGTGGGCGCGCCCTGCATGCTCGCGCCGAGGAAGGCGGCGAAAGTGAACAGCGGGCCGGGCACGGCCTGGGCGGCGCCGTAGCCGGCGAGGAAGGCTTCGTCGCTCACCCAGCCGGTGGGCACCACGCTGGCTTGCAGCAGCGGCAGCACCACATGGCCGCCGCCGAAGACCAGGGCACCGGCGCGGTAGAAAGCGTCCACCACGGCGAGGGCCTGCGATGTAAAGGCCGACAGCAGCAGGGGCAGACCGAGCAGCAGGGCGAAGAACAGCGCCAGCCACGCGGCCCCCGCGCGGCGGCTGACCGGCACGGCCAGCGGTTCGTGCGGCGCTTCGGCCGCTGGCCGCAGCCACGCCAGGCCCACCAGCGCGGCCAGGACGATGGCCAGCAGTTGGGCCACGCTGCTGGGCCAGGCGATCAGCAGCGCGGCGGTGCCCAGCATCAGCGCGCGGCGTGGGGTGTCCGGGCAGAGGCTGCGCGCCATGGCCCAGGCGGCCTGCGCAACCACCGCCACTGCCACCACTTTCAGACCCTGCAGCAAACCGGTTGATAAGGCGTCACCGGCCTGAGCAATACCGAGCGCCAGCCCGATAAGCACGAGGGCCGAGGGCAGGGTAAAGCCGGCCCATGCGGCGAGAGCGCCGGGATAGCCGGCGCGCATCAGGCCCAGCGCCAGGCCCGCCTGGCTGCTGGCTGGGCCGGGCAGGAACTGGCACAGGGCCACGAGGTCGGCGTACGCCGCGTCGCTGAGCCAGCGGCGGCGTTCGACGAATTCGGTGCGGAAATAGCCAAGGTGTGCCACCGGCCCGCCGAACGACGTGAGGCCCAGGCGCAGGAAAACCAGAAACACGCCCAAGGCGCGGCGGTCGTTGGATGGGAATGGCATGCTGCTCAGGCCCGCTGCGTGTGCCTGGTCATGAAGGTGCGGTCGACCGGCTTATTCCAGCGACGGACCCTGGCTTCTTTGGTGGGCGGGGTGCTGTGCCCGGCGGCGCCCTGGTCTGGACCGGGCGGCAGTTGCTGGATGCTGTGGTGCATGGGCACCGATCTTACGGGGCAGGCCTGGCGTCCCCGCGCGTCAGCGCAGATCGGTCACCCAGCCGGTGCTGCGGCTGGCGGTGTTGTCGCTGTCGGCGCCGATCAGCACGCTGCGCAGGCGCGGCACGGCGGCGCCGGCGGGCAATTCATCGGCAAAGAGGGTGCTGAAGTCTTGTGCCAGGTCGCGCGCCTCGGCTGCCCACTGGCGGGCCGGCGTTTCGCTGCCGCGCAGACTGATGTAGCGCACGCGCCGCGTGTAGGGGTTGGCGCCCTGCCGACCGGCAGCATGGGCGCTGTCCCACACGTAGCACACGGTGGCGGCGGGCAGGGCTTCGCCGCTCACGCTGCGGGCGATGCGCAGTACCGTGCGTTCGACAAAGGGCACGCGCTCCAGCGGGTGGTCGAACAGGGCGCAAACCTTGAGCGCGGCGTCGTCGCCAGCCTGGGTGGTGAGGTCGGGTGCGGCCTGGCCACCCGAGAGCGGCTGATCCAGCCGCCAGCGCCATTGCAGGCGGCCGGGTGACCTGTTTGGAGTGTCGTGCACCAGCGTGCCATACGACGAGGCGGTCAGCACCTGCACGGCGCGCTCGCCGTCCACCGTGGCGGCTTCGAAACGGGTGAGCGGAATGTCGGCGTGCTGCTTGGGAAACCCCACCACGCGCCAGGCCGGGTTGAGGGCGCCGCTATCCAGCGTCAGCGGCGGTAGCACCGGTGTGGCCTGCGCTGCGCTGGCCAGCGCCAGGCCGGCGAGCCAGGGCCACAGCGGGATGCCCCTGCCGGCGGGGCTGCCGTCCCGATGCGGCGGCATGGCGGCGCCGCTGAGTTGCCTGCACACCCTTGTGGAGACATGCACGATGAAAAAAAGGCGGCTGGCTGGGTGCTTGTTCATGGTGGTTTCTGCCTGGCGGGCGTTGTCACCTTACACCAGCGGAACGCCGCTGCCGAGGGCGATTTGCTGGCGCAGAGGGGCGCTGTGGGAGTACCTGTTGGCGGCGACCTGTCCGCTCTGCCGCGACCGGGCTGGCCGCCAGGACGACAGCGTTGGCGGGTTGGACGGATTGACGAGCCCGTGGGGGATGAGCGGCTTCACCACGCAGGACCTCAACCACCGCCAGACGCCGGCGCGGGCCTGTGCGCGGGTGTGCAACTGGTGGGGCTGGTACGGAAGGGCGGGCCATCCAGCGGCAGCAGGGAGGCCATCACGAGCCGCCCGCTGCGGCTCTCGGCGCTGGGCCGCCCGCACCGCGGGGGACAGAACACGCGGTACCTCACGCCGATGCACGGTACGGCCGTTGCGGAGCCGTTCAAAACGGCCGACCCTGGCGCTGGTCGGGCGCCGGCCGGTGTTTTCCCGCCCTACAAATCCAACACCAAACGTCCACCCCGGGCGCGCGAGCAGCAGGGCAGAAACTGGTCATTCCCTGCTTGTTCTTCCGGCGTCAGGTAGTGGTCGCGGTGTTCGGGGGTGCCGGCCTTCACGCCGGTCAGGCAGGTTCCGCACACGCCTTGTTCGCAGGACATGGGAATGTCAAAGCCTGCGGCCAGCAGTGCTTGCAGGGCCGTTTGAGCGGGGGCGACGGTGATCACCTGGCCGGTGCTGGCCACTTCCATCTCGAAGCTGCCGTCGCCTGTGGTGTCTGCCGGGGCGGCGCTGAAATATTCGTGGTGCAGGCGCTCCTCTGGCCAGCCCTGGGCGCGGGCGGTGCACAGCACGGCGTCCATGAAGCCTTGCGGGCCGCACACATACAGGTGCGTGCCAGTGCCGGCTTTTTTCAACGTGGCGGCGATGTCCAGCTTTTGGGTGGCTTGCCCGTCGTCAACGTGGTGGTGCACGTGGCGCGCATAGGGGGATGCGGCCAGGCGTTCGGTGAAGGGCGTGCGCTCGCGCGAGCGGGTGCAGTGGTGCAGCTCAAAGCTTTCGCCCTGGCTGGCCAGGTGTTCGGCCATGGCCAGCAGCGGTGTGATGCCGATGCCGCCGCCCAGCAGCAGGTGGTGGGCGGCGTTTGTGGCCAGGGGAAAGTGGTTTTTGGGCGGGCTGATGTGCAGCACGCTGCCTTCGGTCACGGCGTCGTGCACGGCCACCGAGCCGCCGCGCGACTGGGCGTCGCGCAGCACGCTGATTTCGTAGTGGCCAGCGTCGCTGGGCGGGTTGCACAGGGAATATTGGCGCACCAGACCGCCGGGCAGGTGCACGTCGAGGTGGGCACCGGCGGTGAAGGCGGGCAGGGTGGTGCCGTTGGCGGCCACCAGTTGCAGGCTGCAAATGTCTTGCGCTTCGGTGCGCTTGCGCGCCACGCGCACGGCCAGGGTGGGATTGGGCTGGCTCATGGGGCGGTGCCTTGTTCGGTGGCCACCAGCCGCTCAATCACCCGACGTGACTGCACGCCGCCAGCGTCGATGTTGAGCTTGAGCAGGGCGCGGTCGGGGAATTCGCTCAGGTTTTGCTGCTGGCGTTCCAGCATTTCCAGGTCTTCTGAAAAGATCTTGCCCTGGCCTTCCCGGATTTGCGCGGTGAGGGCTTTGTCTTGCGGGTTGAACTTGCGCGCCATGCCCCAGAAGTAGTGCATGGAGGTGTCGGTTTCGGGGGTGATGAAGTCGACCACCACGGCATACACCTTGTGTTCGGCCGGTGCGTTCACACCGCCGTGGCCGGCGTGGGCCACGCCCACCTCAATCATGACGTGGCTGGGTGGTGTGAAGCGGCAGATTTGCCAGCGGTCCACCGGCACGTCGTCGGCCAGGTGGTTGGCGCGCAGGGCGGCTTTCCAAAACGGCGGGGCCGAGATGTTTTCCATAAAACGGCTGGTGACCACGGTGTCGCCGTCGGTGGTGGTTTTGCAGGGCGACTCGTCAATCTCTTTTTGACCAATGCTGGTGGCATGCACATAGGTTTCGTGCGTCAGATCCATCAGGTTGTCCACCATGAGGCGGTAGTCGGCCTTGACGTGGTAGAGCCCGCCGCCGTAGGCCCACTCGGGGTTTTCGTACCACTCCATGTGGGGAATGAGGGCCGGGTCGGCCTTGTCTTTCTCGCCGGGCCAGACCCAGATAAAGCCGTAGCGCTCTTCTACGGGGAAGCTGCGGATGGCCGGGAAACCGCCCACGCGCTGGCCGGGCATGGCGATGGTTTTGCCGTCGCAGCCCATTTCCAAGCCGTGGTAGCCGCACACCAGCTTGCCTTCGCACACGTAGCCCAGCGAGAGCGGGGCACCGCGGTGGGGGCAGAAGTCTTGCACGGCGGCCACTTTGCCGGCCTGCGCCCGGTAAAACACGATGCGCTCGTTGCAGATTTTGCGGCCCAGGGGCTTGGCGTCAATGTCTTCGGCCGTGCAGGCCACGTACCAGGTGTTTTTGGGGAACATGCGGTGCCTCCTGTGGGGGTTCTTCATTCAGTATGCTGAATGAAGCGTATTTTATAGAATGTGCGGCGCCCATGACAGGGGTTCAAACCTCGGGTTTTCCCGTGGTTTGCGGCGGTGCTGCGGCTTCGTTCAGGTGCACAAACTTGCGCAGCAAACGCAAAAACTCGGCCTGCTCGACGGGCGAAAGTGGCTGCAGCAGTTGCTGGTACATGGGCGCCACGCGGGGCAACATGTCGCAAAGCATGGCTTCGCCTTCGGGCGTGAGGCGCAGGCTGCGCTGGCGCCGGGCCAGCAGCTCGCGCACGATCCAGCCCTTGCTCTCCAGGCGGGTGGCGATGTCGGCGGTGGTGGATGTGTCCAGCGCCACCCGCTGCGCCAGCGTCACCTGGTCCAGGCCGGGCTCTTCTTGCAGCGCACGCAGCAGGGCGTATTGCACCGGTGTGATCTGGCGGCCGTGGGTGTCGTGAAAGGTGGCTACGGCGAGCTGGTGGGCGCGGCGGATCAGGTGGCCCGGCTCGGCGTGCAGCTGGATGCCGCCTTCGGGCCGGTCGTGGCGAGGAGGCTGGGTCGGGTCGGGTGGGATGTCTGGCATGGGGGCTGGCAAAAAAGGCACGCGGCCTGGGAGCTGGTTCGGCGTGGGGGTACAGAACGGTGGACAACCCACCGAGCACAGCCCATGCGGCACTATAGGCCAGGCGGGTCTTGGGCCATGCGCGGGGCGTGCCACCAGGCCGGCAGCAGGCGCTGCACTTCCAGCCGCGCAAAGCGGTCGTCCAGCAGCCACACGGTGCCGTGGTCGCGCTCGGTGCGGATCACCCGGCCGGCCGCCTGCACCACCTTGTGCAGGCCGGGGTAAAGGTAGGTGTAGTCGTAACCCCGGCCAAACAGGGCTTGCAGGCGCGCGCGCATCTGCTCGTTCACCGGGTTCACCTGTGGCAGGCCGAGCGTGGCAATGAAGGCGCCAATGAGGCGGCGGCCCGGCAGGTCAATGCCTTCACCAAACGCGCCGCCCAGCACCGCAAAGCCGATGCCCTGGCCGCCCTCGGTGAAACGGGCCACAAAGGCATCGCGCTCGGGCTCGCTCATGCCGCGCGCCTGCGCCCACACGGGCAGGGCGGGGTGGTGGTGTTGCAGCCGGTCCAGCGCTTGCTGCAGGTAGTCAAAGCTGCTGAAAAACGCCAGGTAGTTGCCGGGCTCGGCGGCGTATTGCGCCGCCATCAGCTCGACCATGGGCGTGAGCGAGGCCTGGCGGTCGCTCCAGCGGGTGGAAATGTGGGGCGCCACGCGCACCGCCAGCTGCGCGGGCGCAAAGGGCGACGGCACATCGACCCGCAGCGTGTCGGGCGGCAGACCCAGCAGGTGGGCCACAAAGTCCATGGGCGCGAGCGTGGCTGAAAACAGCGTGGCGCTGTGGGCTGCGGCCCAGCGTGGCGCCAGCAGCGGGCCGGGCACCACGTTGCGGATGGCCAGCGCCGGGTGCTTCACCCGCCCGGTGCCGTCGCGCGTGAGGTCGCACAGCGAATGCTCGCCAAACTGCTCGGCCACGCGCAGCACGTGCAGCGCGTCAAACCACCAGCGCTGCAGCGGGCCGTCCAGCGCGTCTTGCGGGTGCTGCGCAAAGTGGTCGCCGATGTCGCTGCACAGTTGCTGCAGCGTGGTGATGAATTCACCCGGCAGCTCGGGCAGCACCTCGAGGTCCTGCGTCTGCGTTTTGGCCAGGGCGGCCCAGCGGCGTTGCAGCTTGTCCAGCGGCTTTTTCAGCGCGGCAGGGGCGGCTTGGCGCAGGGCCTGGAAAGCGGCGGGCGCCAGTGTGGCGCTGTGCATGAGCCGGGCGCGCTCGATCAGGTTGTGCGCTTCGTCCACCAGCAGGCCCACGCGCCAGCCGTTGGCCTCGGTCAGCGCGTGCCAGGCGGCGCCGTGGTCAAAGTAGTGGTTGAAGTCGCCCACGGCCACGTCGGCCCAGCGCAGCATTTCCTGCCCCAGGTAATAGGGACACACGCTGTGTTCCCGCGCCATTTGCCGCAGCGTGGTTTTGCTGAGCCAGCGGCCTTGTGCGGCGGCCTGGCGGGCGGCGGGCAGGCGGTCGTAAAAGCCCTGGGCCAGCGGGCAGCTGTCGCCGTGGCAGGCTTTGTCGGGGTGTTCGCAGGCTTTGTCTCGGGCCACGCGCTCCAGCACCCGCAGCGGGATGGCTTGCGGCGTGTCGGCCTGGGTGAGCTTGTCCAGCGCGTGCAGCGCCAGTTGGCGGCCGGGGGTTTTGGCGGTGAGGTAAAAAAGTTTGTCGGTGCCCAGGTCTTTGCCGTTGCCGGGCGCGGCCTTGAGCGCGGCAAACAAGGTGGCCATGGTTTTGCCAATGCCGGTAGGGGCCTGTGCCATCAACACCCGGCCGTGGCTGTGGGTGCGGTACACCGCCTCGGCCAACGCGCGCTGCCCGGTGCGAAACGCGGCAAATGGAAAGACCAGATTGCGCAGCGCTGCGTCACGCGCCACGCGGTGCGCGCGCTCGGCCCGCGCCCACACCGCGTAGCGCGTGCACAAGGCTTCAAAAAACGCGCGCAGTTCGGGCGCGCTGTGGCGCTGCACCAGCGGTGTTTCGTGCGCGGTGTCGATGTTGAAGTAAATGAGCGCCAGGTCCACCCCGTCCAGCGCCAGCTGCTCGCACAGCAGGTGGCCGTACACGCGGGCCTGCGCCCAGTGCAGCGCGCGCTGGTTGGCGCCGATCAGGGCCGGGTCGCCGCGGTGGGTTTTGATTTCTTCCAGCCGCTTCGCCACCGAGTCAAACCCATCGGCCCGGCCTTGCACGCGCAGCCCGCCCCAAACCACACTCAGGGGCAGCTCGCGCTGGTAGCCCGCGCCCCGGCGCGACGTGACTTCGCTGTGCCCGGCCACGCCTTCGCTGCCGCTGGGCGAGGGCGTGAAGCGCAGGTCCAGGTCGCCCGTGCGCGCTGCAAAGTCGCACAGCGCGCGCACCGCCACCACGCCCAGCGGGGCGTCTTCAGCAGTTTCGGGTTCCAGGCGGGGTGGGGCGGCGTTCACGGTGGGGCGGTGTGGGTGGGTGCATGGTACTGGTTATATAGTCAGGCAATGCGTTCGTTTGTGCCCACCCTGACCCGCCGCCACCACCAGCGCCTGCGCGACATTTACCGCTCGGCCGGCTGGCCCTGCCAGGACTTGTTGGAGGTGGATCTGCTGGCGGCTGGGCAGGTGGAGCGGCGCTTGTCGGACCAGGGCCACGAGACGCTGCGGGTGACCGACGCCGGCATTGAAACGCTGGCGCGGGTGTTTGCCAGCAACCAGGCGGCGCGCTCCCCGCACGAAACGCTGGTCGAGCAGGTGGCGGTGGCCATGGGCCGCGCCGGGCGCCTGGCCTGGCGCGGTCTGGCGCTGCGGGTGCCGCTGCCGCGCACGCTGTTGCAGGGCGAGCCGTTGGACCATGGCGTGGTGCCGGCCGTGGTGGCTGAGCCGCCCGTGCAGTTGAGCGCGTTTGATGATGGAACTGACACCGTGCCCGGCCAGCCCGACCACGCCTGGTGCATGGCCTGCCCCGACGTGTTTTCCATTCGCCACAGCTCGGTGGACGCCTACCTGGAGCCGGTGGTGCACGAGATCAAAGTGAACCGCGCCGACCTGCTGGGCGACCTGAAAAAACCCGCCAAGCGCGCCGCCTACCTGGGGCTGGCCAGCGCCTGCTGGTATGTGCTGGGGCACGACGCGCGGGGCCGCCCGATTGGCGAGCCCGAGGAGATTCCACCCGAATGCGGGGTGATGCTGGCCACGCCCGAGACGCTGACGGTGGTGCGCGAGGCACCGCGCCGCGCGCTGGAGCGCCTGCCGTTTCATGTGTGGATGGCGCTGGCGAAGGCTGGCCCGGTGCAGCGCGAAGAGCGGCAACAAACGCGGTTTTAGCCGGGGCAGCGTCACCCTTACTTTTTGGCCTTGGCGGCGCGCACCGCCTTGGGCTTGCTAGCGGGGGGCTTCAGTCGGGCGCTGGCCTGCTCGATCCACAGCAGGGCGTCGGCATGCGCCATGAAGCGCCGCAGGTAGTGGGGCGACAGCTCGCGCATGAGCGCCAACGAGCGCAGCACCAGCATGTGCGAGTTGAGCGGTCCGGCGTTTTCCGGGCCGCGCTCCACCGCCAGGTCCACCTGGTCTTCGGCACAGATGCGCGACCAGGTCTCGCGAAACCGGCGCACGCTGTTGAGCTCGGGCAGGGCGTTCTGGTGGGGCTGGGCGGTGTGTTCCAGCGGGTCGTCGGCCGGCCACTGCCGCACGCGCTCGATGTAACGGGTGAGCTCGGCCAGCGGCGATTCGGGTGGCTGGGCACTGGCTACCGGCATGCCCGCGCCGCCGGCCGCTGCCAGCCGGCGCCGATCCAGCTTGCGCTGGGTTTGTTGCGCGGCCTGCGCGTCTACTGCGCCCTGGCGCGCCTGCCGGGCTTGTGTGGCGCGCTGCTGGTAGTCGGCCAGCGCGGCGCCCAGCCGGGTGGCCAGCGCGCTTTGCACGCCCGGCGCGGCCGTTTGCACGCGGGCGGCCAGCGCCTCCAGGTAGTGAAAGCGCACCGGGTCCAGCAGGTGGGCGCCCGCGTGGCGCAGGTCGGCCAGCGCGGCCAGCGGCTCGGTCATGGCTTGGCTGCGGTCGGGTGGGCAGTTTTGGGCACCGGGGCCATTTCCACACGGCGGTTTTGGGTGCGGCCCTGTTCGTCGGCGTTGGAGGCCACCGGCTGCTCGGCCCCGAAGGCGGCGGCAAACACGCGCGCGGGCGGCATGCCTTCGTCCATCAGCGCGCGGGTCACGGTGAGCGCGCGCTGGGCCGACAGTTCCAGGTTGTCCGCGTAGCGCCGGTTGCCGTCCTGGATCGGGCGGTCGTCGGTGAAGCCGCTCACCATCAGCATTTCGTCACGCTCGCCCAGGTACACCTGCAGCGGTGGCACCAGGCTCCTGAGCAGTTGGCGGCCATCGGGGCGCAGTTCGTCGGAATTGAGCGGAAACAGCACGCTGCCACTGATGCCGATGCGCCCGTTGTTCAGCGTGACGCGGCCCGTTTGCAGCGGAATGGCCAGCGCTTTTTCCAGCGCCATGCGGCGCTGCTCTTCGGCCTCGCGCTTGGCAATTTCAGACGCCAGGTTGCTCATCAGGTCCATCTGAACCACCAACACGCCCACCAAAATCAGCACAAAGGCGCCGAGCAGGCCCGACATCAGGTCGCCAAACACGGCCCAGACCGGGGCGCTCTGCTCCAGGCCGCCGTCGCGGTCATTGCGGTCGTCCAGCTCGGTCATCCCGGGGCTCCCACCGGCTGGGTGGCGGGCGCGCCGTGCAGCCGGCGCAGGTCTTCCACAATGCCTTGCTGCGCGCTGATGCTGAGGTCGATCACCTCGCGCGCCTGCGCCACGTAGTAGCCCAGTTGGTCGTCGCTGCGCGCCATGGACTGCTGAATCGCGCTCTCGATGCGCTGCAGGCTGTCCATCAGCTGCTGGTTGCTGGCGCTGAACAGCTGCACGCCGTGGCCGAACGACTCGCCCAGGCTGGCCAGCTCGACCGCGCTGGCGTTCACATGCGCGGCCACCTCGTCCACCCGGCCGGCCTGCGCGCCCAGGGTCTGGGCAAACTGGCCACTGGCCTGTTCCATGACCGTGGCGGCCGAGGCCACCAGCGACTCGATGGCGGCGCGCTGCTCCCCGGTGGCCTGCTGCACGGTGTGCAGCAGCGTGTCGAGCTGGGCCACCAGGCTGGTGCGCTCTTGCAGGGCCAGGTTGTCGCGCTCGGTGATGTGGCCCATTTCCTGGCGCAGCTGGGCAATCACCTCGGCGGCGGCGCGGGGCGCTTCTGAGGCGGTTTCCAGCAGGCGGGTCATGGGGGTTTCCAGCGCGGTACCCAGCGTGGCCAGGTGGCTGGCCAGCGCGCCTTGCAGCTCGCCCAGCCGGCTCACGGCGGCTTCGCCCCTGGCGGCTTCTTCGGTGCGCAGGGTGCTCATGTGCGCGCTCAGCTCCGTCTGCAGGGCTTGCAGCCGGTCCACCGCAGCCTGGCCGCGCTCGGATTCGTCGGTGCGCAAGGCCGCCAGCTGTTCGGCCAGCGTGGTCTGCAGGGCTTCCAGGCGGTCCACAGCGGCCTGGCCGCGCGCGCTTTCGTCGCTGCGCAGGGCGGCCAGTTCGGTGCGCCACAGCGTGGCCAGTGCGTCCATGCGCTGGCCCTGGTCTTGCGCCCAGCGGGCTTCCGCCTCGGTGCGGGCGCGCACCAGTTCTTCGGACTGCGCCAGCAGGCGCGCCATGTCGTCCAGGCTGCGGCCGGCCTGCTGGCTGACGCGTTCGCTCACCGTGGTGGCGGTGTGTTCCAGCGCCTGGCACACAGCCTGTTGCTGCGCCAGCGTTTGCGCACCGGCCTGCTGCCATTCGCCTTGCAGCGTGGAAGCCAGCGCTTGCAGCGACTGCGTCCAGGCGGCCTGCTTGTGCTGGTCGGCCTGCGCCAGCCCGGCGAGCGACTGGGCGGCGCTGGCCTGCACGCTGGCCAGCAAGGCGGCGGCGCGTTCTTCAAATGTGTGGGTAAAGGCGGTTAGCGCGCGGTCGAGCCCGCTCACCTGCTGTTCGCTGGTGTGCGCGTGCTGCGCCAGGGCGCTGGTCCAGGTGTCGGCCACGGTGGCGGCGGTGGCGCCAAACTGGGTGGCCAGGCCGTTCAACTGCGTTTGCACCGCGTCGCTCACGCGCCCGTGCTGGCGGGCCGACTCTTCGGCCATGGCGGCCATGGCGGACTCGACCACCGGTTTCAGGCTCTCGCCGGCCACCCGGGCGCTGGCACTCAGGCTGTCTTGCAGCGACGTGGCCACGGCGCTGGCCAGCCCGGTGTAGGCCACCGACACCTCGCTGTGAAACTGCGCCTGGCGGCTGAGCAACTGCGCGTCCAGCTGCTCGCTGCGCTGTTCGATCTGCGCCATCAGGGCCTGCAGCTGGTGGACCACCTGGGGCAGCGCCTGGGCTTGCGACTGCAGGGCCTTGAAGCTTTCCTGGCGCTGGTGGGCCAGCGAAAACGGCCGCAAGGTGGTGGCGATGTGTGTGTCCAGCAGGCGAACCACGCCGAGGCGCTCGCGCCGGCTGATGGCCGACATGAGGCCCAGCATGGCCGACGCGGCCACACCCGCCACCGAAGTGCCGAAGGCCAGACCCAGCCCCTTGATGGGGGCGGCCAGTGCCGAGCGGATGGCCTGCAGGTCGGTGGAGCCGTCCAGTGCAAAAACAGCGCCTTTGAAGGTGACGACCATGCCCACAAAGGTGCCCAGCATGCCCAGCATGACCAGCAAACCCACCAGGTAGGGCGTGAGCGCCAGGCCGGGCAGGGCCACACGCTCGCCTTCCACCCGCGCACGCACGGCGTTTTGCACCGAAGGGTGCAGGCCCGTGAGCCAGTCGCCCAGTTGCGCCAGCGGCTGCGGAATGTGGGCCAGCGCCGTTTGCAGCGAGGCGGTGACGGCGCGAAAGCGCCGGATTTCCATGGCGCCGAGAACGTAGACCGCGCCAATCACCACACTCATGGCCAGCGCCAGCGCGCTGGAGCCCACAAAACCCACACCCACCCAGAGGACGGCCACCAGACCCAGGACAAAGGCCACGGCCAAAACGATTCTGCTCATTGTTGTTGCTTCACGGATTCACGGAGTTGCTGAGTGCTTCGATCATTCCCAGAACGGGCTGCAGGCGCACGTCGAGTTCGGCCAGCAAGGTGGCCTGGAAGATCGGTTCAAAAGAGGCCAGCCAGCCCGCCGCCGCCGCGGGTGCAGCGGGATCGGCCGGGTGCTGCTGGCGCAGTTGGTCGAAACGGCGTTCCAGAAACGCGGGCACGGTGGCCAGCATTTTGTGTTCGCGCCCGCCCAGCAAAGGGTCCAGCACGGCGTCCAGTGCGGCCAGTTGGGCCAGGGCTGGCGTGGCGCTGGCCAGCGTCTGGCGCACATGGCCGCGCAGGGCTTCCAGGCTCATGTCCATGCGCCGCTGGTGTTCCTGGTAGCGCTGTTGGAACGGGGCAAAGCTGATGTCTGGTGCGGCGGGTGTGGCTTGTGCGTCCACCGGCAGCACGCTGGCGGGCAGCGCGTGGCGGTGCCGCTTGGGGGCCGTGCCGGTTTCGGGCGGGGTCTGGATGGCTTGGGCCAGCGTGGCGCGCACGCGCTGAAACTCGGCGTTCAGGGCACTTGCACGGTCTGTGCGGTCTGTTCGGTCTGTTCGGTCTGCCCGGGCGCGCACCGGCCTGCCTGGTGCCATCGCCTGGATCGACTGGTGGGCTGCGTGCAGCGCAATGGCGTCTGCCACGTTCAGCCACTGGCCCAGCCGCTCGGCAAAGTCCTGCCGGGGCGCATCGGCCGGCGCGGGCATGCCGTCACCGAGCAGGCGCACCAGGCTGGAACTGCTGAAGTTGCTGCGCAAAACCATTCCTTTGCTCCGAAACGGGGCCATCAAGCGGTTGAAAAAGGGTGGGCCCGGGGGCCCGCTGGGCACGACCAAATGCTGTTTTTTCATTCAGTGCTTCAGCCTGAACGTCTCGTCAGCGTTGGGGTGTGCACACGGGGCGGCAGCGGGGGGGACCGCCTGCCCGTGTGGCCAGCATCGAATTCGCCGAGCGGGGCGAAACCGGTGGCAAGGCATCATTAGAAACGATTCAGAAACCCCACTTGTAACCAGACGGGCAGGGGCGTGCAGTCGTTTGCGCGCACCCCGGGCCAATGTGGGTTCAATAGTGCGGCGGCAGTTCGTCGCGCGGGTTGCGTGGCGCGGCCATGCTTTCGCCACCACCGTGCTGGCGCAAGCGGCCCACCTCGCGCAGCAGCAGGTCAATCCGGTCTTGCTGCGTGGCCACCAGCTGGTTCAGGGTGTCCAGCAGGTCTTCGGTGTAGCTGAGCTTGATCTCAAGCTGCGTCAGGCGTTCGTCGGTGCGGTCGGTGGCCGGGGTGTTTGGGGTTGTCATGGGTGTGTGGTGGAAATGGCGTTCCTACAGCGCCTGCGGCAGTTTCAGCAACTGGCCGTATTTTTCGGCCAGGTGACCTTCGGCGCGTTCCAGCATGAAATAGCGAAACGCTTCTGCGGCAGGGGACAGCAGTTTAGACAAGGTGTGCACCACGTTCCAGGCGCGGACGATGGGCGTGCCTTCCACCTCCAGGGTGGCGATCAGCCCGTGTTTCAGCTCCAGGCCGATGGTGTGCAGCGACAGAAAGCTGATGCCCATGCCGGCCATGACGGCCTGCTTGATGGTTTCGTTGCTGGTCATTTCCATCACCACGCGCGGTTCCATGCGGGTGCGTTCCAGAAATTTTTCCATGGCCGCCCGCGTGCCCGAACCGCGCTCGCGCAAGATGAAGCCGTAGGGTTTGAGCGCGTCCACCGTGTGGTGGCCCACCTTGAGCAGCGGGTGGTCGGTGGCGGCCACAAACACATGCGGGTGGGCGGCAAACGGCTCGGCGCGGGTGGCCAGTTCGGTGGGTGGGCGTCCCATGATGGCAATGTCCAGTTCGTTGCCCTGCAGCATCTTCAGCAGCTGTTCGCGGTTGCCCACGGCCAGCCGGATTTCAATGCCCTCGTGCTCGTGCTGAAACGCGGCCAGCAGCCGGGGCAGAAAGTACTTGGCGGTGCTCACCATGCCGATCGTGAGCGTGCCCACCTCCAGCCGCTGCAGCCGGGCGGCGGCATCTTCGGCGTCTTTCAGCGTGGCCAGCACCTTGCGGGCGTACACCAGCATGTATTCGCCCGGCGTGGTCAGCGACACCTGGCGCCCGGTGCGGTCAAACAGCGGCAGGCCCACATGGCCTTCCAGCTCTTTCACCTGCATGGTCACCGCCGGCGGCGAGAGGTGCAGTTCCTCGGCCGCGCGGGCAAAACTGAGGTGTTTGGCGACCTCGGTGAAAACCCTGAGTTGGCGGAAGGTGGCGTTCTTCATTCAGTGAAAGCTTAACTTAAAACCAATTAAGTTTGAATTTACCTTATTTATGTGCATGCCTATAGTTCACCAAATTCCCAATGTCCCGTGTGTTTTCCCGATTGAAACCCATGCTCCGAGCCCTGATTTTTGATGTGGATGGCACCCTGGCCGACACCGAAAGCGTGCACCTGGCCGCGTTCAACCACGCTTTTGAGCAAGTCGGCATGGGCTGGCACTGGGACTTGCTCCGGTACACGCAGTTGCTCGACATCTCGGGCGGAAAAGAGCGCATGTTGCACCACTGGCGCAGCCTGCAGCCCGACCTGAAAGAGTTGGCCGGCGGCAGCGTGGAGGCCACCATCAACCGGCTGCACGAGATCAAGACCGCCTATTACGAAAACGCGGTGAACAGCGGCGCGGTGACCCTTCGTCCCGGCGTGCTGGCGCTGATGAACGAAGCCCGCGCGCAAGGCCTGCAACTGGCCATCGCCACCACCACGTCACCGGTCAACATCGCGGCCCTGATGCGCTTGGCCATCGGGTTTGACTGGCGCTCGCACTTTCTGGCGATTGGCGACGCCAGCAACGCGCCCATCAAGAAACCCCATCCGCAGGTCTACATGAAGGTGCTGGCCGATCTGGGGCTGCGCGCGGCCGACTGCGTGGCGTTCGAAGACTCGTCCAACGGCCTGCGCGCGGCCCGCGCGGCGGGGCTGAACACGGTGATCACGCCCAACAGCTTCACCGCCCACCACGATTTCAAGGGTGCCCTGCGCGTGGTGCCCGACCTGAGCAGCGTCAACGTGGCGCGGCTCAAGGAATGGCACGGGCGCTGAGCTTCCCGGTTTTTTTCAATTCTTCCGTCAGGCCCTCCATGAGCATCCGCATCGCCCCCTCCATCCTGTCTGCCGACTTTTCCCGCCTGGGCGAAGAGGTGCGTGCCATCGAAGCGGCGGGCGCCGACCTGGTGCACTTCGACGTGATGGACAACCACTACGTGCCCAACCTGACCATTGGTCCGCTGGTGTGCGAGGCGATCCGCCCGCACGTGACGATCGGCATCGACGTGCACCTGATGGTGGAGCCGGTGGACGCGCTGATCCCGCTGTTTGCCAAGGCGGGCGCGAACATCATCACCTTCCACCCCGAGGCCAGCCGCCACGTGGACCGCACACTGCAGCTGATCCGCGACCACGGCTGCAAGGCTGGCCTGGTGTTCAACCCGGCCACGCCGCTCGCGCTGATGGACCACGTGATGGACAAGCTCGACGTGGTGCTGCTCATGAGCGTGAACCCCGGCTTTGGTGGTCAAAAATTCATTCCCGGCACGCTGGCCAAGCTGGTGGAGGCCCGCCAGCGCATCGACACCCACATGGCCCATGGCGGCCAGGCCATCTGGCTCGAAGTGGACGGCGGCGTGAAGGTGGACAACATCGCCGAGATCGTGCGCGCCGGCGCCGACACGCTGGTGGCCGGCAGCGCCGTGTTTGGCGCACCCGACAACAACGGCGGTTACCAGACCGTCATGAAGCTGCTGCGCAAGAACGCTCGCCAAGCCTGAGCGCCACGCACCGGCGTCCCCTTTTCTTCAATCGCCACCGAGGCATTCCATGCTCCAGACCAACCGTTCCACGCTCACGCAGTTTCTCATCGAAGAGCGGCGCCGCTTTCCCCAGGCCAGCGGCGACTTCAACGCCCTGATTCTCGATGTGACCCTGGCCTGCAAGGCCATCGCCCGCACCGTGGCCTATGGCGAGCTCGGGGGCGCCATGGGCAACCACGCGCCCGACGAAGGCGGCAGCGTGAATGTGCAGGGCG
The DNA here is from genome assembly GCF_030656345.1 of Pseudotabrizicola sp. Lineage (GTDB taxonomy): Bacteria > Pseudomonadota > Alphaproteobacteria > Rhodobacterales > Rhodobacteraceae > Pseudotabrizicola. The sequence goes on along the minus strand of NZ_JAUSNR010000006.1, from coordinate 205,418 downwards.
AAACCCAGAAAAAGCTCGATGTGCTGAGCAACGAGGTCTTCATGCAGCGCACCGAGTGGTCGGGCCACCTGGCGGGCATGGCGTCCGAAGAGATGGACTTGCCGCACCAGATTCCGGCGCAGTACCCGCGCGGCCATTACCTGCTGGTGTTCGACCCGTTGGACGGCTCCAGCAACATCGACGTCAACGTCTCGGTGGGCAGCATCTTCTCGGTGTTGCGGGCCCCGCAAGAGGTGATCGACAGCGGTCGCGACGTGGTCGAGGCCGACTTCCTGCAGCCCGGCGCCACCCAGATGGCCGCCGGCTATGCGCTCTACGGTCCCACCACCCTGCTGATCCTCACCGTGGGCCGTGGCGTCAACGGTTTCACCCTCGACCCGAATCTGGGCGAATTCATGCTCACCCACCCCGACATGAAAATCCCGCCCGACACGCAGGAGTTCGCCATCAACGCCTCCAATGCGCGCTTCTGGGAGGCGCCGGTCAAGCGCTATGTGGACGAATGCCTGGCCGGCAAGACGGGGGCGCGCGGCAAGGACTTCAACATGCGCTGGATCGCCTCCATGGTGGCTGAGGCGCACCGGATCCTGATGCGTGGCGGCGTGTTCCTCTATCCGCGCGACACCAAGGACCTCAGCAAACCGGGTCGCCTGCGCCTGCTCTACGAAGCCAACCCGGTCGGCATGATCATGGAGCAAGCCGGTGGCCGCGCCAGCACCGGGCGCGAGCCGATGATGGGTGTGGTGCCGACCTCGCTGCACCAGCGCATCGGCCTGGTGTTTGGCAGCAAGAACGAAGTTGAGCGCATCGAACGCTACCACCGCGAACCCGGCGCACACAAGGACGACGCGAACCCGCTGTTTGCTGAGCGCTCCCTCTTCCGCGACTGATCAGACGCAGCGAATTTTTCATCTCCGGAGACCAACATGTCCGAACGCCACCCCATCATCGCCATCACCGGTTCATCGGGCGCCGGCACCTCCACGGTGACCCGCACCTTCCAGAACATCTTCCGCCGCGAAGAACTGAACGCCGCCGTCATCGAGGGCGACAGTTTTCACCGCTACGACCGCAAAGCCATGAAGAAGCTCATGGCCGACGAAGAGGCCAAGGGCAACCGCCACTTCAGCCATTTCGGTGCCAATGGCAACCTGTTCGAGAACATCGAGGCCCTGTTCCGCCAGTACGCCACCGACGGCACCGGCAAGTGCCGCAAGTACCTGCACAACGCCGACGAAGCCGCGCCCTACAAGCAAGAACCCGGCACCTTCACGCCCTGGGAAGAGATCCCGACCGGCACCGACCTGCTGTTCTACGAAGGCCTGCACGGCGCGGTCAAAACCGAGACGGTCGACATCGCGCGCTACCCCGACCTGCTGATCGGCGTGGTGCCCTCGATCAACCTGGAATGGGTCCAGAAGCTGATCCGCGACAAGACCCAGCGCGGCTACAGCCAGGAGGCGGTGGTCGACACCATCCTGCGCCGCATGCCCGACTACGTGAACTTCATCGTGCCGCAGTTCGGCCTGACGCACGTGAACTTTCAGCGCATCCCGGTGGTGGACACGTCCAACCCCTTCATCGCACGCGACATCCCCAGCGCCGACGAGAGCATGGTGGTGATCCGCTTCGCCAGGCCCAAGGGCATCGACTTCCAGTACCTGCTCAGCATGATCAACGGATCGTGGATGAGCCGCGCCAACACCATTGTGGTGCCCGGTGGCAAGATGGAAATTGCCATGCAGCTGATTTTCACGCCCTTCATCTGGCGGATGGTGGAACGCAAGAAACGCGCGATGGGACTGACTTGATTCGTTGATTCGCGCTTCCTCTCGCGGGCCCCCATCCCCGCCTTCCCCCAGAGGGAGAAGGCGCAAAGACAAGAGCTTCCCTGTTGGACGCCCTCCCCCTCTGGGGGAGGACAGGGGTGGGGGCCCGCCAGCAGACACCTCCGCCAGAAACCCTCATCTCCCAAGCACTGAAGGCAAACCATGAACACTCCCTCCCCCGAACTCGCTCGCCAGATGGCGAACGCCATCCGCATGCTGGCCGTGGACGCGGTGGAAAAGGCCAAGAGCGGCCACCCCGGCGCGCCCATGGGCATGGCCGACATCGCCGAGGTGCTGTGGAACCGCCACCTCAAGCACAACCCGGGCAACCCGCACTGGCCTGATCGCGACCGTTTCGTGCTCTCCAACGGCCACGGTTCGATGCTGATCTACGCGCTGCTGCACCTCACCGGCTACGAGTTGCCGATGAGCGAGTTGAAGGCCTTCCGCCAGTTGCACAGCAAGACCGCCGGTCACCCTGAAGTGTGCATCACCCCCGGCGTGGAAACCACCACCGGCCCGCTCGGCCAGGGCATCACCAATGCGGTGGGCATGGCGCTGGCCGAAAAGCTGCTCGCCGCCGAGTTCAACCGCGAAGACGAAGACGTGACCCACCACATCGTGGACCACTTCACCTATGCGTTCCTGGGCGACGGTTGCATGATGGAAGGCATCAGCCACGAGGCCTGCGCGCTGGCCGGCACGCTGCGCCTGTCCAAGCTGGTGGCCTTCTACGACGACAACGGCATCTCCATCGACGGCCACGTCGAAGGCTGGTTCACCGACGACACGCCCAAACGCTTCGACGCCTACGGCTGGCACGTGATCCCGAACGTGGACGGCCACGATCCGGTGGCCATTGAGGCCGCGCTGATCGAAGCCAAGAAGCAGGGCGTGCGCGCTGACGGCAAGCCCACACTGATCTGCTGCCAGACCGTGATCGGCATGGGCTCGCCGAACAAGGCCGGCACGCACGACGTGCACGGCGCCGCGCTGGGCGCTGCCGAGGTGCAGGCCACGCGCGACGCGCTGGGTTGGACCGCCGGTCCGTTTGAGGTCCCTGCCAACGTGGCCGAGGCTTGGGATGCCACGGCCCGCGGTGCCGCCGCCGAGCGCGCCTGGCGCCAGCGTTTCGAGGCCTACCGCACCCAGTACCCGCTGGAAGCGGCCGAGTTCGAGCGCCGCATGGCCGGTGATCTGCTGCCGGCGTTCGCCGACAAGCTGCCCGAGCTGCTGCAAACCATCGCCGCCAGGGCCGACGCCTTCGCCACCCGCAAGGCCAGCCAGAACGCGCTGGACGTGCTGGCGCCGCTGGTGCCCGAGTTCTTCGGCGGCAGCGCAGATTTAACCGGTTCCAACCTCACCAATTTCAAGGGCTGCGTGAAAGCGGGCCGTGATGCGTGGGGCAACCACCTGAGCTACGGCGTGCGCGAGTTCGGCATGGCCGCCATCATGAACGGCATCGCCCTGCACGGTGGCTACATTCCCTACGGCGGCACCTTCCTCACCTTCAGCGACTACAGCCGCAACGCCATCCGCATGGCCGCGCTGATGAAAATTCGCGTCATCCACGTGTTCACGCACGACAGCATTGGCCTGGGCGAAGACGGCCCGACCCACCAGCCGGTCGAGCATCTGGCAATCAGCCGCGCCACGCCCAACACCTATGTGATCCGCCCCGCCGATCTGGTGGAAACCGCCGAGGCGTGGGAAGTGGCGCTGTCGTCTAAGACCACACCCACCGTGCTGGCCCTGTCACGCCAGAACCTGCCCGCCGTGCGCAAAACCCACACCAACCAGAACCTTGTCGCCAAAGGCGCCTATGTGCTGGAAGAGGCCACCGCCAAGCGTCAGGTCATCCTGATGGCCACCGGGTCCGAGGTCGAAATCGCGCTGAAAGCCCGCGATCTGCTCGAGGCCGAAGGCATCGGCACCCGCGTGGTCTCGATGCCCTGCTGGGAGCTGTTTGCCGAGCAGGATGCCAGCTATCGCCGTAAGGTCCTGCCACCCGGTGCGGTGCGCATCGCGATCGAGGCGGGCACCCGCTTTGGCTGGGACACATGGTTGTTCGGCGAAGGCGGCAAGCGCGACAAGGGCGATTTTGTCGGCATGACCGGGTTTGGCGCGTCTGCCCCGGCAGAACGGCTTTATGCAGAATTCGGCATCACCGCCGAAGCGGCGGTCGCCAAGGCCAAGGCGCTGCTGTAAGGATCTGGCGACCTGTTGTGAAAGGCCCGTGCGGATGCGCGGGCCTTTTGCGTTTCTGGGGGGCCAGCCCCCCGTCGCTTCGCGCCTCCCCCCGGGATATTTTTGAACAGATGAATGGGAGCAGGCCCCCACCATCGGCGCGCTTTTGCCACCACTGCCGGAAATCGACCGCCATACGACAGCGTGATCGCTTCCCCTGTTGCGGCTTATCCACAGGCGGCATAAAGCCTCGCGGCACTGTCATGTTTTTGTCTTGCTGCGGCCACAGGCCGTGACAAAGCTGAAACACCGGCAGGCACACGGTCAGATGGAGCACAAAATGACCCCGCAGCAGACATCAACGCCCCAACAGGGTGGCCAACAGCAGCAGGGCGGCAAACCCGCGCCCCAGCAGCAGGGTGGCACGCCAGTCTTCAAGGATTGGGCGTCGATCTGAAGGACATATAAAGAACGGTCTTGAACCGGACGGGGTCAGCGGTCACGCTGGCCCCGTTCTGATTCTGATGAGGGCGACAATGACTGATCCGGTGTCCTCTATCCCCAACCTTGGTCCGGCATCCGAGCGGGCCTTTGCCCGGGCGGGCATTCACTCTGCGGATGCGCTGCGCGCGCTGGGGGCAGACGAAGCCTATCGCCGCTTGCTGCTGTCGGGCAGTGCGCCGCATTTCATCGGCTATTACGTGCTGGTGATGGGGTTGCAGGGCCGGCCGTGGAACGATTGCAAGGGGGCGGAGAAGATCGCCCTGCGCAAACGCTTTGATGCGATCAAATCCAGCATCCTCGGCACAAAAGAAAAGGGCCGCTCCGATCTGGAGGCGGCCCTGTCGTTTTTTGGTGTGGTCGAGCGGGCGAACCCGCCCGGCTGAAATCAGCCAACCAGTTCAAGACCCGAGAAGTAGAACGCGATTTCGCGGGCAGCCGACTCAGCGCTGTCGGAGCCGTGGACCGAGTTTTCGCCTTTGGACAGTGCGAAATCCTTGCGGATAGTGCCGTCATCGGCCTGTGCCGGATCGGTGGCCCCCATCACTTCACGGTTCTTGGCAATGGCGCCTTCGCCTTCCAGCACCTGAACCACAACTGGCTCGGATGCCATGAACTCGCACAGTTCGCCGTAAAAGCCGCGCTCTTTGTGCTCGGCATAGAACTCACCGGCCTGGGTTGCCGACAGGTGGATGCGCTTGGAGGCGACGACGCGCAGACCGGCCTCTTCGAACTTGGCAATGATCTTGCCGGTCAGATTGCGGCGGGTGGCGTCGGGTTTGATGATGGAAAGCGTGCGTTCGATGGCCATTTCGGCGTCTCCTGATTTGGGTCAAGGCCCCTGCCTTGCGCCCGTGTTCTGCGGCGCGTCCCTATCATGGGGCGCGGATGATGAAAAGCCCGTGACCCTGGGGTCAACCGGGTTTGGCTATTTCTTGTCCATATGCTTGCGCAGACGGCTGGGGGTGTGGAATTTGCGTTCCTTGAACGGGTTGTCATTCGCCTGTGAGCGGAAGAACAACCGGATCGGCGTGCCCGGCATATCAAAGTGTTCGCGCAACCCATTGACCAGATAGCGTTTATAGCTTTCGGCCAGTTCTTCGGGACGCGAGCATTTGATGACAAACCCCGGCGGGCGGGTCTTCACCTGCGTCATATACCGCAGCTTGATCCGGTGGCCGCCCGGGGCCGGTGGCGGATGCGCCTCGGTCATCGCGCCCAGCCAGGTGTTCAGCCGGTTGGTGGTGATGCGCTTGTTCCAGGTGTCATGCGCGCGGCGGATGGCGTCGTGCAGACGGTCCAGCCCGCGGCCGGTCTTGGCCGATACGGTGACCAGCGGCGCGCCGCGCAGCTGTGGCAGCAGCCGGTCGAACATTTCCTTCAGCTCGGCCAGCTTGTCCTGCTTTTCATCCTCCAGATCCCATTTGTTGACCGCAACCACCACGGCGCGGCCTTCAGACTCTGCGTAATCTGCGATCCGCAAGTCCTGGGATTCAAAGGGAATATCGACATCAAGCAGCACCACGACCACCTCGGCAAAGCGCACCGCGCGAAGCCCGTCAGCGACCGAGAGTTTCTCAAGCTTTTCAACGACTTTGGCGCGTTTGCGCATCCCCGCCGTGTCAAAAATCCTAATCGGGGTGCCCAGCCAGTCCGATTTCACCGAAATCGCATCGCGGGTGATCCCGGCTTCCGGTCCGGTCAGCAGACGGTCTTCGCCGATGATCTTGTTGATCAGCGTCGATTTTCCGGCATTCGGGCGCCCGATCACCGCAATCTGCAGTGGCTTCTTGATCGTGGGCCGGTGGGCGAATTCATCGACCTCCAGCTCGGCATCGTCTTCAGAGATATCAACGTCGACCAGCGGGGTATTCTCAGCCTCACGCTCGGCAAATTCGCCTTCCAACGGCTTGAGAAGACGGTACAAATCGTCCATCCCCTCACCATGTTCGGCGGAAATCCGGAGCGGCTCGCCCAGACCCAGCGACCACGCTTCCAGCGCACCGTCTTCCCCGGCGCGGCCTTCGGCCTTGTTCACGCCAAGGATGACGCGCGCGGCCTTTTTGCGCAGAATCTCGGCAAACACCTCATCCGAGGGGTTCACGCCGACACGGCCGTCGATCAAAAACAGGCAGATGTCGGCCATATCGACCGCGCGTTCGGTCAGCCGCCGCATCCGGCCCTGAAGCGAGTCGTCGGTGACCTCTTCCAGCCCGGCGGTATCGATCACGGTGAAGCGCAGGTCGAACAGCTTGGCGTCACCCTCGCGCAAATCACGGGTCACCCCCGGCTGGTCATCGACCAGGGCCAGCTTGCGCCCGACAAGGCGGTTGAAAAGCGTTGACTTGCCCACATTGGGGCGGCCCACGATGGCGAGGGTAAAGCTCATGTCTTATACGGTTCCGGGTTCATTCAAGCCGTTCCCCATACAGGGCTTTGCCCTTAACGGAAAGCGTGAAGTTGCCCGCTGGTGCTGACGACATACAGCGCACCGCCCGCAAGGGCTGGTGCAGCCGCCGCCCCGCCGGGAATCTGCGCCGTGCCCACCAGCGTGCCATCGGTCGCGCTGAACTGGCGCAAAATGCCATCGCCCGACACCACGATCACCCGGCCCCCGGCCAGAACCGGGCCGTAATGCGCGGTGATCGCCTTGTGACGGCGGGGCTTTTCATTCTCGAAATACGGCATGTCGGCCAGCCAGATCACCTCACCCGTGGCGGCGTCCAGACGCACCAGACGCGCCTCGTCATTCACCACAAAGACCGATCCGCCGACCACCAGCGGCGGGTTCATCGCACCCTCTACCGCCGTCCAGATCCGGTCACCCGACCCGGCGTTGATCGCGGCGGTCCGGCCTGCGGCGGTGCCTGCGTAAATCGTGCTGCCCACGATCACCGGATCGCCGGTCAGATCGGTCAGCCCCTGATAGCCGCGCCCCGGGCGTTGCCCGGTCACCGGCGCGCCCCAGACCCGCACGCCATTCAGACGCAGGGCCGACACCAGCTCACCACTGGGAAACGGGAAAATCACGGTGCGGTCGGTCACAGCCGGGGCCGAAGACCCCGAGACCGCCAGCGTGTTGGGCAGGCCGGGAACCGTCCACTGCACCTTGCCGTTGCGGGCATCCACCGCCCAGCCCGCGCCATCGCGGGTGGCCACATAGACCGTGCCGCCATCATAGGCCGGCGCGCCGGACACAGGGCTGGCCAGACGCTGCCGCCAGACCACGGCACCGCTGCTGGCCTGCAAGGCCACCAGCTCGCCATAGCCGGTCGCCACGAAGACCATGCCGCCGCCAAGCGCCACACCGCCGCCCGACACCGCGCCGCCCCGGTCAAACGGGGCCGTCAGATCGGCCTGCCACAGCGTGGCCCCGTTGGTGCCGGTGGCCACCACCAGCGCATTGCTGTCCATCGTCACGATCCGGCCATCGGCCACGACCGGAGAGGTTGAAATCCGGTTCTTGCGGCTGGACCCGGCCCCGATATTGGCGCTCCACACCCGCGCAGGGGTGGCAGACAGCCGCCCGTGCGGCGAGGCGTGGCGGGCCGAGCCGCCGCGATGGCTCCAGTCCGCATTCGCCGCCGCCGCAGGCAGGGAAATCGGCACAGAGCGGTTCGGGGGCAGTGCAGAGGGGGCCACCGGCGCAGGCTGGCCTTCCAACCGGACCGAGGCATCCAGATCGGCGCGCACCGGAAAGCGTTCGCCCGGCAGGATCAGTTCGCGTTCACACGCAGACAGCAGCAAAACGGCCGTCATTGCCGAAAGCCCCAGCCAGCACTTCTGTTTCACCACTCGCTCCACTCCCACGGACCCCATCCTGCCAAACACCGCCCTGCCAAACACCGTCACCCGGCGTCACCTGCCGGGGCGGTGTCGCCCCCAAGCGCCACAATCATCTGTCCCGCCCGCCCGCGCAAGCCCGCAGGGGCCTGCTGGTCCTGGGTCAGCGCCCGCAGCGCGCTGATCGCGGCGGCGGTGTCGCCGTCTTCCACCAGCAGATAGGCCAGCTGTTCCAGCGCCAGTGGCCGGAACGGCCTCCCCGCAGCCGCAACCGGCTCCAGCATCGCCCGGCGATCGGCCACGGGCAGATCGGCCCCCGCCAGGATCACCCGGCGCAACACGGCCAGATCGCGGTAACTTTGCGGTTGCGCCGTATCTGCCGCCAGCGCCTCAAGCGACGCCAGACTGGCGGCACGGTCCTGCGTCGGGTCCGAGGCCAGCAGCAGCGCCAGCACCGCCTTTTGCGCGCCGTTTGCCGGAACCGCTGACAGCGCCTGTTGCCGCGCCTCTGCCCCGCCCAGATCCAGCGCATCCAGAACGGAATCGCCAAAGGCCTGCGCCTGTGCGGCGTCACGCGCCTTTGACCACTCGGTCCAGGCGGTGCCACCGACAACGGCCAGCACGATCAGCGCGGGAATCCAGCCATATCTGCGGAAATAGGAATACAGCCGGTCGCGGCGTACCTCTTCCGTCACTTCCTGGATGAAACTTTCGGGATTGCTCACGTCACTTCGGCTTTCAAAAGGGCGCTTTACTGGTCGGTCGGGCATGACCCGGCCTGAAGCGCGCCAGACCACACGTCTGCGCCCTGTCTTACACGCAAGCACAAGGGCTTGCCAAGCCCTGCCCCGGACACGGCCCGGCATCCGGCACAGGCTGCGGCATGGACGCGGCTTGCCGGACGCCCCCGCAACACCTAAATTAACCGCTGCAAGCGCGGCCTGAAAGGTAACAATGCGTATCCTTCCCCCCCTGACCGCTCTGGCTGTCGCGGCAACGCTTTACGTTGCCGTGTTCGAACGTGATCGTCTGATGGCCACCACCACCGCCGCCGAACCGGGGCCCGCCGGTGCGGATCAGGGGCCTGCGCAAACACCCGCCGATGCCGCGATGTCGGTGGTGGCAATCGCATCGACCGCCACGCTGGTGCAGAACGCCGTGATCGCCCGGGGCCGGACCGAGGCCGCGCGTCAGGTCAACGTGCGGGCCGAAACCGGCGGGCTGGTGCGGTCAGACCCGTTGCGGCGCGGAGCCTTTGTCAGCACCGGCCAGACCTTGTGCCAACTGGACCCCGGCACAAGGCCGCAGCAGGAGGCCGAAGCGCAGGCGCGGCTGACTGAAGCCCAATCCCGCCTGCGCGAGGCCGAGGTGAACGCCGATGCCGCCAACCGGCTGACCGAGGGCGGCTTTGCCACGGAAACCCGCCGCATCGGGACCGAGGCCGCGCTTGAATCGGCCCGCGCCGGGGTGCAATCGGCGCAATCGGCACTCGATGCGATCCGCATCGACATTTCCCGCCTGACCGTCACCGCCCCGTTTGAGGGGCTGCTGGAAACCGACACCGCCGAGCTTGGCAGCCTGTTGCAGCCCGGCGGCGACTGCGCCACGGTGATCCAGCTGGACCCGATCCGGCTGGTCGGTTTCGTGCCCGAGGCCGAGGTTGACCGGATCAGCGTCGGGGCCATTGCCGGTGCGCGGCTGATCTCCGGGCGCGAAGTGCAGGGCCGCGTCACCTTTCTGTCGCGCGTCGCCGATCCCGCCACCCGCACCTTTCGGGTCGAGGTGACGGTGCCCAACACCGACCTTGCGATCCGCGATGGCCAGACGGCGGAGATGCTGATCGCCGCCGATGGGGTGATGGCGCATCTGCTGCCCGCGTCCAGCCTGACGCTGGACAATGCGGGCATCTTGGGCGTGCGGCTGGCGGTGGAGGGTCGCGCCAGCTTTGCCCACGTCACCGTGCTGCGCGATACGGTGGAGGGCATGCTGGTCACCGGCCTGCCCGATCAGGCGACGGTGATCACGGTCGGTCAGGAATATGTGACCGACGGCACGGCCGTAACCGTCACCTTGCAGCAGGCTGCACCATGACCGGGCTGATCGACTGGGCCGCCGCCCGCGCCCGGATGGTGGTGGCCTTCATCCTGCTGTCGGTTGCTGCCGGGGTGCTGGCCTATGTCAGCCTGCCCAAGGAGGGCGAGCCTGATATCGACATCCCTGCGCTGTTCGTCTCTGTCCCCTTCCCCGGCATTTCCGCCGCCGATTCGGAAACCCTGCTGGTCAAGGTGATGGAGCAGGAACTGTCTGGCCTTGACGGGTTGAAGACCATTTCCGGCACGGCGGCTGAAAACTATGGCGGCGTGGCGCTGGAATTTGAATTCGGCTGGGACAAATCGCAGACCATTGCCGATGTCCGCGACCGGATGAACACGGCGGAAGCGAAGTTTCCACAAGGGGCCGACACCTATTCGATCAATGAGATCAATTTCAGCGAATTTCCCATTCTGGTGATCGCCCTGTCGGGTGACGTGCCCGAACGTACGCTTTTGCGCGCCGCCAAGGATCTGCAATCGAAGATCGCGGCGATGGAGCCGGTGCTCAAGGCCGAACTGGCCGGGCACCGGGATGAGATGCTGGAGGTGCTGATCGACCCGCTGAAGCTGGAGGCGTATAACATCACCGCCGCCGAGCTGATCACGGTTGTCACCCGCAACAACCAGCTGATCGCGGCCGGAGAGGTGGAAACCGCCAGCGGGGCATTCGCGGTCAAGATCCCGTCCAGTTTCAACACCCCGGCGCAGGTCTACGGCCTGCCGGTCAAGGTGAACGGTGACCGCACCATCACGCTGGGGGATCTGGCGCAGATCAACCTGACCTTTGAAGACCCCACCGGCACCGCGCGCTATAACGGTGCGCCCACGGTCGCCATTCAGGTGGTCAAGCGCAAGGGCTTCAACCTGATTGATACCTCGCGTCTGGTGCAGGAGGTGGTGGCGGCAGAGGTGGCGCTCTGGCCCGAAGACCTGCGCCGGTCGGTCTCGGTCGCGGCATCATTGGACCAGTCGACCAATGTGCAGGGCATGGTACGCCAGCTGGAAGGCGCTGTGCTGACCGCGATTGCGCTGGTGATGGTGGTGGTGCTGGCGGCGCTTGGCACAAGGTCGGCGCTGCTGGTCGGGTTTTCAATTCCCACCACGTTTCTGCTGACCTTCGCCTTCTTTGCCGTGCTGGGCATCTCAGTCTCGAACATCGTGATGTTCGGGTTGATTCTGGCGGTGGGGATGCTGGTCGATGGCGGCATCGTGGTGGTCGAATATGCCGACAAGCGGATTCAGGAAGGCTCCGGCCCGATGGCCGCCTATACCGAGGCCGCCAAGCGGATGTTCTGGCCCATCGTCAGCTCTACCGCCACCACGCTGTGTGCCTTTCTGCCGATGCTGTTCTGGCCCGGGGTGGCGGGGGAATTCATGGGGATGCTGCCGGTCACGCTGATCTTTGTGCTGTCGGCATCGCTGCTGGTCGCGCTGGTCTATGTGCCGGTGATGGGGGGTGTGGCGGGCCGGGTGACGCGGCAGCTGGAAGCCATCGCCGCCCTGCTGCGCCCGCGCCCTCTGTGGCTGCGGGTTTTGCTGGTGCTGGTCTCGCTTGCCATTCTGTTCACCGGCGTGGCGTTGCTGCTGGCCCCGCGCGGCATGGGTGTGCCCGGTCTGTTGCCCGGTGCCGGGCTGGCGATGCTGGGCGGCTTTGCCGCGTCCATCACGCTGGAGGCCGCAAAGCCCCAGCGCCGGGCACCTGTGGTGTCTGGCTACCGCCGCAGCCCGTTTGGCCGGGTGATCCGCTTTCTGACCGGCAACCCGATCATGCCGCTGGTGACAATTGCCACTGTGGCGGGTTTTATCGCCCTGATCTTCAGCCTCTATGCCCAGCATGGCAAAGGGGTGGAGTTCTTTGTAGCCACCGAACCCGAACAGGCCATCGTCTACGTTCAGGCGCGCGGCAACCTGTCCTTGACCGAAAAAGACGCGCTGCTGCAACAGGCAGAGGCGCTGGTGGTCGGCACGCCGGGGGTGCAGTCCACGTTTTCTTTCGCCGGGGCTGGCGGCCTGAACGCCAATACCGGCGGCGCGCAATCCCCCCTGGACAGCGTGGGCCAGATCCAGCTGGAACTGGCCCCGTGGGAACAGCGCAGCGCAGACCCCGCCCTTGGCGGCGCGCAGATCATCGCGGGACTGACCGAACGCCTGCAAGCCCTGCCCGGCATCCGCATCGAGGTGCTGGCCGGGGCCTCTGGTCCCGCCTCGGGCAAGCCTTTGCACCTGCGCCTGTCGGGCGATGATTTTGCCGCCCTCGACAGCGCCGTCGAAACCGTGCGCGCGCAGATGGCGACGCTGGACGGAATCATCGGCGTGGAAGACACCCGCCCCCTGCCCGGCATCGACTGGGAAATCACCGTCGATGTTGCCCGCGCCGGGCGCTTTGGGGCCGATGTCGCCACTGTCGGCGGCATGGTGCAGCTGGTGACGCGCGGCGTGATGCTCGACACGATGCGCGTCGACACCTCGGATGAAGAGATCGAGATCCGCGTCCGCCTGCCAGAGGCCGACCGGGTGCTGTCGACCCTCGATTCGCTGAAAGTCCGCACCGCAGACGGGCTGGTGCCGCTGTCAAACTTCATCAGCCGCAAGCCGGTGCCGAAACTGGGCCGCATCGACCGGGTCAACGAATCGCGCGTCTACGACATCCGCGCCGATGTGGCCCCCGGCCTGACGCGGCCCGATGGCGTGCCGATCAACGCCACCGAACGGATCGGGCAGCTGACGGCATGGCTGGACACCAACCCGCTGCCCGCTGGTGTCAGTTGGGTCTGGACCGGCGATCAGGAAGATCAGGCCGAGGCGGGGGCCTTTCTGATGCAGGCTTTTGCCGGCGCGCTGGGTCTGATGTTCATCATCCTGCTGGCGCAGTTCAACTCGGTCTACAATGCGGTGCTGGTGCTCCTGGCCGTCATCCTGTCCACCACCGGGGTGCTGATCGGCATGATGGTGATGGGCCAGACCTTCAGCATCATCATGACCGGCACCGGCATCGTGGCGCTTGCGGGGATTGTGGTGAACAACAACATCATCCTGATTGACACCTATCAGGAGTTCAGCCGCTACATGCCAAAGCTGGAGGCGATCACCCGCACGGCGGAACAGCGCCTGCGCCCGGTGCTGCTGACCACCATCACCACCATGGCGGGGCTGGCCCCGATGATGTTCGGCCTGTCGGTCGATTTCATCGGCGGCGGCTACACGCTCAACAGCCCTTCGGCGCTGTGGTGGACGCAGCTGGCCACCGCCGTGGTGTTCGGGCTTGGCATTGCCACCGTACTGACGCTGGTGCTGACGCCCTCCTTGCTGGCGCTGCGCGTCTGGTTCTGGGCCGGGGCCTACCGGGGCTGGGCGCAACTGTCGGCCCTCGCGCATGGCAAGGGCAGCGTGGAGGCGCGCGATCTGGCGCTGACCCGCGCCGCCCGCGCGGTGCAGGGCCCGCTGATCCTGTGGGAAGACGCGCCGCCGACAGACCCCCATCCCATCCGCAGCGCGGCGGAATAGCGAGGACCGCGCGCAAGCGAGGGAGGAGCGGCGCTTACGCCGCCTCTTCCTCTTCCGCCGATTGCCGGGCCCACATCGCGGAATAGCGCCCGCCATTGGTCAGCAGCACCTCATGCGTGCCCTGTTCCACGATCTCGCCCGCTTCCAGCACGATGATCCGGTCGGCATCGGCAATGGTCGACAGCCGGTGCGCGATGGTGATCACCGACCGGCCCTGCCCCATCAGCAGCAGACTGTCCTGAATGTCGCGCTCGGTCTGGGTATCCAGCGCCGAGGTCGCCTCATCCAGAATCAGGATCGGCGGGTTCTTCAGCAAGGTCCGCGCAATGCCCACCCGCTGCTTTTCCCCGCCCGACAGTTTCAGCCCGCGTTCACCCACCGTGGTCTCGTACCCTTCGGGCAGGGACACGATGAAATCGTGGATGCGCGCCGCCTTTGCCGCCGCCTCCACCTCATCCCGCGTGGCCCCGGCGCGGCCATAGGCGATGTTGTAATAGACCGTATCGTTGAACAGCACCGTATCCTGCGGCACCACCCCGATCTGCCCGTGGATGCTGGTCTGCGTCACATCGCGCAGATCCTGCCCGTCGATGCGGATCGCGCCGCCGGTCACGTCATAGAACCGGAACAACAGCCGCCCGATGGTTGATTTGCCCGACCCCGACGGCCCGACCAGCGCCACCCGTTGCCCCGGCGCCACGGTAAAGCTGACGCCTTTCAGGATCGGGCGGGTCGGGTCATAGTCAAAGCGCACATCGTCAAAGGTGACCTCGCCCTTGGTCACCGCCAGATCGGGTGCTGCGGGCTTGTCAACCACCTCGGCAGGCTGGCCCAGCAGGCCGAACATCTCACCCATATCGACCAGCGCCTGCCGGATTTCGCGGTACACCGTGCCAAGGAAGTTCAGCGGCATGGTGATCTGGATCATATAGGCGTTGACCATGACGAAATCGCCGACCGTCAGCACGCCCTGCTGCACCCCGCGCGCCGCCATCACCATCACGATCACCAGACCCGAGGTGATCAGGAACGCCTGCCCAAGGTTCAGGAACGCAAGCGACAACCCGGTCTTGACCGCCGCCACCTCATAGCGCTGCATCGCCATGTCATAGCGCTGCGCCTCCAGCCCTTCGGCGTTGAAATACTTCACCGTCTCATAGTTGAGCAGAGAGTCGATGGCCTTCTGGTTGGCATCGGTGTCCTGCGCATTCATCTCGCGCCGGATCGCCACCCGCCACTCGGTGACCTTCAGGGTAAAACCGATGTAGATGCTGATCACCACCACCACCACCGCCGCATATTGCCAGCCGAACACCACCGCAAAGATGATCGCCACCATGCTCAGCTCAAGGATCAGCGGCCCGATGGACAACAGCATGAAGCGCAACAGGAAATCGACGCCCTTCACACCCCGTTCGATAATCCGGCTGAGCCCCCCGGTTTTCCGGGTGATGTGATAGCGCATCGACAGTTTGTGGATATGGGTGAACGTCTCCAGCGCCAGCTGGCGCAGCGCGCGTTGCCCCACCCGCACGAACACCGCATCGCGCGCCTCGTTGAAGGCGACCGTCAGCAGCCGCGCCATGCCGTAGGCCACCGTCAGCCCCACCGCTGCCAGCCCCAGCAGGGTGGCCGCATCAGGCGCGTCGCCCGCCAGCGCATCCACCGCCTGCTTGTAGATCGCCGGGGTCGAGACCGACACCACCTTGGCCATCACCAGCAGCAGCAGGGATGCCACCACCCGCCGTTTCACCCAGGCCTGACCCGGGGGCCACAGATAGGGGATCACACGCGCAATGGTCTGCAGGCCACTGGCCGGGGCGTCTTTCGGGGTCGGTTCAAACATGGGGGCCTCTTTTCGGCCCTGATATCTAGGGGGATCGGGCGGAAATGGCCAGACCCGCGCTAGGGTTTTGCCGGAATAGTAAACACCTGCCCCGGATAGATCAGATCGGGGTTGCCGATCTTGTCGCGGTTGGCCTCATAGACCTGCACATACAGCACGCCCTGTCCGAAATTTTCGCGCGCGATGCCCCAGAGGGTGAAGCCGGGCTGCACGGTGACGGTGACCGGCGGCGGCGGTGACCCGGCAGGCGCTGCGGCATCCGCCGTCAGCGCTGCGGGCGCAGCAGTGCCCGCCGGGGCGACCGGGGGGGCCGATCCGGCGAAGGCGGTGTCGGTTGGGGCAACATCCGCGGCGGGTGCCGCGCCCAGTTCTTCCGATTCAGGCAACGGCGGGGCGGCGGGTGCGGCGTCCCCTGCCGCCTGCGCGGTCCGGACAGCCACTTGCCCCACGGCCTGTTCCGGCGCTGTGGTCCCGGCGTCCTGCGCGCCTGCCGCTGTCAAGGCCGCCAGGTTTTCGATGGTTTCGCGCTTGAACGGGGTCTCGAACCGGGCCGAGACTTTGCCGGTTCCGTCCACCTGATCGACCCGCAGCGTATAGATCTGCGGCGCGGTGTCGCCCAGTGTCACCTGCCACAACCCGGTTTCCAGAATGGCCGCTTCGGCCACCAGCGCGGTATCCAGATAGATCCGCACGGTCTGGCCGGGCTGGCCCCGGCCCGACAGCTGCACAGCGCCGCCGGGTGCATAGGAAATCGTCTCCAGCAGCACCGGCACCCCGTCTGCCACCAGATCGGCGGTGGGCTGCGCGCCTTGTGCCACCGTTGCCCCGTCTTCGGTCACCAGCAAAGCCACCGGCGGTGCCGGGGGCGGCGCGGGTTCTGCTGCGGGCTCTGCGGGTTCTGGCGCAGGCGCGGCAAGGGCCGCAACCTCGGCTGCCTCTGCCGGTGCCTCTGCCGCGCCCTCTGCCATCGGCGCGGGTGCCGGAGAGGGAGTTGCGGCAGGGGCGGGAGCGGTGGCGGGTGCAGCGGCCATGGCCACGATCTGCGGCCCGGCAATCGGCCCCAGCGCCACCGATTGTTCCGACCCCGCCCGCGCGCCACCTGGCAACAGCGCGTCCAGCGTCATCAGACTGGGCTGCGCATTGGGCGGCAGGGTGAACAGCGCGGCAAAGCTGCCATCGCCGCCCGCCTGAACCTCGGCCACCGGCTGGCCATCGACCAGCACCGACACCATCGCCCCTGCCGCCGCGCGGCCAGACACAACGGCAGAGCCATCCGCCTCGATCCGGTAGCCGTCAAAGGCGGGGGGGACGGGCGCGGGCGCGGCGGGTGGCACAGGCTCTGCCGCAGGTTCTGGCTCTGCCGCTGGCTCCGCCGCTGCCGCCTGAACCCCGGGCACCCCCGGCTCGGCCTCCGGCTCAGATGGCGCAGCGGACAGCCCGACCGGCGCAGGCTGCTCATCGGGCTGCGTCGCAGGTGCCACGGGTGCAGCGGCCACAATCTGCTCCGGCGTGCTATCCCCGCCCAGTTCCGGCACGGCGGTCACGGCCACAGGCGGCGTGTCATTCGCAGGCTGCTGCACCGGCCACAGCACAGCCGCGATCACCGCCACCACGCCAAGACCAACCACAATCCCCGCGACGCGCGCGCCGCCGCTCAACCCAGTCGAAACCGCCATATCGTTTCCCCGTCGCTTCCCCGGCCCGAAACCGGCCCGGCCTGCGGGGCCTGTCCCCGGCCCCTGCTTTCCTTTGCATAGGAACCCCGATAACACTGGGCTTGCAATGAAAATCCCCAAATGAGGCCACTATGACCCTGCTTCGTTCCGTCTGTGTCTTCTGCGGATCACGCCCCGGCCTGTCGCCCGCCTATGCCGCAGATGCCCGCGCCCTGGGTCTGGGCATCGCCGATCACGGCTGGCGGCTGGTGTATGGCGCGGGCGATGTCGGGCTGATGGGCGAAGTCGCCCGCGCCGCCCTGACCGCAGGCGCACGCACCATGGGCGTGATCCCGACGCATCTGATGGGCAAGGAACGCGGCAAGCGCGATCTGAACCAGCTGGTCATCACCGAAGACATGCACGAGCGTAAAAAGGTCATGTTCATGAATTCAGACGCCATCGTGGTGCTGCCCGGCGGCGCAGGCAGTCTGGACGAGTTTTTCGAGGTGCTGACCTGGCGGCAGATCGGGCTGCACACCAAACCGATTTTCCTTCTGGATACAGATGGTTACTGGCAGCCGCTGATCCAACTTGTCGATCACGTCATCGCACAGGGCTTTGCCGAGCCGCATCTGCGCCACGCCTTCACCGCCATCCCCGATGTGCCGGGCCTGCTGGCCCGGCTGGACTCTGACTTTTCCTGAACTTGTCAGTCGCTTACGCGGCCAACCTCAGGCAAATTCTCAGGCCGCCCGCTCCATCGCTTCGGCCATCACGCTGACAATCTTGTCCAGCGGATGCTGCGTCAGCGTTTTGGGCAGCATGATCGCCACCCGGCTGCGCAGATTATGGTCCAGCCGGGTGCGGATCGCCTCCAGCAGATGCGGTGGTGCTGCGATGGCCAGACGTGAGGTGCGCGACTGGCGCACGGCAAAGGACAGTCGTGTCATCAGCATGGCAACCATTGCCGTTTCGGCCAGACGTGCCCGATCGCTCGCCTCCGCCGGTCGATTGCCATCGCCGGGTTCTGGCGGGGTGTCGCACCTGGGCGTTTCAATCCGGTCAATCAGCCGCAAATCGGGTGTGGCCACCGTGCCGGCATTCTCAAGAATCACCGCTCCGGCCCCGTCCACCACCACAATCCAGCAACCCCGTGTGATCATTGTCATATCGTCCTCCCCCCGTTTCTTGTTCATCTCCCTTTCAGATGGGAACTGCATGATGCGCCGGTAGTGTGACACAGTGACCACAACAAAAATACCCGCACAAAAAAATGCGCGGGTATCAGGCCAGACATAAGAATGGCAATTATATCAATGGGTTAAGCGTCAGAGACGGGCCGCGACCGCTTCCCAGTTCACCAATTTGTCAAGAAAATTTGTCAGGTAAGCGGGACGCTTGTTGCGGAAGTCGATGTAGTAGGAATGTTCCCACACATCACAGCCCAGAAGTGCGGTCTGGCCAAAGCACAGCGGGTTGACGCCGTTTTCGGTCTTGGTGACCTTCAGCGCGCCGTCCGCGTCCTTGACCAGCCAGGCCCAGCCTGATCCGAACTGGCCTGCACCGGCAGCGGAGAATTCTTCCTTGAACGTGTCAACCGACCCGAACGACTCGGTCAACGCCTTTTCCAGCGCACCCGGCATCGCCTTTTCACCCGGCCCCATGATCTCCCAGAACAGGGCATGGTTCCAGTGCTGGCTGGCGTTGTTGAAGATGCCATTCTGCGCGACGGCGGTCTTGTTGTAGGTGCCGACCACGATCTCTTCGACCGACTTACCTTCCCATTCGGTGCCGGCAATCAGCTTGTTGCCGTTGTCGACATAGGCCTTGTGGTGAATGTCGTGGTGATACTCCAGCGTCTCTTTCGACATGCCAAGCGCGGCAAGCGCATCGTGGGCATAGGGCAGATCGGGAAGCGTGAAAGCCATCGTGTTCATCCTTTGTCGATTGGTACGGTCTGGCGCAAATAGGTGCTTTTCCGGGCCGAAGGTCAAGACCTGCGCCGGGAAAAGGTGACTCATTACGTCAACGATCGGCCCCGGTCATCGGTTCCATGGTGATCACCTCGACCCCGCCCTGCACCACGGTGTAAAAGCACGACCGGCGGTTGGTGTGGCAGGCAGGCCCGTGCTGATGCACCCGCACCAGCAGGCAATCGCGGTCGCAATCGACCCGCAATTCCACCAGATGCTGCACATGGCCCGAAGTGTCGCCCTTGACCCAGAACGCCGCCCGCGACCGCGACCAATAGGTCACCCGGCCTGTGGCCAGCGTCTGTGCGACCGCGTCGGCGGTCATCCACGCCATCATCAGCACATCGCCCGTCTCATGGTCCTGCGCGATGCAGGGGATCAGCCCGTTCGAGTCGTACTTTAGTGTTGCAGGGTCAAAAGCCATCGGGGTTCTCCTTGGCGGGCGCGGGGGGAAGGTCTATCTAAGGATTGACCAAAGGAAAAGCGCCCTGAGCGAAAGCGACCACACAAACATGAGCGATACCGAGTTGATCAAACTGTATTCCGGCCAGATTCTTGAACTGGCGGCGGATATTCCCCTGCATGGCCGCCTGCCCGGGGCGCAGGCCACGGTGCGCAAACGCTCGCCCTTGTGCGGGTCGACGGTGACGGTGGATCTGGTCATGGACGCGGGCCGGGTCAGCGCCTTTGGTCAGGACGTGAAGGCCTGCGCGCTGGGGCAAGCCGCAGCCAGCCTGCTGGGCCATGTGGTGATCGGGCGCACTGCGGCCGAACTGGCGCAGGGACGCGACGCCCTGCGCGCCATGCTCAAGGACGCGGGCCCGGTGCCGGCCGCGCCGTTCGACGGTTATGTGGTGCTGACCCCGGCACGCGACTACAAGAACCGCCACGCCTCGATCCTGCTGGCGATCGAGGCCGCAGCGGAAGCCGCTGCGATGGCGGATGCGACGCTGCCACAAGGCTGACCGCCGACACCCCCGGAATAAAAAAACCGCCGCACGTCGGATCGACGGCGGCGGCAAGTGGCGTGTCTGGTGCGCGCAAATGGCATCACTTGGGGACAGATGCGGGGCGCGCGGGATCAGACCGCAGGCAGTGTCAGAACGAGAACGACAGGCAGACATAAAGCGTGGCAAACAGGGCGAAGACGCCCAACAGATCCTCAATCAACGTGGCGCGGGACCGGGTGACGATTTCCTTGACCTGGGCAACCATGGCATCCTCCTGTTTGCGTGTTGCCATATTGTTCTCACACCAACGCAGGCCTGTAAAGAACTTTTTAAGAACATTTGAGAACAAAATGCATACGGCGTCAGCCGACCGAGATCAGCCGGATCGCCCGGTCCTGATCCAGCAGCCACAACAGCACCCGCGCCGCCTGCCCGCGCGGGCTGGTCAACCCCGGGTCCACCGTCAGCAACGCCCGCGCATCCGACTGTGCCACTGCCATCAGCGCCGCCTGCCGTTCCAGATCGGCCACGCGGAACCGGGGCAGACCCGATTGCGCAGTGCCGATCAGATCGCCCGCGCCGCGCATTGCCAGATCTTCCTCGGCAATGCGGAAGCCGTCTTCGGTATCGCGGATCGTGGTCAGCCGCCGCTCCCCCGCCTCACTCAACGGGGCCTGATACAGCAGCAGGCAGGTCGACTCTGCCGCCCCGCGCCCCACGCGCCCCCGCAGCTGGTGCAGTTGTGCCAGACCAAAGATTTCCGCCCGCTCGATCACCATGATCGAGGCATTGGGCACGTTCACCCCCACCTCGATCACCGTGGTTGCCACCAGCACCCGGGTTTCCCCACGCTGAAACCGGGCCATCGCGGCGTCCTTCTCAGCCGGGGGCAACTGGCCGTGCACCAGCCCCACCACATCGCCCAACGCCGCGCGCAGATGGGCAAAGCGCGCCTCGGCTGAGGCGTAGTCCAGCACCTCGGAGTCTTCCACCAGCGGGCAGACCCAATAGCATTGCCGCCCCTCTGACACAGCGCGGGCCAGATGGGCCACCACCTCATCCATCCGCCCAGCCGCGATCATCGCGGTCTTGATCGGTTTGCGCCCGGCGGGTTTTTCATCCAACACCGAGACATCCATATCGCCATAGCTGGCAAGCGCCAGAGAGCGCGGAATCGGCGTCGCCGTCATCACCAGCACATCGACCGCCCGGCCCTTGGCCCCCAGCTCCATCCGCTGCGCCACACCGAAGCGGTGCTGTTCATCCACCACCGCCAGCCGCAGATCGTGGAACGCCACATCTTTCTGAAACACCGCATGGGTGCCGACCAGCATTGCAATCTGTCCCCCGGCCAGCCCCTGCAGCTTGGCAGCACGCTCCGCCCCCTTGTCGCGGCCCGTCAGCAATTCCAGCCGCACACCGGCCGCCGCCGCCAAAGGGGCCAACCCTTCATAATGCTGCCGCGCCAGAATTTCAGTCGGGGCCATCATCACGCCCTGCCCGCCCGACTCTGCCGCGATCAGCAGCGCCATGAAGGCGACCAGCGTTTTGCCCGACCCCACATCGCCCTGCAACAAACGGTTCATCCGCAAGGGTGCCGCCATATCCGCCGCAATCTCGGCCACGGCGCGGGTTTGCGCCCCGGTCGGCGCATAGGGCAGACCGGCCAGCACCTGCGCCTGCAACTGCCCGGTGCCGCGCGTCACCACCCCCTTTGACTTGCGCAAAGACGCCCGCGCCAAAGACAGCGTCAGCTGATGCGCAAACAGCTCGTCATAGGCCAGCCGCGCGCGGGCCGAATCGGTGGGCGCAAGCGCTGCCGCATCGCCCGGCTGGTGCACCGCCGCAATCGCTGCGCGCCAGTCCGGCCAACCCTCCTTCGCCTTCAGCCCCGGGTCGATCCACTCCGCCAGATCGGGCGCGCGCGCCACCGCCCCCTCTGCCGCCTTTGCCACCACCCGCAGCGTGATACCTGCGGTCAGCGGATAAACCGGCTCATAGGCGGGCAGCTCCCCCGCCTCTTCCACCCGCAGCACATGATCGGGGTGTACCATCTGGGCAATGCCATCAAACAGCTCGATCCGGCCCGAGACGATGCGGCGCTGACCCGTCGGCAGCAGCTTTTGCAGGTAGTCGCCCCGCGCATGAAAGAACACCAGCGCCCATTCCAGCTGCGGATCGCGCACCATCACACGATAAGGCTTGCCCTTGGTGCGCGGCGGGAAATGCGCGCCCACCTCCACCTCGACCGTCAGCACGCAAGGCGGCACCACATCGCGCACGGAGGTCTTGCGGCTGCGGTCGATGCCGGAATGCGGCAGCAGGAACAGCAGATCGCGTGGCCGGGTCACCCCCAGCGCCTCCATCGCGCGGGCGGTCTTCGGCCCCACGCCTTCCAGCGTTTCCAGATCCGCGAACAGCGGAAACAGGATTTCCGGCCGGCTCATGCGCCCTCAATCAAGGCAAGCCAGCCGTCTTCATCCAGCACCGTAACCCCATGTTTTGCCGCCTCTTTCAGCTTTGATCCGGCACCCGACCCTGCCACCAGAATATCGGTGCGCGCACTGACAGAGCCCGCCACCTTGGCCCCCAGCGATTCCGCCCGCGCCTTGGCTTCGGCCCGCGTCATCTTTTCCAGACTGCCGGTGAAGACGACCGTCTTGCCCGCGACCGGACTGTCGCTCGCCGCTTTCCACACCACCGGCTGCACCTGCAACTGATCGACCAGCGCATCAATCGCCGCGCGTTCGGCATCGTTCTGAAACGCCGCCGTCAGGCTTGTCGCCAGTGTCTCTCCCACGCCGTCAATCGACAGCAATTCCTCCCACGCGCCCGTGCCCGGCACCGCATGGGTGACGGCGGCCTCGAACGCCTCCCAGGTGCTGTAGTGCCGCGACAGGATCTGTGCTGCCACCTCACCCACATGCCGGATGCCAAGCGAAAAGATCAGCCGGTCCAGCGGGATGCGGCGCTTATCCTCAATCGCGGCGAACAGTTTGCGCGCCGAAGTCTCGCCAAAGCCTTCGCGATTCTTCAGCCGTTTCAAACCGTTGGCGGCGTCTCTTGCGGCAAGGGTGAAGATATCGGCGGGCGTTTTCACCGGCAGATCGTGATCGCGGAAAAACATCTCCACCTGTTTCGCCCCCAGACCTTCGATGTCAAAGGCGTGGCGGCTGACGAAATGCTTGAGCCGCTCCACCGCCTGCGCCGGGCAGATCAGCCCGCCGGAACAGCGCCGCACCGCGTCGCCTTCCTCACGCAGGGCCGGGCTGCCGCATTCGGGGCATTCATGCGGGAAAACAAAAGCTTGCGAGCCGTCCTTGCGACGGCTCAGGTCCACATCCGCCAGTTTGGGAATCACATCCCCGGCGCGGTAGACCTGCACCCAATCGCCGATGCGGAAATCGTTGCCGCCCCTGATTTCATTGCCCTTGGCGTCCCGCCCCGCGATGTAATCCTCATTGTGCAGGGTCGCATTGCTGACCACCACGCCCCCCACGGTGACCGGGCGCAGCCGCGCCACCGGCGACAGCGCCCCGGTCCGGCCGACCTGAATGTCGATGCCCAGCAGTTCCGTCCAGGCCAGCTCTGCCGGAAACTTATGCGCAATCGCCCAGCGTGGCGTCGCCGAGCGGAACCCCAGCCGCGCCTGCAGGCCCAGATCATCGACTTTGTAGACCACACCGTCGATGTCATAACCCAAAGCGGCCCGCTGCACCTCAATCTGGCGGTAGTGCGCCAGCATCTGATCCGGCCCGTCGCACAACTGCGTCAGCGGGTTGGTCTGAAACCCCAGCGCCGCCAGCCGGGCAATCGCCCCATATTGCGTGGCGGCCAGCGGTTCAGACAGCGCGCCCCAGCTGTAGGCGAAAAAGCGCAACGGCCGCGCCGCCGTAACGCCCGCATCCAGCTGGCGCAAAGATCCGGCGGCGGCGTTGCGCGGATTGGCAAAGGTTTTGCCGCCCGACGTCGCCTGCCGCGCATTCAGCGCGGCAAAATCGGCGTGGGACATATAGACCTCGCCCCGGACCTCCAGCACATCCGGCGCGCCGCTCAGGCGCTGCGGAATATCGGCAATGGTGCGGGCGTTGTCGGTTACGTTTTCCCCAACCTCGCCATCGCCGCGCGTCGCCGCCTGCACCAGCACGCCGCCTTCATACCGCAAGGACAGCGACAGCCCGTCGATCTTGGGTTCGGCGGTAAAGGCCAAGGGGCTGGAGTGGTTCAGATATTTGCGCACCCGATCGGCAAAATCCGCAACATCCGCGTCATCAAACGCATTCTCAAGGCTCAGCATCCGCACGGAATGCGCGACCTTGCCAAAGCCATCCGACACCGACGCCCCCACCTGATCACTGGGGCTGTCGGCGCGTTTCAGGCCGGGGAACCGCGCCTCTATCGCCGCATTGCGCTGTTTGAGCACATCATACTCGGCATCCGAGATCTCGGGTGCGTCCAGCGTGTGATAGGCCCGGTTCGCGCCCGCCAAAACCGCTGCCAGCCGCGCCAGTTCGCTGCGCGCCTGATCTTCGGTCAACTGATCCACCGCTGTTTCGGCCATCATCCCCTCCGCTTGCCCCCAAGGTTTAGGGGGGCGGCCAGCCAAGGGCAAGGGCTGCAAGGTTCAGGCGCTGGCGACCATCTTGCGCGGTTCCCCCACCGGGTCACGCAGGACATAGCCCCGGCCCCAGACGGTTTCGATGTAATTGTGCCCGCCGGTCGCCTCTGCCAGCTTTTTGCGCAGCTTGCAGATGAACACGTCGATGATCTTCAGCTCCGGCTCATCCATGCCGCCATAAAGATGGTTCAGAAACATCTCTTTGGTCAGCGTGGTGCCCTTGCGCAAGGACAGCAGTTCCAGCATCTGATATTCCTTGCCGGTCAGATGCACCGATTTGTTGTCCACCTCGACCGTTTTGGCATCAAGGTTCACATTCACCTTGCCGGTCACGATCACCGACTGGCTGTGCCCTTTGGAGCGGCGGATGATGGCATGAATCCGCGCCACGAGTTCCTCGCGGTGAAACGGTTTGGTCAGATAATCATCTGCCCCGAAGCCAAAGCCCTTAAGCTTCGAGTCCGTGTCATCTGTCCCTGACAGAATCAGGATCGGTGTTTCGATCCGTGCCAGCCGAAGCTGTCGCAACACCTCGTGCCCGGACATGTCAGGCAGGTTCAGATCCAGCAAAATAAGATCGTAATCATAAAGCTTTGCCAGATCTATGCCATCTTCGCCCATGTCTGTGCAGTACACATTCAGGTTGGCGTGGCTCAACATCATCTCGATGCTGCGCGAGGTTGTTGGATCATCCTCGACGAGAAGTATTCGCATGGTCAGGCTCCGCAACAGACAGGTTCGTTAACACCATGGGGGGCAATGGTTAACCATACGTTACTCTGCCAGAGCGCGAGGCAAAAACATCTTAAAGTTGTCTATATTTCTGGATGGTTGTGACTTTCAACGCCTTCTCGCCATGCGATTCAACAGCCTGACGCCACAATGTGAACTCTTCCTCTGACAGATCATAGCGTTCCAGCGCTTCCGCAAGGGTGATCAGACCGTGAATCACCGCGCTCACCACCACCGCCTTGCGGCTCGCGACCCAGCGCCGGGTGTCGGGCGGGGGCAGATCGGCACGGGACAGGATGCTGCCATCCGGCAGGGTGACCTGGCGCGGGCCATCAACACGTTTGAGATACATGGCCATGACTTTCCATTCGACAACCCGCTTTACCCCGACCGTGCCTGATCAGACTTAAGTGATGGTGAAGGTTGCGCGTCAGAAGGGGTTGAGATTGCCGCGCATTTTCCTATATTACGCGCCATTCCCGAAAGGTTTGACCATGCTCGACCACCCGCTCAATTCGCTGGGGCTGCCAAAGCCCCCGTCCGCCACGCGCGTCGTGGTGGCAATGTCGGGGGGTGTCGACAGCTCGGTCGTGGCTGCGATGCTGAAGGAAGAAGGCTACGACGTCGTCGGCGTCACGCTGCAGCTGTATGATCACGGCGCGGCTCTGGCCAAAAAAGGGGCCTGCTGCGCGGGGCGTGACATTCACGATGCGCGCCGCGTGGCCGAAACCATGGGCTTTCCGCATTATGTGCTGGATTATGAAAACACCTTCCGCGAAGCGGTGATGGAAGAATTCGCCGATGCCTATCTGGCCGGTGCCACCCCGGTGCCCTGCATCCGCTGCAATGAACGGGTGAAGTTCAAGGATCTGCTGGCCACCGCCCGCGATCTGGATGCCGATTGCATGGCGACGGGGCATTATATCCAGCGCAAGACCGGCAACTCCGGCCCGGAACTGCATGCCGCTGCCGATGCGAACCGCGACCAGAGCTATTTCCTGTTCTCGACCACCGCCGAACAGCTGGATTACCTGCGCTTTCCGCTGGGCCACCTGCACTCCAAGGCCGAGACCCGCGCCTTGGCGGCCAAATACGGCCTGCCGGTGGCGGACAAGCCCGACAGTCAGGACATCTGCTTTGTGCCGAACGGCGATTATGCGGCGGTGATCGAAAAGCTGCGCCCCGGAGCCGCCGATCGGGGCGAGATTGTCGATCTGGAAGGCCGCGTGCTGGGGCAGCACCGCGGCGTGATCCATTACACCATCGGCCAGCGCAAAGGTCTGGGCATCGGGGGCCTGGGCGATCCGCTGTATGTGGTGCGGCTTGATCCTGAAACCCGCCGCGTCATCGTCGGCCCGCGTGAATCGCTTGCCACCCGCACCATCCCGGTGCGGGAGGTGAACTGGCTGGGCGATGCAGCCTTTGACTCGCAGCCCGAATGGCAGGTCATGGTCAAGGTCCGCTCGACCCGCCCGCCGCGCCCGGCGGTGATCCGGCCGCTGTCGGCGACCGAGGCCGAGGTAGAGCTGCTGGACCCCGAAGATGGCGTCAGCGCAGGCCAGGCCTGCGTGTTCTACGCCACCGAGGGCAGCCGGGTCTTGGGCGGCGGCTGGGTCTGGCGCGGACGGTAAGCGCTTATTCAGCGGCCTGCGTCGCTTCCGCTTCCGCCGCCGCATCTGCCGCCTGAATCTCGGCGGCCTTGGCCTCGACCAGCTCGACAATATGGTCGATCATCGCGTCATTGCCCAGCTTGTGGCTTTGCTTGCCGGCAAGATACACCATCCCCGACCCGGCCCCACCGCCGGTAAAGCCGATGTCGGTCATCAGCGCCTCACCCGGACCATTCACCACGCAGCCGATGATCGACAGTGACAGGCTGGTGGTCACATGTGCCAGACGGTCCTCCAGCGCGGTCACCGTCTTGATCACATCAAACCCCTGCCGCGCGCA
This sequence comes from Pseudotabrizicola sp., assembly GCF_030656345.1. GTDB lineage: Bacteria > Pseudomonadota > Alphaproteobacteria > Rhodobacterales > Rhodobacteraceae > Pseudotabrizicola. The sequence continues at coordinate 177,794 of NZ_JAUSNR010000006.1, read as the reverse complement.
GGACGGGCAGGAGATGATCGTCACGCCGCGATGCCGCAGGCCCAGCGACTTCAGAATCTCGAACCCGACCTTCACCTCTTCCACCGGGTCCGCCGACAGCGACACCCGGATCGTATCGCCGATCCCCATCCAGAGCAGGTTGCCCAACCCGATGGCCGATTTCACCGTTCCCGATTGCAGGCCCCCGGCTTCGGTGATGCCCAGATGGATCGGCGCATCGGTCACATCGGCCAGTTGCTGATAGGCCGCCGCCGCCATGAACACATCCGATGCTTTCACAGAGATCTTGAACTCGTGAAAATCGTTGTCCTGCAACAGCTTGATATGATCCATACCGGATTCGACCATCGCGTCCGGGCAAGGCTCGCCATATTTGTCCAGCAGGTGCTTTTCCAAAGACCCCGCATTCACCCCGATACGGATCGAACAGCCGTAATCCTTGGCCGCCTTCACCACCTCGGCCACGCGCTTTGCATCGCCGATATTGCCGGGGTTGATGCGCAGACAGGCCGCGCCCGCCTCTGCCGCCTCGATCGCGCGTTTGTAGTGGAAATGGATATCGGCCACGATCGGCACGGGCGACTCGCGGCAGATCAACCGCAGCGCCGCCGTGCTTTCCGGGTCGGGGGTCGAGACCCGCACGATATCGGCCCCGGCAATCGCCGCGCGCTGGATCTGTTCCAGCGTGCCCGCCACATCGGTGGTCAGCGTGTTGGTCATGGTCTGGACCGAGATCGGCGCGTCGCCGCCCACCAGCACCTTGCCAACGCGGATCTGGCGCGAGGTCCGACGGTAAATATTGCGCCACGGGCGAACGGTATTCAGGCTCATCTTGGCACGGGTCCTCTGATGCTTTGCCTCTTGATAAGACGACAAAGCCGCCCCGGCAATGCCAAGGACGGCCATGTCACTCATGATTGACAGAAACCTGTAACGGTTCAGCGGCACCCGGAAAGGACGCAGGTCTATTGCGACGGGGTGCCGATCAGCTGCGAGGCATCGGCGACGTTCACAATCGCGGCCAGATCGGCATCGCGGTTCAGATCCGCGACGGCAAACTTTTCGGTCAGCGCTTCAGGCGACAGGGCGACGTTCTTGACCACCTGCGCACCGGGGGCGGCCGGGCCATAGGTCTGGCCGTTCACCGCAAAATAAAGCGATCCGGAATTGCCGGCGCGCAGAACCGCGGGTTCTTCCAGCTGCGGCACGGCCCAACGCTCACCGGCATCGAGGATCTTTTCAAACAACACCGTGCCATCTGCCGACGACACCCGGACCCAGGACGGGCGCACGGCCAGCAGTTCGACCCCCGGTTGCGCTGCGGCCACGACCTGCACCGCCTGATCGCCGGTGCCCAAGGCTTCGGCAAGCGCGGCATCCACCGCTTCGGGTGATGCGGCGGCGGCGGCCAGACGCGGGTTGATCGCCGCAATCGGGCCATCACGAGACGTCAGCACCGGCACATCCAGCGCCTGCGGACGGTACAGGCGATCCATCTGTTCGACCTGCTGCTGCACCGGATCGGCACTGGCCAGTTCGATGCCGGCCAGGTCGGTGCCGGCCAGCGGGGCCGAGCGCACCAGCGGGGCTGAGCCGCTGACATTGCCCAGCGGGTCGATTTCGGCCACCACCATCGGGGCCTGATCCACCGGCGACAGCTGCACGCGCTGCACTTCCTGCAACACCGACCAGCCGCCATAGCCAATCGCCCCGATCAGCGCGACCAGCACCAGAAGCGATCCGACCGCCCCCGGTTCAACCTGCGCAAACAGGCTTTCGCTGCGGGGAATGAAGGTGGCGTTCGGATTGGCCAGCGGGTCGCTGAACACCTGCGTGCTGCGGCTGCGCGCGGCGGTCATCCCGGAAGATGAGGCTGCAGCGCTCATCCCATGGGCGACTTCGAAATTTGCTTCCTTGGAAAACCGGGCAAAGGCCATATCCGGGTCCATCCCCAGATAGCGCGCATAAGACCGCACGTAACCGGCCACAAACCCCTGGGTTTCAAAGGCAGAGATATCGGCATTTTCAATTGCGGCGATATAGGCGGCCTTGATCTTCAGCTCACGCTGCACGTCCAGCAGCGATTTCCCCATCGTGGCACGTTCGCCCCGCATAAGGTCGCCCAACCGCAGATCGAAGTCGTCAAAGCCCTTTGGGCCCTCTGTCTCCGGCATCGAAGGTTTCGCCCTCCGCCCGATCATGCGCACTGCCCCATGACTGTCCCCAAGTCCCTATCGCCGTTTTTACCACGACTCATTTTGTTCGTATTAGGGATTCGTTATCACAGCACAAGGTCTTTTGCACCTGCGAGAACGGCCCTAGGCTGACACCTCGGCGCGATTTAGCGCACATTGCCCCCAGAGATGATCCATAGCCGTTACCAAAGCGTTAATTTCCACAGAGTCATGCACAGGCGAGGGTGTAAAACGCAGCCGCTCGGTGCCGCGAGGCACGGTGGGGTAGTTGATCGGCTGCACATAGACCCCGAACTGATCCAGCAACATATCGGACAGCAGCTTGCAATGGGTGGGGTTGCCGACATGCACCGGCACAATATGCGAGCCGTGATCAATGATCGGCAGGCCCAGACCTTTCAGCCGCATCTTCAGCGTCCGGGCATAGGATTGCTGCAGATCGCGCAATTTCTGACCCTCTGCCGTTTTCAGAAACCGCACGCTCGCCGCCGCCCCGGCCGCAACCGCAGGGGGCAGCGAGGTGGTGAAAATAAACCCCGGCGCGTAGGATCGCACCGCATCCACCATCTTCGCACTTGCAGCAATATAGCCGCCGAACACCCCGAACGCCTTGGCCAGCGTGGCGTTGATGATGTCCACCCGGTGCATCTGATGGTCACGTTCGGCCACCCCTGCCCCGCGCGGGCCGTACATGCCGACGGCATGCACCTCATCCAGATAGGTCAGCGCGCCGAATTCGTCGGCCAGATCGCAGATCTGCGCAATCGGGCCGAAATCGCCGTCCATCGAATAGATCGATTCAAACGCGATCAGCTTGGGCGCGTCCGGATCATCCGCCGCCAGCAGTTCGCGCAGGTGGGCCACATCATTGTGCCGGAAAATCCGCTTGAGACCGCCGCCGCGCCGCACGCCTTCGATCATCGACGCATGGTTCAGCGCGTCAGAATAAATGATCAGCCCGGGGAATATCTGGCGCAGCACCGACAGGGTGGCATCATTGGCGATATAGGCGCTGGTGAACACCAGCGCCGCCTCTTTGCGGTGCAGATCGGCCAGCTCTGCCTCCAGCCGGTTGTGATAAACGGTGGTGCCCGAGATATTGCGGGTGCCGCCCGACCCGGCGCCGGTGGCCTCCAGCGCCTCGTGCATGGCAGCCAGCACCACCGGGTGCTGGCCCATGCCCAGATAATCATTGCCGCACCAGACGGTGATATCTTTCTTGCTGCCATCGGGCCGGGTCCAGACCGCATGCGGAAACTGGCCGTTCTGCCGTTCAATGTCGATGAAGGTGCGGTAGCGCCCTTCATCATGCAGGCGTTGCAGGGCGATATCGAGGTCGGTGTCATAGCGCATGGGTCTTCTCCGTGGCCCCCCTGCTGCAATCGGTCGCAGGGGCTGTTGCGTGCAGCTCCGCCCGAATATCAGGCACAAAGCTGCGGCTTGCCTTGACTTGCATCAACCCGGGGACAGAAGGAACAGGGCAATTTGCCGCCCCTCCCGCCCGGCGGGGTCTGCATCACGCCGAAATCACTGGGCAGGTGCCACTTCCAGAACCACGACGCAGGGCATCTGCCCTTTGCGGGCCTGATCACAGGCGGCAAGTGCGGCAGTGCGCGCGGCCGCCGCATCGGGCAGATCCCCCAGGGCCACGGCCGACGGCACGGGTGATCCGTCGCGCACAAACCCGTCCTGCGGCGAGATGGCAAGGGCCGCATGGCCGGTGCGGCTGGTCACGAACAGCGACAGCGCCTGATCATTCGTCGCCACCAGCCGCAGCGTGGCCAGTTCTTCCGCCGTCAGAAACGGGTGCAGATGCAGGCTGACCGCCGATCCGGCATTCACCCCGGCCTCTACCGGCACGGTCTGCGCCGCAGCAAAACTGCCGGTTGCGGCGATCAGCGCCGCCAGAACGCCCGCTTTCATCATCTGTGACTTGCCCATGTATCCTCCTGTGCCGTCCGGCATTGCTTTCTGTCCCCCGCCGCGATGTAACCCAAGCCCGCAGCTCTGGACAGTGGCTTGCATCCTGTTAACGTCGGTCATCCGTTCACTTTGTTGTAGAGAAGCGAAAGAAATCATGTCTCTGGACACAGTCCTTGCCCGTATCGATGCCGATCTGGACCAGTCGCTTGACCGGCTGCTTGATCTGCTGCGCATCCCCTCCATCTCGACCGACCCGGCCTACAAGGCCGATTGCGCCCGCGCCGCCGACTGGCTGGTGGAGGAGCTGAAGACGCTCGGCTTCGACGCCTCCAGCCGCCCGACGCCGGGGCATCCGATGGTGGTGGCGCATGGCGGCACCGGGGACAAACATCTGTTGTTCTACGGCCATTACGATGTGCAGCCCGTTGATCCGCTGCATCTGTGGGACCGCGATCCGTTTGATCCGCAGGTGCAGGACACCGCCAAGGGCCGGGTGATCCGCGGGCGCGGATCGGCGGATGACAAGGGCCAGTTGATGACGTTCCTTGAGGCGTGCCGCGCGTGGAAAGCGGTGCATGGCACCCTTCCCGGCAGGTTGACGATCTTTCTCGAAGGCGAAGAGGAATCCAGCTCGCCCAGCCTGATCCCGTTCATGCAGGAGAACGCCACTGAGCTGAAAGCCGACATCGCCCTGATCTGCGACACCGGCATGTTTGAAGACACCACCCCCGCGATCGTGACCATGCTGCGCGGGCTGCTGGGGGAAGAGATCACCATCCACGGCCCCGACAAGGATCTGCATTCGGGCATGTATGGCGGGGCCGCGATCAACCCGATCCGGGTGCTGTCGCGCATCCTTGGCAATCTGCATGACGATCAGGGCCGCATCACGGTGCCGCATTTCTACGACGGCGTGCAGGAACTGCCCGACGCGATCCGCGCGCAATGGCAGGCCCTGTCTTTTGACCATGCGAAATTCCTCGGCGATGTCGGGCTGTCGGTCCCGGCGGGTGAACAGGACCGCACGCCCTTGGAAATGCTGTGGTCGCGCCCGACGGCAGAGGTGAACGGCATCTGGGGCGGCTATACCGGCGACGGGTTCAAGACCGTGCTGCCGGCGCAGGCCCATGCGAAAGTCTCGTTCCGTCTGGTGGCAGGGCAAGACCCCGACGCGCTGCGCGACAATTTCCGCGCCTGGGTGCAGGATCAGTTACCCCCCGATTGCCGCGCCGAGTTCCACGGCCATGGCAACAGCCCCGCCGGCGTGATGTCGGTCGAGGCCCCGGCCTTTGATGCCGCACGGGCGGCGCTGTCGGATGAATGGGGCAAACCGGCGGCCTTTGTCGGCTGCGGTGGGTCAATCCCGATTGCGGGGTATTTCAAGACCTATCTGGATATGGATGCCATGCTGATCGGCTTTGGCCGCGATGACGATCTGATCCACAGCCCGAATGAGAAATACGATCTGGAGTCGTTTCACAAAGGCATCCGGTCCTGGGCGCGGGTGCTGGACCGGCTGGCGTAGCGTTTGCGGACAGGCCGGGGGGCTTGCTGCCCCCCCAGCCAATTGGTTTCTCGGACCAATGGCGAAACCAATTGGCTACCCCCGAGAGTATTTTTATCAAGATGAAGGACGGGCCGTGAGCATTTTCATTCGAAGCGCGGAGGCACGTGATGAAACAGCCTGGCGCGGGTTGTGGCAGGATTATCTGACATTCTATGACGTCACGCTGCCCGAAGACATTACAGCATCGACATGGGCGCGCTGTCTGGACCCGGGCCACCGGATGCAGTGTCGTCTTGCGTTTGACGGGGCCGCATTGCGCGGGTTTGCCATTCACCATGCCCATTGTTCCACCTGGGTGATTGCGGACGATGTCTATCTGGAAGATCTGTTCGTAACGGCTGATGCGCGCGGGCAAGGTGTGGGCCGGGCACTGATCGAGGATCTGATCGCGCTTGGCCGCGCGCAGGGCTGGCACCGGCTGTATTGGCACACCCACCGCGACAACACGGCGGCGCGGCGGCTGTATGATACCTACTGTCAGGAAGACGGCCACATCCGCTATCGCGTGGCCCTATAAATCACCGTACTGGCCGGCGCGTGTAAAGCCGGAGTCTTCGCGGAAGCGCAGGCCCGGCCCGTCACTGTCGACCTGCGCGCAGATCGGGCGTTTGCCGGACCAGATCTCGCAATACAGATCGCCGTCCACCCGCCATTCGCCCCAGCCCCCGGCCCGGACCGTGCGGCCGTCTTCAAGGAAATACTGCGCCACCCCGTCCGGGAACACCACGACGCGTGAGGTCAGCGCATCGGCAATCTGGCCGCCGGTCAGTTGCTGCCACCCCTCGGCCAGCGCCACCCCCGGCCAAAGCGTCAGGATCACCATCAATTCCCGCATCCGGTCCCCTTTGCCTTGCGTCAAGCACGCCCGCAGTCTAAGGGGGCCGCGCACCCCCTTTCCAATGATAGGTTCGTGATGATCCCGCGTTATTCCCGCCCCGAGATGGTTGCCCTGTGGTCGCCGGCCACGAAATTCCGCATCTGGTTCGAGATCGAGGCCCATGCCTGCGACGCCATGGCAGAGCTGGGGGTGATCCCGAAGGCCAATGCGCAAGCGGTCTGGAAGGCCCGCGATGTGGAATTCGACGTCGCCCGGATCGACGAGATCGAAGCGGTGACCAAGCATGACGTCATCGCCTTCCTGACCCATCTGGCCGAGCATATCGGTGCCGATGATGCGCGTTTCGTGCATCAGGGCATGACCAGTTCCGACGTGCTGGACACCACGCTGAACGTGCAGCTGGTGCGGGCGGCGGACCTTTTGTTGGCCGGGATGGACCGGGTTCTGGCCGCGCTGAAGACGCGCGCGTTTGAGCATAAGGACACCGTGCGCATCGGCCGCAGCCATGGCATCCATGCCGAGCCGACCACGATGGGCCTGACCTTCGCCCGGTTCTATGCCGAAATGGCGCGTGGCCGGGCGCGGCTGGTCAATGCCCGCGCCGAAGTGGCGACGGGGGCGATTTCCGGCGCTGTCGGCACTTTTGCCAACATCGACCCGCGGGTGGAAGAGCATGTCTGCGCGCAATTGGGCCTGACGCCGGAACCGATTTCCACCCAGGTCATCCCGCGCGACCGCCATGCGATGTTCTTTGCCACCCTTGGCGTGATCGCCAGCAGCATTGAAAACATCGCCACCGAATTCCGCCACATGCAGCGCACCGAAGTGCTGGAGGCGGAAGAGTTCTTCAGCCCCGGCCAGAAGGGCAGCTCGGCGATGCCGCACAAGCGCAATCCGGTGCTGACCGAAAACCTGACCGGCCTTGCGCGGCTGGTCCGCATGGCGGTGGTGCCGGCGATGGAAAATGTGGCGCTGTGGCATGAGCGTGATATCAGCCATTCGAGCGTGGAACGCGCGATTGGCCCGGATGCCACGATCACGCTGGATTTCGCCCTGCACCGTTTGGCAAATGTGGTTGAAAAACTGGTGGTTTACCCGGAAAACATGATGCGGAACATGAACAAGTTCCGCGGATTGGTGATGAGCCAGCGGGTGCTGCTGGCGCTGACGCAGGCCGGCGTGTCACGCGAAGACAGCTACCGTCTGGTGCAAAGAAACGCCATGAAGGTCTGGGAACAAGGCGCTGATTTCAAAACGGAATTGCTGGCCGATGCCGAGGTGCTGGCGGCGCTTTCCCCGGCGCAGATCGAGGAAAAGTTCGACCTTGGCTATCACACCAAGCATGTCGACACGATCTTTGCCCGGGTTTTCGGCGCATAACGAAAGCGTGACCGGCGGGGCGATGCGCCCTGCCGGAATCCGGCCTTGATATGCCAGAGTCCGTGCTACCCTTGAATTGCACTCAATTCACCATGGGAAGGACGACTGATGAACACCAAACTCACCGCCGCCGTCATCGCGCTCATGCTGCTGCCGTCCGTGTCGATGGCCTATTGCTCGGGCCACAAAGAGATCACCGCGTCGTCGTGCAAGGACGGCATGAGCTGGGATCAGGCCAAGGGCGAATGCACGCTGACCCCCACCACCTGATCTGGCCGTAATGCCTCCTTAACCCCGGACTGGCAGCCTGTGTGCAGGACCACCAGAACGGGGAATCGGATGTCGGATGATTTTGGCCACGCCTTGGCGCGCATCACTCCGGTGCAGCGCGCAGTGTCTTTTGGCGGCAGTCTGGGCGAACGGCGCGCGCCGACGCCGCGTGAAAAGGCGGCAATCATTGTACGCCTGATGCTGGCCGAGGGCGGGTCGATGCCAGTCACCGCCCTGCCCGACCACATGCAGGCGGCGCTGACCGAACAGATCGGCCAGATGCGTCTGGTTGACCGCAACACCCTGTCGCAGGTGGTCGAAGAGTTCCTGGCCGAGCTGGAAGAGGTGGGGCTGTCTTTCCCCGGCGGCATTGATGGCGCGCTGACCATGATGGACGGCCATATCAGCGCCACCGCCGCCAGCCGCCTGCGCCGTCTGGCGGGCGCCTTGGGCAAGGGCGACCCGTGGGAACGGCTGACCACCCTGCCCGCAGACCGCATCCTGCCGGTGCTGGAGGCGGAAAGCGTGGAGGTTGCCGCCGTCATGCTGTCCAAACTGCCGGTGCCGAAGGCCGCCGAACTGCTGGGCCGGTTGCCGGGCGACAAGGCGCGCCGCGTGGCCTATGCAGTTTCCATGACCGGCAGTGTCAGCCCCGAAACCGTGCGCCGGATCGGCCATTCGCTGGCGACCCAGCTGGATGCCCAGCCCGCCCGCGCCTTTGACGCCGGCCCGGTGGAACGGGTGGGGGCAATCCTGAACATCTCGACCTCGGCCACGCGTGATGATGTGCTGCTCGGACTGGATGCCGAAGATGCCGCCTTTGCCGAACAGGTACGCAAGGCGATTTTCACCTTCGGTCATATCCCTGCCCGCATCATGCCCCGCGATATCCCCAAGATCGTGCGCATGATCGACCTGCCGGTTCTGGTGACCGCCCTCACCGCCGCACAAACGCAGGCCCAGCAGGCCGCTGCGGTGGAATTCATTCTGGCCAACATCTCGCAGCGGCTGGCGCAGTCGATCCGCGACGAAATGGCCACCCGTGGCAAGGTCAAGGACAAGGACGCCGAAGACGCGATGACCAGCATCGTCACCACCATCCGCCAGCTCGAAGGGGCCGGTGAGATTGTCATGAACCGGGATGAGGATTGACGGGGGCAGCAAAGGGCACGGCACAGGGCACGGCCTTGTGAAGCCCCCGGCAGCAGGATAGCGTCCGCCGCAAAAGGACGCTGCATGACCCTGCCCCCGATCGCTCTTCCCACCGTCAAGGACACCAAAAGCGGCATCCTGTTGATGGTGCTGGCAATCTTTTGCTTTGCCGCGATGGATGCCGTGGCCAAGGGGCTGATCGCGCGCTATCCGGTGCCACAGGTGATCTGGGCGCGCTTTGCCGGGCAGGTGCTGATCATATCGGTGCTGTTGGGCCCGCGTCTGCCCGCCATGCTGCGCACCCGCTGGCCGGTGCTGCACCTGATCCGCGCGGCGTGTCAGCTGGGCGCGATTGGCTGCTTTTTCTCGGCCCTGCCCTATATCGGGCTGGCCGAGGCGACGGCGCTGGGGGATCTGAACCCGGTGCTGATCACGCTGGGGGCTGCGCTGTTTTTGGGCGAACGGCTTGGCCCGCGCCGGATTGCGGGGGTGGTGGCGGCACTGATCGGCGCGTTGATCATCATCCGCCCCGGGTTGTCGGTGTTCACCCCCGCCGCCCTGCTGCCGCTGGCGGCTGCGGTGTTCTATGCCGTCAGCGCGCTGCTGACCCGCCACCTTGGCCCGCAGGAAACCGCGTGGACGCCGCTTATCCTGGGTGCGCTGTTCGGCATGGCCGCCACCAGTGTCACGCTGCCCTTTGTCTGGGTCCCGGTGCCGATGGCCGACTGGCCGCTGTTTGCGCTGATCGGGGCACTTGGTACCATGGCCAACCTGTTCCTGATCCGGTCATTCACCATTGCACAGGCGGGCAGTGTCGCGCCCTTTGCCTATGCCGGGCTGATTTTCGCCACCGGATGGGGCTATATCCTGTATGGCGAGGTGCCGGATATGCCCACCATCATCGGTGCGCTTGTGATCGTGGCGGCGGGTCTTTATGTCTGGCACCGCGAGACCCGGGTGCATGGCGCATCCAAAAGCCAGTAAAACGGACCGGATGACCGACACCAACGCGCATAAGAATGGAACCTGGGGCCAATGGCTGACCGACCGCGCCATCCGCGCGGTGATCGGGCTGCTGCTGGCCCTGCCCTACCGCTGGCGCGTGCCGCTGTGCGGCTGGGTCATGGCGCGGGTCATAGCTCCGCTTGCCGGCTGGCCACAGCGTATTCGCGACAATCTGGCGCTGACCCTGCCCGATCTGCCCGCCGACCAGATTGACCGCATGGTCGCCCGCGTGCCGGAAAACATCGGCCGCACGGTGATTGAAATCTACTCGGGGGCCGAATTCATCGCCCGCACCACGCAATTGCCGCTGACCGGCGATGGTGTCGCGGCCCTGCAGGCGGCGCATGACGCGCAGCAGCCGGTGATCCTCGCCACCGGGCATTTCGGCAATTACGATGCGGTGCGTGCCGCCCTCATCGCGCGCGGCTACAGCCTTGGCGCGCTCTATCGTCCGATGTCGAACCCGTGGTTCAACGAGCATTACGTGCGGGCCATCGGCACCATCGGCCAGCCGATCTTTGAACGCGGGCGGGCGGGGATGGGGCAGATGCTGAAACATCTGCGCGGCGGCGGCATGCTGGGCATCCTGCCCGATCAGCGCATGCACAAGGGTGTCAAGCTGACCTTTTTCGGGCAAGAGGCGCTGACCGCGCTGTCTGCTGCCGATATGGCGCTGAAATACAACGCGGTGCTGATCCCGACCTATGCGATCCGCCAGCCGGACGGGTTGTCGTTCCAGATCATCGTCGATCCGCCGATCCCGCATTCCACGCCGGAAATCATGACGCAGGCGCTGAATGACAATCTGGAACGGCTGATCCGGCAATACCCCGAGCAGTGGTTCTGGATTCACCGGCGCTGGAAGCCGTAAGCGCTACTTGACCTGCGCCGTCGCCAGCACATCTGCCGGGCCCACGGTCTGCACCACCACCACCACCGGATCGGTGCCCGTCACCTCTGCCGTCATCTCGAACGGGGCAAGGCCGGGCCAGTCGGCCACCGACTGCCAGTCGGTGACGATGTTGGTATAGGTCACTTCGCGCCCCTCATTCTCGCCCCGGCCGATGGCCACAGTGGCTTCGGGCAGATAGCGGATCACCTGAATGCGGGCGGGTTTGGTCAGGGGCGGATCGGCCTCGGCGCGGATGACGATCTGATCACCATTGCGCGTGAGCGTCAGCCGCACCGGGCTGACCTGCGCCTGATGCCGGCGGATCGCTTCAGCCACCTGCACAGGATCATTGCCCTCTACCCGGTCGAGACCCCCGACGATCATCTGCGGCGTATAAATCATCCGGCTGCGCACGGCCTTGGCATAGGCTTTCTGCCGCTGGGTAAAGGCCGGGCTGGCAAAAGTATCGCGCCAGCCGATATAATCCCAGTAATCCACATGCAAAGACAGCGCGATGACATCGGGGCTTTTGACCAGCTCCTCCATGAATTCATCGGCAGGGGGGCAGGACGAACAGCCCTGCGACGTATAAAGCTCGACCAGAACCGGCGAGGTCTGCGCCTGTGCGGCACCGGCAATACCCATCCAGAGCCCGAAAGTCGCGCTGACCAAAATCCGCATCGTCACGTCTGTCATCCCCAAATGTGCCCTTTCGTTCTACAGACAGGACCTGCGCGCCGCCAATCAAGGTTTTGCGAGGGCAAGATCAATTCCCATCACCGTTCTGTCGTGCCAAGATGCACTTAAGTTGACTGAAAGGAGCACTGGATTATTGGCATACAATTGTATACAAAGCCAGCGATTCCCCGGCTCAACCCGCCGGACACGACCTTAAGCCATTCCCGATCCCATAGCCAAGAGGCCCAAAATGACCGTCACCGTCGGACATGACAGCCAGAACACCCGCAAGACCCTGACCGCAGGCGGCCAGACCGTCAGCTATTATTCGATCCCCGCAGCGGAAGCCGCGGGCTTGGGTGAATTTTCGAAACTTCCCGCCGCGCTGAAAGTGGTGTTGGAAAACATGCTGCGGTTCGAGGACGGCAAGACCGTCTCGGTCGATGACATCAAGGCGTTTTCCGACTGGGGCAAACTGGGCGGCCAGAACCCGCGAGAGATTGCCTATCGCCCCGCCCGCGTGCTGATGCAGGATTTCACCGGCGTGCCCGCCGTGGTCGACCTTGCGGCGATGCGTGACGGCATCCTTGGCCTGGGCGGCGATGCGCAAAAGATCAACCCGCTGAACCCAGTCGATCTGGTCATCGACCATTCGGTGATGATCGACGAATTCGGCACCCCGCGCGCGTTTCAGGCCAACGTGGACCGCGAATACGAACGCAATATGGAACGCTATGTCTTCCTGAAATGGGGTCAGAACGCGTTCAACAACTTCCGCGTGGTGCCGCCGGGCACCGGCATCTGCCATCAGGTGAACCTGGAATATCTGGCGCAAACGGTCTGGACCGACACCGACCAGCACGGCAACATGGTTGCCTATCCCGATACGCTGGTCGGCACCGACTCGCATACCACCATGGTCAACGGCCTTGCCGTTCTGGGCTGGGGCGTGGGCGGGATCGAGGCCGAGGCCGCGATGCTGGGCCAGCCGGTCTCCATGCTGATCCCCGAAGTGGTCGGCTTCAAGCTGACCGGCCAGATGATGGAAGGCACCACCGCCACCGATCTGGTGCTCAAGGTCGTGCAGATGCTGCGCAAACACGGCGTGGTCAGCAAATTCGTTGAATTCTACGGCGACGGGCTGGACCGCCTGCCGCTGGCCGACCGTGCCACCATTGCCAACATGGCCCCCGAATACGGTGCCACCTGCGGCTTCTTCCCGATCGACGACGAAACCCTGCGCTATCTGCGTCAGACCGGGCGTGAGGAATCGCGGATTGATCTGGTCGAAGCCTATGCGAAGGCCAACGGCATGTGGCGCGGGCCGGATTACAGCCCGATCTACACCAGCACGCTGGAACTCGACATGGGCACCATCGTTCCGGCCATTTCCGGCCCGAAACGCCCGCAGGATTACCTGCCGCTGACCTCTGCCTCGACCGCGTTCGGCGAATATATCCGCGGTATGCGCAAGGCGCCTGCGGTGCCCAAAATGGAAAAGGCCGAGATGACCGCCGAAGGCGGCGCGCCTGCCCCGGCGGCGGAGGACATTCCGGGCGATCATCTGGGCATGTCGACCGCCAAGGTTGACGGGCAGGACTACATCCTGCGCGATGGCTCGGTCGTGATCGCCTCGATCACGTCCTGCACCAACACCTCCAACCCTTACGTGCTGATCGGTGCCGGTCTGGTGGCGCGCAAGGCCCGCGCGCTGGGTCTGAACCGCAAGCCTTGGGTGAAAACCTCGCTCGCCCCCGGATCGCAGGTCGTGTCGGAATACCTGAACGCCGCTGGCTTGCAGGAAGATCTGGATGCGGTTGGCTTCAACCTTGTCGGCTATGGCTGCACCACCTGCATCGGCAACTCCGGCCCGCTGGCACCCGAAATCTCCAAGGCGATCAACGAAGGCGATCTGGTCGCCACGTCCGTCCTGTCGGGCAACCGCAACTTTGAAGGCCGGATCAGCCCCGACGTGCGCGCGAACTATCTGGCCTCACCGCCGCTGGTGGTGGCCTATGCGCTGGCCGGGGACATGAACATCGACCTGACCTCTGAGCCGCTCGGCACCAGCAAAGACGGCAAGCCGGTGTATCTGAAAGACATCTGGCCCACCAACAAGGAAATCGCCGACATCGTGCATGCGGTCGTCACGCGTGAGGCGTTCCAGAAGAAATACGCCGATGTCTTCAAGGGCGATGAAAAGTGGCAGGCGGTCGAGGTCACCGATTCGGAAACCTATGACTGGCCGACCTCATCGACCTACATCCAGAACCCGCCCTATTTCAAAGGCATGTCCAAAACGCCGGGCGTGATTTCGAACATCGACGGCGCCCGCGTTCTGGCTCTGTTGGGCGATATGATCACCACCGACCACATCTCGCCTGCCGGGTCGTTCAAAGGATCAACCCCCGCTGGTAAGTACCTGACAGAGCGTCAGGTTCCGCAATCCGAGTTCAACTCCTACGGCTCGCGTCGCGGCAACCACGAGGTGATGATGCGCGGCACTTTCGCCAACATCCGCATCAAGAACGAGATGCTGGATGGGGTTGAAGGCGGCTACACCAAGGGCCCCGATGGCGCACAGACCAGCATCTACGATGCCTCGATGGCCTATCAGGAAGCCGGCACCCCGCTGGTGATCTTTGGCGGCATCGAATACGGCGCAGGGTCGTCGCGTGACTGGGCGGCCAAGGGCACGGCGCTGTTGGGTGTGAAAGCGGTGATCGCGGAATCATTCGAGCGTATCCACCGCTCCAACCTCGTCGGCATGGGCGTGATCCCGTTCGAATTCACCGAAGGGATGACCCGCAAATCGCTGAACCTGACCGGCGATGAGGTTGTCAGCATCCACGGCCTCGACGGCGATCTGAAACCGCTGAGCCTGGTGCCCTGCACGATCAAATATGCCGATGGCACCGAGAAAACCATCCAGATCAAGTGCCGCATCGACACCGAGATCGAGATTGAATACGTCGAACACGGTGGCGTGCTGCACTACGTGCTGCGCGATCTGGCAAAGGCCTGATCAGGGCCGGCTTAAGCCGCCTGCCATACAGATTGAAATGCCCGGACCGCATGGTCCGGGCATTTTTGTCGCAGTGCAGCAAATACTAACCTTTGAACGGTTTCTTTAACTTCTTGTTCAGACTCTTCCGGCAACCTTTAGTTGTTTTGTAACGAGTTGTGCGAGTTTCTGACCATGCCCTCCCGCTCCCCCCCGATCGCGCCACGTCACGCGCCCAAGGATCGACTGTCCGGCAGTGCCGGGCGTCTGCCGTGGGGGGAGCTGATGGTGTTTGCCCTTCTGGGCCTGATGCTGTTGGAGTAAGCGGCGGGCCTCAGCCCGCCGCTTGCGCCGCCAGGGCTTCGGCCAACGCGGGCACGAAGCGGTTTTCGTAATCCGTGCCGATCAGCGGCCCGATAAAGCGCATCGCCACCGTGCCATCGCCGCGCAGGATGAACGTCTCGGGCGGGGCGGTCACACCCCATTCCACCCGGTTGCGGCCCTGCGGGTCGGTGGCGACGGCAAAAAACGGGTTGCCGTCCTCGGCCAGATAGGCAATCGCCTTGGCGTCATTGTCCATGATGTTGATGCCCGCCACCCGCACCCCATCGGCCGCCATCTGCAGCAGCACCGGATGCTCGGCCCGGCAGGGCGGGCACCAGGTGGCAAAGAAATTCACCACCGTCACCTGGCCCGTGCGCAGATCGGCATCGGTCAGCAGTGCCACACCCGCCAGCCCGGTCGCAGGCACCACCGGGGCGGCGCGATCCTGAAACGCGGTCGGCATGTCATTGGGGTTTTTCTGGATCATCCCCACGTAAAACGCCCCGGCCAGCCCGGCAAAGATCAGCGGCGGCAAGGCCATCAACCATCTAGCCATCGGTTTTCCCCTGTCCTTTCGCCTGCCGCGCCTCGACCTCATCCAGCTGCCGCTTGACCCGCCGCCCCTGCCAGAGGGTCAGCGCCACCAGCGCCGCCAGCAACAGCAGCGACACGCCATAGGACGACAAAACCGCCACCGCATAGCGGCCCAGATCGGGGATCATGCCAACCGCTCCCGTGCCAGCAGCGCCGACAGGCGGCGCGCGCGAATCTCGGTCCGGGTGCGGATCAGCACCAGCGCCACGAACAGCAGCACAAAGCCCACAATGCTCACCACCAGCGGCACATAATAGGCGACATCGATCGGGTCGGTCTCGCCCACCTTCAGGATCGTCGAATCCTGATGCAGCCCCTGATTCCAGAACTTCACCGCATAGCGCGACAGCAGGGCAAACACCGACCCCACCATGCACAGCACCGCCGTCAGATCGGCGGCAGTGTCGGGGTCATCCACCGCCTGCCACAGCGCGATATAGCCAAGGTAGAACAGCGCCAGGATCAGAAACGCGGTCAGCCGCGGGTCCCAGGCCCACCAGGTGCCCCACATCGGCTGGCCCCACAGCGCGCCGGTCACCAGCGCGATCACGGTAAAGGTCAGCCCGACCGGGGCCGCCGCCTTGGCCGCCAATGCGCTGACATGATGGCGCCGGATCAGCCAGATCAGGCTGGCCACCAGCATCATCACCCAGGCATTGATTGCCATCATCGCGGTCGGCACATGCAGGAAGATGATCTTCACGGTCGATCCTTGACGGAAATCATCCGGCGTAAAGAAAAACCCCCAGATCAGCCCGACCAGCAGACCGACCACGGCAAGCCCGACCGCCACGGGCAAAACCCGGCGCGATACCTGCATGAACCGTTTCGGATTGGCATATTCCCAGAGCGACATCAGCCTGCCCTACCCTCTCTTGTATAGCGTCTCAAGTCACACTCCTGTCAAAACATCAGCGCAGATTGACGCGCAGCGCCGCCGCAGCCGCAAACGGCAGCAGCGCCACCGCGCCTGCGGTGATCCCTGCCAGCAGCAGCAGCGGCACCTGCGCCCCGGCCCCGGTCGCCCCGCGCTTTACCACTTCCGCGCCAAAGATCAGCGTCGGCACATACAGCGGCAGCACCAGCAGCGACAGCAGCAAGCCACCGCGTTTGATCCCCACCGTCAGCGCCGCACCAAAGGCCCCGATCACCGACAGCGCCGGCGTGCCCGCAGCTAAGCTGACCACCAGCCACAGATAGCCCGGTTCGGCCAGGTTCAACAACACCCCCAGCACCGGCGCGCAGAGCGTCAGCGGCAGGCCGGTCACCAGCCAATGCGCCAGCGCCTTGATGGCCACCACCCCTTCCAGTGGAATCGGAGAGGTGGCCAGCAGGTCCAGCGACCCATCCTCGAAATCCAGCGCAAAGATCCGGTCAAGCGAGAGCAGGCACGCCAGCAACGCGCCCACCCACAAGATTCCGGGCGCAATTTTCGCCAGAGTTGCCGGTTCCGGCCCCACGCCCAATGGCACCAGCACCGCCACCAGCAGGAAAAACGCCAGCCCCAGCCCAAAGCCGCCCCCGGCGCGGAACGCCAGCCGCAGATCGCGGATCAGCAGGGCGGTCATGTAAACGCCTCGTCAAAGCCGCCGCCGGTCACGACCGGAGCCCTGGCCTTGAACGGCCCGAGGTCCAGCACCGCAGCCTCGGTCAGCCCCAGATCGATATGGGTGGCAATCAGCACCATGCCGCCGCCGCCCAGATGCCCCCGCACCACCCCTGCAAACAGCGCGACGCTCGCCACGTCGAGCGAGACCGTCGGCTCGTCCAGCACCCAGATCGCCCGCCCCGTCACCAGCAGCCGCGCCAGCCCCAGCCGCCGCTTTTGCCCGGCTGACAGGTTGGCCGCCCGGCGCGCGCGCAAGTCCCACAGGTTCATCTGCGCCATCGCGTCCTGAACCCCGCCAACACCGTGGATCGCGGCCCAGAACTGCAGGTTTTCCTCCACGCTCAGCACCGCTTTCAGCCCGTCGGCATGGGCGGCGTAGGTCAGGCTTTCGGGCGGCGCACTCACCGTGCCCGCCACGCTTGGCTGCAATCCGGCCAGCGTGCGCAGCAGCGTGGTCTTGCCCACCCCGTTCGGCCCGCGCAAAATCAGCGCCTGACCGGGTGCCACCGAAAAGCTCACGCCCTCCAGCACCGTCAGCCCGCCGCGCGCCACCGCCAGATTGTCCACCACAAGGTCCATGGCTCCAGCCCTATCCCAAGCCATCACGCGCGAAAAGACCCCGTGACCGCCTGCGGCACCATGGCATTCCGGTGCCCGCACGCATAGCTTGGCGCAAACACAGCGGAGGATACCATGCAGACCCACCCCTTTGGCCGCACCGGCCGCAACACCACCCCGATCGGATTTGGCGCCTGGGCCATCGGCGGCACCTGGGGTGAGGTGACGTGGGAGGATGCAAAAGCCACCCTGAACGCCGCGCTTGATGCCGGGATGACCTTTATCGACACCGCCGATGTCTATGGCGACGGGCGCAGCGAACAGATCATCGCCGAGGTGCTGGCCGAACGCGGCGGCGACCGCCCCTTTGTCGCCACCAAGGCCGGTCGCCGCCTGAACCCGCACACGGCGCAAGGCTACACCGGCCCCGCGATTGAGGCGTTCATCGACCGCAGCCTGAAAAACCTGAAGCTCGACTGCCTCGATCTGGTGCAACTGCACTGCCCGCCAACGCCAGTCTATTCCAACCCGGACATGTTCGCGGCGCTCGATGGCATCAAGGCCAAGGGCAAGATCGCCAATTACGGCGTCTCGGTCGAAACGGTCGAGGAAGCCCGCACCGCCATTCAGCACCCCGGCGTGGTCTCGGTGCAGATCATCTACAACCTGTTCCGCATGAAACCGGCAGAGGCGTTCTTTGCCGAGGCCCGCGCGAAGAATGTCGCCGTCATCGCCCGTGTGCCGCTGGCCTCTGGCCTCTTGACCGGCAAGATGACTGCGGACAGCCAGTTCGCCGCCGACGACCACCGCGCCTTCAACCGCAACGGCGAGGCGTTCGACAAGGGCGAGACCTTCAGCGGCGTGCCCTTCGACGTGGCGCTGGAAGCGGTGGAGGCTTTGCGCCCCTTGGTGCCGCAAGGCACCCCGATGGCCGCCTTTGCCCTGCGCTGGATCATGATGGAGCGGGCGGTCACCGTGGTGATACCGGGGGCCAGAACCCCGGCACAGGCGCAGGCCAATGCGGCCGCCGCCAACCTGCCCGCGCTGACCGACAACCAGATGCAGGCCGCGCGCGCGGTCTATGACCGCCTGATCGCCCCCCACGTCGCGCATCTGTGGTAATGCAAAAGGGCGGCGCATCCGCTGCGCCGCCCCCAGACCCGCGATACGGCCCGTTCAGCCCAGAATCGCCTTCACATAATTCACCGTCTCAGGGAAGGGCGGAATGCCATTGTGCTTTTCCACCGCCCCCGGCCCGGCGTTATAGGCGGCAAGCGCCAGCCGCCAGCTGCCGAATTTCTGATACATCATCTTCAGATATCGCGCCCCGCCCTCAAGATTCTGGTGCGGATCATGGATATCTACCCCCAGTTTCTGCGCCGTCCCCGGCATCAGCTGCGCCAGACCCGTGGCCCCCTTGTGCGACACCGCACCGGGGTTCCAGCCCGATTCCTGCTGCACCAGCCGCAGGAACAGGTCTTCGGGAATCCCGTGTTTGCTTGCCATCGTGCGGGCCACCGCCAGATATTCGCCCTTGTACCGCCCGGCATAGCGGGGTGCGGTGGTTGCCTCTGCCGCCCCGGCCTTGCCCTTCGGCGTCAGCCGTACCGACGCCTCATATTGCTTGGCCAACCGGCCATCGAGCAGTTTTGTCTGCGAGCTGAACAGTGAGGCCCGGTTCTTCGACGATCCCGAAAGGCTCAGCGGTTCGGCCTGCGCCACAGCGGGGGCCAGGCCAGACAGGGCAAGGACCAGGGCGGCAGACAGGGCGGTCGCGTTCAGCTTCATGAGTTCATTCCGGGTTGCCTCAGACCCGGCGACTATAGGGATTTTCCCGCCCCGTTCCAGTGCCCAGATGCGGGCGATGGCGCGCAAACCCTGATCGGCGGTTTTTTGCTGCCGGGTTTTGCCGCGCAAACCCCGCCCCCGCATTGCAGCGCCGCCCTCCGGTCGCTATAGATTTTTCCTTAACCAAGACCGGGGATGCTCCGGTCGATCAAAGCCCCGGCACAGCGCCGGGGCAGACCCATAGCGGAGGGATTCCATGGCAGGCTCGGTCAACAAGGTCATCATCGTCGGCAATCTGGGCCGCGACCCCGAGGTGCGCAGCTTTGCCAATGGCGGCAAGGTGGTGAACCTGCGCATCGCCACATCGGAAAACTGGCGCGACAAGCAGACGGGTGAGCGTAAAGAGCGCACCGAATGGCATTCGGTCGCGATCTTCAACGAAAACCTTGCCAAGATTGCCGAACAGTATCTGCGCAAAGGCTCGACCGTTTATATCGAAGGCCAGCTGGAAACCCGCAAATGGCAGGACCAGTCGGGTGCCGACCGCTACACCACCGAAATCGTGCTGCGCCAGTTCCGCGGAGAGCTGACCCTGCTGGGCGGCCGTGGTGAAGGCGGCGGCACGGGCGGTGGCGGCGGCGCGCAAGGCGGCTATGATGACCGTGGCGGCTATGACGATTACGGCAGCGCGCCGTCCGGTGGTGGGGCGGGTGGCAGCTCGGGTGGCGGGTCGCGCGGCGGCGACCGCGCACCCTCTGGCGGGCGCTCTGACCTCGACGACGAAATCCCGTTCTGATCGGACGGTCAGCGCAGCAAAAGGCCCCGGTCCAGACGGACACGGGGCCTTTTTCATGCGCGTCCCGCGGGCTGATCCGTTGCCAACGCCAGCCCGTCAACCACCGCCCCCCCAGACGAAAAAGGCACCCCCAAAGGGGTGCCCGTTCCGTAAGCAGGTGCCGTGATCCGAAGATCAGGCCGCTTCGGTGATGAATTTCACAGCATCGCCAAAGGTCTGGATGGTCTCGGCGGCGTCATCGGGGATTTCGATCCCGAATTCTTCCTCAAACGCCATGACCAGTTCGACAGTGTCGAGCGAGTCCGCGCCCAGATCGTCGATGAAAGAGGCGGTCTCGGTGACCTTGTCCTCTTCGACGCCCAGATGCTCAACGACGATCTTCTTCACGCGGTCAGCGATGTCGCTCATGTCACTTCCTCTTATATCCAGCGGGAGGATTTCCCGTCTCTTGTCCTTACCCCTTGCGGGGCGATTCCATCGCAACGGGGCGACGACACCGGCACCGCCAGTGATTTCCAGCGCGCCTATAGCAAGGGCAGCACGCTTAGGCAAACGCTTTCACGAAAGCGTGCCCGGCGTGGTGCCCGGGCACGTCATATCATGGCCATCCCGCCATTCACATGCAAGACAGCGCCGGTCACATATCCGGCCTCTGCAGAGGCAAGATACAGCACGGCCGCCGCAATTTCGGGCGCTGTGCCCATGCGCCCGGCCGGCACACCGGCCAGAATCGCCCCGCGCTGCGTATCATTCAGCTTTTCGGTCATCGCGGTCTCGATGAACCCCGGCGCCACACAGTTCACCGTGATTCCCCGGCTGGCCACCTCTGCCGCCAGCGATTTCGACATCCCCACCATCCCGGCCTTGGAGGCGGCATAGTTCACCTGCCCCGCATTGCCGGTGGTGCCGACGACCGAGCTGATGTTCACAATGCGCCCCCAGCGCGCCTTCATCATGCCGCGCACCGCCGCCCGGCACAGCCGGAAGGTCGCGGTCATGTTGACGTCGATCACCGACTGCCAGTCGTCATCCGACATCCGCATCATCAGCCCGTCGCGGGTGATCCCGGCGTTGTTGACCAGCACATCGACCGATCCCATCGCCTCGCCTGCGCGCTTGACCAGCCCTTCGACCTCGGCCACCTCCGACAGGTTGCAGGCCAGCACATGCGCCCGCTCGCCCAGTTCCGCCGCAAGCGCCTCCAGCGGGTCCACCCGCGTGCCCGACAGCGCGACAGTCGCCCCCGCGCCATGCAGAACCCGCGCAATCTCTGCGCCTATCCCGCCCGACGCACCCGTTACCAGTGCCTTTTTCCCGGTCAGATCAAACATGACCCTACCCCTTTTTATCTGTTCAAAAATATCCTCGGGGGTCCGGGGGCAGACAGCCCCCGGGGTCAGCCCCGGGCACAACCTTCAGCCTTTCAGCGCCAGCACGTCCGCAGGCACACCAATCGCCCGCACCTCTGCCCCCGGCACGATCCGCTTGATCATGCCCGACAGCGCCTTGCCGGCCCCGATCTCCCAGAACTCTGTCACTCCGGCGCGTTCCATCCACTGCATGCTCTCGCGCCAGCGCACGGCACCCGTCACCTGCGCGATCAAGAGGTCGCGAAAGCGGTCGGGTTCCTCTATCGCTTCGGCACGCACGTTCACCACCACCGGGCAGACGGGTTTGCTGATCACCACCGCCGCGAACGCCTCGGCCATCACATGGGCGGCGGGGGCCATCAGCGCGCAATGAAACGGGGCCGAGACCGGCAGCAGCAGGGCGCGCTTGGCGCCGCGCTCTTTCGCCAGCACCATGGCACGGTCCACCGCGTCCTTGTGGCCGGAAATCACCACCTGCGCCGGATCATTGTCATTGGCGGCCTGACACACCTCATCCCCTGCCGCTTCAGCCGCGATATGCACCACGGTCTCGAAATCCAGGCCCAGAATCGCTGCCATCGCGCCGACACCGACCGGCACCGCCTCTTGCATGGCAGCGCCCCGGATACGCAGCAGCCGCGCGGTGTCCGACAGGGTCAGGGCCCCGGCGGCACACAGCGCCGAATACTCGCCCAACGAATGCCCCGCCACGAAATCGGCCTGCGCCATGCCAAAGCCTTCGGCCTCCATCGCGCGCAACGCGGCGATCGATGTCGCCATCAGCGCGGGCTGCGCATTCTGCGTCAGGGTCAGATCGGCGATGTCGCCCTCCCAGATCAGCGTTGACAGGGCCTCGCCCAAAGCGTCATCCACCTCGTCAAACACGGCCTTTGCTGCCGGATAGGCTTCGGCGAGGGCGCGGCCCATGCCGATGGTTTGGGCCCCCTGACCCGGAAATACGAATGCGCGGCCCATAGTGCCTCCCGTCTGATGTCTGCCCCCAGATACCGCGCCCCTGCCGCCAGCGCAATCACCGCGCCGTTTGCACAGGGCCTGTGCAGCGGCACAGACTGCGCTTATGGGTGAAAACCGCTACCCTGCCGCCAGACCATAACCCGGAGAAGTCCCCCATGTCCGCCCGCAATTCGCAGCGCTCTTACGGGCGCATCGCGCGCCTGTTCCACTGGGCCACCGCCGCGCTGATCCTGATCGCCATTCCGCTGGGGCTGGTCGCCAACCGCCTGCCCTATGACACCGCGCAGCAACTGGCGCTCAAGGCGCAGGTGTTCTCAGTGCACAAAACCCTTGGCGTTGTGGTGTTTTTCGTGGCGCTTGGCCGCATCCTCTGGACGCTTTTTGAAACCCACCCGGTGCCGCTGCATCCCGAACGGCGGTTGGAGCTTTGGCTGGCCCGGCTGGTGCACTGGATGCTCTATATCTCTCTCGTCGCCGTACCGCTGACCGGCTGGGTGCATCACGCCGCCGTCACCGGCTTTGCGCCGATCTGGTGGCCCTTTGGCCAGAGCCTGCCGTTTGTGCCGCAATCCGAAGCGGTCGCGGCCACCGCAGGGGCCGCGCATTGGGTGTTCACCAAGCTGATGATCGCCTCGATCCTGCTGCACATCGCGGGCGCACTCAAACATCATGTCATCGACCGCGACGACACGCTGCGCCGGATGACGCGCGGCATCAACGCGCCTGCTTTGCCGGTTCCGGCACGGCGCTCTGCGCTGCCAGTGATGGCGGCGGTCGCGCTGTTCGGCCTCGGTGCCGCCGTCGCCGCCCTGCCGCGGGGCGAGCCGGTGACGCAGAGCCTTACCGCTGCCCAACCCGCCCCCGCCGCCGGAAACTGGCAGGTCAGCGACGGCACGCTGGGCATCAGCGTCACCCAGATGGGCCAGCAGGTCAGCGGCAGCTTTGCGGCATGGACCGCCGACATCACCTTTGATGAGGCGGCCACCAACGGCACGCAGGGCAGCGTCACCGTCAGCATCGACACCGGGTCGCTGACCCTCGGCTCCGTAACCCAGCAGGCCAGATCTGCCGATTTCTTCGACGTGACCGCTTTTCCGCAGGCCGTCTTCATCGCCGATATCCTGCCCGCCGCCTCTGGCTATCAGGCCAGCGGCACCCTTACCCTGCGCGGTGCAGAGGTGCCCGTCACCCTGCCCTTCACCCTTGATATCAACGGCAACACCGCCACAATGACCGGCCAAACCACCCTCGACCGCCGCGATTTCGGGATGGGGGCCACCTATACCGATGAGGCCTCGGTCGGCTTTGGTGTCACCGTCGATGTGGCCCTGACCGCCACCCGGCAGTAAGCCCGGCACAAAGAAAAAGGCCGCCGGATCGCTCCGGCGGCCTTTTCCATTCCCTGAACCAAAAGGCTTAGTCGGCCTTCATCGCCTCCAGCGAGATCTGAACCTGCACTTCATCGCTGATGAACGGTGCGAATGCACCAAGGTTGAAATCCGACCGCAGCAGCGTGGTGGTGGCAGAGAACCCGGCCCATGGCTTGCCCTCCATCGGGTGATCGCCGGCCTGATTGAGCACCGCATCCAGCACCACCGGCTTGGTCACGCCGTTCAGCGTCAGATCGCCGGTGATCAGCGCGGTCGTCTCGCCGGTGACTTCAATCCCGGTCGAGGCAAAGCTGACCATTTCATCCTCGGCGGCGTCAAAGAAGTCCGCCGACATGAAATGCTCAAACCGGGCTTCCCAGCCGGTCAGCATCGAGCGCACCGGGAAAGACACGGTCACCGAAGACGCGGCAGGCTCGGCCTGATCAAACATGATCTCGCCCTCATAGCCGGAAAACATGCCGTAGCCAGTGGAAAACCCAAGGTGGTTGTAGCTGAACACGATCTGGGCGTGGCTGGCGTCAACCGTGTATTTCTCGGCCTCGGCAAAGGCGGGGGCGGCGGCAAGCGCGGCAATCAGGGCAAGCGGGGCAAAACGGGTCATCAAATCTCTCCGGACAGGCAGGCCACCATGGCCCGCAGTATGGCAAAGACCCTGCCCTACGTGCTGCACCTGCACAATTCGCCGAACGCGAACAAAAATTGTGCGAAAACGCACATAACAGCTGCGTGTGGCGCACAGAAACAGCGCGCCCTCTCTGCGCTTGCATCCGCAGGGGCGATCTGTATAACGCACCATCCTTTCCGCATCCCTTTAAATGGCGATGCCTCTCGTGACCCGGCCGCGGAAAGGCCAAATGCCGATGGTCTTTGAAGCCGCCCGAGACGAAAAGGACGATACATGCCACTGTATGAGCATGTCTTTATTGCGCGTCAGGATCTTTCCAACACGCAGGCTGAAGGCCTTGTCGAACATTTCACCGCAGTTCTTTCCGACAATGGCGGCAAAGTCGTTGAATCGGAATACTGGGGCGTCAAGACGATGGCCTACAAGATCAACAAGAACCGCAAGGGCCATTACGCCTTTCTGAAATCGGATGCGCCCCCGGCCGCCGTGCAGGAAATGGAACGGCTGATGCGCCTGCATGATGACGTGATGCGCGTGCTGACCATCAAGGTCGATGCGCACGGCGAAGGCCCGTCGGTGCAGATGCAAAAGCGTGATGACCGTGACGGCGACCGTGGCGAACGCCGCGACCGTCCGGCCTTCGGTGGCGGCGACCGTCCTGACCGGGGTGGTTTCGGTGGCGACCGCGGCGGTGAGCGCAGCGGTGGCTTCGGTGGCGACCGCGGCGCAGACCGCGGCCCGCGTCGTTGATCCCCAGTCTCAGGAAAGGACCATAAACCATGGCGAACAAACCATTTTTCCGCCGCCGCAAGGTTTGCCCCTTCTCGGGCGACAATGCACCGGCGATCGACTACAAAGACACCCGTCTGCTGCAGCGCTACATCTCGGAACGCGGCAAGATCGTGCCATCGCGCATCACCGCCGTTTCGGCCATCAAGCAGCGTGAGCTGGCCCGTGCGATCAAGCGCGCCCGCTTCCTCGCCCTGCTGCCCTATGCTGTGAAATAAGGAGCACCAGACATGCAAGTGATCCTTCTTCAGCGCGTGGCCAAGCTGGGCCAGATGGGTGAAGTCGTCAACGTCAAGGACGGCTACGCCCGCAACTTCCTGCTGCCGCAGGGCAAGGCGCTGCGCGCCAATGATGGCAACATCAAATCCTTCGAGGCCAAAAAGGCCCAGCTGGAAGCGCAGAACCTTGAAACCAAGAAAGAGGCCGAATCCGTCGCAGCATCGCTCGACGGTCAGACCTTCATCATCATCCGTTCGGCATCCGATTCGGGCGCGCTTTACGGTTCCGTCACCACCCGTGACGCCGCCGAAGTGGCAACGGCCGGCGGCTTTACCGTCGAACGTGGTCAGGTCGTGCTGGACAAGCCGATCAAAGACCTTGGCATCCACTCGGTTTCGGTGGTTCTGCACCCCGAAGTCTCGGTGCGGATCAACATGAATGTGGCCCGCTCGGCAGAAGAAGCCGAACTGCAGGCCTCGGGCAAGTCGATCCAGGATCTGGCTGCCGAAGCCGAAGCCGCTGCCGATTTCGAGATCGCCGAACTGTTCGACGATCTGGGCGGCGCTGCTCAGGAAGACTGAGGCTTTCCAAATCAGGTCCGGCCCGCCGGACCACAGGCCGCGCAGATCCGTCTGCGCGGCTTTTTTCGTGGATGTCGCCCTGCCGCCAAACCGCTGCCACATTGCCGCGCCACAAAATGCGGTCCCCAGCAGACGGAACCCGCCATGCCCAAGATTCTGCTCCTCCTCGGCCTGTGCCTGATCTGCACGGCGGTGTTTCTGGGCGTGCAGCAGCACGTCTCTGGCCGCAACCTTGCCATGGCCACCGGCACAGACAGCCTGCAGCCCATCCCCGATGGCCCGGCCACCCGCCAGCTGGAACAGACACTGGCCACCGTGCCGGACGAGGCGGACACATCCGCCGCCCCCATCGCCCCCCGCATCAGCCTTGCGCCACAAAACCGGCCCAAGGGGGCCCGCTTCATCAAGCCGCCCGCAGCCGACTAATCCGACACCGCCATGTCGGTGCCGGGGGCGCGCGCGCGGCCACCCTGTGCTCAGGTCTGCGCAGACCAGATCAGGCCCGCAAGATGACAGCCCTTCCCAGCCCGCGCCACGACTCCAGCCTTGGCATCCTGTGCCTTTGCGCCGGTCTGGGGCTGTTTTCGGTGCAGGATCTGATCCTCAAGCTGTTGTCGGGCAGCTATCCGCTGTCGCAGGCCATGGTGTTCCGCAGTCTGACCGCCTTGCCGCTGCTGCTGCTGCTCGCCGCTTTTGACGGGGGGGTGCGCACGCTGTTCACCCCGGGCACCCGCGCGATGATCGGGCGCGGGCTGGTGATGTTTGTGGCCTATGCCGCCTATTACCTTGCGCTGCCCGCCCTGCCGCTGGCCAGTGCGGTGGCGCTGTATTTCTCGGCCCCGCTGTTCATCACCCTGCTGTCGGTGCCGATGCTGGGCGAAACCGTCGGCTGGCGGCGCCTGTCGGCAGTGCTGGCCGGTTTTGGCGGCGTGCTGATCATCCTGCGCCCCGGCGCGGGGGTGTTCGAGATTGCGGCTTTGCTGCCGGTGCTGTCGGGCCTGTGCTACGGGTTGTCGATGATCTTCGCCCGCAAGCTGGGGCAGACCGAAAGTGCGCCTGCGATGGCGTTCTGGGGCAATCTGGTGTTTCTGGTGATCGCAACCGCCATGGCGCTTGGGTTTGGCGGCACCACCGCGCCCGATCTGCACCCGTCGCTGGCGTTCCTGATGCGCGCCTGGGTCTGGCCCACCCCGCTGGATGCGACGCTGATGGCGGGCTGCGGGGTGATCGCCGCCCTTGGGCTGACGCTGCTGACGCAGGCCTACCGCATCGCCGATGCCAATGCCGTCACCCCGTTCGAATACAGCGCCATGCTGTGGGGAATCCTCTGGGGCTGGGCCTTCTTTGCCGAATGGCCCGATGCCTTGGCCTGGACCGGCATTGCCATCATCGTGGCGGCGGGGCTGTTTGTGCTGTGGCGCGAACGGGTTACGCGACACAGTTCCCATAAAATCTGAACCCCCGCCGCCCACCGGCGGGTTTTCGCCACCGCCGATCACAGGGTCTTTCACCCGCTGAAACATGCGTTACAACTCCGGGCAACGCACCTTGGGGATGGTTCACAGTGACGATGACACGGCTTATGCACGGCTTTGCCCGTACCACGTTCCTTTGTGCCAGCCTTGTGCTGCTGACCGCTTGCGGCGACGCCATTACCAAGTCGTCGATGGGGGCCTCTGCCCCCGCCACGCTGAACCCGGAACTGCAGGCCAAAGCCATTGCCGAGGTCAGGGAAAAGCAGGCCAAGGGGGCCCGCGTCTGGTGCGTGCCCTTTGCCCGCACCGCGTCAGGTGTTGAGCTGACAGGCAATGCCGGCACCTGGTGGACCGCCGCAAAGGGTGTCTATTCGCGCGGGAATGAGCCGGAAGCCGGGGCCGTCATGGTCTTCGCCCCGCATTCCAGCAGCCGTCTGGGCCATGTCGCCGTGGTGTCCGAGGTCGTGTCCGACCGCGAGGTGCTGATCGACCACGCCAACTGGACGCGCAACAAGGTCTCGCTGAAGATGCCGGTCTATGATGTGTCAGCCAACAATGACTGGTCACGGATTCAGGTCGAAGGCACGCCCGGCGTGCTGGGCGATGCCCGCCCGGTGCACGGCTTTGTCTACCCGCGCAAGATCGGCCCGCAGCCGGTTGCGGCCGGTGTCAGCAAAAGCTGACCGCCAGCCTCAGCCCAGATCGCCGAACCGCGCGCGCAGCGCCGCCACATGCGCGCTCAGCGCCGGCACCTGCGCCCATTGCCTGAGCAAATCGCCCCAGCGCAGCGGCACGAACACCACATCATCCCCCGCGACCGCCGCACCAAAGCGCGCAATCTCGGCCCGGTGCCGCGCCTTGGCAGCCGCATCCACCGGCTTGCCCGAAGCCCACGCCGCCGGTTCGGCATAGAGATACACCAGCACCGCCCCCAAGGCCCGCTTGGACGCCCGCGTGCGGATGCCATACGCATCCTTGACCAGCTGCGCCGCGTTCAGGCTGCGATAGTCCGCCGTGCCCTCAATCAGCTGCAACGCCAGTGCCGTATAGCGCGCCATGTTCGGCCCCCAGACCGGCCGGTCATAGACATCGGCAAAGCCGGTCTGCTTGGCGGGGCGGAACGGCTCATACCGCCGCGCCGCCACCCCCACCAGCGTGGTATGGGTCACGATGGCCACATCCAGCCACGGATGCCGCCCGCCTGACCAGGGAAAGCGCATCTCTGCCGCCAGATCCACCGCCTCGACCGCGCCCGCAGGCACGCCGGGCAAGGGCGGCAAGGTGCCGGGACGTTCCAGAAACCAGCCAAAGGCATTGGCGATCAGCGCGGAGGACGATTCCGCCCCGTCAAACTTGCCGGACCGCAGCTCATTGCCGGGCGCACGCGACAGCGCCTCGTGAATGAGGGTCTCGGGCAGATCGGGCAGAAAGTTCGGCATCGTCATCCCCTTTGAGATGCAAAAGGGCCGCACCTTCCGGCGCGGCCCCGATGTTTCGCCACAAATACGTCTCAGATCTCGTCCAGCGCGTCGATCGCCTTTTGCAGATCGTCCTTGCTGACGTCCTTGTCGGTCACAGTTGCCTGCGCCACGATGTGGTCGACAACCTTGTCCTCGAACAAAGGCGCGCGCAGTTGCTGTTGCATCTGCGGGTTCTTCTGCACGAATTCGAAGAACTGGCGCTCCTGCCCGGGGTACTGGCGGGCGGCGTTCAGCACGGCTTGCGTCATCTCGGCGTCGGTCACGGTGATCTCGGCCTTGCGACCGATTTCGGCCAGCAACAGGCCCAGACGCACCCGGCGCTCGGCCAGCGATTTGTGCTCGTCGGTCGGCTCGATGGTGTCGTGGTTGTGGCCCTGCTCTTCGGGGTGCTCTTCATGCCACAGCTGATGCGCGATCTGGTTGGCTTCCGCCTCAACCAGCGCCGCCGGCAGGTCGAACTTGACCAGCCCGTCCAGCTGATCCAGCAAAGACCGCTTCAGGATGGCCCGGCTTGCGCCCTGATATTCCACGCCCAGACGCTCGGCGATCTGCGTTTTCAGACCGTCCAGATCCTCGGCCCCGTATTTCTTGGCCAGTTCGTCATCCAGCTCGGCGGCTTTCGGCTCTTTGACAGCTTTCACGGTGCATTCAAACACCGCAGCCTTGCCTGCCAGATGGGCCGCACCGTATTCGGCCGGGAAGGTCACGTCGACCTTCAGCTCGTCCCCGACCTTGGCACCGACCAGCTGCGCCTCAAACCCCGGGATGAAGGAGTTCGAACCCAGCACCAGCGGATAATCCTCTGCCGTGCCGCCTTCAAAATAGTCGCCGTCGACCGAGCCTTTGAAGTCGATGGTGATCTGGTCGCCGTCCTTGGCTTTCGCGCCCTTCTTGCGGTCGTCAAACGACTGCGCGGTCGCGGCCAGGTTCTTCAGCGCCTCATCAACTGACGCGTCATCGGCCTTCACCACCAGACGGTCCAGCGTGATCTTGGTCGCATCCAGTTCCGGGATCGGCGGCAGGCAGTCATAGGTCATCTCGACCACAACATCCTTACCCTCGGCCCATTCGTCGCCGCCCTGCATCTTGACGTCAGGCTGCAGCGCCGGACGGTCGCCGGTCGCCTCAAAGTGGCCCTTCATCGCGCCGTCAATGGCGTCCTGCATCGCGTCGCCCATCAGGCGTGGGCCAAACTGCTTGCGCAGGATCGCCATCGGCACCTTGCCTTTGCGGAAACCCTTCATCTCGATCTCGGGCTGCGCCTCGACCAGTTTTTCCTGAACCTTGGCTTCCAGTTCGGCAGCGGTCACGGTGATCGTATAGCCGCGCTTCAGCCCTTCGTTCAGGGTCTCGGTGACTTGCATATTTTCCCCATATCGGTTGGGCCGCCAGAAGGGCGGCAGTCAAACTTTCCCGCCTCCCATATTAATCCGGGCGGCTGCTTGCAAGCCCGAATGGCGGCTCAGCGCCCGAATCTTCGGCATTCCGGGTAAAATCCGCCTGATCTGCAGGGCTGGCAAACAGGGGCGATGGTGCGGGTGGAGGGACTTGAACCCCCACGCCTTGCGGCGCCAGAACCTAAATCTGGTGCGTCTGCCAATTTCGCCACACCCGCATCGGCAGCAGGACCCCCTGCTGCGCGCGTGCCTTCTAGCAAAGCGTGGTCCGGGTGGCGAGGGCAAAAGCGCGCCACATGGCCCGGTTGTGCCGCCAAAGCGCATCATTCCGGCCACGGAAGTTAACAATTGTTAACGCCGCACGTCCGATTGCCTCGCCGCCGCCCTGATCTTGCCATATTCAGAGACAAAAAAACATGAGGCAGTGACATGTTGGCAGCGGAGATCATGATGGCAGAGCTATCCCTTGGCCCAAGCGCAGGCACGGTTGACGCCAGCACCGAGATGCCGGTGTGTGGCATCGCGGCTGGCACGGTTGTCCTGACCCTGTCCGGTGCCCTACCGGTGGAATTCATCGCCCCCGGTGACCGGGTGATCACCCGCGCCGGTGCCCGCACGGTCACGGGGGTTGAAATCGCCGTCATCCAGCAGGCGCAGGTCATCCGCATTTCCGCCGGGGTGCTGGGCAAAGACCGGCCCGAGGCCGATGTGATCGTCGCCCCCCGCCAGCCCATGTTGATCCGCGACTGGCGTGCACGCGCGCTGACCGGGGTGGATCAGGCCGTCATGCGCGCCGACCGGCTGGTCGACGGCGACTATATCCGCGCCGAGACCGTGGCCGAGGCCCGGCTGGTTACCCTGCGCTTTGCTGATCCACAGGTCATCTTTGCCGCCGGACTGGAACTGTGCTGCGACGCCGCCATCCCCGGCACCTGACCTGCGCTTTTAGATGAACCGGATGACAGGCCGCCGTTTGGCGGCCTTTGTCATGCGGCCTGCACGCCCAAAGCCCGCAGCACCTTCGGCAATTCCTCCGGCAGATCTTCGGCAATCAGCCCCGGCCCAAAGCTGCGCGCACACTCCACATGCAGCCAGGCCCCGGTGCAGGCCGCCTCAAACGGCGCGAAGCCCCGCGCCAGCAGCCCACAGATAAACCCCGCCAGCACATCCCCCGCCCCGGCCGTCGCCAGCCAGGGTGCGGCGCGATCATAGACCGCCGCACTGATGGCACAGCGCCCGTCGGGGTCCGCAATCACCGTGTCCGGCCCCTTGAACAACACCGTGCAGCCCGCCCGCTTTGCCGCCTCGCGCGTCGCGTCGACCTTGGAGCAGGCAGGGCCTTTGCTGGCAGACGCGGCCAACTTTGCCGCAATATCCGGAAACAACCGCGCAAATTCGCCCGCATGCGGCGTCAGCACACAGTTCTCATGCAGCGCCGCAAACAATGCCGGATCGCGCGCAATCAAGGTCAGCGCATCTGCATCCAAAACCAGCTTACGGCGGGGAGACCCCCGCCCTACCTCCTTGCCCTCGCCCGCGCTTGCCGGCCCCTCCGTGGGGCGGGGGTCTCCCCGCCACGCTGCGCCACCCGCCAAAGCCACCCCAACCAACCCCGCCGCCCGCGCATCCAACCCCATCCCCGGCCCCAGACACAAGCTGCTGATCCGCCCATCCTCCAGCACCGCCGCCAGTGTCGCCGCATCCGCCACCTCCCGCAGCATCACAGCCTCCAGCCGTGCCGCATGTTCGGCCACCGCACCCGGCGGGCAGGCAACCGTCACCACCCCCGCCCCGATCCGCAACGCGCCCCGCGCCGCCAGCCGCCCTGCGCCGCCATGGCCCGCCTGACCCGACAGCACCAGCGCATGGCCATAGGCATACTTATGCCCACCCCCTTTGCGCAAAGCCGCAGGGTCACAGCCCACCAGCCCGACCGAACAAGAGTCCCCGCGCCCGCCCAGCCCGATATCCGCAACCACCAGCCTGCCCGCCAGCCCCGGCCCGTCCGCAAGGTAATGCCCGACCTTCGCCCGGTGAAAACTCACCGTCAGATCCGCCCGCACAGCCGCTGACGGCACCCCGATCACCCGGCCACTGTCGGCACAAAGCCCCGTCGGCACATCGACCGCCACCACGCGCGCCACGCCCGGCCAGACCGTAGCCAGAACCTGCGCCAACTCCCCCTCCACCGGGCGGGTCAACCCGGTGCCGAACACCGCATCCACCACCAGATCGACCGGCCCCGCCCGCCGCGCAATCTGTGCCATCGTCAGCGCCACGACCTCCCCCATCCCGCACCAGCGCTCGCAATTCACCCGCGCATCCGGCGGCAGCCGCGCAGCCTCACCATGAAAATACACCTCCACCGCCCAGCCCAATTCCACCAACAGCCGCGCCACCACAAACCCGTCGCCGCCATTGTTCCCCGGCCCGCACAGCACCACGGCCCTGCGCTGCCTGCCTTCATCTTGATTAAAATACTCCGGGGTCCGGGGCAGCGCCCCGGGGCTGGCCCCCTGCACCAGCTCCGGCCATTCCGCCATCACCGCCGCCACCACGCCTGCCCCCGCGCGCTCCATCAGCTCCAGCCCGGCGACCGCGCCCGATGCAATCGCCGCCGCTTCAACGGCGCGCATTTGTGCAGATGTCAGAAGTTCCACCATATCCCCGCCCAAACCGTTCTCAAACTGCCCATTATTAACCCTTAACGCACAAAAATTAATCACAGCCCAGAGAATCCACCGCTTCCCCACATCGCTTAAACCTTAGTCAATTGTCCCCGCCCGCAGGAAATGGTCAGTCAGTCATGAACACGAAGTGCGACGAAGACGCGGGGGAGTCGGCCATGAAGAAGATCGAGGCGATCATCAAGCCTTTCAAGCTCGATGAGGTCAAGGAAGCCTTGCAAGAGGCGGGCATTCAGGGCCTTTCCGTCACCGAAGTCAAAGGCTTCGGCCGCCAGAAGGGCCATACAGAGCTGTATCGCGGTGCCGAATACGTGGTGGATTTCCTGCCCAAGGTGAAGATCGAGGTGATCCTGACCGATGACATGGTCGATCAGGCCGTGGCCGCCATCATCGCCGCCGCCCGCACCGACAAGATCGGCGACGGCAAGATTTTCGTCAGCTCCATCGAACAGGCGATCCGCATCCGCACCGGCGAAACCGGCGACGACGCGGTTTGACGCCATTTTCTGAACATCAGGCCCACCCGGCCTGCACTGTAACACCCAAAAACCGAAAGGCAGCATGATGAGCGCTATTCAGAAAGCTCTGAAACTGATGAAGGATGAAGAGGTCGAATATGTCGACATCCGCTTCACCGACGTCAAAGGCAAGCTCCAGCACGTGACGCTGGTGAACGATCTGGTGGACGAAGACTTCTTTGAAGAAGGCTTCATGTTCGACGGGTCCTCCATCGCCGGCTGGAAATCCATCGACCAGTCCGACATGAAACTGATCCCCGATGCGACCTCGGTCTATATCGACCCGTTCTACGCGGAAAAAACCATGTGCGTGCATTGCACCGTGGTCGAACCCGATACCGGCGAGCCCTATTCCCGCGACCCGCGCGGCACCGCTCTGAAGGCCGAAGCCTACCTGAAATCCTCCGGTATCGGCGACACGTTCTATTGTGGGCCAGAGGCTGAATTCTTCCTGTTCGACGATGTGCGCTATTCCGTGTCGCCGCAAAAAGTGTCGTTCCAGATCGACGCCGAAGCCGCAGCCTGGAACACCGACACCGAAATGGAAGGCGGCAACCTCGCCCACCGCGCAGCCCATAAGGGCGGCTATTTCCCGGTGAACCCGGTGGATGAGGCGCAGGACATCCGTGGCGAAATGCTGTCCACCATGAAGCGCATGGGCATCAAGGTCGACAAGCACCACCACGAGGTTGCAACCTGCCAGCACGAGCTGGGGATGATCTTTGGCGGTCTGACCGAGCAGGCTGACAACATCCAGAAATACAAATACGTCATCCACAACGTGGCGGCGGCTTACGGCAAGACCGTGACCTTCATGCCAAAACCGATGAAGGGTGACAACGGCTCGGGCATGCACGTGAACATGTCGATCTGGAAAGATGGCAAGCCCCTGTTTGCAGGCGACAAATACGCCGACCTGAGCCAGGAGGCGCTGTATTTCATCGGCGGTATCCTGAAACACGCCAAGGCGCTCAACGCCCTGACCAACCCGGCCACCAACAGCTACAAGCGCCTGATCCCGGGCTTTGAAGCGCCGGTTCTGCGCGCGTATTCGGCCCGCAACCGCTCGGGCTGCGTCCGTATTCCGTGGACGGAATCGCCGAAAGCCAAACGGGTTGAGGCCCGCTTCCCCGATCCGGCAGCCAACCCCTATCTGGCGTTTGCCGCTCTGCTGATGGCCGGTCTTGACGGCATCAACAACAAGATCGATCCGGGCCCGGCGTCCGACAAAGACCTGTACGATCTGCCGCCCGAAGAACTGGCCGCGATCCCGACGGTCTGCGGCAGCTTGCGCGAGGCGCTGGAAGAGCTGGAAAAAGACATGGACTTCCTGATCGTCGGTGACGTGTTCACCCGCGACCAGCTGGAAGGATACATGGCGCTGAAATGGGAAGAGGTCTATGCCTACGAGCATACGCCGCACCCGATTGAATACGCGATGTACTACTCCTGCTGATCGGATCAGACTGACTGGAAAGGTCGCCCCTCGGGGCGGCTTTTTTCATTCAGATCAAACGCTTGTCAAACAAAGCTGATGCAACGTCTCAAAGCACCCGGTGAATGGGATGCTCTGCCAGGGCCGCCGCCTGCTCTGCCGTCAGATCTTCCAGCCGCACCACATAGGTGTGGATCGAAAACAGCACCGCCCGGCTGACCGGCAGCCGGATCAGGCATTGCCGTTCCGACCGGATATAGGGCATCGCGCCCTGCTGGGCGGTGTCTTTCGGGGCATCCTCGCGTAGCGGGTTGAACAGCGGCGCGCGGGAATGATGCGCATTGGCGCGCCACAGCGGCGCGTCGACCCGCACCGCATCCATCAACCGCTGCACCCGCCGGGCCATATCCCCGGTATAGCTGGGCACCGGCTGATGCATCCGCAGCAACGGCCGCCCCAGCTTTTCGGCAAGCATCCAGCCCGCTGGAAAGCACAAGATCGCCGCTGACAACATATGCTGCCCCGCGCCATCCGGCTGCATCAGGCACAGGTCTTCCTGCACCAGCCGCCCCAAGGTCTGCAACGGGCGTGCGGGGTCCAGCGCCACGGTCACCCCATCCGGGCGCAGAACTGCATTACCCACAGGCTCAAACCCCGCAGGCAGGCGTTTCAGCACAAATTCATACAGCTCTTCAATGGCCTGCGCGGCAAGGCTCACCTGCCCCACCACCTCGGCCTGCCGCTCTGCGATCAGCGCATCGCGCGACGCCATCTGCCCGGCAAAAGCGTCATCCACCCGCAGCCAATCGGCCATATCCAGCGGCAAAATCCCCGGCAACCGCCGCGTCCGCGCATCGGCCCAAGGCGCAAAGGGCAGGGAAGATTGCAAAACCTCACGCATTCCCGGCCCTTGCTTCCCATCCGAAATGACAGATCACCCGCCGCCCCCACGTCACAGAAAAAACGCCCGCACCCATCAGGTACAGACGTTATCCAACACAAAAGAAAAAGAAAGTGGCGCGGTTGACGGGGCTCGAACCCGCGACCCCCGGCGTGACAGGCCGGTACTCTAACCAACTGAGCTACAACCGCGCGATGGGAGGCTGATATAGCCGCAGGCAGGGGGCGTCAAGCCCGAATGTGGGGCGGGGGCGGGCCGGGGTCAAACTCTTGACAAATCCCTCATTCAGAAATGCCAAGCCGTTGATTTCATTCATTGGAAAAGCTGCGGCACAGGGGGAAGCACCCTCCTGAAACCCAAAAGGCCCCTGCTGTCGCAGGGGCCTTTTCAAGGCGGGAATGGCGCGGTTGACGGGGCTCGAACCCGCGACCCCCGGCGTGACAGGCCGGTACTCTAACCAACTGAGCTACAACCGCACATTCCGTCCGACCCGTGGTTTCCCGCGCGCCGTAGAGGGGCTTTTAGGGGCATGCGCAGGGGGCGTCAAGCGGGACCGGAGCGAAAGTCACGCTTTTTTCGCCCCCCTCAATGGTCAGGGGCCGGGATGAATTCCCCGTTATCCGCAGGCGGCAGCCGGAAGCGGCCATGCGCCCAATCCCCCGCGCGCCAGGCTTCCTTTGCGGCGTCAATGCGGTCCTTGGACGAGGCCACGAAGTTCCACCAGATATGCCGCGGTCCGTCCATCGTGGCCCCGCCCAGCAGCATCACCCGCGCGCCGCGGTCCCCGGCCCTGACCGAGACCTTGTCGCCGGGGCGAAACACCAGCATGCGCCCGGTGTCAAAGCTTTGCCCGCCCACCGATACCTCACCCGACAGGATATAGACGCCGCGATCCTCATGATCATCGGGCAGCGGAATCGCCGCCCCGGGGGCCAGGTCGGCATCGGCATAGAACACCTCTATCCCCGTCGGGACCGGGGCCTGCGCGCCGTAGGCCGCGCCGAGGATCAGCCGCAGCTGCTTGCCCTCACCTTCCAGCACCGGCAGTTCGGACTTGCCCGCATGGACAAAGGCCGCCGGATCATCCTCCATCGCCTTTGGCAGCGCGAGCCAGGTCTGCAGACCGAACAGATCATGCGGGGTATCGCGGATCGCGCCATCCTGCCGTTCGGAATGGGTGATCCCCTGCCCCGCCAGCATCCAGTTCACCGCCCCCGGCTCGATCCACAGATCGGTGCCAAGGCTGTCACGGTGGTGCATCTTGCCGCGCAGCAGATAGGTGACGGTGCCAAGGCCGATATGCGGATGCGGGCGCACGTCGATGCCCTTGCCGGTCAGGAATTCTGCCGGGCCCATCTGATCGAAAAAGATGAACGGCCCCACCATCTGCCGCTGGGCCGAGGGCAGCGCGCGGCGTACCTCGAACCCGCCCAGATCACGGGCGCGCGGGACAATCACGGTTTCAATCGCATCCACGGCGTCGCCGATCGGGATGGACGGGTCAAGCACGGGGTTCCAGCTCATGGTGTTCTCCTTTGTGCTTAAAGTAGAACCGATATGGCCTTGCGTCATCGTCTATCGTCGCGCGGAAATTGTGCGGATTTGCACCGCTTACCCCAGAATGCGCCGCAGAATGGTCGAAAATGCAGAAATGCCCGGCGCGATCAGCGTGTCGGGAAAATCATAGCCGGGATCGTGCAGCGCCGCGCAGTCCGGCCCCGACCCCAGCAGAAACATCGCGGTGCGCGCACCGCTGCCGGCAAAACGGCCAAAGTCCTCGGACGCGCGCATCGGGCCTTCGGTGGGGCCGAAGGGGATGGCGGCAGCGGTCAGCGCAGCCTCTATCTGCGCCACCGCCTGCGGGTCGTTGTGGCAGGCGGCGAAATCATCGTGCCAGGACAGGTCAAGCTGCAACCCGTGCTGCGCCGCCAACCGCTCGGCCAGATCCTGCGCCTGCGCTTTCAGGTCGGTCATATCGGCATCATCAAGGCTGCGCAGGGTGACCCACAGCTCGCCCTCTCCGGGGGCGATGCCGAAGGTGGGCGCACCAAGCCTTGCGTGGGTCAGCGTGACCAGCCGGAAACCGGAGGCAAGCGCGCCGCCCGGACCAAGCGCCACCAGCGCGGGGATCAGGTCATACAGCGCAGGCGCGGGGGAAAGCCCGGTATCGGGCGTGGCGGCATGGGCGGTGCGGCCCGCAAGGTGCAGGCGCAACCCGCAAGAGGCGCAGTTGGCGGGCCCCGCCGACACCCGCGCCTGCCCCAGCGGCAGACCCGGCATATTGTGCAGCGCGAATGCCCAGTCGGGCCGCAGGGGGGCAAAGGCAGGGTCTGCCAGAACGGCAGCGGCGCCCGAGCCGTCCTCCTCCGCCGGTTGGAACATCAGCACGGCGCGGCCCGTGGCGGGCCTTTGCTGCGCCAGCCCCTGTGCCACCCCCAGCAGAATCGCCATATGCCCATCGTGCCCGCACAGATGCGCGACGCCCTCCGCCAGCGAGCGATGCGCCGCGGCGGAGTTCTGCCGGATCGGCAGCGCATCCAGTTCGGCGCGGATCATCACCGTCGGGCCGGGTGCGGCCCCCTGAAACACCGCAGCAACCCCATGCCCGCCCAAAGCGGTCACCATCTCATCCGGCCCAAGGGCGGCAAGCGCGGCCTGCACCCGCGCTGCGGTCTGCACCTCATCCCCCGACACCTCGGGGTGGCGGTGCAGATCGTGGCGGAACCGGATCAGGGTGGTGATGTCCTGTTCAGTCAGCGTCATGGCGTGGCCTTTCCTTTTTGCGCCCAGCCGACAGTGCTGCGCGCGGGAAGTCAAGCAAAGCAGGCTCTTGTGCTTGCCGGTTGTGCATGGACCGTCTAAGCAGGGGGAAAGGACGGTTTTCATGCGCATTCTGATCACAAATGACGACGGCATCAACGCTCCTGGGCTGGCAGTGCTGAGTGCGATTGCGCAAGAGATTGCCGGGCCGGAGGGCGAGGTCTGGACCGTCGCCCCGGCGTTTGAGCAGTCAGGTGTGGGTCATTGCATCAGCTATTCGCACCCGATGATGATCGCAAAACTGTCTGACCGGCGCTATGCGGCCGAAGGCAGCCCGGCCGATTGCGTGCTGGCGGCGATTTACGATGTGCTCGATGGGGCCAGGCCCGATCTGGTGCTGTCGGGGGTGAACCGGGGCAACAACGCAGCGGAAAACACGCTCTATTCCGGCACCATCGGCGGGGCGATGGAGGCGGCGTTGCAGGGCATTCCGGCGATTGCCCTGTCGCAATACATGGGGCGCGGCACCGAAGATCTGGACACGCCGTTTCAGGCGGCGGTGGTGCATGGGGCTGGGATCGTGCGCAAGCTGCTGGAAAAGGGCATCTGGACGCAGGATGATTTCCGCGTGTTCTACAATGTGAATTTCCCGCCCTGCGCGGCCGCATCGGTGCAGGGCACCAAGGTCGCCGCCATCGGCTTTCGCCGCGACACCGCGTTTTCGTGTGAGCCGCAGATCTCGCCCACCGGGCGGCGCTATCTGTGGATCAAGGGCGGTCCGCAGCATACCGCCACCCTGCCCGGCACCGATGCGGCAGTGAACCTTGACGGCTGGATATCCGTCACGCCGATGCGCGCGGATCTGACCGCGCATGACCTGCTGGCGCGGCTGGAAGCGCAACTGGCATGATGGGACACGGCGGCCCGGAAGAATCGGACGCCGAACGCAAGATGCGCTTTTTGTTTGGACTGCGATCAAGAGGCGTGACCGACGCCCGCGTGCTGACCGCGATGGAACGGGTCGACCGTGGCCTGTTCGTGCGCGGCCATTTCGCCGACCGCGCCTATGATGACATGCCGCTGCCGATCGCCTGCGGCCAGACCATCAGCCAGCCTTCGGTGGTGGGGCTGATGACGCAGGCGCTGAACGTACAGCCGCGCGATACCGTGCTGGAGATCGGCACCGGATCGGGCTATCAGGCCGCGATTCTGGCGCATCTGGCGCGGCGGATCTATACGGTGGACCGCCACCGCCGTCTGGTGCGTGAGGCGCAGGGCGTGTTCCAAAGCCTCGGGCTGATCAATATCACCGCCTTTACCGCCGATGGCAGCCATGGTTTGCCCGATCAGGCCCCGTTTGACCGCATAATCGTGACCGCCGCCGCCGAAGACCCGCCCGGCCCCCTCTTGGCGCAGCTCAAGGTTGGGGGTATCATGGTGCTGCCGGTCGGCCAGTCCGATACCGTGCAAAGTCTGATCAAGGTCACCCGTGGCATCAGCGGCTATGACTATGAAGAACTGCGCCCGGTGCGTTTCGTGCCGCTGATCGAAGGTCTTGGTGCAGAATAAGCGGCGTAACAAGGGGCGGGGAACACCGTCCGACAAGCAAATGAGGCAGAGCATGACCCGCATTTTCCCGGCCCCGACGGCCCCCCGTCTGCGTATTCTGTGGGCAGGAAGCGCGCTTGCCGCCCTGTCTGCCTGCATGCCCACAAACGGCGGCAACCCGATGGAGGGGCTGGACTGGGATCTGCGCAACGGCCCCGGGGTGCTGACCACCGCCGATGCCGCCCTGAGTGCGACCGAACGGCGGCCTGCGCCCGACGCGCGCGGCGTGATCTCTTACCCCGGCTATCAGGTCGCGGTGGCCCGGCGCGGCGATACGGTGGCGTCCGTCGCGGCACGGGTCGGCATCGGCGCGGATGAGCTGGCGCGCTACAACGCGGTGATGCCGACCGACCTGCTGCGCGACGGTGAAGTCGTGGCCCTGCCCCGCCGCATCGCCGATGCGGGCCCGGTTCAGAGCGGGGGCTTTGGGGCCGCCACCTCGCCGGTCGATGTGTCGAGCATCGCCACCACCGCGCTCGACCGGGTCGGCACGCCCACACCACCGGCCACCACCCGCCCCAGCAGCGGCGGCGAGCCGGTACGCCATCAGGTCCGGCGCGGCGAGACCGCGTTTTCCATCGCGCGCAGCTACAACATCTCGGCCAAGGCGCTGGGGGAATGGAACGGGCTGGGCCCGAACCTGGACGTGCGCGAAGGCCAGTATCTGATCATCCCGGTCGCATCGGCAGCGCCACCTGCCACCACGCAGGCTGTCGCCGCGCCCGGGGCAGGTTCGGCCACGCCGACACCGCCCTCTGCCACCCGGCCCCTGCCCGCCGAACAGACCGCCCCGGCGGCTGCCAAGCCCAAAGACACCCCCGCCTCGCCCGCGCTTGGCACGCAGCGCAGCACTTCGGCCAAGATGCTGATGCCGGTGCAGGGGTCGATCATCCGGCCCTATGCCAAGGGACGCAATGATGGCATCGACATCTCGGCCGCCGCTGGAACCCCTGTGAAGGCCGCCGCCGCTGGCACAGTGGCCGCGATCACTACCGACACCGCGCAAACTCCGATCATCGTGGTGCGCCATGCCGACAATCTGCTGACGGTCTATGCCGGGGTGGATGCGATCACCGTGAAAAAGGGCGATACCGTCAGCCAGGGCCAGAACATCGCCAAGGTCCGTGCCGGGACACCGTCGTTCCTGCATTTCGAAGTGCGGCGCGGGGTGGACAGCACCGATCCGGTGGCTTTCCTGCAATAGATGCGCCTGTGGTCCCCGTCGGATGCCTCCGGCGGGGATATTTAAGAACAGATGAAATTCAGGAGAATGGGCTGCTTTTCATCTGTTGAAAAATATCCCGGGGGCGCGGGCCTGCGGCCCGCCGGGGGCAGCGCCCCCGCAGCGGAGCAAGCGGGCGTACGTCCCGCGCAGCGACAAAAAAGCTTGCGCCGGAGGCGCTCATTTCAGCTACAACCGGACGCCTTCGCGCGCGGCGAGGTCGCAGAAGAACTGCCACGCCACCCGGCCAGACCGTGCGCCACGCGTGGCCTGCCATTCGATGGCCTCGGCCCGTAGCCGGTCTTCCGGGGTGGTGACGCCGTAAGCCGCGCAATAGCCCCGGATCATGTCGAGGTACTCGTCCTGAGAGCAGGGATGAAACCCGAGCCAGAGGCCAAAGCGGTCAGACAGCGAGACCTTTTCCTCTACCGCCTCGGACGGAGAAATCGCGGTGGAGCGTTCGTTTTCGATCATGTCGCGCGGCATCAGGTGGCGGCGGTTCGAAGTGGCATAAAGCAGCACGTTTTCCGGCCGGCCCTCGATGCCACCATCCAGCACGGCTTTGAGCGATTTGTAATGCTGGTCATCATGGCTGAACGACAGGTCGTCGCAGAACAGGATAAAGCGCGCGTCAGATCCGCGCAGCAGCACCAGCAGACGCTGCACCGAAGGCAGATCCTCGCGCGCGAGTTCGACGATTTTCAACGGCAGCCCTTCGGCCCGCACCGTCGCATGGATCGCCTTGACCAGCGAGGATTTCCCCATGCCGCGCGCGCCCCACAACAGCGCGTTATTGGCGGGCAGGCCGCGCGCGAAATGGCGGGTGTTCTCCAGCAGCGTGTCGCGGGCGCGGTTCACCCCGATCAGCAGTGACAGATCGACCCGGGCCACCCGCGCCACCGGCTCCAGCCGGTCGGGATCGGTATGCCATGCAAAGGCATCGGCGGCGGTGAAATCCGGGGCGGGCTGCGGGGCCGGGGCCAGCCGCTCCAACGCGGCGGCGATGCGGGAGAGCGTATCGGTCGTCATGCCTTGTGGTCTTCCTCTTCCGCCTCGGGGTCTTCCCACAGCCCTTGGGCGCGCAGCTCGGCCTCACGCTTTTTCTCGATCCGGCGGATCAGGAAGATCGACACCTCGTAGAGCGGATAGACGGCCAGAAACAGGATCAGCTGGCTCATGATATCGGGTGGCGTCACCAGTGCGGCCGTCAGCAGGATCATCACCACCGCATATTTGCGCGTGCTGGCCAGACCGGCGGCAGACACCAGCCCGGCCTTGCCCATCAGGGTCAGCAGCACCGGCAACTGAAAGCACAGACCAAAGGCGATGATCAGCTTCAGCGAAATATCCAGCGTTTCATTGACCTTGCCCTGAAACACGATGTCGATGCCCTGGCTTCGCACCGCTTCGGTCAGCGGGGTGGCCACCGGCGCGCCGGCAATCGGGGCATCTGACACCGCCGGCAGCAGCACCGACACCACCGAGGTGGCATCGGCAAAGCCCAGAAAGAAGCTCATCGCCAGCGGCGTCACGATGTAATGCGAAAACAGCGCCCCAAGAATGAACAACACCGGCGAGGCGATCAGGAACGGCAGGAACGCGTTCTTTTCATTGCGGTACAGACCCGGCGCCACAAAGCGCCAAAGCTGATAGGCGATGACCGGGAAAGACAGCGCCAGCCCCGCCACCACCGAAATGTGGATCAGGGTAAAGAAATACTCCTGCGGGGCGGTATACTGCATGATCGGGTTGGGGTTGCCCAAGGCCCGCATCGCCTCTTCGATCGGGCGCAGCAGGAAGCTCAGGATCGGCTCGGCCACCAGAAAGCACAGGACCATCGCCACGATGAAGGCGGACACCGCCCAGATCAGGCGGTTGCGCAGTTCGGCCAGATGCTCGATCAGGGGGGCCGCGCTGTCGTCGATCTCGTCTGACTTTGTCATCCTGCGGCCTTGGGGGTCTGATCAGATTTCGGTTTGCGCGGCGCACGGGGCTTTTTGGCCGGGGCGGGCGTGGCAGATGCCGGCTTGGCAACCACTTGCTTGGCAACCACTGGCTTTGCAGGTGCGGGCTTGTCAGGTGCAGGCTTTGCGGCCTTCTTCAGCTTTTCCGTCGCCTCCTGCACGATGGCATGGCGCTCTGCCTTGGCTGCCACCAGCGCTTGGGTCTCTGGCCCCATGGCCGGGGCCGGGGCAGCAGTGGCCGGTGGGGCTGCCTGCGGATCGGGTTGCAGATCGGGTTTCGGGGTCACCACAGACGGGCGGGCGGCATTCTTCAGCGGGTCCCATTTTTCGAATTTCGAGGCCGCATCCTTCACCGCCTCCAGCCCCATCGACTTGGCCGAGGTGGCGGATTTCAGATCGCGCGCCACATCCTTGACCCCGGATTCATCCGCCGCCGCTTCCATCGCGCGCGAAAATTCGCGGGCCATGCCGCGCATCTTGCCGGTGAACTGGCCAAGACTGCGGAACAGCCCGGGAAGATCCTTTGGGCCGATCACGATCAGCGCAACGATCCCGATGACAAGCAGTTCGGACATGCCGAGGTCTAACATGGCGCAAGGCTTCCTTTTGGGTCAGACCGGTCCGCTTTGGCCGGACGGTTGGTTCAGACCTTGTCTTTTTCCGCCTCTGGCGTCACGTCGCGCACCGGCGTTGTCGATGCGTTTTCAATCTCTTCCGAGCTGTCCTTCACACCTTTCTTGAAGGCGGTGATGCCCTTGCCGACCTCACCCAT
The DNA here is from genome assembly GCF_030656345.1 of Pseudotabrizicola sp. Classification (GTDB taxonomy): domain Bacteria; phylum Pseudomonadota; class Alphaproteobacteria; order Rhodobacterales; family Rhodobacteraceae; genus Pseudotabrizicola. The sequence continues at coordinate 133,051 of NZ_JAUSNR010000006.1, read as the reverse complement.
CAAGGACGAGATCTTGCCGCGCCCGAACAGGACCAGCACCACCACCGCGATAAGAAGAAGGCCGGGAAGGCCGATGTTGTTCAGCATGTCAAATCCTCCTGCTGCGCGGTGCGGCATGTCGCCCGCTGTCGCCTGTATCCTCACTACTCTTGCGCCGCGCATGTTCCTAGCCCGAAACGCATGGCCACAGGGGGCTTTGCCTGCAGATACCTGACAGCTATATGTCAGTTGCCTCCCCCCCAAGTCTTCCCCAAGCTTCCACGCGAGGAACCCGCCATGCGCCGCACCGACCGCCTGTTCGACCTGATCCAGATTCTGCGCGACGGACGGCTGCACCGCGCGGGCGAGATGGCGGAAAGCTTAGGCGTCTCGGTGCGCACGATCTGGCGCGACATGGCAACGCTGATGGCCTCCGGCCTGCCGGTCGAGGGCGAACGTGGCGTGGGCTACATCCTGCGCGCCCCTATCACCCTGCCGCCGATGATCCTGACCGGAGCCGAACTGGATGCCTTGCGCGCCGGGGTGCGGATGGTGGCGGACGGGGCCGATCCGGCACTGGCGCGGGCCGCACGGATGCTGGCCACCAAGATCGCCAGCGTCACCCCCGCCCCGCCCGAGGCGGAGGATGACGATCTGTTCATGTTCACCGGCAAAGAGGCCAACCGCGCCCCTGCGCATGTGCCCCTGCTGCGCCGCGCCATCAAGGCGCGGCAGCGCCTGACGCTGACCTATATTGACCCGCAGGGGCGCGAAACCCATCGCGACATCCGCCCACTGGCGCTGGATCTGACCGGGCGGGTGTGGTCGCTGGCGGCATGGTGCGACCAGCGCAATGGCTTTCGCAGCTTTCGCGTCGACCGGATCATGGCGCTTGCCGAAACCGGAGAGATCTTTGCCGATGCGCCGGGCCGCAGCCTTGCCGATTACCGCAGGCTGATGGCAGACGGTTGACGCGCGCTATTTCGCCGGAAACACGAAACAGCGGTCGCGCCGGATCATCAGCCACAGAAGTGTGCCGGGTTTGGGCAGAAACACCCCGGGTACACTTGCCGTCAGGGTCGATCCGTCAAAGGCCATGCGGAATTCCACCAGACTTTCGCGGCCCAGATAGCGGGCGCGGATCACGGTGCCGCTGGCGGGCGTGCCTTCCAGCGGGGTCGGATTGGGGCCGCGCCCGGCGCGGTCAAAGTCGATCTTCAGATGCTGCGGCCGGATCACGATATCCACCGCCGCGCCATCCGCCTGACCCGGCGTCAGAAACGCCCCGAACGGCGTTTCGGTCAGCGCCCCGCGCGAGATACCACGGATCACATTGATATCGCTGAAAAACGCCGCCGCCGCCTTGTCCACCGGAGTGTTGTAGATGTTATAGGGCGCGCCGCTTTGCATGATCCGCCCGCCGCGCATCAGCGCAATCTCATCGGCCATCCGCATCGCCTCATCCGGCTCATGCGTCACCAGCACCACGGCGGTGCCCTCATCCTTCAGAATGTCCAGCGTGGTGTCGCGGATGCCGTCGCGCAACCGGTTGTCGAGCCCGGAAAACGGCTCATCCATCAGCATGACGCGGGGGCGCGGCGCAAGGGCACGCGCGAGGGCCACCCGCTGCTGCTCGCCGCCCGACAGTTCATGCGGATGCTTTTTGCCAAAGCCGCTCAGATTTACCCGCTCCAGCAATTCATCCACCCGGCGCTGTCGCGCGGCGCGGTCGCCTTTCAGGCCAAAGGCAATATTATCATTCACCGTCAGATGCGGGAACAGCGCGAAATCTTGAAACATCAGCCCGACAGACCGATGCTCGGGCGGCACATGCCGCCCCGGCCCCGCCACCTCTGCCCCGTCAATCAGGATGCGCCCGGCGTCCACCCGGTCGACCCCGGCAATCATCCGCAGCGTGGTGGATTTGCCGCAACCCGACGGGCCCAGAAGACAGGTCACCTGCCCGGCGGCCACCTCTAGGCTGACCTGATCCACCACCGCCCGGCCCGCAAAAGACCGGCTGAGGTGATCCACAACAAGGCGGGGCTCAGTCAAGCGGGACTCTGGGGGCTGCATGGGTATCCTAGCGTTTCCGTCAACTTCCCCTAACAGCCCGCCTGCCCTCAGACAAGTCCCGCCCCTGCCAATCACCTGTTTCTAAATATCCCCGCCGGAGGCCCTTCGCCGAGGAGACGCGGCGCAGCCGCGCGACGAGATAAAAACCGCGCGCGCTTGCGCGCTCCTTCAGATCAGGCCCGCCCCCAAGCTCAGATCGTGGCATTGGTGGCGCCACCGTCCAGCAGGATGTTCTGCCCGACGATGAAGCCTGCGTGAACCGAGCACAAAAACGCACAAGCCGCGCCAAATTCGGCAGCGGTGCCATAGCGGCGCGCCGGAATGGTGGCCGCGCGCCGCGCCCGCGCCTCATCCGCCGAAATCCCTTCGGCCTTCATCACGCCGCCATCCAGTGCCGCCGCGCGGTCGGTGTCATGGATGCCCGGCAGCAGGTTGTTGATCGTCACCCCCTGCGGGGCGACCTGCCGCGCGGTGCCCGCGACATAGCCGGTCAGCCCGGTGCGGGCGGCATTCGACAGGCCCAGTTGCGAAATCGGGGCCTTGACCGACTGGCTGGTGATGTTGATCACCCTGCCCCAGCCCGCCTCGATCATCCCCGGCAACAGGGCTGTCATCAGCGCAATCGGAGTCAGCATATTGGCGTCCAGCGCCTTGATGAAATCATCCCGGGTCCAGTCGCTCCACACACCCGGCGGCGGGCCTCCTGCGTTGGTGACCAGAATATCAACCGCCCCCGCCGCCGCCAGCACCTGCGCGCGGCCCGCGTCGCTGGTGATATCGGCGGCAACGGTCACGACACTGACGCCGTAGGCGTCGCGGATCGCAGCCGCCGTCGCCTCCAGCGCCTCAGCCCCGCGCGCGTTCAAGATCAGATCGACCCCGGCGGCGGCCAAAGCCTCGGCGCAGCCACGCCCCAGACCCTTTGACCCTGCACAGACCAGCGCCCGTTTGCCCTTGATCCCCAGATCCATATCCGCCCCCTTTGCATGTTCCCCCATTGCCTAACAGCCGGTGACGCGTTGACGCAAGGGGGGCATCACGTTAAGCCAAGGGCCGTGGCCTGTGGGGGCAGCCACCGAACGGCACAACGGACAGATCACGCATGACCCCCGATTCCCCGCCCGCATCCCCGCTTCCCGGCCATGCCTGTCAGGTGTTTGCCTCTGATTGCGTCTATGTGATTCACGGGGTGAACAGTGGCGACGGTCTGGCCGGGCCGCAAGACGTGTGTGAAGGCGATATCTACGCGCTCGAATCCGAGGCACAGCCGCTGCGGTTGATCCTGTCACATGCGACAGGCGGCCAACGCGTCGCCCCCGGCAGCCAGATCGGCCAGCCCGGCGAAGGGGTGCTGCTGGAGGCGCGCTATACCCTGATCGCCCCCGATGGCGACAGGATCGACCTTTTGCTGATGCGACTGGACAGCGGGGCCGCTGTGGTGCTGCCGATGTCGCCGATGTCTGCCGCCGCCGATTACACGCTGGTCGCCATCGACGCGGCTCCGCAGGCGGCGCGGCTGGCTGACCTGCTCTGCGTGTCCTTTGCGCGCGGCACCATGATCACCCTTGCCGATGGCCGCCAGCAACCGATTGAGGCTTTGTGCGCCGGTGACAAGGTGCTGACCCGCGACCATGGCCCGCAGCCCTTGCGCTGGTTGGGCAAGGCCACGCTGCGGGCGCAGGGGGCCTTTGCGCCGGTGGTGATCACCTCGGGCACGCTTGGCAATGCGGGCGATCTGATCGTCAGCCCGCATCACCGCATTTTCCTCTATCAGCGCCAGCGGCGGGCGGGGCTGCAAACCTCGGAGCTTCTGGTGCAGGCCCGGCATCTGGTCGATGATGAACGGGTGTTTCAGCGCGCGGGCGGCTTTGTCGATTACTACTCGCTGGTGTTTGATCAGCACGAGATCATCTATGCCGAAGGTGTCCCGGCTGAAAGCCTGATGGTCAATGATGCCACCCTGTCGCGCCTGCCCGAAGGCATGGCCGAGGATGTAAAGGCGCGTTTCCCCGGCCTGGCACAGGTGCAGCATTTCGGCACCGAAGCCAGCCGACAGTTTCTGGATGAGGTGGGGCGTGCGGCGCTCTATTCCCCGCGCCGCCGGGGGGGCGAGGACAAGTAGGCACCCCCTGCCCTCGCAGGCAATGGACGGGCGATCCGCTTTGCGATAAACGCTGGCCCATGTTGAACAATCGCCCCTCCCTTCCGCCCGAGATCGCCCGCAGGCGCACATTCGCCATCATCGCCCACCCCGATGCCGGCAAAACCACGCTGACCGAGAAATTCCTGCTGTTCGGCGGCGCCATCCAGATGGCCGGACAGGTCCGCGCCAAGGGTGAGGCGCGGCGCACACGGTCTGACTTCATCAAGATGGAGCAGGAACGCGGGATTTCGGTTTCCGCCTCCGCGATGTCGTTCGATTTCCGCGAATTCCGTTTCAATCTGGTCGACACTCCCGGCCACTCGGATTTCTCCGAAGACACCTACCGCACGCTGACCGCTGTCGATGCCGCCGTGATGGTGATCGATGGGGCCAAGGGCGTGGAAAGCCAGACCCGCAAGCTGTTTGAGGTCTGCCGGTTGCGCGATCTGCCGATCCTGACCTTTTGCAACAAGATGGACCGGGAAGCGCGCGACACGTTTGAGATCATCGACGAGATTCAGGAAAATCTGGCGATTGACGTGTCCCCCGCCAGCTGGCCCATCGGGTCGGGGCGCGACTTTCTGGGCTGCTATGATATTCTGAACGACCGGCTGGAACTGATGGACCGCGCCGACCGCAACCGGGTGGCGGAAACCATTCAGATCAATGGCTTGGACGACCCGCTGCTGGCGCAGCACGTGCCCGCCGAAGCGCTTGCAAAGCTGCGCGAAGAGCTGGAGATGGCCAAGGCCCTGCTGCCCGCCTTTGACCGCGAGGCGCTGCTGAACGGGTCGATGACGCCGATCTGGTTCGGATCGGCGATCAATTCCTTTGGCGTGAAAGAGCTGATGGACGGCATCGGAAAATTCGGGCCGGAACCGCAGCCGCAACCGACCGCCACCCGCAAGGTTGCGCCCGAGGAGTCCGCCGTCACCGGCGTGGTGTTCAAGGTGCAGGCCAACATGGACCCCAAGCACCGCGACCGCGTGGCCTTTGTGCGCCTCGCCTCCGGCCATTTTGAGCGTGGCATGAAGCTGACCCATGTGCGCAGCAAGAAACAGATGGCCATCGCCAACCCGGTGATGTTCCTCGCGGCCGACCGTGAACTGGCCGAAGAGGCTTGGGCCGGCGACATCATCGGCATCCCGAACCACGGCCAGCTGCGCATCGGCGATGCACTGACCGAAGGCGAGGCGCTGCGCTTTACCGGCATCCCGTCTTTTGCGCCCGAACTGCTGCAAGGCGTGCGCGCGGGCGATCCGATGAAAGCCAAGCACCTGGAAAAGGCGCTGATGCAATTCGCCGAAGAGGGTGCCGCCAAGGTGTTCAAGCCGATGATCGGGTCAGGCTTCATCGTCGGCGTGGTCGGTGCCTTGCAATTCGACGTACTGGCCAGCCGGATCGAGGCGGAATACTCGCTGCCCGTGCGGTTTGAGGGCAGCCAGTTTTCCTCCGCCCGCTGGGTGCAGGGTCCGAAGGCCGAGGTTGAACGGATGACCAACATCAACAAACAGCACATGGCCACCGATCACGATGGCGACGTGGTGTTCCTGACCCGGCTGCAATGGGACATCGACCGCGTGGTGCGCGATTACCCGGAGCTGCGGCTGACCGCGACCAAGGAAATGATGGTGTAACCTGCGGGGGCGACTGCGCCCCCGCCGTGGCCGCTAGCGGGGGGCCTTGATGACCTTGCCGTCCTCATCCACCTCATCGGTGATCACCCGGAACGATTGCAGCGAATGCGGCCCGAACGAGGTGATCATCGGCACATCCACGGCATCGCGCCCGTAGGCGATGACGATGCGGCCGATCCGGCGCTTGTTGTTGCGCGGATCAAAGGTGTGCCAGGCCCCGCCCAGATACACCTCCATCCACGCGGCATAATCCATCGGGTCGGTGGTGAAGGGGATGCCGAAATCCCCAAGCTGACCGTTCACATAGCGCGCCGGAATGTTCATGCAACGGCACAGCGTAATGGCCAGATGCGCGAAATCGCGGCAGACGCCGCGGCCTTCCTGCCAGGCGTCATAGGCGCTGCGGGTGTTGCGGGCGTCCTGATAATTGAAGCGGATATGGCCGTGCACATAATCGCAGATCGCCTGCACCTTGCCCCAGCCCGGGGCCAGATGGCCGAACATGTCCCAGGCGAGCTGGCTCATCCGGTCCACTTCGCAATAGCGCGAGGACAAAAGATACATCAGCGCCTCATCCGGCAGATCGGAAACCGGATGTTCCTGCGCATCGGGGGTCACCGGGTCCAGATCGCCGCTGTCGCGCATCAGGCCTTCGCCCTGCAACCGGATCTCACCGGCGGGCGCATTGAAGCGGCGGCAGATATTGCCGAAACTGTCGGTGTAGATTTCTTCCGGCACATCAGGAAAGCGGGTATGCACTTCGGGGCGCAGCATGTCGCCTTTCCGCTCGGTGCGGGCGCTGACCATGGTGACGACCGGAGTCTCCTGCGCGCACAACAGGGTGAAATCATAACCATAACGGATCAGCATAAAGGCCCTTTCAATCGGCATTGCGCCCATGGCGCGGATCAACGTAGCATGCGGGTACGACCGACCCTAGTCGCGCGTAAGGCTTTAACGCTTTGGCAGGGATTTGGTTGCGTCAGGTGCCTTAAAAACCGCCACATTGACGTTTGGCGCGAATTGCGATAAGCGGTGACAAGCTCGTATACGGCGGGCCATTGCCGGGGCGCCGGATTGCATGCGTCCCTTTTCATGTTTTGTGGGCCGATCCCACATCCAAAGGACGCTGATGCTGAAATTCTCCGACCTCGCGCTTGACCCGCGCGTTCTGCAAGCCGTTATCGACACCGGCTATGAAACCCCCACCCCCATTCAGGAACAGGCGATCCCCTTCGCGCTTGAAGGGCGCGACGTGTTGGGCATTGCCCAGACCGGCACCGGGAAAACCGCCAGCTTTACGCTGCCGATGATCACCCGGCTTGGCCGTGGCCGCGCCCGCGCGCGGATGCCGCGTTCGCTGGTGCTGTGCCCGACGCGCGAGTTGGCAGCCCAGGTGGCGGAAAACTTCGACACCTATGCCAAGCACACCAAGCTGACCAAGGCGCTCTTGATCGGCGGCGTGTCGTTTGGTGAACAGGATAAGCTGATCGACCGTGGCGTCGATGTGCTGATCGCCACGCCGGGCCGGTTGCTCGACCATTTCGAGCGTGGCAAGCTGCTGCTGACAGGCGTGGAAATCATGGTGGTGGATGAAGCCGACCGGATGCTGGATATGGGCTTTATCCCTGATATCGAACGCATTTTCCAGCTGACCCCGTTCAGCCGCCAGACCCTGTTCTTCAGTGCCACCATGGCACCTGAAATTGAACGGATCACCAACACCTTCCTGACCAACCCGGCCCGGGTGCAGGTGGAACGGCAGAATTCGGCCTCGACCACCATCGAACAGGCGCTGATCCAGTTCACCCCCACCCGCCGCGACCGCAGCTTTACCGAAAAGCGCGCCGTGTTGCGCAGCCTGATCAAGGGCGAAGGCGAGAGCTGCACCAACGCGATCATCTTCTGCAACCGCAAGATGGATGTGGATGTGGTGGCCAAGTCGCTGAAAGCGCATGGTTTCAACGCCGCGCCCATTCACGGCGATCTGGAACAGTCGCAGCGGATGAAAACGCTGGATGCCTTCCGCGACGGGTCGTTGCACCTGCTGGTGGCGTCTGATGTTGCGGCGCGGGGTCTGGACATTCCGGCCGTCAGCCATGTGTTCAACTTCGACGTGCCCTCGCACCCGGAAGATTACGTCCACCGCATCGGCCGCACAGGCCGGGCCGGGCGTCTGGGCAAGGCCTATACGATTGCGGTGCCGAATGACGACAAATACCTGTCGGCCATCGAATCGCTGGTCAAACTGCCGATCCCGCGTGGCGTGGTGCCCGAAGGGGCGCTGACGGGCCTCGACGAATCGTCCTCGGACAAACCGCGCGAATCGCGTGGCGAGCCGCGCGGCAAATCGCGCGACCGTGACCGCAACCGCAAGCCCAAGCGGGATGAGACCGCCACCCCCGCCAGCATGGAGCCGATTGCGCAACCCGTGATCGTCGACGTGGTGGCCGAAGCCCCGGCCCCGGCGACCCCGCGCCGTGAAGAGCGCCGGTCGGACCGTCGCGATGACGCCCCCGCGCGGGAAGAGCGTCGCAGTGACGCGCCGCCGCGCGAAGATCGCCGCAGCGACCGCCGGGATGATGCGCCGCCCTCACGTGACCGCCGCGATGATCGTCGTGACGACCGTCGCGATGGCGGGCGTGACCGCCGCGATCATTCGGTGGTGGGCATGGGCGATCATGTGCCCGATTTCATCCTGCGCAGCTTCAAGATCACCGCTGTTACGGCGGATGATACCGAAGATGAGCCAGCCACCGGCACCGATGGCTGAGTGTGCCCGCACGATTTTTCTGCGAAAAATCAGATCCCCCAATGCCAAAGGCCCTGCAGCGATGCAGGGCCTTTTCCTTTGCAGTGCCGGGCGGTGCGGGCCTATTCGGCCTGCAACCGGCTGACCACGACCGTCACTTCCGGCTTTTTGCCGATTTCTTCCATCGACACCTGACGCACGATCCGGCGCAGCGCTTCATCCAGCTTGTTGTCGTCGCGCAGAACCTTGGCACCGGCGGTTTCGAGATAGGCCGACAGATCGGTCTCCAGCGTTTCGGCCAGATTGCGCTCTCCGCGGCCAACAGCGGGCAGGCCCGACAATTCGACCCAGGCCTCACCCAGCGGTTCGTCCGATTCGTCCAGAATGACGGTGACCATCGCGTGACCGTTCAGCGCCATGCGGATACGGTCGCGCACCACGCCATCCATCGCGCCGATCAGCACATTGCCATCCAGATAGATCCGGCCGGTCTCGATGTATTCGACGACCTTGGGCGTTTCGCCGGTCAGGTCCATCATCATGCCATTGGTGGCGACTTCCGCAGCGATCCCCGATGCGGTCGCGATCTTGACATGCTCGCGCAGGTGGCGGTGTTCGCCATGCATCGGGATCAACATGTCGGGCAACAGCAGGCGGTGCACATGTTCCAGATCGGGGCGGTTGGCGTGGCCCGAAACGTGATACAGACCGTCCGAGTCATCGACCACATCGACGCCCATCTCTGAAAACGCGTTCATGATCTTGAGCACGCCGCGTTCATTGCCGGGAATGACCTTGGACGAAAACAGGAAGGTATCCCCCTCTTTCATCTGCAATCCCAGATACTTGCCACGGCTCAGCTGGGCCGACGCGGCGCGGCGTTCGCCCTGGCTGCCGGTGACCAGCAGCATCAGGTTGCCACGCGGAATGTCCAGCGCCTCTTCCGGCGAGACCAGACGCGGAAAGCCGGTCAGCACGCCGGTTTCCTCCGACGCCGACAGCATCCGCCGCATCGACCGGCCCAGCACGCAGATCGAGCGGTCCGACGCGCGGGCCGCTTCGGCAAGCGTTTTCAGCCGGGCGACGTTCGACCCGAAGGTTGTCGCCACCACCATGCCGCCGCGCGACGAGATCAGCTCGCGCAGCGCGGTGCCAAGGGTCGATTCCGACCGGCCCGGATGGGTGGAAAACACATTGGTGGAATCGCACATCAGCGCCTTGATCGGGCGCTCTTCGGCGATGGCCTTGATCGCTTCATCATCCCAGGGTTCGCCCACCACCGGATTGTGGTCGATCTTGAAATCGGCGGAGTGGAAGATGCGGCCGGCGGGCGTGTCGATCACCAGCGCACTCGCCTCGGGGATCGAATGGCTGACCGGGACGAACTGAACCTCGAACGGGCCGGCCTGAACCACGGCGGGGCGCGGCTGGACCGTGGTGATAATGTCCAGCGGCAGGCCCATTTCATCCAGCTTCAGCCGGCCGATGGTCGCGGTGAAGCGGCGGGCATAGACCTTGGATTTCAGCTTGGGCCACAACAACCCGAGTGCGCCGATGTGGTCTTCATGCGCGTGGGTGATGAAGATGCCGTCGACCCGGTCGGCCCGCGCCTCAAGCCAGGAGATATCGGCCATGATCAGATCGACACCGGGGCTGCCATCCATATCGGGGAAGGTGACCCCAAGATCGACAACGATCAGACGCTCGCGCCCTTCCGGGCCATAACCATAGACATAGCAGTTCATCCCGATCTCACCCGCGCCACCGAGGGGAAGATAGATCAGACGGTTCACAGACATGCAGTTTCCTTGTTGTAGTCGTGGATCAGGACGAGGCCATGCATGGTCAGATCATCCTCGATCATGTGAAATAAATCGGTGCCTTGTGCGAACAAGGAGGCAAGCCCCCCGGTCGCGATAACTTTGGTGGGACGGTCGCGTTCGCGGCGCACTTCACGCACGATGCCTTCGACCAGCCCGATATACCCCCAATACACCCCGGATTGCATACAGGCCACCGTATTCGTGCCAATGGCTTTGGCCGGTTTGGCCACGTCAATATGCGGCAGGGCGGCGGCGGCCATATGCAGCGCCTCAAGGCTGAGGTTCACGCCGGGCGCGATGACACCGCCGACGTAAGCCCCATCGGTATCGACCACATCAAAGGTCGTCGCGGTGCCGAAATCGACCACGATCAGATCGCCGCCATGCCGGTCATGCGCACCTGCGGTGTTGACCAGCCGGTCGGGGCCGACTGTGGTGCCCTGATCGACACGCGGCGGCACCGGCAGGCGGCATTCAGGCTTGCCCACCACCAGCGGACGGCACCCGAAATAACGGTCACACAGCACCCGCAGGTTGAACACCACGCGCGGCACGGTCGAGGAGATGATCGCCTCGGTGATGGTGGCTTCGGTTTTGGTCATGACCATCAGTGACGACAACCAGACGAAATACTCATCCGCCGTGCGGGTGTGATCGGTCGCGATGCGCCAGGTCGCGATGAACTGTGTGCCATCCCAGACGGAGAACACTGTGTTGGTATTGCCGCAGTCAATGGCGAGAAGCATGGGCGTGGTTCCGGGCGTTTGGTCTTGCAAAGGCGGCAGGACCGGGGGTTTCACACCCCCGGACCCCCGTGGAGTATTTTAGTCAAGATGAAGGCGCGCGCTGTCAGAAGAACACTTCGGCGGCGGGGATGGCAAGCGTGGTCTGCGGGGTGCGCAGGATCAGGTTTCCGGCGGCGTCAATGCTGTCGAAGATGCCGTGGTGCACGTCGGTGCCTGTGCGCGCCCGGATCGGTTCGCCCAGACGGGCGGCGCAGGCCAGCCAGGCCGCGCGGACCGGGGCGAAGCCTTGGGCGGTGAAGGTGGCCTCCCACCGCGCGAAGGCGGGGGCGAGCTGGTCGAGGAAGGCTTCGGGCGTGATGCGCTGGCCGGATGCGTGCAGGACCGAAACCGGGGGGGTGGCACCCGGCTCCACCTCAGCCAGTGCCGGGTGGCCGATCAGGTTGACGCCGATGCCGATCGCGAGGGTCTGACCACCCTGCCCCCTCGCGCCTTGGCATTCGAGCAGAATGCCTGCCACCTTGCCGCCCGACAGCAGCACATCATTGGGCCATTTCAGCGCAAGCGCCTGCGGCGTGCCGGTCACGGCGGTCAGCGCATCATAGAGGGCAAGGGCAGCGACAAAACTGCGCAGGGCAAGGGATTGCGGCGCATCGGCGCTGTGCATCACATGGGTGGCGTAGAGGTTGCCGCGCGGGCTGGACCAGGGCCGGGCACGGCGGCCCCGTCCGGCGGTCTGGGTAGCCGCCACTATCCATGCGGGCCCCGCAAGCTGCGGGGCCCTTCGGAAGCCTTCGGCATTGGTGCTGTCAACCTCTGGCAGGAGGATGCGCCCGGTGCCGGCAGGCCAGTGCTTACCGGTCATCTTACCGGACGAGGGCTTCGGCGGCGAGCGCCGCGACAGGCTCAAGCCCAAACAGGTTGACGATGCCCAGAACCATGATCGCCGCCACGCCGATCATCATCACCCATTGCACCGGCGCCATGACGCTGTCTGCCGGTTCGCCCTCTTTGCCGAAATAGATGTAGAACACAATCCGCAGGTAATAGAACGCCCCGATGACCGAGGCCACCGCACCCGCTATCGCCAGCCAGACCATGCCTGCATCCACTGCCGCCTTCAGCACGTAGAACTTGCCGAAAAAGCCCAGCATCGGCGGCACACCCGCAAGGCTGAACATCAGCACCAAGAGCGCAAGCGCCTTGAGCGGTTCCTTTTTCGAGAACATGTTCAGCGACTGGATATCGGTGATCGGGCGGCCATCGCGTTCCATCGACAGGATAAAGGCGAAGGTGCCGACGTTCATGGTGACATAGATCGCCATGTAGATCAGCATCGCCTGCACCCCGGCAGCCGTTCCCGCCGCCAGACCAACCAGCGCATAGCCCATGTGAGCGATCGAGGAATAGGCCATCAGGCGCTTGATATCGCGCTGCCCGATGGCAGCAATGCCACCGAGGAACATCGACACCACGGCCAGCGCCGCCAGCACCTGCGACCATTCGCCGGGAATGCCGCCAAAGGCGTCATGCACCAGCCGCGCGATCAGCGCCATCGCCGCGACCTTGGGCGCGGTGGCGAAAAATGCGGTGATCGGGGTGGGCGAGCCTTCATACACGTCGGGCGTCCACATGTGGAAGGGTGCCGCCGAGACCTTGAAGGCGAGGGCCGCCAGCATGAACACCAGACCGATGGTCAGGCCCGCAGGGGTATCGCCCCCAAGCGTGGACAGGATGCCCGCGAATTGCGTCGTGCCGGCAAAGCCATAGGCCAGCGAGGCCCCATACAGGAACATGCCCGAGGACAGCGCGCCAAGCACGAAGTACTTCAGCCCGGCTTCGGACGATTTGGTGCTGTCACGCCGCATCGCGGCCACGACGTAAAGCGACAGCGACTGCAGCTCCAGCCCCATGTACAGCGTCATCAGATCGCCTGCCGAAACCATCACCATCATGCCGATGACGGCCAGCGTCACAAGGATCGGGAATTCAAACCGCAAGAGATCCCGGCGCTGCATGTAGTCCTGCGCCATCAGCATCACGCAGGCGGCAGAGACAAGGATGATCACCTTGGCAAAGCGGCCGAACGGGTCATCGGTGAACAAGCCGCCAAAGGCGATCCGCTCGCCCGTGGTGCCAAAGCCGATGAACAGCGCCAGCGCGATGAACAGGCCGGATGTGGCCCAGACCAGCGTGGCGGCGGTCTTGTCCTTGCCGCCGTAAGCCCCGAACATCAGCGCGCCAAGCGCGAAGGCCGCCAGAATGAACTCTGGCAGGATCGTGTTGAAATCGACTGCGGTCATGCGTCCCGCTCCTTCAATGCTGCGCAAGCTGCGATGCACCCGAAGCGGGGATCGCGGCCTGATAATCGGTCACAAGGGCGGTGACGCTGGGGCCGATGATATCGGTGACCAGCGCCGGGTAGATGCCCAGAAGCAGGGTCATGACCACCAGCGGCGCAAAGATCGCCTTTTCGCGGCGGGTCATGTCGGTGATCGAGCGGAGCGCCTCTTTGATCAGCTCGCCCATCACCACGCGGCGATAGAGCCACAGCGCATAGGCCGCCGACAGGATCACGCCAGAGGTGGCAACGGCGGCAACCCAGGTGTTGACCTGAAAGATCCCGACCAACACGAGGAATTCGCCGACAAAACCAGAGGTGCCCGGCAGGCCGACATTCGCCATGGTGAAGAACATGAAGATCATCGCATAGGCCGGCATCTTGTTGACCAGACCGCCATAGGCGTCAATCTCGCGGGTGTGCATCCGGTCATAGATCACGCCGACGCAAAGAAACAGCGCGCCCGAGATGAAGCCGTGGCTGATCATCTGGAAAATCGCACCATCAATGCCCTGCTGGTTGGCGGCAAAGATCCCCATCGTCACATAGCCCATATGCGCCACCGACGAATAGGCGATCAGCTTTTTCATGTCCGACTGCGCCAGCGCCACCAGGGACGTGTAAACGATGGCAATCGCCGACATCCACAGCACCAGCGGGGCCATCACATCCGACCCCACCGGAAACATCGGCAAGGAGAACCGCAGGAAGCCATAGCCGCCCATTTTCAAAAGGATCGCCGCCAGCACCACCGATCCGGCGGTCGGGGCCTGCACGTGGGCATCGGGCAACCAGGTGTGCACCGGCCACATCGGCATTTTCACCGCGAAACTGGCAAAGAACGCCAGAAACAGCATGGTCTGCAACCCGCCGATGACGGGGATGCCGAACAGGCTGAAGGTGTCAGACGTGAAGCTGTGGGTCAGCAGTGTCGGGATATCGGTGGTGCCCGCATCCCAATACATCGCGATCATCGCCACCAGCATCAGAACCGAGCCGAGGAAGGTATAGAGGAAGAACTTGAACGCGGCATAAATCCGTTCCTTGCCGCCCCAGATCCCGATGATCAGGAACATCGGGATCAGACCGGCCTCGAAGAACAGGTAGAACAGCACCAGATCCAGCGCGCAGAACACGCCCAGCATCAGAGTTTCCAGCATCAGAAACGCGATCATGTATTCCTTGACGCGGACCTCGACGTTCCAGCACGACGCGATGGTGATCGGCATCAGGAAGGTGGTCAGCATCACGAACAGCACAGAGATGCCATCGACGCCCATTTTATATTGCAGGCCAAGAATCCAGTCATATTCCTCGACGAACTGCATGTTTGTATTGGCCGGTTCGAACCCGGCGAGAAGGAACAGCGACACCAGAAAGGTGGCCGCCGTGGCCAGCAGCGCCAGCCATTTGGCGTTGTTCTGGGCGGCAAGATCATCGCCGCGCAGGAACAGCGCCATGATGATGGCGGCCACCGCGGGGATGAAGGTGATGATGGAAAGCAGGTTGTCCATAAGTTCTCTTTCGCCCCCTTACTGCGCGCCAGACAGCGTGAGCCAGGTGATCAGGGCAACAACCCCGAGCACCATGGCGAAGGCATAGTGAAACACATAGCCGGACTGCGCCCGACCGGCGAGGCGGGTCAGCATGGGGATCAGCCCCATCGCCACGCCGTTGATCGTCCCGTCAATCACCGCACCATCGCCCTTTTTCCAAAGGAAGCCCCCCAGCCATTTGGCCGGGCGCACGATGGTCCAGTCATACAGTTCGTCAAAGTACCATTTGTTCAGCAGGAACAGGTAGAGCGGCCGCTGGTTGGCCGCCAGACGACCGGGCAGCGACGGGTTTTTGATGTAGAACAGCCAGGACAGCGCAAAGCCCAGCACCATGGCGACAAACGGGCTGACCTTGACCCAGACCGGCACATAATGCGCATCGTGCAGCACCGTGTTGTCCGGTCCGATGAAGATGGCCCCTTTCGGTGCCACGGCGGCAATATGCGCGGCCTCTGCCGGGGCGACGTCGGCGGGGGCGGTTTCTGTCGCAACCGCAGCGCCTTCTGCCGGAGCAGCTTCTGCCGGTGCAGCCTCGGTCGCAACCACAGCGCCGTCTGCCGGGGCCGGGGCGGCAGCGCCCGTGACCGGGGCAGCGGCGTGCTCTTCCGTCTGGTGATGTGCGGCCTCCATGCCGAACCAGTTGCGCACCTTGGTCTCATCGCCAAAGAACACACTGTACCAGATCATCCCCGCAAAGACCGACCCAAGCGCCAGTACCCCCAGCGGGATCAGCATGACCATCGGGCTTTCGTGCGGCTCATGATGGTGGTCGTCATGGCCGTGGCCATGGCCGTGCCCCACGGTTCCGGCCCGGTTGGTGCCGAAAAACGTCAGGAACATCAGGCGCCAGGAATAGAAACTGGTCATCCCCGCCGCGACCACCAGCAACCAGAACGCGCCCTGATTGCCGACAAAGGCCGATTCAATCACCGCATCCTTGGACAGGAAGCCGGCAAAGCCGATATGAGTCAGCGGGATGCCGACGCCGGTAATCGCCAGCGTGCCGATCAGCATCGCCCAGAAGGTATAGGGGATCTTTTTGCGCAAGCCGCCGTAGTTGCGCATATCCTGTTCATGATGGGTGGCATGGATCACCGACCCCGCCCCCAGAAACAGCATCGCCTTGAAGAAAGCGTGGGTGAACAGGTGGAACATCGCCACCGAATACACCCCCACCCCGGCGGCCACGAACATGTAGCCCAGCTGCGACATCGTCGAATAGGCGATCACGCGCTTGATGTCGTTCTGCACCAGCCCAATGGTCGCCGCGACAAAGGCGGTCGCAGCGCCCAGAACCGTGATCATCACCATTGCCGACGGCGCATATTCATACAGCGGCGACATGCGGCAGACCAGAAACACCCCCGCCGTCACCATCGTTGCCGCA
This sequence comes from Pseudotabrizicola sp., assembly GCF_030656345.1. GTDB lineage: Bacteria > Pseudomonadota > Alphaproteobacteria > Rhodobacterales > Rhodobacteraceae > Pseudotabrizicola. The sequence goes on along the minus strand of NZ_JAUSNR010000006.1, from coordinate 116,614 downwards.
TGGATCAGCGCCGACACCGGGGTCGGGCCTTCCATCGCGTCAGGCAGCCAGGTGTGCAGGCCAAGCTGCGCCGATTTCCCCATCGCGCCGATGAACAACAAGACCCCGATCAGGTTGGCGGCATTCCAGTCGGTCCACAGGAAGCGGATATTGGTCTCGGCCAGCGCGGGGGCTGCGGCAAACACCTCGTCAAACCGGATCGAGTCGGTCAGGAAAAACAGCGCCATGATGCCAAGGGCAAAGCCGAAATCGCCCACCCGGTTGACCACAAAGGCCTTGATGGCGGCGGCATTGGCGGAGGGCTTTTTGTAGTAGAACCCGATCAGCAGGTAAGACGCGACGCCCACCCCTTCCCAGCCAAAGAACATCTGCACAAGGTTGTCAGAGGTGACCAGCATCAGCATGGCAAAGGTAAAGAACGACAGGTATGCAAAGAACCGCGCCCGGTAATGCTCCCGGTCGGTCCAGTTGTCGTCATGCGCCATGTAGCCAAAGGAATAGAGGTGCACCAAAGCCGAAACCGAATTCACCACCACCAGCATGATCGCCGTCAGCCGGTCGATGCGGATCGCCCATTCGCTGCCAAGGCTGCCGCTTTCGATCCAGCGCAGCAGCACCACGCGGTACATCTCGCCGTCGAAGGTCAGAAAGATGATCCAGGACAGAAACGCCGCCAGAAACACCAGTGCGGTGGTGATGATCTGCCCGGCCCGTTCGCCGATGATGCGCCAGCCAAAGCCGCAGATCAGCGCGCCGACCAGCGGCGCAAGAAGGATGATCGTTGCCATGGGGTCAGCCTTTCATCACGTTGACGTCTTCGACGTCGATCGTTCCACGGTTGCGGAAGAACACCACCAGAATGGCAAGGCCAATCGCCGCCTCTGCCGCCGCCACGGTCAGGATGAACATGGTGAACACCTGCCCCACCAGATCGCCCAGATGGCTTGAAAACGCGACCATGTTGATGTTCACCGCCAGCAGCATCAATTCAATCGACATCAGGATGACGATCACATTCTTCCGGTTGAGGAAGATGCCGAAAATGCCGATGACGAACAGTGCCGCCGCGACTGTCAGGTAATGTTCCAGACCAACCATATCCTAGTCCCTCCGGGTGTTTGCCCCGTTTGTCTTTGTCGCAAAGGCGGGGTTAACCCCGCCCTACCCTTGTGCCTGAACCCTCAGAGCCCCTGCCCCGGTTTCACGTCTTTCAGCTCCATCGCCACTGCCGGATCACGCCACATCTGATGCAGCACGTTCTGGCGCTTCACATCCTTGCGGTGGCGCAGGGTCAGCAGGATCGCCCCGATCATCGCGACCAGCAGGATCAGACCCGACAACTGGAACAGCAGCAGATACTTGTCATAAATCAGCAGCCCCAGCGCGCGGGTGTTTTCCACCTGATCCATCGCAGGGGTCACGGCCTGACGCAGGCCCAAGGCACCTTCGGCCTGAACCCAGGCCCCGATGCCCAAGGACAGCTGCATCAACAAGACCACGCCGATCAGCAGACCCAGCGGCATGTAGCGGGCAATCTCGCCCTTTAGCGCGGCAAAATCGATGTCGAGCATCATCACCACGAACAGGAACAGCACCGCGACAGCACCCACATAGACGATGATCAGCAGCATCGCCACAAACTCGGCCCCCAGCAGCACGAACAACCCGGCCGAGGACAGAAAGGCCAGAATCAGCCACAGAACCGAATGCACCGGGTTGCGGCTGATGGTCACCATCAGCCCCGCCGCCACCACAACGATGGCAAAGGCGTAAAAGGCATAATCCGCAACGGTCATTTCTCGGACTCCTCCGTCTCGGCAAAGACGCTCTGGGCAATTTCCAGTGCCTTTTGCGTGGCGGGCAGCCCGCCGAACATGCTCATCTGCCAGATCACTTCCGCGACCTCACGCCGGGTGGCCCCGGCGGCCAGCCCGTTCTTGATCGTCACCCGCAGCTGCGGCTCGCCCAGCGGGCCCAGCACGGTCTGCGCGGCAATGGTCACCAGAAACCGGGTGCGGGCGTCCAGACCTTCGGGGTTGAAGGTCTTGCCAAACCACATTTCCAGCAGGTCCTTTGGCATCGCCGGGAACAGCTTTTCAAAGGCCTTGGGGTCGATGGTCTCCATCCCCGGCATGAAGGCGCTTGCCATCTTCTGGCCCTGCTCCATCATCTGCTGCAGCATCTTTGTGTAGGCGTCATTCATGGCCATCACCTGTAGGGCGCGTCGAGTTCGAGATTGCGGGCAATCTCCGCCTCCCAACGCGCGCCGTTATCAAGCAGCTTTTCCTTGTCGTAGAACAGCTCCTCGCGGGTTTCGGTGCTGAATTCAAAGTTCGGACCTTCGACAATGGCATCCACCGGGCAGGCTTCCTGACAGAAGCCGCAATAGATGCATTTGGTCATGTCGATGTCATAGCGCGTGGTCCGGCGGCTGCCGTCTTCACGCGGTTCGGCATCGATGGTGATGGCCTGCGCCGGGCAGATCGCTTCACACAGCTTGCAGGCGATGCAGCGTTCTTCGCCATTCGGATAGCGGCGCAGCGCGTGTTCACCACGGAACCGGGGCGACAGCGGCCCCTTTTCATGCGGATAGTTCAGCGTGCTTTTCGGCGCGAAGAAGTATTTCATCCCAAGGGCGAACCCTTTGAGGAAATCCTGCAACAGGAAATACCGGGTCGCGCGGTTCCAGTCGATGTTTGCCATCCTCAGCCCCCAATCGTCCAGCGGGCCCAGGCACCGCCCAATACTTCGAATTTCGCAAGAAATGCCACCAGCACAACCCAGCCCAGGCTGAGCGGCAGGAACACTTTCCAGCCGATCCGCATCAGCTGGTCGTAGCGATAGCGTGGCACGATGGCTTTCACCATGGCGAACAGGAAGAAGAAGAACGCCATCTTGATGAACATCCAGAAGAAGCCGTCAGGCAGCCCCGGAATGGGCGACAGCCAGCCACCGAAGAACAGCAGGCTCATCAGCGCGCACATCAGGAAGATGGCGATGTATTCCCCGGCCATGAACAACAAGTAGGGGGTCGAGGAATATTCCACCATGAACCCGGCCACCAGTTCCGATTCCGCCTCGGGCAGATCGAACGGCGGGCGGTTGGTTTCGGCCAGTGCGCTGATGAAGAACAGAACCACCATCGGCAGATGCGGCAGCCAGTACCACGAGAACAGGCCATAAGCCCCGTCCTGCGCCGCGACAATCGCCGAAAAGTTCATCGAGCCGGTGGAAATGATGATCCCGATGATGATCAGACCCAGCGACACCTCATAGGAAATCATCTGCGCGGCAGACCGCAACGACCCCAGGAACGGGTATTTGGAGTTTGACGCCCAGCCCCCCATGATCACGCCGTAAACCTCCAACGACGACACCGCAAAGACGAACAGGATCGCCACGTTGATATCGGCCAATATCCAGCCCGCGTTGAACGGAATGACCGCCCAGGCCAGCATTGCCAGCACGAAAGACAGCATCGGCGCCATGAAGAACACCGCGCGGTCGGCCCCGGCGGGCACCACGATTTCCTTGACCACATATTTCAGCGCATCGGCCACCGATTGCAGGACGCCGAAGGGCCCCACCACGTTGGGCCCGCGCCGCATCTGCACGGCCGCCCAGACCTTGCGGTCGCCGTAGACCAGAAACAACAGGCTGATCATCACGAAGCCCACGATCAGCAGGCTTTGCGCCGCGACCAGAACCAACGTGCCCATTGGCGTTGCCAGAAAGTCAGACATTCTCAGCCTCTCATCTTCAAATCGTCGGTATCCCGAGCGCGCCGCAGTCGCGCACCGTCACCTCAGCGTCAATCGTTCGCAGCCCGGGCGGGAGTGCTGCCGAGATCAGATAGACCGCGTCCCCCCGCCATGTGTTTCCGGTCTGCGCCACCGTGGTCCGTATATGCCGGGCAAAGCCAAAGCCCCGGATCAGCGCATATTGCGCGGCGGCACAGCGGCCATAAGCCTCGACATCAGCATTGTCGCGCGCGCCCTGCAGCGCGACGCGGAAGCTGACCATATCTTCCTGCAACAGAACGGTCTGAATGCCCTGATACGACGGATTGAGGCTGCCCTGTGACACGGGCCCGGTCCCGGCACAAGCCGACAGCGCCACAAAAGCGGCGGTCAGGCTGGCAAGGATGGGCGCGTGGGGCATCAGTTACTCCGCCGCCAATGGGGTTTGGGTGCGCGACTTCGCAAGCGCCGACATTTCCGCCATCACCTGCGAGGCGCGGGCAATCGGGTTGGTCAGGTAGAAATCCTGCACCGGCAGGCGGAAGCTGGCCGTCGCCGGCTCGCGCAGCGCGACCGGGGTCCAGGCGTTTTCAGCCACCTGATCAACCTTGCCCAGATGCGGATGCGCGGCCACCAGCGCCCGGCGCAGACCGGCCAGCGAATCCCACGGCAGGACACTGCCCAGTTCCGCCGACAGCGCGCGCAGGATCGCCCAGTTTTCCTTGGCCTCACCGGGCGCAAACCCGGCGCGCAGCGCCAGTTGCGGGCGGCCTTCGGTGTTGACGAACAGCCCGTTTTCCTCCGTATAGGCCGCGCCCGGCAGGATCAGGTCGGCGCGATGCGCGCCCCGATCGCCATGGCTGCCCTGATAGATCACGAACGGCCCGGCCTTGATCTCCACCTCATCGGCACCGAGGTTATAGACCACCTCTGCCCCATCCAGCGCCGCAGCCATGCCGCCGTCGGTGACGGCGCCCACATCCATCGCACCCACACGGGCCGCAGCGGTGTGCAGGACCAGCAGTTTTGCCCCCATCGCCCCGGCCAGTTGCATGGCCTGAGACAGAACCGCCTCGCCATCGGCCTCGTTCAGGGCACCCTGCCCGACGATCACCACAGCGCCTTCGGTTTCCGTCGCCTCAGCCGCCGCCTTGACCAAGGCCGCGCGGTCACTGCCTGCATGGGCATAATCATAGGTCAGATCGACCGCCGTGCCGATCACGGTCACATCGGCCCCCGCGCTCCACGCTTTGCGGATGCGGGCGTTCAGCACGGGCGCTTCATCGCGCGGGTTGGTGCCGATCAGGATGATCGCGCGTGCCGTGTCTATATCTTCAATCGCCGCTGTGCCCACATAAGCCGAGCGGTTGCCGATGGGCAGTTTCGCGCCATCGGTGCGGCATTCGATCCGGCCACCCAGACCTTCGACCAGCTGTTTCAGGCTGAACACAGCCTCCACCGGGGCCAGATCGCCGACGATGGCCGTGACCTTGCGGCCCGTCATCGCAGCGGCGGCAGCGGCCAAAGCCTCACCCCAGCCCGCTTTGCGCAAGCGGCCATTCTCGCGGATATAAGGCGTGTCCAGCCGCTGGCGGCGCAAGCCGTCCCAGATGAAGCGGGTCTTGTCGGAGATCCACTCCTCATTCACGCCATCATGGTTGCGCGGGATGATCCGCATCACCTCACGCCCCTTGGTGTCGATGCGGATGTTCGACCCCAGCGCATCCATCACGTCGATGGATTCCGTCTTGGTCAGTTCCCACGGCCGCGCGGTAAAGGCATAGGGCTTGGAGGTCAGCGCGCCAACCGGGCACAGGTCGATGATATTGCCCTGCAGGTTGCTGTTCAGCGTCTCGTTCAGATAGCTGGTGATCTCGGCATCCTCACCCCGGCCGGTCTGGCCCATCTGGGTGATGCCCGCGACTTCCGAGGTAAAGCGCACGCAGCGGGTGCAGGAGATGCAGCGCGTCATGGTGGTGGCGACCAGCGGGCCAAGGTTCAGATCCTCAGATGCCCGCTTCGGCTCGCGGTAGCGGCTGAAATCAACGCCATACGCCATGGCCTGATCCTGCAGATCACACTCGCCACCCTGATCGCAGATCGGGCAATCCAGCGGGTGGTTGATCAGCAGGAATTCCATCACCCCTTCGCGGGCCTTTTTGACCATCGGGCTGTTGGTTTTCACCAGCGGCGCTTCACCATTCGGGCCGGGACGCAGATCACGCACCTGCATGGCGCAGGAGGCCGCCGGTTTCGGCGGGCCGCCCACAACCTCGACCAGACACATGCGGCAGTTGCCCGCAATCGTCAGACGTTCGTGATAGCAAAAGCGCGGAATTTCCACGCCTGCCACCTCGGCCGCCTGGATGATGGTCATCGCGCCATCCACCTCGACCTCGATACCGTCAATGCTGATCTTTTTCAGGTTCGTCATCTGCTTACTCCGCAGCCATCGTGGCACTGGGGTAGATCACCCGCCCCCGCGCCGTGTTCTGTGCCGGGCGGTGCGCCGCCCGGCGAATTATGTGCGCTGCGGTCATCTGGTTGACCTCAGCAAGTATCCGACCATGCTGCCACGCGCGATTTCCGCCTCGCCTGCCGTGCAATAGGCCGCCGGTTGTCCGGGCACGGCACCTTTGGATGCCAGCCATGTCGCAGCTTCGGCCCGGCCACGGGCCTTTTCCGTCCGGCTTTCGACAAAGGCCCGTACCTCGGTGGCGCTGTAGCCTTGCCCCAGCGCATAGTCACGCAGCTTGCGCAGCTCATTCAGCGCGCGCAGCTTGCGGGGCTGCATCGTCGGGCAATTGTCGGCAATCGCATCGGCAATGAAGCCGCTGCGCAAGGTGTCGTTGATCCGCTGTTCCTGATTGATCGGCACCAGCGCAAAGGCGGGTACAGCAAACATCAGGGCGGCGAGGGTCAGGGGGATCAGTTTCATCAGGGCCTCCTTGGCATTCCATGCCAGGGAGATAGGGGCTGCGGCGGCTGATAGGCCATGACAAGGCCGTGCCATCACGCGAAGTTGGGGTGCTATCGCATAACGCATCATGCGCAGCCCTCCACATAAACCCATGCGCCCGCGTCGAACCTGTCATAGATGCTGGGCCGCAACCGGCGGCCTTGCGCAGCGCAGGTGGCATCGGCCACCCGGCGGGCGGCGGCACCTTCATACAGGCGGAACGGCTGGCCATTGTTGGTCACCCGCAAAGGTTCACGCACAGCCGTACCCTGACCCGCCCCTTGCGGGGCCGGTTGCACGCAGGCACCAAGTGCGAGCGTCAGGGAAAGGGCGGCGCGCATCCGCATCACTCCGCCGCGACGGCGCTGATGCGCCCGGTTTTCCTGGCCTTGATCCGGTCTTCAATCTCATCGCGGAACGCCCGGACCAGCCCCTGAATGGGCCAGGCCGCCGCATCGCCCAAAGCGCAGATCGTGTGGCCTTCAACCTGCTTGGTCACGGAAATCAGCATGTCGATTTCTTCAATCTCAGCCTCACCGCGCACCAGACGGTCCATCACCCGCATCATCCAGCCGGTGCCTTCGCGGCAGGGCGTGCACTGGCCGCAGGACTCGTGCTTGTAAAACTTCGACAAGCGCCAGATCGCCTTGATCACATCCGTCGACTGATCCATCACGATCACCGCCGCCGTGCCCAGACCCGACCGCTGTTCACGCAGCCAGTCGAAATCCATGATCGCATCGTCACATTGCGCCGCGTTCAGCAAGGGCACCGAAGACCCGCCGGGGATCACGGCCTTGAGGTTCTTCCACCCGCCGCGCACGCCACCACAATGCCGCTCCAGCAATTCCTTCAGCGGGATCGACATCGACTCTTCCACCACGCAGGGTGCGTTCACATGGCCCGAGATGCCGAACAGCTTGGTGCCCGCGTTGTTCGGGCGGCCAAAGCTGGCAAACCACTCCGGCCCGCGCCGCAGGATCGTGGGCACAACGGCAATCGATTCCACATTGTTCACCGTGGTCGGGCAGCCGTACAGCCCCGCGCCCGCCGGGAACGGCGGCTTCATCCGCGGCATGCCCTTCTTGCCCTCAAGGCTTTCAAGCAATGCGGTTTCTTCGCCGCAGATATAGGCCCCGGCGCCGTGGTGCAGGTACAGATCGAAATCCCAGCCGGATTTCGCGGCATTGCGGCCCAGCATCCCGGCATCATAGCATTCGTCAATCGCCGCCTGCAGCGCCTCTTTCTCGCGGATGTATTCACCACGGATATAGATGTAGCAGGCATTGGCGTTCATCGCGAAAGACGCAATCAGCGCGCCTTCGATCAGCGTATGCGGATCATGGCGCATGATCTCGCGGTCCTTGCAGGTGCCGGGCTCGGACTCGTCAGCGTTGATCACCAGATAGGCGGGCCGACCGTCGGACTGCTTGGGCATGAACGACCATTTCAGGCCCGTGGGAAACCCTGCCCCACCACGCCCGCGCAAACCGGATGCCTTCATCTGCTCGATGATCTTGTCCCGGCCACGCGCGATGATTTCAGCGGTGCCATCCCAATGGCCACGCTTCATTGCCCCGGCAAGGGTGCGGTCATGCATCCCATACAGGTTGGTAAAGATGCGGTCCTGATCCTTGAGCATCGTCTTTTCCTTATCCCCGGCGCGAGCGCCAGATCTGATACGTCACAACCAGCGCCCAGAAGAACGCGGCAATTGCGGCAAAATCGAACAGAAAGACATAGCGAGGGTCCCACCCCATCTGTCCGCCCACAAATTGCGCGCCCATCCACAACAGCATGGTTCCGGCCAGAACGAAGGCGACAAGCCGGGCCTTGTGGGCCGTGCTGCGGTCGCGGTCCGGATCTGGCGCGGTCATCCCTGCGCCTCAGTAGTCGTTGGTTCTGGCCCGGATGCGGAATGCGTCCAGACCTTCGGTCACGATGATCTTTGCCTGCGCCACCCATTTGTCACGGGTGACACGGCCACGGAAGCCTTTCAGGTTCTGGTCCATCCAGGCGATATCAGTTTCGGACCAGCCGGCGATCTGGTCAAAGTGGTAGATCCCAAGCTCATGGCACAGCTTTTCCAGCGCAGGGCCAATGCCTTCGATAACCTTCAGATCATCGGCCACACCACCGCGCGGGGCGGCCAGCCCCTGCGGTTTGGTGCCTGCGGTCAGCGGCGGCGCAAGGCCCGGTTCGGGTTTCAGCGCAACCCCGTCTTGGGTGGCTTTGGTCGGCACCGTTTCCGGCGCGGCGGCAACCTCGGTCGGGGTGCTCGCCGGTTCCTGCTTGGAAATCGGCCTGCCCTTGGATTTGGCCGGAGCCTCCTGCACGGTCACGCCGGTGGCATCCGCCGGGATGCCCGCGCCGGGCGTCGGTTCGCTGGGCACGTCATCGGCTGCGTCAGACCCATGCGGCGCTTCGGGCCGGGCGATCCATGGCGTGGTCAGCGGCACCTCGGTGCCATCGATCCGCTTGACGGTTTCGCCAATGTCCACCGCCCGTTGCACGCTTGCGTTATAGGGTTTGCGCCCGGCTTCATGGTCCTTGAGGCTTGTCAGACCCGTCACCGGCTCCGACGCGTAGCGCCCGTTCTGCGGGCCGGGCACCGGCACCTCACCGGCACTGAACCGCGCGATCAGGTCGCGCAGCTTTTCAGGCGTCAGGTCCTCATAGTAATCCTTGCCGATCTGGGCCATCGGCGCGTTGGTACAGGCCCCCAGACACTCGACCTCTTCCCAGGAAAACTTGCCATCGGCTGACACCGTATGCGGCTGCTTCGCGATCAGCTCCTGACAGACTGCGATCAGATCCTCCGCCCCGCAAATCATGCACGACGTGGTGCCGCAGATCTGAATATTGGCGATGGACCCAACGGGTTGCAGCTGGAACATGAAGTAGAACGTCGCCACTTCCAGCGCGCGGATATAGGCCATGCCCAGCATACCCGCCACATATTCAATCGCAGGTCGCGTCAGCCAGCCATGCTGTTCCTGCGCGCGCCACAAAAGCGGGATGATGGCCGAGGCCTGACGCCCCTCGGGGTATTTGGAAATCTGCCCCTGCGCCCAGGCAAGGTTTGCGGGCGTGAATTCAAACGAGGCAGGCTGGTCTTTGTGAAGGCGGCGCAGCATCAGCGGTCGATCTCCCCGAACACGACATCCATCGTGCCGATGATGGCAGAGACGTCAGCAAGCTGATGCCCCTTGCAGATATAATCCATGGATTGCAGGTGCAAAAACCCCGGCGCGCGGATCTTGGCGCGGTAGGGTTTGTTGGTGCCATCCGCCATCAGATAGACGCCGAACTCCCCTTTGGGGGCCTCCACTGCTGCGTAAACCTCACCCGCAGGCACATGGAAGCCTTCGGTGTACAGTTTGAAGTGGTGGATCAGCGCTTCCATGCTGGTCTTCATCTCACCGCGTTTGGGCGGTGTGATCTTGCCGCGCGCCAGCACATCGCCCTTTTCCACCCGCAGCTTGGCGCAGGCCTGACGGATGATGTGAGTCGACTCGCGCATTTCCTGCATGCGGCACAGATAGCGATCGTAGCAGTCGCCGTTCTTGCCGATCGGAATCTTGAAGTCGAATTCGTCATAGCATTCATAGGGTTGCGCGCGGCGCAAATCCCATGCCATGCCTGAACCACGGACCATCACACCGGAATAGCCCCATTTCAGGACATCATCTTCGGTGACAATGCCGATATCGGCATTGCGCTGTTTGAAGATGCGATTTTCGGTCAGCAGCGTGTCGATATCATCCAGAACGCGCGGGAACTCCACCGCCCACTGGTCGATATCTTCGACCAGCTGGTCGGTCAGGTCGACATGCACCCCACCCGGGCGGAAATAGGCGGCGTGCAGGCGGGCACCGCAGGCCCGCTCATAAAACACCATCAGTTTTTCGCGTTCCTCAAAGCCCCAGAGCGGCGGCGTCAGCGCGCCCACGTCCATGGCCTGGGTGGTCACGTTCAGCAGGTGGTTCAGCACCCGGCCAATCTCGGAATACAGCACCCGGATCAGCGACGCACGGCGCGGCACGACCGTTCCGGTCAGCCGTTCAATTGCCAGACACCAGGCATGTTCCTGGTTCATCGGGGCCACATAGTCGAGGCGGTCGAAATACGGCAGGTTCTGCAGGTAAGTCCTGCTCTCCATCAGTTTTTCGGTGCCACGGTGCAGCAAGCCGATATGCGGGTCGCAACGTTCGACAATCTCGCCGTCCAGCTCCAGCACCAGACGCAAAACGCCATGCGCCGCAGGGTGTTGCGGGCCGAAGTTGATGTTGAAATTACGGATGCGCTGCTCGCCGGTTTCAAAATCGGTCGAGCCGTCGTCATAGCTGTTCTTGCGGATATCGCCATCCATCAGATTGCTCCCCTATGGTCGCGGGCCATTTACTTCGCCCCCGCCTTGTCATCCCCGGGCAGCACGTATTGCGCGCCTTCCCAAGGGGACATGAAATCAAACTGCCGGTATTCCTGCACCAGCTTCACCGGCTCATAGACCACACGCTTCTGCGCCTCGTCATAGCGCACTTCGGTGTAGCCGGTGGTCGGGAAATCCTTGCGCAGCGGGTGGCCGCGGAAGCCGTAATCGGTCAAAATACGGCGCAGGTCGGGGTGGCCGGAAAACAGGATGCCGAACATGTCGAACACTTCGCGTTCGAACCAGTTGGCTGCCGGGAAGACATCGACCAGCGACGGCACCATGTCCTGTTCCCCAACCGCGATTTTCACCCGGATGCGGTGGTTCTGATACATCGACAGGTAGTGATAGACCACATCGAACCGCCGTTCGCGCGTCGGGTGATCCACCGCCGTGATATCCACCAGCGACGAAAACCGGCAGGCCCCGTCGACGCGCAGAAAATCGCTGAAATCCGCGATATGGCTGGCCACAACCTCCAGCGTCAACTCGCCAAAGGCAATATGTGATGACAGCACATCATTGGGCCGCTTCATTTCGATATGGGCAGCCAGTTCTTGGAGCGCTTCGGACATCGTTTCCTCCTCAGCGGGTCAGGGTGCCGGTGCGGCGGATTTTCCGCTGCAACTGCAGGATGCCATACAGCAGCGCCTCGGCTGTGGGTGGGCAGCCGGGCACGTAGATATCCACCGGCACGATGCGGTCACAGCCGCGCACCACCGAATAGCTGTAGTGGTAATAGCCGCCGCCATTGGCGCAGGACCCCATCGAGATCACATAGCGCGGTTCCGGCATCTGGTCATAGACCTTGCGCAGCGCCGGGGCCATCTTGTTGGTCAGCGTACCGGCCACGATCATCACATCCGACTGGCGCGGGGATGCGCGCGGGGCCACGCCGAAGCGTTCCACATCATAGCGCGGCATCGAAGTGTGCATCATTTCCACAGCACAACAGGCCAGACCGAATGTCATCCAGTGCAAAGACCCGATCCGCGCCCAGTTGATGATGTCTTCGGTCGAGGTCAGCAGGAAACCTTTGTCCTGCAAATCGCGGTTCAGGGCCTGGGTGGCAACCTCCATGTCGCCGCCCGCCGTGTTGGCTCCTGCCATCACTCCCATTCCAAGGCCCCCTTCTTCCATTCATAGGCAAAGCCCACCGTCAGCACGCCCAGAAACACCATCATCGACCAGAACGCGGTCATGCTGATTTCCCCAAAGGCGACCGCCCAGGGGAACAGGAACGCGACTTCCAGATCAAAGATGATGAACAAGATTGACACGAGGTAAAACCGCACATCAAATTTCATCCGCGCATCGTCAAAAGCGTTGAACCCGCATTCATAGGCCGACACCTTTTCCGGGTCCGGATTGCGCACGGCAAGCAGCGCAGCGGCCAGAAGCAGAACAAGCCCCAGACCGATGGCAAGGGCGAGCAGAACGATAATGGGAAAATACTCTCGGAGAAGTGCGTCCACGAGATGCTCCTTCGGCTGGCGACTGCGAGCTGCGGATGCTGGCGACCCGCTTGCACTCTTGGTCTTCGTTTACTCTGGTCCCCCAGCGGGGTCAACGGACAGGGCACCGAAATACGGCAACAATGCAGGGTGAAATTCGTCGCATCTGAAAAACTATACAGACTGCATGGCTTGCAGTTCCAATTGCTTGCTGCACTGCGGCACACGAATCGAAAGGTTAATCGTTTCCCCGCCGGGCACAGCCCGTCAGTCGCCCAAGGGCAGCGCCGCAACCGGGGCAACCTCACCCTGCCCCACGCGCAGCACCTCTGACCGGATGATCCGCGCGATCAGCGCTGCATCTGCGGCGGTGAAGGTCAGCGGCAGGCGCATGTCGATCAGCCCGGCCAGCACCGCATCGGTCTGCGGCAGGGGCTGGGGGTCGGCGTACTGCCAATGATCGTAGCGGCTGGTAAAGGCCACGGGGTCCGGCGCGCCGAACCATTTCAGCTCTACCCCCCGCGCTGCACAGCGCGCGACCAGCGACGCCACCCGCGCAGGCTCCCACCCCGGCAGGGTGAACTGGAAACTTGACGGCACAAAGCGTTCGGCCACCGGGCGCGGGATCAGGCGCAGCCCGTTGGTCTGGTCCAGCCCCTGTTCCAGCCCGCGGTACAACGCCAGCCACCGCGCGGCACGATCCTCCAGCAGTGCAATCTGCGGCCGCAGGATCGCCGCGCGCAGATTGTCCATCCGCCCCGAGATATTGGGCACATCCAGCCGCAACCCTTCGAACACCTCCGCCGGCGGGGCGGCGCGGTGGCGGGCGTAGAGCATGTAGCTGCCCGACAGCAGCACAGACCGCGCGGCAAGACCGGCATCGTCGGTCACCAGAAACCCGCCCTCGCCCGAGTTCATGTGCTTGTAGGTCTGCGTCGAATAGCAGCCGATCACCCCGTGCCGCCCCGAGGGCACGCCGTTCCACGCGGCCCCCATGGTATGGGCGCAATCCTCGATCACCTGCACGCCAAGGCGGGCACACAGCGCCATCAGCCGGTCCATGTCGCAGATATGCCCGCGCATATGCGACAGCATCAGCACCCGCGCACCCGTCGCCTGCGCCATCGCCTCAAGATGCGTGAAATCGATTGTCAGATCGGGCGTGGTTTCGATGAACACCGGGCGCGCGCCGATGCTGGCAATCGCCCCCGGTACAGGGGCCAGCGTGAAGGCGTTGGTCAGCACAGGTTCCCCGTGAGCCACCTGCAAGGCGCGCAAGGCGGTGGCCATCGCATAGCCGCCAGACGCCACCGCAAGGCAATAGCGCGCGCCGGTAAAGGCGGCAAATTCCTCTTCCAGCAGGGCGGTTTGCGCTGTTTCATCGGGGGCGGTGTTATAGCGGTGCAACCGCCCGTGGCGCAGGATGGCGATGGCCGCCTCTATCCCCGCGTCGGGAATGGGTTCCTGTTGGGTGAAGCTGCCGGTAAAGCGTTCCATGCCGGGAACATGGGGCGCAATCGCCATGTCGTCAATGGCTTGGCGCGGGGGTGTGGCTGTGGCACGGTGGGGTTCAGGAAAAAGGAAGCCCCCATGCGCCAATACTGCATCGCCACCTGTCTGGCGCTGTCCCTCGCCACCCCGGCACAGGCAGATCTGGTCATCGACGGGCGCGCGGCGCAGGCGCTGCACTGTTCGGCCATGTTGTTCATCGTGTCCTCCACGCTGTATGACATGGGCGAAATTACGCGCAACACCCGCGACACGGCGCAGCGCGCAGCGCTGGTGATCCTTGATCAGGTGCCCGGCACCGAAGATCAGCGCCGCCGCGCGATGGTGCAGCGGTTTGACCGGATCATGACCAGCCGCACCCCGGCCGAACTGGTGACCGAATACAACGACACGGCCCGCTGGTGCAGAAACGCGTTTTTGCGGTGAGGGTCAGCCCAGCAGCCGCGCGGCAAGGTCTGGCAATTCGTCGAAATGATCCAGCAACGCCTCGGGGTGCAGGCGTTCGATGCTGCGGCCTTCGGGGCCGAAGGTGACAAGCACAACAGGCACCCCGGCGGCCAGCCCGGTGTTGCGGTCGGTCTCTGTGTCACCCACCAGCATCGACCGGCTGACGTTGCCGCCCGCCTGCCGCACCGCTGCGATATAGGGCGCGGCATCGGGTTTGCAGGTGGGCAGGGTATCGGCCCCGATCAACGCGCCGAACAACCCCCGGATGCCAAGCCGCAGGCACAGTTCTTCGGCCAGCCCTTCGGGCTTGTTGGTGCAGATCGACACCGCAAAGCCTTTGCTGCGCAACGCCTCGACCGCCTCTACCGCGCCGGGATACAGCTTTGTGTGCACGGCGATTGCCTGCCCATACGCCTCTAGCAGCAGCGGATATTGCGCGTCGATCATCGCATCATCCACCGCCCCCAGCCGCGAAAACCCCAGCCGCAGCATCGCCCGCCCGCCGTGAAAGGCGGTCAGCGTGTCGTCCGGCCCCAGCAGGGCACCATGGCCAAGCCCGCCAAAGCAGGCATTGGCGGCGGCCAGAAGGTCGCCGCTGGTATCGGCCAGAGTGCCGTCCAGATCGAAAACGACAGTGCGCATAGACTGTAACCTTGCGTGAGGAACACAGGCCTTGCGGCCCGGGGCCCCATGGGTAAAACGGGGACAACAAGAAAGAAAGGGGCGTTATGCCGGTATCCTTGGTCATTCTGGCAGCAGGTCAGGGCACGCGGATGAACTCCGACCTGCCCAAGGTGCTGCACCATGTGGCAGGCAGCCCCCTGTTGCACCATGCCATGCAGGCCGGCCGTGCGCTCGATCCTGAACGGGTGGTCGTGGTCACCGGGCATGGTGCCGATGCGGTCACCCGCGCCACGCTGGCCTATGACGAAGACGCGCTGACCGTGGTGCAGGCCGAACAGAACGGCACCGCCCACGCGGTGGCACAGGCTGCACCCTTGCTGGCCGATGCCTCGGGCGATGTGATCGTGCTCTACGGCGACACGCCGCTGGTGCGGGCTGAGACGCTGGAAGCGATGCAGGCCGCCCGCGCCCGCCATGCGGTGGTGGTGCTGGGCTTTCACGCCGCCGATCCGGGGCGCTATGGCCGGTTGGTGGCTGAGGGGGAGAGCCTGCTGAAGATCGTCGAATACAAGGATGCGTCAGATGAGGAACGCGCGATAACCCTTTGCAATTCCGGTGTGATCTGCGCCGATGCCAAGCTGATGTTCGACCTTGTGGGCCAAGTGGGCAATGCCAATGCGGCGGGGGAATACTACCTGACCGATCTGCCGGAACTGGCGCGGGCGCGTGGCCTGTCCGCCGGTGTGGTGATCTGCGACGAGGCGGAGACGCTGGGCGTGAACACCCGCGCGCAACTGGCGGATGCCGAACGCGCGTTCCAGATCCGTGCCCGCGCAGAGGCGCTGGAAAACGGCGTCACCCTGACAGCACCCGAAACCGTGTTCTTCGCGCTGGATACCGTGGTGGGCCGCGATGCCACCATCGGGCCGAATGTGATCTTCGGCCCCGGTGTCACCGTGGAATCCGGGGCCGAGATCAAAGCCTTCTGCCATCTGGAAGGCTGCCACGTCAGCCGCGGCGCCACCGTCGGCCCCTTTGCCCGCCTGCGCCCGGGGGCGGAACTGGCCGAGGATGTGCATGTCGGCAATTTCGTGGAAATCAAGAACGCCATTCTGGATGAAGGCGTCAAGGTTGGCCACCTGACCTATATCGGCGACGCGGATATCGGTGAGCATACCAATATCGGCGCGGGCACCGTCACCTGCAATTATGATGGCGTGATGAAGCATCGCACGCGGATCGGCAAAAACGCCTTCATCGGGTCGGATACCATGCTGGTGGCCCCGGTCACCGTGGGCGACCATGCGATGACCGCCTCTGGTTCCGTGATCACCGAAGATGTGCCGGCCGAGGCGCTCGCCATTGGCCGCGCGCGACAGCTGACCAAACCCGGGCTGGCAACCAAACTGTTCGCGCGTCTGCGCGCCATCAAGGCCGCAAAGGCCAAAGGATAACCCCATGTGTGGAATTGTCGGCGTTCTGGGCGATCACGAGGTTGCCCCCCTGCTGGTCGAAGCGCTCAAGCGGCTGGAATATCGCGGCTACGATTCCGCGGGCATCGCCACGGTGAACCACGGGCAGCTGGACCGGCGCCGCGCGGTGGGCAAACTGGTGAACCTGTCGGACCTGCTGGTGCATGAACCGCTCGCGGGCAAGGCGGGTATCGGCCACACCCGCTGGGCCACGCATGGTGCCGCCACGGTGGTGAACGCGCACCCACACAAGGCCGGGCCGGTGGCGGTGGTGCATAACGGCATCATCGAAAACTTCCGCGAGCTGCGCGCAGAGCTGGCGACGGCGGGCTACGCGCAGGAAAGCCAGACCGATACCGAAACCGTGGCGCTGCTGGTGCGGCAGGCGATGGACGGCGGGGCCACCCCGGCAGAGGCTGCACGCCAGACTGTGAAGCGCCTGCACGGCGCCTTTGCGCTGTGCTTTCTGTTCGACGGCGAAGACGACCTGCTGATCGCCGCGCGCAAGGGCAGCCCGCTCGCCATCGGCCATGGAGACGGCGAGATGTTTGTGGGGTCGGACGCCATCGCACTGGCCCCGATGACCGACCGCATCACCTATCTGGAGGAAGGCGACTGGGCGGTGATCACCCGCAAGGGGGCCGAGATCTTTGATGATCACGACCGCCGCGCCAACCGGGCCGAGACCCGCATCCAGATTGATGCCACGCGGATCGAAAAGGCCGGTTACAAGCATTTCATGGCCAAGGAAATTGCTGAACAGCCGGTGGTGCTGGCCGACGGGCTGCGCCATTATTCGCAAGGCGGGTCGGATGGCGGGGTGAACCCCGCCCTACACCTGCCAGCGGGCGTGGATTTCACCGGCGTTGACCGTTTGGTGCTGGTTGCCTGCGGCACCGCATCCTATGCCTGCCACGTCGCGAAATATTGGTTCGAGGCGTTGGCGGGCCTGCCCTGCGACATCGATATCGCATCGGAATTCCGCTACCGCGAACCGCCGCTTTCCCCCAATCAATGGGCGGTCTTCGTCAGCCAGTCGGGGGAAACGGCAGATACCCTCGCCGCCCTGCGCTATGCGAAAGAAAAGGTGGCCAAGGTCGTCTCGGTCGTCAACGTGCCCACCTCGTCCATCGCGCGCGAATCTGACCTGACCCTGCCGATCATGGCGGGGGTCGAGGTGGGGGTGGCCTCGACCAAGGCCTTCACCTCGCAGTTGATGGTGCTGGCGGTGATGGCGCTCAAGGCTGGGGTGGACCGGGGGCGGCTGGACAGCGCCGCCTTGGCCGGGCATCTGGCGGCGCTCCATGCGCTGCCGGGGCTGATGAACCACGCGCTTGGCCAGTCGGGCGAGATTGCCAAGCTGGCCGAGGAACTGGCCCGCGCGCAGGATATCCTGTTTCTGGGCCGCGGCCCGATGTATCCGATGGCGCTGGAAGGCGCGCTGAAGCTCAAGGAAATCAGCTACATCCACGCCGAAGGTTATGCGTCGGGTGAGCTGAAACACGGCCCCATCGCGTTGATCGACGCGCAGGTGCCGGTCATCGTTCTGGCCCCGCGCGACGCTTTGTTCGACAAGACCGTGTCAAACATGCAAGAGGTGATGGCGCGGCACGGCAAGGTGCTGCTGATCTCGGATGCCGCCGGTCTGGCCGAGGCTGGTCCCGGCACCTGGGCCACACTGACCATGCCCGCCGTCGACCCGATCTTTGCCCCGATCCTCTATGCCATTCCAGCGCAACTGCTGGCCTATCACACCGCCATTGCCAAGGGGACCGATGTGGACCAACCGCGCAATCTGGCCAAATCGGTGACTGTCGAATGACCCCCTATCAGGCGCTTGAAATCCTTGAGGCATTGTCGGACCCGGCCAAAGCCGCCGAGGCTGCCGACTACCACAAGGCCCCCGCAGACTCCGCCCGCCGCTATCTGGGCCTGACCCCGGCGCAGATCGATGAACACGCCACGCAATGGCGCGCCGATCTGTCGGTCGAAGCGCGGGTGTCGCTGGCCGAAGGTTTGTGGAACACCAATGTGCATGATGCACGGGTTGCCGCCACGAAATTGCTGACGCAAGCGCGCCTGCGCCCTGACAACCGGGCGTGGACGGTGATCTGCATGTGGGTGCCGGAGCTTGACGTCTGGGCACTGGCCGATCTGGTGACGACTGCCGGGCAAAAGCGGCTGATGGCGGACCCGGACCGGATCGCCGATTTGGAAGAGTGGGTGGACAGCCCGAACCACTGGGTGCGGCGCGCCAGCCTGATGATGCTGCTGCCCTGGGCCAAGATGAACAACCTCAAAGACGCCGATTACGACATCCGCGAAACCGGGCTGATCTGGGCCGAACATCTGGTGCGAGACCGCAACTGGTTCATCCAGAAGGCGATTGCCGACTGGATCGACACATTGGCCAAGCATGACCCCGCCCGCGCAGCCGAGTTCATGGATGGCCCCGGTCTGGGGCTGAAAACCTTTGCCCGCAAAGAGGCTGCGCGCCGCCTGCCCGACCTGCCGCTGACCGAAGACTGAAAGGCTAGGGCCGGCTGATCTGCCCGCCCCCCACCGCCGCACGAACCCCGGTGGTGGCGGGGCCCGATGTCGGCAGGCCGCGCATCACCCGCACGGCCAGATAGGCAAAGGCCTGCGCCTCCAGCATGTCGCCGTTCAACCCGATCGCCTCGACCGGGTCCACCGTTACGCCCAGACGCGCAGCCAGCGCCGCCATCAGCGCCGCATTGTGCCGCCCGCCGCCGCAGACCAGCACACGCGATACGGGTTGCGCAAAATGCTCGGCCCCGCGCGCGACTGCGGCAGCGGCACAGGCGACCAGCGTGGCGGCGGCATCGGCGTCGGGCAGATGCGCCACTGCGGGCAGCAGCGCCGGAAAATCATTCCTGTCCAGTGACTTCGGCGGCATTTTGAAGAAATAGGGGTGGGACAGGAAGGCCGTGACCACCGCTTCCTCCACCGTGCCCGAAGCCGCCAACTCGCCCCCCACATCCTGCGCCAGCCCGCGCCGCGCCAGCATCAGATCGTTCACCGGCGCATTGGCAGGCCCGGTGTCAAAGGCCAGCAGCGCGCCCGCATCCTCGGGCCGCTCGACCCTCGGGTCCACCCATGTCAGGTTGCCCACCCCGCCAAGGTTCAGAAACGCCACCGGCGCGTCCAGCCCGGCAAAACGGGCGCAGGCGTGGTGGAAGAACGGGGCCAGCGGCGCGCCCTGCCCGCCCATCTGCACATCGGTACTGCGGAAATCCCAGACCACAGGCACGCCCAGCACCTGCGCCAGCAAGGCCCCGTTGCCCGCCTGATGCGTGCCGCGACCGGCGGGCTCATGCGCCAGCGTCTGGCCGTGGAACCCCACGACATCGGCCCCGGAAAACCGCGACAGCACCTGCGCATGGGCGGTTTCCACCACATCTGCCGCCGCGGCCACCTGCGCATCCCCCGGCCAGCGGCCAAAGGCATCGCGGATCACCGCGCGTTCGTCAGACGTATAGGCGCGGTAGGCATCGGGGCCGAATTCCGCAATGCTGTGCCCGTCGGTCAGCACCATCGCCGCATCCACCCCGTCCAGCGAGGTGCCCGACATTGCCCCCAAGGCCCAGACCGGTTCCGATTGTCGCATCTTTCCAAGCCCCCCATCTTTCCAAGCCCCGCCATCTTTCCAAGCCCCTTGGCCGCCGCTATACCCCCCACAGTCTATGACACGAGGACGATATGACCTACCATCCGAAATCAGACTTCATGCGCGTGATGATGACCCGTGGCTTTCTGGCCGATTGCACGGATTATCAGGCGCTGGACGAGGCGTTTCTGAAGGGGGTCGTGCCGGCCTATATCGGCTATGACGCGACGGCGGCATCCTTGCATGTGGGCCACCTGCTGAACATCATGGTGCTGCGCTGGTTGCAGAAATGCGGGCACAAGCCGATCACCCTGATGGGCGGCGGCACCACCAAGGTGGGCGACCCAAGCTTCCGCGCCGAGGAACGGCCCTTGCTGACGCCGGAAAAGATTGATGAGAACATTGCCGGAATGCAGCAGGTGTTTGCCCGCTACCTTTCCTATGGCGACGGTGCGTCCGATGCCATCATGCTCAACAATGCCGAATGGCTGGACCATCTGAACTACCTCGAATTCCTGCGCGACATCGGGCGGCATTTCAGCGTGAACCGGATGCTGTCGTTTGACAGCGTAAAGTCGCGGCTGGACCGCGAGCAATCGCTGTCCTTCCTCGAATTCAACTACATGATCCTGCAAGCCTATGATTTTCTTGAAATCAACCGCCGCTATGGCTGCCTGTTGCAGATGGGCGGGTCGGATCAATGGGGCAATATCGTCAACGGCGTCGACCTGACCCGCCGGGTGGTGGATCATGAGGTGTATGGGTTGACCACGCCACTCCTGACCACGTCAGACGGGCGCAAGATGGGCAAATCGGCGAATGGTGCGGTCTGGCTGAATGGCGCGATGCTGTCGCCTTATGAATTCTGGCAGTTCTGGCGCAATTCCACCGATGCCGACGTCGGCCGCTTCCTCAAGCTGTTCACCGAATTGCCGCTGGAGGAGTGTGAGCGTCTGGGCGCGCTGCAAGGGTCCGAGATCAACGCCGCCAAGGTCATCCTCGCCAATGAGGTGACCAGCCTGCTGCACGGGGTTGAGGCCGCACAGGCCGCCGAGGCGACGGCGCGCGAAGTGTTTGAAAAAGGCG
The DNA here is from genome assembly GCF_030656345.1 of Pseudotabrizicola sp. Classification (GTDB taxonomy): domain Bacteria; phylum Pseudomonadota; class Alphaproteobacteria; order Rhodobacterales; family Rhodobacteraceae; genus Pseudotabrizicola. The sequence continues at coordinate 95,263 of NZ_JAUSNR010000006.1, read as the reverse complement.
GCATCGGGGACGATCTGCCCACGGTGGCGCTGACGCCCGAGGAAATGGCGGATGGCATCGGCATCGTGCAGCTGTTCGTGCGTGCGGGTCTGTCGGCCAGTGGCAAGGATGCCAAGCGCCTGATCTCCGAAGGTGGCGCGCGGGTGAATGATGACATCGTAACCGACAGCGGCCGCCGCTTCGGCGCGGGCGATCTGGCCGAACCGCTGAAACTGACGGCAGGGAAAAAGCGGCACGCGCTGGTGACACTGGGCTGACGGGTTCTTGAAACGGTGATCTGCCCCGGCTAGCGTGCCGGGGCAGACCCTTTTCAGAAAGCACCCGCCATGATCCGCCCCACCGCCTTTTCCGCCGCCGGTCGCTTCTGGCGCGGCAATCTGCACACGCATTCCACCCGGTCCGATGGCGTGCTGCCGCCGGAAGAGGTGTGCCGCCGCTACCGCGCGGAAGGCTATGATTTTCTGGCGCTGACCGACCATTTCGTCGGCGCGTATGACTATCCGATCGTCGATACGGTGCCGTTCCGCGATGATCGCTTCACCACCATACTGGGGGCCGAGTTGCATTCCGGCGCGATGGCCAATGGCGAGCTGTGGCACATCCTTGCCGTCGGCCTGCCGCCTGATTTCGCCCCCTCCGACAGCCCGGATTTTCACCCCAAACCGGGGCAGGAAACCGCCGCTGATCTGGCCACCCGCGCCGTGGCCGCCGGGGCCTTCGTCGCAATCGCCCATCCGCAATGGTCGGGCCTGACACTGGCGGATGCGCGCGGCGTGACCGCTGCCCATGCGGTGGAGATCTACAACCACGGCTGCGCCATGGGTTGCGACCGGCCCGACGGTGCCGCCATAGCCGACCTGCTGCTGTCTGAGGGCCGGCACCTGACCATGATCGCCACCGATGACGCGCATTTCTATGAACCCGACCATTTCGGCGGCTGGGTGATGGTGAAATCTCCCGAGAACACGCCCGACGCCCTGCTGGCCGCGCTGAAATCCGGCGAGTTCTACTCCAGCCAGGGGCCGGAGCTGCGCGACATCCGCCTGTTTGAAGACCGGATCGAGGTCGACAGCACCACCGTTGCCGCCATGATCGTGCAGGGCCAAGGCACCGCCGCCCGCGCCGTGCATGGCCATTCGATGACCACGTCCGAACTGGACCTGAGCCGGTTCGGCAACAGCCCCTGGCTTCGGGTCACGGTGATGGATGCGGCGGGCAAGAAAGCCTGGTCCAATCCGATCTGGCGGTAGTGCCGGGCAGAACGGACAGGCGCGCTCCGCGCGGGAGTATTTGTGTCAAAATGAAACGGCAGACGCGTCATCCTTTCATCTTGATCCAAATACTCCGGGGGTTTGGGGGCAGCGCCCCCATTATTCCAGCCGCGCCGGAAAGCCCTCTGCGCGCAGATCAGTGCCCAGCACATCTTCCAGCAGCTTCACGATCTGCGTCGATTGCGCCGCCCCGCCATAGGCCGCGCGACCTTTGACAAAGGTCTGCAAGGTCTGCCCCGCCAGATCCAGCGGCACGCCGAATTCCTGTCCGAAGCCCATCGCAAAGCCGAGGTCTTTCAGCGCCAGATCCATGGTGAAGGCGATGTCATAGCTGCCGTTCAGGATCAGCTGGCCCTCGGTCTCATGCACGAAACTGCTGCCCGATGAGGCTGCAATCGCCTCCCACGCGGTTTTCAGGTCCAGCCCGCCGCGGCGTGCCAGCATCAGCGCCTCGCCATCCGCCACCAGATGGATGAAGGCCAGCATATTGGTGATCACCTTGATCACCGCCGCAGACCCCAGCGGCCCCATGTGGAACAGCCGGTTGCCGATCGCCATGAGTGCGGGGCGGTGCAGCTCCAAAAGGTCAGCCTCGCCGCCGACCAGCACGGTGATCTCGCCGCGCGCCGCCAGATGCACGCCGCCGGTGACAGGGGCCTCCAGCATCCGCAGCCCCGCCGCCTGCGCTTGTGCGGCCAGCCCCAGCACATCGTCGCGGCCGAGGGTGGAGTTTTCCACCCAGGTCATGCCGGGCCGGGCCGTGGTCAGCACCTGCGCCAGCACCGCCGCCGATACGGCGGGTGAGGGCAGACAGGTGAACACATGGTCCACCTGCGCCGCCAGATCCGCCGGGCTGTCCGCCACCCCTGCCCCCATCGCCCGGTGCCGGTCTGCCAGCCCCGCGTCACGGTCATGCACCACCACCTGATGGCCCGCCCGGATCAGGCTGGCCGCCAGATGCCCGCCCAGATTGCCAAGGCCGATATAGCCGATCTTCAAGCTGCTTCTCCGTCCATGGGCTGTTTCACTGAAAATGAATCCGGTATTTCGCCCGGATCGCCGCGTCGATTTCCGGCGCAACCCGGCACCCCGCCTTTGCAAGAATTGCATTCTTGCGCTCCACCGCCTTGTCCAGCAGTTGCGGCTTGCCCGCCTCGTTCCATTCCTTCGGGCTCATCCGGTTGCCCACCATCGGATAGGTGTATTCGGTCTGCATCAGCCGCAGGGTCTGGTCTGACCCGAGGTAATGCCCCGGCCCGCCAAGGCAGACCTCTTTCATCGCCTCAATACTGGTGCTGTCCTCGGTCACGTCGATCCCGCGCACGCAGCGCATCGCCTGCCCCAGAAGGTCATCGCCCAGCACCAGCGATTCCAGACAGAACCCCAGCAGCGATGCGTGCATTCCCACCGCCTCGTAGCACAGGTTGAGGCCCGCCAGCCCCGCGAGGGTGTTGGTGATCCCCTGCTCCCACCCGGCCTGCATGTCGGGCAGCTTGCTGTCCGATATGCCCGATGCGGCCCCCCCCGGCAGGTCGTAAAAGCGGTGCATCTGCGCGCACCCTGCCGTCAGCAGCGCCTGCTCGGCTGATCCGCCCGACATCGCGCCGGTGCGCAGATCGCTGACGAAAGGCCAGGTGCCAAAGATGCAGGGCGCGCCCTTTTTGATGGAATTGGCATAGACCACGCCGGCCAGACATTCCGCCACCGCCTGCACGATGGTCAGCGCAATCGGCGCAGGTGCCGTCGCCCCGGCCTGCCCCGCCGACAGCAACAGCATCGGCATCCCGCGCCGGATGCAATCCTCCATGGTGATGCAGCTTTCTTCGGCAAACTTCATCGGCGGCACGACAAAGCAGTTGGAATTGCTGACAAACGGCCGCTCCAGCCATTTCTCCTCGCCGCCCGCCACCATGTAGAGCATGTCAAAACAATCAGCCACATGGGCCGGGTCGCTGAACGAGGTGCCGACATGCTTCACCGTGCCCGCCAGACAGCCATACAGCGTGTTCAGGTCCATATCGCGGTTGTCGACCACATCGCGGCAGACCATGGTGCGCTGGTAGAAATGAATATTGTCGAGGTTATCGACCAGCCGCGCCGCATCATACAGATCCTGCGCGGTGCTGTCGCGATACTCCAGCGTGAACGGGTCCACGATATGCACCGCCGCGCCCGCCGTGCCGTAATGCACATTGGTCCCGGTCAGGTGCATGTCATGGCGCGGGTCGCGGGCGTAAAGCGTGATATCGCGCGCCGCGACCGCCAGCATATCCTCGACCAAGCCACGCGGAAAGCGCAGCCGCCCGTCATTGCCCTGAATGGCCCCCGCCGCCGTCATCACCTCCACGCCTGATGGTGGGGCCTGCGACAACCCGATCTCCTCCAGCGCCTGCAACGCCGCCTGATGGATCCGCGCCATGCCCGCGTCGGTCAGCGGCCGGTACTGCCCGCCCGGCATCCCCGGCCGGATCGGGCGCATCGCATCCGACAAGGGGGCCGAGCGCAACGCCACCCGCGCCCCCCGCCCGCCTGACCGCTTTGCACGCGACGGCTCACACACTTCGCCAAGATCACTCATCGCTTTGCCTATCATCTGTTCATAAATATCCTCTGGGGGTCCGGGGGCAGACAGCCCCCCGGCGCTTGTCACGCACGCATCCGTTCGGATTTCGGGTCATACATCGGCACCAAGGACACCTCGGCCTCGAACCGCCGCCCGGCAATCTCGATCTGATAACCCGATCCCAGCACATCCGCCTCGCTCTGCCCCGCACAAGGCACATAGCCCAAGCCCACAGCCCCACCCAAGGCATGGCCATAATTGCCACTTGTCACCGGCCCGACGATGCGGCCATCGCGCACAATCGCCTCGTTGTGAAAGATCATCGCTTCCGGGTCGCGCACCAGAAACTGCACCATCCGCCGCGACAGGCCGGCGTCTTGCTTGCGCAGCACCGCGTCGCGTCCGATGAAGGCAGGCTTTTTGCGGCTGACGGCAAAGCCAAGTCCGGCCTCCAGCACATGATCCTCGTCGGTGATATCATGGCCGAAATGCCGGTAGGCCTTCTCGATCCGGCAGGAATCAAGCGCATGCAGACCGCACAGCTTCAACTCGGGCGCCGCCTCGACAAGCGCCTCAAACACATGGGCGGCCTGATCGGTCGACACATACAGCTCCCAGCCGAGTTCCCCCACATAAGACACCCGGTGCGCCCGGGCTTGCACCATGCCGATCTCGATTTCGCGGGCTGTGCCAAAGGGATGCGCTGCAGTGCTGAAGTCCTGCGGCGACACCCGGCCCAGCACATCGCGCGCATTCGGCCCCATCAGGCACAGCACCGCTTCCGCCGCCGTGACATCAGTGATCACCGCGAAATCATCCCCCAGATGCCGCCGCAGCCAGGCCAGATCGCGCTGCAAGGTCGCCCCCGGCACCACCAGCAGATAGGCGGTTTCCGACAGGCGCGTGACGGTCAGATCGCTCTCAATCCCACCCTTCGCATTCAGCATCTGGGCATAGACCACCCGCCCGACCGCCACATCGACCTGGGCGGCACAGACCCGGTTCAGGAAGGCGCAGGCGTCGCGCCCTTCGACCCGGATCTTGCCAAAGCTGGTCATGTCAAACAGGCCCACGTCGGTCCGCACCGCCATATGCTCGGCGCGCTGATTGGCAAACCAGTTCGCCCGTCCCCAGCCATAGCGGTACGCTGGCTCCTGCCCCGCATCGGCAAACCAGTTCGCCCGCTCCCATCCCGCCACCTCGCCGAACACCGCGCCGCGCGCGGTCAAGGCCCCGTGCAGCGGGCTGCGCCGGATGGCCCTGCTGGTCGCCATCTGGCGGTAGGGGTAGTGATCGGCGTAGAGCAGCCCCAGAGTCTCGCTGACCCGTTCCTGCAGATAGCGGCGGTTCTTCTGGAACGGCTGCGCCCGGCGGATATCCACCTCCCACAGATCAAACGGCGGCTCGCCTTCGGTGATCCAGTGGGCAAGCGCCATCCCCGCCCCGCCGCTCGACGCAATCCCGATGGAATTGTACCCCGCCGCCACCCAATAGCCGCCCAGTTCCGGAGCCTCACCCAGATAATAGCGGTCATCAGGCGTGAAACTCTCCGGCCCATTGAAAAACGTGTGAATCCCCGCCGACTGGAACAAGGGCATCCGCTCCATCGCCGCTTCCAGAATCGGCTGAAAATGGTCCCAGTCCTCGGGCAGCGTGTCGAATTCGAAATCGGCGCGGATGCCGCCCATGCCCCAGGGTTTGGCCTTTGGCTCGAAGGCCCCCAGCATCATCTTGCCGGCGTCGGATTTGTAATAGGCGCATTCATCGGGCACCCGCAGCACCGGCAGATGGCCCAACCCCTCGATCGGTTCGGTCACCAGATAGAAATGCTCGCAGGCATGCAGCGGCACCGTCACCCCGTTCTGCGCCGCAAGATCACGCCCCCACATGCCGCCGCAGTTGATCACCACATCAGCGGCAATGGTCCCCGGCCCCTCCGGCCCGGTGTATTCGACGCCCGTCACCCGCCCCCCTGCCGTTGTCACGCGCGTCACCGCCACCCCTTCGGCAATCACCGCCCCGCGCATCCGGGCACCCTTGGCCAAGGCCATGGCGATATTGGCCGGATCGCACTGCCCGTCCAGCGGCAGATGCACGCCGCCCAGCACATCGCCCACGTTCAGATGCGGATACATCGCCTTGATCTCGGCGGGTGAGACCTCCCCCACCTCGACATCGAAAATCCGCGCCAGCGTCGCCTGACGGCGCAGCTCTTCCAGCCGGTCCGGCGTCAGCGCCACCGAAATCGAGCCCACCTGCCGCATGCCCGTCGCGATGCCGGTCTCTGCCTCCAGCCCCACGTAAAGCCCCGCCGAATAGCGCGCGAGCCGGGTCATGTTGGCCGATCCGCGCAACTGCCCGATCAGCCCCGCTGCATGCCAGGTGGTGCCCGAGGTCAGCCGCTTGCGCTCCAACAACACAATATCGGTCCACCCCGCCTTTGCCAGATGATAGGCGACCGAGCATCCCGAGATGCCCCCCCCAATGATCACCGCCCGCGCTTTCTCCGGCAAACCCACGTCCCGCCCCTTCATCTTGACTAAATACTCTCGGGGGGTCCGGGGGGCAGACAGCCCCCCGGTCCTGTCCTCTCAGCCGCGCAACCGCGCGTTATCCGCGTCCCACACCGGCCCCTCGGGCATCACTTCCGCGCGGACCCGGTCGCCAAACACCTCAACTTCCACCACCGTCCCCGGCACCGCCAGATCCGTGCGCAGCATGCCGAGCCCAAGGCAGGCCCCCACCCGGTGGCCCCAGCCTGCACTGGTGACCTCGCCCACCACCACGCCGTGGTGCCAGAGCGCCGCCATATAGGGCGGGTCCAGCTCACCCGCTGCAATCCGCAGGGTGACAAAGCGCTTGGTGACACCGGCCTGTTTTTCAGCCGCCAATGCCGCCCGCCCCCGGAACGCGGGCTTGGACCAGTCGACAAAGCGCTCCAGCCCGGCCTGCAGCACGGTGTAATCGGTGGACAGATCGCCCTTCCACGCGCGGTAGCCCTTCTCGATCCGCAGGGCGTTCAGCGCGAACATGCCAAAGGGTCGCAACCCATGCGCCTGCCCCGCCGCCCAGACTGCCTCCCAGACCAGAGGCGTATCCGCCACCCGAGAATGGATCTCCCATCCCAACTCGCCGGCAAAGCTGACCCGCATCAGCAGCACATCGGCCCCGGCAATCCGCGCAGTCTGCCACGTCAGCCAAGGCCGCGTGAGGTCAGCATCCGTTACCCCCGCCAGCACGTCCCGCGCCTTTGGTCCGGTCAGGATCTGCGTCGACCACGCCTCGGTCTGGTCTTCCAGCACCAGCCCCGGGGCCAGATGCCGCAGCAGCCAGTCCTTGTCATGCGCTTGCGCGGTGGCGGCGGTGATCAGCAGCACCTTGTCTTCGGCCAGCCGGGCCACCGACATCTCGGTCACGATCCGGCCCTTGTCATCGGCGAAATAGGCCAGCCCCAGCCGCCCGACGGATGGCACCTTGCCGGTGATCTGCAGGGCCAGCCACTCCGCCACCCCCGGCCCGGTCACCACAAAGCGCGAAAACCCCGGCAGGTCGAGGATGCCGCAGGCATCCCGCACCGCCGCGCACTCCGCCTGCACCGCCCGGAACCACGGCCCCTTGCGGGCCCATGTGCGCTGCGCGTCCTCGCTGGTGTCATCCCCGTCGCCCGCATACCACAGCGCCCGCTCCCAGCCGTTATACGGCCCGAACTGCGCGCCCAGAGCGGCCACCCGGTCATGCACGGGGCTTGCTTTCTTCATCCGCCCGGCAGGCCAGACATGATGCGGGAAATGCATGGCATATTCATGCCCGTACACCTCCATCCCCTTGGCGACGCAGTAATCGTGATCTTCAAACCCGGTAAACCGGCGCGGATCGCAGGACCACATGTCCCATTCCGTCGCCCCTTCCGTCACCCATTCCGCCAGAACCTTGCCCGCGCCCCCCGCCTGACAGATGCCAAAGGTGAAGACACAGGCCTCAAACGCATTGGGCACCCCCGGCATCGGCCCGATCAGCGGGTTGCCGTCGGGGGTATAGGGGATCGGCCCGTTGATCACCTTTTGCAGGTTCGCCTGCGCCAACAGCGGCACCCGCGCCATCGCATCGGTGATCTGGAATTCCAGCCGCTCCAGATCGTCGGGGAACAGCTGAAAGCTGAAGTCATCGGGCATCGGGTCATCGGGCGTCGCCCAATGCGCGCGGCAGGGGTTTTCATAGGGGCCAAGGTTGAAGCCCATCTTTTCCTGCCGCAGGTAATAAGACGAATCCACATCGCGCAGCAGCGGCAACTTGTGGCCGACCTCGCGCGTCCAGGCTTCCAGCTCGGGGATGGCGTCGAACAGCATGTACTGATGGCTCATCACCATCATCGGCACGCGGCGGCCGAACATCCGGCCGACCTCTGCCGCATAGTAGCCGCCTGCGTTGACCACATATTCGGCCCGGATCTCGCCCTTGGGTGTGGTCAGCACCCATTCTGTCCCGGTCCACGCGGCCTGAGTCACCGGGCAGAACCGCTCCACATGCGCGCCCATATCGCGCGCGCCCTTGGCCAGCGCCTGCGTCAGTTGGGCCGGGTCAATGTCGCCGTCATAGGGATCATACAGCGCGCCGGTCAGGTCATGGGTTTGCACAAACGGATAGCGCGCGCGGATCTCGTCGGGGCCAAGGATCTCCAGATCCATCCCCTGCGACCGGCCCATCCCGGCCACCCGGCGGAACTCCAGCAGCCGTTCCGCACTATGCCCCAGCCGCACCGATCCGGTGACATTGTAATTCATCGGATAGCCGACCTGATCGCCCAGGGTCCGGTAAAGCCCTGCCGAATAGCGCTGCATGTTCATGATAGACCAGCTGGCCGAAAACGTCGGCACATTGCCCGCCGCATGCCAGGTGCTGCCCGCCGTCAGCTCGTTCTTCTCCAGCAACACGCAGTCGCGCCACCCGGCCAGGGCCAGATGGTACAGGCACGACGCCCCCACAGCGCCCCCGCCAATGATCACCACACGCGCGCTGCCCGGCAAGCCTGCCATGCCACTCTCCCCTGCCAACTGTCGCCACTATCCGCGCAGACACAAAGTCTTTCAATTCACCCTCATGCCCCCTATTGATCGGAAATCCCGATCAGCTTCATCTTGACCCAAGTACTCCAGGGTCAGGGGCAGAGCCCCGGGGGCTGCCACAGGATCACCCCATGCAGATAGAGCTCATCGACACCTTCCTCGACCTGATCGAGACCCGCAGCTTCAACCGCAGCGCCGAACGTCTTGGCCTCACGCAATCCACCATCTCGGGCCGGGTGATCGCGCTGGAAACTGCGCTTGGCGCACGGCTGTTCACCCGCTCGCGCGCGGGCACGCAGCTTACCACCGAGGGGCTGAAGTTCGAACCCCACGCCCGGCTGCTGCGTCAGGAATGGATGATGGCGCGGCGGGCGGTGGCTCAGTCGGGCACGGCGGCGCTGACGCTACGGATCGGCATCCAGAACGATCTGGTGTCGGAACATCTGGGCGCGCTGATTGCGGCGTTCCGGGCGATGCTGCCGCAGGCGGCGCTGTATGTCGAGCCGGATTACTCCACCCAGATGTGCGCCGATCTGGTGACAGGTGCGCTCGATTTCGCCATTCTGTTCACGCCCAAACCGCAACCCGACCTGTTTTTTGTCTCTCTTCCCGATATTCCCTACCGGCTGATCGCGACCACGCCCGCCAGCCTGTCAGGCCTCACCCCCGACCGCTATATCTGCGCCAATTTTTCCCCGGCGTTCGAGGCAGCGCACCGCCAGTTGCTGCCCGCGCTGCACGCCGCCCCTCTGTCAGTCGGCCAAAGCAGCGCCGTGGCGCTTCTGCTGCACAGCTTGGGCGGGGCGGGCTATGTGATGGAAAGCCATGCGCGGGGTCTGGTGGCGGCGGGCGGGTTCCACATGGTCACCGACGCGCCGGTGATCCGTCAGCCGGTCTACGGCGCGATGCATCTGCGCAATCGCACCGGCACCACCCACAAGCGCATGGTCGAGGCCGCGCGCCGCAGGCTGCAAAGCCCCGGCGCGCGCTAGGTCATTCCGCCGCCGTTGCGCTCGACGGGTTGTTCGGATGCGTGGTCCAGTTGGCATAATCGCCCACAGGGATCTGCGTGCGCGGGTCCACCGCCCCTTTCGGCATCTCGGTCATGGTGATGCAATTCTCCACCGGGCAGACGTTGACGCACAGGTTGCAGGCGACGCACTCGTCGTCCTTCACCTCGAACACCCGGCCCGGCAGCATCGCAATCGCCTGATGGCTGGTGTCTTCGCAGGCGGCATAGCAGCGGCCGCATTTGATGCACAGATCCTGATCAATCTGCGCCTTGGTCACATAGTTCAGGTTCAGGAACTGCCAGTCGGTCACATTCGGCACCGCACGCCCCACCAGATCGGCGGTAGAGGTCATGCCCTTGTCATCCAGATATTGCGACAGGCCCGAGATCATTTCCTGCACGATCTTGAAGCCATAGGTCATCGCCGCCGTACAGACCTGCACATTGCCCGCGCCGAGCGCCATGAACTCTGCCGCGTCGCGCCAGGTGGTCACCCCACCGATGCCAGAAATCGGCAGGCCATGGGTTTCCGGGCTGCGCGCAATCTCGGCCACCATGTTCAGCGCGATGGGTTTGACCGCCGGGCCGCAATAGCCGCCATGGGTGCCCTTGCCGTCGATCATCGGTTCGGGGCTGAAGTTGTCCAGGTTGACGGTGGTGATCGAATTGATGGTGTTGATGAGCGATACCGCATCCGCCCCACCGCGCTTCGCCGCTTCCGCCGGTTTGCGGATGTCAGAGATATTCGGCGTCAGTTTCACGATGCAGGGCATGCGGCTGTGCTGTTTCACCCAGCGGGTGACCATCTCGATATATTCCGGCACCTGCCCCACGGCTGATCCCATGCCGCGTTCGGCCATGCCATGCGGGCAGCCGAAGTTCAGTTCTACCCCGTCGGCTTCGGTATCCTCGATCCGGTGCAGGATGTCTTTCCAGCTCTCCTCATCGCAGGGCACCATCAGCGATATGATCAGCGCGCGGTCCTTGTAATCGCGCTTGACCGATTTGATCTCGCGCAGGTTCACCTCCAGCGGGCGGTCGGTGATCAGTTCGATGTTGTTCAGGCCCAGCAGGCGACGGTCCGCGCCCCAGACCGCGCCATAGCGCGGGCCGTTGACGTTCACCACCGGCGGCCCTTCCGAGCCCAGGGTCTTCCATACCACCCCGCCCCAGCCTGCCTCAAACGCGCGGCGGACGTTGTATTCCTTGTCCGTCGGCGGGGCCGAGGCCAGCCAGAACGGGTTGGGGGATTTGATGCCGATGAAGTCGGTTGTCAGGTTTGCCATGTCAATCTCTCCGTAGGGCGGGGTTCACCCCGCCACCCCCATCAGGGCCAAATGAATGTCTTCGGCCGCGTCGCGCCCCTGCGCCACTGCCGTCACGGTCAGGTCTTCGCCGCCGCCGGTGCAATCGCCCCCGGCCCAGACCCGCGCGGGCAAGGCGGCAATCTTGCCACCCTCAAGCGTGGAACCATCAGGTGCGCCGGTCAGGGTCTGGCCAATGGCCTTGAACACCTGATCGGCCTTCAGGCGGAAGGTCTCTCCGGTCGGCTGCAAGCCCGCTGGCGTGTCCGCCATATAGCCGAACTCCACCTCGCGCACCGCGCCATTGCCGTGCACCGCCACCGGGGCCGCGTTGCAGATGATCCGCACGCCGGCACTGGTGGCGTGGTCCTGCTCATAGCCCGACGCGCTCATCCTCTCCTGCCCGCGGCGGTAGACGATGGTGACGTTCTCCGCCCCCAGCAGCTTGCTTTGCACCGCCGCATCCACTGCTGTCATGCCGCCGCCGATCACCACCACATCGCGCCCAATCGGCAGGGTGGTCAGGTCCGTGGTCTGACGCAGCTCGGCAATGAAATCGACCGCATCGGTGACGCCCGCCTTGTCCTCACCGGGCGCGCGCAGGGCGTTGACCCCGCCCAGACCGATGCCAAGGAACACCGCGTCATGCGTGGAAAGCAGCCCGTCGAGCGTGATATCGCGCCCCAGCTCTACCCCGGTCTTGATCGTGATGCCGCCGATCTGCAGCAGCCAGTCCACCTCGGCCTGCGCAAAGCCGCCCGTGGATTTATAGCTGGCGATGCCAAATTCGTTCAGCCCCCCCGCCTTGGCGCGGCGCTCATACACCACCACGTCATGCCCGTGCAGCGCCAGACGGTGCGCGCAGGCCAGCCCCGCTGGCCCCGCCCCCACCACCGCAACCGACTTGCCGGTGCGGGGGGCCCGCACAAACGGGTGCAGCCCGCGCGCCATTGCCCTGTCGGTGGCAAAGCGTTGCAGACGTCCGATTTCTACCGGCTTGCCCTCGGCCACCTCCCGCACGCAGACCTCTTCGCACAGGGTTTCCGTGGGGCAGACCCGGGCGCACATGCCGCCAAGGATGTTCTGCGTCCAGATCGTGGTTGCGGCAGATTCCGCCGTGCCGGTCGCGATCTGGCGGATGAACAGCGGGATGTCGATGCTGGTCGGGCAGGCCGTCACACAGGGCGCATCGTGGCAGAAATAGCAGCGATCCGCCGCCACCAGCGCCTCGTGCCCGTCAAGCGGCGGGGTGTGGTCGGCAAAGTTCCGGGCGATCCGGTCGGCTGGCAGACGGCTGGGCACAATGCCGGGCGTCAGCGGGCTGTTGGTCATGGGCAGTCCTCTCCCCTGTTGGGTGTTCTTTGGAAAAACGCTGGCACAGGTCGATTTTTTTATCAAACGGTAAATTTTGGCGCGCCAGAAAATTTCAGGGCACAGGGCGCTGAATGCCCAATAATTGCGCAACCGAATGGGTGCTTTTCTCGCCGGAAAACGCGGGCTATAAGCGGACAGCCCCGACGCCCGGCCTGTGCGCCATGGCAGATCGGTCACCAACTGGCAAAAAGCCAACCAGAGGACGGCATGAGCAAACATTCCCCCGACGCAGATGTGGCCTTTATCTCGGCCCTTGCAGAACTTCTGAACAAGAACGAACTGACCGAGCTGAGCGTGAAGCGCGAATATGGCGAGGATGACAGCCTTGAGGTGCGGGTGGTCAAGCAGGCCAATATCGTCACCACGCAAGTGGCTGGCCCGGCCCCGGTCTATGCAGCCGCCCCTGCCGCAGCCGCCCCGGCCGCCGCAGCGGCGTCGGAAGACCCGGCCCAGCACCCGGGCGCTGTCACATCGCCCATGGTCGGCACCTGCTACCTTGCGGCCGAACCCGGTGCGACGCCCTTCATCACCATCGGGGCCACCGTGGCCGAGGGTCAGACCGTGCTGATCATCGAAGCGATGAAAACCATGAACCACATCCCCGCCCCGCGCGCCGGTGTGATCAAGCGGATTCTGGTCGAGGATGGCACGCCCGTTGAATTCGGCGCACCGCTGTTGATCATCGAGTGACGCCGATGTTTGAAAAAATCCTGATCGCCAACCGGGGGGAAATCGCCCTGCGCGTGATCCGCGCCTGCCGTGAGATGGGGATCAAATCGGTCGCCGTCCATTCCACCGCCGATGCTGATGCCATGCATGTGCGCATGGCGGATGAGTCGATCTGCATCGGCCCCGCGCCCAGTTCGGAAAGCTATCTGAACAAGGCCGCGATCATTTCCGCCTGCGAGATCACCGGCGCACAAGCCGTACATCCGGGCTATGGCTTTCTGTCGGAAAACGCGAGCTTTGCGCAGGCGTTGCAAGACCACGGCCTGACCTTCATCGGCCCCAATGCCGAACATATCCGCATCATGGGCGACAAGATCACCGCCAAGGTCACCGCGATGGATCTGGGGATTCCGGTGGTGCCGGGGTCTGATGGCGGCGTGGCAGATTTCGAATCTGCGATCGGCGTTGCCGAGAAAATCGGCTTTCCGGTCATCATCAAGGCCACCGCAGGCGGTGGCGGGCGTGGCATGAAGGTGGCAAAGAACGCCGCCGAGCTGGAAGTCGCCTTCCGCACCGCCCGGTCCGAGGCCAAGAACGCCTTTGGCAATGATGAAGTCTATATCGAAAAATACCTGCAAAAACCGCGCCATATCGAAATTCAGGTGTTCGGCGACGGCAAGGGCAACGCCGTGCATCTGGGCGAGCGCGATTGCAGCTTGCAGCGCCGCCACCAGAAGGTGTTCGAAGAGGCCCCCGGCCCGTCGATCACGCCCAAGATGCGGGCCGAGATTGGCAAGATCTGTGCCGATGCAGTCGCCAAGATCAACTACATCGGCGCGGGCACGGTCGAGTTTCTGTATGAAGACGGCAAGTTCTACTTCATCGAGATGAACACCCGTCTGCAGGTTGAACACCCGGTCACCGAATACATCTTCGGCGTTGACCTTGTGCGCGAACAGATCCGCGTGGCATCCGGCCTGCCGATGTCTTTCACGCAGGATGAGCTGGAGATCAACGGCCACGCCATCGAGGTGCGGATCAATGCGGAAAAGCTGCCGAACTTCTCGCCCTGCCCCGGCAAGGTCAAGATGTTCCACGCGCCGGGTGGCTTTGGCGTGCGGATGGATTCGGCGCTGTACTCCGGCTATTCGATCCCGCCCTATTACGACAGTCTGATCGGCAAGCTGATCGTGCATGGCCGCGACCGGCCCGAAGCCTTGGCCCGCCTGCGCCGCGCTTTGGGAGAGCTGATCATCGACGGCGTCGACACCAGCACGCCCTTGTTCGAGGCGCTGCTGAACGAGCCTGACATTCAGGCGGGTGAGTACAACATTCACTGGCTGGAAAAATGGCTCGCGTCGCAGTTCGGCCAGTAAATCGCAAAGGGGGCCACTGGCCCCCTTTTCCGCGCCCCGGTTCCGGACAGGGCGGATGACCGATCAGATCACGCCCGAGTTGCTGCTGCACGCCTATGCCATCGGGATCTTTCCGATGGCAGAGTCGGTGACAGACCCGACGGTCCATTGGATCGACCCGCGCAGGCGGGGGGTATTCCCGCTGGACGGTTTCCACATCTCGCGCAGCCTGCAGCGCGCCATTCTGCGCGGCGGCTACCGGGTGACGGTCAACACCGATTTTGCGGGCGTGCTGGCGGCCTGTGCCGACCGGCCCGAAACCTGGATCAATGACACGCTGACCGCCCTGTACGTCTCGCTGCACAGGCAAGGGGATGCCCACAGTCTGGAGGTGTGGGAGGGTGATGACCTGATCGGCGGAGTTTACGGGGTGGTGCTGGGGGCGGCGTTCTTTGGCGAGTCGATGTTTTCGCGCCGGACGAATGCATCAAAGATCGCGCTCGCGTGGCTGGTGCACAGGTTGCGCGCCGGGGGGTTCACCCTGTTTGACACGCAGTTCCTGACCCCGCATCTGGCGAGCCTTGGCGCGCAGGAAATTTCGCGCGCCGCCTATCACCTCCGGTTGCAGCACGCCCTTGGCCGCCGGGCCGCCTTCGACCCGCCCGGCTATGCGCCCTATCCTTCGTTGATCTCTTCCAGCGGCGCGTCGGGGTCTTCCACCGGTTCCGTCACCTCCGGCGCGACAAAGCCGGAATCGCAGGACAGCACCCACAGATCATAGCGGTGATGGTCCATCGCCGACAGCGCCGGGCTGGAGGCGAGCATCCAGCCGGAAAACACCGTTGTCCCTGCGGCGGTGTCAATCACCGTCAGATGGGCCTGCGCATCGGCCGCCGGGTTGTCGCGGGGGTAGCGGCATTCATCAAGCTGAACCGTCACCCGGCCGCGCACATCGGACTGCCCGCGCGACAGCGCCAGATCGGTGACCCGGCCCGTCACCTTGTCAAGCAGCCGCACCGTGCCGCCGGGAGCCGACACCATCTCTTGCGCGGCAGCCTGCAGCGGGCAGACCGCCAGCAGCGCCAGCAGAAAAATCCGGATCATTCGATTGGCCCCGCCGTGTCAGACCCGCCGCCGCCGACGAATTTCATCAGCAGGGTGATCAGACTGACCGCGCCTTGGGTATCCTCAATCTCGTCGCCGGGGGCGTAATTTTCCAACGACCCGCCGGGCAGGATCTCGACGAAATTGCCCCCCAGCAGCCCTTCGGACGAAATCAGGATCGCAGAATCATCGGGCAGCAGGATATCGCTGCGCAGCCGGATCGTGGCATCGGCAAAGAAGGTCTGCGGGTTCAGGCGCAGATCGCTGATGGTGCCGACCTTGATCCCTGCCAGCCGCACGTCAGACCCGATGCTGATGCCGTCCATCGCGCGGAAGCTGGCGGTCAGCGGATAGGTCTCACCCACCCGCGCCATCAGACCGGCAGAGTTCGCCGCATAGGCCAGAAAGCCAACCGCCACGGCAAGCACCGCAGCACCAGCCAGAATTTCAGCCCGTTCAGACGCCATTATTCAGGCTGCCACGCTTCGTAATCGGCACGGGCCACCGGGGCCACACGGCGCAGCGACCCGGCAGGCGCATAGGCCCCCATGGTGCCGGTCAGGTTTTCCTGATGCGGTTTTTCCCAGACCTTGTGCAGCAGCGGTGCCTTGGTCGGCGGCTGATCCCAGGTGAAATGCAGCCAGCCATGCCAGTCGGGCGAAACGCGCGTCGCCTCGATATCGCCGTTAAAGATCACCCAACGCTTTTTCGCGTCAGCGGTCTGGTAATACAGGTTGCCCTGATCATCCTCACCCACCTTGATGCCTTTGCGGGCGGTAAAGATCTGGGTGCCGATGGTCTGGCTGTTCCACCAGGTGAGCAGGCGCTTGAGGAAATACATCGGGAGCCTCCGGTTGCTTGACCCTGATATGGCGGAAAGGGCGCGCAAGGTCTAGGGTGTGCAAACGACCATGCAGCGCGGTCGGTGGGGCGTTGGGCGATTTTTCGCAGAAAAATCATGCCTGTTTCATCAGACAAATTTTCTGCGAAAATTCAAAGCGCGGGCAGACCCCGCGCTTTGTCAGATCACCCGGCGTTCGCCGTTTCTTTTTTCTTCGGCGTCTCGGTATAGACCATGATCGGCTTGGCCCCGGCGGTCACCGCCTCTTCCTTGACGACGACTTCCTGAACGCCTTCCATCCCTGGCAGTTCGAACATGGTGTCCAGCAGGATATCTTCCATGATCGAGCGCAGCCCGCGCGCGCCGGTCTTGCGCTTGATGGCGCGCCGGGCAATCGCGACCAGCGCATCGGGGGTAAAGGTCAGCTTGACGCCTTCGATATCGAACAGCCGCTGATACTGTTTGACCAGCGCATTCTTCGGCTCGGTCAGGATGGTGACAAGTGCCGGTTCATCCAGATCGGTCAGGGTGGCCAGCACCGGCAGACGGCCGACAAATTCCGGGATCAGGCCGAATTTCAGCAGATCTTCCGGCTCCAGCTCCTTGAACAGCTCACCCACGCCGCGACCATCAGGATCTTTCACATCAGCCCCGAAGCCGATGCCCGAGCCCTTGCCACGCTGCGCGATGATCTTTTCCAGACCCGCAAACGCCCCGCCGCAGATGAACAGGATGTTGGTCGTATCCACCTGCAGGAATTCCTGCTGCGGATGCTTGCGGCCCCCTTGCGGCGGCACCGATGCGACGGTGCCCTCCATGATCTTCAGCAATGCCTGCTGGACGCCTTCGCCCGACACATCACGGGTGATCGACGGGTTGTCGGATTTGCGGGTGATCTTGTCGACCTCGTCGATATAAACAATCCCGCGCTGCGCGCGTTCAACGTTGTATTCCGAGGCTTGCAGCAGTTTCAGGATGATGTTTTCGACATCTTCCCCCACATAGCCGGCTTCGGTCAGCGTGGTGGCATCGGCCATGGTAAAGGGCACATCCAGAATCCGCGCCAGCGTCTGCGCCAGCAGGGTCTTGCCGCAGCCGGTGGGGCCGATCAGCAGGATGTTGGACTTCGACAGTTCGATATCGGATTTCGACGAATGGTTCAGGCGCTTGTAATGGTTGTGCACCGCCACCGACAGCACCCGCTTGGCATGGACCTGGCCGATGACGTAATCATCCAGCACCTTGCAGATATCGCGCGGCGCCGGCACCCCGTCGGTGGATTTCAGGCCGGTGGCCTTGGTCTCTTCGCGGATGATGTCCATGCACAGTTCCACGCATTCATCGCAGATGAACACCGTGGGCCCGGCAATCAGCTTCCGCACCTCGTGCTGACTTTTGCCGCAGAAGGAACAGTAAAGCGTGTTCTTGCTGTCGCCGGAATTGTTCGCCATGGGTTTCCTCAAGCCTTGTCAGGGGAAAGTCTAGGCCAAGCCCGGACCCTCCACAATGTCAAATTGCCCCCCGGACCCAGCGTCCGGGGGGCAAAGCGTCACTTCGTCGTGTCGTCGAGCTTGTCGCGGTTGGCCACGATCTCGTCGATATGGCCCCATTCCTTGGCTTCTTCCGGGGTCATCCACTTGTCGCGCTCCATCGCGGCGCGCACCGTGTCGTAGTCCTGCCCGGTATGGCGCATGTACAGCTGGTACATGCGTTCGCGGGTCTGTTCGATGTGGCGGGCGGAAATCATGATATCGGCCGCGGTGCCCTGCATCCCGCCCGAGGGCTGGTGCACCAGAAATTCCGCATTCGGCAGCGAAAATCGCTGCCCCTTGGCCCCGCCGACCGCAATCACCGACCCCATGGATGCCGCCAACCCGCAGACCAGCGTCGAGACCTTGGGCCGGATGTATTGCATGGTGTCATAAATGCTCATCCCCGCCACGACCGAACCGCCGGGCGAGTTGATGTACATCGAGATTTCCTTCGACGGATTCTCGGCCTCAAGATGCAGAAGCTGCGCCACGATCAGCGTGGACATGCCGTCATGCACCGGGCCGTTCACAAAGATGATCCGCTCCTTCAGCAGGCGCGAAAAGATGTCATAGGCCCGTTCCCCGCGGCTGGTCTGTTCGACAACCATGGGAACAAGGTTATTCGTGAAGTAATCAACGGGATCGCGCATGGGGGCCTGCCTCTTGTATGTCTGATCGGTGAATATCGGGCGGTGGTTGACAGAGTCTTAGTAGGGCGATGCGGGGGCTGCAAGGGCGGGCGGTGTTTTCCTGCCTGCCACCCGGGGCCTTGATGCGGGGCCGGGCAGGCTTGATCACGACCCCGTGCGCCCTAGATGCGCCGGACAATGACAATTGCAACCGCCCCTTCCATCGCGACCCGCGCCTGTGGCCTTGCCAGACTGGCGCAGTTTTTGCCGGTCGCCGGGGATGACTATGCAAAGCTGCGCAATCTGCACGGGCAGGGTCATACGCAGGGGCATGACCATGTGTCGCGCCTGTCGCCCTATCTGCGGCACCGCCTGCTGACCGAGGCCGAGGTGATCCGCGACGCGCGCGCCGCCCACGGCAGCCGCGCCGAGGTGTTTGTGACCGAGGTGCTGTGGCGCGCCTATTGGAAGGGCTGGCTGGAAATGCGGCCACAGCTCTGGCGCGAGACTCAGGCCGGGGTCTATGCCGGGCTGGCCAGGCTGGACCGCGACCGCGATCTTGCCCATACCTATGACGCGGCCTGCGACGGACGCACCGGGATTGACGGTTTTGATGACTGGGCGCGTGCGCTGACCGCCACCGGCTATCTGCACAATCATCAGCGCATGTGCTTTGCCTCGATCTGGATCTACACCCTGCATCTGCCGTGGGAACTGGGGGCGGATTTCTTTCTGCGCCACCTGCTGGATGGCGATCCGGCGTCGAACACCCTGTCCTGGCGTTGGGTCGCCGGCCTGCACACCCCCGGCAAGGCCTATCTGGCCAGACCCGAGGTGATCACCTCGCTCAGTGACGGGATGTATTGGCCAAAAGGTCTGGCGGAACAGGTCTTTGCAGTGCCCGGCCCGGCCAATCCGGTGCCCGGCCCCTGCCCGCAGGGCGGGGCGTGGGACCGGCAGTTGCCGACCGCGCTTTTGCTGCACGAAGACGATCTGTCGCCCGACTGGCTGCTAGATTCTGGCCTGCGCCCGAAATCCACAGCCTTTCTGGTGGCCCCCGATGCGCGCTCTCCACGCCCGGTCTCGCCGCTGGTCAAGTCCTTCCTGCGCGGTGCCGTGGCAGATTGCAGCCGCCGTCTGGCCCCCGGTCTGGCCAGCCTGCACGGCCCGGTGCAGGGTCCGGGGGCGGTGGATGCGCTGGTCGCCTGGGCCCGTCAGACCGGGGCGTCGCAGGTGGTGACCCCCTTTGCCCCGGTCGGGCCGGTGGCGGGGCTGCTGGCCTCGCTCGATACCCGGCTGGCAGCTGAAAAAATCCGTCTGGTCCGCGCGATGCGGCCCTATGATGCCGCGCTGTGGCCCCATGCCACGCATGGGTTTTTCCGCTTTCATCAGGCGGTGCGCGGGCTGGTTTAATCGCGCCCGGATGGCGCGTCGAAAAACGCGCGTCGCGCCAGCACCACCCGCGCCGCTGCGGTCATCAGGCACAGCGCGCCGAAGATGAGTGCGGCAACAGGGAACAGCGCGGGCCACAGACAGATCAGCGCAAAAAACGCAATCGTCTCGGTCCCCTCCAGCAAACCGACCGCGTAATACAGCGACTTTTCCCCCTGCTGTGCCGTGGTCATCCGGCGTTTGGCGGCAATAATGGCATAGCCCAGAAAACTGGCAGCATTTGTATAAAATGCCGCCAAAAGGAAAGCCCCGGCCACCGCATTCGCGGGCGGATCGCGCAGGACAAAGGCCAGCGGAATCGCGGCGTAGAACACGAAATCGCAGAAAATGTCGAAATAGCCGCCGAAATCGGTCTTGAAGGTGGCCCGCGCCACCGCCCCGTCCAACCCGTCGAAGATCCGGCCAATCAGCAACGGCACCAGCGCCAGCCAGCCCGGCAGACCCCAGGCCAGCATTCCCGCCGCCACCAGCCCGAACCCAAGGCCCAGAATCGTAACCCCATCCGCCGTCGCACCGCGTGCGGCAAGCCAGCGACCGGCATGGTTCAGGGGCGGGTCGATCAGCCGCCGCATGGCTCCGTCAAGCATACCTTGCACTCCACACTCTTTACAGTCTGTCCCGCACATTCGCTGGTCCGGCGTCACGAACAGTTGTCCGCACCGGATTTCTCTTGCGTGCACGGGCCTGCCTTGCCTATCCCGAAGATATATCCTGCGACAAGCGGGCAAGGTCGGCTGACAGGCCATTTCACAGGGGTATTTTATGCACAGACGCCATTTTCTGATCGCCGCCGCCGCGCTGCTGGCCCTGCCGGCGCAGGCGCAGACGCAAACCAGCTGGGACAGCATTCTGGAACAGGCGCGCGGCCAGACGGTGTACTGGCATGCCTGGGGTGGTGACCCGAAGATCAACGATTTCATCGCCTATGTCGGCGAACAGGCGCAGGCGCGGCACGGCGTGTCGCTGGCGCATGTCAAACTGGCCTCTACCGCCGATGCGGTCGCGCGGGTGCTGGGCGAACGGAATGCGGGCACGGTCACCGGGGGTGCTGTCGATCTGATCTGGATCAACGGCGAGAATTTCGCGGCCATGAAGGATCAGGGCCTGCTGTTCGGCCCCTTTGCGGAAAGCCTGCCGAACTGGCCACTGGTGGATGTGGCGGGCAAGCCTGCGGTGGTCACCGATTTCACCCTGCCGACCGAAGGCTATGAATCGCCCTGGGCGATGGCGCAGCTGGTGTTTGAATATGACAGCACCCGCCTGCCCCAGCCGCCGCGCAGCCTTGATGCGCTGAAAGACTGGATCATCGCCAACCCCGGCCGCTTCACCTATCCGCAGCCGCCCGATTATCTGGGCACGACGTTCCTCAAGCAAGTGGCTTACGGCACATTGGCCGACCCGATGGTGATGCAACTGCCGCTGGATGACGCAACCTATGAGGCGACGGTCGCCCCGATGTGGGCATGGCTTGATGCGGTGACCCCGGCGCTGTGGCGGTCAGGGGCGGCCTATCCGCAGAACGAACCCGCACTGGGGCAACTGCTGGCCGATGCCGAAGTTGACATCGGCTTTGCCCTGAACCCCGGCCGGGCGAGCGCAGAGATTGCAGCCGGAAATCTGGCAGATACGGTGCGGACCTTCACCTTTGACAGCGGCACCATCGGCAACGCGTCTTTCGTGGCGATCCCGTTCAACGCCTCACATCAGGCAGGTGCGCAGGTGATCGCCAATCTGCTGCTCGATCCCGAGATTCAGGCCCGGGCACAAGACCCGGATGTGCTGGGATTTCAAACGGTTCTGAACCTTTCTTCACTTTCTGCACCAGACCGCGCCCGCTTTGACGCGCTGGAACTCGGCGTGGCCACACTTTCCCCGGACAACCTCGGCCCGGCGTTGCTGGAGCCGCATGGCAGCTGGATGGTGCGGATCGGGCAGGACTGGATGGAACGCTACGGCGTCGCCCAATGATCACGGGCGGCCTGCTGCGGTGGGCCCCCGGTCTGACACTGGCCCTGCTGATCCTGCCGGTGATGGCGGGTTTGCTGGGCACAGTGATTCCAGCATTTTCTGACAATGCCAATGGCTTGCGCAACCTTCTTGACTGGCCCGGCCTGCGCTTGGCGGTCTGGCTGTCGCTGACGACTGGGATCGGTGCAACGGCGCTGTCGCTGGGGATCACGCTGCTGCTGGTGGCCAGTCTGTGGGGCACGCGGGTTTTCACAGCGGTCCAGCATCTGCTGGCCCCCTTGCTGTCGGTGCCGCATGCGGCGGCGGCGCTTGGGCTGGCGTTCCTGATCGCGCCCTCGGGCTGGATTGTGCGGCTGTTTTCCCCTTGGGCCACCGGATGGACCCAACCGCCCGATCTGCTGATCCTGAACGACCCTTACGGGTTGTCGCTGACGCTGGGACTGGTCACCAAAGAGGTGCCGTTCCTGTTTCTGATGGCGCTTGCCGCCCTGCCGCAATCGGATGTGGCGCGGCGGATGAATGTGGCGCAATCCTTGGGCGCGGGGCGGATCGCGGCTTTTGTGATTTCAGTATTGCCAAGCCTTTACAGGCAGTTGCGGCTGCCGGTTTATGCAGTTCTGGCCTATTCGATGACGGCGGTCGAGATGGCGATGATCCTTGGCCCGACCCGGCCCAACACGCTGTCGGCGCAGGTGGTGGTCTGGATGGCCGACGCCACGCTGCGGTTTCAGGCCACGGCGGCGGCAGGGGCGGTGCTGCAGCTGGGGCTGGTCATCGCGGCGCTTCTGGGCTGGCGGCTGGCCGAGCGTCTGGTACGCCGGATGATCGTGTCCCTGGCACAGATGGGACTGCGCGCACATGGGCTGGATGCCCTCGCCCGCACGCTGGCGATCTTTGCCGGGACGGTGACGGCGGGGGCGCTGATTCTGGGGCTGGCGGGGTTGGCCACATGGTCGGTGGCGGGGCTGTGGCAGTTTCCCGCGGCCCTGCCCGAAACCCTGACGCTGCGGACATGGGCCCGCGCCGCCCCCGATCTCGCCCGCACCGGGGCGCTGACGCTTGGCATCGCGATGACCGCCACCGCTCTGTCGCTGGCGCTTGTGCTGGCCTGCCTGGAGGCCGAGCACCGCTTTGCCCTGTCGCCGGACACCCGCGCGCTGTGGGTGCTGTACCTGCCGCTGCTGGTGCCGCAGGTGGCCTTTCTGCCCGGCCTGCAGATCGCCGCGCTGCGCAGCGGGGTTGAGGGGCATTGGCTGGCGGTAGCCGCCGCCCATTTGGTCTTTGTGCTGCCTTATGTGTTCTTGTCGCTCGCGCCCGGCTGGCGGGCATGGGACCCGCGCATATCGGTCGCCGGTCTGTCGCTGGGGGCCAGCCCTGCGCGGGTGTTCTGGCGGCTGCGCCTGCCCATGCTGCTGCGCCCGGTGCTGACGGCGGCGGCGGTGGGGCTTGCGGTGTCGGTCGGGCAATACCTGCCGACCCTGCTGATCGGCGGCGGCCGGGTGGAGACCTTGACCACTGAAGCCGTGGCCCTGTCATCGGGGGGCAACCGCAGGCTGATCGGCACCTATGCCCTGCTGCAGATGCTGCTGCCCGCGCTCGGCTTTGCGCTTGCGCTGCTGCTGCCCGCCATCCTGTTCCGCAACCGGCGCGGCATGGCGGTGGCGGCATGAGCGGGGTTGACCTGAAGGGCCTGCGCATCAGCCAGGGCGGCGCGCTGGTGGTGTCCCTGACCCAAACGGTTGCCCCCGGCGCGGTGCTGACGATCATGGGCCCGTCGGGTTCCGGCAAATCCACAGCCCTTGCCGCCATGATGGGCACGCTGCCCCCGGTGTTCCGGCGCGAGGGGCAGATCCTGCTGGCCGGGCGCGACATCACCACCCTGCCCCCGCACAAACGCAGCGTCGGGTTGCTGTTTCAGGATGATGTGCTGTTTCCGCATCTGTCGGTGGGCGACAATCTGGCCTTTGCGCTGCCGCCTGCGGTCAAGGGTCGCGCGGCACGGCGGGCGGCTGTGAATGATGCGCTGGATCAGGCCGGGCTGTCCGGGTTTGCCGGGCGTGATCCGGCCACGCTGTCGGGCGGGCAACGCGCCCGCGTGGCGCTGATGCGCACGCTGCTGGCCAGGCCCTGCGCCTTGCTGCTGGATGAGCCGTTTTCGCGCCTTGATGCCAGCCTGCGGGTGCAGATCCGCAGCTTTGTGCTGTCGCGCATCCGGACCGAAGGGCTGCCCGTCGTGCTGGTCACCCATGACGCCGAGGATGCGCGCGCGGCTGGGGGGCCAGTGGTGACACCGCTTGGCGAACCCGTCACGCTTTAGCGCGCCAGAAACAGCTCGGCCCGCAGCCCGCCAAGGCTTTCCGACCGGCCCAGCATCAGCCGCCCGCCATGGCTGCGCGCCACATCTGCCGCGATTGACAGGCCCAGACCGACCCCGCCGCCGTGGTTGGGGTCACGCGCCGCCCCCAGCCGGGCAAAGGGGGCCATCGCCGCCTCGCGCTGGGTCTCCGGTATCCCCGGCCCGTTGTCCTCCACCACAAAGCGCACGCCCCGGTCGGTGGCAGACAGCGTCAGCTTCACCTTGTCGCCATGGCGCAAGGCATTGCCGGTCAGGTTCTCGACCGCGCGCTGCACCGCCTGCGGGCGCATGCGCATCTGAACCGGGCCATCCAGCCGCGACTCCCACTCAAGGCTTTGACCCGCGCGTGCCGCATTCTCGACAATCCGGCCGGCAATTTCAGCCGGATCGCAGTCAACCGGCTCTTCCATCGCATCGCCCCGGGCAAAGGCCAGAAACGCATCGACCAGCCGCTCCATCTCGCGCACGTCGGATAGCAGCGCCAGCGTGTCCTCATCCTCGGGCAGCATCGACAGCCCCAGCCGCAGCCGGGTGATCGGCGTGCGCAGGTCATGGCTGACGCCAGACAGCATCAGCGTCCGGGTCTCGATCGCGCGTTCGATCCGGGCCCGCATATCCAGAAACGCCGCTCCCGCCGCCCGCACCTCCAGCGCGCCGCGCGGGCGGTAGGGCACCGCGTCGCCCTTGCCAAAGGCCGCCGCCGCCTCGGCCAGCCGCTTGATCGGCCGAAGCTGATTGCGCAGGAACAGATAGGCGATCAGGGTCATCAGGACCGAGGCCAGCATCATGATCACCAGCAACTGATGCGGGTTGGATGCCGACACGCGCGCGCGCGGCAAAGACACCAGCATCGGCCCGTGGCGGGTCTGCTCGGCCAGCAGCACAATGCCCTTCTGGCTGGCCAGATCAATCGACAGCACATTGGGCAGGCGGCTGCGCAGCTCGGCGATCACGGGCCGCGCGGTCAGATCGGACCAGTCGCGCAGATCGGCCCCGGCACGGGTTGCCGCAGGCAGATCAACCGTCATTTCGACCGTATCGGCAATCGGGCGCACGGCGGCAAGGGCGGCCTCGGGGCTGTCGGCGGTTTCGACCGCGTCGCGCAGCAGGGCCAGCTCGACCACCACGCCATGCACCAGCTGCCGGGTGACGCCTTCGAAATGGCGCTGGATAAAGGCGACCGACACGATCAGCTGCACGGTGATGATCGGCACCACCAGTATAAGCGCGGCACGACCGAACAGGCTGCGGGGCAAAAAGGGCTTGAGGCTGAGGCGCATGCCGTTAGCCTAGCCGCGCAAAGCGGCAAATGAAAGCGGGCAACACGGTGCAGGCAGGCGTGGTGGAGCGGATCACAAGCGATATCCGGCGGATTCTGGCACCCAACCCCTCGGCCATGACCGGGCCGGGCACCAACACCTATATTCTGGGCCATGGCGCGGGCGTGATCGTGGTCGATCCCGGCCCCGACGATCCGTCGCATATTGCGGCGATCACTGCGGCGCTTGGGGCCTCAGACCGCGTCTCGGCCATTGTGGTCACACATGCCCACAAAGACCATTCCGACGCGGCCCGGCCGCTTTCGGCCCTGACATCCGCCCCGGTGCTCGCCTTTGGCGATGCCGCGTCCGGGCGCAGCGCTGGGATGGCGCGGCTGATGGCCAGCGGGCTTGCGGGCGGCGGCGAAGGCGTGGATCACGACTTTCGCCCCGACAGGCGGGTGGCCGATGGCGAAGTGCTGCCCTGCGGCGCGCCGGGCCTGCGCATCCTGCACACACCCGGCCATATGGGCGGGCATATCTGCGCGGGCTTTGGCGATGTGCTGCTGTCGGGCGACCACGCCATGGGCTGGGCGACGAGCCTGATCTCGCCGCCCGACGGGGATATGGCGGCCTATATGGCCTCGCTTGACCGTCTGATGGCGGAACGCTGGCGCCTGATGCTGCCGGGCCATGGCGAAGGGGTGCCAGAGGTCCACGCCCGCCTGCAGGCCCTGTCAGACCACCGCCGCGCGCGTGAGGCCGGGGTGCTGGCCGCCCTGAACTCCGGCCCCGCCAGCCCCGCCACCCTGACCCGCCGCCTTTACCACACCACACCCGCCGCCCTGCTGCCCGCCGCCCAAAGAAACGTCCTGGCGCATCTTATTGATCTGGAACAAAGAAACCTGGTGACCTGCAAGGATCTGCCCGGCCCCGACACAATCTTCAGCCGAACCGCCTGAGGATGACGATTTTTCCCCATATCCCCTTTACGCCCCCAAAACCACTTGCTATACGGCCCACGTGTTCCGGCGTAGCTCAGCGGTAGAGCAGTTGACTGTTAATCAATTGGTCGTAGGTTCGATCCCTACCGCCGGAGCCAAAAATCCAAAAGATTTCAGCTACTTACTGTAGGCCTCGCGGCCTCGGTGAGGGCTGCTTTTGAGGTGACGGGCATCTCGTCAGCAGTTGCGCGGCGTTGTTTGCCTGCACCTTGTGCAACCACAACTCCGACACCACAACTCCGACCTTGTGAGGGTGCCACGGTTCAGGCTTTGCAGAACCGAAGGGCATGGCCGCCGCGGGTTCCGAAGGTTTCGGTATGCTGGTCACCCTGATCCTCTTGCGCCACAGCGACCTGGGCGGGTCTTGCTGCTTTATGCGGCAGGCATTGTCGCCACCGGGCGGCAGCACAGGGCGTGTTCTGAAAATTCTGATCCGGAGATATGTTCTGGTTTAAAGAATTCTTGACTGTAATACTCGGATACGACAAATCACGCAGTGTCGCGTCAGCCAGACGGTAAGCCAGCGCCCGAACCATTGATGACCCAAAGGGTCACAGAGGGACATATGCGCAAACTGCTGCTGACTTCAGCGCTCTGCCTTCCGGCGGCGGCCGGTCTTGCCCAACAGGCGCATTACGCCGATCCGGCGGCGATCGAGCTCGACTCCATCATCGTGAATGGCCTGTCTGCCGCCAACTGCCTGCCCCTTGATGCCGCCCGGACAGAGGGGGACACCCGCCCGGTCTGCCTTGGTCGGGGTGTCGGTCGGGGGGACATGCCCGGTGCCACACTGGACCGCAGCCAGTTTGACCGCCTGCCAACCGGCACACGCGCCAATACGCTGGTCAAGCGCCTGCCCTCTGTCACCACGGGCGGCGGCCCCGGCGAAGACAAGGATGCGCGGGTGCTTGGGATGGACAAGGAATACACCCGCACCGTGGTCGACGGGCTGCAACTTCCCGACGGCGGCGAAAAGCGCGAATTCAACCTGGACCGCTTTCCCGTGGCGATGGTCGACTCGGTCGAGGTGGTGCGCGCCAAAACCGCAGACATGGAAGCCGATGGCATCGCCGGCAAGGTGCTGTTGCACACCAGGGATATTCCCGAAACTCTGACGCGCAGCATTGCGGTCAGCGGCGGCGCAGGGTCTGATGGTGTCAGCACCTATGGTCTGACCGGCCATATCGGTGGCATGATCACCCCCGATTTCGGCGCGCAGGCGGTGCTGAGTTTTTCGCGCGACGGAGGGTCAAAAGACAAAGTCAAACTTGCGGCCAACGGATCACGCGAAACCGAGAGCGAGACCAAACCCATCACATCGCGGGAGTTTCTGGGGGATGTGATGGTCGGCACCGATGCAGGCACGTTCCGGTTCAAGCCGCTCTGGCTGTGGCAGGAAGAGTCCAAGGGCAAGACCAAGGCGAAGTTCACAGCCGCAGGTGCTGCCAACGGGTCTGAGGCGGAAGCCGAAGACAAGGTCAAGCAGACCCGTGGCGCAACCCTGTCATGGGCCCAGACCTTTGGCACCGTCGCGGTGCAGGCGCGCGCGGGTCTGATGCGGGGCGACGAAGACAAGACCAAGCTGAAGCACACCTATCGCGCCAATGGCACGCTGCAGACCACCGAGGTCGAAACCGAGCACAAGGTGGATGAAAACCGCAGCCTTGAGGGGGATGCCAAGATTCCGGTCGCCTTTGGTCCGCTGGACGGGAAGGTCAAGGCAGGCTTTGCCTATCGCGACAAACACCGCGTCAAGGACAAGGACAAGAACGGCGTTCTGGCCACCGGCAAAGACCGCTATGTGCTGGATGAGGAATACGCCGCCGCCTTTGTCATGGGTGACTTCTCAGCCGGAGACGTCACCCTCAAGCCGGGCCTTCGCTATGAATACAACCACCTGAACGGCTTTGATCCGACGACGGGCAACCGGGCGGGGGGAACCTCGCGCGATGTGCTGCCGTCTTTCGTCGCAAGCTGGCAGGCCAATGACAGGTGGATGTTGTCGGGCGGCATCGGCACCTCGGTCAACCGGCCTAAGTTTGACCAGTTGTCGCCGTTCATGACCACCAGCGGCAGCAAGACCACCATCGGCAACCCCGACCTGCAGCCGCAGACGGCCATCACCTACGATCTGGACATGACCTACAAGGGCGAGCGGGCCGAACTGGTGTTCGGCCTGTGGCACCGCAATATCAAGGGCGTGATCGAGGATGTGACGATCGGCACCGATGGCAGCGGCAATGCGCTGGTTTCGCCCGAAAATGTCGGCAACGGCACAACCACCGGCCTGTCGCTGACACAGCGTGTCAGCCTTGATCATCTGGCCAGCCCGGTCTGGCGCGGGTTCACCCTCGGGTCAAACCAGAACTGGGCAACATCCCGGCTGCACGTTGCCGCAACCGGGGCGACCCGCGCGTTCAAAGAGCAGCCCAAGCTCTGGGGGGATGTGTTTGTCGAATGGCGCAGCCCGTCTGACAGCCTGTCGCTGATGGCGGCCGCCGGGTACACCGGAAAGATCACCTCGTCCGGCGACAGTGGCGACGAAGTGCGCAACAGCGAACTGACGCTGGACCTCAAGACCACCTACACTTTTGAAAACGGCACGCAGGTCTATCTGATGGGCGAAAACCTGCTGCGGACAGAGCGCGTCAAGCGCAAGGCCAATGGCGACATTGAACGCGAATCCGGCCCCTATCTGATCTCGGCCGGCCTGACCAAGCGCTTTTGACCCGGCACCCCCTGACGCATTTAACGGAGATCATCATGAACCTGCGCAAAATCCACACCTGGGCCTCTGTCTTGCTGATCGTGCCGATCCTGATTGTCGGCGGTACGGCCATTCTGATTGCCCATGACACCAGCCTTGGCACCAAAGAGGTTCATCTGCCCATCGCAGCCGACGCCCCCGCCCGGGAGAAGGCCCTGCTGCTGCAATACGAAGTGCGCGCTGTTGCGACCGGGGCAGAGGGTGCGGTGCTTTACGCAACCAAATACGGTCTGATGCGGTCTGAAAACGGGGCGGCACCGGTGGATGCCGGCCTGCCCTATGACCTGCGCGATCTGGACCGGCTGGACAGTGGCGCGCTGGTGGCAGCCGCCAAAGAGGGGTTGTTTGTGCAATCGCCGTCACAAGACTGGACCAAAGTGGCGAACGGTGAGTTCCGCAGCCTGTCCCGGCAGACCGGCGGCGGATTTCTGGCAACGGCGGACGACAGGGTCTGGCGGGTCAGTGTTCATGGCATCGCCCGCCCCGACCCCACGTTTGGCGCGCCGCTGCAGGCGGGTGCCGCACTTGGGGTTGCCCCGCCCTATACGCTGGCAAAGCTGGTGATGGACCTGCACACCGGCAAGTTTTTCTTTGGCAAGACCTGGGAATGGATCTGGATCGACCTTGTCGGCGGGGCGATGGTTCTGCTGGGCATCACCGGCATCGTCATCTGGCGCCGGTCTGAAAAGGCAAAGGCCCGTCAGGCCGAGGCAAAGCTGGTGCCGCGCGACAAAGCGTTTGCGATGCCTGCGGAATGACCGGACTGGTCCTCGCCATCCTGCTGATCGCCCTGCCCGCTGGCTTTGGCCTGTGGCATCTGGCGGGGGGCGTCGCTGCGGTGTGGCGCAGGCATGCCGCTGAAACTGCGGTGACAGGGCTGCGGCTGAGGGTGATCTGGCGCGATGACCCGGCACCGGATCTGTTCCGCCTCTGGCTGGTGGGCTGGCCGTTTCTGCTGCCCCGGTTTTCCGCCGGGCAGCATGTGGTTGTCAGTGTTCCGCTGCCCGACGGACGCCTTGCAAAGCGCGCCTATTCTCTGGCGGCCTGGCACCGCTTTCCCTTGTGGTATTGTCTGGCAATCCGCAAGGGCACGGACGCAAGCGCCGTGCTGCACCGTTCTGCCCGGCCCCTGACCCGGTGGCCGGTTTCGGCCCCGCGCGGGCATTTCACCGACCCTGACCCGCGCGCGCCGCTGCTGCTGGTTGCGGGCGGAATAGGCGTGACGCCGTTCCGCGCATTGGTGATGCAGCGTGCGGCGCAGCCTTGGGCGGCTCCGGTCACCCTGCACCAGACCGCGCGCACGGTGCCAGAACTGCTGTGGCGCGCGGCTTTGACGCAGCTTTCGGCCCGGTATTGCGGGTTCCGCTACATTCCGCGCGCAACCGCCACCCAGGCCCGGCTGACGGCGGCCGATATCCTCGCACGGACCGGCCCCGAAACGCATGTCATGATCTGTGCCGGCGACAGTCTGACCTCAGTTCTGAGCCATGATCTTTTGGCCGCGGGGCTTCCGGCGGCGCGGCTGCATGTCGAGGCGTTTTCACTTGCGCTGCCGCCCGAAGACCTTGGCATCACCATCACCATGGGCAGCCACAGTTTCCGCCCCGGCCGCATCGGTTCGCTGCTAGAAGCGCTGGAGCGCGGCAGCATCGCGCCTGACAGCGAATGCCGCACCGGAGAATGCAGCCTGTGCTCGGTCGAAATCCTGCAAGGCCGCGTCCGCGACATCGCCACCGGACACCCGGTCACCGGACGTGTCCTTGCCTGTTCGGTCATTCCGGAAACCGACATCACCCTGCGTCATCTGGCGTAGCAGGTCCCGCCACGCCAAAGTGAAGCTCAAAAACTGCCGAACATCATTCCCAGCACGATAATGATCATGCAGGCCATCGTGGGGGCCAGCACCGCCACCACAAAGATATCGCCATAGGCCTGCTTGTGGGTCATTCCGCAAATCCCCAGCAGCGTGATGACCGCGCCGTTGTGGGGCAGCGTGTCAAGACCCCCGGTTGCGACCGCGACCACGCGGTGCAGCAGCGCAGGTTCAACACCCTGAACCAAAGCCTGCGCCAGAAGCGATGGTCCCAGCACATCCAGCGCGATCGACATGCCGCCCGAGGCCGATCCGGTGATGCCCGCCAGAGCGCTGGACGACAGGGCCGCCGCGATCAGAACGTTGCCGCCGGACAGCCCGTCAAGACTTGCCCGCAACACCTCAAACCCCGGCAAAGAGGCGATCACCGCGCCAAAGCCCACCAGACTGGCGGTGTTGAACAAGGGCAGCAGCGCAGATTCGGCGCCGGTGTTCAGGACCTGCATCATATTGGCCGGGCGGCTCAGGATCAGCGCCAGAGCCAAGGCCACCGCAAGCGCCGTGATCACCGACCACAGCCCTTTGACCCGCGACAGATCCGTCGCGCCAAAGGCCGGATCGGCAAGATAGCCGGTATCCATCGCGGGCAGCAGGACAGTGCCCATCAGCAATGTGACCACCCCGACCGACAGGATCGGCACCAGCGCGACCCACAGGGCAAGCGGTGGCGCATCCGGCGCGGTCTCGGGCGCGTCGGGGGCCGGATCGCCTGCAAGCGCCCGCACGCGAAACTGCAACCACACCAGCCCGATCGCCAGCATCACAGCGCCCGCAATCAGCCCCAGACCGGGGGCGGCAAAGGATGTCGTGCCAAAGGTTGCCATCGGAATTGCGTTCTGGATCGACGGGGTGCCGGGCAAGGCGGTCATGGTAAAGGTAAACGCCCCCAGCGCGATCGCCGCCGGGATCAGCCGGGCGGGCAATCCGGTCTGTGCGAACAGGGCACGCGCCAGCGGCCATGCCGCAAAGGCCACCACGAACAGCGACACCCCGCCATAGGTCAGCACGGCGCAGCTCAGCACCACGGCGAGAATGGCATTTTGCGACCCCAGCGTCGTGATGATGGCAGAGGCCAGACGGGCGGCGGCCCCCGAGGCCTCCATCACCTTGCCGAAGACGGCACCCAGCAGAAACAGCGGAAAGAACGCCACCACAAACGCCCCTGCCGCCTGCATGAAGACCTGGGTATACCCGGCAAGGACCGGCGCACCCGAGGCCAGTGCCGCAAGCATGGCCAGCGCAGGCGCAAGCACCAGCACCGATACGCCGCGCCACGCGCCAACGATCAGCGTCGCCAAGGCGGCAAGGATCAGAACAACACTCACAAGGCCCTCCGTTGCTGCGTTGCAGCATAGGCGAACGATCCGGGATATGCGAGATATCTGTGCGCGGGGCCGCGTGGTGCTGTGATTTCGCTGCCGCCCCGTGGCAAACGCCCGGCGGTCAGGGCCGCGCGTCGGGCAAGGCGCGGGTGATCTCCTCCAGCAGGGCTGCCAGACGCACCGGCTTGCTGGCATAGCCTTGCATGCCCATCTGCAGACAGCGCCGCCGCTCGCCCTCCATCGCGTTGGCGGTCAACGCGACCACCGGCACCTGTGCCCACGGCGTGCCAGAGGTGCGGATCGCCTGCAAAGTGGCGGCGCCGTCCATCCCCGGCATCTGCATGTCGAGCAGGATCAGATCGGTCTGACACCCGGCCAATAGGGCAAGCGCCTCTTCACCCCCCGAAGCCTCATGGCACAGGGCCCCCAGAGGCGCCAGCAGACCGCAGGCCACACGGCGGTTTACCGTGCTGTCATCCACCACCAGAATCGAGATGCCCTGCAGATTGGCGGTCTGGCTGGCGACGGGTTCCACAACATCAGCCGCCCCCCCGCTGACCGGCGTAAGGGTTTTGCCCCGAAACCGGAACACAAAGCAGGAACCGACCCCGGCTGCCGAGGTGACCGTGATGTCACCGCCCATCATCCGGGCCAGCCGGCGCGAAATGGCCAGCCCGAGGCCGGTGCCACCATAGTCCCGGACCGGAGTATTCTCAGCCTGCGCAAAGGCTTCGAACAGCTTGCGTTGCGCAGCCGGGTCCATCCCGATCCCGGTATCCTGCACGGTCAGCGTAACTTCGGCCTGCCCGGCACCCTGTGGCAGCGCCGACAATGTGACCGTGATGGTGCCGCCCTGTGTGAACTTCACCGCGTTGGAAACAAGGTTGCCCAGACATTGCCTGACCCGCACCGAATCATAGACCAGCCGTTCGGGCGTATCGGGGGCCGCGATAAACGTAAGCGAGGTGCCGTTTTCCTCTGCTCTGGCCTGAAACAGGGCGACGGTATCTGCCAGCGATCTGATCAGCGCATTGGCGGACAGCCGCAGATCGATCCGCCCGGCCTCGATCCGGGACAGATCAAGGATGTCGTCGATAAGCGACATCAGCATGTCACCGGACACGCGGATCAGACGCAGGCTTTCCCGCTGACTGTCGGTCAGCGCGGTGGCGTCCAGAACCTGCACCATGCCCAGAACCCCGTTCATCGGGGTGCGGATCTCATGGCTCATATTGGCCAGAAACTCGGATTTTGCGCGGTTCGCCAGTGTCGCCTCGGTCAGGGCATCGCGCAACTGGCGGCGCACACCACTGATTTTCCTTAGCAATGCGTTGGCGTACATGACCGCAGGCACGGCAATGATCACCGAGACAAACGCCGCAGTCAGCACCACAATTTCGAACAGCGGGGCCTCGGGGTGCATGCCCACCAACGGCGCAAACAGAGCGGCAAACAGCAGCGAAAGAATCAGGCTGGACCCAAAAATGATTGCGACCAGTGCCGCGTTCAGATGAAAGGGGCTGATCCGTTCGGCCATGGTCAGAAAGGCATCAAGCCAACCGATGCTGTGCCGTCGGCCGGGCCGGATCGTCCGATCCTGCCCTGAAGTCTGCGGCGTGGTCATTTCTGGCTTGGTATTTTCATGGCACCTCCACAAGGACACTATTGCAGTTCAACCACGGCGCGTAATCAAAAAATGCGTCAGAGTTGTGGTGGCTGATGGGGCGGTTCAGGGCAAAAGGCGGCAGCACCCTTTGCGCCGTTTCAGAACCATAGAATGCAGCGCAGGCGTCACCAGCGCCTTAACGCACATGCCTTCAGCGGCGACCGGCTTTGCGGGTGCTCAGCAGCAGGTTGGTCTCACTTGTCATCACCCCGTCGATGTTGCGGATACGAAAGATCACCTCGTCCAGCTCCTGCAGGGTCTGGGTCGCCAGATCGACGATCAGATCCCACCGCCCGTTGGTGGAATGCACCGCCTGCACCGCAGGCAGGCCCGCCAGCCGGGCCATGGTGCGTTCGGCACCCTTGCCTTCGATCCCGATCATCATCAGGGCGCGCACGGCGGCAGAGGTGACATCGGCGCGCGTCACCACGGTAAAGCCCGCAATTTCGCCCCGCTCCACCAGCCGCTCCATCCGGGCGCGGACGGTGGCGCGGGACAGGCCAAGGCTGTCGGCCAGATCGGAAATGGCAGCACGGCCGTCGCGGCGCAGTTCCGACAGCAGGCGGGTATCGGTATCGTCCATTTTGCGCATATCCCCTGCCGTTTTGACGGAACCCTTGCGCATTTTGCACAGGAAACCGGATGAAGACACCAGCCTTCTGCGCAATTCTTGCCCGAAGCACAGGAGATTGCAATGACCCAGACCATCCTTATCGGCGCACCCGTCGACGCAGGCCAACAGCGGCCCGGCTGCCTGATGGGCCCGGCGGCTTACCGCGTGGCCGGTCTGGCGCAGGCGATTTCCGGTCAGGGCCATGGGGTGGAAGACTGGGGCGATCTGACCTGCCCGCAGGTGGTGGCCCCGCCCTGCCCCAACCCGGCGGTGCATTCGCTGGCCGAGGTTCTGGGCTGGACGCAGGTGCTGGCGGAAAAGGTGGAACAGGCGCTGACGGATGGGGCGATGCCGATCATCCTTGGCGGCGATCATTCGCTGGCGCTCGGCTCGGTCTCGGGGGCGGCGGCGCATGCCAGCCGGACCGGGCGGCCCCTGTTCCTGCTGTGGCTGGATGCGCATTCGGATTTCCACACGCCGATGACCACCACCAGCGGCAATCTGCACGGCACCCCCGTTGCCTATATCGCCGGACGCGCGGGGTTTGAGGCGTTTCCGCTCTTCCCCGCCCCGGTGCCTGCTGACCGGATCTGCCTTTACGGCATCCGCTCGGTCGATCCGGCCGAACATGCGGCGCTGCTGGAGCATGACATCGCCATCAATGACATGCGGGTGCTGGATGAACATGGCGTCGTGGCCCCGCTGCGCCTGTTTCTGGAAGGCGTGCGCGCGGCGGGGGGGATGCTGCATGTCAGCCTGGATGTCGATTTCCTCGACCCCGCCATTGCGCCTGCGGTCGGCACCACCGTGCCCGGCGGCACCACCTTCCGTGAGGCGCATCTGGTGATGGAACTGCTGCACGACTCCGGTCTGGTCACCAGCCTTGATCTGGTAGAGCTGAACCCGTTTCTGGATGACCGCGGCGTGACGGCCCGGCTGATGGTCGATCTGGTCGGCAGTCTGATGGGCAAAAAGGTGTTTGACCGCCCGACGCGTGCGAAGTGAGGCGCGGATCATGACCCTGAACCTTGTGCCCTTTGTCAGCGTCGCCAACATGATGAAGCTGGTGCTTCATCTGGGCGTAGAACGTGTGATGGTGGATCTGGCCGCAGAGATCGAGGCCGATTTCCGCCGCTGGCCGCAGTTTGATAAGACCCCGCGTGTTGCCTCGCATTCCGATGTGGGGGTGATCGAGCTGATGCCGACATCGGACGGCGAGACTTATGGCTTCAAATATGTGAACGGCCATCCGGCGAACCTCAAACGGGGGTTGCAGACGGTGACGGCCTTTGGCCTGCTGGCGGATGTAGAGACCGGCTATCCGCTGCTGCTGTCGGAAATGACCATCCTGACCGCGCTGCGCACGGCAGCGACCTCGGCGATGGCGGCAAAGTGGCTGGCCCCGAAGACCGCCACCATGGCGCTGATCGGCAACGGGGCGCAGGCGGAGTTTCAGGCCCTCGCCTTCAAGGCGATCTGCGGGGTGACCGAGGTACGGCTGTATGATCTGGACCCCAAGGCCACCGCGAAATGTGCGGCCAATCTGGCGGGGCGCGGCCTGACGGTGACCTCTTGCCGGACGGCAGAGGAGGCGATTCTGGGCGCAGGGATCATCACCACAGTGACGGCGGACAAGGCCAATGCGACCATTCTGACCGACAACATGGTCGGTGCCGGGGTCCATATCAACGGGGTGGGAGGCGACTGTCCGGGCAAGACAGAGCTTGCCCGCGACATCCTGCTGCGGGCGGCGATCTTTGTGGAATACCCGGCCCAGACCCGGATTGAGGGCGAGATCCAGCAGCTGGCCCCCGACCACCCGGTGACCGAGCTTTGGCAGGTCATCGCAGGCGACGCGCCAGGCCGGCGCGATGCGGCGCAGGTCACCCTGTTCGACAGCGTCGGCTTTGCGATCGAGGATTTCAGCGCTCTGCGCTACATCCGCGCCCGGTTGCACGAAACCGGGTTCTGCGACCAGCTGGACATGATCGCCGACCCGGACGATCCGCGGGATCTGTTCGGGATGATCCTGCGGGCGCGGTGACAGGGCTTTGCCCAGTGTTACAGGCCGGATTTTCGATCTTTATGATTTGTTAAGAAAGCCGGAGCCAAAGGCACCGTGGACCGGACAGAAAAAGGGCGGCATCCCTGCGGATGCCGCCCTGTTGCTTGCACGGCCTGTCCGTCAGTGCGACGGGGCCGCAGACCCGGCACCGAACTGGCGTTCCACCTTGCGCTTATGCAGCAGATACTTCGCGTCGCTCAGCGAGATCAGGGTGTAGAACGCGGGCACCACGAACAGCGTGAAGATCGTGCCGATCAGCAGGCCGGCAAAGATCACCAGACCCATGGCCTGACGCGCCGCCGCCCCCGCCCCTTCGGCGATGATCAGTGGCACCACAGCCAGAGCCATGGCAGCCGTGGTCATCAGAATGGGCCGCAGGCGGGTTTTGGCCGCCGCCACGATGGCCTGACGCTGCGACATCCCGTGGTCATCGCGCTGTTGGTTGGCGAATTCCACCATCAGGATGCCGTGTTTGGTGATCAGACCGATCAGCGTGATCAACCCGACCTGCGTGTAGATGTTCAGCGTCCCTGCCCCCAGATACAGCGGCAGGATCGCACCGAAGATACACATCGGCACCGACATCAGAATGATCAGCGGATCGCGGAAGCTTTCGAACTGCGCCGCCAGCACCAGATAGATCACCACAATCGCCGCCGCGAAGGCCAGAATGATGGTGCTGCCTTCGGATTTCTCCAGCCGTGACTGGCCGGCGTATTCGAGGAAGAAGCCATCCGGCAGCACTTCGGCCGCGATCCGTTCCAGCTCTGCCAGGGCAACCCCGGTCGACAGGCCGATCATCGGCATGGCGGACAAGGTGGCCGAGTTGAGCTGGTTGAACTGCGAGATCGACGCCGCAGACACGGTGGGCAGAATGGTGACCACCGACGACAGTGGCACCATCACGCCGCTGCCCGAGCGCACGAAAAACTCGCCCAGACGTTCAGGGTTGTCGCGCCATTCGCGCGGCACCTGGGTGATGATGTCATAGCTGTTGGAATCGCGGTCAAACTGCGCGATGGCCCCGCCACCGACCAGCAGCCCGAGGGTGGAGCCGATGTCGCTGACCGCGACACCAAGCTGTGCGGCGCGGTCCCGGTCAATAATGACCTTGATCTGCGGCGCGTCAAAAGACAGGCTGTTCTGCACCACGATGAACATGCCCGATTGCATGGCGCGGATGCGGACTTCTTCCGCAACCTCGACCACCCGTTCGGGCGCATAGATCGACTGGATCACCATCGAGATCGGCAGACCGCCCCCCGTACCGGGCAAGGATGGCGGCGCAAAGACATAGCTTTGCAGGCCCGGTGTGCCATCCAGAATGCCCTGCAGCTGCGCCTGAATCTCGGCCTGACCGCGTGTGCGGCTGGCCCAGTCTTTCAGCGCCCAGATGTAGAAGCCGGTGTTGCCGGCCCCGCCCATTCCGGCGACCGAGAACGAGGTCTGCACCTCTTCGATCGTGGATGTGCGCTTGCTGACCTCTTGCGTGAAGGCGTCGGTGTATTCCAACGTGGCGTAGCGCGGGCCGTTCATGATGGCGAACAGTGCCCCGCTGTCTTCTTCCGGGGCCAGCTCGGACGAGGTGTTCACGAACATGAACGCGGTCGCGCCCAGCAGCGAGATCACCATCAGAATGGTGACCGGCCGGTAATCGAGCGAGGACGACACCCGGCGTTCATACCAGTTGGCCAGGCCCCCCAGCGTGCGGTCCACGATGCGCTGGAACCGCCCCGGCTCGCCATGGCTGAGCAGGCGGGCCGACATGGCGGGGGTGATGGTGAGGGCGACAATGCCCGAGATGATAACCGACCCGGCAAGGGTCAGCGCGAATTCGGCGAACAGCGCGCCGGTCAGCCCGCCGGTAAAGGCCAGAGGCGTCAGAACGGCGGCCAGCGTGATAGTCATGGCCACCACCGGGCCGGTGATTTCCTTCATCCCCTTGATCGCCGCCGCGGGCGGGGTCATGCCGTCATCAATGTGGCGGTGGATGTTTTCCACCACCACGATGGCATCGTCGACCACCAGACCGATGGCCAGAACCATCGCCAGAAGCGTCAGCAGGTTGATCGAATAGCCCAGCATCAGCATCACCGAACAGACCCCGATCAGCGACAGCGGAATGGTGACGATGGGCATCAGGACTGACCGGAACGAACCGAGGAACAGCAGGATCACCACGACAACGATTGCAACCGCTTCGGCGATGGTGGTGAACACTTCGGAAATCGAGGCGGAGATGGTTTCGGTGGAATCGTAAACCAGATCGACCGTCATGCCGCTTGGCAGAGTCCGGACCAGCCCCGGCAGCGCCTCGATCACGTTGCTGGCCACATCAAGCTGGTTTTCGCCCGGTGCCGGGATGATGCCGATGAAGATGCCCGGCTGACCGGCAAAGGTCACGATGGCATCATTGGCCCCCGAAGCCAGTTCGATCCGTGCCACGTCGCGCAGGCGCACCACGCCGCTGTCCCCCTGCCCCAGGGGCAGAGCCCCAAAGGCATCGGGGCTCTGGATGGTGGAATCGAGAGTCAGCGAATAGCTGAAATATTCATTCTCGGTCTTGCCGGGGGCCGACAGGAAGTTCGACGACCGGATCGCCGCAAGCACTTCTGATGCGGTGACGCCGCGCGCGGACAAAAGCAGCGGGTCAAGCCAGATCCGCATGGCGTAATTCTGCGCGCCCAGAATCTCCATCTGTGCGACGCCGGCGATGTTGGTCACCCGGGGGCGCACGACGCGTTCGAGATATTCCGTCAGCTGTTCCGGAGTCATGTTGGGGTTTTGTGCGGCCAGATACATCAGCGCGAAGGTCTGGCCGGTGCCTTTTGAGATCACCGGATCTTCGGTATCCTGCGGCAGCTCGCCGGTCACCTGCTGCACCTTGGACATCACTTCGGTCAGCGCGATATCGGGGTCGGCACCCAGTTTCATCTGCACCGTCACCACCGAGGCCGAGGGCCGGGATTCGCTGGTCACGTAATCCAGGTTTTCCGTGGTCGACACCGCCGCCGCAATCGGCGAGGTGACGAAACCCTGAATAAGCTCTGGCGCGGCACCGGGGTAGATCGTGGTGATGGTGATCACGCTTTCCTCAACCTCGGGGTACTGGCGCACCGGCAGATTGACCATCGAGGCCAGCCCAAGGAACAGGATCAGCGCGGCCAGCACCGTGGACAGGACCGGGCGGCGGATGAAGATTTCTGAAAAATGCATCTGCGCGGTCCTATTCGCTGGCCGCAACGGGTGCTGCGGGTTCGCTCACGGCGGTTGCGGTGGAGGCGTCGGCGGGGGGCGACAGCTCTACACTGTCGTCGATCACCACCGCTGCGGCGTTCGACAGGCGGTTCTGGCCGGAGGTGACGATCTGCGCACCGGCGGCAATGCCATCCACCACCTCGATCCGGTTGCCCGCACGGCGGCCCAGCGTGACAAAGGCCTGATCCACCCGCAGCCCGTCGCCATCAGGCACCACCACATAGATGGAATCGCCGTACAGGCTTGAAATCACCGCCGTCTGCGGCACGGTGATCACGCCATCCTCTTGCGGCAGGGCCACGCGCACGCGCAGGAACTGGCCGGGAAGAAGGCTGCCGTCGGTGTTGTCCACCGCCGCGCGGACCGAGACCAGACGGGTGCGCGGATCGACCTGCGGCTCGATGCCGGTGATGCGGCCCTCGGCGCTGAAATCGCCCACATCTGTGCTGACCGAAATCGCACGGCCCAGATCCAGCGCGCCGATCTGTTGTTCGGGCACGGTGAAATCGACGAACATGCGGTCCAGATCCTGCAAGGTCGCGTAGACCGTGCCGGGGGTCACATATTGCCCCATCTCAACCCGCGGAATGCCGATCACCCCGTCAAAGGGGGCGGTCAGCGTCTTTGCATCCAGCGCGGTGCGCACCTGCGCCACCTGCGCCCGCGCACTTTCCACCTGCGCCAGCGCGGTTTCCACCGAATTGGCGGTGCCGACGCCGCGTTCGGTCAGCGTTGCGGCCCGTTGCGATTCCGTCTGTGTGACGCCAAGCGCCGCTTCGGCGGCGGCAAGGGACGCACGTTCGCTGTCATCGTCGATCTGCAGAAGCACCTGACCTTCGGTCACCCGGTCGTTCGAGGCAAAGCTCACCAACCGCACCAGCCCGCCCGATTCAATCGCCAGATCGACGCCGCGCGCCGAAATGGCGGTGCCGATGGCATCGATCCCCGGCGTCCAGGTCACGGGTTCGACCATCTGCACTGTCACCGGAACCGGCGGCGGCACGCGACCGGCCATGAATTGCGCAATCATGGCGGCCCGGAAATAATTGAACCACACGATCCCGCCGACAATCAGGCCAAGCAGGATGAACGCGATGATAAGACGTTTTGCCATTGATGCAGTCTCGCTTCCAACGAAAGCGCAGGCTCGCCAAGGACGGTCCGGCGCGGGATTTTCCGGCCCTTAGTGCAGCCTGAGGGCAACAAGATCAAGTCAGCATGCACATCCTGAGGGCGAGTTGACCCCTGCAAATACGAACAATGCTTTATTGATTTCAAGCGTGTTGCTGCATTTTCGGGCAGAACCTGCCGCGAGACCCGGTCACAACCAGCCGCGCCGCCGGAAATAGACATAGGGCAGCACCGCCGACAGCACCATCACGCCAAGTGCTGTCGGATAGCCATAGGGCCAGCTGAGTTCCGGCATCACCTCAAAGTTCATCCCATAGATCGACGCGATCAGGGTCGGGGGCAGAAAGGCCACCGCGGCGACGGAAAAGATCTTGATGATGCCGTTCTGTTCAATGCTGATCAGACCAAGGGTCGCATCCATCAGAAAGCTGATCTTCTGCGCCATGAAGGTGGAATGATCCTCCAGCCCGCGCACATCCGATGTCAGATCCTTCAGCCGGGCGCGCAGATCCTTGGTGTCAGGCTCATCCCGCAGACGCTGGCCCCAGAACACGGTCAGCCGGTCCAGCGTGCCCAGACTGTCGCGGATGATCGACACCATATCGCCCTTGCGCCCGATCTCTTCCAGAACCGAGCGCCAGCCCGTGCCCCTGCGCGCCTTTGCGCCATCCTTGGCAAAGACACTGCGCGAGATGGTTTCAATGTCACGCGCCACCCGCTCCAGCACATCGGCCAACCGGTCCACCATCACATCGAGAAGGGACAGCATCAGCTGATCAGCCCCGCGACAATGCATCCCGCCCCTGGCCGCGCGCTGCACGAACATCTCAAAGGCTTTCGGCTGATGATAGCGGATGGTCACCAGCTGGCGTTGCGTCAGCACCAGCGTGACCGGGGCCACCACCGGCGTATCGCCTTCACTGTGCGCCGGCAGCATCACGGTCATGAACAGCGCGCCATCCTCGGCATAGAGCCGCGAGGATTGCTCGATCTCCTCCATATCCTCGCGCGTCGGCAGGTCCAGACCCAGATGCTTTTCCAGCGTCTGTTCGTCGCCATGGTCCGGCGACACCAGATCCAGCCAGAGCGCCGTCTGCGGCACGCCCTGCGCCAGCGCCACCAGCCGCCCGTCGTGCTCTGCATACCCGTAAATCATCGCGGCCCCCCGTTTTGGGCTTGGTACCACGGGCGCGATCCGGCTGACAGACCCGCAACTGGGGTCTTGCAAGCCCGGCCAAGCTGCGCTACTTCACCCCTCGAAGGCGGGTGGGCAGGCAGGCTATGCACCGGATTGCAAATCCGTGAAGATCGGTTCGATTCCGATACCCGCCTCCACACAGATTATCCCCCCGCTCCCTCACGCAGCCCCACATCGCCCGATCCTTGCGGATGCAGTGGGCTGTTGAACCTGTGGGCAAAACCGGGTCTGGTGTGGGTGGGGCGGGTGTCCCGGGTGGCTTTCTTTCTGCGAAGGTCTGCACCACGGGTGCGCGCAGGGTAAGTCTTGGGGAGAGCAGGGTTTTATGTCGGAACGCCGCGACCGGATTGTCTTTGGCAGGCCCCTGATGCCGCGTCAGCAGGATTTTGAGCGGTTGCTGGACCCGGTGTTCCGGTCCTGTCAGCTGACCAACGGCGGCACCTTGCATGACCGGCTGGAATCGGTGCTGGGGCAGGAGACCGGCGGCCATGTGGTGCTGGTGTCGTCGGGCACGATGGCCTTGATGCTGGCGTTGCGGCTGGGGGGTGTGGCGCGCGGCGGCGAGGTGATCACCACGCCGCTGAGCTTTGCGGCATCCGTGCAGGCGATTGACTGGTGCGGGCTGGTGCCGGTGTTTGCCGATGTGGAGCCCGCGTTTGCCACGCTGTGCCCAAAGGCCGTCGAGCGGGCGATCACGCCACAAACAGTGGCGATCCTGGCGGTGCATTTTCAGGGCATTGCCTGTGATATCGCGGCGCTGGAGGATATCGCGCGCCGTCATAAACTGTGGCTGGTGTTTGATGCGGCGCAGGCCCCGGATATTCAGGTGTCGGGCCGCAATATCTGCCTTTCGGGCGATGCCAGTGCGCTGTCGCTGCACGGCACCAAATTGCTGAGCACGGCAGAGGGCGGCGCGGTGGTGGTGGGTGACGCGGCGCAGGCGC
This sequence comes from Pseudotabrizicola sp., assembly GCF_030656345.1. Lineage (GTDB taxonomy): Bacteria > Pseudomonadota > Alphaproteobacteria > Rhodobacterales > Rhodobacteraceae > Pseudotabrizicola. The sequence continues at coordinate 51,670 of NZ_JAUSNR010000006.1, read as the reverse complement.
AGGCTTTGGCCCGGATGCGCAATTTCGGGCTGGAAGGCGGGCAGATGACCGGCCCCGGGATCAACGGCAAGATGTCAGAACTGCATGCCGCCTTCGGGCTGGCGGTGCGGCCCCGGGTGGCCGCGGAAATGGCGGCGCGGCAGCAGATCCGGGGGTGGTATGACGCCGCCTTTGAAGATGTGCCGCAGATCCGCACCCTGCAGCCCCGCCCCGGCACGAGTGCCAGCCATCTGTATTACACGCTGATCCTGCCGCCGGATCTGCGCGCCGGGGTCATTGCCAGCCTGCATGCCGCCGACATCCTGCCGCGCACGCCGTTTCCAATCCTGTGCGGGCCGGGCACGGTCTACGCGGGGGCGGTGGTTCACACCACGCGGCACCACGCGGTTGCCGGGGATGTGGCGGGCCAGTACCTGTCGTTGCCGCTGCACGGCGATGTGGGGCGCGACGGGGTGGCGCGGGTGGTGCAGGCGGTGCTGCGGGGGATCGGCTGATGGCTGTGCAGGGCGTCGAGGATTTTGACGAGGTGGTTCTGTATGGCGGGCGCGGCCACAGCGAGATGATCGTGATGGTGCTGCAGGGGCTGTGGCAGGACCGGGTGCAGCTGCGCGCGGTGGTGGATGATCTGGACCACGGCTTCATCCACCCGACACTGAACGTGCCGGTCATTTCGGGGGCCGAGCGGCTGGCGCGCTTTGCGCAGGTGCCGGTGCTGGTCTCGATGGGCGATGGCCGGGTGCGCGCCCGGATCGCAGCGCGGCTGGCGGATGAGGGCGCGGTGCTGGCCACGGCGCTGCACCGCAGGCCGGGGCATGTGGCGGCCAATCTGCGGGTCGGGCCGGGCTGCATTGTCGATCCGGCCGCCCCGGTCAGCCCCAATGTGGTGCTGGGCACCGGGGTGCAGGTTCTGGCCCGGGTGATCGGGCATGATGTGACGGTCGGCGATTTTGCAACGCTTGCCGTGGGGTCGATCCTGAACGGGCATATCGCGGTGGGGGCATTCGCCAGCATCGGGTCGGGGGCCATCATCTGCAATGGCAGGCCGGGCCGCCCGTTGCAGATCGGCGCGGGCGCGGTGATCGGGGTGGGGGCGGTGATCATGCGCGATGTGCCGCAGGGCGCGCGGATGATGGGCAACCCGGCGATGACGGTGCGCGAATGGGTCAGGCTGCAGGCGATGGTCAGGGGAAAAGGCTAAGGAGCGCATCGCAATAGCGGGCCATGCCAAGGTGCGGACGCAGCAGGGCGCGGCGGGCGCGGCGGGTAGCGGGTGTCTCGCTGCGGGCGTATCCAAGGGCTGCGGTGACGAATGCGGTCCTGTCACCATCGGCCACGAACTGGCCCAGCGGATCGGCCACGCCGCGCAAGCCGATATCGGCGGCGTAACCGACAAAGGGAGTGCCGGTGGCGGCGGCATGGATCAGCGTCATCGGGCCGGGATCTTCGCGGGAGGTCAGAAGATAGGCCGAAGCCGCCGCGTAGCAGGCCAGCGAGTCGGCTATAAAGCCGGGAAGCAGAAGGCGGAGGCCCTGTCTTCGCGCCTGATCGGCCAGCGGCTGTGCCCATGCGGTCATGGCCCCCAGCCAGACAAAGATGGCATCGCGGCGTTCAGCGTGAATGGCCTGTGCGGCATCCAGAAACAGGTCGAACCCCTTGCGCGCGTCGGCCTGCCCGGCCCCGACGAACAGGGCACGCCCCTGCCCTGTCTGCCGCCAGTGGCGGAAAGCGGACAGGGTGGCGGGTGGCAGGGCAGCGCCGGGCTGGATCACCGGCAGCGGGCCCAGATCAGACCGCAACGCCGCCGCCATGCGGGGAAAGGATGCGACCAGCCGCGCGCCCGCACGATGCGCCGCGATCAGCTCTGGCAGCAACCCGCGCGCATCGAGATAGCCGCGCATCTCGTGGATCAGCAGCATGACCGGCAGACCGGAGTGTGCGGCGGCGCGGGCGATGCCTGCGGCCTCGGCACTGTGCACAAATATAGGGATATCCGGCCCCACGCCGGACAGCAGCCCCGCCCCGTCCCAGCCATCGGCCAGCACAAACACCGGCCCCAACCGCTCCAGCTCCGCCACCAGCGGCCCCCCGTCGCGCAGCACGAACACCGGGCTATGCCCGCGCGCGCGCAGTTCGCGCGCCATGTCGCGCACCAGAAGCGGCGTGCCCGCCTCTTGCGCGTCATGCACGCCGAGCAGTACCGGGCGCGGCAGCCCCGCGATGGCCTGTGCCGCAGCGGCGGCGGATTGCGCGGCACTGCGCGACTGCGGGCGCGGCTGATGGCCTGCCGCCTGCCCATGCGCGATATAATGCGCGAAAGCGCAGGTGTCGGTCAGGCGCAGATAGCGGCGGCGGTAATACGTGGCATCGAACCCATCCGACGGGCTGCGCCCTTCGCTGTCGCCATGGCGGGCGAAATGGCCTGCGGGGGACACCCGCGCCGCCGCCACATCCGGATTGCGCCGCAGATAGGTGGCAAAGTCGAACAGCGGATGCGGGCTGTGCCACTGGCCTTGCGTCTCGAAGATCAGAAAATCATCCAGGGCGGTCTGCGCCCCTGCGGCCCGCCAGTCGGGGTAAAGCGCCTTGTAATGGCGGGTCGAGAAATAGGGCGAAGGATCAAGGCCCATCCGGTCACCCTGCGCGCGGAAATGTGCCAGCGGATCGGGCACCGGGGCGGCAAGCTGACTCTGGTAATAGGCCGCGTCGAAAAAGCCCTGACAGACAGGCGGTTCAGCGGTGGTCATGGGTCGAACCTTCCGGATTGAAGGGCGCGGCGCACGTCTTCATTGCGCCTGGCGATAATCTGCTGCCCCTTGTGCTGCACACTGGCTGCCGGGGCCACCCGGATCAGCCGGTAGCCGCCCGCCTGACAGATCACCCCGAACAGCCGTTCGATGGCATGGGCGGGGGTGGCATCGACCTGACCGGATTCGGGCGGGAAATGCCCGGCCGTCAGCCCGAGGTCCAGCAGCGGTTGCAAGGCCGCGCGCCGCGCCCAGAACATTGACCCCACCGGAAAGTCCAGCTGACCATCGGGCGGCAGGGCCAGATCCGGCAGGGCGCGTGCCGCAATTTCGCGCGCGATATCAAGATTATCGCCCCAATGCGCCGCCGCCAGCACCGAGCGATAGGTCAAGGGCGCGACCACGCCAAGGTCGGGCAGTGACTGAAACAGCGACAGGATGCGGAACACCTCTTCGCGGTTCGGCAGCAGGCAGGTCAGGCAATGGTCCAGCCATTGATCAAAGCCGCTGAAATGCGGTGATTTCTTGCCGTGCAGGTGCAGGACAATATCATGCGCGGCATGGGCATCGGCAAAGCCGAACAGCTTGCCGAACACATCGCGCCCCCGGTTCGGCAGCACCCGCACCTCAGCCATCGGCAGGCAGGCCCGGATCTGGTCAGCCTTGGCCGTTGTGTCGGTCGAGACATAGAGCCGGTGCGGCAGATCCAGCGCCGCGAAACGGTCGCGGAACACCGGCGCAAGGTCGGGGTAGTACAGATGCACGAAGACCCCGACCGACACATCGCTGCGCGCCAGCGTCCTGCGTGGCCACAGCCGCAGATGCTGTTTCTGCCGGTCGCGCGAAAACCCCGCGGGGGTATGGGCATAAAGCGGCCGGTTGGTCAGCAGGCGGATCTGGGTCTGCACCGGATCTATGCCGTCTTCGCCATGCGCAAGCTCCAGCCACTGCCCGGCCGGGCTTTCCAGCAGCCGCCGCGCGCGGCTGCACAGATGGCCCAGCGTGTCGTGTGCGGCGGGGCATTTGCGGTTGATCGCGGCGGCCTGAGCGCTGCGGTGATCGTGCATCACCGCATGGATGGTGCCCTGATGGGCATGGCGCGGCGGGGGCACCACCGCCAGCCGCGTGAAGCCGGCTTCGCGCGCCACCACCGCGCCGATACGCCACACCGCCAGCGCCGCCCGGCGCATGGCCTGTTCGACGCTCAGGCCCGGCGGGGTTGTGGTGGGGTCTGACAGTTGCAGTGTGACATCGGGTTGCGCCTGCGCAAGCAGGGCATCGAGCATGGCCTCAAAACCGGCGCTGTCCTCGCCCCCCTCTGCCACGTCGGACAGGGTGATCGCAGGCCCCGCGCCCCGCCGGGGCTGGGGCGGCAGCGGGGCAAAGGCCGGGCGGGCGCGGGCGTTTTGCTGCAACAACTGCTCTGCAGTCTGGGCAAATGTGAGGGCGCGGTCGATAAAGCTGTAGCCTGCGGTCACGCTTTCGGCGATGCGGGCGCGGTCTTGTGCGGTCGGCGCGCGCGCCAGCAGGCGGTTCAGCAGCGGGCCAAGGCCCGCCCCGGCATCGGTCTGGTGCAGGGCTGGCAGGCGCGGGTCGGCAAACCCCGCCACCGGGTCTGACACCACCTGCGCGCCGCAGGCCAGGGCGTCAAAGCTGCGGTTGTTCATGAATCCCAGCTCGGCCATATAGGGCATGTGGGTGTTCAGCACGATGCGTGAGCGGGCATAGACCTGCGCCAGTTCCGCACTGTCCAGCCGTGTGCCGCACAGATGGCGGGCGGGCACCACGCCGTCCCACCCCTGCCCCCAGATCCTGACATCGAACCCCAGATCAAGCGCCGCGCGCACCGTCAGGCGCGGCGCGCGCGGGGCGTGGTTGCCGACGAAACTGATCGGCAGATCCGCAGGAAGATCCGCAGGGAAATCCACGGGCTGATCGCCCCTTGCCGCGGGGTTGAACAGACCGCTGTCGGTGGCCTGCGGCAGATATGTGGCGTGCAGCCCCTGAGCCAAACACCGGCTGACCAGCAAGGGTGAGGCGAGAAACAGCGCCTGATAGCGCGCCAGACAGGCCAGCGGGGCCAGATTGGGCGGGCTGATCATCCACAAAAGGTTGGGCACCCCCGGCACAGGCTCATCCAGATGCGGGCCGATCAGACGCAGGACCACATCGCGCTGCCCGGTCAGGTCCGGCTGCTCATCACGAAAAAACAGGCTGGCCGCGTGCCCGGTCTGCACAAAACCGGCGGCAAGACTGCGGGCAAAGGCCAGATCGCCCCAGCTTTCGGCATTGGTCCGGCGGGCATTCAGGCCGATATGGAAATGCATCGCCGTCAGCCCTTTGCCCCGCGCAATTCTGCAAAGGTGCGGTAAAGGTGCAGGGCAAGGTTGCGCGGCAACGGGGCCGAGTCGGCGGCGTGCAGGCAATCACAATACAGCCGGTAGCCCTCTTCCGTGCGCAGCATGGCGGCACTGCTTTGGCGGTGCCAGTCGCAACTGTGCTGGTGCAGCGCCTCTACCCCCGGCAGCTGGCGCAGGGCCGTGATCTCAGCGCTCAGCGCCTCCGACCACTGGGTGATGGCGGTGTTGGGGACGGTGTTGAAATTCCGCTCCACCCAATAGCTCAGATCAATGCCCTTGCCGGTGCGGTTGGCCAGACCCCGCGCGGTCTTGACCAGAAAGCTTTCGACCGAGCGCAGCGAATAGTGGTTCAGCTCGATGATCCGGCGGCCGGGCGTCAGCGTAGGCAGCGCGATCTGGGCCTCACGCGTCGCAAAATCATCCGGCAGAGGCTGGCCCGCGCCATCGACCCAGTTGGGCACAGGGCCATCCGGCACGCGCTTTGGCCGGTGCACGCCGGGTTTGAGGAACCGTGCCGGGCGGAACAGGGTCTTGATGTAGCGCCCGGCAATCGGGTGGAACAAATCTTCGGGGGCCGAGCGCAGAAACTGCGCGGTGACCGGCTGATCGGCAAAGCGCACATGGCCGCTGGCCCCGAACAACCGCCATGGCATTGCGATGGCATCGGTTTCAGGCGGCATGGTGGCGATGGCATCGGCAAGCCGGTGGCCTTGCGCGTGGATCAGGGGAAATTCGTCGACATCGGCAAACAGCGCCCAGTCATAGCCCGCCAGGGTGCGGTCGCGCGCCACCTGTTGCAGCGCCTGCCACTGCACGCTTTTGCCGGGGCGCGCGCGGTGGGGGATGTGCTGCACCACGCCGTGCTGCGCCAGCTGCGTCAGCAGATCATCGCTTCGGTCTTCGCAATCGTTGGAAAAGAACAGGAAATCGGTCACACCGATCAGCCGGTGATAGGCGATCCATTCCAGCAGAAACGGGCCTTCGTTGCGGATACAGGTGAAGGCAAGGATCTTCAAAGCCACACTCCATCCCCCGGACGGCCCGCCCGTTCCGGCCACAGCAGCACATTCCGGCTTTGGCCGGGCCAAGTCCAGCCGGGGACGGGTATGATGTGGCGGACAGGGCGGAATGTTACAAGATGTTGCGATCCGGGCACGCATGGTTTTGCGCCGGGGGGTGGTGCGGGGATGCGGGCCGCAGATCACGGGTCTGTGATTCGGCTGGCAATGGGATGGCAGGCTGCGGGGCCACTGTTGCGCGAGCGGCAGATGGCGGGCCGGTCTGTCAGTGCCTGTCGCGCCAGGATGGGACATGACCGCAGTCAGCTTTCGCCCTGCACCACCGCTGCAGCTTTACGCACGAGGAAAGCGCCGGGCTTCCGACGCTGAAAACCTTTTATCTGCAAACGGTTGAAAAGCAATGTTCCGTCACCCGCCCGCCCCTTCCGCGCTGCGTCCCCATGACAGAACCCAGCTTCCGACGGCACAAAACACCCCCCGCAGATTAAATTTTACATATAGTATTACTTTTGCTAGCCTCATCTGAGGTCGACGGGAGGAGACGTCTGCCGCTCAATCCTAGGGAGGGATTCCATGTCCATTATCAAGAAACTCGCGCTGGTCGCGGGTATTGGCGCACTTATGTCGTCGACAGCCTATGCCGACGGTTTGTCCGGCAAGGTGATCGGCTTTTCGCAGATCGGGTCCGAATCCGGCTGGCGCGCGGCGGAAACCTCGGTGACACGCGCCGAGGCTGAACGGCTTGGTGTAGATCTGAAATTCGCCGATGCCCAGCAAAAGCAGGAAAACCAGATCAAGGCGCTGCGCGGCTTCATCGCGCAGGGCGTTGACGCCATCCTGATCGCCCCGGTCGTGGCGACGGGTTGGGAAGAAGTGCTGACCGAGGCGAAAGAGGCTGAAATTCCGGTCGTGCTGCTGGACCGTGGCATCGACGCGCCGGAAGATCTGTATCTGACATCGGTGGCCTCCGATCAGGTGAAAGAGGGTCGCGTGGCCGGTGAATGGCTGGTCGGCGAAGTGGGCGACCGCGATTGCAAGGTCGTGGAACTGCAGGGCACCGTCGGGTCCTCGCCTGCGATCAACCGCAAGCAGGGGTTTGAAGAAGGCATCGCAAGCACCGCAAATATCTCGATCATCCGCAGCCAGACCGGCGATTTCACCCGGTCGAAGGGTAAGGAAGTGATGGAAGGCTTCCTGAAAGCCGAAGGCGGCGGCGCGGATATCTGCGCGGTCTATGCCCACAATGACGACATGGCCGTGGGGGCCATTCAGGCGATCAAGGATGCGGGGCTCAAGCCGGGCAGTGATATTCTGGTGGTGTCGATCGACGCTGTGCCAGACATTTTCGCCGCCATGGCCGCAGGTGAGGCCAATGCCACGGTCGAGCTGACGCCAAACATGGCAGGCCCAGCGTTCGAGGCGCTGGATGCGTTCCTGAATGCAGGCACCATGCCAGAGAAGTTCATCATCACCGAATCCAAGCTCTACACCCCGGCTGATGACCCACAGGGCGAATACGACAGCCGCAAGGGTCTGGGTTACTGATCACCCGCAAGGGCAGCTGTCGGCGGGGGAGATCCCGCCGGCAGCATTGCTTTGATTGCGCAAAACAAGAACAGTGGCAGGCAATACGGGGGGCAGGATATGGCCGATGCGGCAAATCCGGTGCTGGAGGCACGCGGGATCGTCAAGATATTCGGCCAGCACAGGGCGCTGGAGGGGGTGGATTTCGCGGTGCGCGCGGGCGAAGTGCACGCCCTGCTGGGCGAGAACGGTGCCGGAAAATCCACGCTGATCAAGATCCTGACCGGGGCCTATCAGCCCGACGGCGGGGAAATCCTGCTGGAAGGCGCAGCCGTGCGCTTCACCGATCCGCTGAATGCGCAAGGGTCCGGCATTGGAACCGTGTATCAGGAGGTGAACCTGCTGCCCAATCGTTCGGTGGCGGAAAACCTGTTTCTGGGCCGCCAGCCCACGCGCTTTGGCCTTGTGCAGCGCCGCAGTATTGCCGCGCAGGCCACTGCGCTGATGGCGACTTACGGGCTGGATATCGACGTGCGGGCCGAGCTGGGCAGCTTTTCGGTTGCCGTGCAGCAGATCGTGGCCATCGCCCGCGCGGTCGAACTGTCGGGCAAGGTGCTGGTGCTGGACGAACCCACCGCCAGCCTTGACCGCAACGAGGTGGACAAGCTGTTCGAGGTGGTGGCCAAGCTCAAGGCGCGCGGCCTTGGCATCATCTTCATCACCCATTTTCTGGATCAGGTCTTTGCGGTGTCTGACCGCGTGACCATCCTGCGCAACGGCCAGCTGATCGGCACCCGCGATCTTTCGCAGGTTACCGCCACCGAAGTGGTGCGGATGATGCTGGGCAAGGATCTGGCCTATGCCCACGCCGCCCCCCCGGCGGATGAGGCGGCGAAGGGCCCGGTCAAGGTGACCTTTACCGGGCTTGGCCGCGCAGGTCGTGTCGCCCCCTTCACCCTGTCGCTGCATGCGGGCGAAGTGGTGGGCGTGGCGGGGCTGCTGGGGTCTGGCCGCACCGAAATGGCGCGACTGATGTTTGGGGTAGACACCGCTGATGAAGGCACAACCGAAGTAGACGGCAAACCCGTGCGCATCCGCAACCCGGCGCAGGCGGTGGCGGCAGGCTTTGGCTTTTGCCCCGAAGACCGCAAGCTGGACGGCATTTTCGGCGAGCTGTCGGTGCGCGAGAACATCATCATCGCGCTGCAGGCCAAGCTGGGCTGGTTCCGCGCCCTGCAGCGTGATGAGCAGGATGAAATCGCCGGACGCTATGCCGATGATCTGGATATCCGCGCCGCCAACCATGACATGCCGGTGAAACTGCTGTCGGGCGGCAATCAGCAAAAGGTCATCCTGGCCCGCTGGCTGGCCAATGACCCGACATTCCTGATCCTGGACGAACCCACACGCGGCATCGACGTCGGCGCCCATGCGGAAATTGTGCGCACCATCAACCGCTTGCGCGAAGAGGGGCTGGCGCTGCTGGTGATCTCATCAGAACTCGACGAGGTGGTGGCCTATTCCAACCGAGTGGTGGTGATGCGCGACCGGCAGATGGTCGCCGAACTGCATGGTGCCGATATCACCCCTGCGGTCATCGTCGCCGCCATCGCCGATAACACCCTGACAACGGAGCCCGTGACATGAAACGGCAGGCCCTGAAATCGGCGCTGCTGCGCCCGCAATTTGCAGCGCTTGCCGCCGTATTGTTCATCAACTGGCTGCTGTTTCCGGGGTTCTTTACCGTGACATGGCAGGATGGAAGGTTCTTCGGCAGCCTGATCGACGTGCTGAACCGCGGTGCCCCGGTGGCCATTCTGGCCATTGGCGTCACGGCAGTGATCGCGACCAAGGGGGTTGACCTGTCGGTCGGCGCGGTGATGGCGATTTCGGGGGCTGTGGCCGCCGTGATGGTCTCGACCGGCACGCCCGCCACGATTGCGATTCCGGTCGCATTGCTGGCTGGCCTTGTCTGCGGGTTCTGGAACGGGGTTCTGGTGACCTATCTCGACATTCAGCCGATCATCGCCACGCTGGTGCTGATGGTGGCCGGGCGGGGTTTGGCGCAGCTGATCACCGAAGGTTCGATCGTCACCTTCTCGGACCCGCTGCTCAGCTATATCGGCACCGGATCGCTGTTGGGTCTGCCAATGCCGGTAATCATTGCGCTGGTCCTGATGATCGTCACCACACTGGCCGTGCGCCGCACCGCCCTTGGCCTGCTGATCGAGGCGGTGGGGGTCAACCGCTCTGCCGCGCGTTTTGCCGGGATTTCCAGCCGGTTGCTCTTGCTGCTGGTCTACAGCTTTGCCGGGTTCTGCGCCGCCATCGCCGGGCTGGTGGTGGCGGGTGACATTCGCGGGGCGGATGCCAACAACGCGGGCCTGTGGCTGGAGCTGGATGCCATTCTGGCCGTGGTTCTGGGTGGCACATCGCTGCTAGGCGGGCGGTTCTCGATCCCGATGTCAGTCGTCGGCGCGCTGATCATTCAGGCGATGAACACCGGCATCCTGATTTCAGGCTTCTCGCCGCAGTTCAATCTGGTCGTCAAATCGGCGGTGATCATCCTGATCCTTGTGCTGCAATCGCCGCAGGCCGGGCAATGGATCAGCCGACGCTTTACCCCCCTGACCCCGCCGCCGAAAAGGAGCGCCAAATGAACCGCGCGCTGCGGCCTTTGCTGGCCACGACCGTGATCTTCCTGCTCGCCTATCTGGCGGCCGTGCTGCAATACCCGTCGATGTTGTCGACCCGCGTGCTGGGCAACTTCCTGACCGACAACGCCTTTCTGGGCATTGCGGCGGTGGGGATGACCTTCGTGATCATCTCGGGCGGGATTGATCTGTCGGTCGGCGCTGTGATCGGGTTTTCCACCGTGCTGATCGCCACGCTGATCATGTGGGCCGGGCTGCACCCCTTTGCCGCCTTTGCCATCACGCTGGCGGTGTCAGCGGGGTTTGGCGCGGTGATGGGGGCGGCAATTCATTACCTCAAGGTGCCGTCCTTCATCGTCACGCTGGCGGGGATGTTTCTGGCGCGCGGCGGGGCTTCGGTGCTGTCGCCCGACAGTATCGGCATCAAGCATGAGGTTTATACCGCCATCTCGCGCAGCTATATCCTGCTGCCCGGTGGCGGGCGGCTGACGGTGATTGGCATGATCATGCTGGCGGTGTTCGTTTTTGGCATCATTCTGGCGCACCGCACGCGGTTCGGGTCTTATGTCTATGCGCTTGGCGGCAATGAAACCTCTGCCGCGCTGATGGGGGTGCCGGTCGCGCGCACCACCATTCTGGTCTACACCCTGTCCTCCACCCTTGCCGGGATCGCGGGCATCGTATTTTCGCTGTATACCTCGGCGGGGTATTCCCTGTCAGCGCTTGGGGTCGAACTCGACGCCATCGCCGCCGTGGTGATCGGCGGCACGCTGCTGACCGGGGGGTATGGCTTTGTCGCCGGCACCTTCATCGGGGTGATGCTGCAGGGGCTGGTGCAGACCTACATCGTGTTTGACGGCACCCTGTCCAGCTGGTGGACCAAAATCGTCATCGGCGGGCTTCTCTTTCTGTTCATTCTGTTGCAAAGGCTGGTGTTCTCGGCATCTGCCCCCCGAAAAAAGGCGTTTAGGAAATCCTGACATGAGCGAACCGGGGAGCCTTGTGCGCGCACTCTCCGGGCGGCAGACGGCGCGGAATTACCATTCCTATGTGATTGCCGAGGTGGGTCTGGGCATCGCATCGGGGCGTTTTGCGGTGGGCACCATCCTGCCCAATGACGCCGAGATGATGGACAGCTACGGCGTGTCGCGCACCGTGCTGCGCGAGGCCCTGAAAACGCTGGAGGCCAAGGGGCTGGTCGAGGCGCGGGCCAAGGTCGGCACCCGCGTGCTGCCGCGCAGCCGCTGGAACCTGTTTGACCGCTCGGTTCTGGGGTGGATACAGGACGCCGGCCCGGACGCCGCCTTTCTGGCCAGCTTTACCGAGCTGCGCGACAGCATCGAGATGCAGACCGCCACCCTCGCCGCCAGCCGCCGCACCGCCGAACAGGTGCGGATGCTGCACTACTGGCTGAACCAGCGCGCCGCGATGACCACATTCGCCGAACCCTTCGCCCTGGCCGAGTTCGAGTTCCACCGCACCCTGTGCGAAGCCAGCCAGAACCCGTTCCTGCGCGCCACCTCCGGTCTGGTGGAATTCGGCGTGGTGCAAACCACCCTCGCCCGGATGCGCGCAGGTGTGTCGGATTTCGCTGCGGAAAAGGCGTCGCACTACAAGGCCCTGGCCGACGGAATCACCGCAGGCGACGCAAGCCTCGCGGCACGGGCGATGGGGGATATCCTGTCGCAGGATCACGTCTGGACAGTGCCGTCGGCGGCGGGCTGACTGGTGCCGCGGCGCAGGATCATTCAGGAAAGCACGGAAAACCGTGCAGCAGATCGTTGATTCTGAAATGGAAAATGGTGCCCCCAGCAGGATTTGAACCCGCGACCCCCTGATTACAAATCAGGTGCTCTACCAGCTGAGCTATAGAGGCATGTCCCTGAAATAACCGCGCAGGCGCGCGGGTGCAAGCCCCTCAGCGATGGGTTCTGGCCATAAGGGCCACGGCGAGCAGGCCGACGGTCATGACCACCAGCGCGGCGGGGGCGGCTTCTTCCAGGCGTTCCAGACTGGCCAGTTCAAACACCCGCGTCGCCAGCGTGTTGTAGTTGAACGGGCGCAGCAGCAAGGTCGCGGGCAGTTCCTTGACGCAATCGACGAAGACCACCAGCAGCGCAGTCGCAACCGACCCGCGCATCAGCGGCAGGTGCACCGCCCGCAGCGCCCCGCCGGGCGAGCGCCCAAGGGACCGCGCGGCCATCGGCAGCGAGGGCGAGATCCGGCCAAAGGCCGCATCCACCGCGCCCTGCGCCACGCCAAAGAACCGCACCGCATAGGCCAGCACCAGCGCCGCCGCCGTGCCGGTCAGCATCAGGCCCGGGTCCCAGCCGCTCACCGCCAGCACCGCATCGGCCAGCTTGTGATCTAGCGCCGCCAACGGGATCAGGATGCCCACCGCCAGCACCGCGCCGGGGGCCGCATAGCCCAGCGTGGTGACAGGCAATATCCAGCGCGCCGCAGAACGGTTGATCATCCGCAGCCCGTAGACCAGAAAGATCGCTGCCCCCACCGTCAGGCAAGCGGCCAGCCCGCCGGTGACCAGCGTGTTGCCAAAGGCCCGCGCCAGCCCGGGCGACAGCCAGACCTCGGGGCGGCGCAGGGCGTGCCAGCCCATGACCGCGACCGGCAGGATAAAGCCGACGCTGACCGGCACCATGCACAGCGCGCATGCCAGCCAGCCGCTGGCGCGGGGCAAGGTTGCAGGCTCTACCGGGCGGGCCGAGCGGCCCACGCGGTGAAAGCGCGCGCCCCGGCGGCTGATACGCTCCAGCCCCAGCAGCACGAAAATCAAGGTCAGCACCACCCCGGCAATCTGCGCAGCACCCCCGGCATTGTTGCCGTTCAGCCAGGTTGAAAAGATGCCGGTGGTCAGGGTCTGCACTCCGAAGTGCTGCACCGTGCCATAATCGGCCACCGTCTCCATCAGCGCCAGTGCCACCCCTGTCGCAATCGCGGGCCGGGCCAGCGGCAGGCCGACGCGGGCGAACAGCCGCCACGGGCCGCAGCCAAGCGCGCGCGCCACCTCATACGACCCGCCCGACTGTTCGCGGAACGCGGCGCGGGCCAGCAGGTAGACATACGGATACAGCGCCGCCGACAGCACAATCACCGCCATTCCGCGCGACCGCACCTGCGGGAACCAGTAGTCGCGCGCCGACTCATACCCCATCAGCCCGCGCAGGCTGGTCTGCACCGGCCCCGCATATTGCAGGAAATCCACCAGTGCATAGGCCCCGACATAGGCCGGGATCGCCAGCGGAAACAGCAGCACGTAATCGAGCCAGCCCCGGCCCGGAAAGCGGTACATCGTGGTCAGCCAGGCCGCCCCGGTGCCCACCGCCGCCGTCAGCACCGCCACCCCCAGCATAAGGATCAGCGTGTTGGACAGATAGCGCGGCAGCACCGTGGCCAGCAGATGCGGCCAGATATTTTCAGTCGGGTGAAAGGCGATCCACAATACCGAGGCCATCGGTGCCAGCACCACGACGGCAATGGCGAATGCCCCCACCGACCACAGGTCGGGGCGCGGCAGCCATCGGGCGGGGTGCGGAACTTGAGTGTTTTGCTGGGTCATCCTGCGCACCCCGATAGCACCCGCGGCCCCGCCCTGTCCAGATCGGGCGGGGCCGTCCGGGCGTGGCGCGCAGGACTCTGTTCGGCATTTCTTCTGCCGTGCCCCCTGTGCTGCGCCCCGATTGCGCCTATAGTCGGGGTCAATCAAGAACCGGCACAGGTCAACAGCTGTATGCGTATCGTCTATCACCTTGGCGCCCATTGCACCGATGAAGAGCGTCTGGTGCGGTGTCTTCTGAAAAATCGTCAGGTCTTGGGCGAACAGGGCATCGTGGTGCCCGGCCCCGCGCGCTATCGCACCTTGCTGCGTGACACCGCGCTGACGCTGAAGGGCCAGCCCGCCAGCCGCGACACGCAGGCGCTGGTGCTGGAACAGATCATGGATGAAGACCGCGCCGAACGGCTGATCCTGTCATGGGAGAATTTTCTGTCGTTTCCGCAATGGGTGCTGAAAAACCGGCTCTACCCGGCGGCGGCGGAACGGGTCAGCGCCTTTACCCAGATCTTCCCCGAGATCGAGGCCGAATTCCATCTGGCCATCCGCAACCCGGCGACCTTTCTGCCCGATCTGTTTGCCAAACAGCGCGACAAGAGCTTTGAGCAGTTCATGGCCGACATCGACCCGGCCGATATTCACTGGTCTGACGTGATCGGCGATATGCTGAACGCCAATCCCGGTGTGCCGTTTACCGTCTGGTGTGATGAGGACACGCCGCTGATCTGGCCCGAGGTGCTGCAGGCGGTGTCCGGCCATTCCGAAGGCACCGTGCTGACCGACGCGGCCGAACTGCTTGGCACGATCATGTCGCCCGAAGGGCTGGCGCGTATGAACGCCTATATGGAGACCCATCCGGCGCATACGGCGGTGCAGCGCCGCCGGATCGTATCGGCGTTTCTGGACAAGTTCGCCCTGCCCGACCGGGTCGAGATGGAGGTGGATCTGCCGGGCTGGACCGAAGCCACGGTCGCCCGCTTGACAGAGGCCTATTATCAGGATGTGGCCCGCATCCGGGCGATGCCGGGGGTGACGTTTATTTCCGCCTGAGGCGGGAAACGGGCGCGGATGCGCCCGTTTCGCATTGTGGTGTCAGGCCATGCCCAGTGCGGTTTTGTACATTTCCAGCACCGCCTCTTCTTCGGCAATCTCATCAGGCTTGCGCTTGCGCAGGGCGATGACCTTGCGCATGACCTTGGTGTCATAGCCCCGGCCCTTGGCCTCGGCGAACAGTTCCTTTTCCTGTTCGGCGATGTCCTTCTTTTCCGATGCCAGCTGCTCGGCGCGTTCAATGAACTGGCGCAGCTCGTCCGCTGTCACGGAATAATTGTCTATGGGTTCGCTCATCTGGGCCTCGTGCTCCGCTGGTTTGACCCCTTCCCTACCGTGGCCACCCTACGGGTTCAAGGCTTGCGCAGCAGCCAAAGCTGGGCTAGGCGGCCCCCATCATTGCCGCAGTGACAGCCAAAGGATGCCGACGAATGGAGATGCTGATCTGGGGAGGCGCCGTTTTGACCATGATCGGCGTATCGGCGCTGTTCTGGTGCATCATTCTGGCGATGCGCGCCCGCAAATCCGGCCTGCCGGAGGACGAGATCAAGGCGCAGCTTCAGCGCGCGGTGATCCTTAATCTGGCGGCACTGGCGGTGTCTGGCCTTGGGCTGATCGTGGTGATCGCGGGCGTCATCCTGTCCTGACACTGCCCTGAAACCCGCGCCCGGCCGAGACCAGCGTATCGAGTGCGGGCACCGGCACCCAGACGTCCGCCTCTGCCCCCCAGATCCGCAGGTCACGGCGCAATATCATCAGCCCGCGCTGTTCCGCATGATGCAGCGGGCCGCCGCAATCGGCGGGCAGGCCAAGGCCATGCACCGCCACAAGATCCACATCCGACGCCGTCATCGCCAACCCCGAGGCGACCACCCGCACGCCTTCATTGGCAAGCGCGCCCAGCCAGCGGTTGATGATCTCATCGCCTGGCATCGCGCGGGGGGCGGCATCAGCGGCGACCTTCGGCAGCGCAGGCGAGACCATGCCAAAGTCGGTCAGCGCGGCATAGATCGCCTCTGGCAGCACGCCCGATGTCATCAGCGCGCGCAGGGCGGCACCGCTGGCCCCCGCCAGCCGCCCCGCAATGCCCATCGGCGATTGCGGCCCGGTCAGCACCACGGTCTGGCCGATCCGGCGCAGAAAGGCCATCGCTTTGGCCGCCGGTTCCGCCGGGCAGCTGACCGGCAGGCAAAGTTCGGCCACCCGCCCCGACAGCACCAGACGGAACGCCCCGTCCGGCAGATCGCCCCGCCCCATCACCAGCACCGGCACCTGTCTGCGCAAGGCTGGCACCGGCGTCTCGGCGGCGATCACCACCAGATCGGCCTGCTCCAGCCCCGACACATCGGCCACCGGGCGCAGGCGGGCCCAGTCTGCATCGCGTTGCGCCGCCGACAGGGTGCCCGCCTGCACCGCCGCCTCTTGCCGCGAGGCGATGGTCTGCAGCATCGGCACCAGTTTTTCGCGGTCGGGTTCCAGCACTGTCACCGGCAGACCACGCGCCAGCATCATCAGCGCCAGCGCCGAAAGTTGCGGCGACGCGCCCACCAGCGCCGGGCGCTGGACCGGGTCTGTCGTCACATCGCGCAGCGGCTCAGGTGCCCCTGAGGCCAGACGCTCGGCCCGCAGCAGATGCGCCAGAGCGGCAGTCTGCGGCAGGGCATCGCGCTCCTGCGCGAGGGCGGCTTCAAAGGCATAGCCCTGTTCATCCGGCAACAGCAGCGCCGCTTCGGCGCAGTCGGCAAGCGCCATCGCCAGACTGCCCGGTGCCGCCGCCGCCCGCGCCTTCTTGACTGCCGCCAGAAAGGCACTGCCTTCGGGCTGCGGGCGCGCGGGCGGGGTCAATGCCAGCGCCTTGGCCCGGGCCAAGGCGTCATCGGGCGCGGCGTCTTCGATCACCTGATCGACCAGCCCGATGATCAGCGCCTCGGGGGCTGCGACCGGCTTGCCGCTGATCAGCAGACGCAGGGCATAATCGGCACCGATCAGGCGCGGCAGCCGCTGGGTGCCGCCTGCACCCGAAATCCGCCCCAGCCGCGCCGCCGGAAAGGCCAGCCGGGCGGCAGGCGTTGCCAGCCGCATCTGTGCCGCCAGCGCAATTTCCGCCGCAGCCCCGCTGACCAGACCTTCGAGAAACACCACAACCGGCACCGGGCTGGTCTCGATCGCCAGGCACAGGCTGGCCAGTGACGGCTGGGCCGCATCATCCGGGTCGGGCAGATCGGGCCCCGCATCGGCGTGTGACGCAAACATCCGGTCTGCGGCGCGCAGCAGGATCGCCTTTGGCTCTGTACCGGCCGCCGTGATCGCCGACAGCAACTCGGCGCGCTGTGCCGCATCCAGCCAGCCGCCGCCGGGCGGGCGCAACAGGGTCACCTCTGCCACCCCGCCAAGGGCG
The DNA here is from genome assembly GCF_030656345.1 of Pseudotabrizicola sp. Lineage (GTDB taxonomy): Bacteria > Pseudomonadota > Alphaproteobacteria > Rhodobacterales > Rhodobacteraceae > Pseudotabrizicola. Next base: position 34,350 of record NZ_JAUSNR010000006.1, on the reverse strand, counting down.
GTCACCTCTACGCACTGTCCCAATGGCCCGTCCATGATCCCCACCCCCGGCCTTTACCGTGCCTTGCTCCGCCGCAGCGGGTCAAGGCTTTGTTCCCAGCTCGTTAACAATGATTAACGCAAAGAGGAACGCAAAGATCAATGTGGAGTGCGCGGATCAGCCTTTGTATCTGTCCGGCCACCGGCCAGATCCGGCCGCAGTGCCCCGGTCCGGCGCGTGACTGGCCCCTTCCGCTGCCACGCAATGCCCGGGCAGAACAGCGCCCAGCGCCTTCATCTCGTTCAGCAGGCCCTGCAACGTCGGGGCCCGCCCGCTGTGGTGCCGCCCGCCAAAGCTGTCTTCGCCGCTGCACCGCGTTGCGATATCTGTCATGTCAGCCATTGCTGCCCCCTGTTTTCAGTCCCCTGTCGTCACACATGTGCGGCGCAGTCGCGGCAGAATGGCGTGAAGGGCAAGAGATCAAGCCGGTCCTCGCCGATGTCGGCCCCGCAGCGGGTGCAGGTGCCATATTTGCCGCCGCCAACCCGTTGCAAGGCGGCCTCTATCGCCCGGATCTCGGCCTGCGCCGACAGGCCGATGCCTTCCAGAACCTCATCCGCCTCGCGCTCGGTCGCAAGGTCAGACCAGTCCGGGTTGTTGTGGCTTTCCAATTCTGTCCCGATCTCTTCCATCCGGACGGCCAGAATGGCCATACGCTCAAGCAGTTCCGTTCTGCGGTCTTGCAGCGATTTACCCATGATATCCTCTCCCTGTTCTGTCACAGTGTAGCGTCAGGCCGGGCGAAACGCCTTGATTCAGGTCAAGCGAATGGCGACCGGACAGGGCCGGGCCAAGATGCCTGCGGGTCGGAAAAACACATTCCATTCTTGCAATATGATGCCCAGCACTCTACATCACCCCAGACGCAACGGACGGAGGGACGACCATGCAAGCCACAGTTCAAGGGTTCTTTGACGAAGCGACCAATACGGTGACCTATGTGGTGACCGAAGCGGAAGGCAGCGCCTGCGCCGTGATCGACTCGGTGCTCGATTTCGACTATGCCTCGGGCCACACCGACACCCGCTCGGCCGATCAAGTCATCGCCTTCATTCAGGACAAGGGTCTTGATCTGCAATGGATATTGGAAACCCATGTCCATGCCGACCACCTGTCCGCCGCGCCCTATATTCAGGAACGGCTGGGCGGCAAGATCGGGATCGGCAACCAGATCACCGTGGTGCAGGACACCTTTGGCAAGATCTTCAACGAAGGCACAAGGTTCCAGCGCGACGGGTCGCAGTTCGACCAGCTGTTCCGCGAAGGCGACAGCTTTCACATCGGCGGCTTGCGCGGCGACGTGCTGCACACGCCCGGCCATACCCCGGCCTGCCTGACCTATGTGATCGGCGATGCGGCCTTTGTCGGCGACACGCTGTTCATGCCCGATTTCGGCACCGCGCGCTGCGATTTCCCGGGCGGTTCTGCGGAAGTGCTGTTCGATTCCGTGCAAAAGATCATGGCCCTGCCGGACAAGACGCGGATCTTTGTCGGCCACGACTACAAGGCCCCGGGCCGCGACGACTTTGCCTGGGAAACCACCGTCGGCGCGCAAAAGGCGCTGAATGTGCATGTGGGCGCGGGCAAAAGCCGCGAGGAATTTGTCGCGATGCGCCAAGGCCGCGATGCCACGCTGGCAATGCCCCGGCTGATCATCCCGTCGCTGCAGGTGAACATGCGTGCAGGCCAGATGCCCGAACCCGATGACAACGGCACCTCCTATCTGAAAGTGCCGGTCAACCGGCTTTGATATCTGAACCACAGGAAATACCGAATGATGGAAGATGACTGGGTCCGGGGGCTGATCGGCGGCCTGATGATTGGCGGTGCCGGGGCGCTGTTTTTGCTGATGAACGGGCGGATCATGGGGGCGTCGGGCATCATCGGCGGTCTGGTCGACGGGTCGGGCCGCAGCAACCGGGGCGAGCGTCTGGCCTTTCTGTTGGGGCTGGTGCTGGTGCCGCCGCTGCTGGTGGCGCTGTCCGGCGGGGTCGATACCGGGCTGACCGGCAATATCTGGTTGCTGGTCGCCGCAGGGGGGCTGGTGGGGTTTGGCACCCGGCTGGCCAATGGCTGCACCTCGGGGCACGGGGTCTGCGGCATCTCGCGCCTGTCGTGGCGGGGGATGGCGGCCACCGTCGCGTATATCGCGGCGGGCGGGGCGAGCGTGCTGGTGTTCCGTCATTGGCTGGGGGTGATCTGACATGATGCGCATGGTGTTTTCCGCCCTGTCCGGGGCGCTGTTCGGGGCGGGGCTGCTGGTGTCTGGCATGGTCGATACCGTCAAGGTGCAGGGCTGGCTGGATGTGTTCGGCGACTGGGACCCGACACTGGCCTTTGTTATGGGCGGGGCGATCCTGCCGATGGCCATCGCCTGGCGGGTGGCAGAGCGGCGCAAGATCGCCGTGCTGGGCACGCCCATTCCTGCGAAGCCGCCACAAAAGCTGGACCGCGACCTGATCCTTGGCTCGGTGCTGTTCGGCGCGGGCTGGGGGCTGGTGGGCCTGTGCCCCGGCCCGGCACTGGCGATGACATTCGTGAACGGCAGCTCTGGTCTGGTCTTTCTTGTTGCCATGGTCGCGGCTATGGTCGTCACGCCCGCGCTGCGCCGCGCCCTGACTTCCAAAGGAGAGACCCCATGGACATCCGCCCGCTGACCCCCGACTACGCCGTCGCCCCCCAGATCGATCCGCAGGATTTTGCGGCGATCAAGGCCGCCGGTTATACCCGGGTGATCAACAACCGCCCCGATGCCGAGATCCCGGCGTCGCACCACGCCACGGCGATGCAGGCGGCGGCCGCGGCGGCGGGGCTGGACTATGTGGTGAACCCGGTGATCGGCGGCGCGCTGACCATGGCCAATGTCACCGCACAGGCCGAGGCGATGGCAACCGCGACCGGCCCGGTGCTGGCCTATTGCGCCAGCGGCAACCGATCGTCAATCTGCTGGGCATTGGCAAAGGCGGGCGACATGCCGGCGGAAGAGCTGATCGGCATCCCGGCGCGCTTTGGCTACAACCTCGAAGGTCTGCGCCCGCAGATCGAGGCTTTGGCAAAGGGCTGAGGCGGGCCGGAAAGCCGGGGCCAGTCACCTGCGGCGGGTGACGGCCCTTTGTCCACCCGCGGCGTTTGCGCCCGCAACCGCCGCCGCGTGGATGCAGACAAACCCTTTGCCCACACTCAACCTCAGTCCGTTCCCGTGGCGGAAAAGCCGCCGAAGTCAAAATCCAGCGGGGCCTCTGGCATCGGGGCCGGGTCGCCCCAGGCGGCGGCGGTTTCCGACGGCAGATCCTCCATCCCGCCCGCATCCATCGCAGCCGTGCGCCCCGCATCCGCTGCACCCATCCCTGCAACCGGCGCATCCGATGCCCCGATCTCTGCGGTCAGGCGCAGCGCGCGCATACCGCGATGCTGGCCCAGCCTGCCCTCTCCCACGTGGCGACCGTCCAGCCCGTCAAGGCAGATCCGGTCCAGCGCGGCCGTGGGCAGGGGCAGCACCATATCGGCGGACAGGCCCATCACCTCGGACAAGGGCATCGACAGCCGGGTCAGAACCGCCTCGATCTGGCAAGAGGCCGCATCCACCCGGCTGGCAAGGGCCGCAGAAAACGCCGGGCGCGACACCGAGGATGGCACGGCATTGGCCGCCAGCCGCGGCTTGCGGCCGCGCCCGGCGGCGGGCAGCACCAGCCACATATCGCCCACACGGGCGCCAAAGAACACCGACAACCGGGCGGTCAGCACGCGGTAGGTCACATCTTCCAGCAGCAGCCCCAGCGGCCGCGCCTCTTCGATAAAGCTGGCAAAGCGAAAACCGCTGGCCCAGACCAGATCACTGTCTTCGGCAAGCGCCTCTTCCAGATGCGACAGCGCCAGATCTGCCATGGGCGACAGCATTGCGGCATCGGTGCGGGTGGGTTTGCGCGGATCGGGGGTTTGCGTGCCACATTTGCCGATCGTCAACGCTTCAATCAGCGCCGACAGCAGGTCCGGCGACAGGATCAGCAGGCCCAAGCCCTCTTCCGGCCCTTCCAGCATCAGGATCAGCGCCCGTTCCGGCGGCACGTCAAGCAGTTCGGCCAGTGACAGCCGGTCGGTCGACAGGCTGACGAAATCGACCGGCAGGTCCATCATATCGCGGGCGGCGCGGGCAAAGCTGATGCGCCATGCCCGGTCAGCCCCCGGCCCGCCTTCGGCCGCGGCCTGCTGTTTGGCCTTTAGTTTTCTGCGCAACACCTCACCCGCCACGGCGACCCCGATCCTTATCCGCTTTGCGCCAGTCTCGCGCAGCGGCGTTACCAAAGGGTTCACGCAGGCCGGTTTAAAGCATGTCGCGTTTGATGGGCGTCTCACATTCACTCAACGCGACAGGCTCTAATCCGCCTTCCGCTCCAGCCGCAGCGGGACGGCCACGCGAAACGCCGCCCCGCCCTGCCCCGGCAGATAGGTGATGGTGCCGCCCAGATTGGCCATCACCTCACGGCAGATCGCAAGACCAAGCCCCGCCCCCCCGGCGCGGGTCTGGTCGGTCAGGCGGGCGAATTTCTCGAACACCAGCGCCTGACTGGCCTTGGGGATGCCGGACCCGTTGTCGGCAAAATCCACCGTCACCCGCCCGCCCCGCTGCCGCACCGAAATCCGCAGCTCGGGTGCCGTCGCATCGCAATATTTGCGCGCGTTCGAGATCAGGTTGATGAACACCTGCACCAGCCGGTCGGCATCGGTGCGGATGAAGATATTCTCCATCGGCAGATCGCGGTGAATGACAAAGCTGCGCTCGGGCTTGGTGTGGCTGGCCGAGGCAAGGGCGCGGTCGATCATCTGGCTCAGGTTCGCCAGCCCCAGATTCAGCTGCACCGTGCCGTTTTCCAGCACCGACAGATCCAGCAGATCATCCAGCAGCCGGGTCAGGCGCTTGGCCTCGTCATGGATGATGCGGCCATAATGCGCCACCTGTTCGGCGGGCAGATCGCCTTCGGTCAGAATCTCGGAAAACGCGCGGATGCTGGTCATCGGCGTGCGCAGCTCATGGCTGATCTGGGATAGGAACGCATCCTTCTGGATCGACAGCTGCATCAGCTTTTCATTGGCCTCGCGCAGCGCGCGTGCGGTGCGCGTCACCTCTTCCTGCTGGCTTTCCAGCCGGGCCGAATATTCCATGATCTGCGCCGACTCGCTGGCCACCGCCATCAGGTCTTCAACCGTCACCGTGGCGCGTCCGGCAAGCTGGCTCATCATCGCGTGGGCGGTCGCCGCCCCCACCGACCCCGCAAGCCGCCGTTCCAGCCGCGCCATGAAATCCGGCGTGGGGTCGGGCAGATATCCGGCCTTGCCCTGCCCCTTCGCCTCGGCCTCAAAGAACGACAGCGCGTCGTCATCCCCCATGATGCGCTGCGACATCACCAGCAGGTCTTCGGGCTCGGCCAGCCCCCGTTCCCAGCCGCGCGGGCTGCCCGATGTGGTGTCGAACACCCGCACAAAGGCCGCGCCCTGCATCCGCTCCACCGGGCCGGGAAAGGTGAACAGCGATCCGGCCAGAAAGGCCGCAGTGTTTAGTGTCATCGACCAGAACAGCGCATGCAGCAGCGGGTCCATCGTGGCGACCCCGAACAGCGCGCGCGGGCGCAGCCAGTCGATGCCGAACGGCCCGTCGATGAACACCATGGCCGGGATCACCGCGTCGGGGCCGAATGACGGCAGGAACAGCGTATAGGCCCAGACCACAAAGCCCACCGTCATGCCCAGCGCAGCACCAATCCGCGTGGCCCCGCGCCAGAAGATGCCAAACACCATCGCCGGCAGGAACTGCGCGACACCCACAAACGCGATCAGCCCGATGGCCGCCAGCGCCGTCGACCCGCCCGACATCCGGTAATAGGCATAGCCCAACCCCAGCACGACCCCGATGGAAATCCGCCGCGACAGCAGCACCAGCCTGCGCACATCGCCCGATACGGCCTTTGCAGGCCGCAGCCGCAGCCAGACCGGCATGACGATATGGTTCGACACCATGGTCGCCAGCGCAATCGACTCGACGATCACCATCGACGTGGCCGAGGAAAACCCTCCCAGAAACGCCAGCATCGCAAGCGCCCCCTGCCCTTCGGCCAAAGGCAGGGTCAGCACGAACATGTCGGGGTTGGCGCCTGAAGGCAGGCGTTCCAGCCCCATCACCGCAATCGGCACGATGAACAGGCTCATCGCGAACAGATACAGCGGAAACGCCCAGGACGCGGTGGCCAGATGCCGCTCGTCGGCGTTTTCAACCACCATCACCTGAAACATCCGCGGCAGGCAGATCACCGCTGCGCCCGCCGCGAACAACAGCCCGGCCCAGCGGCCCGGCTGCAGGTTCCAGTCGGAGATTTCTGACGCATCAATCCGGGCGATCATGTCGGCCGGGCCGTCGGCCATGCCCCAGACCACAAACACCCCCACCGCGATCAGGGCGATCAGCTTGACCACCGCCTCGACCGCGATGGCGGTGACGATGCCGTGGTGCTGCTCTTTCGCATCCAGATTGCGGGTGCCGAACAGAATGGTGAACAGCGCCAGCCCCGCCGCCACCCAGACCGCCGTCGCCTCGGTTCCCGGTGGGGCAAAGCCGTCATCCGTAGGGCTGGCAAAGACGCTGAACGACAGGGTGACCGATTGCAATTGCAGCGCGATATAGGGCGTGGCCGCCACCACCGCGATCACCGTCACGATCACGCCCAGCAGGTTCGACTTGCCAAACCGGCTGGAGATAAGGTCGGCAATCGAGGTCACCCGCTGCTGCCGCCCGATCCGCACCAGCTTGCGCAAGACCCACCACCAGCCGATGAACACAATCGTCGGCCCCAGATAGATGGTCAGGAACTCCAGTCCCGACCGCGCCGCATAGCCGACAGCCCCGTAAAACGTCCAGGCCGTGCAGTAGATCGACAGCGACAGCGTGTAGATCAGCGGCGATTGCAGCCAGCCCAAACGCCCCCGGTCTGCCCGCCGCTCCGCCGCCCAGGCGACGCCAAACAGAAAGATCACATAGGCCAGACAGGACAGGACCAGAATGTTGAAGGGCATTGCGGTGCGCCCCTACCGGCCCGGACCCGGCACCGGATCATCAGACGCGCCCAGATCATCGCCGTCATCAGCGGTGTTCAGGCTGCGCGAGATCAGCATCGCAAGCGCGATCAGCACCGCCCAGACCACGAACAGATAAATCCCGTCCGGCGCGGTGTCGCGCCGGAACGTGTCCTGCGGGGCCCAGAGCACCGGCAGCAGCATCAGAAACACGCCGATCACCGGCAACAGCCGCGCCGCATCGCGCCGCCTGCGTTGGCGGTAGCTGGCCCGGCGCAGAAACAGCGGTGGGGTGCGGGGGGGCGGGGCCACAGGCTCAGCCCCCGGTCAGCGCACGCACGGCGGCGCGCATGTCATCATTGGAAAACGGCTTGGTCATGAAATGGCTGGCCCCGGCGCGTTCAGCCGCCTCGCGGTCGCGGCCCTGCCCCTTGGCGGTCAGCATCATCACCGGCAGTCCTTTCGTGGCCGGGTCGGCGCGCAGTTGCGCCAGGATCTCCAGCCCGCTGACACCCGGCAGCATCAGATCCAGGATCACCAGATCGGGCATCTCTGCCCGCACGGCGGCAACCGCGCCCACCCCGTCGGCAAGCGCCGTCACTTCACACCCGTCGCGCGACAGGATGAACCGGATAGCCTCGGTGATGTTCGGCTCATCCTCGATGAGCAGCACACGCGCCGTCATATGGTCTTTTATCCCCCCTCCGGCCTGAAACCGGGTCCTGTGAAACTATCCGGCGAATGGGCGGCTATGTCAAAGACCTATTGCAACCCCTCACCCGGTCGCGTCTGCCATCACCGACGGCTCCCGCCGGGCCGGACAGCGCGCGCGCGGGCAGATCCGGCACGAGCTGCCAATCGCCAGCACCGGGTCAGCGGCACGCGGTGCCTCATCGGGCAGGATCAGCATCGCCGCTTCACGCAATACCGGCCCGGCAAAGCCCTGTGGCAGCCGCGCTTCGCAGATCGACAGGGTGCGGAACTGCCGCAGGCTGCGCCCGGCGGGTTCGACCTGCGCCGCCAGCGGCAGCATCGGGCGGGCAAGCGCGGCAAACAGCGGCCACAGCGGACAGGCCGCGCCAAAGCGCGGCAGGGCAAAGCCATCCACCGGCTTGCGGAACAGCAAGGTGCCCGACGCATCGCAGATCACCAGCCCCGCCTGCGACCCCGGCAGCAGCGCCATCCGCCGCATCACCGCCAGCACGGGCAAGCCGCTGCGCTGCGCCAGCAGGCAGGGGTCATCCTCGCCGCCCTCCAGTGCCGCCTGCAACATCGCATCCGGCAACAGCCGGAAATCCGCCTCGGCCTGCCGCAGGAACGCTGCCCCCAGCGAGCGCGCGGCGGCAGACGCCAGCCCGCCCACCTCCTCCAGCAGCCTGTCCGCCCCGTCAGGCTGCGCCAGTTCCGTCATGTGCCAGCCGCGCGCGGCCAGCCAGGTTTCCACCTCTTCCTGCGGGGCGGCCAGACCGGCATCCACCGCCGTATCCGGCCCGTCGAGATAGGCCACCAGCGCTTCGGCCCCGGTGGCCAGCCGTTCGCTGTCCTGATGCAGGTTGCGGTGAAACCTTGTGCGCCATTCGGGGTCGATATCATCGGTATCGGCCAGAATGGCAGCGGTCGACCGGACAGAGGCCAGCGCCGACAGCACCTCATGCAACGACGCCGACAGATGCGGATCATGGGTCAGCCGGTCATTCAGCGCGCCGACCGCGCGTTCCAGCTGTGCCGCCCGGTGGTGTTGTGCGGCCAGCACCGCCGCCCAGCCGGGAAAGCGCCCGGCAAAATCCTCGATCCGGTCCAGTTCCGGCTGCACCATCGGGGTGGTGGCGGCAGCGGCGCGCAGATCATCGATCAACGCGCCCCCCGCCCCTTCGGACAGGATCGCGGTTTCGGTGCCCAGCACCGACGCCAGCCGCGCCAGCACCTCGGTGCCCACGCGGCGGCGGTTGTGTTCGATCAGGTTCAGATAGCTGGCCGAGATCCCCGCCGCCTGCGCCACATCGCCCTGCCGCAACCCCAGCGCGAGGCGCCGTTCGCGGATCAGGCTGCCGGTCAGGCTGGCGGGGGGGGGCTGACTGTTGGGCATGGCGGTCCACTGGCTGGAAAGCGCCATCTTTACAGCCGCCAGTGAAGTTTACAATCGCTTGTTAATTCGCCCGCCCCCGCGCCGCGCGCCAGCCTCCCGCCTCACCTGCAAGCCTGCACAAGGTGCCATACCCAAGCCATACGTGCGCCATACCTGAACCAGACGCGCGCCATACCCGGAAAACCGGCCCTGCGCCTAGGGTGCCAGCAGCCGCGTATACAGCGTTTCCAGAAACGCCCCCGCCTCGGCATAGGGGTCATGGCCTTCGCCCAGCACGGTGCGGACCTGCACGTCGAAATCGGCGTAATGCTGGGTCAGCGCCCAGATCGAGAACACCAGATGCACCGGGTCCAGCCGGGCAATGCGCCCCTCATCCATCCATTGCCGCAACACCACCGCCTTTTCGGCCACCAGTGCCGTCAGCTCGCCCTCGATCGCCTCCCGCATACGCGGGGCACCTTGCAGGATTTCAATCGCGAACAACCGGCTTTCTCGCGGGTAATTCCGGCTCAGCTCCAGCTTGCGGCGCATATAGCCCATGACCTCAGCCACCGGGTCGCCGGTTGCATCCATCTCGCGCAAGGGATCAAGCCAGGTGTGCAGCAGCCGGGTCAGCAGGGTCTGGTGGATCGCCTCTTTCGACGGGAAGTAATACAGCAGATTGGGCTTCGACAGCCCCGCCACCTCGGCGATCTGGTCCAGCGTTGCCCCCCGGAACCCCTGCGATGAAAACACATCAAGCGCCGCCTCAAGAATGGTTTCAGAATTGCGCAGCTGAATACGGGTCTTGGGTCTGGGCATTGTGTCGTCAATCCTGAGGCCGGACATCCATCGTGGCGCAGAACGCGCCCTCTGGCAATTGGCAGAACGGCGGCGGGCTGTGCCGGGATCGTGCCGATCCGGGCGTGGACTTGACTGGCCGTGCGATGCTGATAGCAACTTATGACCACCCGGTCAAAACCCATCCGCGCGCCGCAAGGCCGCCCCAACAGGAACCCGATGCCATGGCGCTGGACCGCAAAGCCCCAAATGACCTGAACGCCTTCTGGATGCCTTTCACCGCCAACCGCCAGTTCAAGAAGAACCCGCGGATGTTCGTGGCGGCCAAGGACATGCATTACACCACCTCTGATGGCCGTCAGGTGCTGGATGGCACGGCGGGCCTGTGGTGCTGCAACGCGGGCCATTGCCGGCCAAAGATCACCGAAGCCATCCAGAAGCAGGCGGCAGAGCTGGACTATGCCCCCGCCTTCCAGATGGGCCACCCGGTGGCGTTCGAGCTGGCCAACCGCATTGTGGAAATTGCGCCCAAGGGCATCGAGCATGTGTTCTACACCAACTCCGGCTCGGAAAGCGTTGATACGGCGCTGAAACTGGCGATTGCCTATCACCGCGCCAAGGGGCAAGGCACCCGCACCCGGCTGATCGGGCGCGAACGCGGCTATCACGGGGTGAACTTCGGCGGCATCTCGGTGGGTGGCATCGTCAACAACCGTCGTCATTTTGGCAGTCTTCTCAACGGGGTGGACCATCTTCCTCATACACATCTGCCGGATGAAAACCGCTGGTCGCGCGGCCAGCCCGAGCATGGTGCCTATCTGGCGGATGATCTGGAAAAGCTGGTGGCGCTGCACGGGGCGGAAACCATCGCGGCAGTGATTGTGGAGCCGGTTGCGGGGTCCACAGGCGTGATCCTGCCGCCGAAGGGCTATCTGGAAAAGCTGCGCGCCATTACCAAAAAGCACGGCATCCTGCTGATTTTCGACGAGGTGATCACCGGGTTTGGCCGCCTTGGCGCGCCCTTTGCCTCGCAGTATTTCGATGTGCTGCCCGACATGATGACCACCGCCAAGGGCCTGACCAATGGTGTCATCCCCATGGGTGCGGTGCTGACCACGGCAGATGTGCACGATGCCTTCATGGACGGGCCCGAGCATATGATCGAGCTGTTCCACGGCTACACCTATTCCGGCAACCCCATCGCGAGTGCTGCCGGGATCGCCACGCTGGAAACCTACAAGGAAGAGGCGCTGTTCGAGCGCGCCGCCGACATCGCCCCCTATTGGGAAGACGCGCTGCACAGTTTGCGCGACTCGCGCCACGTGACCGACGTGCGCAACATGGGGCTGATCGGCGCGGTGGAACTGGACCCGATTGCGGGGGAGCCTACAAAACGGGCGTTCGCTGCGTTTCTGGCGGCATATGACAAAAACATCCTGATCCGCACCACCGGCGATATCATCGCGATGTCGCCGCCGCTGATGATCTCGAAACCGCAGATCGACACGCTGATCGGCACGCTGGCCGATGTGCTGAAATCGCTGGACTGAACAGGCGACCGCCGGGGCGCGCCTGCCGCCCCGGCCCTGCCCTCAGATGTCCTGCACCGGCGCGCCTTCGAAATACGCCTCGTTCTCACCCCGTATCCGGCGCACCTGCAGTTTGATGCGCGACAAATGGACATGCATCGCCGCAATGGCGCGCGGGGCGTCACGGTCGCGCAGCGCCGCCATCACCTCCAGATGATCGTCGAGCGCATCCTGCGAGGCGAAGGCCAGCGACAGAAACCGCACCCGGTCCATATGCGCCTTGTTCTCGCGGATGATGTCCCAGGCAAAGCCATGGCCGCTGCGCTCGCAGATCTCACGATGGAACAGGTCATCCAGCGCGTGAAAGCCCACCGCGTCGCGGGCTACAACGGCCGCGCGCTGCTGATCCAGCAGCGCATCCAATGCGACGTAATCCGCCTGCCCCAGCCGTTCGCAGGCCATGCGCACGGTTTCCGCCTCGATCGCGGAGCGGATGAAGCGCGCCTGCATCACCGCGGCTTCAGATATCGGCGACACCACTGTGGCACGCTGCGGGCGGATGGTCAGAAACCCCAGCGTCGACAGCCGGTAGAACGCATCACGCACCGGCTGGCGCGACACGCCCATGCTGCGCGCGACATCCACCTCGGATACTTTGGTGCCCGGCGGCAGATCCAACCCCAGAATCTGCCGGTGCAGTTCTTCAAACACGGCATCCGTCATCGAGGGTCGCTGAACGGGTTCCGGCAATTTCAGAAGCGCGCCCACGTCCATCTTTCCCTCCGTTGACAGGTTACGCATACTAGCATATTAGTTTGAGGGCGTTTTGAACAGTGTCTTTTGCCGTTCAAGCCTTGGGGGAGGAAAAGCAAACGTGGCACTGCTGGACAAAGACCGTCTTTTTCCCATCGACCCGGGCGCACGCGGCCTTGCCCGCGCGCTGTATGACACGGTTTGCGACCTGCCGATCATCAGCCCGCACGGCCACACCGACCCGCGCTGGTATGCCACCGATGACGCCTTTCCCGACCCGGCGCAGCTGCTGGTGACGCCGGATCACTACGTGTTCCGCATGCTGTGTTCCCAAGGGGTTGCGCTTGCCGATCTGGGTGTCCCACGCGCCGATGGCGGGGCGACGCAGACCGATGGCCGCAAGATCTGGCAGCTGTTTGCGCAGAATTACCACCTGTTCCGGGGCACGCCATCGCGGATGTGGCTGGACCATGCGTTTGAAACTTTGTTCGGCTTTGACACCCCCCTGTCAGCCGCCACCGCCGATGACTACTACGACCGCATCGCCGCCGCCCTTGCCACCCCCGCCTTTCGGCCCCGCGCGCTGTATGAGCGGTTCAATATCGAGGTGATCTCGACCACCGATGGCGCGCTGGATGATCTGGGCTGGCACCGACAGATCCGCGAGTCCGGCTGGCAAGGCCGCGTTGTCCCTGCCTACCGCCCCGACGCCGTGGTCGATCCGGAGTTCGACGGGTTTGCGAAGAATGTCGCGCAACTGGGCGAAATCACTGGCGAAAATACCGCCACATGGGCGGGCTATCTGAACGCCCACCGCAGCCGGCGGGCGTTTTTCAAGACCTTTGGCTGCACCTCATCGGATCACGGCCACGCCACCGCCCGCACGATGGATCTGCCGCAGGATCAGGCCGCGCTGTTGTTCGAGCGCGCCTTGCGCGGGGACTGCACAGCGGAAGAGGCGGATGCCTTCCGTGGCCAGATGCTGACCGAGATGGCGCGGATGAGCCTGGATGACGGGTTGGTGCTGCAGATCCACCCCGGGTCACGCCGCAACCATTCGGATGGGGTGCTGGCGATGTTCGGCCGCGACAAGGGCTTCGACATTCCCGGCCGCACCGATTACGTGGCCGCCTTGCGCCCGCTGCTGAACGCGGTGGGGATGGACCCGGCGCTGTCGGTCATTGTCTTCACGCTGGACGAAACGGCTTACGCCCGCGAACTGGCCCCGCTGGCCGGGGTCTACCCGGCACTGAAACTGGGCCCCGCGTGGTGGTTCCATGACAGCCCCGAAGGCATGCGCCGGTTCCGCGAGATGACCACGGAAACCGCCGGATTCTACAACACCGTGGGCTTCAACGATGACACCCGCGCTTACCTTTCGATCCCCGCGCGCCATGATGTTGCCCGCCGGGTGGATTGCGCCTTTCTTGCCACGCTGGTCCGCACCGGCAGGCTGGCAGAGGGCGATGCATACGAGGTCGCACAAGACCTTGCATACCGGCTTGCAAAGCAGGCCTACCGGCTGTGAAGCCATTCAACGGGAGGAGACTATAATGAAACAATTCAACAAACTGGCCGCTGCCCTTCTGGCATCGGTTGCCTGTACCGGGGCCGCATTTGCCGAATGCGAACTGACCCTGAAATCATCCGACACCCACCCCGACGGCTACCCCACAGTGGCCGCCGTCAACCACATGGGCACGCTGCTGAAAGAGCGCAGCGGCGGGCGGATCTGTGTGGAAGTGTTCCACTCGGCCCAGCTGGGCGAGGAAAAGGACACGATCGAGCAGACCAAATTCGGCGTGATCGACTTCAACCGCGTCTCGATGGGACCGTTCAACAACATCATCGAGGAAACCAAGGTTGTCTCGCTGCCCTTCATCTTCCGGGGCACCGACCACATGCACCGCGTGATGGACGGGCCTGTGGGTGATGAGATTCTGGCCGCGTTTGAACCGCATGGCTTTGTCGGTCTGGCCTATTTCGACGGCGGCTCGCGGTCTTTCTACAACAAGCAAAAGCCGATCACCTCGGTGGAAGACCTGAAAGGCATGAAGATCCGCGTCATGCAGTCGGACGTGTTCGTCGATATGATGACCGCCCTGGGGGCCAATGCCACCCCGATGCCCTATGGCGAGGTCTATTCCGGCATCCAGACCGGCGTGATCGACGGGGCCGAAAACAACTGGCCATCGTTTGAATCGTCGGGCCATTTCGAGGTTGCGGGTTATTACACGCTGAACGAACACCTGATCGTGCCAGAGGTTCTGGTGATGTCGAAAGCCAGCTATGACAAGCTGAGCGCGGAAGATCAGGCGCTGGTCAAGCAAGCGGCCAAGGATTCGATCCCGGTCAACCGTGAGCTTTGGGCCGCGCGTGAGAAAGAGTCGGAAGAAAAGGTCCGCGCCGCCGGCGTGGAGGTGATTTCCGAGATCGACAAGACCCCGTTCATCGAAGCGATGGTCCCGGTCTATGAAAAGCACGCAGGCACGCCGAAGCTGCAGGATCTGGTCACCCGCATCCAAGCGACAGAGTAAGACTGAACCGTCGGAACCGGGGGCTTCGCGCCCCCGGACCCCCGCGGAGTATTTTCATCAAGATGAAGCAGCGCCGCGTGCGGCAGGGGGCCTAGATGCAACCGGGTTTGTTACGTCTGGCCGTCTGGCTGGGCTATGTCGCGAAGGGTGCCCTTTGGGTGGCCGGGGCCGGGTTGGTGGCGATGACCGCCATCATCGGCGCGCAGGTGTTTTTCCGCTATCTGTTGAACGATTCGATCATCTGGAGCGAGCCTGCTGCGGTGATCCTGATGGGCTGGTTCATCTTTCTGGGGGCCGCTGTCGGCATTCGGGAAGGCTACCACCTGTCGTTTGACGTGATGCTGTATCTGGTGCCCGACCGGGTGAAGCTGATCCTGTATTCCATTTCCGATGCCGTGGTGGCCGCTTTTGGCTTTGGCATGGTCTGGTTCGGCTGGCAGCTGATGGCCTCGGCCTATGGCATCACCCTGCCCTCGCTTGGCATCACCGGCGCGGTGGATTTCATGCCGCTGGTGGTGGGCGGGGTGCTGATGGTGATTTTTTCGGCTGAACGGCTGGCACGGCGGGCGGCGGGGCTGCCCACGGCGCGTTTTGGCGAAACCGAGCTGGAAGAGGTGGCGTGATGGAGCTTTGGGTTCTTTTCGGCACCTTCGGGCTGCTGCTGGCGATCGGCACTCCGGTGGCGTTCTGCCTTGGCGTGGCCAGCATTGCCACCGTGCTCTATCTGGGGCTGCCGCCGGTGGTGGTGTTCCAGCGGCTGAATTCGGGCGTGTCGGTGTTTGCGCTGATGGCGATTCCGTTTTTCATCTTTGCCGGTGAGGTGATGGTGCGCGGCGACATTGCCCGGCGGCTGATCGCCGTGGCGGGGGCCGCTGTCGGGCATTTCCGGGGCGGGCTGGGGCAGGTCAACATTGCCTCATCCGTGCTGTTCGGCGGGATTTCGGGTTCGGCTGCGGCGGATGCCTCTGCCATTGGCGGGCTGATGGTGCCGCAGATGAAGGAACGCGGCTATGATGTTGATTATGCGGTGAATATCACCGTGGTCAGCTCGATCATCGCGCTGATGCTGCCGCCAAGCCACAACATGATTATTTACTCGATCTCGGCGGGCGGGCGGCTGTCGATTGCCGATCTGTTCACCGCCGGGATCATTCCGGGCCTGTTGCTGGCGCTGAGCCTTGCCGCCGCTGCCTGGTGGGTGGCGCGCAAGAAGGGCTACCCGACCGAGGCATTCCCGGGCTGGGTCATGCTGGCCCATCTGCTGATCGCGGCGATTCCGGGACTTTTGCTGATTGTGATCATCTTTGGCGGCGTGCGCTCGGGCGTGTTCACCGCATCGGAATCGTCGTGTATCGCGGCGATCTATGCGCTGGGGGTGACCACGCTGGCCTATCGCTCGATGGGCTGGAACGATTTTGTCGGCGCGGTCAAGGCGGCGGTGCGCACAACCGCCATGGTGCTGCTGGTCATCGGCTGTGCGGCATCCTTCGGCTGGCTGCTGGCCTATCTGCAGGTGCCGACCGCGATGATCAAACTGATGCAAAGCGTCAGCGACAACCCCATCGTCATCCTTCTGCTGATCAACGTGATCCTGCTGGTGCTGGGCACCTTCATGGACATGAGCCCGCTGATCGTGATCACCACGCCGATCTTTCTGCCGGTGGCCGCCGCCTTTGGCGTGGACCCGGTGCATTTCGGGGTGATCCTGATCCTGAACCTTGGCATCGGCTTGTGCACACCGCCGGTGGGCGCGGTGCTGTTCGTGGGCTGTGCGGTCGGCAAGATATCGGTCTGGCAGGCGGTGCGCACGATCTGGCCGTTCTATGGCGCGGCCTTTGGTACGTTGATGCTTGTCACCTATATTCCGGCGCTGTCCCTGTGGCTGCCCGCCCTGTTCCGTTGAGGCGTGATATGACCTATCCTGTTGTTGAAACCGGCGAAAACGTCACCCGTCAGGTGCTGGCCGACGCGCCTGAGCTGATGACCGTGGCCTTCCGTTTTGCCGCCGCGGGGGCGGAGGGCGCGCTGCACCACCACAGCCATGTGCAATCGACCTTTGTGCAATCGGGGCGCTTTCGCTTTACCATCGCCGACCGCGCGTTTGAGGTCGGGCCGGGCGATGCCTTTGTCATCCCCTCAAACGCCGTTCATGGCTGTGTCTGCCTTGAACCCGGCACGTTGATCGACGGGTTTACGCCCCGCCGTGATGATTTTCTCTGAAAGGACCATCTGATGCTGTATGTTGAAACCCGTCAGGCGATTTCCGCCAATGAAGCCAAGGGCATGGATACCACGGCGCTGCGCGCGAATTTCCATGGCGAGGGGCTGTTTCAGGAGGGTCAGATCCGTCTGCTCTACACCCATTACGACCGGATGATCGTGGGTGGTGCGGTGCCCGGCGGTGCGGATCTGGTGCTGGATCAGGTCAAGGAGTGCGGCACCGCCAGCATTCTGGACAGGCGCGAAATGGGGATCGTGAACATCGGCGGCGATGGGTCGGTCTCGGCTGGCGGGGAAACCTATGCCCTGTCCAAGGGCGATGTGCTGTATCTGCCGATGGGCGCGGGGCCGGTGACGTTCTCCGGTCAGGGGCGGTTCTACATCAACTCCTGCCCGGCGCATCACGCCTATCCGGCGCGGCTGATCAAGCTGGAAGACGCCAAGAAACTGACGCTGGGCGCGGCTGAAACCGTGAACCACCGCACCATCAACCAGTTCATCCACCCCGAGGTGATGACCAGTTGCCAACTGGTGCTGGGCTATACCCAGTTTCATGGTGGCTCGGTCTGGAACACGATGCCCGCCCACCTGCACGACCGCCGGATGGAGGCTTATCTGTATTTCGACATTCCCGAAGGCCAGCGGGTGTTCCACTTCATGGGCGACCCGGCCGAAACCCGGCATCTGGTGATCGCCAATGAAGAGGCGGCGCTTTCGCCGCCATGGTCGATCCACTGCGGCGCGGGCACGGCCAGCTATACCTTCATCTGGGCGATGGCGGGTGACAACGTCGATTACCGCGATGTGGAAATGGTGAAGATGGAGGATCTGCGGTGAGCGCGTTTTCACTATCGGGCCAGACGGCGCTGGTCACCGGGGCCAATACCGGCATTGGTCAGGCGATTGCTGCCGCGATGGCGCGCGCAGGGGCGCATGTGATTGCGGCGGGGCGGTCGTCTTGCGCCGAGACTGTGGCGATGACGGGGGGCGAAGAGCTGACGCTGGATTTCGCCGATCCGATGGCGGCGCGCGATGTGTTCTCGGGCCGCCGGATCGACATTCTGGTCAACAACGCCGGGATCATCCGCCGGGCGGATTCGGTCGACTTCACCGAGGAGGACTGGGATGCGGTGATGGATGTGAACCTGAAGGCGGTGTTCTTCACCTGTCAGGCGTTTGCCAAGACGGCCCTTGCACATGGCGGCGGCAAGATCGTCAACATCGCGTCGCTCCTGTCGTTTCAGGGCGGCATCCGGGTGCCGTCCTATACCGCCTCAAAACATGGTGTGGCGGGGATCACCAAGCTGCTGGCCAATGAATGGGCGGCCAAGGGCATCAACGTGAATGCCATCGCACCCGGCTATATCGAGACCAACAATACCGAAGCCCTGCGCGCCGACCCCGACCGCAACGCCGCCATTCTGGCCCGCATCCCCGCCGGTCGCTGGGGCCGCGCCGATGATATCGGCGAGGCGGCGGTGTTCTTGTCCTCTCGCGCTGCCGGTTATATCCACGGCGCAGTCCTGAATGTTGATGGAGGCTGGCTTGCCCGCTGATCGCCTGACCCGAAGCGCCGCGGCTGTTCCTGTCGGTATTGTCCATCTGGGCCTCGGCGCGTTTTTCCGTGCCCATGGTGCTGTTTATATCGAAGAGGCGATGTCCGCCTCGGGCGGTGACTGGGGCATCCTTGGCGTGTCCTTGCAATCGAGCACCATGCGCGACCAGCTGTCGCCGCAGGGCGGCACCTATATGGCGCTGGAGCTGGGGCCGCAGGGCGAGACCCTGCGCCATGTGCAATCGGTGCAGGGCGTGCTGGTGGCGCGTGAGGACGCAAGCGCTGTGCTGGAGGCTATGGCCGATCCGGGGGTAAAGATCGTCAGCCTGACGGTGACGGAAAAGGGCTATTGCCATGAGCCGTCTACGGGGCGGCTGAACACAGCACACCCCGATATCGTGCATGACCTTGATGCACCTTTGCCCGTCTCGGCCCCCGGTTTTCTGGTGCGCGCGCTTGCTCTGCGGCAACAGCGTGGCCTGCCGCCCTTTACCGTGCTGACCTGTGACAACCTGCCCAACAACGGCCATGTCGTGCGCGGCGTGGTGCTGGATCTGGCCCGCGCGATTGATCCGGCGCTTGCGGCATGGATCGAGGCCGAGGGCAAATTCCCCTCCACCATGGTCGACCGCATCGTGCCCGCGACGAAGCCCGAGGATATCGCGCGGGTAGAGGCGCTGACCGGCGCGCATGACGCGGCCCCGGTGATGCACGAACCCTTCCGGCAATGGGTGGTTGAGGATGATTTCGTGGGCGGCCTGCGCCCCGACCTGGGTGCCGCCGGGGTGCAACTGGTGCGCGATGTGACTGAATTCGAGCATATGAAGCTGCGCATGCTCAACGGCACCCATTCGTCGCTGGCCTATCTGGGCTATCTGTCGGGGCATGAAACGATTGCCGATTGCATGGCCGACCCGGTGCTGGACCAGTTCGTGCAACACCTGTGGGCAAAGGAGATCATCCCCGCCCTGACCCCGCCCGAAGGCGTCAGCCTGCCCGACTATGCGGCGGCTTTGCGGGCGCGCTATGCCAACCCCGGCATCCGCCACCGCACCTGGCAGATCGCGATGGATGGCAGCCAGAAGCTGCCGCAGCGCATCCTAGGCACGCTGGAGACCAACCTTGCCGCAGGCCGCCCCTGCCCCGGCCTGATGCTCGCCGTCGCCGCCTGGATGATCTATGTCCGCGGCACCGATCTGGCCGGTCAGCCGATCGAGGTGAAAGACCCCCTCGCCCCCCGCCTGCGCGCGGCGGCCACCAGCGATGATCCGGTGGGCGCGTTGCTGGCGCTGCGCGAAGTGTTCCCCAAGGATCTGGCGGCCCGGCTGGCCGAGCCTGTGCGCGCGGCCTATGCCGATCTGCTGGAGATGGGCGCAAAGGCCGCGATGGCTGCCCGGGTTTGACTGCAGGCGGGTGCCGGTGGTGCCCGCCTGACCACACGCCTGCGGGTCTGGCACAAATGATGGGTTTTCGTCAGATCACCCTGTCATTTTTCGTCAGGAATGACGCATAGCACCGCCTGCCCCGTTGACCGGACGGCCGGTCTGACCCAAGGTCCGCGCAACCCGCAGCAGGGAGGCCGCGCGTGACATGACCCCACATACCGATACCACAGCGCTGATCTTCGGCGGCACGCAGGGCCTTGGCCTTGCCATCGCAGAACGCCTGCGCGCCGAGGGCTGCACCCGCATGGTGCTGGCCGCCCGCGACCCCGTAAAGGGCGCTGAAGCAGCGGCCCGCTTGGGCGCGCATTTCCTGCGCTGCGATCTGGCCGATGCCGCATCGGTCATTGCCTGCGTCGATCAGGCCGCCAGCCTGATGGGCGCCATCAACGCGCTGTGCCTGTCCGCCGCCTCGACCGACCGGGGCTCTATCCTTGATACCTCGCCCGAAGACTTCGACCGCATGTTCGCGATCAACACCAAGGGGCCGTTCTTTGCCATCCAGCGTGTGGCGCAGCTGGCAAAGGCGGCAGGGCACCCGGCCAGCATCGTCACCATCCTGTCAATGTCGGCCCATGTCGGGCAATCGTTCCTGACCCCCTATTCCGCGTCAAAGGCCGCCTTGTCCAACATCACCAAAAACACCGCCAATGCCCTGCGCCATGACCGAATCCGCGCCAATGGCATCAATTGCGGCTGGATGGACACGCCCGGCGAAGACGCGATCCAGCGCAGCCATCACGGATCAACCGACGGCTGGCTGGAGAAGGCCGAGGCCGCGCAACCCTTTGGCATGTTGGTCAAACCCGCCCATGTGGCCGGGCTTGCCGCCTATATGCTTGGGCCCCAGTCCGGTGTGATGACGGGCTCCATCGTCGATTTTGATCAGAACGTCTCTGGCGCATCGCCCGAGTAGAAAGGACCATCATGACCGTCAGATTCGCAATTCTGGGCGCAGGCCGCATCGGCAAGGTACACGCAGGTGCCGTCGCCTCAGTCCCCGGTGCCACGCTGGTTGCCATCGCCGACCCGGTGCCTGCGGCGGCGCAGGCCATCAAGGATGCTTACGGCTGCGACATCCGCAGCATTGATGCGATTGAAGGCTCCGCTGATGTCGACGCCGTGGTGATCTGCACCCCCACTGACACCCACGCCGACCTGATCGAGCGTTTTGTGCGCGCGGGAAAGGCCGTGTTCTGCGAAAAGCCGGTCGATCTGTCGCTGGCCCGCGTCAAGGATTGCATCGCCACAGTTGAGGCTTCCAAGGGCACCCTGATGGTCGGCTTCAACCGCCGCTTTGACCCTGATTTCATGGCGGTAAAGGCCGCAATTGATGCGGGCCGCGTCGGCAAGGTCGAGATGGTCACCATTACCAGCCGCGACCCCGGCGCACCGCCGCCAGACTATATCACCCGGTCGGGCGGCATGTTCCGCGACATGACGATCCATGATTTCGACATCGCCCGCTGGTTGCTGGGCGAGGAAGTGACGGAGGTTTTCGCCTCGGCTTCGGTGCTTGTGGACAAGCGCATTGGCGAGCTGGGAGATTTCGATTCCGCCAACGTCATCCTGCGCACCGCGTCTGGCACGCAGGCCATCATCACCAACACCCGCCGCGCTGCCTATGGCTACGACCAGCGGATCGAGGTGCTGGGGTCGGAGGGCATGGCCGCCGCCGAAAACCACGGCGAGAACCGCATCACTCTCGCCGACAAGAGCGGCTTCCACTCCGCACCGCTGCTGAACTTCTTCATGTCGCGCTACACCGCCGCCTATGCCAATGAAATCGCGGCCTTTGTGGCAGCGGTTGCGGATGGCGCACCAACCCCCACCACAGGCCACGACGGGCTGATGGCACTTGCGCTTGCCGAGGCGGCGCTGAAATCCATCGCCGAGGGGCGCATGGTCAAGGTGTCAGAGGTGTTGTGATGCGCGATCTTGACATGATCACCATCGGCCGGTCTTCGGTTGACCTCTACGGCGCGCAGGTCGGCGGGCGGCTGGAGGATATGGCCAGCTTCCAGAAATACGTCGGCGGCAGCCCCACCAACATGTCGGTGGGCACCGCGCGTCTGGGGCTGAAATCGGCGCTGCTGACCCGGGTCGGCGATGAACACATGGGCCGTTTCATCCGCGAACAGCTGGCGCGCGAAGGCGTCTGTGTGGATGGGGTGAAAACCGACCCCGAGCGGCTGACCGCTCTGGTCCTGCTGGGCATCCGGGATGAGCATCGCTTTCCGCTGATCTTCTACCGCGAAAACTGCGCCGACATGGCGCTGTGTGAAGATGATGTCGACCCCGCCTTCATCGCCCGCGCGCGCGCTGTGGTGGCCACCGGCACCCACCTGTCGCACCCGCGCACCGCTGCGGCGGTGCTGAAGGCGCTGCAACTGGCCCGCGCGAATGGCGCGCAGACCGCGCTGGATATCGACTACCGCCCCAACCTCTGGGGGCTGGCCGGGCATGGCGATGGCGAAAGCCGCTTCATCGAATCCGCTGCCGTGACCGCCAAGCTGCAGGCCACCCTGCACCTGTTCGACCTGATCGTCGGCACCGAAGAAGAGTTCCACATCGCCGGTGGCAGCACCGACACCATCACCGCCTTGCGCGCCGTGCGCGCGGTGAGCGGTGCCACGCTGATCTGCAAACGCGGCCCGATGGGCGCGGTGGCCTTCACGGGTGCGGTGCCCGACACGCTGGACGAAGGCGAGGCCGGTCCCGGCTTCCCGATCGAGGTGTTCAATGTGCTGGGCGCGGGCGATGGCTTCATGTCGGGCCTGCTGAAGGGCTGGCTGGATGGTGAGGCCTGGCCGGTCGCGCTGAAATACGCCAATGCCTGCGGGGCCTTTGCCGTGTCGCGCCATGGCTGCGCCCCGGCCTATCCAAGTTGGGAGGAATTGCAGTTCTTCTTCAAGCGCGGCGTCGTCAACCCGGCCCTGCGCCACGACCAGCCGCTGGAGCAGATCCACTGGTCCACCAACCGCAACGGCGACTGGCCGGATATGCGGGTGTTTGCCTTTGACCACCGGATGCAGCTGGAATCCCTGCCCGGCGCGGACGCGAAAAAGATCGGCGTGTTCAAGCAGTTGTGCCTCAAAGCTGCGACAAAGGTTCAACAGGGCCGCCCCGGTTACGGCATCCTGTGCGACAACCGACTGGGCCGCGATCAGCTGCACGCCGCGGCCGAATCCGGGCTGTGGATCGGCCGCCCGGTGGAATGGCCGGGGTCGCGCCCGCTGACGTTGGAACCCGAGCTTGGCCCCGATTTCGGTGGCTTGTCTGAATGGCCACTGGCCCATGTGGTCAAGGTCCTGTGCTTTTATCACCCCGACGACACCGCCGGGATGAAGGCCGAGCAAGAGGCCACCGTCACCCGCCTGTTCCACGCCGCCCGCCGCAACCGGCTGGAGTTTCTGCTGGAGGTGATCCCGTCGAAAGCCGGGCCGGTCAGCGATGATACCACCGCGCAGGTCATTCAGCGGTTCTATGACATCGGCATCTTCCCCGACTGGTGGAAGCTGGAACCGATGCAGACGCAAGCCGCATGGCAGGCCACCGTTGACGCCATCACCCGAAACGATGCGCACACGCGCGGTATTGTGGTGCTGGGCTTGGGCGAGTCGGAAGACGCCCTTGCCGCCAGCTTCGCCGCAGCCGCCAGGTTTGATCTGGTCAAAGGCTTTGCCGTTGGCCGCACGATCTTTGCCGAGGCCGCCGAGGGCTTCATGGCGGGCACCATCCCCGCAGACAAGGCGGTCGCGATGATGGCCGCAACCTACACCCGGCTGTGCACCCTGTGGGATGCACAGCGCGCATTGAGAGGATAGCCGATGGCCACGATCCGACTGACCGCCGCACAGGCGATGATGCGCTATTTGTCCGTGCAACAGAATGAAGACGGTGAGACCTATCTGGCCGGATGCTGGGCGATCTTTGGCCACGGCAACGTGGCGGGCATCGGTGAGGCGCTGCACGGCATCAAGGACACATGGCCCACATGGCGCGGCCAGAACGAACAGTCGATGGCCCATTCCGCCATCGCCTATGCCAAGCAGATGCGCCGCACCCGGGCGATGGTGGTGACATCCTCGATCGGGCCGGGGGCGCTGAACATGGTGACAGCGGCGGCCTTGGCGCATGTCAACCGCCTGCCGGTGCTGCTGATCCCCGGTGATGTGTTTGCGGGCCGTGGTCCCGACCCGGTGCTTCAACAGCTGGAAACCCCCAGCGATGGCAGCCTGTCGGTCAACGATTGCTTCCGCCCGGTCAGCCGTTATTTCGACCGGATCACCCGGCCCGAACAGTTGCTGACCGCCCTGCCCCGCGCGATGCGCACGATGACCGACCCGGCAGAATGCGGTCCGGTCACGCTGTCCTTCTGTCAGGACGTGCAGGCCGAAGCCTATGACTGGCCCGAAGCGTTCTTCACGCCGAAGGTGTGGCGCATCCGCCGCCCGCACCCGGACCCGGTGGAGCTGGAAAGCGTGACCGCCCTGATCCGCGCGGCCAAACGCCCGGTGATCATCGCAGGCGGCGGCGTGCATTTCGCGGGCGCAGATGCCGCCCTTGCCGCATTCGCGCAGCGCTTTGACATTCCGGTGGTCGAGACGCAGGCCGGGAAATCGGCTTTGCCGTGGGATCACCCGCTGAACTTCGGCCCGGTCGGCGTGACCGGGGCCAGTTCTGCCAATACGGTCTGTGAAACCGCCGACCTGATTCTTGGCGTCGGCACACGATTTCAGGACTTCACCACCGGATCATGGGCCTTGTTCAAGAACAAGGACCGCAGGCTGGTGTCAATCAACGTCGCCGCCTATGACGCGATGAAACACGGGGCCGAACCGCTGTGCGCCGATGCGCTTGTGGCGCTTGGGCAATTGCAGGCCGCCCTTGGAGACCACCGCTGCCCTGCGCCGCGTGGCGACCTCAAACCCGCGTGGTTCGCCGCTGTCGACCCGCTGACCGATGCGCCCGGAGATGCCAATGCCCTGCCGACCGACCAGCAGGTCATTGGTGCGGTGCAGCGCGCGGGCCATCTGGAAACCGTGGTGATGTGCGCCGCAGGCACCATGCCGGGTGAGCTGCACAAGCTGTGGAAAGCCCCGAAGCCGGGCGCCTATCACATGGAATACGGCTTTTCGACCATGGGTTATGAAATTGCCGGGGCCATCGGCATCAAGATGGCCCAGCCCGACCGCGACGTGATCTGCATGGTCGGCGACGGCAGCTATATGATGATGAATTCCGAAATGGCCACCGCCGCGATGATGGGCATTTCCTTCACCACCGTCATCACCGACAACCGGGGCTATGGCTGCATCAACCGGCTGCAGATGGGCACCGGCGGTGCCGAGTTCAACAACCTGTATGCCCATGCCAACATCACCAACCCGCCGCGCATCGACTTCGCTGCCCATGCAGGCGCGATGGGGGCCACCTCGGTCAAGGTTGCCAGCATTGCCGAGCTTGAAACGGCCCTCGCCCGGCGCGATCAGATTTCCGGCCCCTATGTGATCGTCATCGACACTGACCCCTATCCCAGCACCCCGCATGGCGGCCATTGGTGGGAGGTGGCGGTGCCCGAGGTGAGCGCGCGCACGCAAGTGAACAACGCCCGCCAACAGTATGAAACCCAACGGAAAGACCAAGCATGATCCGCTTTGGAACCAACCCTATCGCCTGGGCCAATGATGACGACCAAAGCATCGGGGCCGACATTCCCACCGCCCGCATTCTGGACGAGGCCGGTCGTCAGATCGGCTTTGACGGGATCGAAAACGGCCACCGCTGGCCGGATGACCCGGAGGCTTTGCGCGTGCTGCTGGCCGACTACGGGCTGACCTTCATCTCGGGCTGGTATTCCACCAACCTGCTGGTGCAGCCGGTCGAGGATGAGATTGCGGCCTGTCAGGCGCATCTGGCCAAACTTTTGCACAACGGTTGCCGCGTGATGATCGTCTGCGAAACCTCGAACGCGGTCCATGGCGCGGACGTGCCGGTCAACGACCGCCCGCGCCTGAGCACTGATGACATGGTGGCGTTCGGGGCAAAGCTGGAGGCGTTTGCCGCCTATCTGGCGGGTGAAGGGATCACGCTGGTCTACCACCACCACATGGGCACTGTTGTTGAGTCGCCCGAGGACATCGATGCGCTGATGGCCGCCACCGGCCCGCACACGCACCTGCTGTTCGACGCGGGCCATTGCACCTTTGGCGGCGGTGATCCGGTGGCGGTGCTAACCCGCCACGCCGGTCGCGTGCGCCATTTCCACGCCAAGAACATCCGCCCCGCCATCACTGCGCAGGTGCGGGCCAAGGGGATGTCCTTCCTGCAAGGCGTGCTGGCCGGGGCCTTCACCGTGCCCGGCGATCAGGAAGGCGGCGTGGATTTCGCCCCGCTTTTGCAGGTTCTGGCCGATGTGGGCTATGATGGCTGGATCGTGATCGAGGCCGAGCAGGACCCGGTGCTGCGCAACCCGCTGCTGTATCAGACGCTGGGTCTGGCGACGCTGAAACGGCTGTCAAAGCAGGCCGGGCTGATCTGAGGCGGCGGTGGAGGGGGCTCCGCCCCCGCCTGCGGCCCCCCCGGAGTATTTTGGAAAGGTGCAATATGAGCAAGCTGTTGATCAAGCCGCAGGGCACAACCGGCAAGGTGCATGACATCACCCCCGACAGTGCGGGCTGGGGCTATGTCGGCTTCCAGCTGTATCGGCTGGAAGCGGGAGAGACCGCCAGCGGATCGCTTGGCGACCGCGAGGCGATCTTTGTCTTTGTCGAAGGCAAGGGCCAGTTTTCCGGCGGCGGCCGTGACTGGGGCGTGCGTGGCGACCGGATGGATGTGTTTGAAAAAACCCCGCCGCATTGCCTTTACCTGCCCAACGGGTCCGACTGGGCCGTGACCGCCACCACCCGGCTGACACTGGCCGTTTGCACCGCCCCCGGCGCGGGCGGCCACGCCGCAGCCGCCATCGGGCCGGATGAGGTGCCGCAGCTGACCCGCGGCAAAGGCACCAACACCCGCCACATCAACGCGATTGCCATGGAAGAGCGCGACGTGGCCGACAGCCTGCTGGTGACAGAAGTGTTCACCCCGGCAGGCCACTGGTCCAGCTATCCGCCGCACCGGCATGATGAGGACAGCTTCCCCCACATGACCTATCTGGAGGAAACCTATTACCACCGCCTGAACCCGGCACAGGGGTTCGGCATCCAGCGGGTGTTCACCGAGGACGGCACGCTGGACGAGACAATGGCAGTCGCCGACGGCGATGTGGTGCTGGTGCCAAAGGGCCATCACCCCTGCGGCGCGCCCTATGGCTATGAGATGTATTACCTGAACGTCATGGCCGGCCCGCTGCGCAAATGGCGGTTCCAGAACCACCCTGACCACGACTGGATCGCACAGCGAGACGCTTGAAGGGGAGGATGGTGGGTAATGACGGGCTCGAACCGCCGACATCTTCGGTGTAAACGAAGCGCTCTACCAACTGAGCTAATCACCCGCTGTGCGCCCGTCTAACGCCTTGGCGCGCGGCTTTCAAGCCTGATTTGAGCAGTGATCTTGCGGGAATGGGCCTGGGGCCGCGCGGCGTGCCAGCATTGAAAAAGGCGATCCCGGCAGGGATCGCCTTTTCGCAAAGCGGCAATGATGGTGGGCGATAACGGATTTGAACCGCTAGTATATTTAATAAAATCAATTAGTTATGGATGGTTTTGTAACATTGTGACGCCCCCCAAAATGTGCAGCATGACGTGGCGTTAAAGCAAGTGACAAGGGGTGAAGCCGAGGCCCCGCCTTCTAGTCTCGAGTGCACTGCGCGCCTGCATCAGCCACATGCCTTTAGAACCTTCAAACCCATCCAGCCGAGAAAGTGCTCACAGAACAGCGGTGAGGCATTGGGTTCCCCTGCTATGCGCCTTCACAGGCTCTTGAGTCACAGAAATAACTCAGCTTGGAAAAAAGGACGTGTGCGAAGAAGGTGGACGATAATATTGTGCATAGCTCCCGAAGCGGGTTCAGTAAAAAAACTGGTCAATACCGCGATGTGCCCCTGCATCGCCAGGTCATCGTAACTGGATTCACTGACTTCGCGCGGTCAGCGAAAGGCGGACCTTTGTTTACGGTGCCGAAGCACCCGGCCGATACCTTGCCGGAGCCCGAGGCACCGCGGGGAAGTTGTCGCAATGGCTAAACGAGTTGGATCTCGTTCCGGATGGTGTTCAACCCTCGTATGGGATGCGCCACCGTTTCAAGACGCAGGGTCTTGAACTGGGTGCTTCAGTCAGGGTGCTGGATGCAATCCAGTGACACCCTGGAAAGGCAGCGAGCGACGGCTACGGCGATGTCACGATTGCGGCAAAGCTGAAGGTCATTGATGCGCTGCCAGAGTTTAATCTCAGCGCAAATAACCCTGGATTAATCGACCATAACGACACGCCGCCGGCCTGATTAGCGAGTTGGTGCAAACACACACTGCAATGTAAGACCATGCCGTTCTTGGTCGCACCTAAAGTGTCAACCACAATCCTGACATGAAAAAGTTGTCCGATGGCTATCTGCATTCTTGTGACGTGCAGAGGGCAATTGTGTTGCCGTGTGTTAACGTGTGCCTTACCAAAGTGTTAACCGTCAATTATGTAACTGGACTACATGGCTTTTCTCAGCTTCCTGCGTCCCAAAACCGAGACCAGACCGCTCCTGCTGGAGCGGTGCCTGTCAGTTGATCTGGAGGTCGATCCGAAGTCGGCAAAGATCTTTGATCTGGCCGCGGTTCGCTATGGTTCTGGCCCGGCAGTCGTTGCGGGCAAAGGAAGGCTCCAGCAATCGCTGGACAGGCTGGAATTGGCCCTTGAGAAAACAAGCTATATCATAGGTCACAATATCCTGCGCCATGACATAGAGCAGTTACTGGCCTCACGACCGAGGCTCCGTAGCAAGATGATGGCACCCATCGACACGCTTTGGCTTAACCCCTTGGCCTTCCCGCGCAATCCTTATCATCATCTCGTAAAGCATCATCACGATGGGCGCTTGCAGGCCGGACATGTGAATGACCCCGAATTGGACGCCCGCTTGGTATTTGGGGTGCTGACCAACCAGATTGCGGCACTTAAAGGGCAGCCGCCCGATATGCTTCTGGCTTGGCACCACCTTGTAACGCGGACGGATCGCTCCGATGGCTTCGATGCGGTTTTTCAGGAAATTCGCGCCGCAAGCGCGCCTGACCGGCAGGCAGCTCTGGCTGCGATCCGCAAGATCCTGGAAGGTCAGGCCTGTGGCGCACAGGTCGGTCCTGCGCTGGATACGCTGAAGGATGCGCAGATGGCCTGGCCAATGGCCTATGCCTTGGCGTGGATCTCGGTCTCGGGCGGGGAATCCGTCATGCCGCCTTGGGTGCGGGCATCCTTTCCACAGGCGGCACTGATCGTTCGCCAGTTGCGTGACACCAACTGTGGCAAGCCCTCCTGTAGCTGGTGCGCGGCGATGAACGACCCCAAGGGAGCGCTGCAGAAGTGGTTCGGCTTCCCCGCCTTCCGCCCCGAGCCTGCCGATGCCAAGGGCCGACCGCTGCAAGAGGTCATCGTCGAAAAGGCGATGGGCCATTCCCATGTCCTTGGCATCCTGCCCACTGGAACCGGCAAGTCAGTCTGCTACCAAGTCCCTGCCCTAAGCCTTTACGACAAGACTGGCGCGCTTACCGTGGTCATCTCGCCTCTCGTCGCCCTGATGGCCGATCAAGTCCAGGGGATGGAACGGTCGGGCATCTCTTCGGCGGTGACGATCAATGGCATGCTGTCGATGCCCGAACGGCAAGAGGCCCTCGACCGCGTCCGGCTTGGTCAGGCGGCAATCCTCTTGATATCGCCCGAACAATTGCGCTCGGTCTCTGTGCGTTCGGTTCTTCAGCAGCGCGAGGTAGGGTTCTGGGTGCTGGACGAGGCGCATTGCGTCTCAAAGTGGGGTCACGATTTCCGTCCCGATTATCGCTACATCGGTCGCTTTATCCGCGAATTCTCGGGTGACACGCCACCAGCCCCGATCCTCTGTCTGACTGCCACCGCCAAGCCCGAGGTTGTGCGCGACATAATCGATCATTTCCAACAGAAACTCGGCGTCGAACTGGCCCTCTTCGATGGCGGCACGTCGCGGACCAACTTGTCGTTTTCAGTGCTGGCGACAGGCAAAGAGAGCAAGCTTGGGGATATTCTGGCGGCTATCCAGGAGCGCCTTCCTGAGGGGCGCTCTGGCGCGGTCGTTTATTGTGCCACCCGGAAGGAGACTGAGCGGGTGGCGACGTTTCTCAAGGCCCAGGGCCTGGCGGCGGCACATTTCCACGCTGGCCTGACGGTCGATGATAAGCGGTTCGTGCAGGAGGCTTTACGTGTGGGCGACTTGCGTGTGATTGCAGCCACGAACGCTTTTGGCATGGGGATCGACAAGCCTGACATCCGTTTGGTCGTCCATGCCGATATCCCGGGCTCTCTGGAGAACTACCTGCAAGAGGCGGGACGGGCCGGTCGAGACAGGATGCCTGCTGATTGCGTGCTCTTGTATCACACCGATGACGTCGAGCGGCAGTTTACCCTGACCGCCCGTTCGCGGCTTGAACGGCACGAGATTGGCGCGATCCACAAGGCGCTGCGCCGAATCGACGAGAACGGCCGAAATGGCGGCAAAGTGGTCGCAACTGCTGGCGAAATTGTGCGCGAAGAGAAAGATCGCGAATTTCTTCGCGACAGCGCAACGGATGACACGCGGGTCAAAACGGCGGTCTCCTGGCTGGAAGAGGCAACCTTGGTGTCGCGTGAAGAGAACCGCGTGCAGGTCTTCGCGTCGTCCTTGATGGTGCGCACGTTGGAGGAGGCGGCGGCGCGGCTCGAACAAGCGCAGATCACCAACGCGCGTCGCAAGCAACTTCTCGATATCGTGTGCCACCTGATGAACACCGCCCCGGATCAAGGCGTTTCGACCGATGAATTGACCGAGGTCGCAGGTCTTACGCATCGTGCGCTTGCAAAGGCCATGGCAGACCTCGAAACGCTGGGACTGGCTAGGAATGCTATTGCCATCACAGTCCAGATACATGTCGGGATTGAGAACGCCTCTCGCCAGCGTTTCGCGGCGGCGCGGTCCCTGGAAGGCGCATTGATCGGCACAATGCGAGAGATGGCCCCTGACGCCGATACGGGTGGCGGCGGCCAGCTTGACCTTACCGTTGCCAGTCAGAAGCTGAGAGAGATGGGAAATGCGGGTGCTGGACCCCATATTCTTGAACGCCTGCTGCGCAGTATTGAGAGAGACGGGCGCGACGAAGACGGCGGCCAAGGCAACATCCGGCTGAGAAAACTCTCTGCCAAAACGCTTGAGGTTGTGTTGCAGCGGTCATGGCGGGCTGTTGATCAGACGGCGGCTCTGCGATGGACAGCAGCTGAGCGACTGCTCGAATTTCTGATCGCCAAGGTGCCAACGGGCACAAGGGGCAAGGACATTCAGGTCGAGACGACACTTGGACATCTTATCGCCGAACTGAACGGGGACGCGGTCATCAAGACGTCAGGCGTCAGGGACATGACCAAGCTGATGGAGCGCGCGCTTCTGTGGCTGCATGAACAGCAGGTGCTGACGCTTGGCAAGGGGCTGACGGTCTTCCGCTCGGCGATGACGATACATCTGAAACCCGACAGGGCCTCATTTTCGGCCAAGGATTTCTTGCCTCTGCAAGAGCATTACCGCGAGCAGACGCTGCAAACCCATGTCATGGGAGCCTACGCCGAAAAGGGGCTGGACCGGATCGATGAGGCGCAGGCGCTCGCTCGGGATTATTTTACCCTGGACCAAGATCGTTTCCTGCGCCGCTGGATGCCCGGGCGCGGCGTCGAGATCCGTCGACAAACCACAGGACGGGCCTGGAAGCAGATCGTCGATGATCTTGGCAACCCGACCCAGCAAGACATCGTGGCAGATGATCGCGAGGAGACCAACGTCCTTGTGCTGGCCGGACCTGGATCGGGCAAAACAAGGGTGCTGGTGCACCGGATCGCCTATTTGCTGCGCGTCCGGCGCGAAAACCCACAGGGCATTCTGGTCCTGACCTATAACCGGCATGCCGCGGCCGAAATCCGTGCGCGCCTGCGCCATCTTGTCGGCGAGGATGCTGCTTGGGTCACCGTTTCGACCTGTCATGCCCTCGCCATGCGACTGGTGGGCGCAAGCTTTGCGGGCGGGCCCACCGAGACCCGAGACTTCGACGCCCTCCTGCGGGATGCTGTGCGGCTGATCACCGGTGAAGGGCTCAGCCGCGCCGAGGCCGAGGCGCAGCGCGAGGCCTTGATCCAAGGGTATCGTTGGATTCTGGTCGACGAATATCAGGACATCGGCCCTGAAGAATATGCACTGATTGCAGCCGTGGCCGGACGCTCTCTGGATGATCCCGACCAACGCCTCAGCCTCTTTGCAGTCGGCGACGATGATCAAAACATTTACGCCTTCACTGGGGCTTCTGTCTCCTTCATCCGCCGCTTCGAGGAGGATTATCGCGCCAAGCCTAAGTTCCTGACCGAGAACTACCGCTCGACCCGCTACATCATCGACGCCGCAAACCAGGTGATCGAGTCTGCCCGGGGGCGGATGAAGGCCGGCCACCCGATCACGGTAGACAAGCTGCGCGGCCTCCACCCCGGCGGGGGAGTGATGGCGACTTACGACCCGGTGGGACGGGGACGTGTGCAGTTTCTTGACGTGGCCGGCGATGACGTTGCCCAAGGGGTCGCCGCGGTGGACGAGTTGGTGCGGCTTTCCCGATTGGACCCGGATTTTGCTTGGTCGCGCACGGCGATCATCTCGCGTGACTGGCGGCGGCTGGGTCCGGTGCGGGCCTATGCCGAAAAGCTGGGTCTTCAGGTCGAGATGGCAAACGAAAAGCTCCCAAGCGTCTGGCGGCTGCGTGAGATGCAAAAGCTGGCGGCGGGTTTGCGGCAGAAACCCGCGGCGATGCTCACGATCCAGGACATCCTCGATGTCCTCAATCAGCAGCGGCATACGCGCTGGGTCGACCTGATAGCGGAAGGCGTCGCGGATTTGGCACGCGAGCTCGGACCCAAGACCATCCCGGTTCCCGACGCGCTGGAATGGCTTGCCGAATGGGCGCAGGACGTCAGGGGAACGCAGCGCGGCCTTTTGCTGCTCACGGCCCATCGGTCCAAGGGGTTGGAGTTCGACCATGTGGTGATCCTGAACGGCGGCTGGCAAGCGCTTTCCAAGGGGGAGGACGGCGAGGCTCCACGGCGGCTCTTCTACGTCGCAATGACCCGCGCGCGCCGCAGCCTTTCTGTGGTGACCCGCGGTGCCCACGCGTTCGTCCACGCCGACAGCGACAGCGAGCTGCTACGCCAGGTCGAGGCCCCCCGACCTTCCGACCTGCCCGAGCCTGACCTTTACCAACTGCCAGATATGGGTTCGGTCGATCTCTCCTATGCCGGGCGTGTCACCGACACGAGCGAAACCCTCGCCGCCATCAACAACGCCGAGATTGACGACAAGATCAACCTGGAACGGCGCGAGAGAAAATGGATGCTCCTCGACGCGCAAGGCCGTGTGCTTGGCCGCATGGCAGGAAACTGGGCACCGCCCGAAGGCACATACCTCGTTTCCGGCAAGGTTGGAGCCATCGTCCGATGGCGCAAGGCAGACAGTGACGAGGCCTTTCAGACCTATATAAAACGCAGTGAATGGGAGACCGTTTTGCCTGAGTTTGTGTTTCGAAAAAGCAATGGGTGCTGAAACCTTCTAAAGGCTACGGTGCTCGACCGAAGCCGCCGGTCCTCTATGTGCTACAGTGCTGTTCCAAATCTAGTCACACTTCATCAAGCAGTTGATCTAAAATAACCTCCAACTGGTCAACTCTAATAATGGTGAACCGGACAAGATCAGCATTCGCGAGATCACGCATCGATTTCAGCGCACTATGACGTCCATAGCTAAGCCGGGTGCCTTCATCTGTCGTTTTGTAAATGTGCGACGCCGGATAGGCGTGAACTTCTATACCTGCATTGAGCAGCGGGCCGGCATATTGTTGTGCGATCCAGAGCTTCGCCCGCCCTTTACCATACGTATCAAACAGTATCTCAATGCGGCCCCCATTCTTTGAGCGTATAACATATCGACCAACCGATCCTGTATGCCCTGCTGGATGCTCCAAGGCGGCCTGTTTGGTCTTGTCGCGGTTTGGTGCCGCTCCTTTGATAGCGTAATGTGCAGCAAAGGAGATGAACCATGGGCACAGTCAGGACGGAAGAATTTCGCAAGGATGCGGTGCGGATCGCGCTGACCAGTGGGCTTTCACGCAAAC
>NZ_JAUSNR010000051.1 GCF_030656345.1 Pseudotabrizicola sp. | reverse complement strand
CGGGGCAGGGGCCACCTACTTCGCGGGCGAATTCGACCGGCTGATCACCGAGTTCAGCCAATACCTGAACGCGATCGGCAACAACCTGAACTGGATGACCGGCGCGATCCTGGGCGGGATCGGCCTTGTCATGTTGAGCCTGCTCGGCTTCATGACGGGCATCGTCCTCATCTTCGCCAAGATGATGCTGACCCTGATGCTCGGCCTCGCTCCGATCATGATCGCTTTGTCGCTGTTCGATGCGACCAAGGATTTCTTTCACAGGTGGGTCTCGACGACGATCAGCTACGCCTTCTACCCCATCGTCATCGCCGCCATGTTCTCGACCGTGGTCGGCATGGCGAATTCGCTTCTCGCGCAACTCGGTGACCCAAACTCCGCGACCAATATCGGCTCGCTGGTGCCGTTCTTCGTGATGGTATTCCTGGCCAAGGGGTTCGTCGCGGCAACGCCCCTGATTGTGCGGGGGATCTCGGGGAACCTGATGGTGGCTGCGGCGCCCGCTGTGGTCTCTGGCTCGGCCGGGATCATGCGGGGAGTCTTCAATACGGACGGCGTCAAGGGCCGGGCGAGGATCGGTGCACTCACGACAGGCGAAGCGATCGGGCGGGGTGCTGTGCAGGCACCCGCAGCTGTGCGGAGTGCGGCGGCAACGGCAAGCGCGCAGGTGGTACGGATGGCCGAGAGGGCAAAACGGCTGGCGCCGTAACCACGGCGAGAAGGCGGACGAAATCGAGATGAATTCAGAGGCAACTCATGACCGATAAGCAGAAGGTAACCATGGCTTCGGTCATCCTAAGGCGGTTTGGTTTTACCAACCTCGAAGCAGCCCAGTTCTGGGGGGTGCGCGAAGAAACGGTGGCCAAGTGGGCAACGGGCGAAACCGATATACCGACGACCATGCAGCTCACGGCGCTTGAGCAAATCAATGCCTGGCAAAGCTATTGTCGGCATATGGCAGGCATTTATCACGATATCTTCCAGGAAGCGCCCGAAGCATACATCGGTGTGTTGAGCGCGAACGACGCCGCCGCATATGGAGTTCCTGAAAGTGATGGTTTCATCTCGAACACTATCGCCAGCATCTGCGCATACTTGGGACCGAAGAACCACAGCTTGGTGCTCGTCACGCCAGAAGAGGCGACGCGGGAGGACACATTAACCCGCATGCGGGAATGTGCATTTCTTTGGGCAATCAACTTTGTCGATCTATTCGATATGGATACGGGACTCAGCCTGACAGAGCTGGCGATGACCGATTTCCTAGTCTCTCGTCTTCGCCAGGATCTCAGCGACCCTATTGCGGCGATGCTGTCAACAGATGGCACAACGTATGATCGGCGCTGGACCATCCACTTCATCAACACCCATGATTTCGTGGCTGATTTCACCAGTGAGGATGACGAGGGCGATGAGCGCCACGAGTATTTCGAGCTTTCATTCACGCCCCTCTCGTTGGATTCTCCCTTCGATTTTTACAGCGATGATCAAGCAAGGGTGCGCCTCGTTCTGGACAATGGCACAACGATGGATGTGGGACTTACCGCTGGCGAAGCTGAAGGTGATTTTGTGGCCATGAACATAGCGGTTGCAGAAATGCTCAATGAAGTATTTGGGACACCTGCCAAGATGAAGGCGGCGTTCGAGAAGCAAAGTGCTGTCGAGCAAGCTGCCCGCGATATGTTGCATTGACATGCTTGGTGCGTGGTAAGCGGCAAGCCATCCGCTGTGGACCCGTTAAGCATGCTCCGCGATGATCGCCCGTGTCGTCTGCACAGCCGACGCAAGCTGGGTCCTGTCTGCCTCCTTGAGCCCCAGTTCAGCCAGATCGAACGACAATTGACCGGACCCACCGCCACCCGCCGCAGCGCGTGCTGCTCGTCCGCGCGCCCGACCTGATGGCGCTGGCTGCGGATCCTGCGTCTCCGTTGCAGGTGGCTCAACGGTCATCGACGGGGGCGCAGTCCCAGACCCCTGCGCTCCCGCAGCAGCCCTAACCGCCTGCAGTTCCTGCTTCAGCTTCTCCACGGTCTCGCGTGTCTCGGACATCTGCCGATCCCGCCGCAGACCATCTTCATCTGGATAAGGGAAACTCCCCGCCTGACCGGCATGCAGCACCTTGAGTATCGGGTCCTCGAAATACTTGATCCGCCGCGCCCGGATCGGCATCTGCGCGTCGATCACGAGGATCACCTCGTCGAGGTCCATGCGGCGTGCCTGGTCTTCCGTCAGGAGCGGCGTATCCTCTGTCCGCTCGGAAACGCTGCGCCCCTCGAACGGGTTGCGCCCGACCGCGCGGGACCGGGTGACCACGCGCTTCGTGGTCTTGCCGACCGCCTGGCTTAGCTCCTCGATGGTCTTCTGCTCGGACGGGGTGAGGTAGAGCTTCACGCCCGCGCCGCCCTGAAGCGACCGGCGCGTGTTTTCGCCATAGATCTCGTCCAGCGCCGGGATGGTCTGTGTCACAATGGCGAGGTTCCCGCCGAAGGAGCGCAGCGTCTTGATGCTTTCGGCGACGATCGGCATTTTCCCAAGGCGGTCGAATTCGTCGAGCATGATCATCACCGGCCAAGGCTCGTCGTCCCCCGGTTCTTGCGCCTGCAGCGAGGCGATCAGGTCGGAGAAAAAGAGCCGGATCAGCGGAGCTAGCGGGCGGATCATCTCGGACTCGACCACGAGATAAATGGCGTGGGGGCGACGCCGGATGTCCCGGAAGGAGAAATCCGAGGTCGCGGTGGCCGCGTCGATCGCACGGTTGTCCCAGGTGTCGAGACCCGAAGTCATCAGGAGCGACAGGTAAGAGGTCAGGGTGTCGTTGTTGGTCGAGGCCATGCGCTCGAAGATCAGCTTGGCCGACTTGTTCTTCACCTCCTGTGCGCGCTTGAGGTATTCCTTCTGCTTGTCGCCGCCCGAGGCGGTGATCCGGTAGATCTCGCCGATGGTCGGAACGCCGCGCTCGAAGGCCAGAAGGCCCGCCGCCACAAACAGATCAATGCCGCCTGCCAGTAGCCCGCTCAGCTTTTCGTTGTCGGTCTGCAGGAAGAGCTTGGCGGTCAGCTTCAACTCCATCTGCTGCCGGTCAGGGTTGGTCATAGCCGCGATACGCGCCAGCGGATTGTAGCGGTGGGTCGGCCGATCCCAGTCGGTCGGCGCGAACCGAAACACCTTGTCGCCCATGCTGGCGCGGAAGCGCGAGGTCTCGCGGAAGTTCTCGCCCTTTACGTCGAGCACCACGGCCGAGCCTTTGTAGGTCAGCAAGTTCGGAATGACGAAGCCCACGCCCTTGCCTCGGCCCGTCGGCGCCACGATCAGCGCATGCGGGAAAGTTTTTGACACGAGGAAGGGACGCTTCGATTTCGGGCGACCAAGCTTGCCCAACAGGAACCCACCGCCCGGCTTGGCAAAAAAGCCGTTGCGCTTCATCTCGGCCTTGGTCTGCCAATGTGTCGTGCCGAACCGGGTCAGTGCGTCGCCGAGAAGCGTGACGCTCAGCATGAGCGCGGCTATGCCAAAGCCGCCCAGGATCAGGTTCACCCAAAGGAAGTCCTTCGTGGCGGTGGTCCCAAGCCCGCGGTATTCCCGCGCGAGCAATGTGAAATCAATGCGCTCGGTCGACAGCCCATAACGCAGGATCAGATAGCCTGTGGCCACGACGTAGCCGATGGCGAGGCCGACCAGCGTCAGGCTGAGGATCCCGCCCGCGATCTTGCCCTTATCCATGGGTGATCCCCTTCTCGCCATGGGTCGCCGCGTGACGCGCGCGCTGCGCCTCGATCTGTTCTTCAGCCAAGGCATCCAGCACCCGCTCCATGGCGGGGCCGTGGGCAGTCACCTCGCTGCTTTCCAGATAGGCCTTCGCAAGCTCCAGCTGCCGCAGCGGATGTTCGGTGAACTTGTCCAGCACATCTGCATGGCCGGCGCGCAGG
>NZ_JAUSNR010000021.1 GCF_030656345.1 Pseudotabrizicola sp. | reverse complement strand
GGTTGCGGCGAACGAAGATGGATCAGGGCCTGCGCCTTCAAGCTTTGCATCCACCATGGCGCATCTCCGACTGAGTCTAAATCGCCTGCCACGATACGCCCGAAGTCGGTTTTGACCGACTCTGTCTATATAATGGCTGAGACGATTTTCGGTCGCACCCTCACACTCTCGACCGGGCGCATCATCCCGACCCGCTGGGTCGGTGAGCAGCATGTCAAGGAGGACCTCGGCTTCATCCCGAGCTTTGCTGACTGGGTGAAGGCCATCCGGCCCGAGCCCTGGATGGGCCGGTCGGCGCGGATCGAGGCGCTGGTCGATCCGCATCTCGCCTCGCCCGTGGTCGAGGTCACCTGAGATGACCGATCCAGCCTATCAGCGCCTCGGCGTGCCAGCGACGGCTTCGCCCTTCGCCGTCCTTCGGGCAGCGGTCCGGGCGCTGCACCCCAACACGCGCGCCGTTCGCGGCTTCCGGACGGCGCGCAAGCGCTTCTATCGGCAGATGCTCTGCGCCCATGCCGCGCGACAGGCGGCGGGTGACAGTTCCACAGGCTAATCGCCCCCGACCACCCCTTCATCCCAATCGAGTGCCCGGCCTCTCGGCCGGGTCTTTCCCATTCAGGAGGTCCCCATGGCGGATTACTTCACCCATTTCTCGTGCCTGCTCGATGTCGGCACCCCCGACAAGGCGGCCCGCGCGCTCGCGCTGTTCCAGGAACTTCGCGCCGCAGATCAGGACGCAGACGACCCGGAGGTCGCAGGCTTTGATCTCGTGCTCCAGGACGCGCCCGAGGGCAGCGCCATCTGGATCCATGACGACGACCACGGCGATGTCGAAGCCGTCATCCGCTTCGTGCTGCGCCTTGCGGAAGAGATCGACCTCGCCGGCCTCTGGGGGTTCCAGTACGCCCTGACCTGCTCCCGGCCGCGCCTCGACGCCTTCGGCGGCGGCGCGCATGTCATCGATCTCGGTGCGCGGAAATCCTTCGGCTGGACCAGCAGTCACGAATGGCTTGCCGCGGCTCTCAACGGGGAGGACGTCGATGCCTGAGCTCATCTGCACCACGGTCTACCAGTTCCCAGAACTCTCGGATGCCGCCAAGGAAAAGGCGCGCAGCTGGTATCGCGAGCTTGGCCCCCACGATGACTGGTGGGACGCGGTCTACGAGGATTTCGAGCGGGTCTGCGACATCCTCGGCATCCGTCTGAAGACCACCCCCGTCCGCCTGATGGGCGGCGGGACACGGGCCAAGCTCTGTATCTGGTTCTCCGGGTTCTGCAGCCAGGGCGACGGCGCTTGCTTTGAAAGCTACTGGTCCCACGCCAAGGGCGGGGCCACGCGCATCCGGGACCACGCGCCCACGGACGCGACGCTGCACGGCATCGCTGACCGGCTGCAGGCCATCCAGCGCCGCAACTTCTACCAGCTTGCCGCCGAGGTCAGCCATCGCGGGCGCTACTACCACGAGTACACGATGTCGGTGGACGTCACGCGGGACAGCCCGACCTGGCAGCCGCCGACCGAAGACGCCGAGGAGATCGTGACCGAGGCGCTGCGTGATCTGGCCCGCTGGCTCTACCGCCAGCTTCAGGCCGAATACGACCACCTGACCTCGGACGAGGCCATCGAGGAAGGGATCGTCGTGAACGAGTACACCTTCACCGAAGCTGGGCGGCGGTTCGGGTGAGAGCGCGTTCGGTTCATTTGATCTTTACACGGAGGTCATATGATCTATATTCAGACCAATGGAGGGTGCCATGTACGTTGCTGAGAAAATCCGGGAACCTGCACAGATCAACGCCGTCGCGTTGAAGGCCTACGCGCGCGTGGCCGATGCCTGGGGTCTCAGCCTCAAGGAAGCGGCTGGCCTTGCCGACATGTCGGAAAGCACCTGGAAGCGTGCCAAGAAGCCGGATTTCGCGGGAGAACTGACCAAGGATCAGCTTCTGCGGCTCAGTGCGGTGATCGGCATTTACAAGTCGCTCGAACTCTACTTCTCCGAGCCGCTCGCGCGAAGCTGGTTCACCCGACCGAACACCGGCCCGCTGTTCGGGGGCAGCCGTCCGATTGACACCGCCATCGACGGTGGCTTGCCGCAAATTCTCGCGGTTCGGACCTATCTCGATGCGCTGCGCGGTGGGGCATGAAGCAGACCGAGGTTTCTGATCGCGGTCTCGTTCGTCTTCTGCCCGCCACCTACCACAAGCCACCGTCCTTGCGGGGTCTCGTCGATACCGATGACGAGATGGAGATCCTGGCCGAAATCGAGGGTCTGACCAGCGGCCGTCTTCTGGCGGAACGTGGCCGCAACCCGCATCTGGACCCGCGCGAGCTTGCCTGGCAGCGCCGCAGCCGCGATCTGCGCATCTACGGCGACAGTCATGTCAACGCCGCCTTCACCTACACCCGCGTCGGCGGAAACCGCTTCAACACCGAGGAGCGCGGCGCGTGGTATTGCGCATGGGACGTGATGGTGTCCGTCAGCGAAGTGGCCTGGCACCGCACGCGCGAACTAGGCTTTACCGGCAGCTTCCATGACAGCGCTCGCTATGTGGAACTGCTGGCTGACTTCATCGGCGTCTTCGACGACATGACCGACGAGCCGGGCCATCCCGCACTGCATACGGATCCGGCTGTCGGCTATCCCGAGGGCCAAAGCCTGGCCCAACATCTCCGTCGGGCTGGATCGCGGGGCCTGATCTATCCCTCGGTCCGGGCTCCTGCGCCGGGCGGGAATTGCCTCGTCTGCTTTGAGCCCCACGCCATCCAGAACGTCCGGCCGGGCGCGTCTTGGGATCTCGTTTGGGATGGGACGCCGCACTACTCGGTTACGGCTGTTGCTTGACCGGTCAGATTCCGGGCGCCCTTGGAGGGCCTGAAAAATGAAAGCACCTGGCAGCAACGACCCCGACATCACAAACTTGAAGCCGCGCGACTATCAGGCATTCTTCGAGGATTTGGCTTCGCCGGCCTCACCGTCCGAGGCGTTGCGTGCTGCTTTTCGTCCACGGAAAGACTTCCCTGTTGGTCTTTTCGGTATCGAGCAAGCCGACGACTCGTAGTAGTCACCTGTTCCCGTCGATCCACTTCGACATCAGCCCCTTGTCGCGGAAGCATTCGTCCGGGACGGCGCGCCGTTTGATCCGAGCGAGTTTCTCCGCGAAGGCCACCTGCTTTGACGTAGGCAGCCGGTCCATTTCGGATACCGGCTTCAGCTGGGCCTGCGCCTCGATCCAGGCGCTGAGCGACCGGCGATCTTGCTGAACCTCCCAGGGCAGGAGGGTCTGATTGCGCAGGGCGAGCGAGCGCGCATAGGCGATCTGCTTGGGTGTCGCGGGCAGGGCGTAGGTGGTGCTGTCCATCGGGAAACTCCCTTGCTGGCTTGGCTTTCAAGATAGAACATAACAGGAACAAAATCAAGTCAAGCAACCGGGACGCGTCGGCGCGAGAGGAAGAGGGGGGGCGGGGGAGATCAGGCCTGAGGGTGCCCGAGAGAGGGTGTCCGGGCCGGTCCCTGTCCCTCATTCCGGAGCTTCCCGATGACCTATCTCGCGCCTGTTGCGCCTCCCGTTCCTGTTCCATATCGCGATCCCGCGCCCGCGATCCTCGCCGTGGCCGAGGCTCTGCAACCCGATCTCGCCCAAGGCTTCCAGATCGACGCGCTGCGTCTGCGGCTGGAGATGGAGCGCGCCTTTGGCGGCTCCGATGCCGATGGTGCCTGGGACTGGAAGCTCGCCTATGAGGCGGGCGAGGTGGCGCTGGTCCTCTTCCTGCGGAAATTCGGCCGCGCGCTTCTGGGCCGGGCTGGATCGCCCGCTGCCCTGATGCCGATCCTCGCCAAGGTGGCGTGCCTCTT
This sequence comes from Pseudotabrizicola sp., assembly GCF_030656345.1. Taxonomy (GTDB): domain Bacteria; phylum Pseudomonadota; class Alphaproteobacteria; order Rhodobacterales; family Rhodobacteraceae; genus Pseudotabrizicola. The sequence continues at coordinate 28,890 of NZ_JAUSNR010000021.1, read as the reverse complement.
GCTGACGCACACCCGGCGCTCGGAGGAAATGGAGCGCTTCCAGCAATTCTCGACGCCGCTGCCCATGGGACTGGCTGCAATGGCGGCAGCGCAGATCGCCCCGCATGACCTGGTCCTCGAGCCCTCGGCCGGGACCGGGCTTCTCGCGATCCTCGCTGAAATTGCAGGCGGCAGCCTTGCGCTGAACGAGTTGGCAGACACGCGCGCCGACCTTCTGCGCCGCCTCTTTCCGGGCCGGCCTGTCACGGGCTTTGACGCAGCCCAGATCGACGATCATCTGGACGCAGGGTTGCGCCCGAGCGTGATCCTGATGAACCCGCCCTTCTCGGCCGTGGCCAATGTCGATGGCCGCAGTACCGAGGCGACGGCTCGGCATCTGCGCTCGGCCCTTGCGCGCCTTGCTCCCGCCGGGCGATTGGTCGCGATCACCGGCGCAAGCTTCGCACCTGATGCGCCCGCCTGGTCCGAGACCTTCGCCCGCCTGACCGAGAGTGCCCATCTGGTCTTCACCGGCGCCGTGTCGGGCGCAGCTTTTGCCAAGCATGGCACCAGCTTCGAGACGCGGATTTCGGTCTTCGACAAAAGCCGCGGTGGCGAGGCGGGCGGCATTACCGCCGATCTGGCGCGCCCGATATCGCCTGATGTCGCCAGTCTGCTCTCGCTGATCACCGCACATGTCCCCCCGCGCCTCGCGCTGGCGCAGGTCGCATCAGCCGGGCAGGGCCGCACTTTCCCCTTCCCGGGAAAACCTTCCCGCACCACGCGCACGGCCATCAGTACATCGCGCGCCACGCCCCCCACCAACACGCCCGCGCAGATCGGTGCCGCGAATCTCGCCTACAGCCTGCGGGATGCGACCGAGGGCGGGGTCGGCGCGCGCCTGTCTGATTCCATTTATGAGACCTTCCGCCTGCAGGCCATCGACATCCCCGGCGCGGCACCGCACCCGACCAAGCTCGTGCAATCAGCGGCCATGGCCTCGGTCGCGCCCCCCAAACCCTCCTACCGCCCGAAACTGCCCGCCGCCGTCCTGCGCGACGGCCTGCTGTCCGACGCGCAGCTTGAGACCGTGATCTATGCCGGTGAGGCGCATGGCACCTATCTCGCCGGCTCGTGGACCGTCGATGAAACCGGCGACATGGTCTCGGCCGCCAAGGACGACGATCCCGATGCCGTCCGTTTCCGTCGCGGCTTCTTCCTCGGCGACGGCACCGGCGCTGGCAAGGGCCGCCAGTCGGCTGGGATTGTGCTCGACAACTGGGCCCAGGGTCGGCGCAAAGCACTCTGGATCTCCAAAAGCGACAAGCTGCTGGAGGATGCGCAGCGCGACTGGTCGGCCCTTGGCCAGGAACGCTTGCTGGTCACGCCGCTCTCGCGCTTCGCGCAAGGCCGCGACATCCCGCTCTCCGAGGGCATCCTCTTCACTACCTACGCCACGCTGCGCTCCGAAGAACGCGGGACCAAGAAATCCCGCGTCGACCAGATCGTCGACTGGCTGGGCTCGGATTTCGACGGGGTGATCCTGTTCGATGAAAGCCATGCCATGGCAAACGCTTCCGGATCGAAGGGCGAGCGCGGCGATACCGAAGCGTCGCAGCAGGGCAGGGCGGGCCTGCGCCTGCAACACAAACTGCCGAATGCCCGCGTGGTCTATGTCTCGGCCACGGGGGCCACGACGGTCCACAATCTCGCCTATGCGCAACGCCTCGGGCTTTGGGGCGGGGAGGACTTTCCCTTTGCCACCCGCGCTGAGTTCGTTCAGGCCATAGAGGCTGGCGGCGTGGCTGCGATGGAGGTCCTCGCGCGCGATCTGCGCTCACTCGGCCTCTACACCGCACGCTCACTTTCCTATGACGGTGTCGAATACGAAATGCTGGAGCACGCGCTGACCCCCGAGCAGCGCAGCATCTACGATGCATATGCCGGCGCTTTTGCCATCATCCATAACAATCTCACCGCCGCGATGGAGGCCGCCAACATCACGGGCGACAGCGGCACGCTGAACCGCCAGGCCAAGTCCGCCGCGCGGTCGGCCTTCGAGTCCGCGAAGCAGCGGTTCTTCGGCCATCTGCTCACCTCGATGAAAACCCCCACGCTGATCGCCGCCATCGAGGCCGATCTCGCGGCGGGCCATGCCGCCGTCATCCAGATCGTCTCGACGGGCGAAGCACTGATGGAGCGCCGCCTCTCTGACATCCCCACCGACGAGTGGAACGACATCCGCGTCGACATCACGCCGCGGGAATACGTCTTGGACTATCTCGCCCATTCCTTCCCGGTGCAGCTCTACGAGCCCTTCACCGACAGCGAGGGCAATTTGTCGTCCCGGCCTGTGGTCCGCGACGGCCAACCGGTCGAATGCCGCGAAGCCGCCCGCAGGCGCGATGCGCTGATCGAAAAGCTGGCATCGCTTCCGCCCGTGCCGGGGGCGCTCGACCAGATCGTCCAGCGTTTCGGCACCGACCTCGTGGCCGAGGTCACGGGCCGCTCGCGGCGGATCGTGAGGAAGGGCGAGGGTCCTGCTGCGCGCCTCGTCGTGGAAAGCCGGGCGGGTTCGGCCAACCTTGCGGAAACCGCCGCCTTCATGGATGACCAGAAGCGCATCCTGATCTTCTCGGATGCCGGCGGCACCGGGCGCAGCTATCACGCAGATCTCGGCGCCAAGAACCAGCGCTTGCGGGTGCATTACCTTCTGGAGCCCGGTTGGAAGGCAGATGCCGCCATCCAAGGCCTTGGGCGGACCAATCGCACAAATCAGGCGCAACCACCCTTGTTCCGCCCGGTGGCCACCGATGTGAAGGCAGAGAAACGGTTCCTTTCGACCATCGCCCGTCGCCTCGACACGCTCGGGGCGATCACCCGCGGTCAGCGCCAGACGGGCGGGCAGGGGCTGTTTCGGCCCGAGGACAACCTCGAGAGCCCCTATGCTCGCGATGCGCTACGCCAGCTTTACCGCCGCATCTATCGCGGCGATGTTGCGGGCTGCTCGCTCGGGGCCTTCGAGGATGCCACCGGTCTCAGCCTGACCGATGACAACGGTCTGAAGGACGACCTGCCCCCGATCACGACCTTCCTCAATCGCCTACTGGCGCTCACGATCGACATGCAGGCCGTGCTCTTCTCGGCCTTCGAGGAATTGCTCGACCAACGGATCGAGGGCGCCATCGCGGCCGGTGTCTACGACCTCGGCCTCGAGACGCTGCGCGCCGAAAGCTTCCGTGTCACGGATGCGCGCGTCATCTACACCCATCCTGGCTCCGGCGCAGAAACCCAGCTCCTCACCATCGCGGAAAAGCGGCGCAACACGCCGACTTCCCTCGCAGATGCGTTCGACTGGCTCGATGACCCGAAGGCACGCCTGCTGGTCAACAGCCGTTCGGGCCGGGCAGCCGTGCAGTTGCCTGCCACCAGCCTGATGCTGGATGATGGCACCATCGAGCCGCGGCTGCGTCTGATCCGGCCGCTTGATGCCAGTACGGTCCCGGCCAAGATCATGGACGACACCCACTGGCTGGAAGCCGACCGCGCGGCCTTCACCGCCGCATGGAACTCCGAACTTGCTGAAGTGCCCGAGTTCTCGGAATCTACGCTGCACATCGTGGCTGGCCTGCTGCTGCCGATCTGGAAGCAGCTCCCTCAGGACGAAACCCGCGTCTACCGTCTGCAGACCGACAATGGCCAATGTATCATCGGCCGCCGCGTCTCGCCGTCTTGGGTCGCGACCACGCTGGCCGCTGATGCGCCGCAGCTGACAGCCGCGCAGGTTCATGCCCTCGTTCTGGAGGGCAAGACCGTCGTGCGGCTGGCCGAGGGGATGGAGTTGCACCGGTCCCGCGTCATGGGTGTGAACCGGATAGAACTGTCGGGATTTTCGGGTGCCGCAAAAGACCGGCTCAAGGCAGATGGGTTCTTCTCGGAGATCATCGCCTGGAAGCTGCGGCTCTTCTGCCCAACGGACTCGGGCGGCATTGCCGTGCTGGATCGCCTGCTTGCACGTTGTCCTGTAACGGGACTACATGCACGCGGAGGGTGTTGAGCTATGTATTCCGAGACCGAAGATCTGATCCGCGCTCTGGCGCAAAATGCAGAGAGCGTGTGTCGTGCCTACCTTCCCGCCGGACGGCGGGAAGGGTCTTACTGGATCGTGGGCGATCTGCGGAACAACCCTGGCCGCTCGCTCTTCGTGCGACTGACTGGGCCTGCATCCGGGCCGGGAGCGGCCGGCAAGTTCACCGACGGCGCCACGGGCGAGCATGGCGATCTCCTCGACATCATCCGCGAGCGAACCGGGATCTCCCGCTTTCCCGATCTCCTTGCCGAGGCCCGGGCGCATCTGGGCCGTCCGCAGCCGGTCCTCCCGGATGCGCCATCCCCAAAGAAGGCCATGGCCCCCGGCGGCACACCAGCGGCGGCGGCCCGCTTGTTTGCGGCCTCGGTGCCGGTCGCAGGCACGCTTGCAGACAGCTACCTCCGCGCCCGGGGTTTGACCCAAGGCGGCATGACGAGTGCGCTCCGCTTCCACCCGAAGTGCTGGCATCGGGAGGAGGGCCAGACCCGGAGCGTCGCCAGACCGGCGCTGATTGCTGCGGTCACCGATGGGGCAGGGGCCTTGCAGGGTGTGCATCGTACCTGGCTGGCACCTGACGGACAGGGGAAAGCGGGCGTCGAGACGCAGCGGCGGGCCATGGGTCACCTCCTCGGCAATGCCGTCAGGCTGATCCCGCATGACGACATCCTCGTCATCGGCGAAGGCATCGAGACCATGCTGTCCCTTGTCGAGGCAGTGCCCGGCCTTCCCGTCTGGGCGGCACTGTCGTCGGGTCACCTCGGGGCGGTCCTGCTGCCGAAGGGGGTGCAGCGCCTCTACATCGCCATCGACCGCGATCCGGCCGGGCGCGCAGCGGCGGAAAGGTTCAGCGCTAGAGCACTTGATGCCGGGATTGCCGTTCGGGTGCTGGAACCGCGGCTCGGGGATTTCAACGATGATCTCCGGGCGAACGGCAAGGAGGCACTGCGCCAGCATCTGGCATGTCAGATCGGGCCAGAGGATCAGCATCGCCTGTCAGGCTGATCCGCATCGCGCAGGGGGCAGTCAGGGAGTGCGGGGCAGGGGGGGTACGGATCCCTGTCATGGTTCTGGATCGTCGCTTTGCCTCTTTCCGGGCAATCTCATCCACCCGTCACCCGAGCGGCCTTCAAGAGATGGGCAGGCGGCCGTCAAAGGTGCCGCCCCTTCAAGGACGGGGGGCGACTGATTTCCGCCGGCGGGGACAAGCCCCGCCTTTGCATCGCGAAGCAAATCAGCCGCCCCCCGTCCTCCTCCACATGCGTTCCGGCCCCGAAGGCGGGGTGAAGGAGCGTCCCCCGTGACGGCTTTCGCAGCCCAGAAGGCCGCGCGGGATGTCGCGCGGACGAGATAGGCCCGGAGGCAAGAACAGATGACGATCCACACCCACAACGACGCGTATGAACCCGCCCACACCGCGTCCCAGACCGCCCATGCGCTCGACGAGCTGCAGCTCTATGGCTACCGCCCCTTTGACGAGCCCGATCCGCGCCCGATGCCCGATGGGCAGCGCCTTGCGGTCGCCGTCGCCGACATCTTCGATGCCCTCGTCGCGACCCTGGAAGACACCCGCATGGAACCCGACCTCGAAGAGGTGCTCTGGGGCCAGGTCAACCTCTTCCACCGCGCCACAGCCCGGATCGAGCGATCGCTCGACGAGAACGAGCAGGCGCAGCGCCGCCTCCAGCGCGAGCAGGACGGCTCCGAGGTGAAATCCACCGAACTCGAGCGCCTGACGGCCGAAGGCTTGACCCTGGTTGAGCGTCGCAACTGCATGGACATGATGCGCGATCACGCCGCGACCGAGTTCGTCCATCACACGGGCTCCACCTGGCGGCCTCGCACCGGCTCGATGGTGAACCGCCAGCACATGACCGCAGCGCTGATCGACAGCCGCGACTTCCTGGCCGCCAAGCGCCGCGCGGAAACCGAGGTGATGCTTCCCGCAGGCCCCAAGGTTGCCCTCACCGGTGGGAGTGACTTCAACGATCACCGTCTGATCTGGGGCAAGCTCGATCAGGTCCGGACCAAGCATCCCGACATGGTGCTTTTGCACGGTGGCAGCCCTAAGGGCGCAGAACTCATTGCCGCCAAATGGGCCGAGGCCCGGGGCGTGACTCAGGTGGCCTTCAAGCCTGACTGGACCAAGCACGCCAAGGCCGCGCCCTTCAAGCGCAACGACGCCATGCTGGATGTCCTGCCCGTGGGCGTCCTCGTCTTCCCGGGCAATGGCATCCAGGAAAACCTCGCCGACAAGGCCAAAAAGCTGGGCATCCCGGTCATGAAGTTTGAGAAGGGGGCGTGAGCCCCCTGTTCCCCTCGCGGGGAAATCGAGGTGGAAGCGCAGACTTCCACCTGATATTGTGGAGAAAACCTCAGTCGATCACTACATGTACCACAGCCCGATCCAGCTCGATGTCTTCCCGACCGACGTGCAGATGCGCCGGATCGATCCGGCGCGCAACATGCGTCGCTTCTATCGGCTGAGTGTGCAACGCGACCTCTTCGGTCGCGCCAGCCTCGTGCGCGAGTGGGGTCGGATCGGCTTTCGGGGGCAAATGATGGTTGAGACCCACCCCGACGAAGGCAAGGCCATCACCGCGTTGATGAAGCTCGCAGCGGTGAAGAAGCGGCGGGGCTACGAAACCCTGCATTCCTGCGATTGGACTTGATCGCAGTGATTGCGATGATTACATCCTTCTCAGGAGGACATCATGGCAAGTATCACCATCCGGAATCTCGACGATGACGTGAAGCGTCGCCTTCGCATCCGCGCGGCAGAGCATGGCCGTTCGATGGAGGAGGAGGCGCGCGAGATCCTGCGCCACGTCGTTGGCGAGGCAAAACCCAACCACGATCTCGCCGCGGCGATCCGCGCACGTGTCGCGCCTCTGGGCGGCATTGATCTGGACCTTCCGCAGCGAGAGGCCATGCGTGAGCCACCCGCATTCGACCGGGTCTGACGCATGATCATCCTCGACACGAACGTCATCTCCGAGCTTTTGCGCCCGGCCCCCGAGCCCAGGGTCGAGCAGTGGCTGTCGGCTCAGGACGGACTCAACGTCTACCTGACCTCGATATCGGAAGCGGAGCTGCGCTACGGCCTCGCAATCATGGAGAACGGCAGGCGCCGAGCCGCGCTGATTGACGCGGTGGACCGAATCCTGCGCGAGGACCTCGCCGGACGCATTCTGCCCTTCGACAGCAGCGCCGCGCAGTCCTACGCCACCATCGCCGCCGCACGCCGCGCCGTCGGGCGACCGATTGCCCTGGCCGATTGCCAGATCGCATCCATTGCCCACGCCTGCGGCGCCACGGTCGCCACGCGCAATACGCCCGATTTTGAGGGTTGCGAGATCGACCTGATCAATCCTTGGGCAGCCGCATGAACGCTGTGGCCCCTTTCTTTGGAAGTTTCTCCGAGGTGATCGGCCTCAAGCTGCCCGTTGCGGCATTTGGACGTTGTCAGCAAATGCTGCGACCGAAGCGCGCATTCCAGATATTCGTGCTTAGGCCGAATTCCCGGATCAAATCTGGACTTCCATTAGGATATGCCGTCTCTTGTTTTGCCTCGCGAGTTCGCAACGTGGGCCGCCGACGGGGGAAGGTCTTGCAGCCACGTTTTAATACGCAGACAAGTTCATTGGGTCGCTCCGGGGAGGGAGCCTCAGTGATTGGTGGCCAAGGTTTCGGATACAAGCTGCAGGAAGTTGCGAGACCGTTCTTGGAGAATTACCAAGATGAATGAGGCTGACACATGCAGAAAGTTCGTCGTCCCGAAGCTGCAGGAAGCAGGCTGGGATGATCGCCCGCACGCGATAAACGAGCAGAGAACTTTTACTGACGGCCGAGTTGTATTTGTCGGTGGCAAAGCTCGACGTGGCAAGCAAAAGCGCTCAGACTATCTTCTCCGATATAATCCGGATTTCCCGATCGCCGTCGTTGAGGCCAAATCTCGCTACCGGCACGCTGCGGAGGGCCTCCAACAAGCCAAGGAATATGCAGAAATCCTTGGACTTCGGTTCGCGTATTCGACCAATGGGATCGAGATTGTCGAGTTCGACTACACGACTGGCATCGAGCGAACGATTTCGGATTTCCCGGCGCCTGGTGACCTTTGGGCTCAGCTCCGCCGCGCCGAGGGCATTGTCGACGACCAAGTGGCCGAACGGCTGCTGACGCCCACCTTTCCAGACCGAGCCAAACCCCTTCGTTACTATCAGGAAATCGCGGTGAACCGCGCGGTCCAAGCCGCCCTTCAGGGCAGGAAGCGGGCCCTCCTCACACTGTGCACCGGAGCGGGCAAGACTGCCGTCGCTTTCCAGATCTGCTGGAAGCTATGGTCAGCACGCTGGAACTCAAAAGGGGTCAACCGAAACCCGAAGATCCTGTTTCTCGCTGATCGCAACGTCCTGGTCGACGATCCGATGGCAAAAGACTTCAGCCCATTTGGCGACGCCCGTCACAAGATCGCTGGCGGCATTGCGGTCAAGAGCCGCGACATGTATTTCGCAATCTACCAGTCCATCGCGCGTGACGAGAACCGTCCCGGCCTCTACCGAGAGTATGCGCGCGGTTTTTTCGATCTCATCATCATTGACGAATGCCATCGGGGCAGCGCCCGCGACGACAGCAATTGGCGGGAGATCCTCGAGTGGTTCGAGCCTGCGACACAGATCGGGATGACAGCGACGCCGCGGCGAGAAGATAACGTCGACACCTACAACTATTTCGGCGATCCGCTCTATGAGTACAGCCTCGCGCAGGGCATCGCTGACGGCTTCCTGGCCCCGTATCGCGTCCATCGCGTCATCTCGGACTACGACGCCGCCGGATGGCGACCGACGCGGGGTGAGCTTGATCGTTATGGGCGCGAAATCCCCGACGCCGAATACTCCACGCGTGACTTCGAGCGGGTCGTGGCGCTGCGTGCACGAACGCAGGCCATTGCGAGACATCTCGCGGGCTTCATGGCCGAGACCGACCGCTTCGCCAAGACCATCGTCTTCTGCGTCGACCAGGAGCACGCGCTCGAGATGCGGCAGGCGCTCGCCGCTCTGAACACCGATCTCGTGAAAGACCATCCCGACTACGTTTGCCGCGTGACGTCCGACGAAGGCGATGTGGGAAGCGCGCACAGGGCGAAGTTTCAGGATGTCGAAACCCAGACGCCGGTCATTCTCACCACGTCGCAGCTTCTCACGACCGGAGTGGACGCCCCAACCTGCAAGAACGTCGTGCTCGCGCGGGTCGTGGGCTCGATGCCCGAGTTCAAGCAGATCATCGGGCGAGGCACCCGCCTCAGGCCCGACTACGGCAAGCTCGCCTTCAACATCATCGACTACACGGGAACAGCGACACGCATGTTCGCCGATCCTGCCTTTGACGGCGATCCCGTCCGCGAGGACGAAGCGGTCATTAATGCAGACGGCGACATCGTGGAAGAGCGCGAGATCGAAGAAGTGGCGCCGGATCCGGACGATTTTCCTGAAGGGCCCGACATCCCGGATGGACCGGTCGAGCTGCGAGACGAGGGCGAGAACGGGCCCCGCAAGTTCTATGTCGACGGCGGCGAGGTCGCGATCGTCCGGCACCTCGTGTACGAACTCGATTCTGACGGCCGGCAACTCGCCTGCCGCCAGCTCACCGATTACACTGGCGACAAGGTCCGCACACTCTATCCCAATGCGTCGGAACTGCGCACGGACTGGCTCGATCCCGAACGCCGGGCGGAAATCGTCGAGCGGCTCGAGGAAAAGGGCATCGACCTCGGTTCCCTCGCTGATGCAGTCGGAAAGCCAGAGGCCGACCCGTTCGATCTCCTTTGCCATCTCGCCTATAACGCGCCGCTGCGCACCCGGCGCGAGCGCGCTGACCGTCTGGTGAGGGAGCAGGACGAGTTTCTGGACCGCTTCGGGCCGGATGCCCGCGAGGTTCTGGATGCCGTGCTTGAAAAATATGCCGAACATGGCAGTGCCCAGTTCAAGCTGCCCGACATCCTGGAAGTGCCCCCGTTCAACGAGTGGGGCAACGTCATAGAAATCGCCGCCCGCTTCGGCGGGGGCAAGGAGCTGCGCAGCGCCGTCACCGAGCTGCAGCGTCTGCTCTACACCGCTTGAATTGAAGGAGCTCTATATTGGCTACAACCGCCCGAAAGAAGGCTGCGCCGAAGCAACTGACCACTGCCCAGCGTCTCGACAGCATCATCAAGTCCGCCCGCAAGATCATGCGGAAGGACAAGGGGCTGAACGGCGACCTTGATCGGTTGCCGATGCTCACCTGGATAATGTTCCTGAAGTTCCTCGACGACATGGAGCGGATCGAGGAGGGACGCGCAGAACTTGCGGGCAAGGATTATCGCTCGATCATCGAGGCCCCTTATCGCTGGCGCGATTGGGCGGCGGATGCCGATGGCATCACCGGTCCCGACCTCCTGTCGTTCCTCGTTTCCGAAATGACCGAGCGCCCGGACGGCACACGCGGCCCGGGGCTCTTCGCCTATCTCCGAGGCTTGCGCGGCGACAATGGGCGGCGCGAGCGGCGCGACGTGATCGCAACCGTCTTCCAGGGCTTCGCCAACCGGATGGAAAGCGGCTACCTGCTGCGCGACGTGGTCAACCTGATCGACGGCATCCATTTCGATTCCTCGGAAGAAGTTCACACACTCGGCCGCCTGTACGAGACGCTGCTGCGCGAGATGCGCGACGCTGCAGGAGACTCGGGCGAGTTCTATACGCCCCGGCCGGTCGTGCGGTTCATGGTCGAGGTGACCGATCCCAAGCTGGGCGAGACCATCCTCGACCCGGCATGCGGGACCGGGGGGTTTCTGACCGAGGCGTTCCTGCATCTTGAGCGCCAGGCCGACACGGTCGAGAAACGCCGCATCCTGCAGGAGGACACCATCCGGGGTGGTGAAGCCAAATCGCTGCCGTTCCTGCTGTCGCAGCTCAACCTCCTGCTGCACGGCCTACATGCCCCGCGCATCGACCCCGGCAACGCCCTTCGCTTCCGCCTGGCCGAGATCGGCGAGGATCAGCGGGTTAATGTCATCCTGACCAATCCGCCATTCGGCGGCGAGGAGGAGGCAGGCATCCTCAATAACTTCCCCGAGGACCGGCGCACGGCCGAAACGGCGCTGCTGTTCCTGCAACTGATCATGCGGCGGCTGAAGCGCGCCGGGCGTGGGCGGGCCGCGGTCGTCGTTCCGCACGGCACGCTGTTCGGCGATGGCATCTCGGCGCGGATCAAGGCGGACCTGCTCGAGAAGTTCAACCTGCACACGGTGGTCCGGCTGCGTGAAGGGGTGTTCGCGCCCTACACGGACATCCCGGCAAACCTGATCTTCTTCGACACGACCGGACCGACGAAAGACATCTGGTACTACGAGATGCCGCTGCCGGAGGGCCGCAAGAAGTACTCGAAAACCGCGCCCATGGCCTATGAGGAGTTTGCGGACTGCCTTGCCTGGTGGAAGAAGCGCGAGCCGAACGAGCGCGCCTGGAAGGTCTCGGCCGCTGACCTGATCCAGCGCGACGCGCAGGATCGCGTTGTCGCCTGCAACCTGGACATCAAGAATCCGCATTCCGGCGAAGTCGCGGATCACCGCGCACCCGCCGAGATTGTGGACGCGATTATCGCACAGGAACAGCGGATCCTCGACATCATGGACGAGATCAAGGCCGTGCTGGCGGAGCGGGTGTAATGGCCGCCGCAATAGTTCCGCTCTCAGACCTGTTGTCACTGGTTTCTGATCCTTGCCGCGTCGATCCACGCGGCAGCTACCCAAACCTCGGGATCTACAGCTTTGCCCGCGGCGTCTTCGGCAAGCCACCGATCGACGGCGCCCAGACAAGCGCTACCACGCTCTACCGTGTGCGGAGCGGCCAGTTCATTTACAGTCGGCTTTTTGCGTTTGAGGGAGCTTACGCCATCGTCCCCGAGGAAATGGATGGCGTCTTCGTCTCGAACGAATATCCCACCTTCGATGTCGATCAGGACCATCTGTTGCCTCGATACCTGTACTGGTTGTTCCAACGCCGTGACGTGTGGCGGCAGGTCGCTGTCGGCGCCAAGGGAATGGGCGACCGCAGGCAACGTGTGCACCCCGACAAGGTGCTGAGCTGTCGGATCGACCTTCCGTCCCTTGGCGACCAGCGCCGCATCGTCGAAAAGCTCGACCGGGTCGCGGCGCTGGTGGACGACCGCCGCAACGCCATCGAGGCGGCCGAGCGCGAGACGCAGGCGTTGCTGCTGAAAGCCTTCCAGCGCGCCATCGATGGCGCCCCCCTGCGCCCCATGGCCGAGGTCGCGCCGCTGGTGCGCCGAGAGGTCGAGATCGAAGCCACCCGGGAATACACGGAGATAGGCGTCCGCAGTTTCTACAACGGAATATTCCACCGCCGGACGATGCTTGGTTCTGAGTTCAGTTGGCAGAGCCTGTTCTGGGTGAAAGAGGGCGATCTGGTATTCAGCAACCTCATGGCTTGGGAAAGAGCTATCGCCGTTGCGGAAGCGCATGACGAGGGCACAGTCGGAAACCACCGCATGTTGACTTGCGAGGTCAATCCGAAGTTGGCGACGCCAGGATTCCTGATGGCCTATTTCAGAACGTACGAGGGCTTCTCGAGCATCGTTGGGCACTCGCCCGGCACGATTGCCCGCAACAAGACGCTGTCATCCAAGAAGCTTCCGACGATCCTCGTGCCGACGCCGCCGTTGGAGACCCAGAAGTGGTTCGACCGCCTGCGGGCAAAAGCGCAGGAAGCCCGCACCATCCGCGCCAACACTGCGCAGGATGTGGACGCCCTGATTCCGGCCATGCTGCACGAAATCTTTGATGGTAGGGCGAAGGCCGCATGACGGTGGGCCGGGACGATCAGCCCGATCTGCCATCGGACCTTTCTGATCTCGACTTCGTCGGTCATCTGCTGGCCGACCTTCATGACGACCTGCCAGGGAAGGTCAGCCGTTTCCGGATGCTGACCGATCTGGGCGGCCAGATGGGGCGATCCGGGACGATGATTTTCGGTGGCTATGCGGCCTATCACGCCTGGGTCGAAGCGCGTTCGTCGTTCGTGCACGGCAACTATGTGGCGACGATCCTGCTGTGTCAGGGGCTCGTGGAGCATCTGCTGGCGGCATATCTTCACGCCGGGCTTCTGGTTGAGGACATTCCGGATCGCATCCAGTTCGCCGACACCCTCCGCCGCTGCCGAGAGCGCGAGGTAATCTCTGATGAAGACGTCACCGACCTTCGCCGCATGATGGCGCTGCGAAACCCGCTGTCGCATTTCCGGCATGTCGATGACGGCAGCAATCTTGATCGTCGCAGCATCGATGAGAGCAGATCGGCGGACGACCTGCTGCGCCACGACGCGATCTTTTCGATCGGTCTCGCCGTTCGGATGCTATCGAGACCCGCGTTCCGGCTCGGGTAGCAGTCAGTGCAGGCCGAAAAGCTTGAGCTGTCGTGCGACGCGCAGTTGGTCGCCAGGCCGGATGACAGCGCCGGGCCGTGCGAAACCACCTTGAGGGCGCAGAACCTCTATCTCGCGAGCTGCGGACAAGCGTTGAAGAGTATGAGTGATGTCTTTATTTGTCGCAGCGGTCTTGTTTCCGATCAAAACGTAAGCATTCGCGGAGGGCCGTCTGGCTGTTGAGCGGGCAGAACGTTTATCGAGTGTCCTTATGGACGCACACGAAGACACTCGCCGTATTCAAGTTTTGTCGGTCTCTGATACCGGCCGTCGTCGGCGTTGGACGGATGACGAGAAAATCCGCATCGTTGAGGAAAGTCATGGCGGTGGCGTGACTTTGGCTGAGGTCGCGCGGCGCCATGATATTTCGCGATCACAGCTTTACGATTGGCGATATAGGCACAAGCATGGGCTGCTTGGGGCTATGCCGCAATTTTTGCGCGTCCTTCAGGTAGCAGACTGTTCTGGCCCTGATGATGTTCCAGCGCCGCCAGCGCCTGTATTGACGATCGACCTTGGCCCTCGGTGTCGTGTGACGATCCCCTCCGGCTTTGACATGGAGGCTGCTGCGCGTCTGCTCAATGGCTTGATGGTGCGGCCATGATTGCGTTTCCGGCTGGCACGAAGGTGTGGATTGCAGGTGGCGTGACGGACATGCGGCGTGGAATGAACACCTTGGCTTTGGCGGTCCAGCAGGGTCTTGGGCGTGATCCGCATGCGGGTGAGATCTTTTGCTTCCGGGGTCGCAAAGGTGATCTGGTAAAATTGCTGTGGCATGATGGGGTCGGCATGTCGCTGTATGTGAAACGCCTCGAAGCAGGCAAGTTTATTTGGCCTGTGAGCCAGGGTGGCACGGCGGTAGCGATCTCCGCAGCCCAGCTCGGCTATCTTCTGGAAGGGATCGACTGGAGGAACCCGCGCTGGACGCAAAGGCCTGAAAGAGCTGGATAATTTGCACAGAAGCGCCTGTTTTTATTGGCCTTTCGCCGTGTTCATGATAGGCATCTGCCATGTCAGATGCCGCCTTGCAAATCGCCGAATTGCGCGCCGCACTTGCTGCGCAGACTGCCTCGGCTGAGGCTGCACACGCCCGCGCAAAGGCAGCGGAAGCCGAATTGGCGCAGGCCCGCGCCTTGGCATCCTGCACGGAAGCGATGATCCAGGAATTGAAGCTGGAGATTGCCAAGCTGCGGCGCGACAAATACGGCATCTCCTCCGAGCGTCGCGCACGGCTGATTGATCAGCTGGAATTGCAGCTTGAAGAATTGGAAGCAGCTGCCACCGAGGATGCGCTGGCGGCTGAAGTGGCCGCTGCTGCGGACACGACCAGCACGGTGCGTGCCTTCACGCGGCGTAAACCGGTGCGCAAACCCTTTCCAGACCATCTGCCGCGTGAGCGTGTTGTGGTCGAGGCGCCGACCAGCTGCACCTGCTGTGGTTCCGACCGGATCGTGAAGATGGGCGAAGACATCACCGAGACGCTTGAAGTGATCCCCCGCCAGTGGAAGGTGGTCCAGACAGTGCGGGAGAAGTTCACCTGCCGGGCCTGCGAAAAGATCAGCCAGCCGCCGGCCCCGTTCCACGCCATTCCGCGCGGTTGGGCAGGGCCGCAGTTGATCGCGATGATCGCTTTTGACAAATATGGACAGCACCAGCCATTGAACCGGCAATCCGAACGGATCGCACGGGAGGGGATTGAGCTTAGCCTGTCCACTCTGGCTGATCTGATCGGTCATGCCTGTGTGGCACTGGCCCCGATCCATGCGCTAATCGAGCGTCACGTGCTGGACGGCGGCCGTCTGCATGGCGATGACACGACCGTGCCGCTGCTGGCCCGCGGCGGCACGAAGACGGCGCGGCTCTGGACCTACGTGCGCGATGACCGTCCTTGGGATGGGGGTGCGCCACCTGCCGCCCTCTTCAAGTTCTCGACAGATCGTCGCAAGGAGCATCCGACCCGACATCTGGCTGGATGGCATGGCGTGCTGCAATCGGACGTCTATGGCGGCTACAACGATCTGTATCTTGTGGATCGCAGTCCGGGACCGGTGCGTTCTGCGCTGTGTTGGAGCCATGCCAGACGCAAGTTCTTTGAATTGGCTGACATCAAAGCCATCGCCCGCAAGGGCAAAAAGATTGCAGAAGAAATCTCGCCTATCGCTCTGGACGCTGTGACGCGGATCGACGCCATCTTTGATGTCGAGCGTGAGATTAACGGCCTGTCAGCCGCAGCGCGCCTGGGGGTTCGCCAGCAGCGGGTTGTGCCGCTGGTCAACGATCTGCATGACTGGATGCGGGCCGAGCGGGCCCGGATGTCAAAGCACAACCCTGTCGTCAAGGCGATCAACTACATGCTGGACGAAGAAGGCCGCTGGGTAGCCTTCACTGCATTCCTTGATGACGGGCGCCTCTGCCTGACCAACAATGCTGCCGAACGCGCCCTGCGCGGCATCGCATTGGGCAGAAAGTCATGGCTATTTGCAGGGTCCGAGCGCGGTGGTGACAGGGCGGCCTTTATGTATACCCTCATCGTCACGGCAAAGATGAATGACATCGATCCGCAGGCATGGCTGGCCGATGTGCTCGCACGTCTGCCGGACATGCCGATGTCACGGGTGCATGAATTGCTCCCTTGGCATTGGAAAGCCGCAACCGAATTGAAGAGGATTGCCGCATGACACTGGTCGCGCGCCTCAAGGTCACACTGTCCGACGTCGAACCTCAGGTGCTGCGGCGCTTTGATGTGCCACTCAAGATCAAGCTAAACCGCCTGCACGAGGTGATCCAGGCGGCCATGGGATGGACCGACAGTCACCTCTATGAGTTCCGGGCCGGTGGCGTCGGCTGGGGTGTGCCTGATCCTGACGGCTATTACGATGGCCCGCTGCCCGCGAACAAATCCAGCCTGCTCGATGTGCTCGAAGATGTCGGCACCAAGACCATCCATTACATCTATGACTTTGGCGACAACTGGCACCATGTGATCAAGGTCGAGAAAATCGATGATGCCATGCCGGGTGCCGACTACCCACGCCTTGTCAGGGCCACCGGTGCTTGTCCCCCTGAAGATGTGGGTGGCTTCCCGGGCTACGCCGACTTCCTCGAAGCCATGGCCGACCCTGAGCACGAAGAGCACGACCGGATGCTGGAATGGTATGGGGGAAAGTTCGACCCCGACGAGGCAGAGATCGGCCGTATCCTCGACAACTTCGAGCGCCTCGCCAAAAAATGGGCCCCAAAGCCGCGCAAACCAAAAGCCGCACCCAGAAGCCTCTGATCAATATAGCACGGCTGCGGCCTTCGGCGGATGCTTACATCAAAACTAAGAGTTCGCCGAAGGCTAACGGCCCGCCGCCGGACAAATCGAATATCAGCTTGGGCAATTCCTCCTCAAGTTCACGTCGCATGTTGCTCCGATCGATCTCACCGAACTCGAACAGAGATTCTTCCGCAGTTAGACGTGCATCAAAGCCGAGCCCAAATAGGCTACCGCGACCAATGTGCCTGAAGGTGTTCTTCAGCGCCCAGTGTACCGAAAGCATCTTGTCCCGAGCTGCCTGGCTCTGGGACAAGTGGGCTATCATCATGTGGCGATTATCACTGCTCGAAAACATCATGAATGGAGTGAAAAACCGCGCGCCGGAATAACGATGCATCTGTGCCATCAGCGCGCGCTGCGCCATTGCGCGGCCAGGCTGCCCACTCAGCTTCCACTCCTGCCACATGCGCAAGAATGGCTCGGTGACACCGAACTGGCTAACTACGGGGGCTGGGTCCCCTTCACCTTGGAGGTAGTTCAGAAGCGCGTCGATCGAGAAGGTCAGTATCACTTCGGCCTTCGGAAGGTTGTCAAAAATTGTTCGGATGGATGACATTGGTACATCTGCATAACCAAACTGATCCAAGACGAAGATCGCACGTCCCTGCCTTTGTCGACGCTTAATATCTGCGATCACCAGAGGAAGCAGTTCCGTAAACTGCTTGTGGTGCAGTGCAACGCTCTTACCCAGCAAGTCGCGAAACTGACTGCCCAAGATGGTTTGCCGAAGGAACTCCACGTGTTCGCGGTTCTCATCACCGAAGTGATAGACTGCATCGATGGACAACGGCTTCTGACGACCTTCATTCAGCCTGACGCCCGCATTGAAGATGGCATTTAGGATGACCATCGGACTTCCTAGCCGTTTCTCCCCACTGCGATCATACACCCCGCCGCCGCAGAATCCGTCGATTAGAGTAATGTTTAGGTTGTCCATCCGAGGGTCACGGACGACGGTGTCGAAATAGACACACAGGTACTCTTCAATGACCTGAAGCTTTCGATCACTGTGTTGTTCAATTCTCGGAAGCGGGTGCCCGACAGACCAAGAGAAATTGTTAACAAGCTTTCCCGACAATGAGTTATGCTCTCAGCTGGCTTAGAATAGCTTCCGGAACGATCTTCCAGGGAAAGCCATTCCACTCTGCACCATCTAGGAGGCGCCCGCCCGACTTCGGCCGGGCGCCGCCCCATTGCTTGAAGAAGAACGCCACGTCGTCACGATCGCAGATGTCACGAAGCTGGCGGGCCCAGCTTTCGTCCATTGGTCGTGCCCGAGGCCCGCTCTCCCCCCCGACGATGGCCCACGCGACGCCCTGTAGATCAACATCCCCGATCGGTCCGAGCAGCGGCTCGAATGAGATGAAGCGTGCGTCGGAATTGATCTGCTTCAGGTGCTCGATCCGGCTCGTGTGCGCCGCGTCCTCGACAGAAACGCCAAGCCAGATGTGGCGAGGGACCGACCCACCATCATACCGTCGCCGGACGTAGTTGCGCATGAGCGAACTGCGCTTGGTTAGCACTTGGTAGACGTGCCAGTCCGCCTGCTCCATGGTGTCGAACACCGCGTCGACGAATTTTCGGTCGATGTCCTTGTGAAAGAGGTCGCTCATCGAGTTTACGAAGATCATCCGCGGCTTCTTCCAGAGCACGGGCTGCTTCAGCCTTGACGGCCAGAGTGTCAGGTCGAAGCCCTGCTCGTAGGGGTGTCCGGCAATTCCGCGCCAGCGCTCTGCAAACCGCTCGGCATAGCAGTTGTCACAACCGGGACCGACCTTAGTGCAGCCCGTCACCGGGTTCCACGTCGCGTCCGTCCATTCGATGTCTGACTTCTGTGCCAACTGCTCGTCTCACACTTTTTTGGAATGATAGCATATGGTCGGATCGGCACAAAGCACGAACAGCTGCAGTGGCGAAATTGGTCGCGAGCTGGAGCAGAACCGCGGCGGAGAATGTACCCAAGACGGTTCATGAAGGAGTCAGTGGGACCTATCCCTTCTTCAGCCGAAGTCAAAGTTCGAGCCAGTACCGCGTATGCCGCCGCTCCCCAGTACGGCTAAGCGCACCCATCTCCACCAGGTCCTGCAGATCGCGGGTCGTGGTGGCGCGTGACGTGCCGGACATGGCGATATAGTTCTCGGCGCTGAGGCCGCCTTTGAACCCGTCCGGTCCTTCGCGGAACATGCGGTCTATCACTTTGGCCTGCCTGTCGTTCAGCCGATCACGGAACTGGTCGTAGAACTTCGCCTTGGCGATGAAGAAGGCGACCCGTGTCAGTGTCACCTGCTGCGCCTTCAGAACGATCTCGGCGAACCAGATCAGCCAGCCAGTGACGTCCAGCGTTTTCTGGTGGGTCTCGAGCTGGTCGTAGTAGGCCTTCCGTTCCCGTTCGATCGTATAGGACAGCGCGATCAGGCTCGGCTGCCCGATGTTCTGGGCGAGGGACTTTTCTGCGAGCGCGCGGCCGAGGCGGCCATTGCCATCCTCGAAGGGGTGGATGCTTTCAAACCAGAGATGCCCAAGCGCCGCGCGGGATAGTGCCGGCAGGGGCGTTGGACCGTCTGGCGCCGTTCGGTTGAACCAGTCGACGAACACCTCCATCTCGCCTTGGACCTGCGCCGAGGGTGGTGCCTCAAAATGCACTGTCTGTCGGTCGATCCTGCCGGAGACGATCTGCATTGCGTCAGCATGCCGCCGATAGGCACCGATGGTCTCGAGGCCGCGGTCATGGGCCAGAAGCATCCCATGCCAGCGGCTGAGGGTCTCGTGGGTCAGAGGCGTGGCGTAGTTCGAGTAGACGTCGACCATCATCTCCGCGACGCCGTGTTCCCTGGGCCTCGATGGTGCGCCGTCAGCGGTCAAGCCGAACTGACGCCGGAGGGAGGACTGCACGCTGGCCCTGTCCAGCACCTCTCCTTCGATGGCGCTTGTCCGCATCGCCTCTTCACTGAGAAGTTCGATACGCAGGCGGTCGCGTTCGTCGCCGTTCACATGGCGGACGGCACCTAGGATCTCGCCGGATGTCAGCAGGAACCGCCGCTCAAGAGGTTCGACGGCAGCGCTGTCGTACCGGAAATTCGGCCAGTCGGGTTGCGTCCAGTTCCAGCGCATGAGCTATAGGATCCATTTCTATAACTCACAATACTAACAAATCCTGAGGCATGAAAGCGAATTCTATGCATCAACCGAGTGCCGGCGTCTAACCGGCTGGGCGTCTCCACGCTTCAAGCGGCCTGCACCATGGGCTCGTAGCGCACTTCGGCCATGGCCTCGTTGATCCATGCTGGTTGCAGATCGCCGTTATTCCACTGGTAGAGATAGCCCACGAGGGCGTCGGTCTTCTTGCAGAGGATGCGCATGATGGGTTCGCCTGTCAGGCGGGCTGTGTTGGACATAATCGGCTCCTCTACCTGGACCTCTGCACCGGGAACAAGGAGGCCACTCTATCCTTGGCAGGGTTGTTAATGACTGGTTTCTGCAACTGCAAGATGAACGGGCGCTTTCGGGAAAATTGTGATCAGGCGCATGGCGGAAACACGCCCGAACAAGGGGTTAATGGTCGTCACCTTCACGCGGCACCGCAGCATTGGCGGCGATCTCGTGCAGGATCGTGTCGATCTCAGCCCAGACGCGGGGCTCGACCTGGCCGCGGATCAGGGTCCATTTGCTGAGGACATCGAGGGGGTCTTGGGCGCGGAGCAGCAGCGTGAGCGTGGGGGCGTCGACCGCAAGCGAGGTGCGCGCGCGCCATTCGGTGATCCGGGTCCGCTGCTCTTCGGAGGGTGCAACGAAATCCGGCTCGAGCGTCCAGTTTTTGACTGCCCGGCGCAGGGCAGCGCGGATCACATGGGCAGGATCGACGCCGCAGTCGATCAGGGCTTCCTCCTGTCGCTCCAGCGCATTCACTCGGATGTCGATCTTCCGTGTGGTGGCGATGCGCCCGGCGGGTGCTGATGGTCTCTCAGCCTGAGGCATTGCTGCCTCGGTTCGGACCGGAGCAGCCGGCATTGACGAAGAGAGTGTCACGATCGGCTCCTGCTGCATCGACACCGTAGCCTGCGCCGGTCTTGCCATCACTGGGCCCCGACCGGCCAGCATACGCCCGTCCTCCCTTTCTGGGTCTTCCTCGCCCTCCGAACGAAGCGCAGCGGCGTAAGACGGATCGGGCCGCGTGATGGTCGGGATCTTCTTCCTCACCGCCCCATCCTCACGCGGCGAGGATGTTGTTGAGAATGTCGGTCGCTTCCTCCAAGGCCTCGACCACATGGCGCACATGGGGGCGCATGAGGGGGTTGGGATCGGCCTGCTTCTGCAGCGCCACAGCGTGCAGGAGGCCCTTCTCGTCCATCTCCTTGTAGACATTGCGGCGCATCATCACGGTCTCGACCACCGGGAACCGTGCGATCGCCGCCTCGATGAGGGCGGCATCTGCGCGCGTGGTCTTGGGATCGACCATGTTCAGCACGACGTGATGGCGCGGTAGGCTTTCGGGGTCATCGACGCGGGCACGCAGTTTCTCGAACCAGTCGGCGGTCTGGGCGCCGACATCGAGGTCGGAGGTCGAGAGCATCACCGGGGTGACGATATGATCGGCCAGAACGGCGATCCCGTCCGACCATTCGGCCCCGACTCCTGCCGTATCGATGAAGATGAAATCCGCCGAGTCCGCTGCGTAGACCTGCTCGATCCGGCGATCCACGGCGCCCACGCTCTCGACGCTCGCCGAGCGCAGGAGCGGTGATCCCAGCCCCGCAGCTTCCGCCCGCTTGTGCCAGGTGCCGAGCACGCCTGTGCTGTCGGTATCGATCAGAAGGACGCGACGGCCGGCGGCAACAGCAGCACTGATCAAGGCGCGCGAGAGCGTGGTTTTCCCACTCCCCCCTTTCCGGGCCATCGTGGCGATGACCACGAGATTGTCGTTCGGCATGGGGTGGAGACTTTCGGCAAGGATGGTTAAACACGACGATAATGCGTGAATGTCGCTAGACGGTTGAGTTGCGCGCGTCAAGCGGAAGACGTGATGCGCCCCGCCAATGAGCGGAATCCAGACGACGCGATCCATGAAACAGCGGACGCGAGACACGGAACACGAAGCGGGGTGCAGCAAGCGTGCTCCACTTCCCACCCTCCAGAGGGCGCGATGCAGGGAACACGGGACGCGCGACGTGTGACGGGATGCGGACGTCATGCTGCGCGATGCGGGATGCGCAGGCCATTTGCCACTTGCCAGACGACGCGGAGCGGGGCGCGCAAGACGTGCTGCAAAGGACGCGATGCGGGGTGCACTGCGCGGGAAACGCAGTGCGGAAGACGCGAAACGCGATGCAATGAGCGCCCTGCGCGATGCATTTGACAGAGGACGTCAAATCGGCCCCGTGGGCCGATTTTCTACATTGAGTACAAGCCCTTGGTGCCTTCTCCGCTTGTGCTGGGAGAAGGCGGGCTTGTACGAAGTTGGCAAGAAATAGGAACGTATACTTCACATGGGGCACAGTCGCAGACTGACCGATCAGGAGCGCCGTCAGATCGTCCGGGAACGGGCGAAAGGCGTCTCAGTTGGTGCGATCAGCGCAGCGCTGAAGGTTTCGCCTAAGACCGTCTACAACGTCCTCAGCCGGGGCCGATCCGCCGTCTCGGCCAACGACAGCCGCACCCGTGTGCTGACCATGCGGGTGACCGATCGTGACCTTCGCGGCTTCGATGCAGTTCTCGCGCGGCGCGGGATCGCGCATCGTTCGGACGCCATGCGCTGCCTGATGCTCGCGGCCGACGATCTCCTGCGACCGGACGACGGCATGACAGATGAACTGAAAGGGCTGAGCGCGGCGCTGAACCGTGTCGGGAACAACGTGAACCAGGTTGCGCGACGCCTGAACGAGGCGAAGCTCAAGGGAGAGCGGCTGCCCTACACGCCCGCCAGCCATGCCGAGATCCGTGATCTCGCGGTGCTCGTCTTCGACATGGCCGACCAAATTCAGGAGATGTTCCGCGCGCGCCGCCGTGCGCTGGACCTCGAGGTCACCAAGGCCCTTGCCGGTCTGGCTCGGCAGGGAGCCGAGCATGGCGCGGAGTGAAGCGCGCGGTGTCAGCCCCGCCCTCTTCGATCGCGACTGGAGCCGGGTCTCGGCCAGCTGGCAGGGGCTGGCGAAAAACGCCGAGATGGTCCGGGCGGCGCGGGGCTATTCCCCGGCCATCTTCAAGCCGATCTCGAAAGGCGGGTGCCACACAGGCGCGCAGCTCAAGGCCCAGCTGACCTACCTCACCACCAAGTCGAGCCATATCCTCGACAGCCGCGGCACCCATGATGGCAAGAAGACCCTGACCGAGGCCGAGATCGACCGGGTCGTGCGGCGCTTCGAGAACCAGTGGGGCGAGCGGCACAGCCCGAAGCTCGGCCACACCTCGCATCTTCTGATGGCCTTTCCCGTCGGCACCAGCGGCGAAGAGGTGTGCGCGATCACGGAATCCATCTGCGAGAAGTTCTTTCAGGGTGAGGGGTCGCAATTCGACTATATTGCTGCAATACACCAAGATCGTGCGCATCCACATGCGCATATCGTTCTGAACCGCCGCAGCAAGGATGGCGAAATGTTCTTTCTCAGGAAGGATCACCACTTCAACTACGACGCCTTCCGGCTGGCGATGGTCGAGGCGGCGCAGGTCCACGGGATCCGGCTCGAGGCAACACGGCGTCTTGACCGGGGGGTCACGACCTACCATGCCGAGATCGACGAGGTCTACAAGGCCCGTGACGAAGGCCGACCGCCCGTCGAGCGCCAGCGCACAGGCGCTGATCTCGCGGCAGCCCTGGAGACGGTGGCGCGCAATGCGCTGACCTATCGAGGTCTGGCTGCCGAGGCGTCTAGGTCGAACTTCGACGACGTGGCCGAGGCGCTCGAGCGGGCCAGCACCATTCTTGCCAGTGGCGGTCAGATTCAATCTGACGGAGCCATCTACATGTCCCAAGACGAAACAGCCTTCGACACGCTGATCACCGAGTTTTCCCAGAACATCCGCCAGATCGAGGCCGCGATCGACCGGGCGCCGGCGGCCGAGCGGCCGGAGATCGAGCGCAAGCTCACCGATGTGCTGGCATCGGTCGCGCATCTCAATCCGCTCGGGGACCGCTCGGCCGCGCTCCTCGACGAGCCGTCTCGGGACGGCGTCTATGCGCGGGCCAACATGCGCGAGGACCAGATGGGGCGCCTCGACGACGATGCGGTGAAGACGCGCCTCAGCGAGGCGCTGCAGGGCACGGGTATTGATCCCGAAGCTGTAGCCGCCCGCATGCGCGAAGGGGCCGGCAATGCCGCGCTCGAACGGCAATGGCTGGCGCAGGATCTTCGCGCCATCGCCAAAGCGGGCGATCTCGATCTGGAGAAAGGCGAGGACCGCGAGGAAGCACTGGACCGGCTGGAAGCCGTCCATGTCCGTTTGGGCGACACCCTGACCGATGCGCGCATCTTGCGGGCCGTCGATGAAGTGGACGACACCGGGGATGACCCGGTTGCCTTGGCTGAACGGGTGACACTGCCTGAGCGCGAGCGTGCGGCGGGCGAACCTGACATATTCGCCGCGTCCGAGCGCCGGGATTTCCAAGACCTCGTTGCCCAGTTCCGCCGGACGAATTTCGACCATCCCTTCTCGGACGACCCAAGCGTGCGCCGAGCCGGTGCCGTCGAGGTCGAAGAGGCACGCGCCGCCTTCAACGCCTTCGCGCAACGGTCGTCCGATCATGCCGAACTGGCGTCGATGGCCTGGGACAAGATCACCGACAGCCGCAAGCCGCAGGAGTTCGCCGTCGACGAAAAGGACCGCAGGCTCCACGCCGGTGACATGGACCTCGCGCTGCGCGATCCCATCCAGCATCTCGGGCCGATCACGGAAGACGACCGCACCCTCGCGCGCTACCGCGCCGAGATGCCGGACGAAGAGTTTGGGGCGGCGGTCCAGGAGGAAATCAACCGTCTGCGCGCCATGGGCGCATCGCGCGCCTATATCAGCGAGCGGAGCTTCGACATCGAGGATCAAGCGCGGCAGGACTATGCTGAACGGCGCTTCATGGCCGAGACTGCCCCGGATGTGCTGACCTACCTGCAGCGGGCCGAAGCCGATGATGTGAAGCCGCTCTCAGATACCGATGGGCAGCGCCTCGCCGCCCAGATCGACCGCAACCTCACGCCGAACGCGGTGACGGCCCTGCGCGCGGGCCACGCCGATGTGCTCGAGAAGTTCACCGAGCACCCGCTGCGACAGCTGGAACTCGCCAAGGCCTATCTGGAGAGCAGCGAGGTGACAGCCCACGGCCCAGCCATGGAGCGGGTGCTGGATGCCCTGGCCGAGGAACAGATCGAGGCACAGCGTGCCCGCCATGCTGCAGCCCACGGCGAAAAGGGGATCACCCATGGATAAGGGCAAGATCGCGGGTGGCATCCTGAGCCTGACCCTGATTGGCCTTGCCATCGGCTATGTCGTGGCAACGGGTTATCTCATTCTGCGCTATGGGCTGTCGACCGAGCGCATCGATTTCACCTTGCTTGCACGGGAATACCGCGCATTGGGGTCCAGCGCCCCGCGCGACTTCGTCTGGGTGAACCTGATCCTTGCTGTGTTTGGTCTGGCGGCGTTTCTGCTCAGCATCACGCTTCTGGGCGAGGCGCTGACCCGCTTCGGCACGACGCATTGGCAGACCCGGGGCGAGATGAAGCGCAACGGCTTCTTCGCCAAACCGGGCGGCGGCTTCCTTCTGGGCAAGCTCGGCCCCCCGAAATCGAAGCGCCCCTTCCTCGTCTCGAAGACCTTCCCACACGCACTGATCGTGGCACCCACGGGTCGGGGCAAGGGCGTGGGCTTCGTGATTCCGAACCTGCTCACCTACAAGGGCTCGGCCGTGGTGCTTGACGTGAAGGGAGAGAACTTCCGCGAGACATCGCGCTTCCGCGCCAGCATGGGCGACAAGGTGTTCCGGTTCGCGCCGACCGACTGGGACCGCCCGACGCATCGCTACAATCCGCTGGCGCGCATTGCCGCCATGACCAACCCTGACCGGCAGCAGATGGAACTGAAGCTCACTGCGAAGCTCTTCCTGCAGACCGACAACGAAAAACTGAGTGGGCTTCTGGCAGGCGGTATCGACCTCTTCGTCGCGGCCGGTCTCTTGGCCTTCGAGCGCGGCGTGCCAACCATCGGCGAGATCTACCGCATCACCGCCTCAGGTGGTGACAAGCAGAAGGAATATTTGAAGCGAGCGCAAGAGGTGAAGAACACCTCGGCCAAGCTGATCTTCGAGCGCATGGCCTCGACCAACAACGACACACTGACCTCGTACCTGTCGCTCCTGATGACCTCGGGTCTCGACACCTGGGACAACCGTGCGATCGACGCGGCCACCGCGACCTCGGATTTCTCCTTCCGGGACATCCGGCGTCGGCCACACGCAATCTATCTCGTGGTCGAGTCCGAGATGATCCGCCCCCTGGCCCCACTGATCCGGCTTTTCTTCTCGGACCTGATCGCCTCCCTGCAGGCGCAGGAGCCTGGGGACGACGAGCCTTGGCCCGTGATGATCATGCTCGATGAGTTCGACCGTCTCGGGAAAATGCCGATCGTCGCCGAAAGCATAAAGACGCTGCGCTCCTTCGGCGGCAACCTCGCCATCGTCACCCAGACCATCCCGGCGCTGGACGAGATCTACGGCGAGAATACCCGCCGCTCCCTGCAGGGCGGCGCGGGCGTGAAGCTCTACCTCACCCCGTCCGAGCAGAAGACCATCGAGGAGCTGAGCCAGGCCGTGGGCAAGACCACCAAGCGCGTGATCACCCGCTCCCGTGCGGTCGGGCGCAACCCGTTCGAGGGACGCAGCGTCTCCGAGCGGACAGAGGACACGCCGCTCCTGACCGAGGATCAGGCCCGGCGCATGGACCTCGATGAGGTGATCCTCGTGATCGACGCTCAGATGCCGATCCGAGCACGGCGGATCAAGTACTTCGAGGACCCGGCGCTGAAGGTGCTACACGTGGGTCAGGCGGGGAGTTTCCCGTATCCGGATGAAGACGGACTGCGGCGTGATCGGCAGATGACCGAGACGCGGGAGACCGTGGAGAAGCTGAAGCAGGAGTTGCAGGAGGTGCGGGCGGCTGCTGGGGCGCAGGGAGCTGAAACTGTAACGAAGGTTGCCAACGAAACACAGCTCCCAAAGCCAGTACCGTCAGGTCGGGCTAGGGGGAAGGCTGCACGGGCTGCGGCTGGTGGCAGTAGTTCGGGACAGCTGTCGTTCGATCTGGCCAGGTTGGGGCTCAAAGAGGCTGACGGGCGCGAGTTGGCGGCGGCGGTTCAGACGACTCGGGCCATCATTGCTGAGTATGCGTGATCGGCCCATACCAGCCGATCACGCCACACCGTTGCTGCGAAGCAGCGCTCCATAAAACTGCCGCTCGACTGGCATTGCAGCAAGGTTCAATTCATCTTGGTCGCAAGCCATAGGTCGCGGGCGTTTTCGTATACAGCCCTGCGACTCACGATAGAGGTCTGGATCTGGCTGCTGTCCCGAATTTGCGGTAGAAGAGTTCTAGCTAGCGAAAGGTGAATCTATGCCATCCATGACTAGGGAGCAGCTTGTTGCTGCGATCGCGGCAGACCGTTTCGGAGCGATTTCTATAGACACGACCGTCTTCGATTCAAAGCAGTGCAACTTTCGGAACGCGGCTCTTCGATCACTGTCGCAGTTCAAGGATAGCGCTATTCAGGTCGTAGTCGTTGATTTTATAGCAAGCGAAATGCTCGCGCATCTGGAGGAAAAGGCCGTAACCACGCAGCGCACGTTGAAGTCGGCTGTCAGGCAGCAAAACTTGAGGTGGCATAGAACCCAGCCGGAAGGTGAAGCTGATGCGCTACGCCTCACTTCATCGGCGACAGAATTCGCACGCACCGAACTAGACAGCTTCTCCGACCATGTGGGCGTGCAATTCCTCGCAGCATCAGATACACCTGATGCGATGCAAGAGATGTTCCGCAGGTATTTTGCGGAAGAGCCGCCGTTTGGCACATCGGACACAAGGAAATACGAATTTCCAGATGCGGCGGCCCTCCTGCGATTGGAGTTCTTTGCAAAGCAAAGCAAGAGTTTGGTGCTGTGCATCGCGCAAGATAAGTCTTGGCAGGACTTTGCCAAAACCTCGGAATATCTGGTAACTGAATACCCGCTCGAAGAGGTGCTCGCTGTGTTCAGCGAAGCTGCTGCCCATCAGGATCTAGCGCACGAAATCGTTCGGATCTGGAAGTCTGGGGAGGCCCCAGATTTCGCACAACACGTCACAGACGCTATCGCGGAACGGCTGGAGCTTGCTGACTTCGAAATCGAAGCAGATAGCGGACCGCAGTTCGAAGCGCATCCCTACAGTGCAGATCTGGTGGACATTGACCTGACAAGTCTGACGCCGCCACTCGTTTTGGCCGCGACCGACACGACCGTCACCTTTTCGATCCGTTTGAAGGTCACTGCGGAATTCTCTGCATCTTTCGAATTTTACGCATGGGATGGGATCGACAGGGAAAGTATCAGCCTCGGTAGCGAGATAGCCCAGACCACCGACGAGATCACACTAACACTCACGATTATCGCAGAGCGCGACGTTTCTGACGGCATCGATTACGAAGAAGTTGAGGTCAGTTACACGCCTTTCACGGTAGACTTTGGCTATGTTGAGGCGTTCCCAGGCGAAGATCCGACCCACGAGAAATACTAAGTGCAGCGTCGGATACTCAAAGCCCTCAACGGACTAGGATTATTTGGATCTTCGCGGGCTGTATTGGTTGGCAGATATCAACCTCGAAGTCCCTTGGTCGCCTGTCGCAACCCCCACATTATTGCTTGGTATGAGCTGGTATCCGGTAAGCCTCCGGGGGCGGCCGTCTGAACTTGTGTTCGCTCCGATGGTAAGTCCGCCCTTATGTCCGACTTTATCAACCGCCCTCAAATCGAAGTTCTGTCTGCTGCCGATGGTGAACGCCGCCGGTATTGGTCGGATGAT
>NZ_JAUSNR010000003.1 GCF_030656345.1 Pseudotabrizicola sp. | reverse complement strand
TCAACGGCGTTTCGGCCACCTGTACTCGCCGGTGAGCAGGATGTGTGCCCATCCGAGGGGCGAGATGTGCGCCATGAGGTCGGGTGAGCAATCCAGACCGGCGCGTCGGCGGCTGGCGACGGCATGGCCGAGATGCTTGGTGTTCCAATAGATGATGATTACGGCGAGCAGGTTTAGCCCTGCCATTCGGAAGTGCTGGCCTTCGGCAGTTCGATCACGGATTTCGCCCTGACGACCGATGCGCAGAGCATTTTTGAGGGCATGATGGGCCTCGCCCTTGTTGAGGCCGATCTGGGCGCGGCGCTGCATGTCGGCATCGAGCAGCCATTCGGCAATGAAGAGCGTGCGCTCGACACGTCCGATTTCGCGCAAGGCCAAGGCCAGCTCGTGCTGACGCGGGTAGGCCGCGAACTTGCGCAAGAGTTGGCTGGGTTGCATGGCTCCGGTGGCCATGGTCGCCACGCTGCGCAGGATATCCGGCCAGTTTGCCACGATGAGGGGCTCCTTGATCTTGCCGCCTATCAACCCCTTCAATTCCTTGGGACAAGCCGCCGGATCGAAGAGGTAAAGGCGCTTGGATGGCAGGTCCCGGATGCGGGGAATGAACTGGAACCCCAGAAGGGCGGTGACCGCGAAGACATGGTCGGTGAAGCCGCCCGTGTCGGCATATTGCTCGCGGATCTTCTGGCCCGCGCCCGTCATCAGCAGGCCATCCAGAATGTAGGGCGCTTCGTTCACCGTGGCCGGGATGGTCTGGGTGGCGAAGGGTCCGAACTGGTCGGAGACATGGGTGTAGGCCTTCAGCCCTGGTTCCTGGCCGTATTTGGCGTTGATGAGGTTCATCGCCTCGCCCTGCCGTGTCGTCGGGAAGAACTGCCCGTCACTCGATGCGGTCTGCCCGGCCCCCCAGAACCGGGCCATCGGCAAGGCGGACTGCGCTTCGATCACCTTCGCCAGTGCTCTGGACAGGGCCTCGTTTTCGACATGCCATCGCGACAGGCGCGAGAGCTGGAAGTAATCGTGGGTGTTGGTTGCCCCCGCCATCTTGCTGAGGCCGAGGTTCAGCCCCTCGGCAAGCAGCACGTTCAGTAGGCCGATCCTGTCCTTGCAGGGCGCGCCGGTATGCAGATGCGTGAAGGCTTCGGTGAAGCCGACCTCATCGTCCACCTCCAGCATGAGATCCGTGACCCTGATTTCCGGCAGGCGCCCGTACAGGTCCAGCACCATGGCACCGGCTTCCTCGGGAACCGCCGCGGCCAGGCGGTCGACCTTCAGCACGCCATCCTCAATGGAACCGCCCGGAATAGCCCCGGCCTTCGCAGCTCGAGCCAACCGGCGAAGGGCATCGGACATACGCGCCTTGCGATCCGAAAGCCAAGATTCGGGTTCGAACGGCATGGCCAGCCTCGGCGTGGCGCGGGCGACCTCGACCGGAACCAGCGCCTCCTTCAGGTCGCCAAACCGCCGGGAATGGGCGAGCCAGACATCGCCCGAGCGGAAGGATTCCCGCAGATGGAACAGAACCGCGACTTCCCACAGACGGCCTGCATCGAGTCCATCCGCGTTCAGGTGCCGCAACCACTTCGACCCCCGGCGCAGAAACGCCAGTGGCAGGACCTCCGTCGTCTCCGTGCCCGCGATGATCGTGCTCGCCGCCAGCAGCGGTTCCGCCACGGGCGCTGCGCGAATGTCGAGCGCCCGCAGCATGCGCGGTGCGTAGCGGCGGAAGCGATGATACCCATGTCCGACATGCGCCAGAGGGTCGGCGGCCAGGGTGTCGGTCAACTGGGCCGCTGTCGCGACCAGCCCCTTGAGGGATAACCAGCCACCGGCATTGTCGACGGCCTCCTCGAGCGATGCGCGATCTTCATGGGCCTCCAGCAGCGCCGAGCCGAGGGTGGCGAAGGACTGCAAGGTGTCCTTCAGCGCCGCCTTGGCATCTTCCGCACGGGCGTCACATCGTGATTTCGCCTCGCGCCACGTCTTACCGACGATCCGGTCATGGGTTTCCACAATGGCGTCGGCAATGGCGCTGCGCCATTCCAACGCGCAGACGGCAAGGATGGCGAGACGGCGGTCGCCGGAGATGTCCCGCAGATCACCCGCGAAGTAGCGCTCTCCCTGCCTTCGCAGGCGGGCAAGCCGGTGGGGCGGCACACCGGCCAGGACCGTCTCGGCCAACCCAAGGCCCTGCAGGAATTCGAGCCGGTCGAGAAGACGGTTCATGTCGGCCGAGTTCTGACCCACCTCGAACTGGCGTAGCCAGACAAATCGCGTGACCGAGCCGCCGGCATCTTCCGTCAGAAGGGCATCAAGCTCGGCCCGCATGGCATTGTCCAGACGATCGGCGATCCGGACCTCGATACGGCGCTCAGCGGCGACCAGTGCATCCGCGCAAAGACGTTCAATGATGCTGATCCCGGGCAGGACGGTCTTGGTCGCGCGGCACCGCTCGACCAAGCGGCGCGCCAGATCCTCATTCGATCGTGTGGCTTCCGCAGCACGCTCCAGCCACGCCTTCAGGTCGCGCGACCCTCGACCCGTGAACATCTTGTAGCCGTAGATTGCGCGCAAATCGACAAGATGCCTTCGGCGCGTGACGTCTGTCTCAGCATAAGAGCAAAGGTCGTCGGCCCTCTCGCCAAGTTGCGCAGCGATGAACTTGGCTACGTTGATGGGGATCACTTCGCCGGGAGACAGAAGCCTGCCGGGATAGCGGAATGCGCAAAGCTGCAGGGCAAAGCCAAGGCGATTGTGTGATTGGCGGCGACGGCGGATCTGCTCAAGATCATCGTCAGCAAGCGTGTAGTGATGCAGCAAGGTCGCGCTATCTGTCGGCAGGTCAAACAAGGATGAACGCTGGCGATCGGTCAGAATTTGACGTCTTGGCATTGAGTGCGTCCCGCTTAATCATTAGTCTGTTCAGGACACAGTTCGCACCAGCAAAATCAACGACTTGCAACCGGAAATCTTGAGGAGGTCCAATTGGGACAGCGCGCGGCCCTCTATGCCCGGGTCTCCACGTCGGATCAGTCCTGCGAACGTCAGGTGGATGATCTGACAGCCTTCGCCGAGCGTGGCGGATACGAGGTGGTCGGCGTCTTCAAGGAAACCGCCTCAGGCACCGTGGCGAGCCGGGCCGCGCGGAACCAGATCATCGAGCTGGCCCAAGCCCGACAGATCGACGCTGTGCTGGTGACGGAGCTTTCGCGTTGGGGGCGGTCGACCCAAGACCTTCTCGATACCCTGCATCGGCTGGCGGGTTGGAAGGTTTCAGTCGTCGCCATGAGCGGCATGACCTTCGAACTGGACACCCCGCATGGACGGATGATGGCGACGCTCCTGGCCGGCATTGCCCAGTTCGAGCGAGATCTGCTGAGCGAGCGGGTGAAGTCAGGCCTCGCCGCCGCCCGCGCGCGTGGAAAGAAGCTCGGCCGACAGCCGGGCCAGCGCCCCAAGTCCGACAAGGTCGCGGAAAAGGTCGTCAATGCAGTCGCGGTGGGAAGATCCTACCGCT
The DNA here is from genome assembly GCF_030656345.1 of Pseudotabrizicola sp. Classification (GTDB taxonomy): domain Bacteria; phylum Pseudomonadota; class Alphaproteobacteria; order Rhodobacterales; family Rhodobacteraceae; genus Pseudotabrizicola. Next base: position 109 of record NZ_JAUSNR010000003.1, on the reverse strand, counting down.
GGATCGCCCGCGATCTCGCCATCAGCAAGAACACCGTGCTCGAAATCATGAAAAGGCACCGCCAAAGCGCCTTATGATACGATCCTGCCCCGTCCGGCATTCGACCCCA
>NZ_JAUSNR010000018.1 GCF_030656345.1 Pseudotabrizicola sp. | reverse complement strand
CGTTCCGTCAGGCTGCTCGGTAGGCTAGATCAGCCATTCGTTGAAGGGGCACTGCGCTGGTGCTGTGCTGACGCCGTTCTTCCGGCGAAAGAAAACTCGGCGATGTTTCGTCCAACGTCTGCTTCACACCGAAGCCGAGATTTCGAAGAGACTGTGGCGAACGTCTGCTCTCCGCCCGATACGATTTATCAGCATACAAACGGTGGTCGATGTTACATTGCCCTGTCGGCAAAGCCGAGGACGTGGCGGGCTTGGTGGACAGGAGAGAAGTCATGTCCATCGAAACACTTCCTGCCCTTCGTCCTGCGCGTGCGCCTTGGAACAAGGGCCGCATTGTCGGCCAGAAACGCCCCATACTGCCCAAACATGTCTGGTCGATCCGTGTGCGGCTGGAAATGGCGGACAACAAGCGCGATCTTGCGCTGTTCAACATGGCTATCGATTGCAAGCTCCGGGGTTGCGATCTGGTCTGCCTGACGGTGAACGATGTTTACGCCGCAGGCCGCGTCAAGGAACGCGCCTCGGTGACGCAAAGCAAGACACGCAAGCCTGTTCGCTTCGAGATTACCGAAACCACGCGACTGTCGGTGGAGCGTTGGATCCGTGATCCAGAAATGATCGGTTGCGAATATCTTTGGCCCAGCCGAGTTCATGCGAGCCCGCACCTGTCGACACGACAGTATGCGCGGATCATGCGCGACTGGGTTCTGTCGATCGGGCTGGAACCGAGCGCCTATGGCACCCATTCGATGCGACGCACCAAGGTTGCCCAGATTTACAAGAAGACAGGCAACCTTCGCGCTGTTCAACTTTTGCTCGGGCATACCAAGATGGACGGCACCGTTCGGTATCTAGGGGTCGACTTGGACGATGCGCTGTCGTTGTCAGAAGGGATCGATCTGTAACAACCCCGCCGACCGGCGTGCCACGCGCCGGTCAGCCCATTGCAGCCGGTCGGGATGACCACTGCGCTACGGTGCAGCTTCCCCGAACCGATCACTGGGGACTCGTGCCATCGTGGGTCCTTTCAGAACATCTCAAACCAGAGATGGTGCGCTTAGCAATTGAACCTACCTGTGTCATCTTTGCGTTACAAAAATGAGGCACAGATGACATCCACCGGCACTAAAGACACGTGAGGCCGAGTCGTTTGGCCCAACATTACTCAGGAGAGATCCATGAAATCCGTGAAAATCAGCACCTCTGTGTTGGCCATTGTTGCCTTGTCGGCCGGCGTCGGCCATGCCCGTGACAACGTGCAAGTCACCGGCTCGTCGACCGTGCTGCCCTATTCGACCATCGTTGCCGAAGCGTTCGGCGAGAACTTCGACTTCCCGACCCCGGTCGTAGAAGGTGGCGGTTCGGGTGCCGGCCGTGCCAAGATGTGTGAAGGCGTGGGCCCGAACACCGTGGACATCGCCAACTCGTCCTCGCGCATCACCCAGCGTGACCTTGACGCCTGCGCCGCCAACGGCGTGACAGAGGTCATGGAAGTCCGTTTCGGCTATGACGGCATCGTGTTCGCTTCCGACGTGAACGGCCCGGAATTCGCCTTTACTCAGGGCGACCTCTACAATGCTGTTGCCGCTCAGGTCGTCAAGGATGGCGCTCTGGTTGCCAATACCTACACCCAGTGGTCGGAATTCAACCCGAACCTGCCCGCTCAGAACATCCTGGTTCTGGCACCCGGCACCAAGCACGGTACCCGCGAAGTGTTCGACGAGCGCGTGATCATCACCGGCTGCAAGGAAACCGGCGCGCACGCCCTGTTCCTGGCTGCTGCTGCAGGCGATGACGACTCGGCCAAAAACCGTGCCGCCAACGGCGAATGCACCAAGCTGCGCTCGGACGGCCGCAACGTCGACATCGACGGCGACTACACCGAGACCCTGCAGCGTCTGGAAAACGACAAGAACGCCATCGGCGTGTTCGGCCTGTCGTTCTATCAGAACAACACCGACAAGCTGCGCGTCGGCACCATGGGCGGCGTTATCCCGACCACCGAGTCGATCGCTGCCGGTGACTACCCGGTCTCGCGTCCGCTGTTCTTCTACGTGAAAACCGCACACCTCGACGTGATCCCCGGCCTGAAAGAGTACGTCGAGTTCTTCGTCTCCGACGATATGGCTGGCCCGGATGGCCCGCTGGCCCAGTATGGCCTGGTGTCCGACCCGGAACTGGCTGCGACGCAAGCCGCTGTGGCTGCCCGCACCCCGATGGGCCCGCTGAACTGATCCAACTACACCGGGGGCGGCGCGCAGGTGCCGCCCCCACACCTTTTGCGCGCAGGATCGCCCATGACCGTCGCCCTGATTCTCACTGTACTTCTTGTTCTGGCCGTTGCGGGCTATGTGGTCGGGCGCCAGCGCGCCGTAGCCTCTGCCCAGGGCAATATCCGCGTGCTCCATTCGCTGCCGAATTATTACGGCTGGCACGGGGCAATCATGGCGGGTGTGCCAGCCCTGATGTTTATGGCCGTCTGGCTCATTGTGCAGCCGATGGTGGTCGAGCGCCAGCTTGTCAGCTATTTTCCTGCAGACCGTGTTAAAAGCGATGCCGCGCGCACGCTGATCATGGCCGATGTGCGCCGCGTGGCCACCGGACTGGATACGGCCGTCGAGCGCGGAGCGCTGACCGATCAGCAGGCCCGGAACATCCGTACCGAATTTGGCTCGGTCCGTGACCGTCTGGCCTCTGTCGGGGTGGCGCTCGGGTCGGAAGTGACACCGCAGGTGTTGCAGGCCGCACAGCGCAGCCGCGAGCTGAACGCCTCGGGGGCGCTGATGCGCACGGTTCTGACCATTGCCCTCTCGCTGGCCGGACTGGCCTATGCACTCAAGGTGACAAACAAGGATTTCCGCGCCCGCAACCGGGTGGAACAGGTGATGCTGGCGCTGCTGATGGCCGCGTCCACGATCGCCATTTTGACGACCATCGGCATCGTGATGTCGATGCTCAGCGAAAGCATGCGCTTTTTCTCGATGTACCCCTGGCAGGACTTTTTCTTCAGCCTGACCTGGCAGCCATCCTTCCAGGGCAACAGCGCCCTTGGTCTGGCACCGCTGCTCTGGGGCACGCTCTACATCAGCTTTGTGTCGATGCTGGTGGCGGTTCCCATCGGGTTGTTCACCGCGATCTATCTGGCCGAATATGCGGCCCCACGGGTGCGCGCTGTCGTCAAGCCACTGATCGAGATCATCGCAGGCATCCCAACCGTGGTGTTTGGCCTTTTCGCACTGGTCACCGTGGGCCCGTTCCTGCGGGATGCCTTCGCCCAACCGCTGGGCCTTGGCACCTCGGGCTCTTCGGTGATGACGGCGGGTATCGTGATCGGTATCCTGAACATTCCGTTCATCTCCTCGCTGGCCGATGACATCATAAACGCCGTGCCGCAGTCGCTGCGCGACGCGTCCTATGGCCTTGGTGCGACCAAATCGGAAACCATCCGCCAGGTGATCCTGCCCGCCGCCCTGCCGGGTGTTGTGGGCGCAGTCCTGTTGGCTGCCAGTCGCGCCATCGGCGAGACGATGATTGTGGTGATGGGCGCGGGTGCCGCTGCCCGGCTTGATCTAAACCCCTTCCAGGCTATGACTACGATCACGGTGAAGATTGTCAGCCAGCTGACAGGCGACACCGAATTCAACTCGCCAGAAACCTTGGTGGCTTTTGCCCTCGGGATGACCCTCTTCGTGATCACCCTCGGGCTCAACATCGTTGCCCTGATCATCGTGCGTAAATACCGGGAGCAATACGAATGACCGACGCAAACGCCTCTGGCCTGCCCGAAGCCAAACCCCACGGCAAGTCATCCTTGCTGACGCAGGACGCGCTGATGAAAAAGCGCAATGCCGCCGAAAGCCGGTTCAAATACTACGGGATCGCCGCGATCTCGGTCAGCCTTATCATGCTTGGCGTCATGCTCTGGACGATCTTTTCGGACGGCGTCTCGGCCTTCCGTCAGGCAAGCCTTGAGCTGAGCGTGACGCTGGACCCGGAACGGCTCGATCCCGATGGCAACGGCAGTGTGGCCTCCATCGCCAAGGTCACCACCATCGGCTACGGCAACCTGCTGTCTGCGGCGCTCAACGACTACATGGCCGAGCGCAATATCTCGGTCGAAGGTGTGACCGAACGGCAGGTCGGCGAATTCATCTCGCGCGATGCTCCGGCGCGGCTGCGCAACATGGTGCTGGCCGATCCGGAACTGCTGGGCCAGACCATCCGCTTCGGCGCCTTTGCCTCGGGCCGGATCGACGGCTACATCAAGGGCCGCGTGACCATGGCTTCGGCCGAGCTGGACAGCAACATCACCCCCGCCCAGCTGCAGCTGGCCGATCGCCTGATCGAGGCGGGCGTGCTGAAGTCCGCCTTCAACTGGCGCTTCCTGACCAACCCGGACGCCTCTGACCAGCGGCCCGAATCCGCCGGCCTGGGCATCGCGATCATCGGCTCGATCTACATGATGTTTCTGGTCGCCATCATGGTGCTGCCGATCGGGGTCGCCGCGTCGATCTATCTTGAGGAATTCGCGCCCAAGAACAAATGGACCGATATCATCGAGGTGAATATCTCGAACCTCGCCGCCGTGCCCTCGATCGTCTACGGGATTTTGGGTCTGGCGATCTTCATCAACTTCGCCAAACTGCCCGCGTCGGCCCCCATCGTCGGTGCGCTTGTGCTGACCCTAATGACACTGCCCACGATCATCATCGCCACCCGTGCCTCCCTGCGTGCCGTGCCGCCGTCGATCCGGGATGCGGCTCTGGGTGTCGGCGCGTCCAAGATGCAGACCGTGTTCCACCACGTCCTGCCGCTGGCTGCGCCCGGCATCATGACCGGCACCATCCTCGGCCTCGCTTCGGCTTTGGGGGAAACCGCGCCGCTGTTGCTGATCGGCATGGTGGCCTTTGTGGCCAACTATCCGGCCAGCCCGCTGGACGGCGGCTTCTTCGACCCCGCCACCGCCCTGCCAGTGCAGGTTTATTCGTGGGCCTCGCGGTCTGACCCCGCCTTTATCGAGCGCTCGTCCGGCGCAATCATTGTCCTTCTGGCCTTCCTTCTGGTCATGAACGTCGCGGCGATCCTCTTGCGGCGCCGGTTTGAACGGCGCTGGTAAGGTGCAACAGACTATGAACCTGAATGGCATGCAGATCGTTGAAAGAGACGGGGGTAACAACAAAGCGAAGATCACGGCCCGGGGCGTGCCGATACATCACTGCGCGATACATTTCTTGAAGAATGTGGACGTCGACATCCTCGACAAGACTGTGTCCACTTTCGACGGGTCGTCGGGCTTCGAGAGGTCCACCTTTCTGCGGTGCCTAAACGGGATGAATGACGCTGTGGCTTCGGCGCGTGTGTTTGGCAAGGTCTTTGTTGATGGCGAGGATATCTATAATCACCGCGTGGACCCGGTGCAGTTGCGTACCAAGATCGGCATTGCGGCCAGCTACCCGGTGAGACGCGGCCGAAGGCTGATGATCTCATGCCGGCCATAGCAAACGAAGACTGATCATGGGGTCGCAAGAACTTCCGACCGTTCTAATTGTCGTGGAAGAACCGGTGCAACGCAGCGTTCTGGGCTATAATCTCGAGGCAGAGGGCTTTCTCGTGACGACGGCCAGCAACAGCGAAGAGGCGATGATGCTGGTGGATAAAATTCGCCCCGATATTATCGTACTTGCTTGGAAGTTGGCCAACGTGTTGGGCATCGAGGTTTGCCGGCGGCTGAAATCGCGCGCCGATACCCGGTTGATCCCGATCATTATGCTGTCGTCGCGGCCCGAAGAGGTGGACCAGGTGCGCGGGCTGGAAACCGGCGCGGATGACTATGTGATCAAGCCCTACATCATGGTCGAGTTAATGGCGCGGGTGCACGCTCAATTGCGCCGCGTTCGTCCCAGTTTGCTTGGCGGGGTACTGGAATGGGGCGACATCCGCCTTGAACCAGAGACCCACCGGGTCTTCCGGGCTGGCAACGTGCTGAAACTAGGGCCAACCGAGTTCCACCTTCTGACCACATTCATGAAAAAGCCCGGCCGGGTCTGGAGCCGCGAGCAGCTGTTGGACGAGGTCTTGGGGCGCGACATCTACGTCGATATCCGCGCCGTCGACGTGCTATATCAGTCGCCTACGCAAGGCGCTATGCACCTTCGGCGGCGACGACCCCCTGCGCACCGTTCGCGGGGCTGGTTATGCGCTAGGGTGAGTGGGGGACATTACTTGACTCTATCTTTGCTTTGCTAAGCCACCGCATAATCGTTAGACCAGATTGCCCTAGTCCTGAAAACTCAGACGATCCGTCGTGCGGCTGCGATTTTGCCATGTGTGGTCGGTAATCTCAGGGGCATAAGCCGTTTGAAATATGAATTGGCAGCATCTGATGTGGGGTATGATTCGCACTCGGTACGGCCCGATATGGTGTACGTAGTATACTATAAAGTTGAGGACAAAGGGCCGCTACTGTGACTTTTTGCATCGGAAATGCGTTACCGCTATCAGGCCGGTTTCCGCCCTTTAGGTTCATCTCGCCAGCAGGGGTGGCAACCCCTGCCCCAAATGACCGCCACCCTGCGCCACCCCGCCATCCTTGCCGCCATGCATCACTTGCCTAAGGCGCGAATCTACGCGTCATGGGATGACGAAACGAAGGGTGAGTTGCATGGTCAACAGATTGCGCTTGAATGAGAAATCCGTCCGTGAGGCCGAACCGGCCAAGGGGCGGGACTATCAGATCTTCGACACCGATGTGCGTGGTTTCGCCGTCTGCATCTACCGGTCCGGCGGCCGGGCTTTCACCATCGACTATCGCCATGCCGGGCGGCAGCGGCGGATGACCATCGGGCGCTGGCCGGAATGGTCGACCACGGCGGCTCGCGAGCGGGCCAAAGAGCTGCGGCGCGAAATCGACGCCGGGGGCGATCCGCTGGGTCAGAAGGAGACCGGTCGCGATGCCCCGAGGTTCAAGGATCTGATCGACCGCTACACCGAGGTGCATCTGCCGCATCTTTCGGCCCTGAATGCCTCGGACCAGAAATCGATGCTGGCGAAGATGGTGGCACCGGACTGGGGCAACAAGCTGGTGACGGAGATCACGCCCTATGATGTCGAGAAGCTCTTGAACAAAGTGGCGCTGGGCCGGGCCCGGCCGTCAAAGGCCAAGCCGAACAACCGGGCACGGAAGCTGCAAGGGTCAAAGCCCACGCCGGTGCGCGCCAACCGGACCGGCGAGGTGCTGCGCAAGATGTTCACCTATGCGGTCAGCTGGGGCTGGCGCGATGATAACCCGGCATCAGGCTTTCGCCGCCGGATCGAGAACCCGCGGGAACGCTTCCTGAGCCATGAAGAAATCCGCAAACTGGCGGAAGCGCTGGAGGCGGCCGAGGATCGCCGGGCGGCTGGCATCATCCGGCTGTGCATGCTGACCGGTGCGCGAGTGGGTGAGGTCCGCCAAGCCCGGTTCGAGCATTTCAACCTCGAGCATCTCAGCTGGTCAAAGCCCGCCAGCATGACCAAGCAGCGCAAAGTCCATCGTCTGCCGATCTCGGACGAGGCGGCGGCGATCGTGCGGCAGCGACTGCTGCTGGTACCGCGCGGCTGCCCGTTGCTGTTCCCTGGCGATGTGCCGGGCCAGCCGGTGAAGGAAATCCGCCGGTTCTGGATGGCAATCCAGAAGGTGGTCGGGATTCCAGTACATGGAGCCAATGGGATCATCGGTTGGACGAACAAGGTATTGTATTCCCATGGCGTGCCGCTGGTGACTTGCCGCGGGTCGAATTGTGGAATGGTACTTTGGGCAGAAGGCCCTTTGTGGGTCTCAAACAATTCTATGGCGATTCTTCCATCAGGGGACCTCGACCTTCGCTTCATCTACTACAACCTTCTAAATTCTCCGCCTCTGGAATTTGTTTCAGGGTCAGCCCAGCCACAGATCACCATGGGCGATCTTTCTAAGAAAGCCTTCCTAGTTCCGCCCCTCCGCGAACAACGCGCCATTGCCACCACCCTCGGGGCGCTGGATGACAAGATCGAGTTGAACCGGAAGATGAACGCCACGCTGGAGGCAATGGCGCGGGCGCTGTTCCGCGACTGGTTCGTCGATTTCGGCCCCACCCGCGCCAAGATGAAAGCCCGCGCCCCTTACCTCTCCCCCGACCTCTGGTCCCTCTTTCCCGACCGTCTGGACGACGAGGGAAAGCCGGAGGGATGGACAGTCCGAACACTGGGAGACGTTGCTGACCAAATAGCTATGGGACCATTTGGATCAAACATCAAAGTCGAAACATTCGTGGCTGAAGGCATCCCAGTTATCAGCGGTGCGCATTTGCGGGGCTTGCAGCTTGCCGACAAGGACTACAATTTTATCACCGAGGTGCATGCGGACAAGCTTCGCCGCTCAAACGTTCGGCGCAGTGACATCGTGTTCACTCACGCTGGGAACATTGGTCAAGTCGCGATAATTCCCGAGACGGCCGAATTTGATAGGTATGTGATTTCACAGCGGCAGTGACGTTGCCCCCTCCACCTAATCCAGTTTGAGGTAGACTCTGGCCCAACCGAAAGGACCAGAGATGAAGCGCAGCAGGTTCACCGAAGACCAGATCATCGGCATTCTGAAGGAGCACGAGGCCGGGATTTCCGTCGCCGATCTGTGCCGCAAGCACGGCGTCAGCGATGCGACGGTCTACAAGTGGAAGGCCAAGTATGGCGGCATGGCTGTCAGCGAGGCGAAGCGGCTGAAGGGGCTCGAGGACGAGAACGGCCGTCTGAAGCGGCTGCTGGCGGATGCGATGCTCGACAATGCCGCGCTGAAGGATCTCTTGGGAAAAAAGTGGTGACGCCCGCCGCGAAGCGGCAAGCGGTCGCGCATCTGGTGGCAAGTCACGAGATGAGCGAACGGCGGGCGTGCCGGGTGATCGGCGGTTGCCGGATGACCATGCGGTATGAGGTAGTCCGGCAGGATGACCCCGTGCTGCGGGAGCGGCTGAAAGAACTGGCCAAGGTCCGGCGCCGGTTCGGTTATCGACGGCTGCATGTGTTCCTGCGGCGTGAGGGCCATGAGGTCAATCACAATCGCCTGTTCAGGATCTACCGGGAAGAACAGTTGCATGTGCGCCGCCGGGGCGGGCGCAAGCGGGCCATGGGCACACGGGCCCCGATGGTGCTGCCATTGCTGCCGAACCAGCGCTGGTCGCTCGACTTCGTGTCCGACCAGCTGACGGATGGCCGCCGGTTCCGGATCATGACTGTCGTCGATGACTGCACGCGCGAATGCTTGGCCCTGATCGCCGACACCTCGCTCTCGGGGGCACGGGTGGCGCGGGAACTGGCTGCGCTGTTTGACGCCCGCGGCAAGCCCCAGACGATTGTCAGCGATAATGGGACCGAGTTCACCTCGAACGCGATCCTGAAGTTTGTGGATGACCGCAAGTTTGACTGGCACTATATCGCGCCCGGAAAGCCGACCCAGAATGCCTTTATCGAGAGCTTCAACGGCCGCCTGCGCGACGAGCTATTGAACGAGACTCTGTTCCCGTCCCTGCATCATGCCCGCGCAACGCTCGCCGCCTGGCGCACGGACTATAACACCGAACGGCCCCATTCCCGCCTCGGCTGGCAGACCCCCGCCGAGTTTGCCAAAACCTTCGCCCCGCAACGGGGCCTGACGCTGCGCAACCCGCAAAGCTCCGCGCCAGCCCCCGTTGCCCAACCCGCCCAAATGGGCAAAACTCAAACCCGGAGTCTCGCTCACGCTGGATAAAAGTTGGGGGCAACGTCAGAACGATTACGATAAGTTCCTCGCTGAACGGGCGAAGGTGGTCAGCGAGGAGCTGGGCAAGAGGATCATTAGCCGACAAATCGATACGGATGGTCAACCGTCACGCGACGATGA
>NZ_JAUSNR010000033.1 GCF_030656345.1 Pseudotabrizicola sp. | reverse complement strand
TCGACAATCATCTGTCGCCCAAAACCAGAAACACCTGATGCCAACAAGCATGCACCGTTATGTGCCCAGCCTTGCCTCAGAAGCCATTGATAGAGCTACCGATCTTGACTTCGGGGCACATAAGAAAACGGGGCACAAAAGATCCACAATCACCCGTCGGGTGATCCGACGCCGTCCGAGGCTGATCTCAGCATGACCAAGGAGATCCAGAAGGGCTGCAAGTATCTCGGCCTGACGCTGCATGACCACATCATCGTGGGTGCCGGAACGGAGCTGAGCCTGCGGGCCCTCGGCAAGCTCTGATGGTGCCGGCAGACCTGCCGCCGCCCCTTCGAGGAAGAGGGCGGCGGTTTGGTCTGTGACGGATGAGGCGGGGAGAGAGGCTTCCCGCGCCGTTGGAGATATGACCATGTTTGACCTTCCCCTGCCGATCCAACCGAGCGCGCGCCCGATGGGTCCTGGCGCAAATGGCCCAACTGTCGCTCCTGATCCCAGCCTGCCTTTCGCGCTGACGCGGATGCACCGGACGCCTGCAGCCCTGATGTCGGGCGCCGCTGCCCCCGTGGTCGTTGAGCGTTTTGCGACGCTGGCCGATGCCATGCAGGGGGCGTTTGAGCTTGCGGAGGACAACGGCTCCGATGCAGCGCCGCAGCTTCTGGCCATCCTTGATTACGACCAGCGCCTGGTTCTTGCCGGGGCCGCCAGTCATGGCGCTGTGGCTTGGTGCCACCCTGTCGCCAATGCTCTTGAGGCGCGGGCCGTCGTGACCGAGGCGGTTCAACTTCGCGCCCAGGCTGGCCGTGCCACTGACTGGCACGAGCCTGAACTGGCGCAGCGGCTGCGTCACCGTGCCGATCTGCTGGATGCCCGCCTTGTCGACCCGCTCTGGCGCGCTTTTGCCGCCCGCGCGCTGCAGATCGCGGCGTGACGCCCGAGAGACAGAGGAGGGCTGGGAAGGGTTTGAGCCTTCGGGGGGCAGAGGAGTGCGCCACCCGGGGGTCTTTCCCGACTGGTGTCAGAAGGTGCGACGAGGATCGCAGCCGACATGCCATTGATCGATGCGCCTTATCGCGACTGGGTGGAAGCGGCCCGTCGCCTGGCGGAACTTATATATCGCTTCAATGAACTCAAAGCCGCAGATGCTGCTGGCCTACAGGAGCAGGTTCGGACGTTGCAACTTAACGCCGATGCGCGGCTAAAGGAGTGGGTGTTTCGGCACTTCACAGACTTGCCTTCGTTGCCCGTCGCGAAAGCGCCTGTGATGGTGCACCATGTGCCAAGATATTTAGCTATGCGCCGCAGCTCTGGTGAAGATCGAATTGCTCTCGTTGTATTTGATGGCTTGGCACTGGATCAGTGGGTCCAAATCCGTGAGGATCTGTCTGCGAGAGTTTCTGAATTTTCTGTAGATGAAGGTGCGTGTTTCGCGTGGTTGCCGACACTGACTTCCATCTCTCGCCAAGCGCTTTTTTCTGGTCTAAAGCCTCGCGAATTCCAGAGTTCGATGGGCACGACGGCGCAAGAACCATCACTCTGGTCGAAATTTTGGCAAGAGAATGGACTGAGGAGGCCCGAAGTCACCTATCAAAAAGGGCTCAAAAGATCCGAACAATTGGCGGCATTAGAGGAAACTCTGTCAAGGCCTACGACAAAAGTGGCTGGCATCGTTGTCGATATGATCGATGAAATCGTGCATGGCGCAATGCTGGGTAAACGTGGGATCGCTGGACAAATTCGCGATTGGTGCGAAACTGGTTTCATTGAAGAGCTGTTCACCATGCTTAGCCAGCATGGGTACCATATTTACCTGACAGCAGACCACGGCAACGTTGATGCAGAAGGTATTGGGCGGCTCAATCAAGGCGTTGTATCCGAAATGAAGGGTGAGCGAGTTCGGGCTTACCGCAGCGAGGATCTTGCTTCATCTGTTCCGCCGGAAATTGACGCCTTCCAGTTCGGAAAAACAGGACTGCCATCAGATTTCTTGCCGCTGTATGCGGAAGCGCGGGGTGCTTTTGTCCCCGCAGGCCATCAAATTGTCGCGCATGGTGGGATGTCTGTAGAAGAACTGATTGTCCCATTCGTAAAGATCCGAATGAAGAAAGAAGAGAATGCAACCTAAAGCGCCCCAGATCGGCTTTGATCGTTTCATCCGCCTTGATTGGGCCGCGGCCGCTTTGCGGGTAAGGTCGGGTGCTGCGGACATTGGCGAGCTCGATCAGATACTCACGGAAGCTCATGCCGGGCCGGAAGCGAAGAAGAAGACACGGACTGTCTTGAACCGTCTCTGGCTTGAACCGCGCGAGGAGGTCGTCGGTTTGGCGGATAGAGGGGTCGACATCTTTGCCAGGGTTCCGAATGCACAAGTCGAAGTGCTGACCTGGGGGATGGCCATCGCAGTGTATCCCTTCTTTGCAAAGGTTGCCGAAATCGTCGGTCGACTGACGGCCATTCAAGGCGATTGCACCACCGCTGAAGTACATAGGCGGATGGCGGAGATATACGGCGAGCGAGAAGGCACTCGTCGCATGACCAACATGGTCCTACAGTCGCAGGTCGACTGGTCCGTGCTTAGCAAAAGTGAGAATGGCAAAACGCTGACGCGGAAGCCCTCAATGGCAGTCCAAAGCCCGGAGACGGTTCAGTGGCTTTCCGCGGCACTGCTTATGCATGTGGGACGCCCTTTGGGTCTTGATGGACTTGCGGGTCAGCCGACGATGTTCCCGTTCTCGCTTGGTGACAATCTTGGCTATTTGCTTTCGTCGTCTGATGCTCTGGAAGTGAGAGCAGACAGTGCAGGAACCCGCATCGTCGGTCTGAAGGATCGCCAGGGAGCGTGATCTGCTGGCTCTTGGCGTGCAGATCTATTTTACGGGCGGCTGATCACTGGGCTTGCTTCGTTCGGATTCGAACATCAACCAATACCGCGTATGCCGCCGCTCCCCGGTCCGGTTCAGCGCGCCCATCTCGACCAGGTCCTGCAGATCCCGAGTTGTAGTCGCGCGCGATGTGCCAGTGATGGCGATGTAATTCTCGGCGCTGAGCCCGCCCTTGAACCCCTCGGGCCCCTCTCGGAACATGCGCTCGATCACCTTGGCCTGCCGGTCGTTCAGCCGATCCCGGAACTGGTCGTAGAACTTCGCCTTTGCGATGAAGAAGGCAACCCGCGTCAGTGTGACCTGCTGCGCGTTCAACACCGTCTCGCCGAACCACAGAAGCCACGCGGTCACATCCAGCGTTTTCTGGTGGGCTTCGAGGTGGTCGTAATACCCCTTTCGGTCGCGTTCGATCGTATAGGCCAGCGCGATCAGGCTCGGCTGGCCTATGTTCTGGGCGAGGGACTTTTCCGCCAGGGCGCGGCCGAGACGGCCATTGCCGTCCTCGAACGGATGGATACTCTCGAACCACAGATGCCCAAGTGCCGCGCGCGTCAGCGCGGGCAGTGGCGTGGACCCCTCTGGCGCCGTGCGGTTGAACCAGTCGACGAACACGTCCATTTCGCCTTGGACTTGCGCCGATGGCGGCGCTTCGAAATGCACCGTCTGTCGGTCAATGCGGCCGGAAACGATCTGCATCGCGTCGTCATGCCGACGGTACGCACCGATCGTCTCGAGGCCACGGTCATGGGACAGGAGCATACCGTGCCAGTGAGAGAGCGTGTCGTGGCTCAGAGGGGCTGCGTGGTTCGAGTATACATCGACCATCATTTCGGCGATGCCCTGCTCGCGGGGTTTTGATGGTGCGCCCTCCGTGGTCAGTCCGAACTGCCGCCGCAACGAGGACTGGACACTGGACCGGTCCAGGACCTCGCCCTCAATTGCGCTCGTCCGCATCGCCTCCTCACTCAGAAGCTCGATGCGCAGCCGGTCGCGCTCCTCGCCTGTCACATGGCGGACCGCACCAAGGATTTCGCCTGAGGACAGCAGAAAGCGCCGTTCGAGTGGCTCGATCGCAGCGCGGTCATAGCGGAAGTTCGGCCAGTCGGGTTGTGTCCAGTTCCAGCGCATGAGTTATAGAATCCCTTTCTATAGCTCACTATGTGGCAAATAGATGATTTATGGAAGTGGGTTCTATGCACCACCAACTGGTCCAAAGGTTGGACACATCTCCATCTAACGGCCCGGATCAGCCGTAGTGTATCCGATCGGACAGAGGTCAGGCGGCGTCGCTTATTGGTTCGTAGCGAACCTCGGCCAAAGCATCGTCCAGCCACGCGGGCTGTAGATCGCCATTGTTCCATTGGTAGAGGAAACCCACCAGATTGTCGGTCTTCTTGCAGAGGATGCGCATGATCGGTTCGCCGGTGAGGCGGGGTTGCCACTCCCCCCTTTCCGGGCCATCGCAGCGATCACCACGAGATTGTCGTTCGGCATAAGTGGAGCCCTCTCAAAAGTGGTGAAACGATACAAAGATGTTGCCATGTCGCTAACCTCCGTGTGCGACGGCGTCAAGCAGAAGACGGGATACGGGCTCCCTCAGGCGGAATGCGGGGCGCATGGTGCATTGCGCAGGGAGCGAAAGACACGCTGCACACGGCACCGGGTGTCCTCCCTTCTGCGCGATGCGTTCCCCAGATGGCGCGCGACATTCGACATGGGCCATTGTCCGCGTCGCAGTAAACGCGACGCATCCCGCACTAAACGTGTGCCATCCGGCACCACGCGCGATGCAGGCGGCACATGCCATCGGGCACTCGCCAGAAGACGTGCTGCAGGGCGCGCAAAACGCGGTCCAAAGGACGCGATGTGCGGTGCAGCGAACGCGATGCGCGGTGCAGCGAACGCGAGACGCGCTGCATTTGCCAAAGGACGTCAAATCGGCCCGTGAGGCCGATTTTCTACATTGAGTACAAGCCCTTGCTGCCTTCTCCGCTTGTGCTGGGAGAAGGCGGGCTTGTACGAAGTTGGCAAGAAATAGGAACGTATACTTCACATGGGCAGCAGTCGCAGACTGACCGATCAGGAGCGCCGTCAGATCGTTCGGGAACGGGCGAAAGGCGTC
>NZ_JAUSNR010000022.1 GCF_030656345.1 Pseudotabrizicola sp. | reverse complement strand
GAGGGCCGCGAATACCTGGGCCTGAAGCTGGACGATCCGAGCTTCGCCGCCCCGATCTACGCCAACCTCTTCGACGACGAAGACGGCGAGAGCTGGAGCCTCATCTGGTCCCGCCCCAACACACGCCGCGGCGACTGATCGCCAAAGCAAAGGCCCCGGTCGAATGACCGGGGCCGAAATGCTTTCACTGAACTTCTCGCTCAGTTCCGCGAACGGCTGTGGCACGGATCACAAGGGGAAGAGTTTTCGCACCCGCTCGAACGGCTTTCGATATTCTGACGCATGGCGAATCTTGGCAGTGATGATTTCAGGCAATGAGAGGCGGCGAGACAGGGCGTCGAATACATCCATCCCATCGGCCAAGATGATCTTTTTCGCCGTGAACGTCTCGAGGCACACGTCTGTGAACCCTGAGTAACTGACGAACAGGCCGCGGGTCCATTCGTTGCGTTCGTCGACCTTCCCTTGAAACCCGCGCAGCGTGGCGGCATCCGTTTTTGCGCGTTGCCACTTGGCTTCCAGCAGATACGTGAAATTCCCGTGCAGGAAGGATCCGTCAATCTGCTCGCCCCTCAATGTGAAACTCCCTCGGGCATCCATTCCCCAGGCGTTGAAGAGGTCCGCTAGAAGGCGTTCGAAATGTAGGCCGCGAGCTTGCGGCTCGTCCGACATTTCGTGGAGTGCCAAGAAACTCTCCTCGAGTTTTGCAAGGGTCGTCTCGTCGGCGCGGAAGGACTTCTGATCTGCACCTTTCAAGTGCTTGGGCGCAGTATTTTGCGCTTCATAAATGGGCAGTTGATGCCCGCCTAGGCGCTCGACGATTGCGGTGAGCCGACCGTGCGCTCTGATGACCGCTTCTGCTTGGCCAGTTCCAATACGGCTTAGCTCCCGATACTCCCACAGGGCCGCCAAGGCTTTGGCAATTGCGCGTGGCTGGCTGACGGTAAGGAAGGCGCGCAGGTGCTTACCTTTGCTGCTACCATAAATCGCATAGGCTTCGTCATAGATGTCGACGTTTACCTCGCGCTGAAAGAAGTCGGCAAAGGTGCTGTTCGAGAATTCGAGGACGTAGCCCGAGTTCATCCCGAACAGTTCATCGACGAGCTTCAGTTCGACAGGTCGGACCTGATCCATTCATCCCCCGAAACCAAGTTTACCCAAGAAGCTGGAAATCACATCATTCACGCCACGTTGGCGCAAGGCGCGCTGTTCGCGGATGTCTGCGTCAGCGGCGTCACCGTCGATCTCAAATCGGGCGGCGGCAACCGGTCCCTCCCGAAGATACCCCTCATCAGCTTTGGGGTCGCAGAAGCGCCTCTGCAAGATTGCAAGGGCTAATGTGATGGTTTCGGCATGCTTGCCAGCTATTGCCGCCTGGAATTTCGCTACGGCGCCATCAGGTCCACCGTCGCCATGTTCAAGGCAGTAGACGAGGTCATGTGCATCTTTGCCTTCGCGACGGTGATCGAATGCGAAGGCCTTAAGACAGGTGAAAGAGACAATATTTGCGTAAGGAATGCTTTCGGTCGCTCGGCCTTTCGCGCCGAGGAGCTCGGCCGTAACATCCATTCGGTCATGTAGTTCGAAGACCAAGGATGCGTGTGGGATGTTCACCGCCGAGATGTTTCCTTCGGTCGGCAGTTCTTGAAGCGCCCCGCCTTTGAGAGAGGGGTCATCGGCAAGAAACTCTAGAATGACCGTGACACCGTGCTCCGTTTTTGTCTTCCAGCGCCAATTAACTTTTGCGCCCTTGTCATTCTCGGCGCGCTCGAAGCCCATGCGTTTGAGATTGTCTTCAAGGGTCCGATAGGCCTCGACGTCAGCCAGTACGGCAAGATCGACGACGACGTCGATGTCACCAGTGCCAGCATGCGCAGGGATTTCTGGAGGCCGGGCCTTAACCAGATAGCGGGGTGTCAGGCCACCCACCAAGAAGACCGAATTGCGCCAAGGGCCGAGGCTACTGAACAGTGTTACGAGAACACGTTCGCAATCGCGGGTCACGTCAGGGCTGTAATCTGCGAGATATTGCGGTTTGGTCATGGGGTTTCCAGCTTCTCGGCACGCAGGTGTTGCGCGAGTTCCTTCGCGCGACCACCGGACTGTAGAAGGTCGAGGTAGGTTTGCAGAGGATCTGCGACCCAAAGGTCGTTCTGCCGCTGTCGAAATTTGAACTCACCATCGAACGTCGCTTCTTGAACGGCAAGATTCCAGCCCTCCCGAACTGGCCGGGCATCGATGGCATTCAGAACGACTTTCGCTCCATGAACGGCTGGCAGGCGACAAAAGACTTGCGAGACGGTCGACAAGAACGGCGCGTGAATCTGCCCGGCGGTTATGCCAGAGAATTCATATGGAACTCCTTCCCCATCACATGTTTCATCTATCAGTTTTTGAAGGTCTGGCAGAGTAGTGGAGCGCACGTAGAAGTGCTGGATCGCCGATGGTTTCATCGTGGCTTGATGATTGGCCCAAGCGTCCAGCAGCGCACGCGGGTTGACCAAACGGCGCTCTTTTGAAGGGCCAGAGCCTCGAACTTCCACCCACTCGCGACGTTCGATGCTGATCAGAGTCTCAGAGGCTGTTGCTGGAGACACTCCGGCTCGATCTGCGATCTGATGCACGCCGAACCACTCGCTGCCGAATGTCCAGATGGCGTGCAGAGCTTGGGCCCTGCGACCGCTGAATACGTTGGTGATCGAACGTTGTTGCTTCCGTGACGTTGGCTGGTCGATGCGGATGTAAAGTCCTTGGGCTGCGATGAAGAGGCTTCCGCTGGCATCGAAGTGGCCGACGCGCTCTTCGCGGAGCAGTTCACGCGCTCCTGGAGAGATGCTGTCGGCCAGCAGAACTGGGATGAATGGTCCGTTTTCTCTGCCCAGATCCGCAAGGTGGGTCTTTATTTGCCAGATCGCCTCGCGTGCATCGCGGGGATAAAGTGACCGCTTCACCTCGATGACAAGCTTGTAGAGTTTACCTTCGTGGGTAAATTCGATCATTGCGTCTTGATGAGATATGCCTTGGGCTTGCTGGGGCTCTTGCAGGATATGCGGTTGCTCTCCTGTGGCTTCGCCCAAGGCTTTGGCTAACTCTTCAACAAGAGTCTGGAGCGTTCGGAGTTCCATCATGATTCTCTGCGCAGCGAATATGGTATTTCTAGCGTATATTCGGCCTAACGTCTATATTTACTGTGCTGTGAAGATGCCCCGAAACGCTGTGGCGCTTGGATCTCGACACGACGCCCACACTGTTTGACGACAGTGAGAAAGATGTTTTGGCACATCCCGGCAGAGCCGGGACCGGGCTCTGGTCGTCCGACTGGAGCCTGCTGGGCAGTCTCCCCCCATTCGGGCAACGATCCCTTGTGCGACGGCTGATCCAGCCGGAAGGAGGCCGATGGCGTGAGGTTCGGCGCGTTGCGGCCTGGTGCCAGAGGTCGGGTCAGGCGCGGGAGCCCGCCTCGTATTCATGGGCAGCATTGGAGTTTGTGAGAACCCGGTCTGGAACATGACGATCGATTGAGACCAACGTGGCGGCACGGCTGGCGAGCGGTGGGCATCCCGTGACGGGGTAGGGCTCCTGTCTGAGGTCAAAGCCCCATCCCCCGCTTTCATTCGCTGTCCTTGGTCTGATCCGTCTCTTTGACACTCAACCCCAGAGGGGTCGGCTACGCGAGCGTGCCGCCCTCGCGGATTCGGACGAGCCGAACGCACGAGGGTGATTGCAGATCCGGTCAGACACTTCGGGCGCCTGTCGCGCGGGGGATGGTCCTCCGCCCCCAAGAAGACAGGAGCCAACCCCATGTCCTACAAGGATGCCACCGCTTTCGCCGCCTCCCTCGCCGCCACGCTGATGGTCTCGATCGTCGTGTTCCAGGCCGGGGACGGCACCCACGCAGCGATGCCGTCCGATGAATACGATGGCGACGAGACCCTCGTCGCCTTGGAAATCGACCCCTGGCAGTGAGGCGCAAAAGCGCCTCACCCACCCCTCCGGGGGCGCTTCCTCAGCGCCCTCGTCCGGGGAAAAGGCACCGAACCGAAGGGTCCGGCAAGGGAGAGATCGAGGGGGGAGCGGGCAGGGCGAGCCCGCTGAGACAGAGAGAGCGGCGGCGGACTCACCTGTAACTCGCTCTCCCCGGAGATCCCGAAATGACCATCCATCTTCCTGGCCGCGCTGCGCCGGCCGCTGAAATCTCGTCCGAACTGTCCCGCATTCTTGCCGAGCAGGCCAAGCGTGACGCTGCCGAGGCGGCGCTTCACGCCCAGAACAAAGAAGTGCTGTTCGACGGGCTCCGCCATGTCGGCGTTGCCCATGTGCTGGTCAGCTTCGATGGCTCGGGCGACAGCGGGCAGATCGAAAGCATCGAGGCCCGAAATGATGCCGACCAGAGCGTCACGCTGCCCGCCGCTCAAATCACCTTCGCTGGCATCGACTGGCAGAGCGGGGCACCCACCGAGCGCCGTCTGACCTTGGAAGGCGCTGTCCAAGAACTGGTCTACGACCTCCTCTCCGATACGCATTCTGGCTGGCAGGACAATGATGGCGCCTATGGCGAGTTTTGCATCGATGTCCGCGTCCGGACCATCCATCTCGAGCTCAACGAACGGTTCACGTCGTCCGAACTCTACACCCATGATTTCTGAGGGGCGGCGATGGCACATCCCTATCACCACGCCCTGTCTTCGGTGAAGAAATGGGGCGGGACGGTCGACGACTACCTCGGCTGTCATGAATTCTTCGATGCCTCAAAGGTCATCCTGGCGGATTTCCGGCATCGCGCCCTCCGCCACCACGCGGAGGGGATCTTCCTGCTGGTTACATAGACAGGCAAGCGTAAAGGCGCAGGGACCTTGGGTAGGAACAGGCCGACCGCCGCGCTCCCCAAAAAGCTGGCGGTGGTCGGCCTGTTCCGTGTGCAGGACCGCATTTCATTCCAATTCCTCGCCGAGGTCGGT
>NZ_JAUSNR010000020.1 GCF_030656345.1 Pseudotabrizicola sp. | reverse complement strand
ATTTCAGGACCACCAACGAATTGGTGCTTCCTGCAACCGTACCTTCAGATGTCTGCGCCGAACTTCCATCGCCGCTCCGTCGCTTCATTTCCGCGTTTCCGCTTGTCTTCCGCTTCGGTAAGGCGGTGTTTAGGCCCAGCGCCCAAAAGCTGCAAGAGGAAATTTTCACATCCCTGTCGTTTTTCTGCGCTACCCTTTATTTCCTTGGGTGAAATGCGCAAACTTTCTGCAGCCCGCCTGCTCTGGCGACAGGGGCAGCACGCTATTTTGGCGCCCTGCCCGCCGAATCCCGGGCCTCAGACCCGAATCTGCGCAGAAGATTCGCCGAGTCTTCCCCGATTCCTGCCCCGAGTCAGCCCCGGCACCCCTACCCCTCCGCCAGAACCGCCCCGGCCATCACGCACAACAGCTCGAACATCACCGATGCCCCCATATAAGCCGTCGCCCCGTTCACATCGAACGGCGGCGAGACCTCAACCACGTCGGCCCCGACAATCCGCACCCCCGCAAGCGCGCGCACCACCTGCAGCGCCTGAAAGCTGTTCGGCCCGCCAATCTCGGGCGTGCCGGTGCCGGGCGCAAAGGCCGGGTCGATGAAGTCGATGTCATAAGAGACATAGGTCTCCCCCTGCCCCGCCCGCTCCCGCGCCTCGGCCATCACATCTGCCACCCCGCGCGCATGGAACTCCTCAATCGCGACCACCCTGATCCCCACCGCATCGGCAAAGTCGCGGTCCTCCCGGTCATAGGCGGTGCCACGGATGCCGATCATCGTCACGCGATGCGGGTCCAGCAGCCCTTCTTCTACGGCGCGGCGGAACGGGGTGCCATGGGTATACATGCTGCCGTTGAAGTAACTGTGGAACAGATCGGTATGGCTGTCGAAATGGATCATCCCCAGCGGGCGGTCCTTGGCCAGGGCCCGCAGGATCGGCAGGCTGCACAGGTGATCGCCCCCGGCGGTCAGCGGCACAATCCCCGCTGCGCGCACCCGGGCATAATACGCCTCCATCCGCGCAAGGCTGTCCATCAGATCCGCCGGGTTCGGCCCCACATCCCCCAGATCGGCGCAACGCACCACCTCAAACGGGCGCACGCGGGTGGCCCCATTCTCGGCCCTTATCATGGTGGACGCATCACGCAACGCGCGCGGCCCGTGCCGTGGCCCGGGGCGGTTCGTCGTGCCGCCATCCCAGGGAGCCCCCACCAACCCGATCTGCACCTCGGCAAACCGCGGATGGTCCGGCGTCACCACCGGCAATCGCATAAAGCTGGCCACCCCGGCGAATCGTGGCAGATCAAACCCTGACACGGGCACAAAGAACGGGTCCATGGTCAAACCGACACTCCTTCTGTTTCAACCTGACCGCGATCAGACCACCCCTTCCCCACCCTGTCAGGCCCATGCGCGACATCGAACCGGCCAATGAGCGCCCGTTTGCCGATGATCCGCCCCGCAGCCCTTGACCGATTGCCCCCCATCAGCCCTTATCAGGCAAAGCCATCAACGGACGGATCATGTTCAACAAGACCACAGACCAGACAGCCCCCCCGACAGGTGGGCCGCCCGCACGCCCGTCGAACACCAAATCGGTGTTCTCCAGCGATCTGAAAATCACGGGTGAGATCACCTCGATCGGCGATATTGAAATGCTGGGCGATATTGACGGCAACGTCACTGCCCGCAGCCTGACCGTCGGGGCCGAAGGCCGGATGAACGGCACCATCACCGCCGAAACCGTCGATGTGCGCGGCAAGGTCGATGGCCAGATCAGCGCCGGCAACTTTACCCTGCGCGCCGCGGCGCAGGTCGCGGCCGATATCACCTATCGCACACTGATCATCGAAAGCGGCGGTCAGGTCGAAGGTCACTTCACCAAACACAAGACCTGAGGCGCGACAGCCCGCGCCCCTGAACGGCCCCCGCTTGCGGGGGCCGTTTCAATGTGCAGGTGTGGATTGCGGCGGAATGGCATAGGTCAGCCCCGCGCGCGCCACCGGCTCGGCCAGCCCTTCGGAAAACAGCAGCACATCGCCGACCGCAAGACTGCGCCCCAGCTTCAGCACACGCGCCTGCGCCAGCAGATCGACGCCCGCACGCGGCTTGCGCATGAAATCCATTGCGCAGTTCGTGGTCACCGCCAAAGCCACCGGGCCGATCCGGCTCAGGATCGCCAGATACATCGCCACATCGGCAAGCCCGAACATCGCCGGGCCCGAAACCGTGCCGCCGGGCCGCAAATGCCGCGCCGCCACCCGCAACCGCAGGGTCACCCCGGCCAGATCCGCCTGCTCGACCGTGAAATCCTCGGCCACCTGCCCGAAATCGCGCACCAGAAACGCCTGCAAACCGGCGGCATCCATCAAAAGCGTCATACCAGCCCTCCCATCGTCGCGTCGCCCACCGTTCCCGCATACGCCCGCCAGATGCAATGCCGGGCGCGCGGGTTCTGCGCCAGCCAGCACCTCGAACCGAGGCTCCCGCCGGACCCAGGGGATGCGCCCGGCGCGGGGCGCATTTGTCAGGATGAGCCGACAGGGCACACCATCCTGACCTTCACCTTGGTCCAAATATTCAAACGCAACCGTCCCGCCACGCAACAGCAAAAGCCCGCCACCGCCGCTGCCGCCTTTCGTGGCAACGCCACCGAGCGGGGGCTCGATGCCCCCCGAGGTGGCACCGCGCGACAGGTCCGTGCGCCCCGCTACCCCCTGCGCCGCGTCCGGCTCTGTGCCAGCAGCAGCACCGCCCCCACTGCCAGCGCCAAGGCGCTGCCGATCAGCGCCCCCGGCCCGCCCGCCGTCATGATCCATGTGCCCAGCAAGGGTGCCATCGCCGTGGCCAGCATCGCCGGCAAGGAAATCGCGGCAGCAGAGGCGGCATAATCCGCTGCCCCGTTCACCTCTGAAATCAGCAACGGCTTCAGGATCGTCAGAATCCCCATCGCCGCCCCCTGCACCGCCGCAAAGCCAAAGACCAGCACCACCCCGCCGCCCGACAGCAGCAGAAATACCGGCCCCGCCACCATCGCCAGCACGGTGAACAGCGACGCGACCCTTGTCTGCAACCGCGCCCCTGCCGCCATCAGCGCCACCCGCCCCAGCACCTGCGATGGCCCGATCAGCGCCGCCGCCATCACCGCGCGCCCGTCGGCCACACCCATTTCCGCAAGCAAGGGCCGCATCAGGCTTACCAGCATCCAGTGGTCAAGGTTCAGCAGCGCAAACAACGCCATCAACCCCAGCACCCCGGGCCGGGCAAGGATCACCCGCCACGACGCCCCGGCGACAGGTTTCGGTGCCCCCCGCGCCCGCCCGCCGCCCAGGGTATGCGCCCCCCAGACCTGCAACGGCAGCATCACGCAAACCACGATCCCCACCGCCGACCACACCGCGATGCGCCAGCCAAACGCCTCTGCCAAACCCGCGCCCGCCGGAAAGGCCAGCGTCGATGCCAGCCCCGCCACCAGCGTCACCTTTGTGATCGGCCCACGCGCGCCATCGCCGAACCGGCGGATCAGCAGCGCAAAACACACCTCGTACAAGGTGGCCGATGCCGCCGCCCCCAGTCCCACAAAGGCCGCAAGGTACACCAGCGGATGCCAGGCCACCGCCAGCAGGCACAGCGCCGCCGCCCCCAACGCCGTGCCAAACCCCATAAGCCGCAACGCATGGCCCCGGTCCACCCAGCGCCCGACCTGCGGCGACAAGGTCGCCGTCACCCCGATCGCCAGAAACGGCCCCAGCGCCAGCACGCCATTGCCCCAGGGCAGCGCGCGCTGCCAGACCAGCACCAGTGCGGCAAAGATATAGAAGAAACAGGCATAGCCCAGCGTCTGCCCAAAGGCCAAAGCCCAGACCGCCGCCTGTTCCTTGCGCGCCAGTGTCACAGCCGGTAAATCGCCCCGAACTTGGCCTCTAGATAATCCAGCAACGGCCCCTCGCTCGGTTCAAGCCCGCAGGCCAGCGCCACCACCTCACGCGGTTCATAAAGGCCCCCGTGCCGCTGCAGGTTTTCCCGCAACCACGCCGTCGCAAGCCGCGCATCGCCGCGCGCCAGATGATCATCCAGATCCGGCACCGCCTTGCGCAAGGCCACATTCAGGCACCCGGCATAGACATTGCCCAGCGTATAGGTCGGGAAATACCCGAACAGGCCGACGGACCAGTGCACATCCTGCAGCATCCCCTGACTTGGCCGCGTGACCTCCACCCCGAAATCGGCGGCAAAACGGTCATTCCACGCCGCCTCCAGATCGCCCACCGCCAGATCACCGCGGATCAGCGCGCGTTCCAGATCAAAGCGCAGCATCACATGCAGGTTATAATGCACCTCATCCGCCTCGGTCCGGATGAACCCTGACTGCACCCGGTTGACCGCGCCGTAAAACGCATCCGCATCCGGCACACCAAACCCGTCAAACCGGCTTTGCATCTGGCCAAACATCCAGCCCGTGAACGCCCGCCCCCGGCCAAGCTGGTTCTCATAGATCCGGCTCTGGCTTTCATGCACCCCCATGCTCACCCCCGCGCCCAGCGGGGTCAGCCGGTAGTCAGGATCAATCCCCAGCTCATAGCAGGCGTGGCCCACCTCATGAATGGTCGAGTAAAAGCAGTTGAACGGATCGCTCTCCACCACCCGCGTCGTAATCCGCGCATCATCGCCGGAACCCGAGCTGAACGGATGCACCGCCAGATCCAGCCGTCCCCGCTCCCAGTCATAGCCGAAGGCCGATGCCAGATCGCGCGCCATGCGCATCTGCGCATCCTGCCCGAAATGCCCCTCCAGCCGTGCCGGCTGATGCGCCGCCCCCAGCACCGCCCCACGCAACGCCACCAGCCGGGGCCGCATCGCATCAAACATCCGCCCCAGAGTTTCCGCCGTCGCCCCCGGCTCATAATCGTCAATCAGCGCGTCATACAGATCGCCGCCCTGCGCCAGACATTCCGCCTCTTCGCGCCGCAGCCGGATCACCTCGGCCAGCGTCGGCAGGAACGCCGCTACATCATCCTTGGCCCGCGCCTCGGCCCAGATCCCCTGCGCCCGGCTGGTCACCCGCGCAAGCGCCTGCGCCAAAGCCCCCGGCACCTTGGTCGCCCGCTGGTAAGACCGGGTGATGTGGCGCAGATTTGCCGCGGCCACCGCATCTGCCGCCCCGGCCTGCGCCAGCCAGTCCGCAATCCGCGGATCGGTGCGCCGCGCGTGCAGCACCCCCTCCATTGCCGACATCTCTTCCGACCGCTGCTCGGCCGCGCCGCGCGGCATCATCGTCTCCTGATCCCAGCCCAGCCGCCCCGCCACCTGACCCAAAGCCTCAGTCTCGCGCTGAAACGCCATCAGATCGGCGTAAGCCATATTGTTCACACTCATGCCGTGCCCCTCCGGATTGACCCGGCCAGCGGGTATTGTGACAGGTAACGCGCGCGGATGATCAGCACCCAAAGAATAACGGCACCCAGCTGATGGGTGATCGCCACATGCAGCTGCGCCGCCGTCAGCACCGCCATGATGCCCAGCACCACCTGCGCCAGCATCATCGCCATCACCATATGGAACGCAAACCGCGTCGCCCGATGCGCCGACTTGCGCCCGCGCAGCCAGACCACCACGCCAAAGGCAAACAGCCCATAGCCCGCCATCCGGTGCATGAACTGCACCAGCCCGGGGTTCTCGAAAAACGCATGCCAGACCGGCAACGCCCCGCCCTGCCCGTCCGCCACATAAAACGCATCCGCCGGGAAAAACGCGCCGTTCATATCCGGCCAGGTCGGAAACGCCCGCCCCGCATCAATCCCCGCCACCAAGGCCCCCAGCACGATCTGCAGAAACGCAAAGTGCATCAGCCCGGTGGACAGGCCAAACAGCTTGCCCTCCCGCGTGCGCCGCGCCTGCATCAGCGCAGCCTCCGTCCGCCCCAGGAGGAACACATACCAGGCAATGAACCCAAGGATCACAAAGGCCAATCCCAGATGCGTCGCCAGCCGGTACGACGCGACCGATGTCATCGCCCCGGTCAGCCCCGAGGCCACCATCCACCAGCCGATCGCCCCCTGAAGCCCCCCCAAAGCACCGATCAGCACCAGCCGCCCGGTCCAGCCCGGCGGAATGCGCTTGGTCGCCCAGAAGAACAGGAACCCGACGCCCCAAACCAGCCCCACGGCCCGCCCCAGCTGCCGGTGCCCCCATTCCCACCAGTAAATCACCTTGAACGCCGACAGCTCCATCCCGGCATTCATGTGCAGGTATTGCGGGCTGGCGCGGTACTTTTCAAACTCCGACAGCCAATCGGCGTCATTCATCGGCGGCAATGCCCCGGTGACAGGCCGCCATTCGGTGATCGACAACCCTGAGTCGGTCAGCCGCGTCAGCCCGCCCACCACGATCATCGCCATGACCATCAGGAACAACACGATCAGCCAGCCCCGCACCACGCCGCGCGCACCCTTGGGCGCTGCGTCAATCAACCCGCCCTGCGGAGCAGCAGCCGTCTTGCCGCCCACCTCCTCGAAAATGCTGCGCTTGCCAGCCATACCCGCCTCATACCTTGCTGGCCCGGACACTAGGCCGCCCCCCCGAAGGCTTCAAGGGGGGTGCGGCGATGGGGATACGCATGCCCACGGCATCGGGGTGGTGGGTCAACCTGCCCGCTAGCGGGCAGAACGACCCACCCTATGCCTACTCTTTTTACCGTTCTCTTCCCTTGGCCCGGAACAGCCGCGAAGCGGCCCGGGCCGCGCCCGACCTCCCCCCGGGAGGGCGCTTTGCAACCGTTCCGCCTAGAACTTCGGTGGAGGTGGGTTGAACCATAAAGCGCCTAGAACCAGCGTCGGCGCGCCATCCCGAGGTCGGGCGCGGCCCTGTGTTGTGCGAACGGGGAACCACTGTTCAAATATGGTGCGATGGTTCAACCTGTCTACGGACGAACCCGTTCACATCGGAGAAAAAAAATGGCATCCGGCAGCGAGTGGAATTTCGGTTTGGACGCTTGCGATGTAGACGATAAGAATAGGCTCAAAGACTTTAGGTTTAAGGCAGATATCTGGATCAGAACCTTAGACCGCGATGACCGCAATTCCGTGTCTTCCCAGATATTGCAGATGATGTGGGAGGACGCCGCATGGCGGTCACTCAATCATGCCCGTTATCTGTCGGACGGGTCTGATGAGATTGGAACACCGGGAATAGTGGCTTCGCTTTTGGACCGAGGATATGTAGCTGGACAAGCAATCGCCATTTCTCGCCTCCTTGAAAAAGGCGCAAGCAGGCCGCATAAACAAGTAAATTCGTTGCGCCGACTTGTGGACGAAATCGCGGATTGCAAGGAACTTTTAACGCGAGAGGTTTACGTATGCCGAGATGGCCTACCATATGACTTCAACGCAGTGAGAGAACGTCTGCATGTTGCAATAGACCCCGAAAATCCGATGGCAGTCTGGTTAGACAATGAGGGCCCAGAAGCGTGGTCCCAGTCCATGTTGTTACATGAGGAGTTCGACAAACTGAGCGGTGTTGGCCCAGAAAACCGAGGCCGCAATGACAGTATATCAAGTCAGTTTTTCAAACGCCTGCAATCTGCTTTTGACGACCCAGTTTTCGAAGGCATCCAGTCTCTTCGACACAAATCTATTGCGCATGCTGCCGACGATATCTCGCGTTCGTCTGCGAAGCTCGTCAGAGATGGTATTACCTTGGACGAGATAGCTCGATCCCATTATTTGCTCATTGGGCTCTTCCAAGTGATTTCGGCGAATATCCTGCAACAAAGTTGGCTCACCGATGCTATTCCGGTTCCTCAATACAACGTGTTCGAGGGAATCAATCGCCCCATTGCATCAGAGATGGGTGCGCGAAAATTGGGTGAATTCTGGGACACCCATTGTAGTGCCAGAAGCAAGTGGTGCAACGACGCATACCGCGAAATTATCCCAATCGACTTTGTATTTGCGCCTGATCAAGTGACGTGAATATAGCCCCCTACTCCCCCCCAAACCCCTCCGGCACCCGCCGCCCCTCAACCCCCGGCAGCCCGGCGTCCTCCAGCAGATCCGCCAGCATCGCCTCCACATTCTGCCCTGCCGCCGACAGATGCGCCCAGATCTCGCGCGCCGAGGGCGCGATGCGGGGTTCCTGCACAGCCCGCGCCGTGTGCAGCCAGACCGCCAGCCCGTCGCTGCTCACATAGTCCCGCGCCTTGCGCAGGGCGGCGATCTTGGTCTGTGTGGCCCGGATGAACCGTGCCACCTCTGCCGGTTTCCAACCAACCAACGTGGTCAGGTCCACCCCCTCCGCCATATACACCGCCGCCCAGAACTGCGCGGCGGCGGCGTGCTGCTCCACCGCATGGGGCTTGCCACCGGCCAGCCGGTCGGCCACTGCCTGCGCCTCATCGACCAGCGCCTTGACCGCCTTTTCCTTCTGCCAGTTGCCGAATTCAGTGCCGGGCATCGGTGCTCTCCTCTTCACACTGGCCAGTGTACCACGGCGGAAGCGTCAAGATTTCATGAATCCCGCAGAGCCAAGTCCTTGATATCACAAAGGGCACCCCCGCTTCGCCCTGTGGTACACGCCGCCTCACTTGCCCTGATCATCCTGCTGGCGCAGACGAAAGGCGATCTGGCGCAGCATGCCGTGAAAGGTCTGCACCTCGGCCCGGGTCAAGCCAAGCCGGGCCCACATATTGCGCAGGTTCAGCCGCATGTTGGCGGCCTTGGTCTCGGGGAAGAAGAACCCCGCCGCCTCCAGCCGTTCCTCGAAATGATCGGCCAGTTTTTCCACCTCGACCCGGGCGGCAAATTCGGTCCGGGCCAGTTCCATCACCTGCGGGGGCACTTCCACCGTCTGGCGGCGCCATTCATAGCCCATCAGCAGGGCGCACTGGCCCAGGTTCAGGCTGGGAAAATCGGGGTTGACCGGCACCGTCACGATGGCATTGGCCAGCGCCACATCGTCATTCTCCAGCCCCGCCCGCTCTGGCCCGAACAGCACGCCGACCTTCTTGCCCTCAGCCGCCATCGCGCGGGCCATTTCCATCGCCCGCTCCGGCGTGACGATGGGCTTGACCAGCTCGCGCGGGCGGGCGGTGGTGGCGAAGACATAGTCGCAATCCCCGATCGCAGCGGCCACATCCGGGAACAGCCCCGCCTGATCCAGCAACCGCCCCGCGCCCGAGGCCATCGCCACCGCCTTGGGGTTGGGCCAGCCGTCGCGCGGGGCCACGATCCGCATCCGGGTCAGGCCAAAGTTCAGCATCGCGCGGGCAGCCGCGCCGATGTTCTCGCCCATCTGCGGGCGGACGAGGATGAAGGCAGGTTCGATCATGCAAAGCACCCCTGTGTTTGCAGGCCTGTTACGCGAGCCCACCTTCGCGGGCAAGTGATGGTCAAGCCGCGCAAAGGCTGGTAAGCCAGCCGAAACCCGCCGCGAGGACTTGTTATGGCCGCCGAAGACCGCCCGCAGATCACCCTGATCACCCCGCCCAGCTTTGATCTGGATGTGTTTCCCGCCCGTCTGGCCGCTGTGCTGGACGCGGTCGACGTGGCCTGCCTGCGGATTGCGCTGGCCAGCCGCGAGGAAGACAACCTGCTGCGCGCAGGCGACGTGCTGCGCGAACTGGCCCATGCCCGCGACGTGGCGGTGGTGATCGAAAGCCACCTTCTGCTGGTCGAGCGGCTGGGGCTGGACGGCGTTCACCTGACCGACGGTGCCCGCACGGTGCGCAAGGCCCGCAAGGATCTGGGGGCAGAGGCGATTGTCGGGGCCTTCTGCGGTCCCACCAGGCATGAAGGCATCAGTGCCGGTGAGGGTGGTGCCGATTACGTCGCCTTCGGGCCGGTCGGAGAGTCGCCGCTGGGTCAGGGCACACAGGCGGAGTTCGAGCTGTTCGAATGGTGGTCGGAAATGATCGAAGTGCCGGTGATCGCCGAAGGCGCGCTGACGCTGGAGCTGGTCGAACGCTTCGGCCCGGTCACCGATTTCTTCGCCATCGGGCCCGAGATATGGGGGGCCGAAGACCCCGCCGCAGCCCTCAGGGCGCTGCTTGCCCCGCTGGGCTGACCTTTCCCCCCGTGCCCTCCCCCCCGCCGGGGTGGGCCGCAGCGATCACCTGTTCGCAATAGCTGGCAAGCTCTTTGCGGCCGGCAAAACCATCGACCGGCACGGCGGGGTGAAAGATCACCTCGACAGCGCCCAGACTTCGCGCGGACAGCACCGGCACAAGATGCCCGGCAAAGCTCATGTCGCCCCACCAGCCATAGAACCGCGGATCGGTGCCCTTGGGCGCGTGATAGATCACGGTCACCGGCTGGATATGCATCACCGATTCCAGTCCATGCGTGAAGAACGCCGCGAAAAGTGTTGATTTGAAAGGTAAAACGCGCAGGCTGTCTGTCGACGTGCCTTCGGGGAAGAACACCAGCCGGTGACCGGCGCGCAACCTGTCCTCGAACAGCTGTTGCTGGCGTTTGGCCTCGGTCCCCTTGCGGGTGATGAAGACCGTTCCGGTCGCGCGCGCCAGCCAGCCAATGCCCGCCCAGCCCGACACCTCGGACTTCGCCACGAAATACATCGGCGCACAGGCGTTCAGGGCAAAGATATCCAGCCAGGACGCGTGATTGGCCACCATCGCCCCCCGCTGCTGCATCGGAGTGCCCCGCAGCGTCAGCCCGATGCCCATGATCGCCATCGCGGCCCGGCAGACGCCTTGGGTGATGCGCGGCGTCCATGGCCGCTTTGCCCCAAACAGCGGTCCCTCGGCGCAGCGCACCAGCAGCAAGACCACCAGCCCGCCATAGGTCACCCCCCCCAAAGCAACCGCGCGCAGGGCAAAGCGCAGCCAGCCGTATGCCCCGACTGGCGTTTCGGGCGGCGGATCGGCGTACCAGGTCATCCGGCCTCTCCCTTGCGGGTGTAGAATTCCTTGTGCTTGGCGCTCATGTTGTTGGTATCCATCACCAGACAGACATCTGTGGTGTTGAAGGCATGGTCCACGAACACCCCCTCGCCCACAAAGCCCCCCAGCCGCAGATAGGCCTTGATCAGCGCGGGGATCGCGGCCATTGCGGCCCGCCGGTCCACGGAGGCGGCCGGCAGCAGGTGCGGCTGCGCAGTGCCGCCAAGGGCCCGCACCCGCAGCGCCGGCGGTGCCAGATGGGCATAGTGTAAAAAGGACAAGGGGGTGGCCAAGGCCTCCAGATCAGTGCCGTGAAAACTGGCGGCCCCAAACAGAATTTCAATCTCGCGCTCGATCACATAGCGGGCCAGCGCGTTCCACAGGTGAAACATGCCGGTCCCACCGCGATGATCGGCATGAATGCACGACCGACCCAGTTCCAGAAGCTTGCGCCCCGAGGACTTGAGCGGGGTCAGGTCAAATTCGCTTTCCGAATAAAACCGGCCGATCTGCGCCATGCGGTCACAGGGCAGCAGCCGGTAGACGCCCACAACATGGTTCCCCAGCCCGGGGTCAACCGTCCGGTCCACCAGCACAAGGTGATCGAAGACCGCGTCAAATTCATCGCACTCTGTCTGCGCCGCATGATCCACGCCCGGGCCGTCCGCGCCCAACTCCCCGACAAACACCCGGTAGCGCAGGCGAAGGGCGGATGCGATATCGTCCTGCCCGGTCGCCAGACGCGCCTCGTACCGGTCGTCCATCTGCTTTTTGGTCACGGAACAGTCTCCAGTTGTGGTCTTAACTGGCGGTTAACAATGATGGCGCTATATGCAGAAAAACCGCAAGGCAAGAGCCGTGAACAGCACCACACGCCATGATTGAGATTTGCTTTGTCCATTCGCCGGGGGTGTCGCATGGTCCTAATTGCCAAAGATCGGCAGAAGTTCGATCTGGCGACCATCTATCACCACCTTGCCTGCATGTTCAAAGTTCACCGTGATGCGTCCGCCGATGTTAGATTGCACCTGTCCCAGCCCCCAGTCGGCCCGATCCGGATGGCGCACCATCATGCCGGGTTCCAAAAGTGCATTCATCTTCCGCTCCTTTTCCAGCCAGGATTTTGCCGATGACTGACAAGCCTGATCTGATCGCTCTGCTGGGTTCCCGCATCTGCCACGACCTTATCAGCCCGATCGGGGCCATCGGCAATGGGGTAGAGTTGCTGATGATGGATGGGATGGGCAGCAGCCCTGAACTGACGCTGATCGCAGACTCTGTGGCCAATGCAACGGCACGCATCCGGTTTTTCCGGGTCGCCTTTGGCTCTGCGGGCTCCAGTGAACACCGGATTTCTCGGGCCGAGGTGGTGAATATTCTGCGCGATCTGACCCGTGGTGCACGGCTGGTCATGGACTGGCAATCGCCCACCGATCTGTCGCGGCGCGAGGTCAAGCTGGCCTTCCTTGCGATCCTGTGTGTGGAATGCGCCATGCCGCATGGGGGCACACTGACGATCGAACGGGGGGAGCAGCGCTGGACCCTGCGGGGCGAGGCAGAGCGCCTGCGCATCGTCCCGGAATTGTGGGAGCTGCTGTCGAACCCGGCGGTCACGGTGGATATCGGCCCCTCGCAGGTGCATTTTGCGCTGATGCGCGATGAAGTTACCCGGCAGCACCGCCGCCTGACGGTTGAGGTTGACGATACGGCGGTGCGCCTGTCTTTTTAGGCTGGTTCAGGCGCGGCAGGTGCCATCCCCCCGGACAAGGTATTTGAAGCTGCACAACTGCTCGGCCCCGACCGGGCCGCGCGCGTGCATCTTGCCGGTGGCGATGCCAATCTCGCCCCCCATCCCGAATTCACCGCCATCGGCAAACTGCGTGCTGGCGTTGCGCATCAGAATCGCACTGTCCAAGCGTGACATGAAACGGTCCGCTGTGGTGTCATTTTCGGTCAGAATGCTTTCAGTGTGGCTCGATCCGTAACGCCGGATATGGGCAATCGCCGCGTCCACGCCATCGACCAGCTTTGCCGCAATAATCATGTCCAGAAACTCACGCCCGAAATCATCGGGCTGCGCCTGCACCGTGCCCGGCACCTTCAGGAGTTCGCCTTCTGTGCGCACCTCTACCCCTGCCGCCAGCAGATCCTCGATCAGCACCGCGCCGTGCCTGGTATAGAACTGCCAGTCGATCAGCAGACATTCCGCCGCGCCGCAAATTCCGGTGCGCCGGGTTTTCGCGTTCAGCACCACGGCGCGCGCCTTTTCCAGATCGGCGTCGCGGTCGGCATAAACGTGGCAGATGCCTTCCAGATGCGAAAACACCGGCACCCGCGCTTCGCGTTGCACCAGACCGACCAGCCCCTTGCCGCCGCGTGGCACGATCACGTCGATATGCTCCACCGCCTGCAACATGGCCGACACCATCGCGCGGTCGCGGGTCGGGATCAGCTGAATCGACGCCTCGGGCAGACCCGCGCCGCGCAGCCCCTGCACCATGCAGGCGTGGATCGCGGTGGAAGAATGAAAGCTTTCCGACCCGCCCCGCAAGATCACCGCATTCCCGGCCTTTAGGCACAGGGCCCCGGCATCGGCGGTCACATTCGGGCGCGACTCGTAGATCACGCCGACCACACCCAGCGGCGTCGCCACGCGCTGAATGTTCAGCCCGGTTGGCATATCCCACTCCGCCAGCACCCGCCCGACAGGATCACGCTGTTCGGCAATCGCGCGCAACCCATCCACCATGCCCCTGATCCGCCGCTCATCCAGTGTCAGCCGGTCGAGCATCGCGGGGCTGAGGCCCTTTTGCGTGCCGTAGTCCAGATCGAGCGTGTTCTCATCCAGAATGGCCTGACGTCCGGTCCAGATCGCCTCTGCCGCGCCGATCAGCGCCGCATGTTTGCGTTCCGGCGAGGCGCAGGAAAGCTCTGCTGCCGCTTCCCGCGCCGCAAGCCCGATCTGCTTCATCAGATCATTCATCTGCCCGTCCATCGCCCGCCCTTTCCTCTGTTCCGAAATGCCCGGAGCCGGGCCTTCAGACCACCATATCATCCCTGTGCACCAGTGCCGCCCGGCCCTGATACCCCAGAATTTCCGCAATATCGCCCGACCGATGCCCGGCAATCGCCTTCGCCTCCACAGCGGTATAACGCACCAGTCCCTTGCCCAGCACCACCCCTTCGGGAGACAGGATCGACACCGGCTCGCCGCGCCCAAAGGTTCCATTCACGCGCGTCACACCCGCGGGCAGCAGCGATTTGCCGGCCCGCAGCGCGGTCACCGCGCCTGCGTCCAGCACCAGCTCGCCGCGCGGTTTCATCGCATTGATCCAGCGTTTGCGCGCCAGTTGCGGATCGGCCTGCGCCACGAACCATGTCCGCTGCGCGCCATTGGCCAGCGCTGACAACGGCCGCAGCACTGACCCCTCCATGATCGCCATCGCACAGCCCCCCGCAATCGCGGTCTTGGCGGCCAGCAGTTTGGTCTTCATGCCGCCCTTGGACAGGCCGGAAATCGGGTCACCCGCCATCGCCTCAATCTCGGGCGTGATGTGTTCCACCAGATCAAAGCGTTGCGCGGTGGGGTCTTCCTTGGGGTTGGCGGAATAAAAGCCATCCACATCCGACAGCAGGATCAACTGATCTGCCCCCACCGTCACAGCAATCTGCGCGGCCAGACGGTCGTTGTCGCCAAAGCGGATCTCATCCGTGGCCACCGTGTCATTCTCGTTCACGATCGGCACCACGCCCAGACCCAGCAGGGTTTCCATCGTGGCGCGGCTGTTGAGGTAACGGCGGCGGTCGGTGGTGTCTTCCAGTGTGACCAGCACCTGCGCAGTGGTGATGCCATGCGGGGCGAGCACCTCTTCATAAGCGCGCGCCAGCCGGATCTGACCGACCGCCGCCGCCGCCTGCGATTGCTCCAGCGTCAGCACGCCGTCGCCCAGGCCCAGCACCTTGCGGCCCAGAGCGATGGAGCCTGACGACACCAGCACCACATCGGTGCCGCGCACCTTGGCCTCGGCCACATCCATCGCAAGCGCCGACAGCCAGCCCTGCTTCAACCCGGTGGCCCGGTCCACCAGCAGGGCGGAGCCGATCTTGACGACCAGCCGTTTGGCGTTGCGGATATCGGGGGCGTGCAGGGTGCTCAGGGCTGCCACGGGCCAGCCTCCACTTCCGGAGCCTCACCCTGAACCGTGCGGTAGATGTCGCGCAACACGTCCTGCAGGCCCTTGCCCGCCACACCGGAAATCACATGCACCGGCCCGCCGCTGGCCTTTTCCAAGGCGCGCTTGCGGTCGGAAATCTGTTTCGGGTCCATCGCATCGCATTTGTTCAGCGCCACGATCCGGGCCTTGTCGCCCAGCACCTCGGAATAGGCTTCCAGCTCGGTCACGATGGTCTTGTAGTCTTTGGTGATCGTGGATGAGGTACCATCGACCAGATGCAGCAGCACCTTGCAGCGTTCAACGTGCGCCAGAAACTGGATGCCCAGACCGCGCCCTTCGGATGCGCCCTCAATCAGGCCGGGGATATCGGCCATGACGAATTCGGCGCTATCAACCCCCACCACCCCAAGGTTGGGGATCAGCGTGGTAAAGGGGTAATCCGCAATCTTGGGCCGGGCGTTCGACACGGCGGCCAGAAACGTCGACTTGCCCGCATTGGGCAGACCGACCAGCCCGGCATCGGCGATCAGCTTCAGCCGCAGCCAGATGGTACGCTCCACCCCCTCCTGCCCCGGGTTGGCGCGGGCCGGGGAACGGTTGGTCGAGGATTTGAAGCGCAGGTTGCCCCAGCCGCCATTGCCGCCCTGCGCGAGGATGACCTTCTGGCCGACCTCTGTCAGGTCGGCGATGATGGTTTCTTCATCCTCGTCCAGAATCTCGGTGCCGACCGGCACGCGCAGCACGATGTCTTCGCCGGTTTTGCCGGTGCGCTGTGCGCCCATGCCTGGCTGGCCCGATTTGGCAAAGAAATGCTGCTGATACCGAAAGTCGATCAGCGTGTTCAGGCCGTCCACAGCCTCCACCCAGACCGAGCCGCCATTGCCGCCATCGCCACCATCCGGGCCGCCGAATTCGATGAACTTCTCGCGCCGGAACGACACGCAGCCGCCCCCACCGCCGCCCGAGCGGATGTAGACTTTGGCGAGGTCGAGGAATTTCATGAGATCAGGCTTTCGGAAAATACGGTGGAATGCGTCAGGCGCAGGTGAATGTGCGATACAGGATTGGGGGCCACACCTCAAGCGCGCGCGCGCCATTGGTGCAAAGCAAGGGCAATGGCGGCTAGTCAGCCGGCCTGTGCGGCTGGGGGTGGCGGGCCAGAAAGGTCTGGCGCGACAGCACCACATCGACATGATCCATGTCTTGCCCAAGCGGGCGACAGAATTTGCGGCTGCGGCCCGCTTCGGCAAAGCCCAGTTTCTGCAACACTTTGGATGAAGGCGCATTGCCGGTGAAATAGCCCGAGGTCACCGACCCCCGGTAAAATTCGAACACCGCGTGCAGAAGTCCGACCGCCGCTTCAAAGGCATAGCCCCGCCCCTGCGCGCGCCGCGCGATCCAGAACCCCAGCTCGGCACCACCACCGATCAGCCCGGCGAACCCCTGATCATCGTTGATCGAAAACGTCTCGCCCTCGGGGGCGGTGGCGACATAGGCACGAAATTCGGCGGCGGGGTAAGGAAAGGGCGTGGTGGCAAGCCAGCTGGCAATCTCGGGGTCGTTCAGGCCCGCAATCACCCCCGGCTCATCCGCCAGCGTCAGCGGGCGCAGCCGCAGCCGCGCCGTCTGAAGCCAGATGCCTGCCGCTTGCCCCATGCGCTCATCCCAGTTTGCGGATATAGGTCCAGGTCGGCACCCGCGCGCCGCGTGCTACGCTGAAGGTTTCGGCATCACCCAGATACTGAAACCCGGCATTGGTCAGCACCCGGGCCGATCCGGGATTGTCCTGAAACACCTCGGCAAACATCGCGCGGTTGGCTTGCGGGTTGGCATCGACAAGCGCCTGCACGGCCGCAGAGGCAATGCCAAGGTTCCAGAACGCCGGGGCGACCCAATAGCCAACCTCGGACTGGTCGCGGTTGTATTTTTCGACGTCCATCCGTTTCAGGCTGATCACGCCCAGCACCTCGGGCAAGGACGACTGGCTGCCATCCATGACCCAGATATCTTCGTCGGCCGGGCGCTTGATCGCCCGGGTGACAAACCCTTCGGCAGCGCCGGGCGGCAGCGGATGCGGGATCGAATGCGTCGCCTCGGCCACGCGGCGATCACCGGCATACATCGCAAACAGCCCCGCATCCGATTTGCGCACCGGGCGCAGGACGAAACGGCCCGCCTCTATCACAGCCTGTGCCGCTGTATCGGCAACAACGTCTAACGTCATGGCTTCCCTCCTTCGAAGCGCATGAAGGGCCGAACGGGCCCCGCAAGAAAAATCATTCTTCCGTCCCGCAACCCCTGGCGGATCACAAGGCGGACACCCGCACGCACCCTGCCAAAGCTTGATGGCAATAGAGTGAATGTCTGCATGCAAATCCCGGAAAAGTCGCGGAAAATGCGAAAAGGGACCGGCCCTTCGGCCGATCCCCCTTTTACGTATTGGCTGTAAAAGTCCGGCTTACTCGGCGGCTGCCTGCGCGGGCAGGACAGAAATGAACGTACGTCCCTTCATGCCCTTCTTGAAGGTCACCTTGCCCTCGACGGTGGCAAACAGGGTGTGGTCCACGCCCATGCCAACGCCTTCACCCGGAAACCAGGTGGTGCCGCGCTGACGCACGATGATATTGCCCGGAATGGCGTGCTGACCGCCAAA
Organism: Pseudotabrizicola sp.; assembly: GCF_030656345.1. Lineage (GTDB taxonomy): Bacteria > Pseudomonadota > Alphaproteobacteria > Rhodobacterales > Rhodobacteraceae > Pseudotabrizicola. Next base: position 3,345 of record NZ_JAUSNR010000020.1, on the reverse strand, counting down.
CAGTTTGACGCCCAGACGACGGCCGGCAGAGTCGCGGCCGTTGCGGGATGAGCCGCCTGCTTTCTTGTGTGCCATGTGGGATTACTCCTTATTCAGCAGCAGCGTCAGCGGCTTTTTTGGCGCGCTTTGGCTTGGCGGGGGCTTCGGCTGCCGGAGCGGCTTCGGCGTTATGGGCGGCGCGGCGCGCATCGGCAGTGCCGGTGGCGGCTGTCACGCCCGACTTTTCGGCACCCGAGGCCAGAACCTCGGTCACGCGAACCAGCGTCAGGTGCTGACGGTGGCCTTTGGTGCGCTGCGACGAGTGCTTCCGGCGGCGCTTCACAAAGTGAATGACCTTTTCGCCCTTGATCTGGGCGATCACTTCGGCCTGAACCGCAGCACCGGCCACAAAGGGCACGCCAACGGTCAGGGACTCGCCGCCGACCATCAGGATATCGTTGAACTGGATCTTGTCACCAGCATTGGCGGCCAGCTTTTCAATGCGCAGAACGTCACCCGCCTGCACCTTGTATTGCTTGCCACCGGTCTTGAGGACCGCGAACATGGGTCTTTCCTTTTCATCACCCGCGTCCTGCGGCCCCCGTGTGCGGGAGTTTTGTGGGGCAAGCCCGCCTTCGGACAGCGCGCCCCATATGGGGCGTCATTGCAAATATAGAACCCGGCTAAGATTCGCATCTTTGCCGGGATGCGGGCTTATCGGGGGATTTTCAGCCGAAGTCAAGCGTCAGAGCCCGCCGGTGCCGTGCCCGTGATCAGATATCTTCACCCTGCATCTGGCTGGCGGCGGCGCGGCCCAGATCATAGGAAATCCGCGTGAACACCACATCATAGGCCGCAAACAGCGCCGCATTCAGCTTTTGCCCGGCACCCGTTTCGGCAAACGCGACATAGGCGTCCAGATCTTCGTCCGACAGCGGCTGATAGGCCAGCGACAGGAACGGGAACAGCCAGTCGGTGGTCTCCGCCCGCACCGCCGGTTCCTGCCCCCAGACATCGGCAAGCATCTGGTCTTCGGTCATCTCCTGCGGGAAGGCCCCGCTTTCGGACATGCCGCGATAAAAGGCCAGATTGGCATTCATCGCCCCCATGACATTCGATTCGATCAGATCATTGGCCTCGGCGAACCGGGTCAGCCTGTCGACACGCGCACCGCCCTCGGCGCTGATGTCTTCCCACGCCAGCTTGGCTGCATCTTCGACATCGTCGTCCATCAAAGCGCGCCGCGCCTCAATCTCCAGCCGAAGGATGGTCTGGCCACGGGCAGAGCCGAAGAACTCTTCGATCTGGTCCAGTTCGGCATCCGCTCCTGCCAAAGACTCCACCAGCGCGGCATCGAACCGTCGGCGCATGGTTGCCGGATCGTAGATCAGTGCCACGGCGGAGTCCCATTGCGCGCCGCCCTTGTCGGGAAACATCTCGGTGGCAAGGGTTTTGCCGTATTCCAGCCCCTCGTCGCGCATCACCGACATGATATCCGCCATCATCATCAGATCGGTCAAAGCCGAAACCCGCGCCGCGCCACCCGCCGGGGCCTCCTGCCCCACCGATGCCTGCGCCCGCGCCGGGCCGGTCGCAACCGGGGCCAGTGCCAGCCCAAGCCCAAGAGCCACGGAAAGTCCAAGCGAGGCAAAATCAAAAGGCGCGGACATGGCTGACCTGACATGATAAGAAACGGTTCCCGAACAGGTAGTGGTTTCCCGCCGCCTTGCCAAGCCAGCCCGCTGCACGCCCGCGTGAACGGCCGGGAACCGCTCATGAAAATTGCACGAAACAGGGCTTGCAAGCGCCCACAAGGCCGGTTAGGAACCGCCGCACGAAGACCACACCAAATGCGGAGAGGTGCCGGAGTGGTCGATCGGGGCGGTCTCGAAAACCGTTGTGGGTTTGCGCCCACCGTGGGTTCGAATCCCACCCTCTCCGCCACTCCCCTCTGATTGTTTTGGGCATTTTCTTTTATGCCCATCATCCAGGCCCACCACGTGAAAACGCTTGGCACTGGCTGAATAGCCCCTAGATTTGTAGACGCCTTGCTTGGTAATTTTGGAAGCAAGGAGGACGAGATGTCCGGAGCTAAATTCACAGACGAGTTCAAGCGCGATGCGGTGGCCCAGGTCGAGGATCGGGGCTACCCGGTGCGCGAGGTGGCCGAGCGATTGGGGGTCAGCACCAAGTCGATCTACACATGGCAGAAGCAGTTTTTGCGGCCCGCAAAGGTGATCCAAGAGGTGGATGCGCAAGCTGACGAGATCCGACGGTTGAAGCGGGATCTGCTGCGGGTCACGGAGGAACGGGACATCCTAAAAAAGGCGACCGCATACTTCGCCAGGGAGTCCCGGTGAGGTATGCGTTTATAGCCGAGAACCGGCTGATCTTTGCGGTCCGGGCGATGTGCCGGATGCTGCTGGTTCATCCCAGCGGCTTCTATGCGTGGTTGCGTGAACCATTTTGTCAACGTGCGCTGGAGGATCAGCGCCAAACTTTGCTGTTGAAGCAGGCTTGGGACGATAGCGGCGAGGTCTACGGATACCGCAAGCTGCATGACGATCTGTGTGATCTTGGCGAGGATATCAGCCCTAACAGGGCTTGGCGTTTAGCGCGCCTGGCAGGGATAAGGGCCCAGATTGGTTACAAAAAGAAGCCTGGTTCTTATGGCGGCAGCCCTGCAGTCTTGGCCGACAACACCTTGAACCGAGAGTTCGATGTCGACGCTCCGGACCAGTTCTGGGTCACGGATATCACCTACATCCGGACCCACGAAGGCTTCCTTTATCTCGCAGTCGTCATCGATCTGTTTTCTCGGCGCGTTGTTGGGTGGTCCATGCAAGGCCGCACCTATACCGACCTGCCGTTGCAAGCCCTGTTGATGGCCGTCTGGCGCCGCAAACCGAAGACCAAAGTCCAGGTGCATTCCGACCAAGGCTCACAGTTTACAAGCTACGAGTGGCAGGAGTTCCTCGAACAGCACAATCTGACGCAAAGCATGAGCCGTCGTGGGAACTGTTGGGACAATGCGGTGGCGGAAAGCTTCTTCAACCTGCTCAAACGCGAACGCATCCGACGCAGGAAATACAAAACCCGCGAAGAAGCCCGCCAGGACGTATTCGACTACATCGAGTTCTTCTACAACCCGCAGCGCAAACACGTTAGAAACGGAATGCTGTCGCCGATCGCATTCGAGCAGCAGCAAAAACTGAAGCTGCAAGGTGTCTAGGAAACTAGGGGCTATTCAGTCATGACCAGCTGCGAACGCCTCTCGCCGACTTCATGGCGGCCTATTCTTCGCGCGCAGACTCAAGACCCTGGGCGGCCTCACCCCATACGAATACATCTGCAAGATCTGGACAT
>NZ_JAUSNR010000019.1 GCF_030656345.1 Pseudotabrizicola sp. | reverse complement strand
ATTTCAGGACCACCAACGAATTGGTGCTTCCTGCAACCGTACCTTCAGATGTCTGCGCCGAACTTCCATCGCCGCTCCGTCGCTTCATTTCCGCGTTTCCGCTTGTCTTCCGCTTCGGTAAGGCGGTGTTTAGGCCCAGCGTCCAAAAGCTGCAAGAGGAAAAAATGCAGACAGTCGCATTTTTTTCACAAAACCCGAAAATCGCACAAAATCTGGGGGTTGGCGAAATTTTCGCCACAAGACACGCCGCGCTGCGGCAACTTTCTTGCGCCTGTGACGGGAACATTTTGCCCCTGCCGGGGTTATCCACAGACTCAGGCGCGGGCTGTGCGGGGCAGACGCAGGCGCAGCAGCAAAACTGCCCCCACGGCACCCGCATAAAGCAGCGGTTCCAGCGGCCAGCCCTTCACAAGAATCACGAAATGCGAAGTCCCGGCCACCGCTGCCACATAGGCCAGCCTGTGCAGACGCCGCCAACGGGCCGGTCCGAGTCGGCGGATCGCGGCATTGGTCGAGGTCACCGCGAGGGGAATCATCGCCAGCAACCCCACCATCCCCAGGATGATGTAGGGCCGCTTGTAGAGGTCGCGCAGGATCTCATCCCAGCGCAGCCCCATATCCAGCACCACCCAGGCCAGAAAATGCATCGCTATATAGAAGAAGGCCATCACCCCCAGCGCCCGCCGGAATCGCAACAGGTTCAGCCCGGTCTTGCGCAGCGGCGTGATGCATAGCGATGCGATCAGGAACTGCAGCCCCCACAGGCCCAGCTGCAGCTCTATCGTTTTCACCGGATCGGCCCCCAGCCGGTTGGTGGCCGCCGCCCAGACCAGCCAGACAAAGGGAACGAAGGCCGCAACCCAGACCACCCCGGTGGGCAGACGCCGGGCAAGGCTGTTGATGCGGTCCATCATCGTGGGGTCAGAACTCTTTGCTCAGGTCCATGCCCGCATACAGGCTCGCCACCTGTTCGCCATAGCCGTTGAACATCAGCGTATCCTCACGCCCGGCAAAGATGCCCGCGCCGACCCGCCGTTCGCTGGCCTGTGACCAGCGTGGATGGCTGACCTCCGGGTTCACGTTGCTATAGAAGCCGTACTCGCGGGCGTTCTGCATGTTCCAGGTGGTTTCGGGCCGGGTGTCGGTCAGGCGGATGCTGACAATCGACTTGATCGACTTGAAGCCATATTTCCACGGCACCACCAGACGGATCGGCGCGCCGTTCTGGTTCGGCATCGGCTCGCCATACAGCCCGGTCGCCAGAATCGTCAACGGATGCATCGCCTCATCCAGCCGCAAGCCTTCCCGGTAGGGCCAGTCAAGGCTGCGGGTCTTCTGCCCCGGCATCTCTTCCGGGCGCACCAGCGTCTCGAACGCCACATATTGCGCGCCGGGTTGCACGCCCGCCTTGTTCAGCAGATGCGCCAGCTCGAAGCCGACCCATGGAATCACCATCGACCACGCCTCGACACAGCGGAAGCGATAGATCCGCTCCTCCAGCGGGGCTCCTTGCAGAATATCGGCCAGATCATAGCTGCCGGGCCGGTCCACCATGCCGCCGATCTCGACCGCCCAGGGGTCGGTCGTCAGCAAGCGGGCGTTGCGGGCGGGGTCGCCCTTGTCCCATCCGAACTCATAGAAGTTGTTATAGGTGGTGATCTCGGACAGCGTGTTGGGGGCGGCATCGGTGGAAAACGCGCTCTTCGCCAGCCCGGTCTGCGCCACCGCAGGCGCCGCCAGAATGGCCCCCGCCCCCGCCATCAGCTGCCGGCGGTTCATCCACAGCGGCTTTGGCGTCACGTCCGACCATTTCAACCCAAGCGTCATCCCAACCTCCCCTGACCGACAGTCTTCCCGCTAAGATGACCGGGCGCGCGTAAAAATCAAAGCAAAGCTGCTCACATCAGCGGGAACGCTCTGCAACAAACCGCTTCCGGCCGCGCAGGCGGGAAAGATATATTCACATTCTGATGTTTATGGCCCAAGCTGACGGTCAGGAGGATTTCATCATGCTGCGTATCGCCACACTCATGTCCATTCTTGCCCTGCCGGTTGCGGCCGACACGGCCCCCGTCACCTATACGGTCGAGGACTCGTTCGAAAACGTCACCTTCGCGCTGGAATCGGCCATCGTCGGCGCGGGGCTGGTGATCGATCACGTCAGCCACGTCGGCACCATGCTGGAGAGGACGCGCGCCGATGTCGGCTCTGATGTCTCGCTCTTCACCGGGGCCGAGATCTACACCTTCTGCTCCGCCACCGTCAGCCGTGAGGTGATGGAGGCTGACATCACCAACGTGCAGCACTGTCCCTATGGCATCTTCGTCTACGAAACCCCGGATGCGCCCGGCACCATCACCATCGGTCACCGCGCCTATAGCGGCAGCATGGCCCCGGTGAACGACCTGCTGTCCGGCATCGTCAAAGAGGCGACAGCCGCCGAATAGGGTCACGCCCGATCAACAACCGTCACAGGTTATTGATTGGAAACCACAGCCGCCCGGGGCTTAGTGCTGCATTTGCCCCGGGCAAGCCCCGCTCACCGGAATGTCGCCCTGATCCGATGGCCTTTGCGGGCCATATACGGCAGGCCAATCAAGGCGATGATCAACCGGGAGTGACCTTATGATCCGCAGAACCTTTCTTGCTATGACAACCGCTCTGGCCTTTTCCGCCCCTGCCTTCGCGCAGGACATGGATATCGTCGACACCGCAGTCGGTGCCGGCACCTTTACCACCCTCGTGGCCGCGGTGACCGCCGCCGGTCTGGTCGATACGCTGAAAGGCGAAGGCCCGTTCACCGTTTTCGCCCCAACGGATGAGGCGTTTGCCGCCCTGCCCGCAGGCACCGTCGACTCGCTGCTGCTGCCGGAAAATCTGGAACAGCTAACCGCGATCCTGACCTACCACGTGGTTCCGGGTGCCGTCATGTCGACCGACCTGACCGAAGGCATGACCGCCGCCACCGTCAACGGCGCCGATGTCACCATCACGCTCGACGGCGGCGCCAAGGTCAACGGCGCCACCATCACCACCGCCGACATCGCAGCGTCCAACGGCGTGATCCACGTGATCGACACCGTCCTGATGCCACCGATGTAATCGGCCTTGGGGGGCGTGCATGCGGCGCGCCCCCCGAACCCTTCAACAGACCTTTCCGATGCGGTAGGGCGGGGTTAACCCCGCCATCCCTCCAACCGATTAGTGCACCACAGCCTCCACCGGACGCGCCCGGCGGCTGGCGCTTACCCGGTCGCCGATGATCAGCCCTTCCGGCCCGGCCCCGACCACCACGGTGGACCCATCCAGCACGTCGCCCGACAGGATCATCTCGGCCAGCGGGTCCTGCAGGTGCCGCTGGATCACCCGCTTCAGGGGCCGCGCCCCGAACACCGGGTCATAGCCTTCCTCGGCCAGCCAGGCCCGGGCAGCATCGTCCAGCTCCAGCGTGATCTTGCGCCCCGCCAGCCGTTTCTCCAGCCGCTTCATCTGGATCAGCACGATCCCGGCCATATCGGCGCGGTTCAGCCGGTCAAAGATCACCTGCTCATCCAGCCGGTTCAGGAACTCCGGCCGGAAGTGCTGGCGCACCGCCTCCATCACCTCGGCCCGGGCCGGCCCCTGATCCGCCCCGTCCGGCAGTTCCGACAGGGCCCGCGCGCCAAGGTTGCTGGTCAGGATGATCAGCGTCTGCTTGAAATCCACCGTCCGGCCCTGCCCGTCGGTCAGCACCCCGTCATCCAGCACCTGCAGCAGCACGTTGAACACATCCGGATGCGCCTTTTCCACCTCATCAAACAGCACCACCTGGTAGGGGCGGCGGCGCACCGCTTCGGTCAGCACGCCGCCCTCGTCATAGCCGACATAGCCGGGCGGCGCGCCGATCAATCGGCTGACCGCGTGTTTCTCCATGAACTCCGACATATCAATGCGGACCATGGCGCTGTCATCGTCAAACAGATACTCCGCCACGGCCTTGGTCAGCTCGGTTTTGCCCACGCCGGTGGGCCCGAGGAACAGGAAAGACCCCAGTGGCCGGTTCTCATCGTTCAGCCCCGCCCGCGCACGGCGCACGGCATTGGCCACGGCGGTCAGCGCGGTCTGCTGGCCGATCACCCGTTTGCCCAGCTCTTCCTCCATCCGCAGCAGCTTTTCACGCTCACCTTCCAGCATCTTGGTCGTCGGAATGCCGGTCCAGCGCTCCACCACCTCGGCAATCTGCTCGGGCCGCACGGCTTCCGACACCAGCGCATCGCCTTCGCGCGCCTCTGCCTCGGCCAGCGATTTCTCCAGCCCCGGAATGGTGGCGTATTGCAACTCGCCAGCGCGTGCAAAGTCACCCTCACGCTTGGCCTGCTCCAGCTCGGCGCGGGCGCGGTCCAGATGCTCTTTCAGATCCCGCGCCGCCTCCAGCGAATCCCGCTCGGACTGCCATTTGGCGGTCATCGAGTCGGATTGCTCTTTCAGATCCGCCAGTTCCTTTTCCAGCTTCTCCAGACGGTCCCGGCTGGCGGCATCGTCTTCCTTCTTCAGCGCCTCGGATTCGATCTGCAACTGCAGGATCTGCCGGTCCAGCTGGTCCAGTTCCTCGGGCTTGCTGTCCACCTCCATCCGCAACCGGCTGGCGGCTTCGTCCATCAGGTCGATCGCCTTGTCGGGCAGGAAACGGTCGGTGATATAGCGGTGCGACAGCGTAGCCGCCGCCACCAAAGCGCTGTCGGAAATCCGCACGCCGTGGTGAAGTTCGTACTTCTCCTTGATCCCGCGCAGGATGGAAATCGTATCCTCAACCGTGGGTTCGTTCACCATCACAGGCTGGAACCGGCGGGCAAGCGCCGCGTCTTTCTCCACATATTTGCGGTATTCATCCAGCGTGGTCGCGCCGACGCAATGCAACTCGCCCCGCGCGAGGGCAGGTTTGATCAGGTTGGCCGCATCCATCGCGCCATCGGATTTGCCCGCACCCACCAGCGTGTGCATCTCGTCGATGAACAGGATGATCTCACCTTCCGCCGCCGTCACCTCGTTCAGCACGGCTTTCAGACGTTCCTCAAACTCACCGCGATATTTGGCACCCGCAATCAGCGCGCCCATGTCCAGCGCCATCAGCTTCTTGTTGCGCAGGGATTCGGGCACATCACCGTCGATGATGCGCAGCGCCAGCCCCTCGGCAATCGCCGTTTTCCCGACTCCAGGTTCGCCGATCAGCACCGGGTTGTTCTTGGTGCGCCGCGACAGAACCTGCATGGTGCGGCGGATTTCCTCATCCCGCCCGATGATCGGGTCGATCTTGCCCTCTGCCGCTGCCTCGGTCAGATCGCGCGCGTATTTCTTCAGCGCGTCATAGCCCTGCTCGGCACTCGCCGTATCGGCGGTGCGGCCCTTGCGGATGTCATTGATCGCGGCGTTCAGCTTTTGCGGCGTCACCGCCCCGGCATCGAGGCAGGTCTTGGCCGCACCCGGCACCATGGCAAAGGCCATCAGGATGCGTTCGACCGGCACGAAACTGTCGCCGGCCTTTTTGGCCAGCTTCTCCGCCTCATCCAGCACCTTGACCAAAGACGCATCGGTAAAGGGCTGCGCATCGCCCGATACCTGCGGCAGCTTTTTCAGCGCGGCATCCACCGCATCCATCACCCGCGCCGGTTCCCCACCCGCACGGCGGATCAGGTTGGCGGCCATGCCCTGATCGTCATCCATGATGGCTTTCAGCAGGTGTTCCGCCGTCAGGCGCTGATGGCTTTCGCGCATCGCAATCGTTTGCGCGGCCTGAAGGAACCCGCGCGACCGTTCCGTGAACTTTTCGAGGTTCATCGGTCATTCTCCTATGTTGGCACCGCTCGCCCGCGCCCAACAGTGGCACGCGGAACTCCGGCCTCAGTCAAGACATGGGATGTAACAGCGCTTGATGCAAGATTGCCACAAGGGGGCGCGACACTTTCACCAGCGGCCCGTGTCGAATCGCCCGGCTGCCACGCTCGTCAATGGGGGTCCCGGCCCCGGACCCGCCCGGCAGAGCAATTCCGCCGACACAAATGGGCTCAATCGGCGGGAAGCGGGCGCAGATGGCCTGCCCTTGCCGCAACGGGTTGCAGTGCAGACCCACGCTGCCGACAACGGGGCAAAAGAACAGGCGGGCGAGAGCAGCCGCACCGCCCCTGCCGTGAAAGGCCCGCCATGAATGATCTGTTGCAACCGTTGATCCACAAGGCCGCCGTCCGCGACATCGCGGTCCATGTCGCCCGCACCGGCCTGTCGATCGGCAGCGAGGCCGAACTGCACCCCCTGCCCGACGGGCGAATCGGGGTCTTTGCCCGTCTGGACCGGAAGTTTCTGGGGGTCATCCCGCGCAAGGTGACGGTGCTGCTGGGGGTGCTCGGCCCGCAGGCCAGTGCCCTGATCGCCCCGGCGGTAGAGCGCGGCGAGTTGCTGAGGGTGCGCATCGTGGGCCTGACGCCCGAACATCTGACCTCGCCCGGCTTCGGGCCAGAGGTTCACGTCTCGGTCTGGGGCGACCCGCGCCACATCGCGGTCTGGGCAAATGACGGCACGGTGTCGACGCCAAAGCCGCTGAAGTCCGAAAACGTGCCCACCGAACCCGATCAGCCCTCTTAACCCGGCAGGGCATAGCGCACATAGGCAAATGCGCTGCCATCCGGCGCCCAGTTCGGCACGTTCATCGTGCCCTGCCCGCCGTTGATCTCAACCAACCGCTGCCGGTTGCCGCCATCCGGGTCCATCCGGCAGATCGCCACCGGCAGATCGGCGGGATGGCCCGTGGTGCCGGGCGGATAGGCCAGATAAATCACATGGCCCCCGCAGGGCGACGGGTGCGGGAACCAGTTCACGAACGCATCGGCAAACAGCTTGCGCTGGCCAGACCCGTCCGCCGCCATGACCCAAATCTGCGCGTGGCCGTCGCGGTCGCAGTTGTAGTAGATCGAGGCACCATCCGGGCTGTAATCCGGCCCGTCACAATGCCCCTCCCCTTGCGTCAGCCGCACCTCATCGCCGCCATCCACGCGCAGGGTGTAAACGTCGATCACCCGGCTGCCCCCCCGCGCCGCCACATAGGCCAGCGTTTTGCCATCCGGCGACCAGCCGTGCCACCAGCTGGGCGCGCCGGGCGACACCCGGCGCGGCACGCCGCCACCGGCGGGCACCAGATACATCTCAGACCCGATGCCGCGATGGTGGCTGGAAAACACCCATGTTTTCCCATCGGGCGAAATCCCGTGATCGTTGTTCAGCCGCCCCACACCATCCAGATCGATCCCCTGCAAGGCAGGCGCATCCAGCGGCACCCGGAACAGCCCGCCCTCCCCGTTCACCAGCAGATAGCGGCCACAGGGCGACCAGTTCGGCGCCTCGATATGACGCTCGGTCTGCAACACGACCCGAGCCTCCCCCCGCGCCATATCCCAGACCTCCAGCGATGATCTCATTCCCGGCCCTTGGGTTTCAGCAACCTTGCCGGGCGCATCGCCTCAGCCGCCTTGAGCAAGCCGAAGGTCTGGTTGACGTAATTCACCACCCCGCCGATTTTCTCCATATAGGCCGCCAGCTCAGGCGTCCGCTCTGCCTCGACCATCTGCACGGCGCGGCTGGGGTCTTCCCCTTCAAACTGGCAGTAAAACAGCGGCTCGCCCCGCTTCAACACAATGTCCTTCTCCGGCTCGTGCCATTCAAACGCCCACATCAGCGGGCGCGGCCAGACGTTCAGCGCAAAGCGCCCGCCAAAGATCGTGCCGGGCAGCGGGTCCTTGCGGTAATGCGCAAACGGGCCAAGCTGGGTGACATAGCACATCTCATCCGCGATGAAGCAATAGGGCAGCATCAGCTGCACCGTGGGCCGGTCGGGGTAGCGCCATTCCGCCTCATTCACCAGCGTCAGCAGGTCGGCCAGCTTGCTGCCCCGCACCGGGCTGGCAGTACCAAGCCGGTTGACCAGCACCGCCTTGCCCTTGTCATCGCGCTTGAAGCCCAGATGCAGATCAAACGGGCATTTCACCATGAAATACCGGCTTTCCATCTGTATCACCGCCGGGCAGCGGCTGGCACTTTTGGCATGGGCCTTGTTGGTCTGGCGGAACAGGATGCGTTCGGGCGCATCATACATCACCGCGCCCTTGTCCGATGTCAGAAACCAGCCCACGGTCAGCGGGCCCGCTTTCGGCCCCTCGTCCGGCCGGTCGAAAGTGATCGTAACGTCCATGCCCAATCCTTCGTAACCCGCGTCCTTCGTAACCCGCGCCCAAGGCTCTGCGTTTCGGCCTTTCGCGTCAAGCCGTGCGCTACCGCAACGCCGGACCCTCAAGCGCCGCACACAGATCGCGCAACCGGGTGCCATCGGTCCGCCGGCCGATGCGCGCCGCAAACCCGAAATCCACCACCGGCCCCGAGGCCAGCACCGGTGCCGAGCAGGATGCATGCACCTCGCGCAGCGGCAGGCCCTTGAACGGGGCCAGCGTATCAGCAGACAACCCGCCGCCCGGCATGATGGTGATCCGGCCCGCCGCCTGCGCCATCAGGCTGGCCAGACGGTCGGTGCCTTCGGCGGCACGTTTCTCGCCGCCACTGGTCAGCACCCGTTGAAAGCCCAGTTCAACCGCCTGCTCCAACGCATCGGAAAAATCCGGCACCAGATCAAAGCAACGGTTCAGCGTCAGCCCCATCCTGGACGCGCGCGCAATCAGCAGCCCCAGCACATCGGTATCCAGCCGCCCATCGGGCCGGCTGGCCCCCAGCACCACACCCTGCAACCCCGCGCGGCAGGCGGCCTCAATGTCGGTCTCCATCACGGCAATCTCATCCGGCGACCAGACGAAATCGCCGGTGCGGGGCCGGATCATCGCATAGATCGGCACCCCGGCCCCCGCCGCCCGCTGCATCATCCCGACCGATGGCGTCAGCCCGCCCAGATCCAGCGCCGAACACAGCTCTATCCGCCCGGCCCCGCCGCGCACCGCTTCCGCCAGCCCTTCCGTGGTGTCGACACAGACTTCCACCAGAACACTCATCACACAAAGGCCTCCAACCCCGCTTCGGCTGCCCCGATCAGCCCCGGTTCGGGGCGGCATAGGGCGGGCACAATCAGCGGTATATCACTCTGGCGCAGAATTGCAGCCCGCACCCGCCGGTCCAGCGCGACCAGCAGTTCCGGCACATTCGACAAACCGCCGCCCACCGGCACCACCGACGCCCCCACCACATTGACCACCAGCGCCAGCGGCGGCGCAATCAGGTCCAGCCACAGGCCAATCGTCTGCCCGGCCTGCGCCTGCCCAAGTTGCCAGTCCGACAGGATGGCGGTCGATGGCAGCACCGTACCGTGCAACCCCGCGTGCAGCTTTTCCAGCCCCCGCGCGCCGCAGACCGCATCGACACAGCCGCGCAGACCACAGCCGCAGGGCAGATCCCACGGGGCGGCAACCACCGGCCCATGCCCCCATTCCCCGGCATAGCCGCCCGCGCCCTGCACCAGCCGCCCGTCGATCACCAGACCGCCGCCCACACCCGTGCCCAGAATCACGCCAAACACGGTGCGATGCCCCCGGCCCGCGCCCTGCCGCGCCTCGGCCAGCGCAAAGCAATCGGCGTCGTTCAGCACCAGCACCGGCAGGCGCAGCGCCGCCGCAATCTCATCGGCCAGCACCCGCCCATCGGCGCAAGGTATGTTCGCCACCTTGATCCGCCCGGTTTCGGGTGCCACCACCCCGGCGATGGAAATTGCCACCCCGCGCAGGGCAAGGCCCTTGGCGAATCCGGACAGCGCCGCAAGAAACGCATCGAAATCCGCCACCGGGGTCGGGCAATCGCCCAAAGGCGTCAGGCCGTCACGCGTTGCCACAGCCGCCCTGATCCGCGACCCGCCGATGTCAAAGCACAGGATCATCGCGCCCCCCGTTCTGCCCGGCTATGGCTTGACAGCAGTTGCCCATCACCGCAAGACGCGTTGCATCTCACACAGGAGCCTCCCCATGTCCGATGATCGCCTGATCGTGGCACTTGATGTGCCCAATGTTGTGCAGGGTCTGGCACTGGCCGCCCGCATCGGCAACGCCGCCAGCTTTTACAAGATCGGCCTTGGCATGCTGACGGGGGGCGGCTTTGCGCTGGCCAATGAGCTGAAGCAGGAACACGGCAAGCGCATCTTTCTCGACATGAAGCTGTTCGACATCGGGGCCACGGTCGAAGCGGCGGTGCGCGGCATCGCGCAATACGACCTCGATTTCCTGACCGTACACGGCGACCCGCAGGTGGTGCGCGCGGCACAGGAAGGCAAGGGCGGCAGTGGGTTGAAGATCCTCGCCGTCACCATCCTCACCTCGCTCGACCGGAATGATCTGGACGACAATTGCATCAAGCCGGGCGACATCCACGCCCTCACGCTGGAACGCGCCGCCCGCGCGCTGGCCGCCGGGGCCGATGGCGTCATCGCCAGCCCGCAAGAGGCCGCCGCGATCCGCGCCTTGCCCGAGGCGGCGGGCAAGCTGATCGTCACCCCCGGCATCCGGCCCACGGGCAGCGCCAGCGGCGACCAGAAGCGCATCGCCACCCCGGCACAGGCCATTGCCGACGGGGCCGACCACATTGTCGTCGGCCGCCCGGTCTGGCAGGCCGCAGACCCGGCCGAAGCGGCCCGCCTTGTCGTGGCCGAACTGCCGCTGCGCTGACAGGCGCGGGCAAAAACCCGCCGCTGCAAGGCCCGCACAAACGTCATGACGTTAGCCATACGTTTCCCATACACAGACCAGACGCCCGCCATACCCCCAAAACACGCGGTTCCCCCGGTTTGCGGGCCTTCATCAAGCCTTCACTTGCACGACCCCCCGTCTTTCGGCTTATATGCCGGATCATTTGACGAGAGATGTAATGCAAGACGGTTCCGCCCCCCAGACGCCAGACCTGCCCGCCGCGCAGGACTTCACCGACCCCGCCGCCGCCGTTGACCGGCTGGAGGAACTTTACACCAAAGCGACCGCCTATCTGGCTGAACACTTCAGCGCGACGGTCACAAGGGGCAAACCCCAGACCCGCATCCGCGCCTTCTACCCCGAAATCCGCCTGACCGTGACCAGCCATACCAAGGCCGACTCGCGCCTGGCCTTCGGCCATGTCGCCAGCCCCGGCACCTATGCCACCACGGTCACCCGCCCCGACCTGTTCCGCAACTACCTGATTCAGCAGCTAAGTCTGCTGATGGAAAACCACGGCATCGCCGTGCAGATCGGCCCGTCGGAAACCCCGATCCCCGTGCATTTCGCGGTCGCCGGCAACCCCGCCGTATCCGTCCCGCAAGAGGGCGTGCTGGACTTCAGCCTGCGCGATGTGTTCGACGTGCCGGATCTGGCCACCACGAATGATGACATCGTCAACGGCACGCGCAGCGTGAACCCCGATGGCTCAATGCCGCTGGCCCCCTTTACGGCGCAGCGGGTGGATTACTCGCTGGCGCGTCTGGCGCATTACACCGCGACCGATCCGCAGCATTTCCAGAACCATGTGCTGTTCACTAACTATCAGTTTTATGTGGATGAATTCGAAAGCCACGCCCGCAAGATGCTGGCCGATCCGTCACAGGGCTACACCGCCTTTGTCGCCACCGGCAACCAGATCATCACCACGGCAGATGGTGAATTGCAGACGGTGACCAAGCTGCCGCAGATGCCGACCTATCACCTGAAGCGGGCCGACGGGCAGGGCATCACGCTGGTCAACATCGGCGTCGGCCCGTCCAATGCCAAGACCGCCACCGACCATATCGCCGTGCTGCGCCCGCATGCCTGGCTGATGGTCGGCCACTGCGCCGGGCTGCGCAACAGCCAGTCCTTGGGCGATTTCGTGCTGGCCCATGCCTACCTGCGCGAAGACCATGTGCTGGACGACGATCTGCCGGTCTGGGTGCCGATTCCGGCGCTGGCCGAGATCCAGATCGCGCTGCAGGAAGCGGTGGCCGAGGTGACACAGCTGGAAGGCTATGAATTGAAACGCATTATGCGCACTGGCACCGTGGCCACCATCGACAACCGCAACTGGGAACTGCGCGATCAGTCCGGCCCGGTCAAGCGCCTGTCGCAATCGCGCGCGATTGCGCTGGATATGGAAAGCGCGACGATTGCCGCCAACGGCTTCCGCTTCCGCGTGCCCTACGGCACCCTCCTTTGCGTGTCGGACAAGCCCCTGCACGGCGAACTGAAGCTGCCCGGCATGGCCAGCGACTTTTACAAGACGCAGGTCAGCCGTCACCTGCAGATCGGCATCCGCGCGATGGAACGGCTTCGCCTGATGCCCATCGAACGCATCCACAGCCGGAAGTTGCGCAGCTTTGAAGAGACCGCCTTCCTATAACCGCTCATTTTGAGACCCGCTGCACGGTTTGGGCTTGATTTGCGGCTCAAAACGCGGTGTAGCGGAACCCGTCGCCGGCAACGGCCAACCACATCTCCGGCCCGTCCGATGGCGACGGCCTGCAATAAGGAAGAAGAACATGACGACGAAACCAATGACCAAAACCCAGCTCGTTGCCGCTATCGCCGAGACGATGGGCGCTGACAAGAAAACCGCTGGTTCGGCGCTGGATGCCATCATTGATGTGGTAACCCGTGAAGTGGCCGCCGGTGGCGCGGTCACGCTGCCCGGTCTGGGCAAAGTCGCCTGCAAGGCCCGCCCTGAACGTCAGGTCCGCAACCCGGCCACCGGCGAAACCATGACCAAGCCAGCTGACAAGCAAGTGAAATTCGCCATCGCCAAGGCCCTGAAAGACAGCGTCAACGCCTGATCATTCAAGGCTGCCAAGGCTTTGCAAGGGCGCCCATCGGGCGCCCTTTTTTCTGGGCTGAAACAATCTTCACGCAGCCTTGGTTGGCGCGTGCCCCGCGGACCACGCATGATGCCGCTCATCTGATGAGGGAGAATGGCAATGCGCCTGTCTGATCTGAAACGTCTGGTCGCCAAGGTCACCCTGCCCGCGCCGGTGCGGCCACCCGCTGCCGGGCTGACGTCCTGAGTCAGCCCACCACGCCGCGCACGCCGCCGGTCTGGCCACGGTCCAGCAGCAGATGGTCCAGCAGCACGCAGGCCATCATCGCCTCACCCACCGGCACGGCGCGGATGCCGACGCAGGGGTCGTGGCGGCCCTTGGTGATCAGGTCAATCTCCTGCCCGCGCTGATTGATGGTCTGGCGCGGGGTCAGGATGCTGGAGGTCGGCTTGACCGCAAAGCGGCAGATCACGGTCTGGCCGGTGGAAATGCCGCCAAGGATGCCGCCCGCGTGGTTTGACAGGAACTCCGGCCCGTTTGCACCCATGCGGATTTCATCCGCGTTGTCCACGCCGGTCAGGGTCGCGGCGGCCATGCCGTCGCCGATTTCCACCGCCTTCACCGCATTGATGCTCATCATCGCGGCCGCCAGATCGCTGTCCAGCTTGCCATACAGCGGCGCGCCAAGGCCCGGGGGCACGCCTTGGGCGATCACCTCGATCACGGCACCGACCGAATTGTGCGACAGGCGCAGTTCGTCCAGATAGACCGCCCAATCCGCTGCCGCCACGGGGTCGGGGCACCAGAACGGGTTGCCCTCAACCGTGGCCAGATCCACGCGGCTGCGGTCGATGGCGCGGGGGCCCATCTGGACCATATAGCCGGTGATCTGCAGTCCCGGCATCAGCGCCGCAAGCGCGGCGCGGGCGACCCCGCCCGCCGCCACACGGGCAGCGGTTTCGCGGGCCGATGACCGCCCGCCGCCGCGATAGTCGCGGTGGCCGTATTTCTGATGATAGGTGATGTCGGCATGGCCGGGACGGAAGGCCTGCGCGATGTCGCCGTAATCCTTCGACCGCTGGTCGGTGTTCTCGATCATCAGCTGGATCGCGGTGCCCGTCGTCCGGCCCTCAAACACGCCCGACAGGATGCGGACCTCATCCGGCTCTTTGCGCTGGGTGGTGAACTTGTTCTGCCCCGGCTTGCGCTTGTCCAGCCAAGGCTGAATATCGGCCTCGGTCAGGGGCACCCCCGGCGGGCAGCCGTCAACGGTGCAGCCGATGGCCGGCCCATGGCTTTCGCCCCAGGTGGTCACGCGGAACAGGTGGCCGAAGGTGTTCAGGCTCATGACAATCTCCCCTTATGCTGCTGGTTTAGGGGAAAACGGGGCGGGAATGAAGGGGGTGGGTTCCCCCTGTGCTTCAGGTTGGGTTATTTCCAAAAATCAAGCACTTGGTGCCTCACCGGATCTGCGCCCCTTTCCAAAGGCCACTCAGCCCTTCGGAGTCCACGACGCATGAATGGTGATCGGGGTGCCGGTCGGGGTCAGGGACCAGATGTCCCGCATCTCGGCATTGGTGACGGCGATGCAGCCATCTGTCCAGTTCAGCAGCGTGTGAACCGGCCCGAGCAGGCCCCAGCCGTTTGGCAGACCGTGGATCATGATATTGCCGCCGGGGCTGTACCCCGCCTGTGCGGCGGCGGCGCTGTCACCCGCATCGGGGTATGAGATATGCAGGCTTAGGTGGGCAATGGAACTGGCATTGCGCCAGTCGATCACATAGTGGCCCTCGGGCGTGCGCATATCGCCTTCGCGCTGTTTGTGGCCCTGATCCCAGGCGCTCCCCATGGAAATATCGTAGGCTTTCAGAACGGTATCGCCCCGCAAAAGGTAGAGTTTGCGGTCGGATTTGGAAACGGCGATGCTGTCAGCCTGCTGATCGGCGGCGGCATAGGCGGGCGGCGTGCCAGAGCCGATGCGGGCCATGGTCTTGGTATAGCCAAACACCCCGACAGCAAGAACAACCAGCGCAGCGGCGGCAAGGAAAAGAGGACGGGTTCGCAAGGCGCAGGCTCCGGCGTTTTGGTCGGTCAGTGTTTCAGGGCGGGGCGGGAAGTTCAAGGCGTTGGCGACGTTCAGGGCCGGGGGGCGTGGCCCTTGGCCCCGCGCGGCGCTATGCTGGCGGCCATGACCGATGATCTGAAATCACGCCTGCACGCCCGCGCCCTTGAGGAGGGGTTTTCGGCCATGCGCATCACCACGCCGGATGCGATTCCGCTGGCGGCAGAGCGGCTGGCCGAGTTTGTGGCGCAGGGGCGTCATGGACAGATGGGCTGGATGGCCGAGCGGATGGGCTGGCGCGGCGACCCCACCGCGCTGTGGCCCGAAGCGCGGTCGGTCATCATGCTGGCCGAAAGCTATGCACCGGAAGAGAACCCGCTGCCGCTGCTGGAGCTGCGCGACCGGGGGGTGATCTCGGTCTACGCGCAGGGCAAGGATTACCACGATCTGGTCAAGCGGCGGCTGAAGCGGCTGGGGCGCTGGCTGGTTGATCAGGCAAAGTGTGAGATCAAGGTGTTCGTCGACACCGCCCCGGTGATGGAAAAGCCGCTGGCGCAGGCGGCGGGTCTGGGTTGGCAGGGCAAGCATACCAATGTGCTCAGCCGGGATCTGGGCAACTGGTTCTTTCTGGGCGCGATTTTCACCACGCTGGAGCTGGAGCCGGATGCGCCAGAGGTCAGCCATTGCGGGTCCTGCACCGCTTGCCTCACGATTTGCCCGACGGGGGCGTTTCCGGCCCCCTATCAGCTGGATGCGCGGCGCTGCATTTCTTACCTGACCATCGAGCATTCCGGCCCGGTGGAGGAAGACTTGCGCCCCCTGATGGGCAACCGGATTTATGGCTGCGATGATTGCCTCGCGATCTGCCCGTGGAACAAGTTTGCCAAGGCCGCGCGCGATATCGGCTATGCCCCCCGTCACGGTGCCCCGCCCTTGGCAGAACTGGCGGGGCTGGACGATGTGGCGTTCCGGGCGCGGTTTGCCGGCAGCCCGGTCAAGCGGATCGGGCGCGGGCGGTTCGTGCGCAATGTGCTGTATGCCATCGGCAATTCCGGCGATGCGGCGCTGCGCGGCGTGGC
This sequence comes from Pseudotabrizicola sp., assembly GCF_030656345.1. Classification (GTDB taxonomy): domain Bacteria; phylum Pseudomonadota; class Alphaproteobacteria; order Rhodobacterales; family Rhodobacteraceae; genus Pseudotabrizicola. The sequence continues at coordinate 436,891 of NZ_JAUSNR010000019.1, read as the reverse complement.
GCAGGGGCTGTGCGGCGACGAAGACCCGGTGGTCGCCGATGCGGCGCGCTGGGCTGTGGCGCGGCTTTAACCCGCGCGCAAATGATCGCGCAGTGTGGTGATCTGGTCGCGCAGACGGGTCAGATCATCGAACGACAGGCCGGATTTTTCCAGCACACAGGCGGGGATATGTGCCGCGCGGGTTTGCAGCGCGCGGCCGGGGTCGGTCAGGGTGATGTTGACCTGACGCTCATCGGTCTCGCTTCGGGTACGGGTGACAAGGCCACGTTCCTCCAGCCGTTTCAGCAGTGGGGTAAGGGTGTTTGATTCCAGCTGCACCTGACGGCCAAGCGCACCGACCGTTTGCCCGTTTTTCCGCCCCTCATCGTCCTGCTGCCACAGCGCGGTGAGGACCAGATATTGCGGATAGGTCAGGCCCAGATCATCGAGCAGCGGTTTATAGACATGCTGCATCGCATGGGTGGCTGAATACAGCGCAAAGCAGATCATGTCAGGCAGGGCGAGGGTCATGCGGGCAATATAGTCGCGTGCGATTAAATCGCAAGCGGGTTGACGGGGGCTGCCGACTCGGGTATATCCATCGCATACGATTAAATCGCAAACGAAGGGAAATCAGATGTCTGTAGATCCGAAGTACTGGACCGAAGCTCAGGCCACAGGCGGCGGTCGCAATGGTCTGGCCAAGCTGACAGATGGCAAGCTGACGGTCACGATGACCAGCCCGAAGGAGTTGGGTGGCAACGGCGCCGGGCACAACCCGGAAGAGCTGTTCGCCATCGGCTATGCCGCCTGCTACCTCGGCGCGATGCGCTTTGCGGCCAGCTCTGAAAAGCTGGGAACGGTGCCGGAGGATGCGACCGTGAATGCCCACGTCGGCATCGGCCCGCGCAGTGATGGCGGTTTTGGGCTGAAGGTGAAGCTGGTGGTGAAACTGCCGGGGGTCGAGAAATCGGTGGCCGAGAAAATGGTCGAACGCGGGCATTTCATCTGCCCTTATTCCAACGCGACCAAGGGCAATATCGAGGTGGAAACCGAACTGGCATAAGCCGGTTTGCGCCTGCCCCACGCCCGCGCAGCTGCGCGGGCGTTTGGTGTTCTGGTGATTCTGCGCTAGGATGGCTGCCCGTAATCAATGGAGGACACCATGCACCGTGACCCCAATGGCCGCCATCAGGCCGACACCCGCACGCCCAGCACCGGCAGCAAGACCGCGCAGTTCCTGCGCATTGCCCGTGGCAAGCGGGAAGCGTTCCACACCAGCCGCACCCCTGCAGGCGCATCACGCCTGGCGCAGTTCCTGCGCATCGCGCGGGGCCGGACGGCCTAAGGCAGACGGGCACCGCAAGGTGCCCGTTTTCACATCAGACCCGCACCAGTTTTTCGTAATCCGTCGACACCTGTTTGCACAGCGCGCCAACCTCGAAATTGTAGTCGCCGATCTGCCCCACCGGGGTCACCTCGGCTGCGGTGCCGGTCAGGAAGCATTGCTGGAACGACTCAAGCTCTGACGCCTCGATCCGGCGCTCCACCACCGGGATGCCCATGTCTTTCAGCATGCCGATCACGGTCTGGCGGGTGATGCCGTTCAGGATCGCGTCGGGGATAGGCGTGTGCACCTCGCCATCCTTGACGAAGAAGATATTGGCCCCGGTCGCCTCGGCCACATAACCACGGTAATCGAACATCATCGCGTCGGAACAGCCTTTGGCCTCGGCCGCGTGTTTCGACATGGTACAGATCATGTACAGGCCCGCCGCCTTGGCCGCGTGCGGAATGGTGTCGGGCGACGGGCGTTTCCACTTGGCAATGTCGAGTTTCGCGCCCTTGAACTTGGCGTCGCCGTAGTAATTGCCCCAGGACCAGACCGCGATCGCCATGCGGATCGGGTTGCGCTTGGCGGCCACGCCCATGTCTTCGCCCGCGCCACGCCAGGCAAGCGCCCGCACATAGGCGTCGGTCAGGTTGTTGGCTTTGAGCACGGCGTCTTTCGCGGCCTCGATCTCATCGACTGACCATGGCAGATCCATGTCCAGCAATTCGCCCGATGTGCGCAGGCGTTCGGAATGTTCGCGCGACTTGAAGATCTTGCCATTATAGCACCGCTCACCCTCAAACACCGCGCTGGCGTAGTGCATGGCATGGGTCAGGATATGGACATTGGCGTCGCGCCAGTCCACCAGTTTGCCATCCATCCAGATGAATCCGTCACGATCGTCATAGCCCGCCATGATGCCCTCTTTCTTCACAATGTTACACGAAACTGGTCCGTTTCGGACACAATCTTGCGCAAAGCCGTAGGCGGGCTAGCAGTCAGGGGTTGGAAAGTCAACAAGGCTGACATAACTTCACCGTCAGGTTACTGACAGACCTTAACCGTCAGAACAGGGAGGCGACCCATGGCAGAGCAGACCCCCAGCGGCGAAAACCTGCTGTTTCTGACCGACGAGCAGTTGCGCAAGGGCATAGAGGCGATGTTCTTTGCCTATCGCGGCTTTACCTCCGACCCCGACCGTATTCTGGAAGGCATGGATTATGGCCGCGCGCATCACCGGGCGATTCACTTCATTCACCGCAGCCCGGGCACCACGGTTTCCAACCTGCTGACCATTCTGGGCGTGACCAAGCAATCGCTGAACCGGGTGTTGCGCGCCCTGATCGAAGAAGGTCTGGTCGAGGCGCGGGTGGGCCGGCGTGACAAGCGCGAACGCCACCTGCACCTGACCGCCAAGGGGCAGGAGCTGGAACGCGAACTGTCAGACGCGCAGCGCGCGCGGATGCGGGCGGCGTACCGGGCGGCGGGGCCGCAGGCGGTGGCCGGGTTCCGTCAGGTGCTGGAGGCGATGATGGACCCGGAATTGCGCCGGCAATACCAAGGATTGAAGGAGAGCGGGGCATGACCCAAGGTGACGCGCATCTGCTGGTTGTCGATGATGATGAACGTATCCGGGGGCTGTTGCAGAAGTTCCTGATCCGCAACGGCTTTCTGGTGTCCGTCGCGCGCGATGGCGCGCAGGCGCGGCGGCTGCTGTCGGGGCTGGAATTCGACATGATCGTGCTGGATGTGATGATGCCGGGGATTGATGGCATCAGCCTGACCCGCGAGTTGCGGCAGAAGATGCAGACGCCGATCCTGCTGCTGACCGCCAAGGGCGAAACCGCCAGCCGGATTGAGGGGTTTGAGGCCGGGGCCGACGACTACCTTGGCAAACCCTTCGAGCCGAAAGAGCTGTTGCTACGCATCAACGCCATTCTGCGCCGGGTGCCGGTGGTGCGGGCCGATGCGGCACCCAAGGTGCTGCATCTTGGCCCGGTCCGCTATGACATGGACCGGGGAGAACTGTGGCGCGGCCCCGATCCGGTGCGGCTGACCGCGACCGAAGCCGCGCTGATGCGGCTGTTCTCGGCCCACCCCGGCCATGCGATCAGCCGGGAAAAGCTGGTCGCCGATCTGGGCCGCGACGATGCCGCACAGGAACGCGCGGTCGATGTGCAGATCACCCGCCTGCGCCGCAAGATCGAGGATGACCCGAAACAGCCGCGCTATCTGCAAACCGTGCGCGGCGAGGGGTATATGCTGCAACCGGATTGAAAGGTTTTGCGGGTCTGTTACTGCGTACGTGTCCGACAGGCGCATGATGCGGCCCGTGGCATCCTATGGGGTTCAGGTTGAAAACTGCTTGCATGACTTTGGCGACGACGGTCGCTTTGATGGCTTCTTCCCATGTGGCGCTGGCTCAGGACCTGGTGACCTATGAAACGGTCGGCGTCTGGGACATCCTGATCGACCCGACCATTGGCAATGGCTGTCTGATCAACGCCACGTTCGAGGATGGGTCGGACGTGCGCATCGGCTTCGCGCCCGATACCGGCTTTGGCTATCTTCTGGCGCTGAATGACGGCTGGGAAGGCGTTGAAGACGATGTGATGTATCCGGTGTCGATGGATGTCGACGGCGCGGTGTATGAAGGCGAAGGCAAGGGCATTCACATTGATGGGCTGCCCGGCGTGGATATCGAATTCGACAGCGCCGATTTCCTGATGGATGTGGCGACAAAACAGACGCTGACGCTGTCTACCGACGCTGGCGAAATCATGTCGATTGACCTGACCGACAGTCTGCGCGCGCTGGAAGAGGCGATTGCCTGTCAGGAAGCGCAGGGCTGATATTGCGCCGGTGCGCGGCTTACGCCGCGTGCCGCCACAGAGCGATCAGCCCGCGTTGCATGGCGTGGTCAGGGTCTTTCTCTGCCGCAGCCGGACCGTAGATCTGCACCTCCAGCAGGGTAACGCCGGGGCGCTGTGCCAGTGCTGCGTCGAACCCCATCGCGCGGTAGACGCCTTCATTGATCGACAGCGCGAACAGGGCACCGGGCGCGGCCTGGGTTTCCAGCTGCGAAATCGCAGCGGGGCCGACATGGCCATGCGTGAAGGTGCCGGAAGAGACGATGCCGTGATAGGGCCCGCCCAGTGACAAAGGGCGGGTGATATCGGCCTGAAACAGGCTGCGGTACAGCCCCTTGGCCCGGGCGGCCTGCAACATCTCGGGCGACAGATCGGCGGCGTCCACCTCCCCCGCGAAGCCCATGTCGCGCAGATGCCCGGCCAGCAGGCCGGTACCCGCGCCGACATCCAGCACCGGACCAGTGCCGCCATGGGCAAGGAAAGCGGCGGCCACATGGGCGGGCAGCCGGTAATCCAGTCCGGCGGCAAAGCCGGTGTCATAGCTGGCGGCCCAGTCGGCATAGAGCCGGGCACAGTCTTCGGGGGAGGACAGGGCGAAAGCGGCGTTCAGATCGGTCATCATCACAGCATGCCGGGTGCAGCGCCTGCAATCAAGTGGGTTGCAGCCGCTGCGTGGCGCGGCATAGTGCGGTTATGAAAACGCTGCTTTCCCTTGGACATGGCTACAGCGCCGACGCGCTGGCCCGGTTGCTGATCCCGCAGGGCTGGACCGTCATCGGCACCACCCGCAACGGCGACAAGGCCGCACGGATGCAGGCGGCGGGCATCCGCCCGCTGCTGTGGCCGGGGGATCTTGCCCCGGCATTGGCGCTGGCCACGCATATTCTGGTATCGGCGGCCCCGGATGCGACAGGCGATCCGTTCCTGCAATCCTGGCCCGGTATTGCTGACGCAACGCCGGACTGGCTCGGCTATCTGTCCACCACCGGGGTGTACGGCGACCATCAGGGGGCCTGGGTGGATGAAACCACACCGCTGACCCCGAACAGCCCGCGCGGCGCGCAGCGGGTGCTGGCGGAATCGCAATGGCAGGCGACTGGCCTGCCTGTGCATATCTTCCGGCTGGCGGGCATCTACGGCCCCGGTCGTGGCCCGTTTGAAAAGGTGCGCGACGGGACCGCCCGGCGGATCATCAAGCCGGGGCAGTTCTTCAGCCGCACCCATGTGGACGATATCGCGCAAGTGCTGGCGGCCTCGATCGCGCAGCCGAACCCGGGGGCCGCCTATAACGTCTGCGACGATGAACCCGCTCCGCCCGAAGACGTGCTGTCGCATGCCGCAGCCCTGCTTGGCCTGCCCGAACCGCCCGCCATGCCCTTCGATCAGGCCGAAATGACCCCAATGGCGCGCAGCTTTTACGGCGAGTCGAAACGGGTGCGAAATGATCGCATCAAGGATGACCTTGGCGTGCGCCTGCTCTACCCGACCTATCGCGAGGGGCTGGCGGCGCTGTTGCCTTCCGACTGAGGGTCAACCTGGCTGGCAGCAGGTTTTGAGTATTTTTATCAAGATGAATGGCAAAGTGCTGCGCCTGCCCCTTCATCTTGATAAAAATACTCATGAACCCGCCCATTCAGGACAGGTGACACGCCGGGCACCAGCGCCGGTGCGATTCCACTTGCACCTGCCGGGGCGTTCCCTATCTTTCAGCATACCTCGGGGTGCCGGGCGGGTTTTCCGCCGGGCTGAGATGCGCAAGCGGACCCGTTGAACCTGAACCGGATCATACCGGCGGAGGGAAGGTGCGATGGATCTCCTCCAAGCCCGACCTGTTCCGTCGCAACTGGAGGAAGACATGAAGACTTCGATCCTTGCGACTGGCTTTTCCTGCATTGCCTTTACGGCGATGGCGCAAACGCCTGTCCTGACTGTCTATGCGGGCGATTATTTCACCTCGGAATGGGGGCCGGGACCGGCCATCGAATCTGGGTTTGAGGCATTTTGCGAGTGTGATCTGCAGTTTTCGACCGGCGACCTGCTGCCCCGGCTGATGCTGGAAGGCGCACGCACGCAGGCCGATGTGGTGATCGGGCTGAGCACGGATGTGCTGGCGCGGGCGCGTGGGGCCGGGCTGTTCGCACCGCACGGGCAGGATCTGTCGGCGCTGACTGTGCCTGTGGACTGGCCGGATGACACGTTCCTGCCGTTCAACTGGGGGCATACTGCGTTCATCTACGACACCACGCGGATGGCCACGCCGCCCGCCACGCTGGATGCCATGCGCAGCCTGCCGGATGGGGTGACGGTGGTGCTGCAAGACCCCCGCACCTCTATCTCGGGGCTGGCGATGGTGCTGTGGGTCAAGGCGGTTTACGGAGATCAGGCCGGGGCATTCTGGGCCGATCTGGCCCCGCATATCCTGACTGTCACCAAGGACTGGTCGGAAAGCTATGGCCTGTTCACCAGCGGTGAGGCCGATATGGTGCTGAGCTACACCACATCGCCCGCCTATCACATCGTGGCCGAGGATGACCTGACCAAGAAGGCCGCGATTTTTCCCGAAGGGCATTACTTCATGGCCGAAACCGTAGGCAAAATCGCCGGGACCGATCAGCCCGAGCTGGCAGATATGTTCATGGCCTGGGTGCTGACGCCTGAGTTTCAAAGCGTGATTCCGGCGGCCAACTGGTCCCTGCCCGCCGCATTGCCGCAGGCCGACTGGCCAGCGGGCTGGTCGAACCTGCCGCTGCCCGACAAGGTGCTGTTCCTGTCGGAGACCGAAGCCGAAGCCCTGCGGGTGGAGGCGGTTGAGGAATGGCGCGCCGCGCTGTCGCAATAGCCGGCACCGCCGTCGCGGCATCTGTCGCGGCGCTGGTGCTGCTGCCGCTGGCCGCCGTGATGCTGCGCGCCGGGGCGTGGCCGGCGCTGGCCCCGGGCGACGCGCAGGCGCTGTGGTTCACGCTGTGGCAGGCGCTTCTGTCGGCGGTGGCGTCGTGCCTGCTGGCGGTGCCGGTGGCGCGGGCGCTGGCGCGACGGCGGTTCTGGGGCCGCGCGGCGCTGATCACCCTGATGGGCGCGCCGTTTCTGTTGCCGACGATTGTCGCCGTGATGGGGCTGATCGCTGTGTTCGGGCGGTCGGGGCTGTTCAATCAAGGCTTGGGGATGCTGGGCCTGTCGCCGCTGTCGGTCTACGGCGCGCAGGGGGTGATTCTGGCCCATGTGTTCCTGAACCTGCCGCTGGCGGTGCGGATGATTCTGCAAGGCTGGCAAGCGATTCCGGCCGAGCGGTTCCGGCTGGCGCAGTCACTGGGCTTTGCCCCGGCACAAGTGGCGCGGCATCTGGAATGGCCGATGCTGCGCGCCGTTGTGCCGGGGGCATTTGCGGTGATCTTCGTGATCTGCCTGACCAGTTTTGCCGTGGCGCTGACACTGGGCGGCGGGCCAAAGGCCACGACGGTCGAGCTTGCGATCTATCAGGCGGTGCGATTCGATTTTGATCTGGGCCGCGCGGCAATGTTGGCAACTGTTCAATTTGCGCTGTGCGCGCTGGTGGCGGTGCTGGTCTGGCGCGTGGTGACTCCGGCCGCCTTTGGGGCCGGTCTGGGCCGCGCGCCGGTGTTGCGGGTACGCGGGGGCTGGCCCTTGCTGGCAGATGGGTTGGCGATTGGCGGGGCGGCGCTGTTTTTGCTGCTGCCGCTGGTGGCAATTGGTCTGCGCGGGGTGCCGGGGCTGTTCGATCTGCCGGATGCGGTCTGGCAGGGGGCTATGCGCTCGGTGTCGGTGGCACTGGCATCGACCGTGGTGACGGTTCCGGCGGCGCTGATTCTGGCGCTGCGGGTGGCGAATGGCGAGCGCGGCGCGGGGGTGATGGACGGCGTGGCGTTGCTGCCGCTGGCGAGTTCGGGGCTGGTGCTGGGCACCGGGCTGTTCCTGCTGGTGCAGCCCTTTGCAGTGCCATCCGCATTGGCGTTGCAGGTGACGGTTGCAGTGAATGTCGCGCTGTCCTTGCCCTTTGTCTACCGGCTGCTGCTGCCCGAGGCGCGGATCTTGCGCGCCGATTACGGGCGGTTGTCGGCGTCATTGGGGCTGCGCGGCGTCGCGTGGCTGCGGCTGGTCGGGGTGCCCCGGCTGGCGCGGCCGCTGGGCTTTGGCGCGGGACTGTCGGCGGCCTTGTCGATGGGTGATCTGGGGGTGATCGCCCTGTTCGCCTCAGACCAGAGCGCGACCTTGCCGCTGGTGGTGCAACGCTTGATGGCGGCCTACCGGATGGAAAGCGCGGCGGCGGCGGCGCTTATTCTGGTGGGGCTGAGCTTTGGCCTGTTCTGGGCGTTTGATGCATGGGGGCGACGCTATGCTGCGGTTTGACGGGGTGGTGCTGGCGGTTGACGGGTTCCGGCTGGCGGCGGACTGGACCGTGCCTGCAGGTGCGCGAGTGGCAGTGATCGGGCCGTCAGGCGCGGGGAAATCGACGCTGCTGTCTGCGGTGGCGGGGTTTCTGGCCCCCGCCAGTGGCCGGGTCCTGTGGCAAGGCACGGATCTGGGGCCGATGGACCCGGCCACGCGGCCGGTGACGATTCTGTTTCAGGACCAGAACCTGTTTCCGCATCTGACGCTGGCGCAGAACCTCGGCCTCGGCCTGCGCCCCGACCTTCGGCTGAGCGCGGCGCAATCGGCGCAGGTGGCGGCGGTGCTGGACCGGGTCGGGCTGGCGGGGATGGGCGCGCGCAAACCGGCGCAGCTGTCGGGCGGGCAGATCGGGCGGGCGTCTTTGGCGCGGGCGCTGTTGCGGGCGCGGCCGGTGCTGCTGCTGGACGAGCCCTTTGCCGCGCTTGGCCCGGCGCTGAAGGCGGAAATGCTGGCGCTGGTGGCAGAGGTGGCGGACGAAACGGGCGCGCTGGTGATGATGGTCACGCATGAGCCCAAGGATGCGCTGGCCTTTGCCGGGCTGACGGTTCTGGTGGCCGACGGGGTGGCACAGGCCCCGCGCGATACAGCGGCGCTGCTTGCCGACCCGCCAGAAAGCTTGCGCGCCTATCTGGGCTGATCCCATGAAAAAACCCCGCCGAAGCGGGGTTTTAAGGGTGGTCAAAAGTCCGGGTCAGGCGATCTTCTTGCCTTTGACATTGGCCCAGATCTTCTTGTTGGTCAGGTAAAGCAGGGTCGACAGCACGATCAGAAAGATCACGGCTTTGAAACCGGCTTCCTTGCGGGCCATCATCTTCGGCTCTGCCGCCCAGACCAGAAACGAGGTCACATCTGCCGCCATGTTCGACACGGTGGCCGGTGTCCCATCGGCATAGGTCACCATGTCATCGCCCAGCGGGTTGGGCATGGCGATCCAGCTGCCAGGAATGGTTGGGGTGCCATGCGCATCCTTGCAACTGTCAGGCACGCCGCCATTGGGGAAGGCCGAGTTGTAGTAGAACCCGTCCACGCCATCGGGGGCGCAGGCCGGTTCTTCCTCATAATGGGTCAGGATCGAATAGGTGTATTCCGCCCCGCCGATGCCCTTGAAGAACTGGCTGATGCCGGTGCCATAAGGCCCGTGAAACCCGGCGCGGGCCTTGGTCATCAACGACAGATCCGGCGCGCCTTCCATTCCCGACATCGGGAAATGGTCGGTCGGCACGCCATCACGGCTTTCGCCGGTTTCCGCGTCGGTCACCGAAAACTGGGTGGCATAGGCGCGGATCTGGTCTTCCGGCATTTCCGGCCCGCCCGCATCCGACAGGCTGCGGATCGGCACGTAGCGCAGGCCGTGGCAGGCGGCGCAAACCTCGGTATAGACCTGAAGGCCGCGTTGCAGCTGGTTCTGGTCGAACTTGCCGAAAGGGCCTTCATGGGCGAAGGCGTAATCGGTGATTTCCGAATGACCACCGGCGGCCATCGCGACCCCTGCCGAAAGGGCAAGGGCTGCGGTTGCGGTGAGTGCGATGTTCCTGATCATGTCAGTCAGTTCCTTTCTCACTCTGCCGCGACGGTTTTGGTGCCGCCGGTCGTCGGGGAGTAATGGGCGTTGAAGTCTTCTTCGATGGTCGCAGGCTGCGGCATCGGCTTTTCGATCACACCCAGCAACGGCAGGATGATCAGGAAATAGGCGAACCAATAGGCCGAAGCGATCAGCGAGATCGAGGCATAGGGCTCTTCCGCCGGCATGGCACCGACCCACATCAGCACCATGAAGTCGACGCAGAGCAGCGCAAACCACCATTTGAACATCGGGCGATACCGGCCCGAGCGCACCGAAGACGTGTCCAGCCAGGGGGCCAGGGCCATCACCGCGATGGCCCCGAACATCGCCAGCACGCCAAAGAACTTGGCGTCGACGATGCCGAAGGTGATCCATTCGGCGGCGATCACCACCCAGACATCGGCGGTAAAGGCGCGCAGGATGGCGTAGAACGGCAGGAAGTACCATTCCGGCACGATATGCGCAGGCGTCGCAAGCGGGTTCGCTTCCAGATAGTTGTCGGGGTGGCCCAGATAGTTCGGCATGAAGCCGACAATCGCGAAGAACACCGCAAGGATGACGGCAAGCGCGAAGAGATCCTTCATCACGAAATACGGCCAGAACGGCACGGTATCGCGCTCGGCCTCTTCCTTCGACCCGCGGCGCACCTCAACCCCGGTCGGGTTGTTGTTGCCGGTGGTGTGGAAGGCCCAGATGTGCACGGCAACCAGCGCTGCAATCACGAAGGGCAGCAGATAGTGCAGCGAGAAGAAGCGGTTCAGCGTGGCATTGTCCACTGCCGGGCCGCCCAGCAGCCAGGTCTGGATCGGTTCGCCAATACCGGGGATCGCACCGAACAGGCCGGTGATCACGGTGGCCCCCCAGAACGACATCTGACCCCATGGCAGAACATAGCCCATGAAGGCGGTGGCCATCATCGCCAGATAGATCAGCATACCGATGATCCACGTCACCTCACGCGGGGCTTTGTAAGACCCGTAGTACAACCCGCGGAAGATGTGCAGGTAGACGGCAATGAAGAACAGCGATGCGCCGTTCTGGTGCAGATAGCGCAGCATATGCCCGCCATTCACGTTGCGCATGATATGTTCAACGGAGGCAAAGGCCATGTCGACATGCGGCGTGTAATGCATCACCAGCACAATGCCGGTCACGATCTGCATGGCAAGGCAGAAGGTCAGAACGATGCCCCAGATCCACATCCAGTTCAGGTTCTTGGGCGTGGGCAGCATCAGCGTGTCATATAGCAGCCCGACGATGGGAAGGCGCTTGTGCAGCCACTTCTCTCCACCTGTCTTGGGCTCGTAATGGTCGTGCGGAATTCCGGCCATGGGTGTTGTCCTTATCCCAGCTTGATCGTGGCATCGTCGACGAAGGACGCCAACGGAATGTCGAGGTTACGCGGCGCGGGGCCTTTGCGGATCCGGCCCGCCTCGTCGTAATGCGAGCCGTGGCAGGGGCAGAACCAGCCACCGAATTCACCGGCACCATCACCGATCGGCACGCAGCCCAGGTGGGTGCAGACACCGATCATCACCAGCCATTCGCCGGCATCGTCGAGCGTGCGATTCGCATCCGACGCATCGGTTCCGGCCTTGTTCGGGTTGCCCGAGGCCTGATCCGGCAGTGCGGTCAGCGCAGTGGCGCGGCCAGCTTCGATCTCGGCTTCGGTGCGGCGACGGATGAACACCGGCTTGCCAAGAAATTTGACGGTCAGCTGGGTGCCGGGACTGATCCCCGAGATATCGACAAAGATCGAGGACAGGGCCTGAACGTCGGCCGAAGGGTTCATCTGGTTCACAAGCGGCCAGACGGCGGCACCGGTGGCAACAGCCCCGGCCCCGGCGGTTGCGTAATACAGGAAATCCCTGCGGGTGCCTGCGTGGTCTTCTGCGTGGGACACGAGATATTCTCCCTTTCAAGGCCACAGGGGCTGTGGCCCATAAAGATTTCGGGGCTGTGGTTGCCCACGACCCTGCCAAGCGGTTTATTAGCCAAGGCTCGCCCCCGCGTCCAGCGGACAATAGCGCGCATGTGACTCGGTTTGCACCGTTATTTCTATGCCTGTGGCTGATAAGGCGCGGCTGTCATTCCCCAAGGATGCCGCGTGGCGGACAGGATTCAACCCCCTGCGACAAGACGTAGCGCGAAAGGGCCGCCGTCGAATGAGTATTTTCATCAAGGTGAAATGCCAAAGCGCATCGCCTGTGCCTTCATCTTGATCCAAATACTCACTCAGACCCGCACCGCCGCGCGCCGCATCAGCCCTGCCGCCGCCAGCACAGCCCTTCCGTGGCAGCGCCGCCGGGCGGGGGCTCGATGCCCCCCGAGGCGGCCCCCGGCGCGGCGCAAACCGGGTCAGCCCGGCGGCAGCGTGGCCTGCATCGACGGGCGGGCGGCGAAGCCGGCTTCCCAGGCGGCCAGCAGCGGGCGGCCCATGCGCCAGGTGCGGTCGCCAAGGCGGAAATCGACATAGCCCAGCGCGCAGGCGGTGGCGATCTGCCCCATCTCCAGCGGGCCGTTCAGATGATCCATCCAGCGGGTTTCCAGCACATCCAGCGCGCGGGCGATCTTGGTCCACTGCCCTTCGACCCAAGGGTCAAAGCGCTTGTCTTCAGGCCGGATGCGCTGTTCGTAAACCATCAGCAGCGCGGCATCCAGCATGCCGTCGGCGGTGGCCTCCACGGTCAGCGTGTCCCACAACAACGGGGCCGCAGGGTATAGCCCCGCCCCGGCTTCGGCGTTCAGATACTGGCAGATCACCCGGCTGTCATAGAGCGTGGGGCCATCGTGCCGTTCCAGCGCGGGGATCTTGCCCAGCGGGTTCTGCCCGACCACCCCGGCATCAGGGGCGATGGGCGTGCCCGAGGCGGCAACCAGATCAATGCCGGTCAGCCCGGTCTCGGCGATCAGCACCATGATCTTGCGGACGTAAGGCGAGGTGGGGGAGTGATAGAGCTTCATTCAATTTCCCGCCGGCGCAGTCGGGCGATGGCCCCCGCGTCAATTTCATAGGTCTTGCCGCCCAGCCGGAAGGTGCGGCGAAGGCGGAAGGTGGTGTTGCGCTGGCCCGCCGCATCGCGCAGGCGGTGCGAGGCCAGGCCTTCGTCCAGATCATCCAGCGCCTCTTCGGCCCGCTGATCGGTGCGGCCCACGTGACCATGCCGCCGGATCAGGCGCTGGGCAACATAGCCAAGCGCCGCAACCGCCCCCAGTCGGAGCGCAAAGGGCAGCAGCGGGGCAAGGGGCAGCGGCATCATGACCTCCGGTCGGTTCGGGCGAATCCTAGGGGGGCGATGGGGCGCTGTCCACCGCTAGCTGCAGGCCAGAGCCGGGTTATGCGGGCGGTGTCGCCAGTGCGGCGAATCTGGCACGGCGGATCACGCGCAGCCCGAGTGCGGCGCCCAGCGCATAGACCAGCGCGGCCACCGGCGACTGCAGCGGCAGCGACAGCGTGACCATCGGCCCCAGAATCGTGCCCGCCCCCGGCATCACCAGCGTACCGGCAAACAGCCCGGCAAGCGCGATGTGCCCCAGCCAGAGGGCGACATCCAGCGCCAGCCCCACCGCGCCCTCGCGGCGGGTGAACAGCGGAAACAGCAGCCATTGCGCCAGCCCCGCGCCCAGAATCATCGGCACCACTGTGCGGATAAGGGCGCGGGGTTCCGGCGGGATGCCATTGGCCAGCACCATCGCCAGCCCCAGAGTGGCAGCAGCGATCAGCGTGGCAATCAGCCGTGGACGGGACATCTCGAACATGGGCGAACACTTAGCCGCCGGGCTGCGGGTTGCAAGCAAAAGAAAAAGGCCGCCCGGTTGCCCGTGGCGGCCTTTTTTTTGCATGTCGCTGCAAGCGATATCAGCCCTGACGGGCCTTGTAGCGCTTTTGCGTCTTGTTGATCACATAGACGCGGCCTTTGCGGCGCACGACCTGGCAATCACGGTGACGCGTCTTCAGCGAACGGAGCGAGTTGGCGACTTTCATGGTCGTCTCTTTCCTTGGTCGCGGCGCATCACGCGCCAGTTGAAAACAGTGACCCCCAGGAATGGGGGCGGTGAATGGTGGGCGGTACTGGGATCGAACCAGTGGCCACTACGATGTCAACGTAGTGCTCTACCGCTGAGCTAACCGCCCACGCTACAGCCGCATTTCCCCCAAAGCCCCAAAGAAAAGGACGCGGGAGGAACCGCGTCGGTGTGCGGGGGTCTATAGCCAGTTCCGCCCATGGCCGCAAGAGCCTTTCCGCGCGCACACCCCACGCAATCTTGGCTTTTGGCATTTCGGCAAAGCCCGCTATAACAGGTATGACCGGGAGACAGCAGTGCACAGCGAAGCCTTTACCCTTTACCATCCCGCCCGTCGCGAGACGCCGGTGGTTTTCTCGTCCCCCCACAGTGGCCGGGTCTATCCGCCTGCATTTCTGGACGGATCGGTGCTGGATGCCCAAATCATCCGGTCGTCCGAGGATGCCTTTGTCGATGATCTGTTCCGGTCAGCCACCGAATATGGCGCGCCGCTGATCGCGGCCAATGCCCCGCGTGCCTTTATCGACCTGAACCGCGCGGCGGATGAGCTGGACGCCGCCGTCATCGAAGGTGTGGCGCGCAGCCCGCACAATCCGCGCGTGGCTTCTGGCCTTGGGGTGATTCCCCGCGTGGTGTCGGGCGGGCGGGCGATTTATCGCGGCAAGATGGCACTGGCCGAGGCCGAGGCGCGGATCCGCGACCATTGGCACCCCTACCATGCCGCCTTGCGCAGCCTGACCGAAGACAGCCACGCACAATTCGGCCAGTCGGTGCTGATTGATTGCCATTCGATGCCGCATGAGGCGATCGAGGCGCATTCCCGCCCCGGCTTTCCCCATCCCGAGGTGGTGCTTGGCGACAGGTTCGGGGCTGCCGCCGCGCGTGATGTGATGGATCAGGTCGAAGCCGCCTTCCGCCGCGCCGGCTTGCGGGTATCACGCAACGCACCCTTTGCCGGGGCCTATATCGCCCAGACCTACGGCCGCCCGTCGCGCGGCTTTCATGTGGTGCAGGTCGAGATTGACCGGGCGCTTTACATGGACGAGGCGCGGGTCGAGCCCCGGGCCGATTTCGAAGCCTTCCGCACCCTGATTGCCGGGGTGGTCGCCGAGATTGCAGGCATTGGGCGGCTGCAGGTGCCGCTGGCGGCGGAATAGGCGCAGCGTTCGGCACACTGCGCAGCGAAAGGCGGGGTGGTTACCCCGCCTTCGGAAAAGTGACCTCAATACACTGCGGCAGCTTCGGGCGTGTGCTGCGTTGGCAGCACACGTACGGTCACCCCATGACGTACGCGTTGACGAAGATCGATCACGTCATGGTCCAACAGCCGAATGCAGCCAGCTGATACGCGTTTGCCAAGATACTCTGGCTCGCATGCTCCGTGAATCCGGTAAAGCGTGTCCACGCCATTCTGGAACAGGTACAGGGCGCGCGCGCCAAGCGGATTTCCCGGGCCCGGGTCCATACCGCCATTCGCTACGGAATACGGCTCCAGATCAGGCTGGCGCGCGATCATGCTGTCCGGCACCCTCCAGCGGGGCCAGCTTCGGCAGAACTGCAGCCTGGCGTCCCCTTGCCAGGCGAACGCCGCAGCCCCCGTGCCCGCGCCGTATCTCATGGCACGTCCCTCAACGCCCACCAGATGCAGAAAACCGGCGGTAGGATCGACAACGATGGTCCCGGGCGCTTCCAGCGGAAACGGATTGTCAACCTCCTGCCGCCACAGCTCGGGCGGCACGACGCCTTCAGGTACCGCGGGAATGGGATAGGGTTCGTTGGTAATCGCGCCATAATGCGCGGGAAGCGGCGGGAAGGCTTCGGCTTCTGGGGCAACCAGTGGCTGGAGCGAGGGCGTAGGCTGCATGACGCAGGCCGAAAGCAACGTGGAGGAGCCCCCGGTAACGAAGAGACGACGGGTCATCATGTGTCTGATCCATATGTGCTGGTGATCGTTGGTGACCGCCTGTTTTGCGCGGTCGCGACACTCAGCGGTACCGGGGCGGGTCCAGTGACCCTGCCAGCTTCACTCCGGCAAGCTGGGTTTCACCCGCCAGAAGCACAGCATCATCGACATCCGTCAGATCCGGGGAAAGCACAGAACCGGGCAGCGCAAGATCCGGCCCGCAGGGCGCTCCAAGCAGAATGGCTGTCCGACACCGCTTCGGCTTTGGCGCGAAAGCTATTCCATTGCGGAACTCACCGCTGGATACAGCTGAATCTGGCCCCGCACCGACAAATCCGGCGTCCTGCTGGACCCCGGACTGCAATGTTGTCGCTCCGGAATAGGCACCCCATGGCATGACCGCCAGAACGAGCAAAAGGAGTGCGAGGGATCGGAACCAGTTCATCCGCCCTCGCTGAGGGATTGGGCATCGAAGGTCAATGAACCATTTGATCCCGCGACATCAACTCGCTGCGACCGCCTTAGCGCAGCGCGCGCCCCTTCATGATCGCCTCTTTGCCAAACCGGGCGCGAATCGCATCTGCGGCCCGTTCGGCCATGGCGCGCTTGCCCGCATCCGGGTCCAGCAGATCGGCGGAGCGGTCGGCCTGATCCTCAGGTGCCAGATCGGAAATCCCCACCCCGATCAGGCGGAACGGCCCGGCATTGCCCGCATGATCGAACAGGCCCCGCGCTGTGCGGTAAATGCGGTCGGCGATCTGGGTCGGGTCTGTCAGGGCATGACGACGGGTGATCAACCGGAACGCCCCGGTTTTCAGCTTCAGCGTCACCGTGCGCCCGGCAAGCCCTTTGGCCTTTGCCCGGTCTGACACCTGTTCCGACAGCCGCCACAGATGACCGTCCAGCAGATCGGGGTCAGACGTATCCTCAAAGAACGTGGTTTCCTTGGAAATCGACTTCAGCTTTTCATCCCGGGTCACGCGGCGGCTGTCCTGCCCGCGCGCCAGATGCCACAGCCGGTCGCCCATCTGGCCGAAACGCGCAGTCAGATCGGCGCGGTCCCAGCGCAGCAGATCGGCAATGGTGCGGATGCCCGCCTGTTCCAGCGACGCCTGCATCGCGGTGCCCACCCCCCAGATGATGCGCACGGGTTTCGGGCGCAGAAAGCTCTCCGTCTCTGACGGGCCGATGATGGAAAAGCCGCGCGGTTTGTCGAGATCAGACGCGATTTTGGCCAGAAACTTGTTGTGGGCAAGGCCGACAGATCCGGTGATGCCCAGCTCTGCCTCCATCCGCCGGGTCAACCGCGCCAGCAGCACCGCAGGCGGCGCGCCATGCAGGCGGGCGGTGCCGGTCAGGTCCAGAAACGCCTCGTCCAGTGACAGGGGTTCGATGGCGGGGGTCAGATCCTCCATCATGGCGCGGATCTGGCGACTGACCTCGACATAGCGCGCGATACGCGGTTTGACGACCACCGCTTCGGGGCACAGCTTGAGCGCCTGAAACATCGGCATCGCCGAGCGCACGCCATGGATGCGCGCGATATAGCAGCAGGTGGACACCACGCCGCGGGTGCCGCCGCCGACGATCAGCGGCTTGTCGGCAAGCGAGGGATCATCGCGCTTTTCGACCGAGGCGTAGAAGGCATCGCAATCCATATGCGCGATCGAGAGGCTGAACAGATCAGGATGCGCCAGCAGGCGCGGGCTGCGACAGGCCGGACAGCGGCCCCGGGGCGGGGCCGTGTCAAATGTGGTCAGGCAATCGCGGCACAGGGCGGGCATGATGCGCGATCATAGCCGGTTGTGGCCGCCGCGCACAGGGGCAAAGCGGGAACGCCGGGGGCATCGGAAGACGCCTCCGGCGGGAGTATTTTTGTCAAGATGAATGGCGAAGGGTCAGCGTACGGGGGCGGGCTGCAGGGCGGGCTGTGCGGCTTTGGCGGGCTTGCGGTAGCGGTCAAGCCCAAGGTCGCGGCTTTCGATCTCTGTCGCGCGGTCTGACACGATATCGGCCAGCAACCGGCCAGATCCGGCGGCCATGGTCCAGCCCAGCGTGCCGTGCCCGGTGTTGAGGAACAGGTTGGCCAGCGGCGAGCGCCCGATGATCGGGGTGCCATCCGGTGTCATCGGGCGCAGGCCGGCCCAGAACGTGGCACGGCTCTGATCCCCCGCGCCGCCGAACAGGTCTTCGACCGAGTGTTGCAGGGTGCGCTTGCGCCTGTCGGACAGCGACAGATCGTAACCCGCAATCTCGGCCATACCGCCGACGCGAATCCGGTCGCCCAGCCGGGTGATGGCGATCTTGTGGGTTTCGTCCATCACGGTCGACACCGGGGCGCGGCTGGCATCGGTGACCGGAACGGTGATCGAATAGCCCTTCACCGGGTAGACCGGCAGGCTGATGCCCAGATCTGCCGCCAGCTTGGGCGAATACGACCCAAGCGCCAGCACGAAGGCATCGGCAGTGACCTCACCTTCCGACGTGGTGACACTGGTGATCTTGTCGCCTGTCCGGTTCAGTCCGATGATGCTGACGCCGTGGCGGAAGGTAACGCCCGCCGCCGCCGCCTGCGCCGCCAGCCCTTGCGTGAATTTGAAGCAATCGCCGGTTTCGTCATTGGGCAGGCGCAGCCCGCCCATGATCTTGCCCGCCGCATCCGCCAGACCCGGTTCCACCGCAAGGCAACCGGCCACATCCAGCACCTCGAACGGCACGCCGCCCTGACGCAGCACGTCAATATCCTTGCCGGCCGCATCGACCTGCTTTTGCGTGCGGAACAGTTGCAGCGTGCCTTGCTGGCGTTCATCAAAGGCAATGCCGGTCGTGGCGCGCAGGTCGGTCAGGCAATCGCGCGAATATTCGGCCAGCCGCACCATGCGCCCCTTGTTCACCGCATAGGCCGCACTGGTGCAATTGCCCAGCATCTGCAGCATCCAGCGAATTTTCGCCATGTCGGGCTTTGGGTTCACGATCAGCGGCGCGTGTTCCATGAACAGCCATTTCAGCGCCTTCACAGGCACGCCGGGTGCCGCCCATGGCGCGGAATAGCCGGGGCTGATCTCGCCCGCATTGGCAAAGCTGGTTTCAAGTGCGGCGGCGGGCTGACGGTCGATCACCGTCACCTCATGCCCGGCCTGTGCCAGATACCAGGCCGAGGTCACGCCGATGACGCCAGAGCCGAGGATGACGATTTTCATGGGGCGACCTTTCGCGATGGAAATGATAGACTGATCATGCACCCGCGGCCGGGGGATTTTCTGGCAAACTTGGCTACGGATTTCAGAATTTTTCGAAGAAATGCCGTCGTAGCAGGCAAAAGACAGGATAATTCCCCGCCTGATCATTAATTGTGCGAAGAATGAACGGTCATCTTGGGTAGCGGCGCAAGATTATCCCTGCACTTGCCTCTGGCCTTTGAACCCGCCATCCTTGTGGCGAAAATGAATTGTACAAGGCGTTCTGTAATGGATTTCAACCAGTTTCTGGGCGGCAATGCGGTGTTTCTGGCCATCGCCGTCTTCATCATCCTGTGCATCTTTCTGGGCGTGCGGATCGTGCCGCAGTCGGAAAAGCATGTGGTCGAACGTTTTGGGCGTCTGCGGTCGGTGCTGGGACCGGGGATCAACTTCGTGGTGCCGTTTCTGGACCGGGTGGCGCATAGAATCTCTATCCTGGAACGCCAGTTGCCGACCGCCAGTCAGGATGCCATCACCGCCGACAACGTGCTGGTAAAGGTGGAAACGTCGGTCTTTTACCGCATCACCGAACCGGAAAAGACCGTCTACCGCATCCGCGATATCGATGGTGCGATTGCCACCACGGTGGCCGGGATCGTGCGCTCTGAAATCGGCAAGATCGAGCTGGATCAGGTGCAATCGAACCGCGCCCAGCTGATTGAACGCGTGCGCGAACAGGTGACGGCCATGGTCGATGACTGGGGGGTCGAGGTGACGCGGGCCGAGATTCTCGACGTCAATCTGGATGAGGCGACCCGCGCCGCCATGCTGCAACAGCTGAACGCCGAACGCGCCCGCCGCGCACATGTGATGGAGGCCGAGGGCCGCAAACGCTCGGTTGAACTCGCCGCCGATGCCGACCTGTACGCCGCCGAACAGCAGGCCAAAGCCAAGCGGGTGACGGCGGATGCCGAGGCCTATGCCACATCGGCCATCGCCGTGGCGATCCGCGAATCGGGGCTGGAGGCGGCGCAGTACCAGCTGGCACTGGCGCAGGTGGATGCACTGGCCAAGGTGGCGCAAGGCCCGGGCAAGCAGACCATTCTGATACCCGCACAGGCGCTGGATGCCTTTGCCGACGCGTTCAAGATGCTGAAAGGGCGCGTCTGATGTGGGCTGTCTGGTGGGTCTGGATCGTGGCAGGCTTTGCGCTTGGCGTGCTGGAGGTGCTGGCACCGGGCTATATCTTCGTGGGCTTTGCCATAGGGGCGGTTGTGGTGGGGGCCGGGTTGGGCCTTGGCCTGCTGGGCGGCAGTCTGGCGGTGTTGCTGCTGGTGTTTGCCGTCGCCTCGCTGGTGGCCTGGCTGGTGCTGCGCCGGGTGCTGGGGGTGCGCAAGGGGCAGGTCCGGCTGTGGGACCGCGATATCAATGACTGAGCCGGTTCTGGTTCTGACGCATGACGATTGCCTGTCGCATGTGACCCCGCCCGGCCACCCGGAACAGGTGGCGCGGCTGGCGGCAGTGGAGCGGGGGTTGCATGGCCTGACCATAGACCGGCAGGCAGCCCCGATGGGCGACGTAGAGGACGTGCTGCGCTGCCATCCGCAGCGCCACATCGACCGTATCCGCAGGGCGGTGCCTTCAACCGGCTGGGCACCGCTGGATGGCGATACGATCCTCTCGCCCGGCTCTTACACCGCCGCAATGCGCGGCGTCGGCGCGATCTGTCACGCAGTCGACCATGTGCTGACCACAGGCCGCCGCGCCTTTGTCGCCACCCGCCCGCCGGGCCACCATGCGGAACGCGAAACCGCCATGGGCTTTTGCCTGTTCGGCACCGTGGCCATCGGGGCCATGCGCGCGCTCGACCACCATGGCCTGTCCCGCGTGGCCGTGCTCGACTTCGACGTCCACCATGGCAACGGCACGCAGGATCTGCTGTGGGATGAGGCGCGGGTGCGCTTTGTCTCCTCCCATCAGATGCCGCTGTATCCCGGCACAGGCCACCCCGATGAACGCGGCGCGCATGGCCAGATCACCAACCTGCCTCTGGCCGCAGGCTCAGGCGGCGCGCAGATGTGGGCCGCGTGGCAGCCGGTCCTCGATGCCCTGCGCGACTGGAAACCCGAACTGATCCTGATCAGCGCCGGGTTCGACGCCCATCGCGATGACCCGTTGGCGGGCCTGAACTGGACCACGCAGGATTTCGCCCGCCTGACCCGCGCCATCTGCGATCTGGCGGAAGACTGCTGCGCGGGCCGGGTGGTATCGGCGCTGGAGGGCGGTTATGATCTGGACGCATTGGCCGACAGCGTGGCCGCGCATGTGACAGAACTGGGAAGGCAAGCCGCATGACCGACAAACCCGCCGAAAAGCCCGTATCGGGCATGAGCTTTGAAGAGGCGATGGCCGCATTGGAACAGGTCGTGGGCCAGCTCGAACGCGGCGATGTGGCACTCGATGCCTCTATCGCGCTTTACGAACGCGGCGCGGCATTGAAGGCGCATTGCGAGGCCCGGCTGAAAGACGCCGAGGAAAAGGTGGAACTGATCCGCGCCGCCGAAGGCCGCGCCATCGGCACCACCCCGGTGGAGGGGATGTGAGCTTTCCCGCAGCACTCGCCCGCGCCGGTGGGCTGATCCAGTCCCGGCTGGACCACGCCCTGAGCGACAAGGCCGATGAACCCGTGATCCACGCGATGCGCTATGCGGTCAGCGGCGGCAAACGCCTGCGCGGCTTTCTGGTGCTGGAAACCGCCGCCCTGTTCGGCCTGCCGCCCGAGCGTGCCATCAGCGCGGCGGCGGCTGTGGAATGCCTGCACGCCTATAGCCTCGTGCATGACGACCTGCCGTGCATGGACAATGACGACCTGCGCCGCGGCCAGCCCACCGTGCATGTGAAATGGGACGACGCTACGGCGGTGCTGGCCGGTGACGCCCTGCAAACGCTGGCGTTTGAGCTGCTGTGCGACCCGGCGCTGGGCAATGGCGACACCCGCATCGCGCTGGTGCAGGGTCTGGCAGTGGCCTCGGGGGCCGAAGGCATGGTGCTGGGTCAGGCGCTGGACATCGCCGCCGAAACCAGCCCCGCCCCACTGACCCTGCCGCAGATCACCCGGCTGCAGGCGGGCAAAACCGGCGCGCTGATCCGCTGGTCCGCCGAAGCGGGGGCCGTGATCGCCGGGGCCGACCCTACGCCGCTGCGCGCCTATGCCACCGCCCTCGGCCTCGCCTTCCAGATCGCCGACGACATCCTCGATGAAACGGGGGATGAGGCGCAGACCGGCAAACGCCTGCACAAGGATGCAACCGCCGGCAAAGCCACCTTCGTCTCGCTTCTGGGGCTGGACGGCGCGCGCGCAAGGGCGCGTGATCTGGTCGCAGAGGCGACGGCCCACCTTGCCCCCTATGGTGACAGCGCCGGAACCCTGATAGACGCCGCGCGTTTCGTGATCGCGCGCGACAGCTGAAAGCCAAAGATGACCGACCGACCCAAAACCCCGCTGCTTGACCGTGTGACCCTGCCCTCAGACATGAAGGCGCTGACGGACCGTGAGCTGCGGCAACTGGCCGATGAGCTGCGCGCCGAGACCATTTCGGCGGTCTCGGTGACCGGCGGCCATCTGGGCGCTGGCTTGGGCGTGGTTGAACTGACCGTGGCGTTGCACGCCGTGTTCGACACCCCGCGCGACAAGATCATCTGGGATGTCGGCCACCAGTGCTATCCGCAC
Source organism: Pseudotabrizicola sp. (assembly GCF_030656345.1). Taxonomy (GTDB): domain Bacteria; phylum Pseudomonadota; class Alphaproteobacteria; order Rhodobacterales; family Rhodobacteraceae; genus Pseudotabrizicola. The sequence continues at coordinate 413,900 of NZ_JAUSNR010000019.1, read as the reverse complement.
AAGATCCTGACCGGGCGGCGCGACCGCATCCGCACCCTGCGGGCCGAAGGCGGGCTGTCAGGCTACACCAGACGCTCAGAGTCCCCCTATGACCCGTTCGGTGCCGCCCATTCCAGCACCTCGATCTCCGCCGCCCTCGGCTTTGCCATGGCCGCCGATCTGGGCGGTGATCCGGGCGATGCGGTGGCGGTGATCGGCGATGGCTCCATGAGTGCGGGCATGGCGTTTGAGGCGATGAACAACGCGGGCCACCTGAAAAAGCGGCTGTTCGTGGTGCTGAACGACAATGAAATGTCGATCGCCCCCCCGGTCGGTGCGCTGTCCAGCTACCTCAGCCGCCTCTATGCCGAAGCCCCGCTGCAGGACCTCAAGGCCGCCGCTAAGGGGGCCCTGGGCCTGCTGCCGCCGCCGTTTCAGGAAGGCGCGCGCCGGGCCAAGGAAATGCTCAAGGGCATGGCGATGGGCGGCACCCTGTTCGAAGAACTGGGGTTCTCCTACATCGGCCCGATTGACGGGCATGACCTCGACCAGCTGCTGCCGATCCTGCGCACCGCAAAGGCCCGTGCCACCGGCCCGATCCTGCTGCATGTGCTGACCAAAAAGGGCAAAGGCTACGCTCCGGCAGAGGCCGCGCGCGACCGGGGCCACGCCACCGGCAAATTCGATGTGCTGACCGGCGTGCAGGCCAAGGCCGCCTCCAACGCGCCCAGCTATACCAAGGTCTTCGCCCAATCCCTGATTGCCGAAGCCGAGCGTGACGAGAAAATCGTCGCCGTCACCGCCGCGATGCCCGACGGCACCGGCCTCAACCTGTTCGCTGACCGCTTCCCGCGCCGCTGCTTTGATGTCGGCATCGCCGAACAACACGCCGTCACCTTCAGCGCGGGCCTCGCCGCAGGCGGAATGAAGCCGTTCTGCGCGATCTACTCCACCTTCCTGCAACGCGGCTATGATCAGGTGGTGCATGACGTGGCCATCCAGCGCCTGCCCGTCCGCTTCGCCATCGACCGTGCCGGTCTGGTCGGGGCCGACGGCGCCACCCACGCAGGCAGTTTCGACGTGGCCTTCCTCGCCAACCTGCCCGGCATGGTGGTGATGGCAGCAGCCGACGAGGCGGAACTGACCCATATGGTCGCCACCGCCGTGGCGCACAACGACGGACCCATCGCCTTCCGCTTCCCGCGCGGCGATGGCGTCGGCGTGGACCTCCCCACCCGTGGCATGCCTTTAGAGATCGGCAAAGCAAGGCTGATCACCTCGGGCAACCGCGTTGCCCTCCTCTCTTTCGGCACCCGGCTACAGGAAACCCTGAAAGCCGCCGAGAGCCTCGCGCAAAAGGGTCTCACCCCCACCGTCGTCGATGCCCGCTTTGCCAAACCGCTCGACCGCGACATGATCCTCAATCTCGCCCGCAACCACGAGGCGCTGATCACCATCGAAGAAGGTGCCATCGGCGGCTTCGGCAGCCATGTCGCGCAGTTGCTGGCCGAAGAAGCCATCTTCGACACCGGCCTGAAATACCGCTCCATGGTCCTGCCCGACACCTTCATCGACCACGCCTCACCCGAGGCGATGTACCGCACCGCCGGGATGGATGCGGCACAGATCGAGGCCAAGGTGCTGCAAACCCTCAACATTGCATCCCTGGCAAAACGCGCCTGATCTGCACCTTTCTCAAATACTCATCTGACTCCGGCACCGCACAAGCTGCGGCGTCAGATCCATCCGTTGATCTTTCGCAGAAATATCGTGCCCTCAGAAATCCAGATCGGCGTAATGCGCCGGCGGCGGGAATCCCGGCACCTGATCGGCGAGCAAAGTGCGGAAACTGGGCCGCGATTTGATCTTGGCATACCAGTCCTTCACCGTGGCCGACCGGTTCCAGTCCACATCGCTGATGTAGTCGAGGCAGGACAGATGCGCGGCGGCGGTGAAATCGGCCAGCGTCATGATATCGCCCGCCAGCCAGCGGCGCTGGTCCAGAATCCACGCCATATAATCCAGATGAAACTTGATCCGCCCGGCCCCGAATTTCACATTCTTCGAATCCGGATAGCCCAGCTTCATCACCTTCTTGTTCACCCGCTCGTACAGCAGTTTGGATGTCACCTCGGCATGGAACTTGTCGTCAAACCACGCACAGATCCGCCGCACCTCATAGCGCACTTCCGGGTCGCGCGGCATCAGCGCGGGTGTCGGAAAGGTCTCATCCAGATATTCGCAGATCGCCTGGCTCTCGCTCAGCGTCTTCTGCTCCATCTTCAGGATCGGCACTTTGCCCGCCGGGTTGCGGCGCAGAAAATCGGGGCTGGGTTCCCAATACCGCTCTTCCACCAGCTCCACCTCCAGCTTCTTTTCCGCCAGCGTCAGACGCACTTTGCGGCAAAAGGGAGAGAGCGGAAAATGGTAAAGGCGGATCATGCAGCACCCGTGTAAATTTTGTGCAACTGATACAGGCCAACCTGCCGGGGTTCAATGCGCAACCGCCCCCTGCCGCGCAGGCCGGTCAGTCTATGCCGGTTCAGAGGTTCCGGCCTGCATCCCGGCCAGAACATCGGACAGGCGGGAAAAATCGGAAAACGCCGCCCGGTGCGGCAGCCCGGGCACCGGCGTCTTGCGATACCCTTCGGTGAACAGCGCAAACGGCACCCCTGCCGCCACAGCCGTCGCCGCATCCACCTCACTGTCACCGACATAGATCGCAGGCCCACCCCCAAGCGCCGCGATGCAGGCGTGCAGCGGGGCCGGGTCGGGCTTGGTCACCGCCAGAGAGTCGCCACCGATCACCACGCCGAAAAACCCCTCCAACCCCAGATCGCGCAGCACGGCCCGCGCCGGGGCCTCGGGCTTGTTGGTGCACACCGCCATCGCATGGCCCGCCTGCTGCAACCGGGTCAGCGCCTCGATCACCCCCGGATACACCCGGGTCAAAGCATTGGTGCCCGCATTGTAATGGCCCAGTGTGACACCAACCAGACGCGCATGGTCGCTTGGGTCCATCCCACAGTGCCCGATCACCCGCTGCACCAGATTGGGCAGGCCAAGCCCGATAAAGGAGGTTACCACCGCCAGATCCAGCGCCTCCCGCCCCTCCCCCGCCAGCATCCGCGCCACAGCGGCGTGGATGTCGGGCGCGGAATCTACCAGCGTGCCGTCCAGATCAAACACCAGATGCGCGACGCTCATCGTGCCGCCTCTGCCGCCGCGCGGATGGCGCGGATGTTGTCGCCATAGGGCCCCGGATTGCCGACCGACCCGCCCTTGAACACCGCCGACCCCGCCACCAGCACATCGGCCCCCGCCGCCGCCACCAAGGGCGCAGTTTCCACCGTCACCCCGCCGTCAATCTCGATATGCACCGGCCGGTCGCCGATCATGGCCCGCAGCGCCCGCACCTTTTCAATCTGGCTGTGAATGAACTTCTGCCCGCCAAAACCGGGGTTCACCGTCATCACACAGATCAGATCGACCATATCCAGCAGATACGCCACATCTTCCACCCCCGTCCCCGGGTTGATCGCCAGCCCCGCCTTGGCCCCCGCCCCGCGAATGGCCTGAAGCGTGCGGTGAATATGCGGCCCGGCCTCCAGATGCGCCGTAATCACATCGGCCCCGGCCTGCGCAAAGGCGTCAATATACGAATCGACCGGCGCGATCATCAGGTGAACATCCATCACCCCCTTGATATGCGGGCGGATGGCCGCACAGGTGGCAGGCCCGAAGGTGATGTTGGGCACGAAATGCCCGTCCATCACATCCACATGCACCCAGTCGCAGCCCTGCGCCTCAATCGCCTCACACTCCGCGCCGAAATTCGCGAAATCGGCGGCCAGAATCGACGGCGCGATCTTGATGTTGCGGTCAAATGTCATGCGATTTTCCCCTTTGGCACCCTGGCCCGACCGGACCCTCTGCGGCCCCTTCAACCGTGGAACGGCTGCCTTCGTCAATGGGCCATAAAACCCCCGGCGTCAGACCAACGTCTTACCTGAAGCAGCCATCGCGCCCGTCAGCCGCAATGGTCTCGGCCCCCGAGATGATCGACCGCGTCCGGTTGCGCACAAAGTTTGACGGGTTCGACGCCGATCGCGCTTTCGGATCGGGCAGAATCGCCGCCAGCCGCGCCGCCTGCAAAGCGGTCAGGGCGCGGGCATCGGTGCCGAAATAATGCTGCGCCGCCGCCTGCACGCCGAACACGCCCTCATCAAATTCGGCAATGTTCAGATAGACTTCCAGAATCCGCTGCTTTGACCAGACCAGCTCCACCGCCGGGGTCAGCACGCCCTCCATCGCCTTGCGCAGCCAGGACCGGCCGTGCCACAGGAACACATTCTTCACCACCTGCTGACTGATCGTCGATGCCCCCCGGTTGCCCCCCTGCGCCACCGCCGCGCGGATGGCGTTCATGTCGAACCCCCAGTGCAGGCAGAAATTCGCATCTTCTGCCGCCACCGCCGACCGGCCCATCACCGGCGCGATATCGTCAAACGCCACCCATTCGCGCTGCACGCCACCAAGCCGGGCCGATTCCTGCAGCTGGTAGATATTGACCGGCGGGTTGAGGAAGGAAAAAAGCACCACCAGCAGCGCAAAGACCCCCGCCACGCCCAGAACCCCCCTCACCGCCCAGCGCAGCACGCGCCGCCGCAGCGCGCGGGCGGGGGCCAGCAGCGGAACGGTATCAGTGCCCTTGCGGGATTTTCGGGGTGAGCTGGCCATACCCTGTTAGGCCCCAAGCCGGAGACGGGGTCAAGACAGACCACAAAGCAAAGGGCCCCGCAGGGGGCCCTTTGATGTCTTTACTCCGCCGGAACCTTCACCGGCTCATCGCTCAGCGGGTGCGGCAGATGCACCAGCATTTCGGTCGGGCAGACCTGCAGGAAGTTGGCGCGCTCTGCCTCCCAGTTCGACAGGATCGTGCGCGCCTTGCGGCTGCCGGTCTCATGCGCATGGGCCTCGATCAGGCTGCGCAGCTGCGCATCCCAATGCGGGTGGCTGACAGCACAGGTGACCAGCGATTCCAGGTTGATGAAATCTTCGGCCACGCCATCCGGGTCGTACAGATAGGCCATGCCCCCGGTCATCCCGGCCCCAAAATTCGCGCCGATCCGGCCCAGAATCACCGCCACACCGCCGGTCATGTATTCACACCCGTTCGACCCGCAGCCTTCAACCACCACCTTAGCACCCGAGTTGCGCACGGCAAACCGCTCTCCGGCGCGGCCTGACGCGTAAAGATAGCCATCGGTCGCCCCGTACAGCACGGTATTGCCGATGATGGTGTTTTCCGACGCGTCCAGCGGCGACGACATCATCGGCCGCACCACAATGGTGCCCCCCGACAAGCCCTTGCCCACATAGTCATTGGCGTCGCCCATCACCTCCAGCTTCAGCCCGCGCGCCGCAAACGCCCCCAGCGACTGCCCGGCATTGCCGGTCAGCTTCACCGTCAGATGGTCGGGCTGCAAGCTGTTGCGCATCCCGAACTTGCGCACGATATGGCTCGATGCGCGCGTGCCGATGGTCCGATGGGTGTTGCGCACCGCATAGGACAGCTGCATCTTCTCGCCCTCTTCAAAGAAGCGGGCACCATCACGGATGATCTCGGCATCCAGCGTATCAGGCACCGCATTGCGCGGGCGCGTACGATCATAGGTGATCCGGTTCGCGCCATCGACGGTGATCAAAAGCGGGTTGAGGTCCAGATCATCCAGATGCGCCGCACCACGACTGACCTGAGTCAGCAGATCGGCCCGCCCGATGATCTCATCCAGGGACCGCGCGCCGATTCCGGCCAGCAGCTCGCGCACTTCCTGCGCGTAAAAGGTGATCAGGTTCACCACCTTGTCCGCCGTGCCGGTGAACTTCTTGCGCAGCTCTTCGCTTTGCGTGCAGACCCCCACCGGGCAGGTGTTGGACTGGCACTGCCGCACCATGATGCAGCCCATCGCGATCAGCGCGGCGGTGCCGATGCCGTATTCCTCGGCCCCCATCATCGCCGCCATCACCACATCGCGGCCCGTGCGCAACCCGCCGTCGGTGCGCAAGGTCACCCGGTCGCGCAGGTTGTTCATGCTCAGCACCTGATGCGCCTCGGTCAGGCCCATCTCCCACGGCAGGCCGGCATATTTGATCGATGTGCCGGGCGATGCCCCGGTGCCGCCATTGTGGCCGGAAATCAGGATGATATCGGCCTTGGCCTTGGCCACCCCCGCCGCAATCGTGCCCACGCCCGACGACGACACCAGCTTCACCGTCACCTTGGCGCGCGGGTTGATCTGCTTGAGGTCATAGATCAGCTGCGCAAGGTCTTCGATGGAATAGATATCATGGTGCGGCGGCGGCGAGATCAGCGTCACCCCCTTGGTCGAATGCCGCAACCGCGCGATCAGCTCGGTGACTTTCATCCCCGGCAGCTGCCCGCCCTCACCCGGTTTCGCCCCTTGGGCAACCTTGATTTCCAGCTCTTCACAGGCGTTCAGATATTCCGCGGTGACGCCAAAGCGCCCGGAAGCCACCTGTTTGATCTTGGCCGATGGGTTGTCGCCATTGGCTTCGGGCAGGAAATGCGCCGGATCTTCGCCGCCTTCGCCGCTGTCGGATTTGGCACCGATGCGGTTCATCGCGACGTTCAGGGTTTTGTGCGCCTCTGGCCCGAGGGCCCCGAGGCTCATGCCCGGCGTGACAAACCGCTTGCGGATAGAGGTGATGCTCTCCACCTCCTCAATCGGCACCGGCTTGCCCAAGGGCTTGATGTCGAGCAGATCGCGGATGTGGATCGGCGGATTGGCCCGCATCGCCGCCGTATACTGCTTCCAGATGTCAAAGCTGGCCCGGTCACAGGCCGCCTGCAGCATGTGCATGGTCTGCGCTTCCCAGGCGTGCTTCTCACCCGACCGCCGCGCCTTGTAGAACCCGCCGATCGGCAGCACATCCGCGCCGCCCAGCCAGCCCTTGGCGTGAACCTCTTCCAGCTTCTGCTCAATCCCGGTCAGGCCGATGCCCGAAATCCGGCTGTGCATGCCGGGGAAATACTCCGCCACCATGGCGCGGCTCAACCCCACCGCCTCAAAGTTGAGGCCCCCGCGATAGCTGGAGATCACAGAGATCCCCATCTTCGACATGATCTTCAGCAACCCGCCGTTGATCGCATCACGATACCGACGCATCGCATCGGTCAGGCTGCCATCCAGCAAGCCACGGGCAATCCGGTCGGCAATGCTGTCCTGCGCCAGATAGGCGTTCACCGTGGTCGCGCCACAGCCGATCAGCACCGCAAAGTAATGCGGGTCGATACATTCGGCAGACCGCACGTTGACCGAACAAAACGTCCGCAGCCCCTTGCGCGTCAGCCAGCTGTGCACGGCACTGGTGGCCAGGATCATCGGCATCGGCACCTTGTCAGGCCCCTGATGTTCGTCGGTCAGCACCAGATGGCTGGCACCCGAGCGCACGGCATCCTCCGCCTCGGCCCTTATCCGCTCCAGCCCCTGCCGCAGATCGTCCAGCCCCGCCGTCACCGGGAAGCTGCAGTCGATATAGGCCACCTGCTCGCCGAAATGTTTGCACATCACGTCAAATTCGGAATTCGCCACAAACGGGCTTTCCAGCACCAGAATCTCGGTCTGGCTGGAGTTTTCGTCCAACACGTTCTTGAGGTTGCCGAACCGCGTCTTCAGGCTCATCACCCGGCTTTCGCGCAGGCTGTCAATCGGCGGGTTCGTCACCTGGCTGAAGTTCTGCCGGAAGAAATGCGACAGCGGGCGGTAGATGCTGGACAACACCGCCGCCGGCGTATCATCGCCCATGCTGGCAATCATTTCCTTGCCGTCTTCAGCCATCGGCGCCAGAACCTGCTCAAGCTCTTCCACCGTGAACCCGGCGGCAATCTGGCGGCGGCGCAGATCAGCCCCGTCGAACTGCGCCCGTTCCGGCACATCGTGCAGCAGGCTGTTCAGGTCGATGACCTTTTCGATCCACTCGCCATAAGGGTTCGACGCGGCCAGCTTATCCTTCATCGCCGCGTCGTGGTACAGCTTGCCCGCCTTCATATCGACGGCAATCATCTGCCCCGGCCCAAGTGCGCCCTTTTCGCGGATGGTGGTTTCATCCACCGGCACCATGCCCGCCTCGGACCCGGCGATCAGCAGGCCATCCCCGGTCACCACATAGCGCATCGGCCGCAACCCGTTGCGGTCAAGCCCGCCGCAGACCCAGCGGCCATCGGTCATCGCCAGCGCGGCAGGCCCGTCCCAAGGCTCCATCACCGCGTTGCAATAGGCGTACATATCGGCCCAGGCTTTCGGCATGTCGGTGGTGGTCTTCGACCACGCTTCCGGCACCAGCATGGTTTTCGCCATCGGGGCCGACCGGCCCGAGCGTACCATCACCTCAAACACCGCATCCAGCGCGCCGGAATCGGACGTGCCCGACGGGATGATCGGCTTGATATCCTCAGCCGCATCGCCAAAATTGTTCGACGCCATCCGGATCTCGTGGCTTTTCATCCAGTTGACGTTGCCCTTCAGCGTGTTGATCTCGCCGTTATGGGCCAGCATGCGGAACGGCTGCGCCAGCCACCACTGCGGGAAAGTGTTGGTGCTGTAGCGCTGGTGATAGATCGCAAAGGCGGACTCGAACCGTTCGTCCATCAGGTCGGGGTAGAAGGTGGCCACCTGTTCGGCCAGCATCATGCCTTTGTAGATGATGGACCGGCACGACAGGCTGCACAGATACACACCCTGAATCTGCGCAGCGATGGCCGCTTTTTCGATCCGGCGGCGGATGATGTACAGCTCACGCTCGAACTGTTCCTGATCGATGTCCTTTTCACAGCGGATCAGAATCTGCTCGATCTCGGGCCGGGTGGCATTGGCCTTCTCCCCAAGCACGGTGGTATCCACCGGCACATGCCGCCAGCCATAGATATAGTGCCCCATGCGCAGCACTTCGGCCTCAACAATCGTGCGGCACCGCTCCTGCGCGCCAAAATCGGTGCGCGGCAGAAACACCTGCCCGACGGCCACCAGCTTGTGAATGTCCGGCTCGTGCCCGGTGCGGCGGATCACGTCATAAAAGAACTTGACCGGAATCTGCACGTGAATACCGGCGCCGTCGCCGGTTTTCCCGTCGGCATCCACCGCGCCCCGGTGCCAGATCGCCTTCAGCGCGTCGATCCCCGATTGCACAACCTTGCGGCTCGGCTTGCCGCTGATCGCCACCACAAGACCCACACCGCAGGACGAATGCTCGTCATCGGATTTGTACAGGCTGTTGGCGTCCATAAAGGCGCGCTTGGTCTCTTCGGCTTTTACCCAGGCATCATCATAGATCGTCATGGCTCACTCCTCTGGGCTGGCATTGTCGCCGGACAGCGCAGGCAGTCCGGTACGGCTAAACTCTGGCATCTTGCCCGACCAGAACACCGCCGGAACCGGCGTCGCCTCGCGCGGGGCTTGCGTCATCAGCGGGTCACAGTCGAACAGCGGCTCGGTGGCCTCGAATCCGGGTTCGCCCGGAAACATGAACTCGACCGGGCTGCCGTCCATGGGCAGAAACTCACCGTCCGGGCCCATCCATTCCGACGGGCCGGAAAAGAAGATGCGCATCTCGGGGTGAATGTATTCACGCCCCCGCGACCGGCGCAGGATCACCCCGGTCAGATCGGTTTCGGTGAACTCGAATTCGGTTTCCTGCAGCGTCACGCCATCAATGGTAAAGCTGCGCCCGGTCAGGGTGTCAAAACCGTTCACCCGGGTCTGCTCACCATTGTCGCGGCTCAGGTTGAAGGCAAAGGTATCGGTGCCGCTGGCCAGCAGCTCGGAAAATGACGCCGGGTCAGACGGGTTGGGGTCCAGCGTCTGGCGAATGATGGTCTGGCCCAGATCATAGCTTTCGATCCATTCGGCCTCATGGTTGATCCGGCTCAGAAAGAACGGGCCCTGCTGGTCAAAATCGGCGCGCCACTTGTCGCCCTCGGGATCGGCGCTGCAGGTGTAATGGTTCGACACCCGGCACTGCCGCGCCTGCACGGTCAGGTAGGTGGTGCAGCCCTCGGGTGGGGTGAAGGCCCCGGCAAAGGCCGGGGCGGGCAACAGGGCTGCCAGGATCAAAAGCTGTTTCATCATCGAACCCGCCCTCCGATCAGGTCAGCCTTGCTGACCTGCACCAAAATTCTCGTCTGCACTGGGTGCCATACGTAAACCATACGTCTGCCATACGCAGATCATACGCCCGCCATACCCATTATTCCGCAGCCACCACGCCGTTTTGCGCCAGATATCCCATGATCGCATCCGCCGCCTCGCGCCCGTCGCGGATGGCCCAGACGACAAGGCTCGCACCGCGCACGATGTCACCTGCCGCATAAACGCCGGGCAGGCTGGTCGCATGGGTGCGGAAATCGGCTTTGATGGTGCCCCAGCGGGTGACCGCCAGATCAGGCACGCCCCACAGCGTCGGGATCTCTTCCGGCTCAAAGCCCAGCGCCTGCACCACCAGATCGGCGGGTTCGACATAATCGGCCCCCTCGATCAGTTCCGGCGACTGGCGCCCCGTCGAATCCGGCTGACCAAGGCGCATCTTCTGCACCATCACGCCATCGACCGCATCTCCGGCAGTGAAGCCTTTCGGTGCGGAAAGCCAAACAAATTCAACGCCTTCTTCTTCGGCGTTCTGCACTTCGCGCTGGCTGCCCGGCATATTGGCCCGGTCACGGCGATACAGGCATTTGACCGAGGTCGCCCCCTGCCGAATGGCCGTGCGCACACAGTCCATCGCCGTGTCACCGCCGCCGATCACCACCACGCGCTTGCCCATCGCGTTCAGCTCGCCCGAGTCGAATTCCGGCACGTCATCGCCAAAGCTTTTGCGGTTGCTGGCGGTCAGGTAATCCAGCGCCCGCACCACGCCTTTGGCACCCACGCCGGGGGCCTCGATATCGCGCGATTTGTAGACGCCGGTGGCGATCAGCACCGCATCATGCTGGCCCCGGATCGCATCAAAGCTGATATCGACGCCCACCGTGCAGTTCAGCACAAATTGCACACCGCCCAGCTCCAGCTGCTCAATCCGTTGCATCACAACGGGTTTTTCGAGTTTAAAGCCGGGGATGCCATAGGTCATCAATCCGCCTGCGCGGTCATAGCGGTCATACACCGTGACCTGATAGCCGCGGCGGCGCAGCACATCGGCGGCGGCAAGACCCCCCGGCCCTGCCCCGATGATGGCCACACTTTCCGCCCGTTCGACCGCCGGTTTTATCGGCTTGACCCAGCCATTTTCCCAGGCCGTATCGGTGATGTATTTCTCGACCGAACCGATGGTCACAGTGCCATGGCCCGATTGCTCGATCACGCAATTGCCTTCGCACAGCCGGTCCTGCGGGCAGATGCGGCCGCAGATCTCGGGAAAGGTGTTGGTGGCCTGGCTCAGCTCATAGGCTTCCTGCAACCGGCCCTCGGCGGTCAGCCGCAGCCAGTCGGGAATGTTGTTGTGCAAGGGGCAATGCGACTGGCAATAGGGCACGCCACACTGGCTGCACCGCCCGGCCTGCTCGGCTGCCTTCTCGGTCGCGAACTCGCGGTAAATCTCATGGAAATCCTGATTGCGCAAAGTAGGCGGGCGCTTTTCGGGCGTCTCTTTGGCGACGGTCACGAATTTGAGCATTTTCTGCGTGGCCAAGGCTGCGTCTCCCATGCGGATATCGGGTTCGCTTTCATAGCCAACCGCCGCCAGGAATAAAAGTCAGCAGTGCTGACCTTATTTACAGTTTTTTGCGGCTTTGGTCAGCCGTGTTGACATTTTTTCTCGGAATTAGGTCAGCACGCGATACCTATCTTCCTAGGCACCGGCCCAAAGCGCGACCAAAGCAGCGGTTCCGACGATGATTCGCCACCAGCCGAACACCGCATAGCCATGCCGCCCAACAAACCCCAGCACCCCCCGCACGACAATAATCGCGGTGACGAAAGCCACCGCAAAACCGACGGCGATATCGGCCACTGCTGAAAAATCCAGCAGGTCCCGCGATTTGAACAGGTCATAGGCAACCGCAGCCCCCATCGTCGGCAGGCTGAGCAGGAACGAAAACTCTGCCGCCGCCCGCTTTTCCACACCCAGCATCAAGGCACCCACAATCGTCGCGCCCGACCGCGACACGCCGGGCACCATGGCAAGGCACTGGCAAAACCCGATCACCAGCGCTTTGCGCAGCGGCAGTTCGGTGGCATCGAAATGCACCGGCGCCGGGGCGATCCGGTCAACCACCAGCAGAATGACGCCACCCACAATCAGCATGATGGCGATCAGAACCGGGGTCTGGAACAGCACTGTCTTGATGAAATCATGCGCCAAGAGGCCGATGAACACCGCAGGCAGAAACGCGATCAGCAACGACATCAGCGCCCGCAGCGCCGCCGGATCGGTCCGCGCCCGCAGCGCCAGCCCGGTCAGCTTCACCGCATAAAGCGAGATCAGCGCCAGAACGGCCCCCAGCTGAATCACCACTTCAAAGGTGTTGCCGGGGCTGTCGAAGCCCAGAAAATGCCCCGCCAGCAACAGATGCCCGGTCGATGATACCGGGATGAATTCGGTCAGCCCTTCAAGAAGGCCCAGCAGCGCTGCAAGAAAGATATTGTCCAAAAACTCAGGCCTTTTTCAGGTTCTTTGCCGATTTCTTGATCGCGGCATATTGGCCAGAAGGGCGGTAGGGCCACAGATACTCCGGCAGAACCGAGTCAATCGAGGTGGGGGCAAGCCCGAGCTGGGCAAAGCCCATAGCACCCTCAGCCACCACATTGTCACGCGCAAGGTTCCTGACCTGATCACGGGTCAAGGTCTTGTTTTCAAACAGCCCCGCCGTCAGGGTTTGCAGCATATCAAACGCGCCGCCCATCAAACGCGCGACAAAGAAAGGCACATTCACGATCAGGCGGCGGCGCTGAACCACGGCCAGCATCCTGCCCATCAGTTCGCGGAACGTCGCCACATCCGGCCCGCCCAATTCATACACGCCCGGCGCGGCCAGACCCTGCGCAGCCAGCACCGCAGCCTGCGCCACATCGTCGACATAGACCGGCTGAAACCGCGTCTCCGCCCCCACAACCGGCAGTACCGGCGTCAGGGTCGACATGCCGGCAAAGCGGTTGAAGAACTGATCCTCATTCCCGAAAATCACCGACGGGCGCAGGATAACCGCCGTGGGATAAGCGGCCAGAACGCCCGCCTCACCCTCGGCCTTGCTGCGGGCATAGGCGCTGTCGCTGGCGGCATCGGCCCCGATGGCCGACAGTTGCACCAGATGCGGCACGCCCAGCTCGGTGGCAATCCGCGCCACACGCGCGGCCCCCTGCGCCTGCACCGAGTCGAAGGTGTTCTTGCCAGACCGGTTCAGAATGCCGACGCAGTTGATCACCGCATCGGCGCCGGTCATCACCGCGCGCACACTGGCATCATCCCGGATGTTGCACAGCACAGGTTCCACCTGCCCCGGCACGCCGTAGGGCCGCACGAACAGCGCATCGTTGGGACGGCGCACCGCGACCCGGACGCGCCAGCCGTCTTTGGCCATTCGCCTTGCAATATAGCGGCCCACAAAACCCGAACCGCCGTAGATGGTGACAAGCTTGCCCATGCGCAGGACCCCTTTCGGCCAGACGAAACCTGAAACTTCCATAGCTTTCACGCCCCCTGCGGGCAAGATGAAAGGCCGTCACACCCATTCTGCGAATTTTGAAAATCCTTGCATCCGCCCCGTTGACACCCCCGCTTTGCCCGCATAGAAGCCGCCTACACCATCGCCCAGATGGCGGAATTGGTAGACGCACTGGTTTCAGGTACCAGCGCTGCAAGGCGTGGAGGTTCGAGTCCTCTTCTGGGCACCAAATTCAAAACGGCCGTCCCCCGGGACGGCCGTTTTCATTTGTGCCGCCTGCTGCTAGAGCTTCGGGCGACAGCACCGCATGTTTTGAAAAGGGCCGCCCGCGTGACAATTCACCTGCACCAGAATGACCTGCCGGATGGGCTTTCCCTTGGCCCTGTGGTGGCAATTGATACGGAAACCATGGGCTTGGACCCAAGACGCGACCGTTTGTGCGTGGTGCAACTGTCTGACGGCAACGGCGATGCCCATCTGGTGCAGATCGCCCTTGGCCAGACCAGCGCCCCCAATCTGGAACGTTTGCTGACCGACCCCGCCACCCTGAAACTGTTCCATTTCGGCCGATTCGACATTGCCGCGCTGAAGAAAGCCTTTGGCGTGACCACCCAGCCGGTGTGGTGCACCAAGATCGCCTCACGGCTGATCCGCACTTTTACCGACCGGCACGGGCTGAAATATCTGCTGCTGGAACTGGCCGGTGTGGACGTGTCAAAACAACAGCAGACCAGCGACTGGGGTGCCGCAAATTTGACCGACGCGCAAAAGGAATACGCAGCGTCAGATGTGCTGTACCTGCACACCCTGAAGGCCGAGCTTGAAAAGCGGCTGGCGCGCGAAGGCCGCACCGATCTGGCCAACCGGCTGTTTGCCTTTCTGCCAACCCGGGCCGAGCTGGATCTGATGGGCTGGGACGAGCCCAATGATATCTTTCACCACTAGGCGGCGACCCGCCGAGGGCATTGCCGCGCAGGTTGGTCGAATCCTTCACCGCCTTTACCCTTCGGCAAAAAAGAGCAGCGCCCGATGATGGATGCAGACTTTCACACCCGGTTGATCGGCTGGCTAAAGGTGATCCTGCCGCTGCTGGCGCTTGTGATCCTGTCCACCCTGTTTCTGGTCGCCAGAACCATCAACCCGGATGATGCCCTGCCCTATGCCGATGTCGATGTGGAAGAGCGCCTGCGCGAACCAAGGATGACCGCGCCCACCTACGCCGGACTGACCAGCGACGGTGCCGCCCTGACCATCAGCGCGGATGAGGCCCGGCCAGCGGTGGCCGATGGTGCCGGGGCCAGTGCAAGCGCCCTGAACGGGCTGCTGGAAACCCCCGATGGCGGCACCACCCAGCTGCAGGCCGGCACAGGCCGGATGGACCCGGCGGCGCGGCAGATCCTGCTGTCGGACGGGGTGACGGTGACATCCTCGACCGGCTGGACAATTGTCGGTGATCGCCTGACCGCCGATATGGATGCCACAGATATATTGCTGCCCGACCCGGTCACCGCCACCGGCCCGGCGGGGGTGGTCACCGCCGACACCATGCGCCTGACCCAGGACGCAGGCCGCGACGGTGCCTATCTTCTGGTTTTCAACGGGACGGTAAAGCTGATATACCAGCCGGTAAATTGACCAGATGATCCATTATTGCAGGCAACATATGTCCCATTTCTTGCGCGCCCTTTGTTTTGTGGCCGCCCTTTCCGGCCCGGCCATGGCGCAACAGGCCGATATCCGCTTTGGCGGGCTGCAGCAGGACACCACCTTGCCGGTCGAGGTGACGTCGGACTCGCTGTCGGTCGATCAGGCCAGTGGGGCGGCGTTGTTCACCGGCAATGTGACGGCCCAGCAGGGTGACATGCGCCTGACCGCCGGAACGATCCGGGTGGAGTACGCCGAGGGCAGCCAGGGCATCGACAAGCTGATCGCCAGTGGCGGGGTCACGCTGGTCAGCCCCACAGATGCGGCCGAAGCGGCAGAGGCGGTCTATACCATCGCAACCGGCAACGTGGTGATGACCGGCGATGTTTTGCTGACCCAGGGACGCGCGGCGATTTCCGGCGAGATGCTGACCGTCAACCTGACCGATGGCACCGGCACCATGACAGGCCGGGTCAGAACGATTTTCACCCCGGGTGGCGCGCCTTGACCGCCAGCCCCGCCCTTTCGGTAACCACCGGCAGCGCCGGTCTGGTGATCCGGTCGCTGCGCAAAAGCTACAAGAAGCGGCCGGTGATCCGGGATGTGTCGATGCATCTGAACCGGGGCGAGGTCGTGGCGCTGCTCGGTCCGAACGGCTCGGGCAAGACCACCTGTTTCTATGCCATTGCCGGTCTTGTCACACCCGAAGGCGGGCAGGTGATCATCGATGGCAAGGATGTGACCGCGCTGCCGATGTATCGCCGCGCCCGGCTTGGCATCGGCTATCTGCCGCAAGAGGTCAGCATTTTCCGGGGCCTGTCCGTTGAGGACAACATCCTCGCCGTGCTGGAAATCACCGATCTGGACCGCCACAAGCAACGCGAACGGCTGGAAGAACTGCTGTCGGAATTTTCCATCACCCACCTGCGCCGCGCGCCTGCGCTGGCCCTGTCGGGCGGCGAACGGCGGCGGGTGGAAATCGCGCGCTGTCTGGCCGCCAACCCGAAATACCTGCTGCTGGACGAACCCTTTGCCGGGGTGGACCCGATCGCCGTGGGCGAGATCCGCAATCTGGTGCATGATCTTAAATCGCGCGGTATCGGCGTGCTGATCACCGACCATAACGTCCGGGAAACGCTGGAAATTGTCGACCGCGCCTATATCCTGCACGACGGCCATGTGCTGATGAGCGGCACCACCGACGAAGTTGTGCGCGATGAAACCGTGCGCCGGGTCTATCTGGGACAGAATTTCCGCATTTCCTGATCTGATCAGATGACAACCATGTGACGATTCGGTTGACAAGGCCGCCATGCCTGTCGCCAAATACACGTGATGCGTGCGAAAACCCGCCCTGTGCCAGACCTGCCCTGCGGCCGCCTTCCGGCTCCGCCACCTTGCAGATGCGTCGCACGTCCCCATGTCAAAGAGAGAAGACCTTTGGGATCGGGCACCCTGCCCGCTGCCAGAGCAAGAAGCCCCGCGGAGGATATATCATGCGCTATCAGATCAGTGGAAAACAGATCGACGTCGGAGAGGCCCTGCAAACCCATGTGAAATCCGAACTCGGCGAGGTGGTCGAGAAATACGCCCAGCGGCCTACCGAGGCTGTCATCGTCTTTTCCCGCGTGGCGCATGAATATGTGTGCGAAACCGTGATCCATCTTTCCACCGGGCTGACCGCGCAGGCCAAGGGCCATGCCACTGAAATCTATGCCGCTTTCGAGTCCTGCCGGGAAAAGATGGACAAGCAGCTGCGCCGCTACAAACGCCGGATTCGCAACCACCATTCTGCCCGAACGTCACCTGTTGAATTCGGCGGGGCATCCTCGTATATCCTCGCCGCAACCGAAGACGCCGAGGATGTGGAGCCGGACAGCCTTCAGCCCATCGTGATCGCCGAGATGGAGACGAAGATTCCTTCGGTCACCGTCGGCGAAGCCGTGATGCAGCTGGAGCTTGGCGGGCAACATATGGTGGTTTTCCGCAACGAAGGGCACGGCGGGGTGAATGTGGTCTATCGCCGGGATGACGGCAATATAGGCTGGATCGACCCGCGTAACAGCAAGTAAGGGCAGCGCTACGGCTGTTCGGGAACACGACCGTCCATGGATCTAGCAAAGCTACTCACGCCCGGCGCCGTTCGCGTCGTCGGGCAGATCACCAGCAAAAAGCGTCTCTTTCAGGAATTGGGAGAGATGGTCGCCGCCAGCTACGGGCTGACGGCGGGCATTGCGGTGGACGGATTGCAGGAACGCGAAAGCCTTGGCCCCACAGGTGTGGGCCATGGCATCGCCCTGCCTCATGCGCGGCTGCAGGATCTTGACCGGATCGTCGGCGTGTTCATCCGGCTGGAAAAGCCGCTGGATTACGATTCTGTCGACCGCCAGCCGGTCGACCTGATCTTCGGGCTGTTCGCGCCCAAGGATTCCGGGGTCGATCACCTCAAGGCGCTGGCATTGGTCAGCCGCACCATGCGGGACCAAAGCGTTGTCACCAAACTGCGCGCCAACACCGACCCGGCCAAGCTGCACGCCATCCTGACCGAAGCCCGCTCTACGCAAGCGGCGTAAGGCGGCCATGGGCCGCGCCTGTGTCATCTTTGACTGCGACGGCGTGCTGATCGATTCCGAGATCATCAGCGCCCGCATGTTGATAGAGGCGCTGGCGACACGCGGGGTCATCATAGACCTGCCCTATGTCGCCCGCCATTTCCTTGGCCGCAGCTATCCGGTGGTGATGGCACAGATCCGGGACGAATTCGGCCTCGACCTGCCCCCCAGCTTTGAAGACGAATACCGCGACCGCCTGCTGGAAGGCTTTCGCGCCGGGCTGAAGATCATGCCCGATGTGGCAGAGGTGATCGGCGCGCTGGCCATGCCGTTCTGCGTCGCCACCTCCTCCAGCCCCCGCCGGGCCGAGATGTCATTGCGGCTGGTCGGGTTGTGGGACCACCTGGACGGCCGGATCTTCACTGCCAGTCAGGTTGCCATGGGAAAACCCGCGCCCGACCTGTTCCTGTTCGCCGCCGCCCGGATGGGCTTTGCCCCGGCAGACTGTCTGGTGATCGAAGACAGCCTGACCGGCGTCGCCGCCGCCCGCGCAGCCGGGATGGAGGTCTGGCAGTTCACCGGCGGCAGCCACATGACCGGGCTTGATCTGCAAGAGCCCGAAACCGCCCGCGCCGATTTGCGCTTTGCCTCTTTCGCGGAATTCTTCCACATTGCCCCCGACCTAAAGAGGCAGGCATGAGCCGGATCGAGCACAGCGACCCAACCCCGCAGGATGATGCCGCCCGGGCCGGGTGGCTGTATTACGTGGGCGGCATGACCCAGGACCAGATCGCCGCTGAGCTTGGCATCAGCCGCCAGCGGGCGCAGCGTCTGGTCGCAAAGGCTATGGCCGACGGGCTGATCCATGTGCGGCTGAATCACCGGATCGGCACCTGCCTTGATCTGGAATCGGCGCTGCGCGACCGTTTCGGCCTTGGCCGCTGCCGGGTGTCGCCATCCTTGGGCGGAGCGGACCCGGTGCTGTCGATTGCCCCTGCTGCCGCTGCCGAACTGGAACGCGTGTTGCGCCTGCCCGATCCGCTGACCATCGCACTGGGCACCGGGCGGGCCTTGCGCGGCATGGTCGATGCCGTAGCCCCGCTGGAGGCGGCGCATCACCGGCTGGTATCGCTGATCGGCAATATCGCGCCGGACGGGTCCGCCAGTTTTTTCGACGTGATCATGCGGGTGTCCGACAAGGTCCGCGCCCCGCATTACCCGATGCTGGTGCCGGTGATTTCGCCCACCAGCGCCGAGCGTGACGCGTTCCGCGCGCTTGGCCCGGTCAAGCGGGTGGCCGATCTGGCCCGCAGCGCCGATGTGGTCTTTGTCGGCGTCGGCCAGATGTCAGATGATGCGCCGCTGCTGGCCGATGGTTTTGTCACGCGCGGAGAGCTGGACCAGATGCGGGCCGCCGGGGCCGCAGGCGAAGTCGCGGGCTGGGTGTTTGATTCGCAGGGCCAGTATCTGGATGTCGGCACCAACACCCGCACCGGCGGCGTGCGGGTCGAGCCTCATCTTGACAGGCCATCCATCGGCATTGCTGCGGGCGCATCAAAGGTTCCGGCGATCCGTGGCGCTTTGAAATCGAGGATTATCAACGGGCTGATCACCGACGAGGTCACAGCCCGCGCCATTCTGGCCCCCTGACGCCTGTGCAGGTGCGGCGGATGTGGGGGCTTGACGCAACGGGGCAAGTTATGAGTAATTGCCCATCAAGCGATGATTTGCTCATTCGCTGATAGGGAGGATACCATGACACTGACCTTTCGAGCCCTTTTGGGCGCGACGGTTTCGCTGACCCTGGCGGGTGCCGCCATGGCCGAGACCACCATCACCGTCGCCACCGTGAACAACGGCGACATGATCCGTATGCAAGGCCTGATGGACGACTTCTACGCCAAACACCCCGACATCAAGGTCGAGTGGGTGACGCTGGAAGAAAACGTCCTGCGCCAGCGTGTGACCACCGACATCGCCACCAGGGGTGGCCAGTTTGACGTGCTGACCATCGGCACCTACGAAGTGCCGATCTGGGGCAAGCAGGGCTGGCTGGTCGGCCTGAACGATCTGCCCGCCGAGTATGACGTCGACGATCTGCTGCCCGCCATCCGCGGCGGTCTGACCGTGGACGGCGAGCTGTTCGCTGCCCCGTTCTACGGCGAATCCTCGATGGTCATGTACCGCCGCGACCTGATGGAAGCCGCTGGTCTGACCATGCCGGATGCGCCGACCTGGGATGACATCAAGACCGCCGCCGCCGCGATGACCGACAAATCGGCCGAGCAATACGGCATCTGCCTGCGTGGCAAGGCCGGCTGGGGCGAGAACATGGCCTTCCTGACCGCCATGTCGAACAGCTACGGCGCGCGTTGGTTCGATGAAAACTGGCAGCCCCAGTTTGACAGCGACGCGTGGAAAGCCACGCTGACCGATTATCTGGCGCTGCTGAACGATTACGGCCCGCCCGGTGCAGCCAACAACGGCTTCAACGAAAACCTGTCGCTGTTCCAGCAAGGCAAATGCGGCATGTGGATCGATGCCACCGTCGCCGCCTCCTTTGTGACCAACCCGACCGATTCCACCGTGGCCGATCAGGTCGGATTTGCACTGGCCCCCGATACCGGCCTCGGCAAGCGCGGCAACTGGCTCTGGGCATGGTCGCTGGGCATTCCGGCGGGCACCCAGAAGGTTGACGCGGCCAAAGCCTTTGTCGCCTGGGCCACGTCGAAAGAGTATCTGGAGGTTGTCGCGGCCAAGGAAGGCTGGGCCAACGTGCCCCCGGGAACCCGCGCCTCGCTCTACGCCAATCCCGAATACCAGCAGGTGCCGTTCGCGCAGATGACGCTCGACAGCATCAACTCGGCCGATCCGAACAGCCCGACGGTTGATCCGGTGCCCTATGTCGGCGTGCAGTTCGTCGCCATCCCTGAGTTTCAGGGGCTGGGCACCGCTGTGGGCCAGCAGTTCAGCGCCGCATTGGCCGGCACGATGACGGCAGAGGCAGCTCTGGCCGCTGCGCAGACGCTGGTGACAACGGAAATGACGCGGTCTGGCTACATCAAGTAACCGGTCCTCCCCGTGATGCCGGGTGCCTCCGCCCGGCATCGCAGATCTGCGTCTTGTGGTGCCGGGATCATGCGCCCGGCACCACCCCAACCCCTTCTAAGGACCAAGCCGATGGCAACCGCCCATTCCCGGACTGCTGCGCGCCTGATGCTGTCGCCCGCCGTCATCCTGCTTTTGCTGTGGATGATCGTGCCGCTCGGCATGACGCTGTATTTCAGTTTCCTGCGCTACAATCTGCTGATGCCGGGGATGGAGACATTCGTCGGATTCGACAATTACTACTACTTCATCAACCAACCCGCCTTCTGGTCGGCTCTGTCGAACACGCTGATCCTTGTGCTGGGGGTGCTGTGCATCACCGTTATCGGCGGCGTTTTGCTGGCCCTGCTGCTGGATCAGCCCGTCTGGGGTCAGGGCATTGTGCGGGTGCTGGTGATCGCCCCGTTCTTTGTGATGCCCACCGTGTCGGCGCTGGTCTGGAAGAACATGTTCATGAACCCGGTCAACGGCATGTTCGCCCACATCGCCAAATCGCTTGGCCTGCAACCTTTTGATTTTCTGTCACATGCGCCGCTGGCCTCGATCATCCTGATCGTCGCCTGGCAATGGCTGCCCTTTGCCACGCTGATCCTGCTGACCGCGCTGCAAAGCCTTGACCGCGAACAGCAAGAGGCGGCTGAAATGGATGGCGCGGGCTGGTTGCAACGGTTTTTCAACCTGACCGTGCCACACCTGACCCGGTCGATCACCGTGGTGATCCTGATCCAGACCATCTTCCTTTTGTCGGTCTTTGCCGAAATTCTGGTCACCACCAACGGGGGGCCCGGCACGGCGTCGACCAACCTGACCTACCTTGTCTATGCGCAGTCGCTGCTGAATTACGATGTCGGCGGCGGGTCGGCGGGCGGCATCATCGCGGTCATTCTGGCCAATATCGTTGCGATCTTCCTGATGCGGATGATCGGCAAGAATCTGGAGGCGTAGAATGGCCCGCACCCCCTCAAACACCCGCAAGGCCGTTGTCACCGTCGCCGCATGGGCCGTGGGCTTCGTGATCTTCTTCCCGATCCTGTGGATCATCATCCTGAGCTTCAAATCCGAAGCCGACGCCATCAAAACCCCGTTTCAGGTGCTGTTCAGCGACTGGACGCTGCAAAGCTACCATGACGTGCAGGCGCGCTCGAACTACGCCCGGCATTTCTGGAACTCGGTCATCCTCTCGGTCGGATCGACCGTCATCGCACTGGCCATCGCCATTCCGGCGGCGTGGTCGATGACCTTTGTGCCCGGTCGGCGCACCAAGGATCTGCTGATGTGGATGCTGTCCACCAAGATGATGCCCGCCGTCGGCGTTCTGGTGCCGATGTACCTCTTGTTCCGCGATTTCGGCCTGCTGGACAGCCGGATCGGGCTGGTGGGTGTGCTGACCCTGATCAACCTGCCGATCGTGGTCTGGATGCTGTACACCTACTTCAAGGAAATCCCCGGTGAGATCCTTGAGGCTGCGCGGATGGACGGGGCCGGGATGCGGTCGGAAATCCTCTACGTCCTGACGCCGATGGCCGTTCCCGGCATCGCCTCCACCATGCTGCTGAACATCATCCTTGCCTGGAACGAGGCGTTCTGGACCCTGCAGCTCACCACCTCACAGGCGGCCCCGCTGACCCAGTTCATCGCCAGCTATTCATCCCCCGAAGGACTGTTCTACGCAAAACTCTCGGCGGCCAGCACCATGGCCATCGCTCCGATCCTGATCCTTGGCTGGTTCAGTCAAAAGCAACTCGTGCGCGGCCTGACCTTTGGCGCGGTGAAGTGAGAAAAACATGGGCAAGATAACACTCAATCAAGTGCGCAAATCCTTTGGCGAGGTGGATGTCATTCCCGGCATCGACCTGACCGTGAATGAGGGTGAATTCGTGGTCTTTGTCGGCCCCTCGGGTTGCGGAAAATCGACCCTGCTGCGGCTGATCGCGGGGCTGGAAGACACCTCGGGCGGGATCATCGAGATTGACGGCATGGACGCCACCGACCTGCCCCCCGCCAAGCGGCGGCTGGCCATGGTGTTCCAGTCCTATGCTTTGTACCCGCATATGTCGGTGCGCAAAAACATTACCTTTCCGTTGAAAATGGCCGGGATGGACGCGGCTGAGCAGGAAAAGCGGGTGAACCACGCCGCGAAAATCCTGAACCTCGGGGCCTATCTCGACCGCCGCCCCGGCCAGCTGTCGGGCGGTCAGCGGCAGCGCGTCGCCATCGGCCGCGCCATCGTGCGCGAACCGGCGGCGTTCCTGTTTGACGAACCGCTGTCCAACCTCGACGCCGCCCTGCGCGTGTCGATGCGGCAGGAAATCAGCGAGCTGCACCAGACCCTGAAAACTACGATGATCTACGTCACCCATGATCAGGTCGAAGCGATGACCATGGCCGACAAAATCGTGGTGCTGAACGCAGGCCGCATCGAACAGGTCGGCAGCCCGATGGAGCTGTACCGCAGCCCCGCCAACCTGTTCGTTGCGGGTTTCATCGGCAGCCCGAAGATGAACCTGATCGACGGGGCCGAGGCGGCAAAGCATAGTGCGACCACCATCGGCATCCGGCCCGAACACATCACCATCTGCGGCGATGGCCCGTGGGAAGGCGTGGTCGGCCTGTCGGAACACCTCGGCTCCGATACGTTTCTGAAAGTGAACGCGGGTTCACTCGGCACCCTGACCGTCCGCGCCAGCGGCGAGGTGATGATGCATCACGGCGACAGCATCCGCATGACCCCGCAACCCGGCAAGATCCTGCGCTTTGGCGCAGACGGAAAGGCACTGGCATGAGGCTGCAAGGAAAAACCGCCCTGATCACCGGGGCGGCGCGGGGCATCGGGCTGGAATTCGCCCGGGCCTATATTGCCGAAGGGGCAAGGGTGGCCTTGGCCGACATTAACACCGATGCGGTGGCAGAGGCGGCGACAAGTCTTGGGCCACAGGCGATGGCGGTACAGATGGATGTGACGCAGCAGGCCAGTATTGATGCGGGCTTTTCAGCGGCGATTGCGCAGATGGGCAAGCTGGATATCCTGATCAACAACGCCGCCCTGTTCAGCGCCGCCCCAATTGCAGAGATCGCCCGCGCCGATTATGAACGACTGTTCTCTGTCAACGTCTCGGGTACCCTGTTCTGCATGCAGGCCGCCGCGCGCCACATGATTGCCCGTGGCGACGGTGGCAAAATCATCAACATGGCGTCACAGGCCGGGCGGCGCGGGGAATCGCTGGTGGCGGTCTACTGCGCGACCAAAGCCGCCGTTATCTCGCTGACCCAAAGCGCCGGGCAAAACCTGATTTCCCACGGCATCAACGTTAACGCCATCGCCCCCGGGGTGGTGGATGGTGACCATTGGGACGGGGTGGATGCGTTCTTTGCGGAATACGAAGGCAAGGCACCGGGCCAGAAAAAGCGCGAAGTGGGCGCAGCGGTGCCCTTTGGCCGCATGGGAACGGCGGCTGATCTGACCGGTATGGCGATCTTTCTTGCCACGGATGAGGCGAAATACATCGTTGCCCAATGCTTTGGCGTCGATGGCGGAAACTGGATGGCCTGACATGAAATCTGCACTCCCCGTCACTTTGCCCGGCTATGACCGCGCCAGCCTCACCCCCGGCATCGTCCACATTGGTCTGGGCAATTTTCATCGCGCGCATATGGCGGTCTACCTTGATGATTTGATGTCCATGGGTCTGGCGCAGGATTGGGCCATTCTGGGCGCCGGTGTGCGTGCCCCCGACGCGCAGATGCGCGATGCCCTGATCGCACAGGACTGCCTGTCCACCATCATCGAGCTGGACCCCAAAGGCCGCACCGCCCGCCGCGTGGGCGCGATGACAGGATTCATCGAGGTACAGCCTGACAATGCAGCGCTGATCAAAGCCATGGCCGACCCCGCCATCCGCATCGTCAGCCTGACGGTGACCGAAGGCGGCTATTTCATCAATGCCGCCACCGGGCAATTCGACCCCGAAGCGGCGGATATCCGGCATGATGCCACCCATCCCTCCGCCCCGAAAACCGCCTTCGGCGCCATCCTCGCCGCGCTCCGCGCCCGCAAATCCTCAGGCACCCCGCCCTTCACAGTACTCAGTTGCGACAACCTGCCCGGCAACGGCCATGTCACGCAATCGGCCATTGTGGGACTCGCCCGCCTGTCAGACGCAGGCTTTGCCGACTGGGTACAGGCCAATGTCGCCTTCCCAAATGGCATGGTCGACCGCATCACCCCTGCCACCGGCCCGCGCGAACGGGCGATGGCGGCCGAATTCGGTCTGGCGGATGATCCAGTCCCGGTCACCTGCGAGCCCTTTCGCCAATGGGTGCTTGAAGACCACTTCCCGTTGGGCCGCCCGCCGCTGGAAAAGGTCGGCGTGACCTTCACCGCTGATGTGCACGCCTATGAGGCGATGAAAATCCGCATCCTGAACGGCGGCCACGCCACCATCGCCTATCCCGGCGGGCTGCTGGATGTGGACTATGTGCACGAAGCCATGGCCAACCCGCTGATCAGCGGCCTGCTCGACAAGGTGGAACGTGAGGAGATCATTCCATACGTCGCCCCCGTGCCCGATACCGATCTGAACGCCTATTACGATCTGATCCGCGACCGCTTCAGCAACCCTCAGATTGCCGATACCGAACGCCGCCTGTGCTTTGACGGGTCGAACCGGCAGCCGAAGTTCATCATCCCCTCGCTGCGCGACGCGCTGGAGGCTGGCGGCAAGATCCACGGTCTGGCGCTGGTGTCGGCGCTGTGGTGCCGCTACTGCGCCGGGGTCACCGACAGCGGCGCGGTCATTGCGCCGAATGACCCGGACTGGGCCAGTTTGCAGCCGCTGTCGCTGGCCGCCAAATCAGACCCTTCGGTCTGGATCTCGCAAAAGGCGATCTATGGCGAAACCGGGCAAAACCCGCGCTTTGCCGCCGCCTTTGCGGCGGCGCTGAATGCGCTTTGGGCGGATGGCACCGCAAAAACCCTGCAGCGCTATCTGGGCGGCTGATCCCAATCGGCAAAGCCAAACGCCAGATAGTCACGCGCGTAAGCCTCGCGCGTGGCGGCCTCTACTTCGGCGCTGTAGATGTCGCGCAACGGCATGAAGCCATGCGCGGGCGCGGGCGGCAATGCCGGTGCCGCCTGCCCCATCTGTGCAGCCAGAAACGCCAGTCCCGCATCCAGCCCGTCTTCACGAAGCACAAGATCAGGCCCCTGAAACCCCGCAAAGCCCTGCAATATCGCCGACTGACTGGCCCAATGCACATCCACCCGGGCAGAGGTCTGGCCGGACAGGTTCAGCCGCAGCCAGTGCAGAAATCCGATGAACCCGGCCCGATGCGCCGCCGCAGCTGCATAATCCTGCCCCGGCGCGGGCAGGTCCAGTTTGTGGATCTTGGCCATCTGCTCGCGGATCTGGGCAAAACTGCCCGACAGGATCTGCGCGCAAAACGCCTCATGCGCGCGCGCGACCGGATGGCGCAGCACGGTGAAGGACCGATGCCCGGCACGGGACCGTTTCCACTGTCGCAGGGTCTTTTGCGTGAACCCGCCCTCAACCCCGCCAAAACCCTGCATCCACGCGCTGACCTGCGCCACCGGCCCGCCCGGCACCGGCATGAACAGCAGCCCGGCACGGCGGGCCGCGATGAACTGCGGCACCATCGGCGCGCGACGGGGTTCAAAATTGGGCGTCCGCGACAGATTGAACCTGTCCATCCGCGCCAGGGCCCGCTCCATCTCCTCCGGGTTCACAACCTTCTGCGCAATCTCCTCGGGGTTCTGCTTTTTCAGGCTGGCATCAAGGCTTTCCAGCCCCGCCACCCCCAGAAAGCTGGCCAGCCCGTTCAGCACATCCAGATCATTGATGTCGTCGTAATCAATGTAGAATGCCGTTTGCCCGCTGATCTGCAACGCGTGCATCAGCTGCACCTGAAACGCCTGCAAGGCGCTCACATGCGCCTCAAACTCCGCCGCATCAAACCGCACTTGCGCGGTTTTCGGCGGGCGCGCGCCGGTCAGCTTCCACTGCCCGGTCGCCTGCGCGATCTTCCAGCTGACATAGCTTTCAACCGGGTTGCGGGTCAGGATGATCTTGGCGCACAGCGGATCGTCCAGCACCGGCTGCAACACGCGCGGGTCATGGTCGTGAAAGTACCGGAACCCGGCCAGCCCGTCGGTCTGCGCCCGCAGGGTGCGGATCAGCGCCATCGGGTCGGCCTCACGGTCAGCGATGGAGACTCCGAACAGGCTGGTCTGATTGAGCTTGCCGATGAAAGACGGGTTGAACACCTCGCCATGGCAGGCAACGCCGGGCATCGCGTTCAGATTGGCCTCAAGGAAATTCGACCCGGTCCGCATTTCCGCGAACATGACAAAGCTGTCAAACCGCCTGCCCATTCACTTCACCAGATAGGGGCGCCCGCGGCGCGTGGATTTGCTTGCAGGGTCATCGCCCACTGGAAAATCGCCCATCAGCACCGGCTGCATCCCCTGATTGCGCAGGTTTTGCAGGAACTGGCCAAAGCCGGTCAGATCGGCCATGCGCGGGGCCTCGGTCAGCCGCCGCCCCTGCCTTGGGCCAATCTCGTCAATGATGGTCTGCAACGGCTCCATCGGGTTCTCAACGAAATCGGCCAGCGACCACACCCGCACCCGCGCCTTGGTATAGGGTCCGCGCAGGATGTTCAGAAACTCCTGCTCCACCTTCTGCAGCCGCGCCGCCTCGCGCCTGATATCGCCGAAATTCTGGTTGGAATGGAACAGCGGCACCGCCCACGCGCCCGAGATGACCGAGATCTGCGCATTGCCATCCAGCGCCACGAACCAGTTCAGATCCTGCGTGTCGGCAGGCCCGAACTGAAAGCACTGCCGTTCGCCGCGCGTGTTCCAGATCAGGCTGGTCAGAAAGCTTTTGGGGTTGTAGTCGCGCACCTTGGCGCTGTCACACAGGGCCCCGTTATAAACCGTCTCGCCCCCGGCGAAATGCACACGGTCGGGCGCGAACAGGTGGCCGTGAACCCGGGTGCCGCTCGCCTTTGACAACCATATTTCGAAGTTTTCAAACACCTCGGCAAAACCGCAAAACACCGAATACGGCCCCGCCGTGCGGCCGTTTTCATAATTCTCATTCGGAAACCGGCTTTGCATATACAGGCCGGGTCGCCCCTTCACCCGCCGCTCCACCGCTTTCGCGAACAGCCGGTCAATCTTGCCGGGGTTGGGTTCGGCGGCCGCCTGACCAGAGCGGTCATCCGACAGAAAGGTGCCGTACAGCTTCACCGCATCCGGCCAGATCTTGCGGGCGACAAAGCAATCTGACCGGCGCAGAAGCTGCAGATGATCGTCGTAAAAGATATGCGGCTTGCCCTGAAAATCGAACTTCGACAGGGTCAGCGACCGGCTTTCCACCGTGCTGGAAACCTGCCGCACCAGCGTCTGGAAATAGCTTTCATCGGGAATCCAGACCTTTTGGAAATAGCGGTCAATCGCCGCCCGCTCGGGGTGTTCCAGAATGGCCGACAGGGTCTGCCGGGTAAGGCACCACCACTGGCTGCCCAGATGCGGCACCAGTTCCGCCGGTATCTTGCGGCGAAAACCCACCTTGCGCTGCAGTTTGACGTAAGTGTCAAACCACCACTTCTGTTTGCGCCAGCTGAACGGAAACCGCAGGGTAAAGCGTTCGAAATCAAGCCCCCCGATGGTCCAGCCCACATCTTCGGTGGTGACGCTTTCGATGAAATCGGTCTTGGGCCGCTCCGCCAGATAGGCGCGCAGCTCTTCCACCGGGCGCAACGGCAGGCAGGAACCGGAGGCAAGGTAGACATGGCGCACCTGCGCAAACTCGCGCAGCATCACCGTGGCCGCTTCCTGGCTGGCCGCCACGATGCCCCATGTGCCCCATTCGCAGGCATGGCGTCCGGAAAACCGCACATTGGGCAGATCGGCCAGATCGGCGACCAGCTGGCCATAAGGTTTGGCCGCCACCCGCCGGTCGACATGGATGACAACCGGGCAATCGCGTTCGGCCCAATGCCGCGCAACCTGCGCGGCACGGTCCAGCGCCGTATGGCACAGCATCACAAAGCCGACCGTCATGCCCAGTTCCCCTTGGACATCAGACCCAGAATCTCCAGCTGACGCCAGTTGATGTATTTCTCACTCCACTTGCACCACATCTCGGGGTGGTTGGACAGGCCCTGCTGATACGCCTTGTATTCCGCACTGGCGGCGTAATGCTGGCCCCGCACCAGCTCTTCCTCGGCTTTGGCGGCGAATGTGTCCAGAAACTTGGCGTGCAGCAACACGCCTGAGGCTTTTTCGCCGCCCCATTCATCAAAGGCAAGGTTCAGCCCGCGCGGTAGCATCATATGGGTCGAACTGATA
This sequence comes from Pseudotabrizicola sp., assembly GCF_030656345.1. Lineage (GTDB taxonomy): Bacteria > Pseudomonadota > Alphaproteobacteria > Rhodobacterales > Rhodobacteraceae > Pseudotabrizicola. The sequence goes on along the minus strand of NZ_JAUSNR010000019.1, from coordinate 384,568 downwards.
TAGGCATAAGACCTGTGCCACTTCACCAGCGGTATCTTGTTCAGCGCCGGGGCCTTCTTCGGGGCGTCGTCAAAGAAAATCCGGCTGCGCGGCCCGCCCTGAATCCACAGGTTGCCATAGGCCGGGTTGCGGCTGATCTGGTAATTGCCGCTATCAAACCATTGCGCAATCTCAAACGGGTCCTGCCCTTCGCGGTAGGCTTGCTCGGTGATCGGCCCTTTGGGATACATGTCCAGCAGCAGCGCCGAAAAGGTGCGGATCTGCGTGGTGTCCAGCCAGTCGGTCAGCGCGCGGATGGGTCTGGTTTCGCAGAACGGATAGACAAAGAACTCATCCGGATCAACGGTCAGGCACCAATGGCCATGGCCATAGCGGCGCAGCAGATGGCTGATCCAGTCCATCCCGAACCGGCTTTTTTTGTACCCGGCATCCGTGCGCCACAGCGACACATCCGGCTGGTCGCGCAGATACTCCAGCGACCCGTCGGTCGATCCGTTGTCGACCACAAAGAAATGGCTGACCCCCAGATCACGGTAATAGCGCAGGAAAAACGGCAGCCGCACCTTTTCGTTGCGCAGCGTTGTGAAAGCAAAAATCGCATTGTCGGCCTGCCCGGCAGAGCGGTCGGCCACCAGCGTCAGATCACGCCGGCTTGCCCATGCCCGGAAAAGCAGGCGCCTGCGATGCCAACGTAGCCGGTAGGAAGACAGCAAACCCAAGACTGAAACCCGCTCCCCTGAACCCTCGCCCCTCATTTGGCGCGATTATATGCGTCACGCCAGTTAAATTGATGCCAAACGGTTAACAATTTCGCCCGGTTGACCGGATTACCGCAGCAACAAGTCCCTCACACCCACCCCCCGCGCGACATCAGGCCCAATGCCTCCAGCCGCCGCCAGCTGGTCAGCTGCTCTGACCCCGGCGAATACAGGACCGGATCGTCGATCACCGCCTCATAATAGCGATCATACAGCGCAGAGTTGGAAAAGTGCTGCTGCCGGTCCTTTTCCTCGGCCGATTTGGGAATGATCTCGGACAGGAATTTTGTGTGCAACAACAGGCCCGATATCCGCTCCCCCCCCTCCTGCTCAAACACCGCGTTCATCCGGGGCGGCAGCATGTCATGGGTGGAGTTCACGTAAGTATAGCGCCGGTTCCAGAACACCAGCGGGATCTTGTTCATCGTCGGCGCGCGGCGCGGGTCATCTGCAAAGAACATCCGCGCCCGCGGGCCACCCTTGATGGTCAGGTTTCCCGTGTTCTCTTGCACCCGCAACCCGTAATTGCCCGCATCGAACCAGCGCAGCACGGTCAGCGGATCTTGCCCGGCGGCCACCTGCGCCTGCGACAGCGGGCCCTTGGGATACAGGTCCAGCATCATCGCCGCCATCGCCGTCAACCCCTGATCGGCCAGCCATCCGGTCAGCGCGGGCAGGGTGCGCGTCTGCCAATAGGGATAGATCAGCAGTTCATCCGCATCCAGCGTCAGGCACCAACGGCCATGACCATGGCGCATCTGCAACCACGTCACCCAATCCAGCCCGAACCGCGACTGGCGGTAGCTGGCCGTGGTGGTCCACAGCGATACATCCGCCTGCGCCGCCAGATAGTCGCGGGTGCCATCGGTGCTGTCATTGTCCACGATCAGAAAATGACTGACCCCCAGCCTGCGGTGATGGTCCAGAAAATGCGGCAGGCGCAGCGTTTCATTCCGCACCGTCATGAAGCACAGAATATCACCGGCCCTGATCGCGCCGCTGCGGTCCCTGACCGCGCGCAACGCATGGCGGCTACGAAAGGCGCGCCACAGGTTGCGCCGCCGCCGCATCCGCAGACCATAGGCCCGCCCAGCTGATGACATCAAAGCCAACAGGGACTGGACAGGCCCGGCCATACAGCGTGCCTTATTGTGCGGCTTTCTGAAGCGCGACCATGTCGTTCAGATAGGCCCCGAACTCTTCGCGCAGGTCGGGCCGGGCCAGACCAAAGGCGACGGTCGCCTGCAAAAAGCCCGCTTTCGACCCGCAATCATAGCGCTGACCCCGGAAGCGATAGCCATAGACCTTGCCCTTGCCGATCTCTTCGGCAATCGCATCTGTCAGCTGGATTTCCCCGCCGACGCCCTGCTTGATCTTGTTCAGGTTGATCATCACCTGCGGCGACAGGATATAGCGCCCGATCACTGCAAGGTTTGACGGCGCCGTGCCCAGCGGTGGCTTTTCAACCATGCCCTTGGCCTCGACGATTGTCCCCATGTCATTGGCGATATCCAGCACGCCGTAGGACGACGCCTTTTCCGGTGCCACCTCCATCGCGGCAACCATGTTGCCGCCGGTTTCGGCATAGGCCTCGATCATCTGCTGCAGGCAGGATTTTTCCGCCGCGATCACGTCATCGGGCAGCAGCACCGCAAAGGGTTCATCCCCGATCAGCCGCCGCGCGCACCACACCGCATGTCCCAAGCCCTGCGGGCGGTTCTGGCGGATATAGGCGATGGCACCGCTGTCCATATTGGTGTCTTTGAGAATCTCCAGCAAATGGTCCTTGCCAGACTTGCGCAGGGCTGATTCCAGCTCTGGCGCGACGTCAAAATAGTCTTCCAGCGCCGACTTGCCGCGGCTGGTCACAAAGATAAATTCCTTGATCCCGGCGGCCCGCGCTTCGTCAATCGCGTACTGGATCAGGGGGCGATCGACCAGGGTCATGATTTCTTTTGGAATTGATTTGGTGGCCGGTAGAAAACGCGTTCCAAGGCCGGCGACCGGAAACACCGCTTTGGTAACCTTTTTATGCTTCATAACACTCGCTCTTCGTTTATTGCCCACCACATCATGGCGGATCACTTTCTACCCATATACATCAAACACAGGGCCAAAGAATGGCAAAACTATGGTCTGCCGGGCCGACCGGCAACCGGACGCCTATGCCTGCATCGTAACATCAGTTTGATGCCCCTTGTTTGTGCAGCACAACTCCGGGGGCGTGGGCGATGAAAAACGGGTTGTCCCAGCCGGGCTTGCCGTAGGTCAGCACCGCATGATCGTCAAAGCGCACAACATGGCCACCCGCGCCGCGCAGAACCGCGTCTCCGGCGGCGGTGTCCCATTCCATCGTGCGGCCCAGACGCGGGTACAGATCCGCCTCGCCGGTCGCGACAAGGCAGAACTTCAGGCTGCTGCCGGCGCTGGTCATGTCTTTCACATGGTAGGCCGCGATATAGGCATCGGTCGCCGCATCGCGGTGCGATTTCGACGCCACCACCATCAGCGCATTGTTGTCAGGCGTGGCGACGGACAAAGGCGTCACCGGCCCGGTGCTGTCCTTGTCAAAGGTGCCGGTCTCCTCCACCGCACGGCCATCGGCCTGCGTGTAGAACAGCCGCCCCTTGGCTGGCGCATAGACCACGCCCCGCAGCGGCACGCCCTGCTCGACATAGGCGATGTTGACCGTGAAATCGCCCCGGCGCTGCACGAATTCCTTGGTGCCGTCCAGCGGATCGACGATCAGAAAGGTGCTGGCGGTCAGCGCATGGCTGTCGGCCTGTTCTTCGGTGATCAGCACCACATCCGGAAACGCCGCGCGCAGGCCCGCGCTGATGATCGCATCCGCCGCCTCATCGGCAATCGTCACCGGGCTGGCGTCGCTTTTCGACTTCACCTCGAAATCCGGGCCCTCATAAACCGCCATGATCCGGTCGCCCGCCTCCAGCGCCAGCCGCCGCATCACCTGTGTCAGATGGTCAAAGTCCACATCCGCCTCCATTTTGCGCGACACGTGGCGCAACTGTTGCTTAAAGACTAAGCCGGGCTTATCATCGCAGGCAAGGAAACTTCAAGATTTCCTATGGTATGGCAAGGGGTTCCCGCTGAAACCCCAAACAGGACTGGGCAGTGATGTTCCGACCCGCGGCCAGAAAGTCATCGGCGCGCAGCGCTCTGGCGATGCTGCAGCTGATTTTTCACGCAACCGTCCGGTCTGTCCGGCGGACCCATGGCAATGCGGTCATCGGACTTTTGCTCAACATCCTGCAGACCGTCATCCTTGTGGTGGTGTTCTACGTGATGTTTGACCTGCTGGGCCTGCGTGGCAACGCCATTCGCGGTGATTTCCTGCTGTATGTCATGTCCGGCATTTTCATGTTCATGACCCATACCAAGGCCACCAGCGCGGTTGTCGGGTCTGATGGCCCGACCTCGCCGATGATGAAGCATTCCCCGATGAACCCGATCATCGCCATCGCCGCCGCCGCCCTCGGCTCGCTTTACACCCAGATCCTGTCGGCCGGTGTGGTGCTGTTCATCTATCACGCGGCCTTTACCCCCATCACCATCCACGATCCGCTCGGCGCGTTTTCCATGCTGCTGCTGGCCTGGGGCACGGGGGTGGCCATCGGCATGGTGTTCAAGGCGGCAATGCCCTGGCAACCCGAATTTGTCGGCATTTTTTCAACGGTGTATCAACGCGCCAACATGATCGCCTCGGGCAAGATGTTTGTGGCCAACGCAACGCCCACCTACATTCTGGCCTATTTCACCTGGAACCCGCTGTTTCACATCATTGATCAGGCCCGTGGCTTTGTCTTCCTGAATTACAACCCGCATTACAGCTCGATCCGCTATGCCGTCACCATCATGATCATCTGCATCGTGATCGGGCTGATGGGTGAATTCTACACCCGCAAACATGCATCCAGCAGTTGGGGGGCCAAACGATGACCCGCAGGTTTCTGATTGGGGTTCTGTGCCTGATGCCCGCGCTGGCCATGGCGCAGACCTTTCCCGCCAGCTACGCCGTGTCCGGCGTCGGGGCCAAGGATGTGCTGAACATCCGGTCCGATCCGTCAGCGCAGGCCGAGATCATGGGCGAAATTGGCCCCTATGACATGAATGTCGAGGTGCTTGGCCTGTCGCCCGATGGCAAATGGGGCAAGGTCGGCGCGCGCGAGGGCAATGGCTGGGTGTCGATGGCCTATCTGGACCTGACCGAACCCGAAGACCCCCACACGGTGCAGCGCCCGCTGTCCTGCTTTGGGACCGAACCGTTCTGGTCGGTCAGCCTGTATCCGCGCGGGGCTGAATACAATTCGCCCGACACCGGCGCCGTGCCGATGGGCGTCACCCATGAAGGCGTGGCGGCCGAAGGCTTCCTGATCCAGCTGGAAGAGGGGCCCAGCCTGAACCGCACCCTGATCATCCGTCGCGCCGCCTGTTCCGATGGCATGTCAGACCGCGCATTCGGCTTTTCAACGCTGATGTTCACCGAAGCGCCCGATGGCAATTCGGCACTGCCCGGCTGCTGCACGCTGGACCACCGCTGACAAGCAAAGGGGCCGGCAAAGCCGGCCCCCGTCGCAAATTACATCGCGTAGCGCAAAATCGCGGCAAGTGATCCCTTGCCGGGAATCTCGTCTTGGCGCACAGCAACCACCGTACCGCCCGACGCGATCACACGCCCGGCGATTTCATCCACGATGCCAAGGTTCGCCGCCGTCGACTCCTTGTCAAACTGCACCGCCCCCGTGGTCTCATCGACCGAACCGGGCAGCACCGTGTCGATGTCCACCAGCAGCGTTTCCACCGCGCCAAAGGTCGCGGCCTTTGCGACATCCGACACATCGGTCAGCGCCCGGCCTTCGCCTGCCAACGCCCCGAAGCGTTCGTGCAGGTTCGCGATCACCTGCGCCTGAATCGCATCCAGCACCGGGCGGGCTTCGGTCGCCAGTTCGGCGGGGGTCATCCGCACCGGGCTGGTCTTGATCGCCTCATCCGCGATGGTCTCATGCGTGGTGACAGACCGGAACATCGACAGCAGCGGGTCGGTCGCCGCCACGATCAGCGGCTCATCCCGACCAGCCAGCACCGGGCGCAGCGCATCATCGATCTTGCGGCAATAGGCGCGCAGCAGCACATTCTGCCCCTCGCCGCCGCCGATCCGCCCGGAATAGCTGCGCGAATTGACGTTTGACGTCCCGCTGGCCGAGGCCGCATCTTTCGGCAGATCCGGCACCCGCACCTCTTGCGCGGGCAGATCGGCGAACACTTCGATCAGCCGCACCTCATTTTCGGCCAAGGCCAGCACAAAGGCGTGGTTCTGCCCGGAGACCGAGCGCAAAAGCGGCTTGATGAAATAGCGGTCGCCCACCTGCACCATCTCGGTCAGGTGGTTCGGCAGCCGGAAGGTGCGCAGCCGGTCGGGACTGACAAACACCGCCAGACTGTTGGCCTGCTTGTTCCAGAAATCATCATCATCCAGCAGGTCGTTGATCTGTTCCGAAATCGGCCAGATCGTCCGCTTGGCCGTGCCCGCAGCTTCCAGCTGCGCTTCTGCGTCCTTCAGCAGCTTGCCCAATGTGGTGCGCGCTTGCCCGATGTGTTGCGTTTCCGGTGTGGTCTGAATGAAGAAAGACACCAACGCATCCCCCCTCGCCGCAATCAACCTGTCGATTTGCGCCTTGGTCGGAATGTCCACATAAAGCATCAGCACGTCCTTTTTCTTTGAAAATATCGTAGGCCAACGCACAACTGCGCCGCTGGTTCCCCATTTTGGTGCAGGATGGCACGGCCCCAAAGGCAACGCATGTGAAAAATTAGCAACACAGTTCGCGATGACCCCGTTGCAGGCAAAATGACCGCCACCTATATACAGCACGCAACGGTAGCCCGGTCCGCCACTTCAAGACGCCCGGTTCACCGCACGCTCCATGGGCAAGGGTGCCGCATCGGGCCCGCGCCAAGACCATCGCCTGTAGAAAGGGATTACAACATGGCCAAAGTCATCGGTATCGACCTTGGAACAACCAACTCCTGCGTCGCCATCATGGATGGGTCGCAACCTCGCGTCATTGAAAACTCCGAAGGCGCGCGCACCACGCCGTCAATCGTCGCCTTCACGGAAACGGAACGCCTTGTAGGGCAAGCCGCCAAACGGCAGGCCGTCACCAACGCCAGCAATACCATTTTTGCGGTCAAACGCCTGATTGGCCGCCGCTTTGATGATCCGGCGATCCTCAAAGACCAGAAGAACATGCCCTATAAGGTCGTCAACGGCGGCAATGGCGACGCATGGGTCGAAGTGCGCGGCGAGAAGTATTCGCCCAGCCAGGTTTCCGCCATCATCCTGCAAAAGATGAAGGAAACCGCCGAAAGCTATCTCGGCGAAACCGTGACGCAAGCCGTCATCACCGTGCCCGCCTATTTCAACGATGCCCAGCGTCAGGCCACCAAAGACGCGGGCAAGATTGCCGGTCTGGAAGTGCTGCGCATCATCAACGAACCGACCGCAGCCGCACTGGCTTACGGCCTGGACCGCAAGGAAACCAAGACCATCGCGGTTTACGACCTTGGCGGCGGCACCTTCGACATCACCATTCTGGAGATTGACGACGGTCTGTTCGAAGTGAAATCCACCAACGGCGACACCTTCCTCGGCGGTGAAGATTTCGACATGCGCATCGTGTCCTATCTGGCTGACGAGTTCAAAAAGGAACACGGCGTCGACCTGACGCTCGACAAGATGGCCCTGCAGCGCCTGAAAGAGGCCGCTGAAAAGGCCAAGATCGAGCTGTCCTCGTCGTCGCAGACCGAAATCAACCAGCCGTTCATCTCGATGGACAAGAACACCGGCCAGCCGCTGCACCTTGTGGTCAAGCTGACCCGCGCCAAGCTGGAAAGCCTCGTCGATGATCTGGTCAAACGCTCGATGAAACCGTGCAAGGACGCGCTCAAAGACGCGGGCCTCTCGGTCGGCGACATTGACGAAGTGGTTCTGGTCGGCGGCATGACCCGTATGCCCCGCGTGATCGAAGAAGTGACCAAATTCTTTGGCAAAGAGCCGAACAAGGGCGTCAACCCGGATGAAGTCGTCGCCGCCGGTGCCGCCATTCAGGCCGGCGTTCTGCAAGGCGACGTCAAGGACGTGGTCCTCTTGGACGTGACCCCGCTGTCCCTGGGCATCGAAACCCTTGGCGGTGTGTTCACCCGTCTGATCGACCGCAACACCACGATCCCGACCAAAAAGTCGCAGATCTTCTCGACCGCCGAAGACAACCAGAACGCCGTGACGATCCGGGTGTTCCAGGGCGAACGCGAAATGGCCGCCGACAACAAGATGCTGGGCCAGTTCAACCTTGAAAACATCCCGCCCGCCCCGCGCGGTCTGCCGCAGATCGAGGTGACATTCGACATCGACGCCAACGGCATCGTGTCGGTGAAAGCCAAGGACAAAGGCACCAACAAGGAACAGGCGATCACCATTCAGGCCTCGGGCGGCCTGTCGGATGAGGACATCGAAAAGATGGTCCGCGACGCCGAAGCCAATGCCGAGGCCGACAAGGAACGCCGCGAACTGGTGGAAACCCGCAATCAGGGCGAAAGCCTGCTGCACTCGACCCAGAAGTCGCTCAAAGAGCATGCAGACAAGGTTGACCCCACCACGGTCGAAGCCATCGAACTTGCCATGCAGCCGCTTGAAGAGGCGCTGAAGGGCAATGACGCCGGCAAGATCCGCTCTGGCATCCAGAACCTCACCGAATCCGCGATGAAACTGGGCGAGGCGATCTACAAGGCCAGCCAGTCCGAGGGTGAAGGCGCAGACCCGGACCGTCCGCGCGATGTTGACGAAGATATCGTCGATGCCGACTTCGAGGATCTGGGCGAAAACAAGCGGAAATAAGACCGCAGGACACGGGATAAGGGGCGGTCTGGCAACGGACCGCCCCTCTCCGGTTCGGAAAGGGGTTCCAACCCATGGCAAAACGCGATTTCTACGACGTTCTTGGCGTGCCCAAAGGCTCTACGGCGGAAGACCTGAAAAAGGCCTACCGCTCAAAGGCCAAAGAGCTGCACCCGGATCGCAATTCAGACAACCCCAACGCCGAAGCCCAGTTCAAAGAGGTGAACGAGGCGTATGAGGTGCTCAAAGACGCCGACAAGAAAGCAGCCTACGACCGCTATGGCCACGCCGCGTTTGAAGGCGGCATGGGCGGCGGCGGGCGTGGCGGGCATCCCGGTGCCGGTGGCCACGGCGACTTCGGCTCGGCCTTTTCAGACGTGTTCGAAGACCTGTTCGGCGACTTCATGGGCGGGCGCGGTGGCGGCGGGGGCCGGTCGCGCGCGCAACGCGGGTCCGACCTGCGCTACAACCTGCGCATTTCGCTGGAAGAGGCGTTCAAGGGCATCCAGAAAACCATCAACGTGCCCACCTCCACCGCCTGCGAGGTCTGTCGCGGCACCGGGGCCGAAGGCGGGGCCGAACCCACCACCTGCCCCACCTGCTCCGGCATGGGCAAGGTCCGCGCGCAGCAGGGCTTCTTCACCGTTGAACGCACCTGCCCCACCTGCAACGGCATGGGCCAGATCATCAAGAACCCGTGCCGCGCCTGTGGCGGTCAGGGCCGGGTGGAAAAAGAGCGTGCGCTGTCCGTGAACATCCCGGCCGGCGTGGAAACCGGCACCCGCATCCGTCTGGCGGGCGAGGGCGAGGCGGGCCTGCGCGGCGGGCCATCGGGGGATCTTTACATCTTCATCGAGGTCCGCGAACACGCCCTGTTCCAGCGCGACGGCGCACATCTGTTCTGCCGCGTGCCCGTCAGCATGACCACAGCCGCCATCGGCGGCGAGGTCGAGGTGCCGACAATCGACGGCGGCCGCAGCCGGGTCAAAGTCCCCGCCGGTGCCCAATCCGGCAAACAGCTGCGCCTGCGGTCCAAGGGCATGCCCGCCCTGCGCGGCGGCGGCATCGGCGACATGCTGATCGAGCTGGCCGTCGAAACGCCGGTGAACCTGACGACGCGGCAAAAAGAGCTGCTGCGCGAGTTCGAAAAACTGTCCGAGGAAAACAACCCCGAAGGGTCATCGTTCTTTTCCAAAGTCAAGGGATTCTGGGACGGCATGAAAAGCTGATCTAAACTCTGCGAATGCGGAGTCCTGACCCGCAAAACCATCAAAACCCCGCCGGGAAACCGGCGGGGTTTTCCTTTGCCCGCCCGCCAAAGCCTGCGCACACACGTCATGACGTAAACCATACGTCGGCCATACCTAAATCAGACGCAGATCATACCCCAGATTCGGCGCCCAGCCCGGCCCCGTCCCCTTTTCATTAACGCTTGATTCACCAAGCCCTGCCACCCTCCCCCCATGGCACGGCATGGCTTTCAGGACGGCACCCTCCCCCTCTTCCCCCCGATGGGGGATGAGGATGAAGCCACATCATCCCCCCTGCCGCCAAAGCTGCCCTCCTACATCGCCGACCACCGCAAACGCCTGCGCGAACGGTTCATGGCCGGCGGCGGGGCCTCGATGCCCGATTATGAACTGCTGGAACTCCTGCTGTTCCGCGCCATTCCGCGGCAGGATGTCAAACCCCTCGCAAGGGAGCTGATCGACACGTTCGGCGACCTGAACCGGGTGATATCCGCCCCGATTTCCCGTCTGCAATCCATCAAAGGCGTAGGCGAAGCCGTTGTTTGTGAACTGAAAATCTTTGAGGCCGTGTCACAGCGCATGATGCGGGCGCGCGTCATGCACAAACCCGTCCTCACCTCATGGGAGGCGCTTCTGGACTATTGCCACACCACCATGGCGCACCGCGAAACCGAACAATTCCGCATCCTGTTTCTCGATCGCAAGAACACCCTGATCGCCGATGAGGAACAGGCGAAAGGCACCGTCGATCACGTCCCGGTCTACCCGCGCGAAGTGGTCAAACGCGCGCTGGAACTGAACGCCTCGGCGCTGATCCTGGTGCACAACCACCCCTCGGGCGACCCCACGCCCAGCCAGGCCGACATCACGATGACGCACCAGATTCTTGAGGCTTGTCAAGTGCTTGGCATCACCCTGCATGACCATCTGATCATCGGCAAAAGCCGCGAGCTCAGTTTCCGTTCGGGGGGGTACCTGTGAACACCGGCTTCATCCAGACCTCCACCCGCCGGTTCAGGCGCCGCCCGGCCTGCGTCTCATCGCAGGCCATCGGCATCGATTCGCCAAAGGCAATAACCTCTGGCAGATCGGCTTTGGCCACTCCGGCCCGTGCAAGGCCCGCCAGCACCCCTTCGGCCCGCGACTGGCTCAGCGCAAGGTTGGCCGCAGCTGCACCCGACCCGTCAGAAAACCCAGCCAGAACAACAGCCTGATCGCGGAACACCCCCACCTCGATCAGCCGCGCCAGATCTTCCAGATTGCTCTGCGAATGCGCGTCGAGCTGGCTGGACCCGTCCTGAAACCGGAAGGTCAGCGACAGCCGGTCCGCCCCCTCCATCGCATCGGCCAGCCGCTTCAGATCCGCCAGCGTGGTCTCTTCCCCCGCGCCCTTGATCGCGTTGATCAGCCTCAGCCCGTCGCCGGTCAGCGGTTGCCGCTCCGGCTGGCGGTCGACCCAGCCAGCGGCCGCCACCACGGCCTGCGCCTGCGGCGTGTCCAGAAAGGTCAGAAACTCGCGCACAAACAACGGCATACGGCGCTGCGGGGTCAGCAGATAGATTGGCAGCGCCAGCGGATAATCCTCGGCCTTCACCGCCAGAGCCGACGGCAGCAGCGGAAAGCCGCAACTGTCGGTCAGCGGCAACACCCGCGCGCCCGCCACCCCGGCCCGCACCGTCATGGCCACAGCCCAAGGGTCACGCTGCACCGCCACCCCCAGCGCCGAGATGTCGTCATGCAGCACAGAGGCCGCCACCTCGCGCCCCAACCGCGCCGCCAAGGCCCGTTGCAAAGCCGCATCGGCCGCCAGACCGTGCAGCACCAGCGGCATGTCCGGCCCACCGATCTCGGCCCAGTTCGCCACCTCGCCGCTCAGCACCCGCGCCAGATCGCCGGTGCTGATCTGCGGCAGCGGGTTGTCCGGCGGCACAATCGGCACCATCGCATCCAGCGCCAGCACCCGTGCGCCCATGTCGCGCTCTGTCGCGGCGGCAAGGATCATTTCGGCCCGGCCCGCCACGACCTCGGCCCGGGCAACACCCGGCAAGGCGGCGACAAAGCTGATATCCGCCAATGGCTTGCCGCTTTGCGGGTCGGTGACAACCGCACTGTAGCCACCCTGCCCCGACTCGGCATAGGTCAGCCCCCGCGCCTCGGCAAAGGCCTTCATCAGGGGGGGCAAAAGCACATCGCCCACACCCGCCAGCCCGACAATCCGCACGCGGGCTTTCGGCGCGGTCAGGTCAGGGCAGCCGGGGCCGTCGCAGATCACCCCCGCCGCATCCACCGTCAGCAGGCCATAGACGCTGTCGATGCGGTAGAATTCACCGTCATAGCCTTGCAGCGTGCCGGAAATCTCCAGCCCGCCTTCACGGGCAGACAGCGTAATGTCCTGCGCCCCGGCCAATGCGGGCGCAAAAAGTGCCGCAAAACCTGCGGCACGCCAGAAACCTGCCCCCATAACCCCTGTGCGCCCCGCTAATTTGCAGTGGCCAGTGTCATGTCCTCAAGCAGGTTTTTCAATACCAGAATATCGCCGACAGCATCACAGCCCGGCATCGCCAGCGTCAGATCGCTGACCTCGACCTGACCGTTGACCGCGAGAATGGCCTCCCCCAGAATCTCGCGCCCGCAGGTGGTTGGCGTGATCGCGGCTTCCAGCACGATTTCGGTCTTGGCGGCGGGGCCGAAGGTATAAACCTCTGCCTGCAGGGGCAGATCGACTCTCGCGTCGCCCAACATGGTCACAAATCCGGTTTCCCCGGATGTACCTGAAAATGCAGATGAAATATGCCCCGGGTGCCCATATCTGGCCCCGTTTTCATAGGCATGCAGCTGAAACGCATCTTCCGCCTGCCATTGCACCGCAAAGCGTTTCACCCCGGCAAAATCCGCCAGCGGCACCGTGCCACGCACCCGTTCACCATCGGCAAAGATCACCTCGACCTGAGCCACCGCCGTAAGTGCCGGCAGGCTGGTGGCCAGCGCGCCGCTGGCCGAGGTGCTGCCGGTGACGGTCAGGCCGGCATGGCGCAGAACCACACGCTGATCGGGGTGACAGGGGGCGAGCATCGAAACGCCGATCATCGCCCCCGGTTGCGCCAGCAGATCGAAGCTGACGGCGCAGTCCGGGGCCGAAACGATGGCAGGCGCGGTCATGACGGGCGCGTCAGGGGTGGTGAACAGATCAGGGTCCGCCGCCGCCAGAACATCGGGCTGCGGCACATCGGGTGCCAGATCCGGCGTTGGCAAAGCGGGGGTGGTGACCGGGGCAGCGGCAGGCGGCAGGGCCGGTGGGTCGATAAGGATCGGGGCCAGATCACCCCGCCCCGCCGCGACCGGGCTGATGTCGGAAACCACCACACCCGGCAGTTCTGCCGTCGTGCGGTTCGCCGCTTTTTGCTGTACGAAATGCCCTGCGCCAAGGGCAACAGCCCCCGTTCCGGCGATCAGTGTCAGTTTGCGCAGCAGGTTCATCGTGGTCTCCAGCCAATCCGTCAGCTGTTAACCTGCAACGCAAAGGGGGCCAATCAGTGGCAATTTAAGGAAATGTTAACACATTTGGTGGCAAATCTGGGGCAGCAAATGCTGCCCCATTTGGTCACCGTGACGACTGATCAGACCAGCCGCCCGTGGCAATGCTTGAACTTTTCGCCCGATCCGCAGGGGCAAAGGTCATTCCGGCTGGGGTTGCCCCAAGTGGCCGGGTCAGCCTCGTCAAAGCCGGCAAGTCTGGTTGACGGTGTGGCATCGGCCCCGGCGTCGACGAGCGCCGGTTCTGCCTCGGCAGGGGCGGCGGCGGCGCGTTGCTGGGCCAGCACCTGCGCCATCATCGCCTCTTGTTCGGCCTGCGTCAGCGGGCGGATCGCCGCCAGCTTTTGCGTCACTTCCTGCCGGAGCGAGTTCAGCAGCGATTCAAACAGCGCAAAGCTTTCGGTTTTGTATTCGTTCAGCGGGTCACGCTGCGCATAGCCCCGGAACCCGACAACCGAGCGCAGGTGTTCCAGCGTCAGCAGATGTTCGCGCCATTTGCCGTCGATGGTCTGCAGCAGCACCTGCTTTTCGATCGAGCGCATGGTTTCGGCCCCGAACGCCACGGTCTTGTCGGCCATCGCCTTGGCGCTCGCCTCGACCAGACGTTCCTTGATCACGTCCTGATCCACGCCTTCTTCGGCGGCCCAATCGGCCATTGGCAGATCCATGTTCAGCTTTTCGCGCACGGCCAGCGTCAGCGCGTCAACGTCCCAGGCATCAGGATAGCTTTTGGGCGGCATGTGCAGATCGACCATGTCATCAATCACCTGATTGCGCATGTCTTCGGTGATTTCCGCCACATCTTCGGCCTCCATGATCTCCAGCCGCTGGCCAAAGATCGCCTTGCGCTGGTCATTCATCACGTCGTCGAACTTCAGCAATTGCTTGCGGATGTCAAAGTTGCGGCCTTCGACCTTGGCCTGCGCCCGTTCGAGCGATTTGTTGACCCAAGGGTGAACGATGGCCTCGCCCTCTTTCATCCCCAGCTTGGACAACACGGCATCCAGCTTTTCAGAGCCGAAGATCCGCATCAGATCGTCTTCCAACGACAGAAAGAACGACGAACGTCCCGGATCCCCCTGACGGCCCGACCGGCCGCGCAGCTGGTTGTCGATGCGGCGCGATTCGTGGCGTTCGGTGCCAAGCACGAACAGGCCACCAGCGGCCAGAACCTTGGCCTTTTCCTCGGCGTGTTCCGCCTCGATCTTGCTGCGCACTTCATCGGGGTTCAGATGCGGGTCGGCGGCGATGGCGGCCATGACCTGCATTTCAATGTTGCCGCCCAGCTGAATATCGGTGCCGCGACCGGCCATGTTGGTGGCAATCGTCACCGCGCCAAAGCGACCGGCATCGGCCACAATCTGCGCTTCCTGTTCGTGCTGGCGGGCGTTGAGCACATTGTGCGGCACACCGGCAGCTTTCAGCAGGCCCGACAGGAATTCAGACTTTTCGATGCTGGTGGTGCCGACAAGGATCGGCTGACCCTTTTCATGCGCCTCATGAATCGACTTCACCACGCCTTCGTATTTTTCGCGGGCGGTGCGGTAGACCTGATCATGATCATCTTGCCGGGCAATCGGACGGTTGGTCGGCACCTCGACCACGCCCAAACGGTAGATTTCCATGAATTCCTCGGCCTCGGTCGCCGCCGTGCCGGTCATCCCGGCGAGCTTTGCGTACAGGCGGAAGTAGTTCTGGAAGGTCACGCTTGCCAGCGTGACGTTTTCCGGCTGTATCTGCACGCCCTCTTTCGCCTCAATCGCCTGATGCAGACCGTCCGACAAGCGGCGGCCGCGCATCATGCGCCCGGTGAATTCGTCGATCAGCATCACTTCGCCGTCGCGGACGATATACTGCTGGTCTTTGGTGAACAGCTTGTGGGCCCGCAGCGCCTGCGTCACGTGGTGAACGATGGTGGTGCTTTCTGGGTCATAGAGGTTCTGGCCATCAGGCAGGATACCCGCCGCGCGCACCAGACCTTCGATAAACTCATTGCCCTCATCCGTGTAGGTCACGTTGCGGGTTTTCTCATCCAGCTTGAAATGCGCATCGGTCAGCTGCGGGATCAGGTCATCAACCTTTACATACAGTTCCGACCGGTCCTGCGACGGGCCGGAGATGATCAGCGGTGTGCGCGCCTCATCCACCAGGATCGAGTCGACCTCATCCACGATGGCAAAGAAATGGCCACGCTGGGACATGTCTTCGATGCTGCCCTTCATATTGTCGCGCAGATAGTCAAAGCCCAGCTCGTTATTGGTCGCATAGGTGATGTCGCAGCGATAGGCCGCCCGCTTTTCGGCGTCGGCCTGATAGGGATAGACCACGCCCGTGGTCATCCCCAAGGCACCGTAGACCTTGCTCATCCATTCGGCATCGCGCTTGGCCAGATAGTCGTTGACCGTCACGATATGCACGCCTTTGCCCGCCAGCGCGTTCAGATAGGCGGGGAAGGTGGCCATCAGGGTCTTGCCCTCGCCCGTCTTCATCTCGGCGATGTTGCCTTGGTGCAGGAAGATCCCACCCTTCAGCTGCACATCAAAGGCGCGCAGGCCAAGGGCCCGCTTTGCCCCTTCGCGGCAGTTGGCAAAGGCTTCGGGCAGCAGCGCGTCAAGGCTTTCGCCCGATTGCGCACGCTGGGCCAAGGCCTGCGTCTTTTCCTTCAGTCCTTCGTCGCTGAGCGCGGCGAACTCCGGCTCCAGCGCGTTGATCTGTGCGACCAGCGGACGAACCGATTTTACCTTGCGATCATTTGGTGTCCCAAAGACCTTGCGCGTAAGCGAACCCAGACCCAGCATATGTTCTCCGTGGGTATTCCTGACAGCATCGTGTGAACCAAGGGCCTTGCCCGACCCCAATGCCTTCCTTAGAAAGCCCAAGAAGGCCGGCCGGCCCCGTCGCACACGACCCCCGCGATGTAAGGGACGGGCCCGCCATAGTCAATGTTTGGCGGGCTTTGTGCCCGATCAGGAGGGTGTGAAAATGACGAAATGGACCGGGTTTCTGGCCAGTTGTGCCGTATTGGGCGCGTTGTCGGGGCCAGCACTGGCACAAGACACCACGGCCGATACGATTGTGGCCACGGTAAATGGCACCAACATCACCCTTGGCCACATGATCGCCCTGCGCGAAGGCCTGCCGCAGCAGTATCAGGCGCTGCCTGATGATGTGCTCTATACCGGCATTCTGGATCAGCTGATCCAGCAGACCGCGCTGGAGCAATCGGTGACAAACATCACCAAGCGCGACCGTCTGGCGCTGGAAAATGACCGCCGGGGCTATATCTCGGGCGTGGCGCTGCAAGAGGTGGTGGCAGGTGCCATCACCGACGCGACACTGCAGGCCGCCTATGATGCGAAATATGCCAATGCGGAACCAGCCACCGAATACAACGCCGCCCATATCCTTGTCGACAACGAGGAAAAGGCGGCTGAGCTGAAATCTCAGCTCGACGGCGGGGCCGATTTTGCAGAGCTGGCACGGGCCAATTCCAGCGATGTCGGCTCTGGGGCCAATGGTGGTGATCTGGGCTGGTTCGGCACCGGCATGATGGTCAAACCGTTTGAGGATGCCGTGGTCGCCGCCGAAATCGGCAAGGTCACCGCACCCGTGCAATCGGATTTCGGCTATCACCTGATTCTGGTCAAGGAAACCCGGGTCGCTGCCGCGCCGACGCTGGATGAAACCCGCGACGAACTGGCCGCTGAGATCGAGCGCACCACAGTCGAGGCCCATATCCAGGCCCTGACCGACGCGGCGGAGATTACCCGCCCCGGAGAAGGGCTTGACCCGACCCTGCTGCGTGATGCAACCCTGCTGGACAACTGATCCCAGGGGGAAGCCATGGCGAAGACCGATTGGAAGGCCGAAGCAAAGACGCTGAAAAAGCGCCTGCGCAAGCTGAAATCTGCGGTGACCGGAACCGTTTCGGACGTCGCAGGCGATGTGAGGCACGAGGTGGCAGAGGTCGCCGGCAAGATCGGCGCAAAACTGAAATCGGCCAAACCCGTGTCACCACTGGCGCCGAAGGATGGCTTCCCCACACTTCCCGTCATCAAGGGCGTTGAATTCGCCGCCGTTGAGGCCGGGATCAAATATGCCAACCGCAAGGATGTGATGCTGATCCGCCTTGCGCCCGGCACCGCGATGGCCGGGGTGTTCACCCGGTCTTCCACCCGCTCGGCCTGTGTGCGCGATTGTCAGGACAAGCTGGCGATCAAGGCTGCGGGCGACGGGGCTGCGATCATCGTCAACTCCGGCAACTCCAACGCCTTTACCGGCAAGGTCGGGGACAAGGCGGTTGCCGCAGTGACCGGCGGCGTTGCCTCCGCGCTGAACCTTCCGGCTGCACGCGTGTTTTCCTCCTCGACCGGGGTGATTGGCGAGCCGCTGCCGTATGACAAGATCACCGCCGTTCTGCCCGATCTGATCGCCGGTCTGCGCGAAGACGGCATCGAGATGGCCGCACAGGCCATGATGACCACCGATACTTTCCCCAAGGGTGCCGCCGCGACCGTTCAGGGCGATGGCGGCACCATCCATATTGCGGGCATCGCCAAAGGTTCGGGCATGATCGCGCCGGATATGGCGACGATGCTGGTCTACATCTTCACCGATGCAAAGATCTCTCCCACGATTCTGCAGCGGATGCTGTCGCGCAATGTCGATGCGACGTTCAATTCGATCACGGTCGACAGTGACACTTCAACCTCTGACACGCTGCTGCTGGCCGCAACCGGCCAAAGCGATGCCGGTCCGGTCAAGGGTGCGGTCGCCAAGGCGTTCGAGGCGGCACTGCAGAGCGTGATGCAGGATCTGGCGCTGCAGGTCATTCGGGACGGTGAGGGTGCCACGAAGCTGGTCGAAATCCGGGTGACCGGGGCGGTCGATGATGCAGATGCCGCCAAGGTCGCGTTCTCCATCGCCAACTCACCGCTGGTCAAGACCGCGCTGGCCGGTGAAGACCCGAACTGGGGCCGCATCGTTGCCGCCGTCGGCAAATCCGGGGCCGAAGCGGAGCGTGATCGCCTGGCCATCCGCTTCGGCGATGTGGTGGTGGCCAAAAACGGCTGGCGCAACCCGGACTATCAGGAAGAAGACGGCGCGGCGCAGTTCAAACAGGATGAGATCCTGATCCGCGTCGATCTGGGTCTGGGCAAGGCGGCCCGC
Organism: Pseudotabrizicola sp.; assembly: GCF_030656345.1. Classification (GTDB taxonomy): domain Bacteria; phylum Pseudomonadota; class Alphaproteobacteria; order Rhodobacterales; family Rhodobacteraceae; genus Pseudotabrizicola. The sequence goes on along the minus strand of NZ_JAUSNR010000019.1, from coordinate 365,945 downwards.
ACGGTCTGGACCTGTGATCTGACCAGCTGCTATATCGAGATCAACGCGGACTACCGCTCTTGAAAATCGTCCTCGTTTCGGCTGTCGCCCTGATCGACCCCGACGGCCGCGTGCTTCTGGCACAGCGGCCAGAGGGCAAATCGCTTGCCGGGTTGTGGGAGTTTCCAGGCGGCAAGGTCGAGCCAGACGAATCACCCGAAGCAGCACTGATTCGCGAGCTGAAGGAAGAGCTGGGGATCAATACCTGGCAAAGCTGTCTGGCCCCGCTGACATTCGCCAGCCATAGCTATGACTCTTTTCACCTGCTGATGCCGTTATTCGCCTGCCGGCGGTGGGAAGGCATCGTTCAGGGTTTAGAAGGGCAGCGTTTGGCCTGGGTAAAAGCTGAAAATTTGCGCGATTATCCAATGCCCCCCGCCGATATCCCGCTGATTCCTATCCTAAGGGAGTGGATTTAGACACAATCGTTCTTAAATTGTGGAATTTTCCCGCATCACGACACTTTCTTAATGGTTTTCTGAATTTATTTAGTTAATTTGAGGCGTGCGACGCTAATGGGGGATTGGTGCATGCTGAGGACAATAGCTATCGGAAGTTGTGTTTCTATCCAGGGACTGCTTGTCAGAACCCTGTCTGACGGAAAACTGGTGATCAAAGTCGACGAAAAGCTCTTTGTGGGCGCTCCTGTAGCAGCATCACGCGCGGCCTGAACAATACGTCGAACGCGAAAAAGCCGGGGTTTCCCCCGGCTTTTTTTTGTTTGTCCGATGAAACGCAGGCCGCTGGCTTATGCCAGCGAGCGCTGCACCTCTTCGCGCTCGAAAATCTCGATGACATCGCCGGGGCGGATATCTTCGTAACGTTCGAACGCCATGCCACATTCCTGACCCGAGATCACTTCCTTCACTTCGTCCTTGAAGCGCTTCAGTGTCTTCAGCGTGCCCTCGTGGATCACAACAGAGTCGCGCAGCAGGCGAACGCCTGCCGAACGGCGCGCCACACCTTCGGTCACCAGACAGCCAGCCACCTGGCCAATGCCCGTAACCTTGAACACCTCTTTGATCTGCGCATAACCGATAAAGGTTTCGCGCACTTCGGCCTTCAGCAGGCCAGAGGCGGCGGCTTTGATGTCGTCAACCAGATCATAGATGATCGAGTAATACCGAATCTCGACGCCCTTCTGGTTCGCCGACTGTCGGGCCGAGGCATTGGCCCGCACGTTGAACCCGATGATCGGCGCGCCAGAGGCTTCGGCCAGACCCACATCGGTATCGGTGATCGCACCGACGCCGTAATGCAGGATACGCACGCGCACTTCGTCGTTGCCGATCTTTTCCAGCGCCTGCACGATGGCTTCGGCAGAGCCTTGCACATCGGCCTTCACCAGCACCGGCAGTTCGGCGACCGACTGGTCGGCCTTGGCCTTCGCCATCAGCTGCTCCAGCGTGGTTGCGGCACCGGCTGCTGCGCGTTTGTCTTTGGCGGCTTTCTCGCGGTAATCCGCGATTTCACGCGCCTGCGCTTCGGTTTCCACCACGTTCAGCGTGTCGCCAGCTGATGGCGTGCCAGACAGGCCCAGCACTTCGACCGGAACCGAAGGACCGGCTTCCAGCACGGTTTCGCCCTGATCGTTGATCAGCGCGCGTACCTTGCCCCACTGTTCACCGACGACAAAGATATCGCCTTTGCGCAGGGTGCCGTTCTGCACCAGAACCGTCGCGACCGGGCCGCGGCCCACATCCAGCTTGGCTTCGATCACCGCGCCAGAGGCTGCCCGCTTTGGGTTCGCCTTCAGCTCAAGGATTTCGGCCTGCAGCGCAATGGCTTCCAGCAGAGTGTCGATGCCCATGCCGGTCTTGGCAGACAGCTCGACATCCTGCACATCACCCGACATCGCCTCGACGACGATTTCGTGCTGCAGAAGATCGGTCCGCACCTTGGTCGCATCCGCGCCGTGCTTGTCCATCTTGTTGATGGCCACAATCAGCGGCACTTTGGCAGCCTTGGCGTGGTGGATCGCCTCAATCGTCTGCGGCATCACGGCATCATCAGCCGCAACCACCAGAATGACGATATCGGTCACACTCGCGCCACGGGCACGCATGCTGGTAAAGGCAGCGTGGCCGGGGGTGTCAAGGAATGACACCAGCGCGCCGCTTGGCGTTTTGACCTGATAGGCCCCGATGTGCTGGGTGATGCCACCGGCTTCGCCCGACACCACATTCGCCTTGCGGATCGCATCCAGAAGCGAGGTTTTGCCGTGGTCAACGTGACCCATGATCGTCACGATCGGTGGGCGCGATTGCAGGTCTTCGTCACGATCCTTGACCGAGTCGATCACCTGTTCCACGTCGGAATCAGACACGCGCACCGCTTTGTGGCCGAATTCCTCGATCACCAGTTCCGCCGTATCAGCGTCGATCGCCTGGTTCATGGTGACCATCATACCCATTTTCATGAGCGATTTCACCACATCTGCCGCGCGTTCGGCCATACGGTTGGCCAGTTCCGAAATAACAATCGTTTCCGGCAGCTGCACGTCGCGCACCTGCTTTTCGGGCTTGGTGCCAAAGCCCATCGCCTTCTGACGGGCCTTTTCCTGCTTGCGCTTCATCGCAGCAAGGCTGCGGGTGCGGCCGCCTTCGCCGTTCAGCGCCGCCGACAGGGTCAGCTTGCCGCCGCGACGGGCGTCTTCACCCTTGGCCTTGCTGCGTTCGCGCTCTTCACGCTCCCGGTCGGTCTTGCGCTGTGGAGCAGGCGCAAGCGGGGCCTTGGCGGCAACGCCGCGCGGCCCGGTGGCATCCTGATTGCGGTTGGTCGGCGCATCGGCGGGTGCCGGCGTGGCCGGGCCCGGACTCACTTCTGCAGGCTTGTCGGTCGAGCGTGACCGCGTTCCCAGAACATCGGCCTTGCGCTGTGCGGCGGCCGAGACTCGGGCCTCCGACTCGGCACGCGCCGCGCGCTCTTCCTCTTCGGCCTTCTGGCGCAACGCCTCAAGCCGTTCACGCTCTTCGCGCTCTTTCGTTTCAATCTCTTCGCGGCGACGCTGGCGATCTTCCTCGCGCTGACGCTCTTCTTCGGCGCGACGTTCGTTATCTGCCGTCTCGCGTGCCTTGGCGGCGCGCAAAGCGGTCAGACGACGCTCCATCTCGGCGTCGGAAATGCCCGCAGGCCGCTTGGCCGGGTCCCCCAGATTGGGCGACCCTGTGCCCGTGCCAGTCGCTCCGGCTGCGCCCGGCTTTGTGGGAACGACCACGCGCTTGCGCTTCGTTTCAACCACAACGCTTTTCGTCCGGCCGTGGCTGAAGCTTTGCTTCACCTGACCGGAACGAGGTGCGCCACCCAAACCCAGAGGTTTTTTGCCGTCTGTATCGCTCATGCGTCCTTCGTATCCTTCCCGGCGATCTCGTCGCCGACCTGCTTGCCGTCTGCCCTACGCAATCCGACAAGCCTTGCCGCTTCCTCTACAACACGGTTGTTGAGTCCACCAGCCGCAAGCGCGGCGTGTATCGCACGTTCGCGACTGAATGCCAAACCCATTTCCCCTGCTGTCAGGCAGGAAATCAGGGAATCTGGCCCATTTGGCGGGCGAAGCTTTTCTTTGCCGCGTTCAGAACCGTCACTGGCCTGAATCAGCGTTCTTGCCTGACCCTTGATCAGCCAGTCTTTAACCTTTTCGTAGCCGCAGACCGCGTCGCCGGCTTTGCGCCCAAGGGATATAAGGTCGATGACCCGTTGCACCAAGAGCCGTTCCACCAGTTCGGGAAGATCTGCCGCGACTTTCACCGGCTGCCGCGCCGCGCGCGAGAACAGGTTCTTCTTTACCGCCTTGGCCAAAGCCTCGCGGTCCGCCGCAACATAGATGCCACGCCCGGGCAGCCGCGCCAGAATATCTGGCACGATCATATCCTCTGGCCCCAGCACAAAGCGGATCAACCCCGCTTTTGGCTGGCTTTCCCCGGAAACGATGCACTTGCGTTCCGGATCGTCAGGCGTTGTCTTTTGGCCGCCACGCGTCATGCGCGTTGCTCCGAGGCCTGAGGTCAGGCCCCGGCCTCCGTGGCTTCGGCATCTTCTTCTGTCGCCGGTTCCATTTCGGTCGGGTCCACCCAACCCAGCATGACGCGTGCCGTCATCACCAGGGTCTGGGCTTCTTCCAGGCTCACGTCAAATGTCTCCAGTATGCCATCGTCTTTCTTGCGCTGTCCGTTTTCGGTGGTCCAGCCGCCGGCCAGTTCCCAGTCGGCGCAGGTTGCAAAATCTTCCAGCGTCTTGATGCCGTCTTTGGCGAGCGCCTCCAGCATCTGCGGGGTCAGACCTTCAAAGTTGATCAGGCTTTCTTCCATGCCCATGCTGCGGGCGGTTTCAAGCGCCTTGCGGGCCTGTTCTTCCAGGTTGTCGCGGGCGCGCGCCTGCAACTCTGCCGCCGTGCCTTCGTCAAACCCGTCGATCGACAGCAGCTCGTCCACTTCGACGTAAGCCACTTCTTCCAGATTGGTGAAGCCTTCGGCAACCAGCAGCTGCGCCATCATCTCGTCCACATCCAGCGCGTCCATGAACAGCTTGGTGCGTTCCGCGAATTCAGCCTGACGGCGGGCCGATTCTTCAGCTTCGGTCATGATGTCGATGTCCAGACCCGTCAGCTGGCTGGCCAGACGCACGTTCTGGCCGCGGCGACCGATGGCCAGCGACAGCTGCTCATCCGGCACCACAACTTCGATCTTGCCGATCTCTTCGTCGATCACAACTTTCGACACTTCGGCAGGTTGCAGCGCGTTCACAAGGAAGGTCGCCTGATCCTGATTCCATGGAATGATGTCGATCTTCTCGCCCTGCAGCTCGTTGACCACAGCCTGAACCCGGCTGCCGCGCATACCGACGCAGGCACCGACCGGATCAATCGAGTTGTCATAGGAAATCACGGCGATCTTGGCGCGCGAGCCCGGGTCACGGGCCACAGCCTTGATCTCGATGATGCCATCGTAGATTTCCGGCACTTCCATCTTGAACAGCTCGGCCATGAACTGCGGATCGGTGCGCGACAGGAAGATCTGCGGGCCACGCGGTTCGCGGCGCACATCCTTGATAAAGCAGCGGATACGGTCGCCGATGCGATAGGCTTCGCGGCCGATTTTCTCGTTGCGGCGCAGAATGCCTTCGCCGCGGCCCACGTCGACGATAACGTTGCCATACTCCTCGCGCTTGACCACACCGTTGATGATGGTGCCCTTGCGGTCGCGGAATTCTTCGTACTGACGGTCACGCTCGGCTTCACGCACGCGCTGCAACAGCACCTGCTTGCCCGATTGCGCGGCGATCCGGCCCAGATCAACCGGGGGAACTTCGTCGATCACCTCGTCGCCGATCTGCGGGTCGGCCAGGTAGTTCTTGGCCTGCTTCACGGTCAGCTGGGCGTGATGATTCTCGATCAGATCATCTTCCATCACTGTCCGCACGCGGGCAAAGGTGGCGCGGCCGGTCTTGCGGTCGATGTTGACGCGGATATCAAGCTCGGACCCGTAGCGCGACTTGGCGGCCCGGGCGAGCGTTTCTTCCATCGCCTGGATCACCAGATCCGGGTCGATCATCTTCTCACGCGCGACCGCTTCGGCGGTCTGAAGAAGTTCAAGCTGGTTGGCAGAGGTAATCGCCATCGGTCAACTCCCGGTCTTAGTGTTTTGTTTCTTCGGCGGGGTCTTCTTCCTCGCCTTCGGATTGGTCAATCTCGTCGAAGTCTGCTTCGTCGAACGTGCCGCTGGCCTTTTTCTGGCGCAGCATCTCGGCGATCAGGTCATCGGTCAGGATCAGCTTGGCATCGGACAACCAGTCGAACCGCAGCCCGATGGTGACCTCTTCGCCGTTCTCCTCAATCTGGATCAGGATTTCTTCATCCTCGACCCCGGCCAGCGCGCCCTTGAACCGGCGGCGGCCGTCGATCAGTTCGGTCGTCTCGATCCGGGCTTCCCAGCCCTTCCACATCTCGAAATCCTTCAGCCGCGTCAGCGGGCGGTCGATCCCGGGCGACGAGACTTCAAGCACGTAATTTTCTTCAACCGGATCTTCGACATCCAGAACCGCCGACACAGCGGTCGAGATCGTGGCGCAATCCTCGACGATGATGCCGCCATCCGGCCGGTCCGCCATGATCTGCAGAATGCGCGTCTTGCCACCCATCAGGCGCACGCGCACCAGCTCAAACCCCAACCCCTCAATCACGGGGGTGATGATACCGGCAAGGCGGCGGTCGATGGCGGTTTTGGCGATAAGGTCTGACATGACGGTGAGCTATGGGTTCCAAAAACAAAAAACGGGCCAAGCGGCCCGCGAACTTTATCCGGTAGCTTCGGGTGTGGACCCCAAAACCGCTGTTGAGATCTACGTAAACCCGAATCCCCGGTCTTGCAAGGGCCAAAGCCGGGAAAGCGCCGGTCGCCTGTCCGGGTTTGATCGGTATGAACCAAGGCCCGCCGAAGCGGGCCCTGATCCGTCAGGCCGGAATATCATTGAGCCGGAAATCAGTGGCTGCCCGAAGATGTGTTTGTTGTGGCTGACACAGCAATTCCTACAGCGACTGCCGCCGCAGCAGCGGCAGCGGCGGCAAGGCCACCAACAGCCGCCGCGGCGCCGGCACCCACGCCGGCAGCAGCGGCACCGGCACCGGCGGCACCGGCACCGGCAGCACCTGCGCCAGCCGCACCGGCCCCGCTACCACCCGCACCGGCACCAGCGCCCGCGGCCTGAGTCGACAGATGCAGGGTGTTGGTCCGAACCTTGATGATTGCATCCCCGTCACTGGCCATATCCGCCGCCGAAGCGAGGGTGGCCGAGGCGGCGATAGCCAGAGCGGCTGTGAATGCGATAAAACGCGACATCGTTACTCTCCACTTTGATTGATCTTGAACGTAGCATATTACAGGCCGGTGCATGTCAGAAGACATTTATCGTTAAAATCACCAGCGAACGTCTTCAATGGTCAGGTAGCCGACATCGGGGCTGATCCATTGTCTTGATTTGCGCAATGTCTGATCGCCGGAGAACCAGAAATCATTCACAAAACGCATCCCGCCCCCCGCGCAGGATTCGACGATATGCGTGGCCTCATAAGATATTTTCACAATTTCAATGACTTCCATGCCAACGTTGCGGAAACTGCAGGCATAACGGGTCTGCACCGCCTGATCCTCGCCGTTCAGCAGGGTATGAACCCTGCTGTGGGCTTCCCCGCCGCTGCGGGGGGAAACCTCCGGCACATCTGCCGCCATTAGATCCGCGCCAAAGCCGCGCGTGGCCACAATCACCCCGTTGCGGAACGACAGGGTGATATCATCCACCGAAGACCATGTCGCCACGTCGCGATTGGTCTGAATCTCAGCAATCAGCGCCTGTTGCTTGCGGTTGTCGATGGTGACCAGCATCACCGGGGTCACCACCTGCGCCAGCAGCGCCTGCGTGATCCGGGGCGGTGCCGGGGCCTTTGCAGTGCCAAGAACCGACCCCAGAGCCGTGCGGGCCATTCCGACAGTGGGCGACGGGTCCGATCCGCAGGACGCGGTGATCAGTACCGCCAAAAGGCAAGGACGCACGGCACGTTTCATTTCCAGAACCGCCCCCATTGTTCGGTCAGCCCGTCGGCGCGATAGCCCCGCACCGAGTCGTAAAGCCGTCCCTCCACCTCCAGCCGCCGGCCGCCGTCGCGCCCAAAGGGCCGCAGGATGACGGTCCGTTTCTTGGGAGTGGGCGTGCCCAGCAGAGCCGCCATCGGCACCTCAACCGTGATGCCCTTGTCAAACGACCCGCTGCCGAAGTCTTCGGCAGAAACGTTCGTCTTGGTCACAAAGGCCCCGACCTTCCAGCCATTGGCGAACTCGCGCCGGAGCGCCAGCGTGGCCCCCAGATCCCCTGCCAGATACCGGCCCACATCGACCTGAACATGGAAATCACTGTCGAATTTGTAATAGCCTGACAGGTGCCCGGTAAGAATGCGATAGCTGCCGCGCGCACCACAGGCCCCCGTGGTCAGATCCGGCGCGCAACCATCGGTTTCATACATCGCTGCAGGAAGGGAAAAGCCGAAGCGCTGGTCCGGCGACCGTTGGGCCACATAATTGACCTCTGCCCCGATGGCCCAGCGACGGTTTGTCGGCAACCACAACAGCTCGGTCGAGACACCGCCAAACATCTGTTCCAGATAGCCAAACGAAACCCGGCCATAAAGTTCCGGCGACAGTTTGCGATACGCGGTCAGCGCCAGGGATGTCAGCGCCGGATCGCCATCGCGGTCGTAAAAGTAATTTGCCGACCGCACCGGGTGCAGCCGCCCCCGCGTGGGCAGCGGCGGGCGGTCATCCAGAGTGCTGAGCAGGTATTTCGACACCGCCCCATTCAGCACCAGCCCCGGCGCAAGTTCATACCGTCCGGCCAGTTCCAGCCCCACGCCGATCTTGAACGGCGCTGTCTGATCAAACACCCGCGTCCGCGACGTCGGGCCCAGAGACCATGACAGTTTCGGATAGGCGGCCGGGTCACGGTATCCGCCGGGCAGCACCGCCGGGGCGGGCAGTATCTGCGCGCGCGCAAGGATTTTGGCACCGGCCTCGACATCGAACTCCAGCGCTTCGATATCCGCACGGCGCAGAACCACCTGCGACACCGGCATGCCATCGACCCTCGGGACAATCACGAAAGTGTCTACCGACGCCGGGGCCACCTTTGTCAGCGCCCGCGCCGTGCGCCCCACCGCCTGTGCCTCTGCATCCACGCTGATATTGCGGATGCTCACATGCGCCGTCGACCCGTCGAACCGGACCGATTCGACCTGAACGCCATCTTTGGCAAGCCGCCGCGCCAGACGCGCGCGCAGCGCGTCCAGCGTGCCCGGCTGGTCAAGCCAAGCGGTCGACCACGCCTCCGGGTCTGCCTGTCGCGACGGGCGCGGCTGTACAGCGTCAGGTGCCGAGTTGGCAATTCCGCCGCCGGGCCGCTGCTTCGGGTTCAGGCTGAAATGCGCGGCAAGACCGATTTCGCTGCCATGCATGACATAGGCCCCCAGCCGCACAGAGCCATTGCGCTGATACTCAATCCCGAAGTTGAACGGGCTGCTGCGGTCAAACGTGCCGCGCCGCGCCGCCTCTTCGTGGTAGACATCCGATGAGTATTCGGCCTTTGCCGTCCATTGATCGGTGATCTGCCATTGCAACCCGGCAAACGGGGCGGCAGGGCCACGGAACCATTGGCCGAAATTGAAATTGCCGCCCTTTCCCACCTCAAGCGGGGGACGGTCGCCAAACGGGCTGCCGATGGAGTGATAGCTGCCCAGACGCCCCCAGCCCAGTCCGGCCGACACCGCCACCTTTGGCGTGACATGCTTGGTCGCCACCAGATATTCCCCGGCTATTACACCTGTACCGACAAAATCCTGCAGACCTATCGCAAGGGCGGGCCTGTAGCGACCTTCGTCGACAATCTGGTAGCGCAGGTCGAAAGAGCGGTCGTAATAGGTCTCAAACTGATTGACCCCTGCACAGCACAGCACCTTGTTCCAGTCGCGGATTCCCAGAAAGCGGAAGCTTCCCGACAGGCGCGGCGTGATCTGAAAGCTGAGGGTGGTGCGGCTGACCGGGCCGAAATGCGCTGTGGAAGCCGACAGGGTGCCATCGGGTTGCACTGCAGCCGACGGCATGTCGATCAGCCCGGTCGCGCCGTACAGGTTCAGGCTCGGCCTGGTCTCTGCCTGCGCTGGCACCAGCCAGAGCAGGGCCATCACAACACCGGCCATGACTGCCAGAGCTTTCGCCCCTGCCCCCCGCAGATGGAGCCGCCCGCTTTGCATCATGACAACCCGACCTTGCTGCGCTTTGGTCGCGCCACAAACCGGCCCGGCGCCGGAGGAACCGGCTTTTGGCGGATGACCGTGGCATCAAAGCGGCCGAAGCCTTCGACATAGCTTTCCATCACTCTGCGGGCAGAGGTGGCGCTGCCAAGTGCCACCGCACCGCGCAGATCGCGCAGGGCGGTGGCCATTTCCATGCCGGTCAGCCCGCGTTCCTGCACCCGCAGGATCTTTTCATGCGGCGTGGTCAGCATTCCGGGCTGGATCAACAGCTCTTCATGCAGCTTTTCCCCCGGGCGCAAGCCGATGATCCGCACCTCGATATCGCCGCTCGGGTTTTCCGGGGATCTGACTGTATAGCCTGCCGCCCTGATCATCCGCTCGGCCAGATCCCGGATGCGGATCGGCTGGCCCATGTCGAGCACGAAAAGGTCGCCCTCGTGCATCCCGCGCGACGCCGACAGCCCGCCCGCAATCAGCACAAGGCTGGCGGCTTCGCAGATGGTCATGAAGTAGCGGGTCACATCTTCATGGGTCAGGGTCACCGGCCCACCCTTGCGGATCTGGTCGCGGAACAGCGGCACCACCGAACCCGAGCTGCCCAGAACATTGCCGAAGCGCACGATGGAAAAATCGGTGCTGGTCGACCGCCGCGCCATATCCTGCACCACGAATTCGGCCATGCGCTTGGAAGCACCCATGACATTGGTCGGGCGCACCGCCTTGTCCGTCGAGATCAGGATGAAGCGCTTCACCCCCCCTTCCAGTGCCGCCTCTGCCAGGGTGCGGGTGCCCAGCACGTTGTTGACGATGCCGGCAATCGGGTTGGATTCGACCAGCGGCACATGCTTGTAGGCCGCCGCATGCAGGATCACATCCACTTTGTGATCGGCCAGCACAGCGCGGACCTGACGCCACTCGGTCACGGTGCCCAGCACCGGCACACAGATGATCCCGGCGGCACCCGCAACTTCGGCCAGCTCCCGCTCTATCTGGTACAGCGCGATTTCACTGACATCGAACAGCACGATCCGCGCCGGGCGATAGCGGATCAGCTGGCGGCACAGTTCAGACCCGACCGAGCCCCCGGCACCCGTCACCAGAATGGTCTTGCCGCCATAGGCATCATTCGCCTCTGGTCGCAGGTCATTCACCGGATCGCGGCCCAGAAACACCCCCGGTGAGACCGGGGCGAGCGCATCCAGAATAACCTCGGTGCCCACCAGCTGGGCAAAGGATGGCAAAGCGTGCACATCCAGCCCCCGTGACACCAGATCGCGCACAATGGCCACCTGCCGCGCCATCGCCACCGAAGGCATCGCCAGCAGCACGCGTTCCACATCATAGCGGGCGACGAGCCGCTCCAGCTGGGTGGCGGGATGAACCTTGATGCCCAGCAGGGTCATGCCCTGCACCTGTTTGCTGTCATCGACAAAGGCCACCACATGAATGTTTTCATGCGACCGCAGCGCCGAGGCCAGCATCGTGCCCGTGCTGCCCGCGCCATAGATCACCACGTTGCGCCGGACCTGCCCCTGCCGCAGCACCGACAGGAACAGGCTGAGCAGCGCAAAGCGCGTGACCACCATCGCCAGTGTAAAAATTAACAAAAACAGTGGTATAACCGCAACAGGCAGGTCAAATCCTGCGATGCTTTCGGCCAGCCACAGCCCGGCCCCGGCACACAGGGCCAGCAGGCCCGTCCTGATGGCACCCGCAGCCTCATACGCCTTGAGCTTGATCCGCGGAATGCCCAGCAGCGGCGAGCCCACTGCGGCAAAGGCGGTCACCGCCACAAGGCCGGGCCACCCCTCAGCCACCATACTGACAGGGGCCGTTGCCGGATGCAGAAACCAATAGCTTGCCAGAAGCGACAGCGGGGCCAGCAGAACATCAATTGAAAACAAGATGGTTTGCTTCTGAAGCCTGGTCAGGCGTCCGACGAACCACAGGAAAAACCCAGATGCCGCAGTGCTCAAATGTACTTACCCCGGAACCAACTAAGTGTCGCAACAAGCGGCATGGAGTCAGCTATAGGGAGTCGATGGTTAACGGCGGGTTAAGAGGCTTGGACCAACCTTTACACTTTTTGCGGCACGGCGCGGCCTGCGCCGCACGGTCCGCACCATCAGCACAAGATCCATGCAAAGGGTCCGGCGTTTGCTGTAGATCTCGTCCAGATGCGCCTTGCGCGGAATGCACCGGCGGACATAGGCCGCATCAGTCTGCTCCGCCGTCTGACAGGCGCTTAGAATCCGCTCTTCGTGTTTGTGAAAGGTCAGCGTGGCAAGCCCGGTGATGCCGGGGCGCGACTGCAGAACGCGGGCATAAATCTGCGGATAGCGTTCGACATAGCTGCGCAGCGGCGGCCTTGGGCCGACAAAGCTCATGTCGCCTTTCAGCACGTTCCACAGCTGGGGAATCTCATCGGCGCGGTGCCTGCGCAACCATCTGCCCATCGGGGTCACGCGCGCGGCCTTGTCGCCGCCCGACACGCCGGCATCTGCCGCCACCGCGCACATCGTGCGCAGCTTCCACAGCTGAAACGGCCGCCCCGGCGCGCGCATCCGTTCCGAGACGTAAAACACCGGCCGCCCTTCGCGCAGCAGCAAAAAGATCAGCAGGATGCCAAACGGCACAATCAGCAGCGCGCCCAAAAACAGCGCCGCAACGATATCGAACAGCCGCTTTCCCGGCGTCATGCACCGCCCTTTTCGTTCAGCCGCGACACCTCAGCCCTCATCCTCCAGCCGGGTCCGCATTTCACGCAGCACCGGCAGCAGCGCGCGCACCCGTTCTGCCCCAAGCTGCTGCACCACCTCGGCGATCAGCGGGGCCACCGATTGCACTGCGGCATCGCGCGCCGCCCGGCCCGAGGGGCTGATCGCCACGAACTTGCGCCGCGCGTCATCCCAGTCGGGGCGGATATGCACATGGCCCGCCCATTCCAGCTTTGCCAGCGTATTGGTCATCGCGCCGCGCGTCACATGAAACGAACGGGCCAGCTGGGCCGGGGTGCGTTCTTCGTTCAGCCGGGACAAATGGTTCAGCACCCCGAAATGCGACAGCTCCATCCCCTTTGGCAGCACCTTGGAAATGCGGTTGCGCGCCAGCTGGTCGGCCATGAACAGCTCTCCGAACAGGGCGACGGCAATTTCTTCAACGCGCTCATTCTGGCTCATGGCCCGGCAAACCCACGGTCATGGGTCAGCGACGGCACCCGGCCACGGGCGGCCACTACCTGCGCCAGATCAAGATCGGCAAACACCACGCCCGGCGCGTCACCACCATCGGCCAGTACCTCGCCCCAGGGCGCGATCACCAGCGAATGCCCGTGCGTCCGACGCCCCTTGCCCGCGCGTTCCGGGTGAAACCCGGTCTGCGCCGGGGCCAGCACGAAGCACCCGGTTTCAATCGCGCGGGCCCGCAGCAGCACCTCCCAATGCGCGGCCCCGGTGATGTGGTTGAACGCGGCGGGCACGGTGATGATCTGCGCCCCGGCCTGTGCAAGCGCCCGGTACAGATAGGGAAAGCGCACGTCATAGCACACGGTCATGCCGACCCGGCCAAAGGGCATGTCGGCAAGCACGGCGCGGTCTCCGGGCCGGTAGCCTGCCGATTCGCGATAAGACTCGGTCTCCGACACGGTCACATCAAACATGTGGATCTTGTCATACCGCGCCATCACTGCGCCATCCGGCCCGATCAGGAACGAGCGGTTGGCAAAGCGGCCATCCGGATCATGGGTCTTCAGCCCCAGCGACCCGATCAGCAGCCAGATCCCCAGTACCTTCGCCTCAGCCCGCAGGGCGGCAAGCGTCGGGTCATCGCCTTCATGGTGGAACACCGCTTGCTGATGATCGCGGCTGGAGGACAGCGCATTGGTGCATTCCGGTGTCAGCACAAACCCGGCTCCGCCCGCCGCCGCCTGACGCAGCAACGTCAGGGTCTCGGCCAGGTTTGCCGCCGGGTCATCGCTGACCGTCAGTTGCACCAGCCCGACGCGCATCAGTCGGCCAGCATCGGGTCAAGCCCGCCGCGATGGTCCAGCGCGTGCAGGTCATCCGACCCGCCCACATGCTGCCCGCCAATGAAAATCTGCGGCACAGTGCGCGACCCACCAGCCCGCGCGGTCATCGCCTGACGCAAGGCAGGGTCGCGGCTGACATCGGTTTCAGAATAGGCGACGCCCTTTTTGTCCAGCAGCCGCTTGGCCGCGATGCAATAGGGGCAACTGGGTGTGGTATAGATTTCAACGGTTTTCATCTCGGGTCCTGCAAACAAAGGCGTTGCGCCGGACTATACGGATTTACCCCTCTTTCGCAACGCGACACAGCACCAGAACGCAGATCCCGGCGGCCCCCACCGCAAGGCAAGCCTCTGCCGCCGCCGCCAGGGTGGCACCCGATGTCATCACATCATCGACCAGCAGCACCTGCCGCCCCTCAACCCGCGCGCGGCGGCGGGGGTGTACCCGGATACTGTCGGCCAGATTGGCAAAGCGCCCGTCACGGCCCCTGCCCTCCTGGCTCTGGGTGTTGCGTTGGCGTTGCAGCAGATCGGGGCAGTGGTCCAGCGCCGACAGCCGCGCCAGCTGGGTCGACAGCAGCGCCGACTGGTTGTAGCGCCGCCGGAGCAGCCGCAGCCAGTGCAGCGGCACCGGGGCGATCAGCATATCCGGCTGCAGAATCGGCTGCGCCGCCCGCATCAGCCAGCCGCCCGCAGGCCGGGCCAGTTCCTGCCGGTCGGCATGTTTCAGCTGCAGCACCATGCCGCGTGCGCGGTCGCGGTACAGCAGTGCCGCCCGCCCGCGGGACCAGGGCCGTGCGATCGTCAGGCAATCGTCGCAGTGCACCGGATGGCCGGGGTCTTCCCCCGGCAGGGGCGTGCCGCACTGGTCACAGACCAGCCCGGCGATAAAGGGTGTTTCCCGCCAGCACCGGCCACACAGGCCAAAGTCGGTCGACACCATCGCGTCGCAGGCCACGCATTGCGGCGGATAGACCATGTGCAGCAGCGCTGCTTGCAATCCCATGCGCCTCCCCCCATCTTCCGCGCCATGCAGACGCCACCCATCCTGACAGACCGCCCCGCCCTGTTGCGCAACCGCGACCGGGCCACCGAGTTCTTTTTGCACGATGAGGCGTTTGCCGAAGTTCAGGAAAGACTGATCGAGGTTAACAGGACGTTTACGTCGCCCGCTGTTGTGACCGGCTTTCCGAAGCTCTGGTCCGGTATCGGCACGCCTTTCCCCGATGATGACCTGCTGTCGCTGCCCCCCGGCGCGCATGATCTGGTGATCCATGCCCTGTGCCTGCACTGGGCGAATGACCCGGTGGGCCAGCTGGTGCAATGCCGCCACGCCCTGCGCACCGACGGGCTGTTTCTGGCCCTGATGTTCGGCGGCCAGACCCTGTTTGAGCTGCGCGCCTGTCTGGCCGAGGCCGAGGCAGAGGTATCGGGCGGTCTGTCCCCTCGCGTCCTGCCGATGGGCGAAATCCGCGATCTGGGCGGCCTGCTGCAACGCGCGGGCTTCGCCCTGCCGGTCGCGGACAGCTTTACCAAAACCGTGCGCTACCGTGATGCCCTGCACCTGATGCGCGACCTGCGCCTGATGGGCGAAGGCAACGCGCTTTCCGCCCGCCTGCGCCGCCCGACGCGCCGCGCGGTGCTGCTGCGCGCGGCCGAGATCTATCAGGCGCAATATGCCGATAACGAAGGCCGCATCCCCGCCACGTTCGAGATCATCTGCCTCACCGGCTGGGCCCCCGCAGACAGCCAGCCAAAACCGCTGAAACCCGGCTCTGCTGCCCAAAGATTGGCCGATGTGCTGAATGCGGCGGAAATGCCGCTGCCACGCGGCCCGGCCAAAGGTTGACCCCGGCGCATAAGCCTATATGTCCCGCGTAACCTCTGATCAGCCAAGGACGACCATAATGCTCGATGCCAAGCACGGAGTGCACCATGCCCCGCAGGGGTCTGTCATCGCGCCCGGTCAGGGCCGCCTTGCCCATGCCCCCGCTGATCACCCGCCGGTGCGGCAGGCAAAGATCGGCGTGCTCGTCGCCAACCTCGGCACACCCGACAATTACGACTACTGGTCGATGCGCCGCTATCTGAATGAATTCCTGTCCGACAAACGTGTGGTCGATTATTCCAGCTGGCTCTGGCAGCCGCTGCTGCAACTGGTGATCCTGACCAAACGGCCGTTCAGCTCGGGTGCCAATTACAAGCTGATCTGGAACCACGACCGGAACGAAAGCCCGCTGCTGACCATCACCAAGGATCAGACCGCCAAGATCGCGCAAGGCATCGCCGCGCAGTATGGCGATGGTGTCATGGTCGATTTCTGCATGCGCTACGGCAACCCGTCGACGGCCTCAAAGGTGCGCGCGATGGTGGAGGCCGGGTGTGAGAAAATCCTGTTTTTCCCGCTGTATCCGCATTACGCCGGGGCCACATCGGCCACCGCCAATGACGAATTCTTCCGCGCCCTGATGAAGGAAAAGCGTCAGCCGTCGGTCCGCACCGTGCCGGAGTATTTCGACCATCCGCAATACATTGACGCCCTCGCCCAATCGGTCGAGCGGGTCTATGCGACCCTGCCAGCCAAGCCTGATGTTCTGGTCGCCAGCTATCACGGCATGCCCAAGCGCTATCTGATGGAGGGCGATCCCTACCATTGCCAATGCGCCAAAACCTCACGCCTGTTGCGCGAACGGCTGGGCTGGGACAAGGGCAGCATCGACACCACTTTCCAGTCGGTCTTTGGCCCCGAGGAATGGCTGAAGCCCTATACCGTGGAACATGTGGCCGAACTGGCCAAACAGGGCAAAAAGAACATCGCCGTGATGGCCCCGGCCTTTTCCGCCGATTGCATCGAAACGCTGGAAGAGATCAACGGCGAGATCCGCGAAGCGTTCGAGCATGCGGGCGGCGAGACCTTTACCTATATTCCCTGCCTGAACGACGATGACGCGCATATCACAGCGCTTCTGGCCGTCATTTCCGAGAACCTGGCGGGCTGGCTGCGGTAACGCGGCCAGCGGCGGGACATGCCCGCGAAACCTTTGCAGAAAACAGAAAAAAGGCGGTGAGAACTCTCACCGCCTTTTTCCTTAGAACGTGATCGTTAGATCAGTTCGAGACTGCTGCTGCAATGATGAGCAGGAGCAGCAACGGAACAACGATACCGCCAGCCGACGAAGACGTCTGAGCAGCGACAACGGTTGGCTCCATAACGGGTTCCATCATGCCGCCAGCGTGAGCGGTGGATGCAGCGACCGTAAGTGCGGCAGCAAGTGCAAGTTTCTTCATAATAACCTCCAGATATAGCATACCGCCGAATGTTGCAGAGGCGACGGCATGCACCCAAGACTGTACCTCGTATCGACTTCATAACCAGCTTGGCACAAGATTTGCAATCTGGCTTGTTGAAGCATCGCGTGTCTCACCGGCTTGTCGTCAAATTAGCAACACCTGAGTCCCAACTTTGCTCATCGAAAATAGTTCCGAGATATGCTCATTATAAAGTCCGACACATCCGTTCGACGACCGGCGGCCGATTTTGCGCGTGTCATGGGTGCCGTGGATGCGATAATAGGTCCACGACAGGTAAAGCGCGTGCGATCCCAGAGGGTTATCCGGTGCGCCGCCTTCGACCACATCCGGCCATTCCGGGTTGCGCTGTTTCATCGACGGGGTCGGTCGCCAGCTGGGGGCGACCACCTTTTGCACCACCTCGGTCCGGCCGCGGCGGGTCAGATCTTCGGACAGCGGCACTGACGTCGGGTACAGCCTGTAGGTGGCCTGATCTTCCGACCAGTAGTGCAGCGCCCGCGATGTCAGATCGACCAGAATCGCCCCGCCGCGGGTGTTGTCGAAATAGTCCTGCCACCGCAGCATCCGGAAGCTGGACACGTTGTTGCGCACGGAACCGCTTGTCACCGGGGCGACCATCTCGGTAGAGCCGTCCATCGCAAATGCCGGGGCCAGCCCGGCACCCAGACCGGCGGCTGCCGTTCCCAGGAAAACCCGGCGGTTCAGTTTGGTCTGATCTTCGACGCTCATCAGAGGTCTCCTGCCATTGACGTTTTGCCGGTTTCATACTCCCATCGGCCAAAACCCGCAAATCAAACCGCCGTTAACCGGCGGGGTCACGCAGAGTTGGGTTTGAAATGCGGGGCCGCATTCGGTAAAGAGCGCTGACGCAATGTGCCTGCGGGCCGCAACGATCGGAACTTCAGATGAACAGACGCATGGTGCTGACCCTTGGTGCAGTCGGGCTGCTTTCGGCATGTGTTCAGCAAACGGCTGCGGTACAGCTTGATGCCAGCGGGCAGCCGCTGCCGCAGGTCTACAAGATTGCCCCCGGCACCGAGAACGAAGTCTCGTTCCGCCTGCTCGATTCCGTCAACTCGCTGCGCCGCGCCCAGAATGCGGGGCCGCTGGCCTTCAACGCCGCGCTGAACGCCGCTGCTGCCACCCATGCGCGTGACATGTCGGTGCAGAACCGGCCATGGCATTTCGGATCGGACGGGTCATCGCCGCTGACCCGGGTGCAGCGCGTTGGCTATACCGGGGCACTGAAAGGCGAGCTGATTTCGGAAACGTTCGAGACGGAACTGGTCACACTGGCCGCCTGGATGCGGGAGCCCGAAACCCGCGCCGTCATTCTTGACGCCTCGGCGCGCGAGATCGGCTTTGCCTGGTATCAGGAACCAAGCGGCAAGATCTGGTGGTGTCTGGTCACCGGGGGCTGACCCCCGGGCCAACAGGTCAGGGCAGAATCAGGATCGGCGTGCCGTTTTTGACCATCGCATAGATCCGCTCCATCTCTTTGTCGGTCACCGCGATGCAGCCCGCCGTCCAGTCGCGGCGCGACACCTTTCGCTTTGGCCCGCCGTGGATAAAGATGTCACCGCCCGGCTTGTTGCCAAAGGCTTTCGCATATTCGCGGTCGGCCTGATTGGGATAGGAAATCCCGATCGACAGATGGAACTCCGAATTCGGATTGCGCCGGTCAATGATGTAGGTGCCTTCCGGCGTCCGGCCATCGCCTTCAAACTGCTTGTGTCCCTCGGGCGCAAACCCCAGCGCGATATCGTAGGATTTCAGCACGCGCTCATGGTGCAGCAGATACATCTTCCGCTCCGCCTTGTGCACTTGCACAGACGTGACCGCCGGGCCGTTATAGGTTTTGAACTTGCTGTTGCCACAGGCCGTCAGCCCAAACGCCAGCACCAGAACTGCCACAATCCGATAAAGCCACATCGACAACTGCCCCGCATTTTTTCAACCGGCATACTCAAATTCGTGCAGCCTGCCTAGCGGGGATCGGGCCTCAGCGTCTCACGGATGTGTCATCTTCCTTACTCAACCGCGCCTCGATCGCGGTCAGCCTTGCCAGCACCTCATCACGGTAGGCATCGGTTTTCAGATTGTCCTCGGCGGAATGGGCATCCTGCATCGAGTTCACGATCAGACCGACCAGCAGGTTCACCACGGCGAATGTGGTGACCATGATGAAGGGCACAAAGAACAGCCAGGCATAGGGAAACGCCTCCATCACCGGGCGGACGATTCCCATCGACCAGCTTTCCAGCGTCATGATCTGGAACAGCGTATAGGCCGAATTGCCCAGATCGCCGAACCAGTCCGGGAAGGCCCCGCCGAACAGCTTGGTCGCCATCACCGCGCCGATATAGAAGATGATCGCCATCAGCAGAAACACTGACCCCATGCCGGGAAGTGCGGTGATGAACCCTTCGACCACCCGGCGCAGACGCGGGGCCACAGAGATCACCCGCAGCACCCGCAGAATGCGCAGCGCGCGCAGCACCGACAGGCCCTGCGCCGCAGGCACCAGCGCCACGCCGACAATCACGAAATCGAACAGATTCCAGCCGCTGCGAAAGAACCTTGGCCCGTGCGCATAGATCTTGGCCGCAATCTCGGCGACAAAGATCGCAAGACAGATCGTGTCCAGAGCCAAAATCAAGGCACCCGCCCGCACCATAACCGTCGACGAGGTCTCTAACCCCAGAATCACCGCGTTGAACAGGATGACGCCGATGATGGCATTCCTGACCACCGGTCTGTCCAGCCACTCACCCACTGCTGCGCGCGTCATCATCTTCTCCCGGTCCGGATTATGTTTCGGGATATGCTACCGAACGAAGCGGCCCACAAGTTCCACATGCGCCGACCAGCGGAATTGATCGACAACTTGTATCCATTCCAGCCGGTACCCGGCCTGCACAAGGATCTTGGCATCCCGCGCAAAGGTCACCGGGTTGCACGATACCATCGCAATCACCGGCACCTTGGTTTCCGCCAGACAGCGCATCTGCGCTTCCGCCCCCGCGCGCGGCGGGTCGATGACCACGCCGGTCACATACTTGAACTCATCGGGCTCCAGCGGGCGGCGGAACAGGTCGCGTGCTTCGGCCTTTATCGGCTTCAGCCCTTCGGTGTTGCGGGCGGCCCTATCGAGTGCTGCCACCATCGCGGGGTCACCCTCCACCGCATGCACTTCGGCCATCTCGGCCAGCGGCAGGGCAAAGGTTCCGATCCCGGCAAACAGATCGACGATCTTTTTCTGCGGGCCCAACGCCTCATGGACCGTCTCTAACAAGGCGTGTTCGCCATGTTCCGTCGCTTGCAGGAACGCACCCGCAGGCGGGGCCACGCGTGCCTTGCCGATGGTCTGGATTGGTGTCGCCCGCAGCGCCACCGTCTCGCCGTCCCAGGTCAGCCGTGCCATCGCATGCGCCTCGACCACCCGCGCCAGTTCCAGCCGCAGCGCGCCATCCAGCGGCTTGCCGCCGGTGACCACCACATCCGGCCCGCCAATCGCACGTGTGACCATCAGCGCCACTTCCTGCGAACGTGACCCGCCCAGACGCACCAGCTCTTCCAGCCCCGGCATCGCGGCCATCAGATCGGGATGCACCAGCTGACAATTCGGGATCTGCACCAAGGCATCCGACCCGCGCGCATGAAAGCCGATCATCGACCCGCCCTTGGTCCGCCGCGCGGCAAAGGTCGCCCGCCGCCGCGACCGGGGGGGCGATGTCAGAACGGGCCGGAACGGGGCATGCAGCCCCTGGCCAGCCAAAGCGCCTTCGACATGCGCCGTCTTCCAGTCGGCCACCATCGCATCTGACGCGTGTTGCATCAGGCACCCGCCACAGGCCCGCGCGTGCGAACAGGGCGGCTTGATGCGCGCGGCGCTCGGCGTCACGATCTTGGCATTGACCAGCCGGTCGCCCTCCAGATCGCCCTCGACCACCTCACCCGGCAGCATCCCGGCCACAAAGACCGGGCCGTTCTCGCCTTGGGCGATCCCGTCGCCAAGGTGTCCCAGCCGGTCTATTGTAAGTTTCACTCTGCAGCTTCCTTTTCATCTGACCCGATGAACCCGCCCGACTGGCGATTCCAGTAGCGGGCGTACAGGCCATTTTGCGCCAACAGCGCGTCATGCGTGCCTTCTTCGACAATCCGCCCGTCGTCAAGCACCACAATCCGGTCCATCGCCGCGATGGTCGACAGGCGGTGCGCAATCGCCAGCACGGTCTTGCCCTGCATCACCCGGTCGAGTGCCGACTGGATATTGGCCTCAACCTCGGAATCCAGTGCCGAAGTCGCCTCGTCCAGCACCAGAATAGGCGCGTCTTTCACGAACGCCCGCGCCAGGGCAATCCGCTGCCGCTGCCCGCCCGACAGCTTGACCCCGCGTTCCCCCAGAAACGCGGCATAGCCTTTGCGCCCGGTGTGGTCGATCATCTGGCTGATGAAACCATCCGCCTCGGCGGCACTGGCCGCTGCGATGATTTCGGTTTCGGTCGCATCGGGGCGGCCATAGGCGATGTTGTCGCGCGCGCTTCGGTTGAACATCGCAGTTTCCTGCGTGACCATCCCGATCTGGCGTCGCAAACTCTCTTGCGTCACATGGCGCACATCCTGCCCGTCGACCAGAACAGCCCCTTTTTCGCAGTCATAGAGCCGTAGCAGCATGGCAACCAAGGTCGATTTCCCGGCACCGCTGGCCCCGACAATCCCCAGCTTTTCCCCGGCGCGAATGGTCAGGTTCAGGTCTTCCACCCCGCCCCGCCGCCGCCCATAGGCAAAGCTGGCCCCGGCAAAGGTGATCTCTCCGCGCACCTTGTCCAGATCCACCGAATCCGGCGCATCGGCCAGTTGGTGCGGGGCTGACAGGGTTTTCATCCCGTCCTCCACCTCGCCCACCGAGGTATAGATCGACATCAGCGTAAAGCTGACCCAGCCCGACATCTGCGCAATCCGCATCGAAATCGCACCCGCCGCCGCAATCGCGCCCGCCGTCGCCTGCCCCTGCTGCCACAGCACCACCGTGCCGCCGATCAGCAGCACCGGCAACACGCCCGCCACCGTCATCAGCGACAGCCGGAACCAGGTCGAGATCACGCCGAATTCAAGACTGCGCTCGCGGAACACCTCCATCGCCTTCAGTGCGACCCGGTCTTCAAAAGCGGCATGGGCGAACAGCTTCACCGTCTTGATATTGGTGATCGTATCCACCACCTGCCCGGACACCATCGCCCGCGCCGAGGCGCGCGCAGCCGAATTCACCCGAACCCGCGGCATGAAGAACCGGATCAGCAGCACGTAAACCACCAGCCATACCGCCAGTGCCAACGCAATCCGCGCGTCGATCACCACCAGAAACACCACCGACCCGATCACCGATGCCAGTGCAAAGCACACCGTGTTGATCACCTCGGTCGCCACATCCGTCACCGCCCGCGCGGCCTGCATCTGCTTTTGCGCGATCCGCCCGGCGAAGTCATTGTCGAAAAACGTCACCGCCTGCCCCAGCGTCCAGCGGTGCAGCCGCGACAGCACCAGCGGCATCACATTCGGCCCCACCACAATGCTGTTCGACGCAGCAGCAAAGCCAAAGGCGATCGGCCGCAGCACCAGATAGAACAGCACGAACATGCCGATCAGCACCGCGTGATCGCCGAAAAACCGCTCCGGCCCAGCACTCAACGCCGCATCGATCACCCAGCCCAGAATGACCGCCGACACCACTTCCGTCGCCCCCGCAACCGAGGAAAACACCCCGGCCAGCCCCAGCATCGGCCACGAGCCTTTCAGGCACCAGCGCATGAACGGCCACAGCTGTTGCGGAGGTTCCCCAGTCGCCGGGCGGAACGCGTCGATCCACCCGCCCAGCCGTTTCAGAACGCTCATGCCGACTCCTCAAGCCCGATGAACCCACCCGACTGGCGGGCCCAGAACCGGGCATATAGCCCGTCCAACACCAAAAGCTCGGCGTGTGTTCCCTGCTCGGCGATATGTCCGTCCTCCAGCACGACAATCCGGTCCATCGCGGCGATGGTCGACAGCCGGTGCGCAATCGCGATCACGGTCTTGCCCTGCATGACGCCAAACAGCGCCTCCTGAATCGTTGCCTCGGCCTCGGAATCCAGCGCACTCGTCGCCTCATCCAGAATCAGGATCGGCGCGTCTTTCAGGATCACCCGCGCCAGTGCCACCCGCTGGCGCTGCCCGCCCGACAGTTTCACGCCCCGCTCACCCACATGCGCGTCGTAACCTTTGCGGCCTTCCGGATCTTCCAGCGTAAGGATGAACTCATGCGCATCGGCGCGGCGGGCGGCGGCGATCATCTCGGCCTCACTCGCATCGGGGCGACCGTAGAGGATGTTGTCGCGAACCGAACGGTGCATCAGGCTGCTGTCTTGCTGCACCATGCCGATCACCCGGCGGACAGAATCCTGACCCACCTGCGCAATATCCTGCCCGTCGATGCGGATCACGCCACCTTCGGTATCGTAAAACCGCAACAACAGCTTCACGAGGGTCGATTTCCCCGCCCCCGACCGCCCGACAACGCCAATCTTTTCCCCCGCCTGCACGGTCAGCGACAGGTCCTGCAACCCGCCTGACCCGCGCCCGTAATGGTGGCTCACCCCGTCCAGCTCGATCTTGCCGGCGGTCAGCGCCAGCGGCTTTGCCCCCGGCTTGTCGACCAGATGGATCGGCTGGGTGATGGTCTCCATCCCCTCGGCCACGATCCCAAGCGCCTGCACCAGCGAGGTGAAGGCCCACATGATCCAATAGGTCATGTTGTTCAGCCGCAGAACCAACGCGGTGGCCGCCGCCACCGTGCCCACCGTCGCCTGCCCCTGATACCACAGGATCAGCGCCCAGCCGGTCACGCCCACAATCAGACCGCCATTCAGCACGGTCAGCGCCAGATCCATCTTGGTGACGATCCGCATTTCCTTGGCGAATGTGGCGCGGGCATGCTCGATGGCATCGCGGGCGTAGTTCATCTCCATATCATGGTGCGCGAACAGCTTGACCGAATGGATGTTGGTATAGGCATCCACCACCCGCCCGGTTACCGCAGACCGCGCATCAGAGCTCGCCTTCGCCGCAGGCCCGGCGCGCCGGATGGTCCAGCGCACCAATGCGGCATAGAGCACAAACCAGATCACCAGCGGCACCAGCAGCCGCATATCGGCCCCAGCCAGCATGATACCCGCGCCCACCACGGTCACACTGGCAAAGGCCACCGCGTCAAAGGTCTGAAACACCGCATCCCCCGCCGCTGGCGGGGTCTGCATGATGCGGTTGGCAATCCGCCCGGCAAAATCGCTCTCGAACCAGCCCACGGGTTGGCGGATCACATGGGAATGCGCCCGCCAGCGGATCATGGTGCCAAAGTTCGGCAGGATGGTGTTGTGCAACAGCGCCACATTGGCGACCAGCAAAATGGGACGCAAGATCAGAATCGCCGCCGCCACGGTCAGAATTTCGGTGCCATGGTCCGCCCAGACCGCCTGCGGCCCGGTGGTCGACAGCATGTCCACCAACCGCCCGACATACCAGATCATCGCCACATCGGCGAAGGCCGACACGACAGACAAGGTGGCCGTCACCGCGAAAACCCCGCGAAACGGGTGGATGTATTGCTTCAGAAACGGCCACAGTTTGCGCGGCGGGGTGTCGGTCTGCTCGTAAGGACCATAAGGGTCCACGAGCCGTTCAAAATACGAAAACACGGGGGACAGCCTCTTGCAGGTTACCGCAGGGCTATACTCCGATTAATGCCCGAGGAAAACAGTTTAACCCAAAAGCTGCGCGCGGGTCAGCGTCAGGTTGCTGGCCAGCCAGCGCTGCCGCGCCGCCTCCAGCGCCGCGCCCAGCGCCGGGCCCTGCACCCGGTCGATCAGATCGGCGGCGCGCAGCGGGAATTCTGCCGCAGCCCCGCGCGCAACCTCTGCCGCCCAACCCTCTGCCAAGGGCTGCTCCATCACCGCCGCGCGTGCCAGAACGGCATCAACCCCCAGCGCATCGCCCAGCACAAAGCCCAGCGCCGCCGAGGTCAGCACACCACCAGTTTCGTCTCTGATACGGCCTAAATCGGCACTGTCCCGGCGGGACAGCCGCAAACGATCTGCCACATCCCGCCCGCCCAGCACCGCCAGCCGCCGCAGCCATCGCGGCACCAGCCCGCTTTCCAGATGCACCAACGGCCCCAGCGCCCGCGCATCTGCCCCCGGCAGGACCACCGCCAGCACCCCCGCCGCGGCCATCGACGCAACCGCCGGTGCCGGGTCAGGAGCAGCGAGCAGCTTGCACATCTCTGCCCCGATCCGTTCGCGCGAAAGTGTCTCTATTCCAGCAGAATTTGCGGCACAGGCCGCCAGTCCTTCGCCGTCAATTCCGCCCGCCGGATCGCCATAGTGGGCATGGAAGCGGAAAAACCGCAGGATGCGCAGATAATCTTCGGCGATGCGGGCATCCGGCGCGCCCACAAACCGCACCCGCCGCGCCAGCAGGTCGGGCAATCCGCCCAACGGGTCGATCAGCACCCCATGCCGGTCGGCATAGAGCGCGTTCATGGTGAAGTCGCGCCGCGCCGCATCCTCCTCCACCCGGTGTGAAAATGCGACCACCGCGTGCCGCCCGTCGGTCTGCACATCCCGGCGGAAGGTGGTGACCTCATGTGCCACACCCTCCGCAATCACCGTCACCGTACCGTGGTCGATCCCGGTCGGCACCACCTTGAAACCAGCATTTTCCGCCAGCACAGACACGTTTTCCGGCCCGGCATCGGTCGCGATATCAATGTCACTGACAGGCACCCCCATCAGGGCATTGCGCACACAGCCACCGACGAACAGCGCCTGATGCCCGGCACCCTCCAGCACCCGGCACAGCGCTTGGGTGCCCGGATGGCGCAGCCAGTCCCCCGTAACCTTCACAGCGCTGCCCGTTCGGCCAGGCCACGCAGAATGCGCGCGGTGGCACCCCAGATGTAATAGGGGCCGTAGGGCACCACGTAATAGCGCCGCCACTGCCCCATCCACAGCCGCCGTTCGACGCCATAGCGCGACAGGTCCAGCACATGCGCCAGCGGCACGGTAAAGACTTCTTCCACCTCACCCAGCTCCGCCACGGGGCGAAAATCATCTCTGATCACGCCCAGAACCGGGGTCATGGTGAAGCCAGTCACCGTTTCATGCACCGGCAGATGGCCGAGCACATCGACCAACCCGGGCGGCAAGGCGATCTCTTCCATCGCCTCGCGCAGCGCTGCCGCCTGAACCGAGGCATCCTCCGGTTCCACCTTGCCGCCGGGCAGCGAGATCTGCCCCGGATGATGCTTCAGATGCGATGCGCGTTTGGTCAGAATCACCCGCGCCCCACCGGGCCCGGCCCAGACCGGCACCAGCACCCCCGCCGGGCGCAAAGTGCGACCGGCGGGCAGCTGAATGCCGGGGTTCAGGTCAAAATCAGACGACTCGCCCGCCGGGCGCTGCAAGGCGCTTTGCAGGCGGGCAATCTCATCCATTCCTGGCCTCGAACCCCAAGGTCACCGGGTCCATTTCGTAATGCGCGCCGCAGAACTGGCAATCGGCGGTGACCACGCCTTCGGGCGTTGTCATCTTCTGAATGTCTTTCTGCGAATAGATCGACATCGTGTTGCGCACCTTGTCCTCAGAGCACGAACAGCCAAACCGCACCGGCTGCGCCTCAAACACGCGCGGCCCCTCTTCATGAAACAGGCGCACCAGCAGCTCTGACGGTGTGACCTGCGGCCCGATCAGCTCGATCTCTTCCACCGTGTCCAGCAGCACATTGGCGCGGGTCCAGCTTTCGCCCTCTTCCCCGGCCAGAATGTCGCTGTGCTGCAACAACCCGCCCTCACCCGAACCGGCTTCCGCTGCCACGCTCATCCCGGCCTTGGGCATGTGCTGCAACATCACGCCGCCGCCGCGCCAATGCGCAGGCCGCCCCGGCTCTACGCTTTGCCCGAAGGTCAGCGAAAACCGGGTCGGCAGCTGTTCGGACTGCGCAAAATAGGTCTCGGCACAGGAGGACAGCGACGCGCCCGCAATCGGGGTAAAGCCCTGATACGGCACCATGCCTTCGCCCTGATCCAGCATCACCGCGAAATAGCCGGTGCCGATCTGGCTGAACGGATCGGCGTCAGGGTCCAGCCGGTCGGCATCATAGCTGGCATAGGCGCGGATGCGGGCCGGTTCGCCCTCATCGGTCGGGCCATAATAATCGGTCGCAATCAGCCGCGCCGCGCCGTTACCGCGGATCTGCAGGCTCAGCTTCCAGCGCAGTTTCACCGACTGCCCGATCAGCGCGGTCAGCAAAGCGGCTTCGGCCACCAGCGCCTCTATCAGCGGCGGATAGCTGTGTTGCGACAGAACCTGCTCCAGCACGCCATCCAGCCGGACCACCCGGCCCCGGATGTCGGACTGATCAAGTTGAAAGGGCAGGACGGTATCGTCCCAGGCAATCTGCGAACCAATGGTCATGGGGTTTCCTTAGCGAGCCAATCTTGGCATACCGCGCCTATATAGGCAGGGCAACACCACGACCAAGGGGGCAACAGCATGCGGCGTTACGGTGATCCGGTCCGACCGGACCAGAAATACCGCCCCAGACCGGGTGTCTACGCCGTGTTGCTGGATGGCAATGAGGTGCTGACAACCTATCAGGCAGAGCCTGTACCGGAGTTTCAGCTGCCCGGCGGCGGGATTGATCCGGGCGAACACCCGATCCCCGCCCTGCACCGTGAGGTGTTTGAGGAAACCGGCTGGAAAATCGCCGTGACCCGCCGGTTGGGGGCCTATCGGCGGTTCACCTATATGCCCGACTACGACAAATGGGCCGAAAAGATCTGCACCATCTATCTGGCCCGCCCGATCCTGCGCCTAGGCCCCCCGTCCGAGCCCGGGCACAGCGCCGTCTGGATGACGGTCACGCAGGCGCTGGATCAGATCACCAACACCGGCGACCGCGCGTTTTTGTTTCAGGCGCTGCGGCATCAGCCCCGGTAATCAAACACCAGCCCCGACACATCATCGGGAAAATCCTCAGACCCCAGATGCGTTGCCAGATCCCAGATCAGCGCATCCAGCAGCTGCGCAGACCCCAGCCTGCTGTTGGTGCTGATCAAGGCATCCAGCCCGTCATCGCCCAGTTCGGCACCGCCGGGCGACGGGCATTCGGTCAACCCGTCGGTCAGCAACAACAGCCGGTCGCCGGGATAGAGCTGCGCCGTCACCCGTTCATGCACCGCATCAGACAGCAGCCCGATCGGCAGCCCGCCGGTGCCCAGCCGGTCAATCCGGCCATCGGCCCGCAGAATACGCGGATAGGGGTGGCCCGCCTGCACCAGCGCCACCGCCCCGGTGCACAGATCGACCTGTGCATAGGCCATGGTAAAGTATTGATCGACCTGCAGATCCTGCAGCAAGGTTCGGTTGAAGCGCGCCGCCACCTCTTCCGGGAGCAGCGCGTCGAACCCGCCATCCGGGCGGCGCTGCAAGGCGATGTTCTGATCCGGGTCCGCCCCGGAAAGATAACCCGCCAGCCGCGCGGTGATCATGGCAGAGGCCACGCCATGCCCGGACACATCCAGCGAATACAGCGCCACCCGGCAGGCATCCAGTTCAAAGAACCCGGCCAGATCGCCGCCCACCGGCCCCGAGGTGTGCAAAAACAGCGTCGCCGCCCCGCGCCCCCAGTCGCGGTAGCGGTCACGCACCAGCGCTTGCTGCAGCTTGCGCGCTTCGATCAGGTCGCGGTCCACAATCCGCTGGGCGCGCTGCAATTCGGCCAGTGTGGCACCCAGCAGCCGGTTTTTCTGTACCAGCTCCCTGTGCATGCCGACAATGCGTTCCCCGGCGCGCAACCTTGCGCGCAGCTCGTGCGGGGACACCGGCTTGGTCAGGAAATCATCGGCCCCCGCTTCCAGCCCCTTTGCAATTTCGGCCTTGCCGGATTTGGAGGTCAGCAGGATGAAATACGTATACCCCTCCTGCTCCAGCGCGTGAAAGGCGCTGCACAGATCAAGCCCCGACATGCCATCCATCACCCAGTCCGACAGGATGATGTCAAACGCCCCGATCTGACAGGCGAGCAGCGCTTCTTCGCCCGATGCCGCCTGGTCCACCGCATAGCCCCAGCGTGACAGGGCGGCAGTCAGCATCATCCGCTGGGCCTTGCTGTCATCCACGACCAGCACGCGCCACGGCCCGACCCCCGCAGCGGCGCGCGCCCGGTGGTCAGCGCTGTTCACATTCATCAGGGTCATCAGATCACGATCCATGTCACGCAAACCACCTTGGCCACGCACAGCTTAAGCACCTGTGAAAGCTAAAACTTTCGCCGTTCGATTCAAAATTGCCAGATGCGGTAACTCGATCTTAACGCGCTGAGCAAATGATCAACGGATTAACCGCTCAGGGGGCAGGGCAAAGCACAACAGGGGACGTGATGATCGACTGGGCACGTGTAGACGACCTGCGGGCAGAGGTGGGGGCCGACTCGTTTGATGAGATTGTTACCCTGTTCCTGCAGGAAACCGATCAGGTGGTCATGCGTCTGCCCTCGCTTACCGCTGCCGGGTCACTGGAACATGACCTGCATTTCCTGAAGGGCAGCGCGCTCAATCTGGGCTTTGTCCGGCTGGCAGAGGTGTGTCAGACCGCAGACAACCGCCCCGCCGATGTCGCGCTCGATACGGTGATCAGCATCTATTACCAGTCACGCGCCGCCTTTGTGGCCCAGCTGAAGGCCAGCGTCGCCTGACCCTAGATCAGGAATTCTGACAAAATCCCGTCATTGGTGATGTCACGATAGGGAAACGCCGCCAGATCCAGCCGCGCGAACAGTTGGGTGAAATTCTCTGGCGCTTTTGTCTCAATTCCAATCAACACCGACCCGAAGTTGCGCGCCGATTTCTTCAGATACTCAAACCGGGCGATATCATCCTCCGGCCCCAGCATTTCGAGAAACTCACGCAGGGCACCGGGCCGCTGGGGCATCCGCAGGATGAAATACTTCTTCAACCCGGCAAAGCGCTGCGCCCGCTCTTTCACTTCCGGCAGGCGTTCAAAGTCGAAATTCCCGCCCGATGTCACGCAGACAACGGTCTTGCCCCGGATCAGCTCTGCCAGATCCGGCAGCACATCCACCGACAGCGCCCCCGCAGGCTCCAGCACGATGCCTTCCACGTTCAGCATCTCCAGCATGGTGATGCAGATCCGGTCTTCAGGGGCCAGCAGCACATGGGCCGGATCGACCCAATCCAGCAGGGCAAAGGTCTTGTCCCCCAGACGCGCCACGGCGGCACCGTCAACAAAACTGTTCACGCCGACCAACGTCTCAGGCCGCCCCGCCGCCAAAGCCTCCAGCAGTGACGCGCCGCCCAGAGGTTCCACAAAACGGTAGGCCACATCCGGGGCCACGCCGCGCAGATAGCGCGTCACCCCCGATGACAGCCCACCCCCACCCACCGGCAGGATCACCAGATCGGGCGCGCGGCCCAGCTGATCCAGCATCTCGACCGCGACCGAAGACTGGCCCAGAATCACATCATCATCGTCAAAGGGCGACAGGAAATACGCGGCCTTTTCAGCGCAAAACGCCTGCGCCGCCGCCAGCGTCTGGTCGAAATAGTCGCCGGTCAGCACGATCTGCACGTGACCCGCGCCAAATACCCGGGTTTTGTCGATCTTTTGCTGCGGCGTCGTCACCGGCATGAAGATCGTGCCCTGCACCCCGAAATGCCGGCAGGCAAAGGCCACACCCTGCGCGTGGTTGCCCGCACTGGCACAAACGAAATGCTGCTGCCCCGGCTGCGCCTCGCGCACCTTGCGCATCGCGGTAAAGGCCCCGCGCAGCTTGTAGGACCGCACCGGCGACAGGTCTTCGCGCTTCAGCCAGATATCGGCGTCAAAGCGTTGCGACAGGTAATCATTGCGCTGCAACGGCGTCGGATCAAACAGATCACGCAGGGCATCGGTGGCAAGGCGGGCATCGTGTGCAAAATCGGTCATACTCTTGGCATGCCGCAGCAACACAGCTTTGGCAAGCGTGGCGATTTTGTACCCGATACGCCCGTGTTTCTTGCCCTTTACCGCAAATCCCCTTAGACCCGCGCAAATCCCAAAGGGAGCGTGCGCATGTCAAAACCGAAAAAAGTCGTCCTTGCCTATTCCGGCGGTCTGGATACCTCGATCATCCTCAAATGGCTGCAGACCGAATACGGCTGCGAGGTGATCACCTTCACCGCCGATCTGGGTCAGGGAGAAGAGCTGGAACCCGCCCGCGCCAAGGCGGAATTGCTGGGCATCAAGCCGGAAAACATCCATATCGTCGACGTGCGCGAAGAATTCGTGCGCGATTATGTGTTCCCGATGTTCCGCGCCAATGCGCTGTACGAAGGGCTGTATCTGCTGGGCACCTCGATCGCGCGGCCGCTGATTTCCAAGCATCTGGTTGATCTTGCGCACAAACATGGGGCTGATGCCGTGGCGCATGGTGCCACCGGCAAGGGCAATGATCAGGTCCGTTTTGAGTTGTCCGCCTATGCGCTCGACCCGTCGATCCGGGTTATCGCGCCCTGGCGCGAATGGGATCTGACCAGCCGCACCAAGCTGATCGAATTCGCCGAAGCCAACCAGATCCCGATTGCCAAGGACAAACGCGGTGAGGCCCCGTTCTCGGTGGACGCCAACCTGCTGCACACCTCGTCCGAGGGCAAGGCGCTGGAAAACCCCGCCGAACAGGCCCCGGAGTATGTGTACCAACGCACCGTTTCGCCTGAAGACGCCCCGGATACCCCTGAATACATTGAAGTTTCGTTTGAGCGCGGCGATGCGGTTGCCATCAACGGCGAGGCGATGTCGCCCGCCACCATCCTGACCCGCCTGAATGAGCTGGGCGGCGCGCATGGCATTGGGCGGCTGGATTTCGTCGAAAACCGCTTTGTCGGCATGAAGTCGCGCGGCATCTATGAAACCCCCGGCGGCACCGTGCTGCTGGAGGCGCATCGCGGGATCGAGCAGATCACGCTGGATGCAGGGGCTGGTCACCTGAAAGACAGCATCATGCCGCGCTATGCAGAACTGATCTACAACGGCTTCTGGTTCAGCCCAGAACGCGAGATGTTGCAGGCCCTGATCAACAAATCGCAAGATCATGTGACCGGCACCGTGCGGATCAAGCTGTACAAAGGCTCCGCCACCTGCGTGGGTCGCTGGTCAGACCATTCGCTGTATTCCGAAGCGCATGTGACCTTTGAAGATGACGCCGGTGCCTATGACCAGAAAGACGCCGCGGGCTTCATCCGCCTGAACGCCCTGCGCCTGAAGCTGATTGCCAACCGCAATGCGCGGGTGGCGAAGGGCTGAAAACAATTTTTAATTCTGCCAAATAAGGGGCCGGTTTTCCGGCCCCTCTTTCATATCTTATAAGCGTTAAGTTTCTCGTAAAACGGCAGCGCTTCATCCACAATCGCCTGATACCCGGCGGGCAGGTCGGGCAGTGGACCCTCGGGTTCCTCAAACCCGGTGGACCTATGCACCGCGCCGTACCAGTGCGGGGCCCAGATTCCGTCATAGGGTTTTGGCCCGGCGGGCCAGTGCAACATGTTGTCTGTAAAGGGAATTGTCAGCGCCGTGCACAGGCGGTTCAACGCGGCCTGCGGGTCGGCACGGATGTCGGCGCTGTCGATCACCAGTGGGGCCTCGCCGGTCCAACCGGCCACCTGATCAAACAGCTCTGCCTGCTGGACAAAGCCGATATCGGCCAGCACCGGCCCTTCACGCTTTTTCGCATAAGACGCCACCACACGGGCCGGGTGGCGGATCAGGAACACGTTGGTCAGGCTGCGCATGAACTGGCGGTCGAATTCCGGGATCATGTGTAGGGTCATATGCTTTTGATAGAACAGGGTTTTTTCCTGCGGAACCTCACCCATACAAGCGGCGGCGATCAGGGTCGCGTCATCTTCGTGCACCTCGACGATCTTGTCGCGCATCGGGTGGTCCAACCCGGTCGCCTTCAGATAGGCCGCGTAAAACGGTTCATCCCAGACCGCGCAATCGCCCCGGGCGGCGAAGGCGTACATCATGGCGGTGGACAGGTTGCGTGGCCCGGACCACATCGCGATTTTCATGGCTGATTTCCGTATGGTTCATGTATGGCAAGCGTATGGCTTACGTCGGTACGTTCATGCGCCGACGAGGGTCTTGTAAAGCCCGCGAATCCGCTCGGTCATCGGGCCCATCTGGCCGGTGCCGATCTGGCGGCCATCAATCGTACTGACCGGGGTTTGCGCGCCGAAGGTGCCGGTGAGGAACGCCTCATCCGCACCGTAGGTGTCGACGAGGGAAAAGTTCCGCTCATACACCGGGATGCCATTTTCGCGGCACAGGTCGATGACCTTTTGTCGCGTGATGCCGTTCATGCAATAGTCGCCGGTGCTGGTCCACACGGCGCCCTTGCGGACGGTGAAGAAGTTGCAGGCGTTGGTGGTGTTCACAAAGCCATGCACGTCGAGCATCAGCGCCTCATCCGCGCCGGCCTTTTCGGCGGCGATGCAGGCGAGGATGCAGTTCAGCTTGGAATGCGAGTTCAGCTTGGGGTCTTGCGTCATCGGCAAGCCGCGCAGATGCGGCACGGTGGCCAGCCGGATCGGGCGCGGCAGTTTTTGCCGCGAATGTTCCATGATGATCACCACTGTCGGCCCGCTTTGCGACAGTTTGGGGTGCTGGAACGGGCGGGTCTTGACGCCGCGCGTCACCATCAGGCGGGCGTGGGCGTCGGTGGTCATGCCGTTGGCGGCTTGCGTTTCCATGATCGCGGCGATCACCTGATCACGGGTCATCCCGATGTCGATATCAATCGCCTTTGCCGCCTCGAACAGCCGGTCCATGTGTTCGTCAAGGAAGGTCCAGCGCCCATTGTACAGCCGCACCCCTTCCCACACGCCATCGCCCAGCATGAAGCCGGAATCGTAGACCGAGACCAGCGCCTGATCGCGCGGCTTAAGCGCGCCGTTCACCCAGATCAGAATGCTTTCATTGCGGGCGTCATCTTCAGCCTGATGGGTGGAAACGTGGTCGGTCATGCGGTCCTCCGGGTTTGGTGTCAGGCTATGCGGGCGGCGGGCGAAGGGAAAGGGGCAGCTTCACCTGTGCGTGACATCACAAACGGTTGAGTGGACGCGGGGTGCCTTCGGGTCATCCTGTCGGCGTAGAATTCAGGGAGTGTGTGATGACGCGGATGATGTCGATTATGGCGGGTGTGGCGCTGATGGTGCTGATCGCCACCACCGGGGGCAGCCATGCCGCCAACGAAAAGGCGATTGTCGCCGGGGGCTGCTTCTGGTGCGTCGAGTCCGATTTTGAAAAGGTGCCGGGCGTGCAGTCGGTGGTGTCGGGCTATACCGGCGGCACGATGCAGAACCCGACCTATCCGAACCACGAAGGGCATTATGAGGCGGTGGAGATCACCTTTGACAACAGCCGCATTTCCTATGCCCAGCTGATCGCGATGTTCCTGCGGTCTGTTGATGTGACAGACGCCGGGGGTCAGTTCTGTGACCGGGGTCCGGCGTATCGGACGGCGATTTTCGTCTCTAATGCGGCCCAACAGGCCGCCGCGCAGGCGGCAGTGGCCGAGGCGCAGCAGGCGTTGGGGCAAAAGATCGTGACGCCGGTGCTGCCCGCCAGCACCTTCTGGAAGGCCGAGGCCTATCATCAGGATTATTACAAAAGCTCTGACATCATCCTGACCCGGGCCGGGCCGAAGCAGAAGAAGAACGCCTATACCTTCTATCGCCAGTCTTGCGGGCGCGATGCGCGGGTGAAGCAGCTATGGGGCAATCAGGCGGCTTTCGTGAAGTGAGTAAAGGCCCGCCCATCCGGCGGGCCTTTTGCGTTACTGGCCGATCTTGCAGGCAGCCATCACCGCCATGTTCAGAATATCGTTCACCGTGGAATTGGTGGAACAGATCTGGATCGGCTTTTTCACGCCGGTCAGGATCGGCCCGATCACCGTGGCCCCCGCCATTTCCTGCATCAGCTTGACCGAGATGCTGGCCGAATGCCGGGCCGGGACCACAAGGATGTTCGCAGGCCCGGTCAGGCGGCAGAACGGATAGTGCTTCATCTGGTCCATGTTCATCGCGACATCGACGGTCATTTCGCCTTCGTATTCGAAATCGACGCCCATGCGGTCGAGCACCCGGGGTGCGGCGTGCATCTTGGTGGCGCGTTCGCTGACCGGGTAGCCGAAGGTGGAGAAAGACACGAAGGCCACCCGAGGCTCCAGCCCCAGTGACCGCGCCACGGCGGCCGAGCGGATGGCAATGGTGGCCAGATCTTCCGGTTCCGGCCATTCCTGCACCAGCGTATCAGCGATCAGCACGATCCGGCCCTTGTGCAGCAGGGCGGTAACCCCCACGGCGCCATCGGCGGCAGTGGCGTCAAACACATGGTTGATCAGCGACAGGATATGCGCCGATTTGCGGGTGACCCCGGTGACCAGCCCGTCACCATGGCCGTGCTGCAGCATCAGGGCAGAAAACACATGCCGGTCGCGGGCGGCAAGACGGTGGATATCCTCGCCATCAAACCCTTCGCGTTGCAGGCGTTTGTAGAGGAAATCCTTGTAGGTCTCCAGATGCCGGGTGTTGGCGGCGTTCACCACCTCCAGCTCGCGCACCGCGTCGCCCAGGCCCGCCGCTTCCAGCTTTTCGCGCACATCCGCTTCGCGCCCCACCACGATGGCCTTGCCCAGACCGGCACGCTGATAGGCGACGGCGGCGCGCAGCACGCGGGGGTCGTCGCCTTCGGCAAAGATCATCCGGGCCTGCGCCTGTTTGGCACGCGCATGGATGCCCTGCAGGATGCTGGCGGTCGGGTCCATCCGGGATTTGAGCGCCTGTTCATAGGCCTTGAGGTCGATGATCGGGCGGCGCGCCACGCCGGTATCCATCCCCGCCTTGGCGACGGCGGGCGGGATCACGTAGATCAGCCGCGGGTCGAACGGGGTGGGGATGATGTAATCGCGCCCGAAGGAGAGTTTTCGCCCGTAAGCCATGGCGACTTCGTCCGGCACATCCTCGCGGGCGAGGGCGGCGAGGGCGCGGGCGCAGGCGATCTTCATCTCATCGTTGATGGCGCGGGCGTGAATGTCGAGCGCACCCCGGAACAGGTAGGGAAAGCCCAGCACGTTATTGACCTGATTGGGGTAATCAGAGCGCCCGGTGGCGACAATCGCATCGGGGCGCACGGCATGGGCCTCTTCGGGCGTGATCTCGGGGTCGGGGTTGGCCATGGCGAAGATGACCGGGTTTTCCGCCATGTTCGAGACCATTTCGGGCGTCACCGCACCCTTGGCCGAGACGCCAAGGAACACATCGGCCCCTTGCATCGCCTCTTCCAGCGTGCGCAGGGGCGTGTTGGCGGCGTGGGCCGATTTCCACTGGTTCATGCCTTCGGTGCGGCCCTGATAAATCACGCCCTTGGTGTCGCACATGATGCAGTTGTCATGCCGCGCGCCCATGGATTTCAGCAGTTCCAGACAGGCGATGCCCGCAGCACCTGCCCCGTTCAGCACGATCCGGCAGTCCTCAATCTTCTTGCCCGACAGTTCCAGCGCGTTGATCAGACCGGCGGCGCAGATCACGGCTGTGCCGTGCTGGTCGTCATGGAACACCGGAATGTCCATGATTTCCTTGAGCCGCTGTTCGATGATGAAGCATTCGGGGGCCTTGATATCCTCAAGGTTGATGCCGCCGAAGGTCGGGCCCATCAGGGACACCGCCTTGATAATCTCTTCCGGGTCTTCGGTATCCAGTTCAATGTCGATGGCGTTCACATCGGCAAAACGCTTGAACAGCACCGCCTTGCCTTCCATCACCGGCTTTGACGCCAGCGCGCCAAGGTTGCCCATGCCAAGAATGGCGGTGCCGTTGGAGATGACGGCGACCATGTTGCCCTTGACCGTGTAGTCGTAGGCCAGCGCCGGATTGTCAGCGATGGCCTGCACCGGCACCGCAACGCCGGGGCTGTAGGCGAGGCTCAGATCGCGCTGCGTTGCCATCGGGGTGGTGGCGACAATCTCATATTTGCCGGGGCGGGGTTCGAGGTGGTAGGCAAGCGCTTCTTCGGGGGTCACACGGTTTTTCGAGGACATGGGCCATATGTTCCTTGATGGGTCTGAACCGTCATAGCGGGGCAAAGGGCACCGCACAATCCGCGTGGCGTTCAAAGCAACTGCTGCACCCAGTCGCGGTCTTTGGCCAGGTCGGCGATACGGTCGGGGAATTCGGCCTGCAACAGCCGGATGGCCCAGACTTGTACCGGGGTGTTGCCGATCCGCCGTGCGCACCACAACACCTGCGCCAGCGTCTGCCAGCGCGTCGGGTCGGCGGCCCAGGCCGCGTGCAGCGCGATCAGTTCTGCATGCCATTCCCCGCGCGCCTTGTGCAGATCGGCCTGCGCCAGACACAGATCCAGATTGCCGGAACGCATGTCGGCGTGCTGGGCCAGCATCACCTCGGCCCGGTCCGGATGGCCTGCGCGCAGCAGTTGCCCGGCCAGACGGGTGACATCTGCGGCGCGGTGCAAGCGCGGGATGTGGCCGCAGAGTGCGGCGACGAAACCCATCACGCGGCCAAGGCCCTTGTCCGACAGGCGTACCGGGACGATTCCGGCGGTCGTGAAATCGGGCACCTCCAGCGGGGTATCGCAGGCGTGATCGGCGATGAAGGACACATAGCGGCAGCGTGATGCATGGGCGACCGGCCAGAAATCGCCCCAGCGGATCTGCGCGGTCTGCAGGGTGCCGATCTCGATCACCGTGCACTGCGGGCTGGCGAACAGCATGTTGGCAAAGCCTGCACCATGGGCAGACACCATCACCTCGGCCCCCGCCATCAGCGCGATCTGGTCCAGCGGGGTCAGATCCTCAAACGCCAGTGCCTTGAACCCGAAGGCTTCCAGCAATTCGACCAGCGCCGTTTCGCCCTGCATCTGGCGGTCGCGGGCATGACCCGACGCGCGGGTGATGTAGACGCGTTTTGGCAGATGGCTGACATCGCGCCCTGCAATCGCCCGCAGCGCCCGCGCCCGCAAAGCCAGCAGCGTGCTTTCCACCGTGTTCATCGCCAGAACCGCGCGGCTGCTGCGCGTGGCGCGGTGCCCGTGCCAGGACAGATCCGACTGCGCCAGCCCGTCCAGTGAGCCGATGACCGAGGGCGGCATCTGGAAATAGGTCCACTGAAAGCTGAAGGCCGACAGCACGCGCGTGTAGTCTTTGGGCGCGCGTTCCAGCACCACACGCCCGGCGAGTTCGGGAAACAGCGCGTCGATGAAGCCGCGCACAAAGGTGCGGGTTTTTTCGGGGTGGTTGGGGAAATGGATGAACACCCGGCCCGTAAACGCCATCCCGTCCAGCACACAAAGCTGGCTGAGGGTTTCGGTCAGAAAGTGGAAGTAGTTGAAGGTGTTGCGGCAATCGATGGCGAAATCAACGCCATCAGGCACCACCCCCAGCGGCAGGACTGCGCCCGCATTCACCGCCTGACAGTCCGCGAAATACCGGCCCAGCGCGGCTTCGGCATCCATTCCGGGCCGGTCCCAGCCAAAACGGTTCAGCAATCGCGCGCCCGCCGCACCGTTCAGCAATGCCTTGCCGCCCGCCGTCGCATAAGATTTGCGGAACGCCGCATCCTCCAGCAGCACCGGCACCACATTCACCTCGGCCACCTGGGTAAAGGCGCGGTGCCGTTTGACCTGCCGCAGATGCGCCTCGATCCGCGTGTTCATGGCCTCATCGTCTGACGCCGCAAAGCCTTCGATCACGCCCCGGTCGCGCAGGTGCCACCAGAACGCGGGGGGCACCACGAAGCCGACACCGGGGTCGCGCGCGGGGTTCAGGAACAGCGCCTCTGGCTCTGCCGCATGGTCAGCCTGATTGCGCACCTTCGTCCCCCGACCCGCCTGCACTTTTCCGCACCCTACCACGCACCCCCCGCAGGTCCAGAGGGATAGGCCTTCCCCCCACCGCGCCGGTTTTGTAGGGTCGGCGCGCAGCAAGGGGGCCACAGGTGCCGCAGGACGATCCAGTCACGCCGATGATGGCGCAATATCTTGAGATCCGGCAGGCCAATCCCGGGGCCCTGCTGTTTTACCGCATGGGCGATTTCTACGAGATGTTTTTCGACGACGCGCTGGCGGCGGCGCAGGCGCTGGATATCGCGCTGACCAAGCGCGGTTTTCATCAGGGCGAGCCGATTCCGATGTGCGGGGTGCCGGTTCATGCGGCCGAGGGCTATCTGCTGACGCTGATCCGCAAAGGCTTTCGCGTGGCCATCGCCGAACAGCTGGAAGACCCGGCCGAGGCGAAAAAGCGCGGATCAAAATCGGTGGTGAAACGCGATGTGGTGCGGCTGGTGACGCCGGGCACGCTGACCGAAGATGCGCTGCTGGATGCCCGGCGGCACAATTATCTGTGCGCCTGGTCGGAAGTGCGGGATCAGGCGGCGCTGGCCTGGGCCGATATTTCCACGGGTGAATTGCGGGTGATCCCCTGCCCGATGGCGCGGCTGTCGCCGGAACTGGCGCGGCTTGCCCCGCGTGAGGTTCTGGTGAGCGAGGCGCAGGAGCGCGATCTTGCGGCGATTGCGCAGGATATGGGGGCGGCGCTGACGCCGCTGTCTCGCGGGAGTTTCGACTCTGTTTCTGCGGAAAAGCGGCTTTGTGCGTTGTTTGCGGTATCGTCGCTGGATGCCTTTGGCAGCTTTGACCGGGCCGAGGTGTCGGCGATGGGGGCGCTGGTCGATTACCTCGATCTGACCCAGCGTGGCAAACTGCCCCTGCTGCGCCCGCCGGTGCGGGAAAGTGCTGGGGGTGCTGTGCAGATCGATTTCGCCACCCGCCGCAATCTGGAACTGACGCAGGCGCTGTCGGGCGGGCGCGAAGGCTCGCTTTTGTTGGCGGTGGACCGGACGGTCACTCCGGCAGGGGCGCGGCTGCTGGAACGGCGGCTGTCTGCCCCGTCCTGCGATCTGCCGACGATACGGACCCGGCACGCATCGGTGCGGTTTTTGCTGGAACAGGGTCGGTTGCGGGAAGATCTGCGCGGCCATCTGCGCCGCGTGCCGGACATTGACCGCGCGCTGTCGCGGCTGGCGCTGGACCGGGGCGGTCCGCGGGATCTGGCCGCGATCCGCACCGGGCTGGCGCAGGCCGGGGCGCTGCACCCGCTGTTGCAGGGGGCACCCGATCTGCTGACTGATGCGGCGGGTGCGCTGCTGGGCCATGACGATCTGGTCAGCCTTCTGGACGCCGCACTGGTGGCCGAACCGCCGCTGCTGGCGCGCGATGGCGGCTTTATCGCCACGGGATACGACACAGAACTGGATGAGGTCCGCACCCTGCGGGATGAAGGCCGGTCTGTGATCGGCAAGATGCAGGCCGACTATGCGGAAGCTGCGGGCGTGCCGGGGCTGAAGATCAAGCATAACAACGTGCTGGGCTACTTTATTGAGGTGACGACCACCCACGAAGACGCCATGCGCGCCAAGCCCGAGCTGTTCATCCACCGCCAGACCACAGCCGGGCAGGTGCGCTTTACCACCGTTGATCTGAACGCGATTGAAACCCGCATTCTGAACGCAGGCAACCACGCGCTTGAGATTGAAAAGCGACACTATGACAGCCTGAAACAGGCGATCATGGCGCAGTCCGGCCCCATTGGGGCCACGGCGCGGGCATTGGCGGAAATTGATCTGGCCAGCGCTTTTGCTGATCTGGCGATGGCGGAAGACTGGGCCGAACCGACCGTCGACGACAGCCACGCCTTTGCCATCACCGGCGGTCGGCATCCGGTGGTGGAACGCGCGCTGAAACGGCAGGGCGCGGGG
The DNA here is from genome assembly GCF_030656345.1 of Pseudotabrizicola sp. GTDB lineage: Bacteria > Pseudomonadota > Alphaproteobacteria > Rhodobacterales > Rhodobacteraceae > Pseudotabrizicola. The sequence goes on along the minus strand of NZ_JAUSNR010000019.1, from coordinate 324,852 downwards.
CCGTTCGTGGCCAATGACTGCGCGCTGACCGGGGCGAGCACCCCGGCGATCTGGCTGCTGACCGGGCCTAACATGGCGGGTAAGTCCACTTTTCTGCGGCAGAATGCGCTGATTGCCCTGCTGGCGCAGGCGGGCAGCTTTGTGCCCGCGACCAGTGCCCATATCGGGATGGTCAGCCAATTGTTCAGCCGGGTGGGTGCCGCCGATGATCTGGCGCGGGGGCGGTCGACCTTTATGGTCGAGATGGTGGAAACCGCTGCCATCCTCAATCAGGCCGACGACCGTGCGCTGGTGATCCTTGATGAAATCGGGCGGGGCACGGCGACCTATGACGGGTTGTCGATTGCCTGGGCCACGCTGGAACATCTGCACGAGACCAACCGCTGCCGCGCGCTGTTTGCCACGCATTACCATGAGATGACGGCGCTGGCGGGCAAGCTGGCGGGGGTGGAGAACGCCACCGTTGCGGTCAAGGAATGGGAAGGCGACGTGATCTTTCTGCACGAGGTGCGCAAAGGCGCCGCTGATCGCAGTTATGGCGTGCAGGTCGCGCGGCTGGCCGGGTTGCCGCAATCGGTGGTGGACCGGGCGAAGACGGTGCTGGAAGCGCTGGAAAAGGGCGACCGCGACGGCGGCAAGCAGATGGCGCTGATCGACGATCTGCCGTTGTTTCGTGCCGCGCCTGCGCAAGCCGCGAAGCCCGCCGCCAAAACCTCTGCGGTGGAAGCGCGGCTGCAAGGCATCAGCCCGGATGAGCTGACCCCGATTGACGCTCTGCGGCTGGTTTATGATCTGAAACAGCTGCTGTAGCCGCTTCGTTACGAAAGTTTCACCGCCGCGCAGACCAGCCGTCACACAGGCCCCCTATGCAGCGCCCAAGTGAATTGGGGGCTGCCATATGCTGGACGTGAAAGACGTAACCCGGATGTTCGGAACCAAAGCCGCAGTTGACCGGGTCAGCTTTTCCGTCAACGGCCCGGCCTTCGTCGGCATCATCGGACGGTCAGGTGCGGGCAAGTCCACCTTTCTGCGGATGATGAACCGGCTGACCGACGCCACATCCGGCCAGATCATCGTTGACGGCACCGATATTCTGGCCCTGCGCGGGGCGAAGTCCCGGGCCTGGCAAAGCCAGTGCGCGATGATCTTTCAGCAGTTCAATCTGGTGCCGCGTATGGATGTGGCGTCAAACGTGCTGCACGGCATCCTGAACCGCCGGTCCACCACGCAGACCATGTTCAACCTGTGGCCCCGCGCCGACATTCTGCGCGCGCTTGAAATCCTCGACCGGCTTGGCATCGCCGAACAGGCCCCCAAACGGGCCGAGGCGCTTTCGGGTGGCCAGCAGCAGCGCGTCGCCATTGCGCGGGCGCTGATGCAGGACCCCAAGATCATTCTGGCGGACGAACCCATCGCCAGCCTTGACCCGATGAACGCGCAGATCGTGATGGACGCGCTGAAGCGCATCAATGTCGAGGATGGCCGCATGGTCATCGCCAACCTGCACACACTCGATACCGCGCGGCGCTATTGCGACCGGGTGATCGGCATGCGCGACGGCCGCATCGTGTTTGATGGCACGCCGGAACAGCTGTCTACCGGCGTTGCCCGCGACATTTACGGTGCCGATGCCTCGTTCAACGAATCCGCAACCTCGACCGCGATCCCGGCCGATACCACGGCGGACCGCAACTATGCGGACCTGATGCTTTCCTGATCCTCAACCAAAAGGGCCATTCCATGAAACCGCTGCTCCTTTCCCTCATCGCCTCGACCGCGCTGGCCGGCACTGCCATGGCACAAGACGCCATCACCGGCTTTAACATCGGCATCCTTGGCGGCGAAAACGCCCAGGACCGGATGACCTCCAACGAATGCTTCCGCGTCAAGATTGAAGAGGCGCTTGGCGTTCCGGTCAAGATCTTCACCCCGGCGGATTATGACGGCGTGGTTCAGGGTATGCTGGGCGGCACCATCGACTTCGCCGGTCTGGGGGCTTCTGCCTATGCCAAGATCTACCTGAACAACCCGGAAGCTGTTGAGCCGGTTCTGACCAAGCAAAATATTGACGGGTCCACCGGATATTACGCTATCGGGTTTGCCCGCACTGACAGCGGCATCACCTCGATGGAAGACGCAAAGGGCAAATCCTTTGCCTTCGCCGACCCGAACTCCACCTCGGGCTACCTGGTCCCCGGTGCCGAGCTGATGGACGCCTACGGCCCGCTGGACGCCTATTTCTCCGACGTCAAAATGTCGGGCGGCCATGAGCAATCCATTGTTGGTGTCGCCAATGGTGACTTTGACGCTGCGGTAAGCTGGGCTGACGGCCTCGGTGACTGGGAAGACGGCTACAACTCCGGCGCTTTCCGCAAGGCCGCTGATGCCGGGCTTGTCGACATGAACAATATTGTCGAGATCTGGCGGTCGAAACTGATCCCGGAAGGCCCGTTCGTGATCCGCAAGGCCCTGCCAGATGACGTAAGGGCCAAGGTCATCGCGATCACCGACACCATGTGGCAGGATGATCCGACCTGCGCCTATGCCCTGTCGCACGGGGATGCGCTGGATCTGGTTCCCGTCACCCATGACGCCTACCTTGGCATCATCGCCGCCCGCAAGCTGCAAGAAGGCATGTAATTTCCAAGAGCGATCTGCCGGGCCGCCCCATGGGTGGCCCGGCACTTTTTTTGGGCCAGATTTTGGGGTCACGGCATGGTTGATATCGCCTTTGGGCCAGAGCGGGGAAAGCGCCCCGACACCGCCAGCATTCAGGACAGCTATCTGGAGATGGTGCGCCGCAAGCGCATGTATGGTGGCATTCTGCTGGCGCTGTTCATTGCCACCATGGCATCGGGCTGGATTCTGGCCGACAGCCGCAACGCGGGCGGGTTCTGGAATGGTATCCTCAATGTCTTTGAATTCCCGTCGGAAGTGGTGGCCGAGGCATGGGAGAAGCGCGCGCTGATCCCGGCGCTGTTCGTCAAGCACATCCCCTCGCTGATCGAGACGCTGAACATCGCCGCCGTCGCCACGCTGCTGGGCGGGCTTGCTGCCATGGCGCTGTCTTTGCTGGCCACCCGCGGGCTGGCCCGATGGCCCCGGATGATTCCGCTGTTCCGGCGCAGCATGGACGCGTTGCGCGCCATTCCGGAAATCGTGATCGCGCTGGTGCTGATCTACATTCTGGGCGGCGGCCCGGTGCCTGCGGTGATTGCAATTGCGCTGCATACCGGGGGCGCTTTGGGCAAATTATTCTCTGAAGTGGCGGAAAACGCCGATCTGAAGCCGGTTGAGGGGCTGCAATCGGTGGGGGCCAGCTGGACCCAGCGGATGTGGCTGGGGGTGATTCCGCAGGTCGCACCCAACTGGCTGTCCTATGCGCTGCTGCGGTTTGAAATCAACGTCCGCGCCTCGGCCATCCTTGGTTTTGTGGGCGAAGGCGGCATTGGTTACGATCTGAAGCTTGCGATGCAATGGGGTCAGGGCCGTTACGATCAGGTGGTGGCGATCTTCCTGCTGCTGTTCGCGGCCATCGTTGTGATCGACCGCACGTCGGACCATTTCCGCAACCGTCTGGTAAAGGGGCGCTGACATGGCCGCTGTTGATACCAATCTGACCGCACAGATCACCGCAGGCTTTGCCCGCAAGCGCCTGATGGCCTTTGCCCTGCCCGGCGTGATCCTGCTGTATCTGCTGTATACCGCTGTGGCCTTCGATCTGGCCGGTCTGGCATCGCGCGCCCGGATGGACAATGCCGCGATCCTGCTGTCGGATTTCTGGACCCACAAAACCCACATCACCCGCGACAACCGCACCGGCGCGGTGACAGCCGCGGTTGAGGGGGAGGCCAAGGGGGCCTATCCGCCGGGCACCTATCCGGACTGGGTTTCGGTGGATGGCGATGTCACCACCATCGACCTCGGCACCGGGCATGTTGTCACCTATGATGGCGATGGCGCACGCATGGTCGTGCCCGGCTATGGCACCATCGACATTCGTCCGCAGGACAACGGTCTGGCGCTGACTGCCCCGGAACCCCTGCCCGAGTGGATCAACGCCAGCAACACCCGCGTCGCGGTGACCACCCCGGCGGGGCGGTTCAATTATACCCGGTCCAAGGTGGAGACCTTCAAATATCAGGCCGGGTGGGAGCTGTTCTTTTTCACCCTCGACAGCCCGTTCGCGGGCAAGGGCCCGCTGGAGCTGGCCGCGCTGGCGGTGTCAGCAGACCGGGTTGATCCTGCCCGCAGCAACTTCGGCTATATGGTCAGTGAATTCTGGACCAACAAGATGTGGCGGCATTCCGATGTGTTCTGGGCCTTGTTCGAGACGATTTTGATGGCATTCCTTGGCACTATGGGGGCCGCGATCATCGCGCTGCCGCTGGGGTTTCTGGCGGCCAGCAACTTCAACCCGCTGGGCCCGCTGCGTTTCGCCTTCCGCCGGGTGTTCGACTTTATCCGCGGTGTCGATGGCCTGATCTGGACCATCATCCTGTCCCGCGCCTTTGGTCCCGGCCCGATGACCGGCGCGCTGGCGATCCTGATCACCGACACCGGATCTTTCGGCAAGATGTTTTCCGAAGCGCTGGAGAATATTGACGAAAAGCAGGTCGAAGGTGTGCGGTCCACCGGGGCCAACAGCCTGCTGCGCGCCCGCTTTGGCGTGATCCCGCAGGTGACGCCGGTGCTGATCAGCCAAGTGCTGTACTACCTGGAATCCAACACCCGCAGCGCCACGGTGATCGGTGCGATTGTCGGTGGCGGGATCGGCTTGCTGCTGACGCAGGCGATCCAGACCCAGAAAGACTGGGAAGAGGTCGCCTATTACATGACGCTGATCGTGCTGATGGTGATGGCGATGGACACGCTGTCGGGCTGGCTGCGCCGCAAGCTGATCAAGGGGGAGTAGGGCCGGAAGCCGGTGAGAAAATCTTGATGCTGCCAGACAAAGCATTGATATTGCATGCCACTGTCTCCTCCCCCCTGTGTTACAAAGGCGCTCCTGATGCCCAAACTCTCTGCCACTGAACCGCTCATCCATCCGGGGTGCCAAATTGTGAACAGTCGGTTGGGGGCCTGGGTCGAGGTTGGGGCCGACAGCCGCATCCTCAATTCCAGTTTCGAGGATTATGCCTATTGCGACCGGCTGGCCGATATTGCCAATACGACCGTGGGCAAATTTGCCAATATTGCGGCGATGGTCCGGATCGGCCCGACCGATCACCCGATGGACCATGCCAGCCTGCACCATTTTGTCTATCGGTCCAGCTATTACTGGGATGACGCGACAGATGACGCCGCGTTTTTTGAGCGCCGCCAAAGCCGCCGCACGGTCATCGGCCCTGACAGCTGGATCGGGCATGGCGCGATCATCCGGCCCGATGTGACCATCGGTGCTGGGGCGGTCATCGCTGCGGGTGCGGTCGTGACCCGTGATGTCCCGCCCTATACGATTGTGGCCGGTGTGCCTGCCACCCCGCTGCGCCCCCGCTTTCCGACCGAGATCGCCGCGCGACTGCTGGCGCTGGCGTGGTGGGACTGGGACCACGACCGGCTGCGCGCAGCGCTGCCAGATTTTCGCGGTATGAAGGCTGAGGCATTTCTGGACAAATACAGCGGCTAAGGCTGGTCCGGCGCGTGGGTCAGCGTGACCCGGTCGCCGGCAAACCAGGCCAGCCCGTATTCGACCGGCTGGCCCGCGGGGTCGACGTTCACCGCTTCTGACCGCAGAATTGCCGCCCCCTCGGCCAGCCGCAGGGCGACCGCCTGTACCGCATTGGCCAGCCGCGCCGTGATCCGGGTTGACCGCCGGGTATAATCCGCCACGCCGCAGGCCGACAAGGCCGCCGTGATCGACGGGGTCTTCGCCGCATGGGTCAGCAGGTCAGGAAACCGGCCCGCTGGAAACACCGACCGGAACACGGCAACCGGCTGTCCGTCCGCCATCGAGACCCCCTCGACCACATGAACCGGCGCGCCGGCTGTCAGACCCAACGCCTCTGCCTCGCCCGCGTCACAGCCCCGCGTTTCCAGCCGGTTGAACTGGCGTGAGGCGGTCCGGCCAGAGGCGGCGATGTTCTGATGGAACCGCACCCGCAGGCCCAGCGGATAGTCGGTAGGCTGCAGCATCACGAAAACGCCCGACCCCCGCCGCGAATGCAAAGTGCCCGCCTGCACCAAAGACTGGACCGCGTGCCGCACCGTGTGCCGGTTCACCCCGAAGCGCACCGACAGCTGCGCCTCGGTCGGGAGTTTGTCGCCGGGCCGGTAGTGGCCCTTGGCAATCTCGGCCGAAAGGGTTTCGGCAATGGAGGTCCACAAAGCCGTGCGGGTGGGGTCTGTCATGAAAATTTCACGCCTTGCCGGGTTGCGGGGGTTTCGGTTGCGGGCTAGTATTTGTCTAGTTGTATAGTGAGTTAGACAACATGGCAAGATGTCGGGGGCAAAATGAACGCTTCACATGCGGCGCGGCGTGACTGGATGTCGGTGTTGGCCAAGGCTGACCCGGCGCGGTTGGCAGAGCTGATGCCGGACCTGCCGGTTTTGGAGACATTGCGCCCGGCAGAGGTTGGCGCGGTGATGGTGCGGGGCCGGATCGGTGCCACGGGTGCGCCGTTCAATCTGGGCGAGATGACGGTGACGCGCTGTTCGGTCCGGCTGGCGGAGGGTGCGGTCGGCCATGGCTATGTGCAGGGGCGGGACAAGGCCCATGCGCTGCGGGCGGCCGCCATTGATGCGCTGATGCAGACGGAGCGTGCCGCGCAGATCCGGGCGGCGGTGCTGGTGCCGTTGACGGCAGAGGCGGACGCCGCGCGTGTGCGCCGCGCCGAAAAAGCGGCGGCCACGAAGGTTGATTTCTTTACCATGGTGCGGGGAGAAGACGCATGACATCTATTGCGCTTGGCGGTGGGTTCTCAAGCCCGCCCGAACAGGCGGCGCGGGCGTTTCGGGCTGTATTGGAGTCTGTTTCCCGCCCCGGCACCCTTCAGTCCGTCAGTGGCGCGCAGCCACCGGCGCCGCTTTCGATCGCGGCGGGAATGGTGTTGTTGACGCTGGCCGATGGCACCACGCCGCTGCATCTGGCCGGCGAGGTCGATTGCCCGCCGGTGCGCGACTGGATCACCTTTCACATCGGCGCGCCTTTGGTCGGGGCCGGGCAAGCGATGTTTGCGGTGGGGCGGTGGCAGGATCTGCTGCCGGTTGAGCGCTTTCACCAAGGCGACCCGGATTATCCCGACCGCGCGGCCACGCTGATTGTGCTGATGAATGATCTGACAAACGCGGGCGCCACGCTGACCGGGCCGGGGATCAAAACCGTGGCGCAGCTGTCGCTGCCCGAGATCGATGCGTTTCAGCGCAATGCGGGCCAGTTTCCGCTGGGGCTGGACTTCATTTTCACCGCCGGTGACCGCGTGGCCGCCCTGCCGCGGTCCACCAAGGTGGAGGGCGCACCATGTATGTAGCGGTCAAAGGCGGCGAGCGCGCCATCGACAATGCCCATGCCTGGCTGGCCGAAGAGCGCCGGGGCGATCCGGGCGTGGCGGAGCTGAGTGTTGCGCAGATCCGCGAGCAGCTGAAGCTGGCGGTGAACCGGGTGATGGCGGAGGGGTCACTTTTCGACCCTGATCTGGCGGCTTTGGCGATCAAGCAATCGCGCGGCGATCTGATCGAGGCGGTGTTCCTGATCCGCGCCTATCGCACCACCCTGCCCCGTCTGGGCGCATCGAACCCGGTGGATACCGGGGCAATGGCGGTGGACCGGCGGGTAAGTGCCACATTCAAGGACCTGCCGGGCGGGCAGATCCTGGGGCCAACGTTTGACTACACCCACCGGCTGCTGGATTTCAAACTTGCCGCCGAAGGCGCGGTGGCGGAGGCGGCAACCGCCCCGGCGCAGACGGGATCGGTGCCGCATGTGACCAGGTTCCTGAACCGCGACGGGCTGATCGAGGTGGCGGAGCCGTCTGGTGCCACCCCGCCCGACCTGACCCGCGAACCGATGGAACTGCCCGCCGACCGCGCGCTGCGCTTGCAGGCGATCACGCGGGGGGATGAGGGGTTTATCCTGTCGATGGCCTATTCCACCCAGCGCGGCTATGGGCGCACCCATGCGTTTGTGGGGGAATTGCGGATCGGCACGGTGGCGGTCGAGATGGATATTCCTGAACTGGGGTTCGCCATCGAGATCGGTGAGGTGGAGCTGACCGAATGTGAAACGGTGAACCAGTTCAAAGGCTCAAAAACCGAACCGCCGCAGTTTACCCGCGGCTATGGGCTGGTCTTCGGCCAGAGCGAGCGCAAGGCGATTGCGATGAGCCTCGTGGATCGCGCTCTGCGCTGGAAAGAGCTGGGTGAAGACGACAGCGGCGCACCGGCGCAGAATGAGGAGTTCGTGCTGATGCATTGCGACAACATTCAGGCCACCGGGTTTCTGGAGCATATCAAGCTGCCGCATTACGTCGATTTCCAATCGGAACTGGAGCTGGTGCGGCGTTTGCGGGCCGAAGCCATGGCTGTGCAGGAGGCTGCGCAATGAGTGATCAGGCCTATAACTTCGCCTATCTGGATGAGCAGACCAAACGGATGATCCGCCGTGCGATCCTGAAGGGGCTGGCGGTGCCCGGCTATCAGGTGCCCTTTGCCAGCCGGGAAATGCCGATGCCTTATGGTTGGGGCACCGGCGGTGTGCAGGTCACGGCGGCCTGCCTGACGCCGGAAGATGTGCTGAAGGTGATCGATCAGGGTGCCGATGACACCACCAATGCCGTCAGCATCCGCAAGTTCTTTCAACGCACGGCGGGGGTGCAGGTGACGGAGGCCACGGCAGAGGCCAGCGTGATCCAGACCCGCCACCGGATTCCCGAAGCACCGCTGCGCGAGGGGCAGATTCTGGTTTATCAGGTGCCGATCCCGGAGCCGCTGCGCTTTCTGGAACCGCGCGAGGCCGAAACCCGCAAGATGCATGAGCTGGAAGAGTACGGGCTGATGCATGTGAAACTGTATGAGGACATCGCGCGGCATGGCGAGATTGCCACCAGCTATGCCTATCCGGTCAAGGTGGAGGGGCGCTATGTGATGGACCCCTCGCCGATTCCGAAATTCGACAACCCGAAGCTAGGGGACTGCCCGGCAATTCAGCTGTTTGGCGCGGGGCGCGAGCAGCGGATCTATGCGCTGCCGCCATATACATCGGTGGTCAGCCTCGACTTTGACGATCATCCGTTTGTGGCGTCAAAGGCGCCGCATGACTGTGATCTGTGCGGGGCATCGGAAAGCTATCTGGACGAGGTGATCATCGACGATGCTGGCGGGCGGATGTTTGTATGCTCGGACACCGATTTCTGTGCCGGGCGGCAGGCGGCAGGGCATCGCGGGCGGTTGTCACCGGCGGAGGGGGTGTGATGGGGATGGTAGAGATGCAGGCAGCACTGGATCAGCCGTTGCTGAGCGTGACCGGCCTGACCAAGCGCTATGGCGCGCGGATCGGCTGCGCCGATGTGTCGTTTGACCTGTTTCCCGGTGAGGTGATGGGGATTGTCGGCGAAAGCGGATCGGGCAAATCGACGCTGTTGTCCTGTCTGGCGGGGCATTTGGTGCCCGATCTGGGGGCGGTGCGCTATGCCGGGCGCGATGTGCTGGTGATGGCCGAGACCGAACGGCGCAGGCTTTCCCGCACGGAATGGGCCTATGTGCACCAGAACCCACGTGACGGGTTGCGGATGGGGGTCAGTGCCGGCGGCAATGTGGGCGAGCGGCTGATGGCGGTGGGGGCGCGCCACTATGGCAGCATCCGCGAGACGGCGACCGACTGGCTGGGCCGGGTCGAGATTGCCGCCGACCGGATCGACGACCGCCCCAGCGCCTTTTCCGGCGGGATGCAGCAACGGTTGCAGATCGCCCGCAATCTGGTGACCGGGCCGCGACTGGTGTTCATGGATGAACCCACAGGCGGGCTGGATGTCAGCGTGCAGGCGCGGCTGCTGGACCTTTTGCGCGGGCTGGTGCGGGATATGGGGCTGTCGGTGATCATCGTGACGCATGATCTGGCGGTGGTGCGCTTGCTGGCGGACCGGCTGATGGTGATGAAGGGCGGGCGTGTGGTAGAGCAGGGCCTGACCGATCAGGTGCTGGACGATCCGCAGGATGCCTATACCCAGCTACTGGTCTCCTCTGTCCTGCAGGTGTGACCGATGCTCTTTGCCTATCGCGCGATTGATACCAAACTGGAAAAGCTGCCGCTGGACGCGCCGCTGCAGGATGCAGTCTGGATAGACCTTTACCGGCCCTTGGACAGTCAGGTTCAGACGGTTCAGGCCATGGGCATCGAGGTGCCGACGCTGGCGGAAATGGAAGAAATCGAGATCTCGAACCGCCTGTACCGGGAAGACGGCATAGATTACATGACCGTGGTTCTGCCCGGCATGTCTGAGACCAACGAGCCGATGTCGGGGCCCGTCACCTTTATCATGACACCGGAGCGCTTGTTCACCGTGCGCCACCATGTGCCGCGCCCGTTCACCACCTATCCGGAGCGGGCCAACAGGGTTGGTCCGGGCTGCACCGACAGCGCCAGGCTGTTTGTCAGCCTGATCGAAGAGATCACCGGGCGTCTGGCCGACCTGCTGGAAGGCTCTGGCAAGGCGCTGGATGCGCTGGCGCGTGAGGTGTACGGCGACAATGGCGGCACCGACAGCAACCAGTTGCTTGCCGCCCTGCGCCGCACCGGACGTGAGGGCGAACAGATTGCCCGGGTGCGGCTGTCCTTGCTGACGATCGAACGGGCGGTAAGCTATTTCGGACAGAGCCTGATTGCCGAGCACCGGGGAACCGCGCTGAAAAACCCGGTCAAGGGGTTGATGCGCGATCTGCATGCGCTGGAGGTTCATGCCGACCATCTGTCGGCACGGGTGGCACTGGCCAGCGATTCGACGATGGGCATGATCAATCTGAGCCAGAACCAGACCATCAAGATCGTTTCCGTCGTGGCGGTGGTGTTCCTGCCGCCGACGGTGATCGCAAGCGCCTATGGCATGAACTTTGAAGTGATGCCCGAACTGCAATGGACGCTGGGCTATCCGATGGCGCTGGGCATGATGCTGGCCTCGGCGGTCGGCACCTATCTTTTCTTCAGATGGAGACGCTGGTTATGACGGCGATGATCGAGATTGAGAACCTGTCGAAGGCGTTCACGCTGCACAATCAGGGCGGTGTGGTCATTCCCGTGATGGCGGGGGCGGAATTGCGGATTGTGGCCGGAGAATGTGTGGGGCTGACCGGGCAGTCGGGGTCGGGCAAATCGACCCTGATGCGGATGGTTTACGGCAATTACCTGACGGCCGGGGGGCGGTTGCGGGTGGCGGGGGTCGATGTGGCGCAGGCCAGCCCGCGCCAGATCATCGCGCTGCGGCGCGACACACTGGGCTATGTCAGCCAGTTCCTGCGGGTGGTGCCACGGGTGCCGACGGTGGATGTGGTGGCAGAACCCCTGCTGCGGCTGGGGGTGCCTGTGGCAGATGCCCGGGCGCGGGCGGAAGCGCTGTTGTCGCGGCTGAACATTCCGCAGCGGTTGTGGGGCTTGTCGCCGACCACGTTTTCCGGCGGCGAGCAGCAGCGGGTGAATATTGCCCGCGGCTTTGCGCATGACTTTCCGGTGTTGCTGCTGGATGAGCCGACCGCCAGCCTTGATGCCGTAAACCGCGAGGTGGTGCTGGGGCTGATTGAGGAGGCAAAGGCGCGGGGGGCGGCGATTCTGGGGATTTTCCACGATGAAGGCGCGCGGGCGCGGGTGTGTGACCGGCTGGTGGATGTGACCGGCTTCACGCCGGGGCTTGCGGCATGATCTTTGCGGTGGTCGGGCCATCGGGTGCGGGGAAAGACACGCTGATTGCCGGGGCCTGTGCTCTGGACCCGCGGCTGCGGCTGGTGCGGCGGGTGATCACCCGGCCCGGCAGCGCGGGCGGCGAGGATTTCGAGGGCGTGACGGAGGAAGCGTTTCTGGCGCGGCGGGCGGCGGGGGAATTCGCGCTGGACTGGCGGGCGCATGGGCTGTGGTACGGCATTCCGGCGGCACAGCTGACGGGCGGCGGGCCGGTGCTGTTCAACGGGTCACGCGCGGCGCTACCGGCGGCGCTGGATCTGATACCGGGACTGGTGGTTGTTCTGGTCACGGCCCCTGATGACGTGCTGGCCACGCGTCTGGCGGCACGGGGGCGTGAGAGCGTGGCGGATGTGCGTGCGCGGCTGGAGCGGGCGGGGTTTGAGCTGCCAGCGGGGGTTGTGCCGCGTGTGGTGGTGAACGATGGGCGTGCTGAGGACGGTATCGCGCGGTTTCTGGCGGCGGTTTATCCCGAGAGCGGGAAGCGGTGAAGCAGATGAAACCGGCCAGCAGCGTCTTCGCCAAACAGGCAGAGGTCTTCGATTGTGAAGGGCTTTGGCAGGATTGGGGCCAGATGGGCGGACAGAACCGGGGCTGTCCGGGCGGCCTGCGCGTCGGTGAGGCGGTTGGTCAGGGTCAGGTGGAAGTGAAATTCCTCCAGCACATGCGGGTAGCCCCAGTGATCGAGCAGCGCCAGCTGGCGGGGGGTCAGGGTTTCGGGGCGGCGCCTTGCCCGTTCCTCCGCGTTCAGCGGCGCGCGCAGCGGGTTGGTGGCGCGCACGATGGTGGCCGCGAAGGTATTGAGGGGCGACAGATCGCCCGAAGGGGTCAGGGCAAGAAAGCCGTGCAGGTTTTCCACGCGCAGCCCGTCACAGCTGACGGGTGCCAGCTCGCGCGACAGGGTGCGGACGGCATCCGCTACATCCTCCATGCCCAGCGAAGCGGCGGGGCGGAAGGGCGCGCGCAGGGTGCCGTGAAAGCCGTATTTGCGCGGATCGCTGGTCAGGCTGGTCAAGGGCGCGGGCAGACCGGGCAGATCTGGTTGCGGCACCGGGCAGGCGCGGGCATTGTCCCACCCCAGCAGGGCTGCGGTGGCATCGGCAAAAGCGCCGGGGCGCGGGGCGTAATAGACGGCGAAACGTTTCATCTGATCCATGGTGGCGGCATAGGCAGGGTTTGTCACATGGGTGTGACGGGAAAATGTCATTGCACCCCCTGCCCCACGGATCGCAAGACAGGACTGAAGACATGACCGAAGTAATTCTTGAAAACGCCGTTCTGGTGCTGCCGGATGAGGTGATCCGGGGCAGCCTGCAGATGAAAGACGGACGGATCGCCGATATCAGCTCTGGCGCTGCTGGGGCGGCGGGCGCGGTGGATTGCGGGGGTGATCTGGTGATGCCGGGCCTGATCGAATTGCACACCGACAATCTGGAACGGCATATCGAGCCGCGCCCCCGGGTGAACTGGCCGCATCAGGCGGCGATCATCGCGCATGATGCAGAGCTTGCCAGCGTGGGGATCACCACGGTGTTCGATGCGCTGCGGGTCGGATCGGTGACCTCGAACGCCAAGGCGAATTACGGCGAATATGCCCGCGCGCTGGCGGATGAGATTCTGGAGCTGCGGGCGCAGGGGGCCTTGCGGATCAGCCATTTTCTGCACCTGCGGGCCGAGATCTGTTCTGAAACGCTGGTGGAGGAAATGGCAAAGTTCGGGCCAGAGGACCGGATCGGCATTGTCAGCCTGATGGACCATACACCGGGGGAGCGGCAGTTCCGCGATGTGTCAAAACTGAAGGATTATGTCTGCGGCAAGCATGGTATGGATGACGCAGGCTTTGTGGCGCATGTGGAAGGGCTGCGGGCGTTGCGCGACCGGCTGGGCGCGCTGCACGAGGCGACGGCGGTGGCGGAAAGCCGGCGCTATGGGGCGACTCTGGCCAGCCATGACGACACCACAGCGCCGCAGGTGGGGGTGTCTGCCGGGCATGGGGTGACCTTTGCCGAGTTTCCGACCACGGTGGAGGCGGCGGCGGCCTGTCGTCAGCACGGGATCAGGGTGATGATGGGGGCGCCGAACCTGATCCGGGGCGGGTCACATTCGGGGAATGTGGCGGCAAGCGTGCTGGCAGAGGCGGATCTGCTGGATATTGTCTCGTCCGACTATGTGCCGTCGTCGCTGCTGTCGGCAGCATTGCTGCTGGGCGATCTGTGGGGCGATGTGGCGCGGGGTGTGGCCTGTGTGACGCAGGCCCCGGCGCTGGCGACCGGGTTGCAGGATCGTGGGCAGCTGGTGCCGGGGGCGCGGGCCGATGTGGTGCGTGTGGCACGTGTCGGGACTGCAGCAGCGGTGCGTGGCACCTGGGTGCAGGGAAAGCGGGTGGCCTGACCGGCCACCCTGCCCCAGGTCTGGTCAGTTGGCGGGCGTGGATGACACGCCGACCTGCGCCGGACGCAGAAGCCTGTCGTGCAGCATGAAGCCTTCGGTCATCACCTGAATGATCTGGCCGGCTTTGGTGCCGGGCACGGGAGCCTCAAACATGGCCTGATGCAGCTGCGGATCGAACGCATCGCCCGGTGCGGGCGAAATCGGGGTCATGCCATGTTTGGTCATGACCTGAGTCAGCTCGCGCAGCGTCAGCTCGACACCCTCGATCAGGGCAGAGGCCTGCGTGCGGGTATCATCGGTTGTCGCATCCAGAGCCCGTTTCAGGTTGTCGAACACCGGCAGCAGATCACGGGCGAGCCGGGTGCTGCCGTATTGTTCAGCCTCGCGCCGGTCACGATCGGCCCGTTTGCGCGAGTTTTCGGCATCGGCAAGGGCGCGCATGAAACGGTCCCGCAGCTCATCGCGTTCGGCGCGCAATGCGTCGAGTTCGTCTGTTCCGATGAAATCCTCGATCTCTTCGATCTCTGTCGTCTCGGGGCTGGTGTTGTCCTGCGCCATCTTTTCGTCTTCCTTACACAAACCTTTGGTCGATCATCCGCCGATTAGCCCTTGCCGCGTTCGGACACCATCCGCCCGACAAGTTGCGCCGTATAATCGACAATCGGAACGATACGGCCATAGTTCAGCCGCGTCGGACCAATGACGCCAACGGCACCGATGATCTTACGATCAGCGTTCATATAGGGAGAGACCACCAGAGAGGAACCCGAAAGTGAGAAAAGCTTGTTCTCGGAACCAATAAAAATGCGCACACCGTCGCCGGCCTCGGTCAGTTCGAGAAAGTCGGCGATATCGCGCTTGCGTTCCAGATCATCGAACAGGATGCGGATGCGGTCAATCTCCTGCCCTTCGGTGGCGCCTTCCAGCAGGTTGGCGCGGCCCCGCACGATCAGCCGTTCGCTTTGCTCGCCACCGTTTTCCCAGATCGCGATGCCGCTTTCGACCAGATCGCGGGCCAGAACGTCGATCTCCTGCCGGTGGCGGGCGATGTCCTGAGTCATGGTGCGCCGCAGGTCAGACAGGGTGCGGCCTTCGGCAAGGGCGTTCAGGAAATTGGCAGCTTCGCGCATGGAAGACGGGGTTTGCCCGGCGGGCGGAGTGAACAGCCGGTTTTCGACATGGCCATCGGCAAAGACCAGAACCACCAGCGCGCGGTCGGGGGCCAGGCTGACAAATTCGATATGCTTGATCGGTGCCTCGCGCTTGGGCGACAGCACCAGACTGGCCCCGCGGGTGATGCCGGAGAGGGCCGAGCCGACCTGATCGAGCAGCGAGGCGACATCGCGGTCGGACTCGCTGAAGGTGGCATCGATCTTGTCGCGGTCTTCCTGAGCAACGGTGCCAACTTCGAGCAGCCCGTCAACGAACATCCGCAACCCACGCTGGGTGGGGATGCGGCCGGCAGAGATATGCGGGCTGTCCAGCAGGCCCAGAAATTCGAGATCCTGCATCACATTGCGGATGGTGGCGGCCGAAACCTTTTCGGACATGCTGCGCGTCAGGCTGCGCGAGCCGACGGGTTCGCCCGAGGTGAGATAGCCTTCGACCACGCGCCGGAACACTTCGCGGGACCGGTCATTCATCTCGGTCAGCAGTTTTGCGCCATCGGTCATCTGCGACTCCTTTTATTTTGCAAGAGTATTCCGATCAGCAGGATGGTCAATCGGGGTTGCATCGCCCCCTTGGCCACGCATATCTGACTTAAATCCATGGAAAGGAAGACTGATGCGCCCCTCTGGCCGGAAACTGGACCAAATGCGGTCGATTTCGATTGAAACTGGTGTGATGCGGCATGCCGAAGGATCTTGCCTGATCAAGATGGGGGACACGCATGTTCTGTGTTCGGCAACGATTGAAGACAAGGCCCCGTCGTTCCTTAAGAATACCGGCCTTGGCTGGGTGACGGCGGAATACGGGATGCTGCCGCGGGCGACGAACAGCCGCATGCGTCGGGAGGCTGCCGTGGGCAAGCAAAGCGGAAGAACACAAGAAATTCAAAGGCTTATAGGTCGATCACTGCGGGCCGGGGTTGACCGGAGTGCGCTGGGGGAGCGGCAGATTGTGGTGGATTGTGATGTGCTGCAGGCCGATGGCGGCACCCGCTGTGCGTCAATCACCGGCGGTTGGGTGGCGCTGCGGCTGGCGGTGAACCGGCTTCTGGCGGCGGGAACCATCGTCAGCGACCCGATCATGGATCATGTCGCTGCGGTGTCCTGCGGGATTTATGCGGGGCAGCCACTGCTCGACCTGGATTACCCGGAGGATTCGGCTGCGGGGACCGATGGCAACTTTGTGATGACCGGGCGCGGTCGGTTGATTGAAGTGCAGATGTCGGCCGAGGGCGCTTCGTTTTCGCGTGCGGAGATGCTGGAGTTGCTGGATCTGGCAGAGGCAGGATCGAAGCTTTTGGTTGCGGCGCAGGCTGCGGCACTGAAGGTGTCGTGATGGCGGTTGAGCTTGGGCCCAGGCTTCTGGTGGCGACACATAATGCCGGGAAGCTGGAGGAAATAGCCGATCTTCTGCGGCCGTATGGGGTTGAGGTGGTCTCTGCAGCCTCGTTCGGGCTGCCGGAGCCTGAGGAGACCGAGAACAGCTTTGTCGGCAATGCCAGAATAAAGGCCCATGCTGCAGCGAAAGCGACTGGGCTGCCTGCGCTGGCCGATGATTCCGGGATATGCGTGGATGCGCTGGATGGGGCCCCGGGCGTGTATACTGCCGACTGGGCTGAAACCCCAGCTGGCCGAGATTTCACGCTGGCCATGACGCGGACGTGGGAGGCTTGCGAGGCTGTCGCTGCGCCGCATCCGCGTCTGGCGCAGTTTCGCTGTACGCTGGTGCTGGCATGGCCCGATGGAACCGATCTGGTTTTTGAAGGTCAGGCACCTGGTCGCTTGGCTTGGCCAATGCGGGGCGCGCAGGGGCATGGGTATGACCCGATGTTTGTGCCTGACCGCGACGACCTGACCTTTGCCGAAATGGACAGGTCGGTAAAGGGAAAGATCAGCCATCGGGCGGATGCGTTCCGAAAGCTCGTATCCCACTGTTTCACGTGAAACACATTTGACACCCAGCCTTGGCGCAGTCCGCCAAGGCGATGGAGGACGACATGCAGAGATGGCAAGAGGCCGGATTTGGCCTTTACGTTCACTGGCCGTTTTGTCAATCCAAATGCCCCTATTGTGACTTCAACAGCCATGTATCTGAGATGGTGAATCATGACGACTGGGCCGAGGCGTATTTGCTGGAAATGCGCCGGTATGCCAGAGAAACACCGGATCGCGTCCTCAGCAGCATCTTTTTCGGTGGCGGCACACCATCACTGATGAAGCCTGCAACGGTTGCTGCGCTTGTGGATGAGGCGGTGAAACTGTGGACACCGGCAAACAATATTGAAATCACGCTGGAGGCCAATCCGACGTCTGTCGAGGTCGGGCGGTTCACAGATTTTCGCGCGGCAGGGATAAATCGGGTGTCGGTCGGAGTCCAGGCCCTGAACGATCAGGATCTGCGCCGACTGGGCAGAATGCATGACGCGCGCGAAGCCCGCAGAGCTATTGAAATCTCTCAGACCATTTTTGAGCGCACGAGCTTTGATCTTATCTATGCGAGGCAAGACCAAAGCCTCGCCAGTTGGGAGGCCGAACTGACGGAGGCATTACTCCTGGCGGCGGGCCATCTGTCACTTTATCAGCTGACAATCGAGCCAGGTACGGTTTTCGGTGCCCGGTTCGAGCGCGGGCTGTTGAAAGGGCTGCCGGAAGAAGACGTCGCGGCGGACATGTATGATCTGACGCAGGCGCTATGCAAGGAGAACGGCCGACCCGCCTATGAAATCTCGAACCACGCCCGAGCCGGAGACGAGTCGCGCCACAACTTGATTTACTGGCGCTGCGGTGATTTTGTCGGCATAGGGCCCGGCGCGCACGGCAGGCTTACGGATTTGACCGGAAACCGACATTCCACCGCCGCCCAGCTTATGCCGGGGGAATGGCTGGAAGGGGCGCTGAAGGGTCTGGATATGGCGGATGGGCGAGAGCTTTTGACGGCGGAAGCGCAGGCCACAGAGTTTGTGCTGATGGGTATGCGGGTGAATGATGGCATCGATCTGCAAGACTACCAGCGCCTGATGGGCAAACCGCTGTCTCCGACAAAGATCCAGAGCCTGAAAGAGCAAGGTCTTGTGGCCATGACCGATGACAGGCTGCACACCACAGCCTCGGGCAGGCTCCTTCTGAACTGGGTTCTGAAGGAGCTTTTGCTGTCCTGACGTTATGGCGTGAAGTCGCGGGGCAAGACCGACAGGGCCTGACACAGCATATCAAGCTGATCCAGATCCCTGTAGCGCAAACGCAAAACCCCGCCCTCGCCCGAGGGGTCGTGGTCAATGGTGACGCCCATCCCAAGGTTCGCGCTCAGATCCAGCTCGATTGCGCGGGTATCAGCGTCTTTTTCGTCCCGGACAGCCCGTTTTGGCCGGTCAGCTCTGTCCGTTGCCACAGTGCGCACCAGTTTTTCGGTCGCCCGAACTGAAAGACCCGCGCCCACCACCTTTACCGCAAGGGCGAGCGGATCGGGCGTTCCGATCAGCGCACGGGCATGACCCGCCGACAGCTTGCCGGTCCGGATCATGGTGAGCACGTCATCGGGCAAGCTGAGCAGTCGCATCGTGTTGGCCACATGCGACCGGCTTTTTGACAGCGCCTCGGCAAGCTTTTCCTGTGTGTGGCCGAAGTTATCCATCAACTGCCTGAAACCCAGCGCCTCCTCAACCGCGTTGAGATCGGCGCGCTGAATGTTCTCGATGATCGCGATTTCGAGAACTTCGTCGTCCGAGAAGGACCTGACAACCACAGGAACCTGATGCAGCTGAGCCATCTGCGCAGCCCGCCACCGCCTCTCACCAGCAACGATCTGATAGCCGTCGCCCTCAATCATCGGGCGCACAACCAAAGGCTGGATAATGCCCCGTGCCCGTATGGATGCCGCAAGCTCTTCCAGGAGCGCCGGATCAAAATCGCGCCGCGGTTGATTTGGATTTGGGAAAATCTTCTCTATGGGAAGGACAACATCAGCTGAGATGCTGCTTTTCTCTGATGAGTCGACATCGCCTTTCAGGAGATTCACATCCGCCATCAGCGCAGAAAGCCCCCGCCCTAACCCCTTACGTTCAATCTTCTTTTCCATAACTCTTCCTTTTGCGTCAGGCTGCCCGGCCATTTGATCTTCGCGAAATGACCTCAAGCGACAGACGCCGATATGCATCCGCGCCTTTCGAGGTCGGGTCATACTGAAGGACCGGCAAGGCGTAGGACGGTGCCTCCGACACCCTTACATTTCTGGGAATGGTTGTTGAAAAGACCATATCGCCTAAAGTTGCGCGTGCGTCGGCCTCTACCTGCTGTGACAGGCGATTTCTGCTGTCCGTCATTGTGACAAGCACACCCTCGATCCGCAGCTTTGGATTGGCGGACTTCCGGATCTCTCTGATTGTGAGCATCAGCTGGGACAGACCCTCAAGCGCAAAGAACTCACTTTGCAGAGGGATCAGCACCGATTCAGACGCAACAAGCGCATTCACAGTCAGCAGAGACAAAGATGGCGGGCAATCCACGAGCACAAAGTCATGCCCGGTTGCCAGAAATTGAGCCTCCTGTAGCGCATCTGACAGGAGGAACGAGCGCTTTTCGCTCGAAACGAGGTCGATATCTGCTGAAGCAAGATCGGCATTTGCAGGACACAGGGAAATGCCCGGCACAGTCGTGCCTTGAATCAGGTCGGCCAGCAGAGCCTGATCCAACAACAGATCGTAGCTCGTGTGCTTTCGTGCTTCTGGTGGGACGCCAAGGCCGGTGGATGCATTGCCCTGCGGGTCCATATCAATGACCAGCACCTTATAGCCGAACTCGGCAAGTCCTGCAGCCAGATTGATTGTTGTTGTGGTCTTCCCTACTCCGCCCTTCTGATTGGCGATAGCGATCACACGGGGTGGCAGGCGTTGAGCGTCCTCAGACATGTTGAATATTCCTCAGCTCCAGAATCGCCGCATCGGCTTCGGTCTTGCTCGGGTGGACCGTTAGATCAAAAGACCAGTCAACGCGCGCTTTTTCGATCTCATCGGCGTAGTTAATTCCTTTTGGAAACAATGAGACGCCCGCGTCACCGATATGGCGGACCGCGAATTCACACAGCTTTGAAAGGGGGCCGAGGGCGCGGGCCGAAAGCACGTTGGCCGACAACGGCGGCACAGCCTCAACTCTCGCGTTGACAACCACTGCATGCAGGTCCAGCTGGCGCGCCGCCTCTCTTAGGAAAACGGCTTTTCGACTGTCGGATTCTATCATTTGCAAGTCATAAGTTCGGCCTGCACCTTTCGCCATAGCCGCAATAACCAGGCCAGGAAATCCGCCCCCACTTCCCATATCACACCACACGCCCTCGCGAAGCTCCACGAGATCAAACAGTTGAACGGAGTCCATTATGTGGCGGGCATAGATTTCCGAAATGCTGCCTTTGGAAACGAGGTTGATGACCGGATTCCACTTTCTGATGAGGGATTCGAGCAGCTTGAACCTCTCCATTGTTTCACGTGAAACACCAGAAGCCGCCAAAAGATCCTGCTCACGCGACATCGGCGGCTTCTTTCGGCGCTGCTGACCGGCGGATGCGCGCGAGAATCAGCGCCAACGCCGCCGGAGTCATCCCCTCCATCTCGGCAGCGCGCGCCAGTGATGCTGGCCGCTGGCGAAGAAGCTTAGCCTTGAGCTCGCCTGACAAACCAGACAGCTCGGCATAAGGAAAATCTTTAGGAATTTCGGTCAACTCTTCGCGCTTGAGCTGATGAATTTGTACCTGTTGGCGGTCAAGGTAGCGGCCGTACATCGCATCCCGAAGAATTTGGCTGAGAATTTCGGGCTCTACAGCTTCCAATTCGGGAAAGAGGGTAGCCTGAAGCTCCGGCACCATTGGAAACGCCCCCAGCACTTCCAATCCGGTTCGGCGAGACCCATCCGAGCTTACCTGAAGCCCACGGTCCAGCAGATCATGGGACGTGAAGGTCCGTTGCTCAAGCCGTGCCTTTACATCATTCAGACGAGACAGCTTCTTCCCAAAGCTTGCCTCTCTCTCTTCCGAGACGATACCCAGACCGATTCCATAATCGGTAAGCCGCTGGTCGGCATTGTCTGCCCGAAGCGACAGCCGATACTCCGCGCGCGATGTGAACATCCTGTAGGGCTCGGTCACTCCACGCGACCTCAGATCATCCAGCAAAACGCCAATATAGCTTCCGGACCGATGAAACTGGACTTCGTCCTGCCCCTTGGCACGGCGCGCGGCGTTCAGTCCTGCTGCAAGACCTTGCGCCGCAGCCTCCTCATACCCAGTCGTCCCATTGATCTGTCCGGCGAAAAACAGACCTTCGAGGTTCAGAACTTCGAGCCCCGCCGACAACGCTTTCGGATCAAAAAAATCGTACTCAATGGCGTAGGCCGGCTGCAAAATAACTGCCTTCTCCAAGCCGAGGATCGAAGCGACGTAGGCAGTCTGCACTTCCAGCGGAAGGGAAGAGGAAATGCCATTTGGATAGACAGTATGATCATTTAACCCCTCAGGCTCCAGAAAGACCTGATGGCTGTCTTTATCCGCGAACCTGACAACTTTATCTTCGATTGACGGGCAGTATCTCGGGCCAACTCCGTCAATATGCCCGCCATACATGGCCGAGCGCGACAGGTTTGCCCGGATGACATCATGCGTCTTTTCATTGGTCCGCGTTATGCCACAGGAAATCTGCCGCGCGACAGGCTGGCGGTTCAAGAACGAGAACATCGTCGGCTCATCGTCACCCTTCTGCTCCTCCAGCACCGACCAGTTGATCGTCCGTCCGTCAAGCCGTGGTGGTGTTCCTGTTTTCAGCCTCCCGCGCTTCAGGTCCAAGTCATTCAGCCGGTCACCCAGACGCGCCGACGGGGCATCGCCCATACGCCCGCCTGCATGCTGCTGATCGCCGATATGGATCAGGCCGTTCAGGAAAGTGCCCGCAGTCAGAACGACGGACCTCGCGTTAAGTGTTTGACCATCAGACAGCACGACCCCGGTAACCCGTGCGTCAGAAACCACTAGGTCAATGACTTCACCCTCAAGCAACGACAGATTCTCTTGTTTAGACAAGTCCGCCTGCACAAACGCGCGGTACAGCGCCCGGTCGGCCTGCGCGCGCGGGCCCTGAACCGCCGGCCCCTTTCGGCGATTGAGCAACCTGAACTGGATGCCAGCCGCATCAGCCGCCCGGCCCATGATCCCGTCAAGGGCATCAATTTCGCGGACCAGATGGCCCTTTCCAAGCCCACCGATCGCCGGATTGCAGGACATCATGCCGATGGTCGCAAGTTTCTGCGTGATAAGCACGACCCGGGCACCGGCACGCGCCGCGGCTGAGGCAGCCTCGGTTCCGGCATGTCCGCCGCCGATCACGATGACATCAAAATGTTCCACGTGAAACACTCCTACTTTCCAATGCAGAAACTGCTGAATATCTCGTCCAGCAAGGTCTCGACTCCGATTTTACCCACTAGCAGATCCAGCGCATGGCCCGCAGACCGGATATCAGCAGCAACCAACTCGAGTGACGGATCTACAGCATACAAAGCTTTGCGCGCAGACGCCATGGATTCGCTGGCCAAAGCCAGCGCCGAGCGATGCCGGTCACGGATCAGCAACCCGGAACCCGAGACGCGGCCTTGAAGGCGTGTCCGGATATCCTCGATAAGCCCATCAAGGCCATAGCCCGTGTGGCCGGAGACAGAGCGCGGTCCGGGTGCAATATCTGCCTTGCTCCAGACGATGATATCGGCGCTGTCATCCGGTGCCGTGTCGCCAGGCTCAAGCAAAAGCACGCGCAGATCGGCAAGTCGTGCCCTCTCCCGCGCCCGCTCCACGCCAATCCGTTCGACTTCATCCGTCGCCTCGCGCAGACCCGCTGTGTCAAGCAACGTGACAGGCAGTCCGCCCAGATCCATCCTGACCTCAATGATATCGCGCGTCGTCCCGGCGACAGCAGACGTTATCGCAACATCTCTTCCGACCAACGCATTCAAAAGGCTGGACTTTCCAACATTCGGAGCGCCGGTGATCGCGACTTCAAATCCCGCTCTGACACGCTCAGCACTCCGGCTGCCGTCAATTTCATCCGCAAATGCGCGCGACAGGCGCTCCACAATGTCACAGACCTCGGGAATAACATCGACAGGAATATCTTCATCCGCAAAATCGATGGTCGCTTCAATCAACGCGCCCGCGCGGATCAGATCCTTGCGCCAGAGGGCCGCCCGCTGGCCAAGCCCCCCCGCCAAAACCCGCTGCGCCTGTCGTCTCTGAGCTTCCGTCTCAGCGTCGATCAGATCGGCAAGCGCCTCAACCTGCGTCAGATCAAGCCTGCCATTTTCAAGCGCCCGTCGGGTGAATTCACCCGGTTCGGCCAAGCGCAGATCAGGCACCCCGGCCAGAAACGCCAACAGCGCCGCAACAACGGCTTCACTCCCATGTATCTGAAATTCAACAATTTTTTCGCCGGTAAAGCTCGCTCCCTCTTCAAAGAACAGGACAAGCCCGTCATCCAGAAGATCTTCACCAACCATCAACCGCCGCAACGCCACCTGCCGTGGCACAAGCCCATGAACCCCAAGCGCAGCAGCAGCCTCAAGCGCAGCCGGGCCAGACACCCTTACAACAGCAATACCCGCCTTGCCGCGGGCCGTGGCCAGCGCAAATATCGTGTCCGTCATGCTCTGGCCTCTGTTCAGGACACTCAGGTGTTCATCGACTCGAAGAACTCGGCATTCGACTTGGTCTGCTTCAGCTTTGTGATCAGGAACTCAACCGCATCGGTCGTGCCCATCGGGTTCAGGATACGACGCAGCACATAGGTCTTCTGCAGATCGGTCTTCTCAACCAGAAGATCTTCCTTCCGCGTGCCCGATTTCAGGATATCGATCGCCGGGAACACCCGCTTGTCGGCCACCTTGCGGTCCAGCACAATCTCGCTGTTGCCGGTGCCCTTGAACTCTTCAAAGATCACCTCATCCATCCGGCTGCCGGTGTCGATCAAAGCCGTCGCGATAATCGTCAGCGAACCACCCTCTTCGATATTGCGCGCCGCACCAAAGAACCGCTTCGGCCGCTGCAGCGCATTGGCATCCACACCGCCGGTCAGAACCTTGCCCGACGACGGCACAACCGTGTTGAACGCGCGTCCCAGACGGGTGATCGAATCCAGCAGAATCACCACGTCGCGCTTGTGTTCGACCAGCCGCTTGGCTTTCTCGATCACCATCTCCGCCACGGCCACGTGCCGCGTCGCCGGCTCGTCAAAGGTGGAGGCCACAACCTCCCCCTTCACGCTCCGCTGCATGTCGGTCACTTCCTCGGGCCGCTCGTCAATCAGCAACACAATCAGATAACATTCGGGATGGTTGGTCGCTACCGAATGCGCAATGTTCTGCAACAGCACCGTCTTACCCGTTCGTGGCGGTGCAACGATCAACGCGCGCTGCCCTTTGCCGATCGGTGCCACCAGATCGATGATCCGGGCCGAACGATCCTTGATCGTAGGGTCCTCAACCTCCATCTTGAACCGCTCATCCGGGTACAGGGGCGTCAGGTTATCGAAATGCACCTTGTGCTTTGCCCGCTCCGGATCATCAAAATTGATCTTGGTCGCCTTTATCAGGCTGAAATACTTCTCATTTTCCCGTGGGGCCTGAATGACCCCTTCAATCGAATCCCCTGTCCGCAAGCTGAACTGGCGGATCATCTCGGGGCTGACATAAATATCATCCGGGCCGGACAGATAGTTCGCCGACGGGCTGCGCAGAAACCCGAATCCGTCCTGCAGCACCTCAAGAACGCCATCGCCGCCGATCTCAAACCCTTCTTCCGCATGTTCCTTCAGGATCTGGAACATCATCTCGCCCTTGCGCATGCTGGGCGCGTTCTCAATCTCCCATTCTTCAGCCATCGCCAGCAGGTCGGCCGGGGTCTTGGCTTTCAGATCAGCGAGATTCAAACGTTCTACGGTCATGGATCGGTCCTTCGGCAACCTGTCAGATCGACAGGCAGCGCCACAGTATCAAGGGGGAAAAACAAAGGCCGGACGGCCACGTCCCGCTCCGGATAAGACCAGACCAGTCAAAAGTCAATAAATCAGAACTTCACAACCACCGAAAACACGATCAGCACCAGCAGAACCGTCGGCACCTCGTTCATCATCCGGTAGCGCCGCCCGGTCAGCGTATTGGTCCCACCGACAAAATCCTTGCGCCGCCCCGCAAGCCACATGTGAAACCACGTCATCGCAAGAACCGACGCTGCCTTGACCCAAGGCCATACCATCGACCAGTCCACAACGCCCGGCGTCATCACCAGCACAAGACCGAAAATCCAGGTCGCAATCATTGCCGGGTTCATGATGGCGCGCAGCAATCTGCGTTCCATTGTTTGAAACAGGCTGTCGGTCTCTGTGCCAGTCTTAACCGATTCTACATGATAAACGTACAGCCTCGGCAGGTAGAACAGACCGGCCATCCAGGCGATGACAGAAATGATGTGCAGGGCCTTTGTCCAGAAATACCAGTCCGCCAGAAATCCTGCCATGTCGCCCCCGCCTGCTTTCCCTCTTCTTATTAAAAGAAATATAAGAAAGGAATGTAGTTGTAGGCCCTGTGGACAACAGAATGAACAGTTTTCTCCCCGATCTTGTGCACATCCGTTGGCCTCTGGATAAGACGGTGGAAAATCAGCAGTGTCTGGGGATAAGAATGAACAATCCAATATTTAACAGCGGCTTACAAATTTTAGACATCTGATGGTGTCACAGCGGGTTTCCCACATTTTCACAATTTAGTCGCCTTCCCACACCGCCAGATCTCTCCCATCCACAGCGGGATATCTTCCCCGGCTTGCTTGACAAACAGGTGCCACTTGCCACCCTTCGCCAAGAACTGCCTCCTGCGCACAAAAAGCGGTGCGTGAACAAAGCAAGCATATCCACAGGACTGTCCTGACTGAAATGACCCTTATTCTGGCCTCCACCTCTCAGATCCGGCAGCAGCTGCTAACCGCAGCGGGCGTGCCGTTTACGGTCCAGCCGGCGAAGATCGATGAAGATACGATCCGCCGCGCCCTGCAGGCCGAACAGGCGCGGCCGCGCGATATTGCTGACACCCTGGCCGAGATGAAGGCCCGGAAAATCGCCGAAAAGCGGCCCGAGTGCATGGTTCTGGGGTGTGATCAGATCCTGGAGTTTCAGGGCGAGGTGTTTGCAAAGCCAGAAACCCCGGATGACGCGCGCGACCAGCTTCGCAAGCTCAGGGGCCAGCGGCACAAGCTGTGGTCCGCTGCCGTTATCTATGACAACGCAAGGCCGGTCTGGCGCTTCATGGGCGAAGCGCGGCTTTTGATGCGCCCGCTGTCTGACGTCTATCTGAACGATTACGTTGACCGGAACTGGCACAGCATCCGCCACAGCGTCGGCTGCTACAAGCTGGAGGAGGAAGGATCACGCCTGTTTTCCGCGGTTGAGGGCGATTCGTTTACCGTCATGGGCCTTCCCCTTTTGCCGGTTCTGGGCTACCTCGGTGACAGAGGTCTTATTCCGACATGACAGATCATCCCCGCATCCCGCTTGCCGGCGTCATCGGACACCCCATCGCGCACAGCCGCTCTCCCGCGCTGCATGGTTATTGGCTGAAGCGATACGGCATTCGCGGCCACTACATTCCGCTGGATATCGCGACATCCGATCTGGCGGATATGCTGCGCGCATTGCCGAAAATGGGATTTGTCGGGGTCAATATCACCATTCCGCACAAGGAAGCCGTGCTTCATATTGCCGATGTGATCACCGATCGCGCGGCGCTGATCGGGGCTGCCAACACCTTGATTTTCCGCAAAGACGGCCGGATTCAGGCCGACAATACCGACGGGTCCGGGTTCATTGCCAACCTGCGGCAAAACGCTCCGCACTGGCGGCCGCATGACGGCCCCGCCGTGGTGTTCGGGGCGGGCGGTGCCGCGCGGGCGGTGGTCGCCGCGCTGATAGAGGTGGGCGTGCCGGAAATCCGCATCTCCAACCGCACCCGCCCGAGGGCCGAGGGGTTGCGGTCAGACTTCGGGGCCAAACTGGTGGTCAGCGAATGGACGCAAGGCGCAAACATGCTGGATGGTGCGACGACCGTGATCAACACCACCTCGCTTGGCATGGTGGGCAAATCCGATCTGCGGGTGCCGCTCGACGGGCTGCGGTCTGATGCGGTGGTGACAGATCTGGTCTACACCCCCCTGATGACGCAGTTCCTGATCGAAGCGCAGGCCATGGGCTGCACCGTGGTGGACGGTCTGGGCATGTTGCTGCACCAGGCCGCCCCCGGCTTTGAACGCTGGTTCGGTCATCGCCCCGATGTGGACGACGCCACCCGTCAGGCGGTCTTGTCGGCATGAGCGTGTTCCGGCTCGGGTTGACCGGCTCCATCGGTATGGGCAAATCCACCACGGCTGCGCTGTTTGCCGCTGAAGGTCTTCCGGTGTGGGACGCTGATGCCGCTGTCCACCGGCTTTATTCCACCGGCGGTGCGGCGGTTGAGGCTGTGGCGCACCTTTGCCCCGTCGCCCTGCGCGACGGTCAGATTGACCGCGCGGCCTTGCGGAACTGGATCGAATCCGATCCCTCTGCCCTGCCCCGGCTGGAGGCGGTCGTGCATCCGCTGGTTGCTGCAGATCGCGATGGTTTTGCGGCGCAATGCGACACTGACATCGCGGTTTTCGACATTCCTCTGTTGTTTGAAAAGGGCACCGAGGCGCAGATGGATGCGACCCTGCTGGTCACCGCGCCAAAGATCCTGCAGCGCCAACGCGTGCTCGCCCGGCCCGGCATGACCGATGCGCAGTTCGCTTTGCTGTTGGCACGCCAGATGCCGGATGCTGAAAAACGGGCCCGGGCCACGCATATCGTTGAAACCCTGACCATCGACCAGACCCGCGCCTATGTTCTGGCGCTGATCGACCATTTGCGAGGCAGCCATGCGTGAAATCGTCCTCGACACCGAAACCACAGGATTTGAACCCACCGAAGGCCACCGCATCGTAGAAATTGGCGCGGTAGAGCTGTTCAACCATCTGCCGACTGGCAAAACCTACCATCAATACATAAACCCCGAACGGCTGATGCCAAAAGAGGCGTTTGATGTTCACGGGCTGGGCGATGACTTTCTGAAAGACAAACCGCTGTTCGCGGCCATCGGGCAGGCGTTCCTCGACTTTGTGGCCGATGCGCAGCTTGTCATCCACAATGCGGCCTTCGACATGAAGTTCCTGAATTTCGAGTTGCAGCGCGCCGGGCTGCCAACGCTTCCCAACAGCCGGGCCACCGATACGCTGTTGATTGCGCGGCGCAAATTCCCGGGCTCGCCCGCCTCGCTTGATGCCCTGTGCCGCCGCTTCGGCGTCGACAACTCGGCGCGGGAAAAGCACGGGGCCCTGCTCGATTCCGAGATTCTGGCAGAGATTTATCTGGAACTGGTCGGTGGCCGGCAGCCAGATTTTGCCCTTGCCACAGCGGATAAGAACAAATCGTCCGGGGCTTCGGGTACACATACCGACTGGCGCCCGCGTCCGCGCCCGGTTGCGCTTCCATCGCGGCTGACCGAAGCAGAGGCGGCGGCCCATGCCGCGTTTGTCGCAAAACTGGGTGATGCTGCGGTCTGGCTGAAACGGGGTTGAACGGCAAAGGCCGGTCTGCACAGACCGGCCCCTGATCGTGTCGTCCGGTTCAGTTCGGCTGGCCCTGCGGCGCGGCTGCGGTGGCCTGCGCCCGGCGTGCCAGCTCTTGCCGGTACAGCGCCAGATAATCCACCGTGTCGATGTTCAGCGGCGGGAAGCCACCGTCACGGGTCACATCGCTGATAATGCGGCGGACAAACGGGAACAACAGGCGCGGGCATTCGATCATCAGAAACGGGTGGATCTGTTCGTCCGGCACGCCTTCGATATGGAACACGCCGCCGTAATCAACCTCCAGCAGGAACAGCGTCTCGCCATTGGTCCGGTTCTTTGAGGTCACCTTGAACTTCTGGATCACCTCGAACTGGTGGTCCTGTGGCCGCTTGCGGGCGTCAAGGCTGACAGCCACCTGAATATCCGGCTGCACTTCGCCGCCGTTCAGGCCCTTCTGCGCGACCGCATTTTCGAATGACATGTCGCGGATGAACTGCGCCAGCACCTGCATCTTGATCTGTGGCTGCGCCTGTGGTTGCGCGGCTGCGCCATTTTCCTCGGCCATCGTGTCTTTTCTCCCTGAGAAACGGTTCGGATATGTTCCTATCAGGTCAGATGCATGGGCTCAATGCCGGGTCCAGCCAGAGGGGGGGCGCGGGGGCTGGTTTTCGTCGATCTCGAAAAACTCACCGTCGATGACGGTCGGGCCTGTCGGGGCCGACCGGGGCGGTTGCGCACCGAATGTCTGGATCTTCACCCGCGCGCCGACGAAAGCGATCACGAATTCACGAACCTTTGGCACCATCAGCAAAAACCCGATGGCATCGGTGAAAAATCCCGGGGTCAGCAACAAAAGACCCGCCAGAACGATCAGTGCGCCATGTGCCAGCGGCGACAGCGGGTTCTTCAGCTGACCCATATCGCCCCGCAGCTCGGCCAGCACCTTCAGCCCCTGCCAGCGCATCAAAGTGGTGCCGATAACGCCGGTCAGCAGCACAAGACCAAGCGTCGGCCACAGGGTCAGCCACCCGCCTATGGTGATGAAAAGAGCGATCTCGATCATCGGAACCAGCAGGAACAGCGCGAAAAGCCACATCTTGGCCTCCTTCATCGGTATTTGCGGGCCGGGTGGCGTAGACACCGCCCGCTACCAGCCCTACATAAGAGCCGACTGCCCAGTTTACCAACCCCAATACAGCCGGTCTTTCACGGCGTCTGATCGAGGTTATGAATGAACTCTTCCCTGATCCAGCTTCTCGTGCTTGCCGGGATTGCAATTTTCCTGATCCTGAAGCTGCGTTCCGTTCTGGGAACCCGCGACGGCTTTGAAAAACCGCCGGTCCCGCTGGAAGAGGTGCGGCCGCGCGTCAAGCGTGACTTTGAGGTGATTGAGGGCGGTCCCGACCGCGATATCACCGACCATGTTGCCGACGGGTCGGATGCCGCCAAGGCGCTCGCCGCAATGAAACTGGCAGAACCGGACTTTTCGGTGAACACCTTCCTGCAGGGTGCGCGCGGTGCCTATGAGATGATCCTGATGTCGTTTGAGCGTGGCGAGCTGGACCCGATCCGCCCGTTCCTCGATGATGAGATCGAGGCCGCCTTTGCCCAGGCGATCAACGCGCGTGAAGCCGAAGGCATGACCGTTGAGGCCACGTTCATCGGCCTGCGCGAGCTGGCGCTGCACAACGCCACCTTTGACCGCACGACCCAGCGGGCGGAAATTTCGGTGCGCTATGTCGGCGAGCTGACCTCTGTCATCCGCAACAAGGCGGGTGAAATTGTTGAGGGCAGCGCCAAGGAAATCAAGCGTCAGCGCGATATCTGGACCTATGCGCGGGTCATGGGTGCCTCTGATCCGAACTGGCAACTTGTCGCCACCGGCGACTAAGGTCTGGACGTGGGGCGGATCACACATGCAGTTCGTGCCGCGTTGCTCGGGGCCACGCTGATGGCCGCAGCACCCGCCCCCGCGCAGGTTCTTGAGTTTGACACGCTTGACGGCTGGGCAGATGATGATCATCAGGCGGCGCTGACGGTGTTCCGCACCACCTGTGGCGCGCTGCGCGATCCGGTCTGGGCGCCGGTGTGCAAACTGGCCGCCGATGCGGCTGACAGCCGCACCGCCGCCCGCCAGTTCTTTGAGCTGTTGTTCCGCCCGGTCGTCGTGGGCGACCCGCCTGCGCTGTTTACCGGGTATTACGAGCCGGAATTGCAGGGATCGCTCACCCGCACGCCGCGCTTTACCTATCCATTGTACCGCAAGCCGCCGGAACTGACCGAAGGTCAGGTCTTCCACCCGCGCGATGCGATTGAATCGGGTGCCCTGCGCGGACGCGGGCTGGAGCTGGTCTGGCTCGACGATCCGGTTGAGGTGTATTTTCTGCAGGTGCAGGGCTCTGGCCGCATCGTGTTGCCAGACCGGCGGGTGCTGCGGCTTGGCTATGCCGGCAAAAACGGGCAGCCGTATCGGTCTATCGGGCAAGAGCTGATCCGCCGCGGCGCGTCGATGGCCGATGTGTCGGCGCAGGACATAAAGGCCTGGGTCCGGGCAAACCCCGGCCCCGGACGCGATCTGCTGAATTCAAACCCGTCTTACGTGTTCTTCCGCAAGCTCGACGATCTGCCAGCGGAAAGCGGCCCGATCGGGGCGATGGGGCGGTCGATCACCGGATTGCGCTCTGTCGCCATTGATCCGGCCTATGTTCCGCTCGGCGCGCCGGTCTGGGTCGAGAAAGAGGGTCGTCAGCCATTGCGCCGCCTGATGATCGCGCAGGATACCGGCGGCGCGATCAAGGGCGCTCAACGGGCCGACATCTTTTACGGCACCGGCTTTTCCGCCGGGGAAGCGGCGGGAAAGATCAAGGATGGCGGTCGGCTGATCCAGCTTTTGCCGATTGACCGCGCCTATGCGCTTTTGTCTGACAGATGATCCATGGCACGGCGTCGCACCCTAAGGCCCGATGAAGTAGACCTGTGGCATGCGGTCGCCCGCACCGCCCGGCCCATGCATTCCAACGGGACCGAGGTTCTGCACGGCAGCGAAAAACCCGACGAGCCGAAGCCCTTGACCGCCCCGGAAAAGCCCAGCCCGCCACTTGCCCCGTTCCGTCTGGGGGAAAAGAGCCGGTCACCTGCCCCCAGGTCAGGCCTGAGCCTGCACAAGCCGCCTGCAGAGACCGCCGTGCAGATGGATGCCAAAGCCTACGGCCGCATGACGCGTGGCAAACTGGCACCCGAGGCGCGGATCGACCTGCACGGCCTGACCCTTGCCGAGGCGCATCCGGACCTGATCCGCTTTATCCTGAACGCCCATGCACAGGGCCTGCGGCTGGTTCTGGTCATCACCGGCAAGGGCAAGACAAAGCCGGACCACGGCCCGATCCCGTCCCGCATCGGTGCCTTGCGCCATCAGGTGCCCCAGTGGCTGCGCTTGCCCCCCATCGGGGGGGTTGTCCTGCAGGTCGCCGAATCGCACGCAAAGCATGGGGGTTCAGGGGCCTATTACGTTTATCTGCGGCGTGGGAAATAGCGGCCCCGCACCGCTACAGAACGTAGCGCGACAGATCAGCAGACCGTGCCAGGGCACCGACATTCGCCTCGACAAAATCGGCATCTATGCTGACAGCTTCGCCTGATCGGTCAGGCGCGGAAAAGCTCAGCTCTTCGAACACCCGTTCCAGAATGGTGTAAAGCCGCCGCGCGCCGATGTTTTCCACCGATTGGTTCACATCGGCAGCAATGCGGGCCAAAGCCGCGATCCCATCGGTTGTGAAAGTAACGGTGACGGCTTCGGTCGCCATCAGCGCCGAATACTGCAGGGTCAGCGCGTTTTCGGTCTCGGTCAGGATACGCACGAAATCGGCTTCGGTCAGCGGGCGCAATTCGACGCGGATCGGCAGGCGGCCCTGCAGTTCGGGCAGCAGGTCGGATGGCTTGGCAATGTGGAAGGCACCGCTGGCGATGAACAGGATATGGTCGGTCTTGACCGGCCCGTATTTGGTCGAAACCGTCGTGCCTTCGATCAGCGGCAGCAGGTCGCGCTGCACGCCTTCACGCGACACATCACCGCCGCGCGCATCGCTGCGGGCGCAGATCTTGTCGATCTCATCCAGAAACACGATGCCGTTTTCCTGCACCGCCGTCAGCGCCGTGGCCTTGACCGCCTCGTCATCCAGCAGCTTGTCGGCCTCTTGCCCGATCAGCAGATCATAACTTTCCGCCACCGACACCTTTTTGCGCACGGTGCGGGTGCCGAAGGCTTTGAACAGATCCTGCAACCCCTGCATCTGCTGCTCCATCCCCGGCCCGCCCATCATCGGCAGCGGGCTGGAGGTGTCGGCGATCTCCAGTTCGATCACCGTTTTGTCCAGCTCGCCCCGGCGCAGCTTGCCGCGAAACATTTCGCGGGTCTGGTCGCGGGCGTCTTTCCCGGCCAATGCCTCGATCACACGCTCCTCTGCCGCCGCCTGCGCGCGGGCTTTCACGTCTTCGCGCATCCGCTCGCGGGTGTCGATCATCGCGGCATCCACCAGATCGCGGATGATGCTGTCGACATCGCGACCGACATAGCCGACTTCGGTGAACTTGGTCGCCTCGACCTTCAGGAACGGGGCTTTCGCCAGCTTGGCCAGCCGGCGCGAAATCTCGGTCTTGCCCACGCCCGTCGGCCCGATCATCAGGATGTTCTTCGGATACACCTCATCGCGCAGGTCATCGGCCAGCAGCTTGCGGCGCCAGCGGTTGCGCAGGGCCACGGCCACGGCGCGTTTGGCGTCGTTCTGGCCGATGATAAAGCGGTCAAGCTCGGACACGATTTCGCGCGGGGTCAGGTCAGTCATAATGTGCTCCCATAGGGGGGAAGGTTGGTTTTGCCGGGAAACGCCGGCAGGGCGCGCATCAGGGCAGACCGCAGCCGGTCCCACTGCGCGCCAAGGAAGACCAGCGCAAAGCCAAGGAACAGGATCACCATGGCCGACCCGTCGAACAGCTCAAATATCAGCCAGACCGCATAGCCTGCGCCTGACACGAGGAAAGACCGCCGGTCGATGGCGAGGGCGACCAGCGCGATGGCCATCAGGAAGGCGAGCAGCAGCAGCTTGCCACCCTGCCCGCCGGACAACAGGAACACCGCGACGGTGTTGACGATGGCCGGGGCCGCCACCACGTGCAGCCAGAACCCGGTGGTGCTGCGGGTCGACACGCGCAGCGGGTCAGACATGTCAAACCGCATGGCCAGCGCAAAGGTCAGCAACCCGAAGAGCAGCGACAGGATGGATAGGGGTCCGGTGCCGGACAGATGCAGCAGGCCCATGCCATCCGTTGGCAACACCCCACCACTGGCCAGCAGCGACCACACGGTCGAAAACACCGCAGTTGCAATGATCGCCGCATCAAACGGCACCCGAAAGCGCTGGTAATGCAGCAGCATCAGCCCGGCCACCACGGCAGAGCCTGCCGCCGATGCCGCCAGCCCGCGCAGGCCGATCACATCCGCCAAAGCCGCGCCCAGAACCCAGGCCGCCAGCGCCGACATGATCGCCAAAGCAATCGACGGCGCAATCATCCGCCGCGTCAGGGTAAAGTACCCCTGCACCACCGCCAGCCCGGCCAGCGTGACCAGCGCCACCAGAAGGGTATCAAACCCGCCGGGGCTGAACACCTCGGCCCCAAGTGCTGCAGAGATGCCGATCCATCCGGTGAACAGGATGGTCAGCCCGATGACGATGAAGATCTCGTTAAAGCCTTTGAACAGCACAAACGGCTCTTCTCCCGTTGCCACCCCCGCAACCGCCTGCCGCCGCGCCTCGGCGATTCCCGTCAGCCCCGCCGCCTGCGCCTCGGTAATCAGCCCGCGCTGCACGGCGGCGCGAAGATCTTGTGGGTCGATCATGGATGCTTCCGTTCATTCATGCCGAACAGATAGCCGTTCTGGTCAGGCGTTCCAAGGGTGGGATTTTGTATTGACATTTTGTCATGACATTGATAAGGCGTATTTTGTGAAGAAGTGGGTTCAGAGCGCTTCTTCTCATGTGAAGATCAATCCAGATCGTGAGGTGAACTTATGAACCATTACTAATGATCATAAGGAACCTCTGAGATGTTCGAATGGGACGAAACCAAACGTCTGGCTACGCTTG
This sequence comes from Pseudotabrizicola sp., assembly GCF_030656345.1. Classification (GTDB taxonomy): domain Bacteria; phylum Pseudomonadota; class Alphaproteobacteria; order Rhodobacterales; family Rhodobacteraceae; genus Pseudotabrizicola. The sequence goes on along the minus strand of NZ_JAUSNR010000019.1, from coordinate 289,614 downwards.
AGAAGCACAGCATAGACTTCATCGACGCCGCAGAGATCTTTCTGCAAGAGCATCTGCTTCTCATGGCCCGCAGCGAGATCGAGGATCGCAGGATCGCGGTTGGTCAGTTCCATGGCGTCTTTCTGGCTGTGATCCACACCAGACGAGGCGATTCAATTCGCATTATCACCGCACGAAGGGCACGAAAATATGAGCGGGAGCAATTTGAAGCGTATGTCGCTCGCCGAACTCCGGGCGAGGAAGGGTGAAACCGATTGGGATCACCTCAGGAACGCGGGGGATTATGAGGGTCCCGAGGAGTTCCCTGTAGATTGGGACAAGGCCGTTCTGGTCGAGCCTGCAAACAAGCAGATGGTGTCGCTCCGACTGGATGCCGACATTCTGGAATTCTTTAAATCCAACGGCAAAGGCTATCAGACCCGCATGAACGCTGTCCTGCGGGCCTATGTTCAGGCGCAAAAGGTCAGACGGCCTTGATGGTTTCCACCGTCAGATTGCCATTCGTATAAACACAAATGCTGGCGGCGATCGCCATTGCCTTGCGGGCCACATCTTCGGCGGTCAGATCGGATTCCATCAACCCGCGGGCTGCGGCCAGTGCGAAGTTGCCGCCCGAGCCGATGGCGGCGACATCATGCTCCGGTTCCAGCACATCGCCTGCGCCGGTGATCACATACAGCTCGCGCCCGTCGGTGACGATCAGCATGGCCTCAAGGTTGCGCAGGTATTTGTCCATGCGCCAGTCTTTCGCCAGATCGACACAGGCGCGGGCGAGCTGGCCGGGGGCGGCTTCCAGTTTTTTCTCCAGCCGTTCCAGCAGGGTGAAGGCATCGGCGGTGGACCCGGCAAAGCCGCAGACCACATCATGCCCGCCGGGCGACAGGCGGCGCACCTTGCGCGCGGTGCCTTTGATGACGGTCTGGCCAAGGCTGACCTGCCCGTCGCCCGCCACCACAACCTCACCCCCCCGGCGCACTGCAAGAATGGTGGTGCCGTGCCAGCCCGGGAATTTATCGTCTGCCATATGATGCCTCCGTCACTTGCCCCCTTATATGGCGACCGGGGCGCAAAACAAAAGGGCGGCCCCGCAGGACCGCCCCTTGCTGATGATCAGCAGCAATCAGATCGCCGACTGAATCCATGTTGCAAGCGCCGCTTTCGGCGCAGCACCCACTTTGTTCGACACAACCTGCCCGTCCTTGAACAGGAACAGTGCCGGAATGCCGCGCACGCCCAGTTGCGCCGGGCTTTCGGGATTTTCATCCACGTTGATCTTCACGATCTTGACCTTGCCGGCATATTCGGTGGCCAGCTCTTCCAGAGCCGGGCCGATCTGACGGCAGGGGCCGCACCATTCGGCCCAGAAATCCACCACGACGGGAAGGGCCGACTGGCGGACCTCGGCATCAAAGGTGGCGTCGGTGACAGCAACGGTCGCAGCGCCCATTTCGTATCTCCTGAATGGAATATGTTCACAGGCAAAGCTAGGCATTGCCAGTCGAAAGGTCAAGCAACGGGGCCCGGCCAAGCGCTGCAGTCACGGCTTCGGGATCAAGATACATGAGTTTCGGTGCAGCCGTCCACAAAATCGCCGTCTCGATCTGCCGGTCCGGGTAGATCTGACGCATCGCATGGGCATAGGCCCCCAACTGCCGCAAAATGGATTCAGGCACCAGATCGGGGGTGTCAGGCACCACCCGGTTGGTCTTGAAATCGACCACAAGCACGTGGTCCGGCGTGAGCACCACCCGGTCTATCGTGCCGGCCAGTTGCTGGCCGTGCAGGGTCGCGGTGACGGACACTTCGGCCAATGTTTCGCGCGCGAACAGGGCGGCGGCCTCTGGCATCGACAGCACCGCTGCCGCCTCGGACAGGAACGCCTCCGGATCGAACGCAGCGGGCGTCAGGGCGCGGGCTGTGGCGGGCCACAGTGCACGGTCGAGCGCGGGCAGGGTTTCCAGCAGGCGGTGCAGGGCGGTGCCGCGCGCCTTGGCCACATCGACCGGATCGCCTTCGCCTGGCAGGGCCTTGGCACCGCCAAGGTCGGAGGGTGACAGCGGGGCCAGATCACGCGGCGCATCCGGCGCGGGGGTAGCGACCCAACCGGGCAAGGTGGCAACCGATGGCTTTGCCACCGGCACCAGCCCGTTCGCAGGCCACAGCCCGACCTGATGGCGCAGGCGGCCTGTTGCATCGGCGCGTGCGCCCAGCGCGTTCAGCCCGGCTTCGACCTGCCGGTGCCAGGCCCATTTCTCGCGCGGTTTCGCCTCTTTGCCGCTGGCGATCTTCGCCTCACCGGCACCGGCGACGATCAGCCACGACCGCGCCCGGGTGAGGGCAACATACAAAAGGCGCAGGTTTTCCTCGGCGATCCTAGCTTTGCGCAGATCCAGCGCCGCTGCAACATCCGGCGGGCTGTCCTTTTCGGCGGTTTTCCAGACGGGCAAGCCATCTGCCAGCCGGATCACTTCGGCATGGTCGCGCGGGCTGCGGTCGGCGGTGTCGGGCAGGATGACAATCGGTGCCTCCAGCCCCTTTGACCCGTGCACAGTCATCACCCGGATGTTTGACCCCTCGCTGTCCAGCTGGCGCTTGACCTCGACCACATCGCTTTCCAGCCATGTGAGAAAGCCCGTCAGGCTGGGCACATCATTGCTCTCATAGGCCAGCGCCTGATTGAGCAGCTCGTCTATGCCATCCTCCGCCTCTGGCCCCAGCCGGGTCAGCAGGCGCTGGCGCCCCTTGTGGCGGGTCAGGATGCGTTCCAGCATCTCATAGGGGCGCAGAAAGTCGGCCTGACTGCGCAGATCGTTCAGAATGGGCAGGGTGTCCGGCGCGTCGGTGTTGCGCAAGCTGGCCCACAGGTGCCGGTCCGCCCGGCCATGCGCCAGACGGAACAGCCGGTCCTCGGACCAGCCAAACAGGGGTGAGCGCAGGGCGGCGGCCAGTGACAGGCTGTCTTCGGGCGTGGCCACAAATGACAGCAACGCCACCAGATCCTTGACCGCCAGCTCTTCGCCCAGCTTCAGCCGGTCGGCCCCGGCAATCGGCAGCCCGGCCTGCTTGCAGGCGCGGATGATCTGCGAAAACAAGGTGCCGCGGGTCTGCACCAAAATCAGCACATCGCCCGCCTGCACCGGGCGGCTTTCGCCTTTGGCGGTGGGAATATGCACGCCCGCATCAATCATCGCGCGGATTTCCGCCGCGATCAGCCGGGCGAGTTCCACCGTGTGGTGGCTGTCGGAAATCAGGTCAACCGGGTTCCAGCCATCCTCATCCGCCGTGGTGTCAGCCTTGGGGATCAGCGGCCACAGATCGACCCGGCCGGGAAGCGTGTCGAAAAACGCGACATGTCGGGGCGGATCGCCCATGGCGGCGGGAAAGGCATTGCCAAAGGTGGCGTCCACCACATCCAGAACGGCCCGCGATGAGCGGAAGGAATAGTCCAGCGTGCGGTCCTGCATCGGTTGGTCGATGGCGGCAAACTTGGCACCGAATTCCTGCCGTCTGGCCTCGAACGCTGACAGATCGGCACCCTGAAAGGAATAGATCGATTGTTTCTTGTCACCCACCACAAACAGCGTGCGGGTCTTGTCGCTGGCCCCGCGTCCGGCTGTGAATTCCGCCGTCAGCTTTTCGATCACCCGCCATTGCGCGGGGGATGTGTCCTGCGCCTCGTCCACCAGAATGTGGTCGATACCGCCATCCAGCCGGAACAGCACCCATGCCGCAAGGCCGGGATCGTTCAGCAAACGGCCCGCCTTGCGGATCAGGTCGTCGAAGTCGAGAAAGCCCCGGTCAGCCTTGCGCTGGGTGTAAAGCCCCAGAAAGACGCGTGCAAAATCATGCAGGGCGAGGGTCTTTTCCGCTGCCTCAAGTGCCACCCGCGCCGCGCGTGCGCCCTCGACCCGGCCCATCAGCTTTTGCAGCCGGTCGCCCAAGGGCCCAAGGGCATTGCGCAGGTCTTTGGCTGGGAAGTCGTTCAGCTTGGCTTGATTGGCCCGCGCGCCCGATCCGAACAGGAAGATGCCTTCCAGCACCTGCAGGCTGCGCAGGTCCGGGATAAACGGGTCCAGCGCTGCCAGCTTGTTCCCGGCCTTCTGATCGTTCACGCCGCTGCCGGCCAGCCGGGCGGTCAGTTCGGCCAGAATATCGCCTTCATCCCCCAGAAACACCGATGCCAGCAGCCGGTCCAGCGTCAGGGTTTCCGGCTGGTCAAACCGCGCAAGCGCATCCGCGCGCGACAGCGGGCGGGCAAAATCATCGGCGCGGATGCAGATTTCATTCATCAGCGCGCCGAAATCTTCCGCCGTATAGTGTCGCGCCAAAGTCGCCACCTGCGCGGGCGCAAGCCGGTCTGCCATGTCCTGCACGATATCATCGCGCAGGGTTCTGGCGGTGCGGTCGTCCATTTCCTTGAAGCCGGGGGTGACGCCAGCCTCCAGCGGATAGCGGCGCAGCAGCGTGGCGCAAAAGCTGTGGATGGTCTGAATGCGCAACCCGCCCGGCGTTTCGATCGCGCGGGCAAAAAGCTGGCGGGCAAGCGCCAGTTGGCCCGCGTCAAGCGCATCGCCTTCGCCCAGATCGGTCAGATCGGCGCGCAGGGCGTCATCCGGCTTCATCGCCCATTCACCCAGACGGCGGAACAGGCGGTTCTGCATCTCGGTCGCGGCGGCTTTGGTATAGGTCAGGCACAGGATGTGCTGGGGCTGCACCTTGTTCAGCAGCAGCCGCGCCACCCGGTCGGTCAGCACCCGGGTCTTGCCCGACCCCGCATTCGCCGACAGCCATGTTGACAGCGCCGGTTGCGCCGCAGCCATCTGCGCAAGGCTTGCATCATGCGTCATGTGTCGGCCTTTCCGCCCACTGGCTGCGGGTCCGGCCTGTCGGTCATCTCCCATTCGCCAAAGCGCGCCAGATGGTCGTAATCACCGGGGAAGCGTTCGGTGAACACTGCCCGGCGCGAGGTGTAGCCCTGACCCAGCCGGGCATAAGACCCGATCAGATGGTACAGCCCATCACGCACTGCGGCCAGTTTGTCCTCGGTGATCTCATCTTCCGTCACCTTGCCGGATGAGCCAAGGCCGACATAGGTGATCTTGGCCACCTCTTGCGGCCCAAGCCCCTTGAATCCGCCGTCTTCGGCAATCAGCGCGGCCAGATGCAGTTGCTTGGCAAAGGATTTCTGCTCTTTTTCCGAGGGCGGGCTGCCGGTCTTGTAATCGATCAGGTGCAGCTTGCCGCCGGGCAGCAGGTCGATGCGGTCGGGCGTGCCGAACAGGGTGAAGGTCAGATCCTGCAACAGCAGCTCGCCCCGGCCCTCGACCAGAATGGTCTCGCCCCCGTCGGCGGCATCAACCGTCAGGAAATGGTTGGCCGCGCGTTCCATCCGGGCGGACCACAGCGCGCGGGCGGCGGGCCATGGCACCTTTGCCTCCAGCACCCGGGCGGTGATCTGCATCAGGCGCGTATAGGCGGCGTCGCGGTCTTCATCCTGCGGTCTTTCGCGCGCGAAACATTCCAGAACAGCGTGAACCACCGTCCCACGGTCGCGCGCATCGGGGGCCTGTCGGATCGGGTCCAGCGGGCGCAGGTTCAGCACCTTGTCGGCATAGATGGCGTAGGGATCACGGATCAGCACCTCGATCCGGGTCAGCGACAGGGCATCGGGTCGCGCCGCCAGCGGCGGGCAGGGCGACGGGCGCCGCGCCGGGCGCAGCCCGGCATCCGGGTCTGCCAGCGGCCTGTCCATCGCGGCGGCGCGGTCCAGCCACACCTGCCCGCGCGCGCGCATCTGGCGCAGCGCCTCAGGGCCGTTGCGCACCGGCAGCCCGTCCATCAGGTTGGTCAGGCGGTTGATCCAGCGCGATGGCACGGTTTCGGCCTCGGCATTGCGCAGCGCGCGCGACAGCACCACCTGCGGCGCGGCAACCGCCTGTTGAAAATCATGCGCTGACAGTCCGATCCGGCGTTCGGGCAACAAGAGCCCCGCATCCATCCGCATCTTGCGGTTCAGCCAGGGGTCTGGCGGGGGCAGGGCGGGCCATGTGCCATCGTTCAGTCCGGCCAGAATGACCAGCTCTGCCCCCTGAACCCGCGCCTCCAGCGTGCCCCAGATCATGATGCCGGGATGCGCGATCATCGGCGCGCGCACCTCTTCGCCCGAGATCAACCCTTCGAACAGATCGCGGAATTCGCCGGGGGTCAGGGTGCCGCCGTGACCGGCCTCTGCCTCCAGCTGGCACAGAAACGCCTGCGCCGCCTCACCCGCCGCTTCTTCCCACAGCCGCCCGGTGCCATCGGGGGCCGGGCCGCGTGACAGGCGTTCGGCAAGCGTGCGCGTGCGGGCAAGGTGATCTGCCAGATGCACCGGGCCTGCCTCTGCCAGCCCGTCCAGCGCCCCGGCCAAGGCGGTTGCCCAGCCAAGCGCATGGTCATTGCGCTGCACCATCGCCCAGCTGATCAGATCCGGCCCGGTCGGAAAGGCGGGGCCTTCCCGCCGCAGCTTCAGCTCCAGATCGCGCGACAACAGCAAGTGTTGCCCCCGGTCCATCGCCGAGGCTGTCAGCGGATGCTTCAGCATGGTCAGCAGCGCGTCAGAGGTCAGCTTTTGCCCGAACAACCGCACAACATGGCGCAGAAATCGTCCGGGGGCAGACTGGTTCAGCGGCACCCCGGCGCTGTCATCCGGGCGGATGCCCCAACGGTCCAAAGCCGCTGCCACCTGACGGGTCAGCACCCTGTCGGGTGAGATCAGCGCCGCCGGAACCCGCCGTTCCGCCGCGTCGCGCAGGATCAGCGCGATCGACAGGGCCTCCTGTCTGGGCGAGGGTGCTTCCATCAGCGTCGCCCCTTCCATCGCCATGGTCAGGTCAGGCAACGACGGCCCCTCGACCAGCCACTGATCGGTCACCGGGGCAGGGCGCAGGGCCAGCGACACCACCTTGTTGCGTGCCGCACTTGGCGGCGGGGTGTCGTGCCAAGGCCGAATGTCCGCAGGCGTAGAGCCTGTCAGCGCCATCAGCCGGTGGAAGCGGTATTGCGGGTGATCTTCACTGGTCAGCGCGTCATCCAGCCCCTGCCAGACCTGTTCCGGCATGTCGAAATCATAACCGGGCAGGATGATCGCGCCATGCGGCAGCCGGGCCACCGCCTGCATCAGCAGCGCCGTGGTTCCGCGCGACCCTGTTGATCCGGCAATGATTACCGGATCATTCGGCGGCATGGCGGACCAAAGCTCGGCCAGCATCTGCACAAGCCGGCGTTGACGCCCTTCGGCATCGATCTGGCTGTCATCGGCGAAGAATGGCGCGATGATGGTCAGGAATTCGCGGGTGCGCGCCCAGTGTTCAGAATGGTCCGACACATCCAGCCCGGCAATCCGGTCTGGCGTCACGCCTTCGCCCTGCATTTCCGACATCAGGGCGGACAGGCTGTCGGCCAGATCGGCCAAGGCAGAGCGCGGCGCAAGGTCGGGCAGAGTGTCCAGCAGCCGCCCGATCAGCACGGTCAGTTGCAGCTTGCTGCGCAGGGCAGGGATGGCGGGTGGCAGGGCAGGGGCGGCGGCGTCCGCTTCCAGATCTGTCACCAGCCGGATGCGCGGCAGGAACCCCGCCCCCTGCTGGCCGAACAGCTGAACCACACGGCGCCGCATCCGGGTGGTGTTCAGGTACAGCGTCACCCGCGCCATCGACTCGGGGGGTTGGCCCTGCATCCGTGCGCGCAGGCCCGCGACCAGCGCGGCAGGGAAATCCACGCCGGGCGGAACGGCGAACAGGCGGGGCTCGTCAGGGCTGAACATCGGGGCAATCCTTTGCCGACACCATGGCTTCGGCCGCGGCAATGCCTTCCGGATGGCCGACATCGCACCAGTCGCCCTTGTGCAACACACCGTAAGCGCGGCCTGCGGCCATTGACCGGCTCCACGGGCCATGCAGCGAAAATGACGCTTCGGTCTCGGTCAGAAGGCGCGGATGGATGATCTGTGCGCCCAGATAAAGATACCCGTCCCGACCCTTGGCCCAGTCGACACGGCCCGCATCGTCCATCACAAAATCAGACCGGCCCGTGGCGCTGCAGGCCTGTGCTGCGGGCAGCAGCAGGAACAGCTGGTCCATCTTCGTGTCGTCCCACGCCTGCATCAGCCGGGTCAGCGGGTTGGCCCCGGTCCAGACCGCATCGGTGTTCAGTGTCAGCACAGGCCCGGGGCCGAGCAGCGGCAGCGCGGCCTTCAGCCCGCCGCCGGTATCAAGGATCGCATCCCGCTCCCACGACAGCGCCACGTTGCTGCCCATAAGATGCGCGGCGAGCTGGTCGCCGAGGTAGTGCAGATTTGCCACCAGATGCGTCACCCCGGCCTGCGCGGCGATCTGCCTTGCGTGGTCAATCAGCGGCAGGCCGGCAACCCTGACCAGCGGTTTGGGCTGATGTGCGGTCAGTGCGCCCATGCGGGTGCCGAAGCCGGCGGCGAACAGCATCAGGGGGTAGGGCTGGCGCATTGGTCCCCGATCTTTTGTAAAACGGTGTCGGTGGGGGCGGGCAAAAGGCCATCGCAGACGGCGCGAAGGTCAGCCAGCGCGGGATGCGACAGGTTGATCTGCAACTGCCGCCACACCCTTGGCATCAGTTTCAGATATCCCGGCTTGCCGCCCACAAGGCACAGCCGGGCGAATATGCCCAGAATACGCAAAGACCGCTGCGCGCCAAGAACCGCGCAAGAGGCTTCAAAACCCGGCAGATCCCGTCCGGTTGCATCTGCAAAATAGGCGGTCACGCTGGCAGCCACCTCGGGCGACACATCGCGCCGGGCATCCTGCAGCAAAGACACCAGATCATACCCCGGCTGCCCCATCTGGGCGAGCTGGAAATCCAGCAGCCCGACCGCCGCCACCCCTGTCCTGTGGGGCAGATGCAGAAGGTTTTCCGCATGATAATCGCGCAGGATCAGGACCCTTGGCCCGTCGGCATGTGTTGTCAGAGCATCGGTCAGTGTCTGCACAAAACGTGCCGGGTCTGGCCGATGCCCGGTTGCGGCGTAAACGTACCAGTCCAGCGCAAAGACTGCCGCCTGCGCCCAGTCTGCCGCGGTCAGGTCGGGCAGGCCCACAGGTGCGGGTTGGGCCTGCACCCTTACAAGAACGTCTGCCGCCGCGTGATACAGGCCTGCCTCCTGCTGTGCCGACGTTTCCAGAACGCGCGCGAACAGGGCGTCGCCAAGATCTTCGATCAGCAGGAAACCCTGTGCCAGATCCTGTGCCAGTACTTCGGGCGCAGACAGGCCGATACCGCGCAAATGCGCCGCGACAGAAACGAAAGCGCCTGTATCGTCCGCCGACCCGGGCGGCGCATCCATCAGCACCGCCGTCTCATCCCCGCGGGTCAGCCGGTCATAGCTGCGGTCAGAGGCATCGCCCGCCAGAAACTGCCGCACAGCCTGACCCCAGCCGTTTGCCGCCAGAAAGGCGTTTGATGCGTCAACGCGCCGGGTCATGCAAAGCCTTGGCCAGTTCGGGGCGCCCGGTAAAGACGATCTGCGCGCGACGGCCCTCTTGCTGCGGTGACAGTGCAATTACTATCGCGTCTGGCGGCAGATGCGACCCAAGCCTGTCCGGCCATTCGATCAGACAGATCGCGGTTGCCATCGCCTCCTCCAGCCCAAGTTCCAGCACCTCATCCGGGTGGGACAGGCGGTAAAGATCAGCGTGCCAGATATCGCCGGACGCGTCTTCATACGTCTGGACCAGCGTAAAGGTGGGGGAGGGCACATCCTCCATCCGCCCCAGCCGCGCCCGGATGATGGCGCGCGACAGATGGGATTTCCCGGCCCCGATCGGTCCGGTCAGCAAGATCGTATCGCCCGGGCGCAGGTGTTCAGCCAACACACCGCCAAGCCTGTCGGTTGCGTCTTCGGAGGGCAGGTACAGCTGATGGCGGGTTTCGGGGCACATGCGCCCTGTTTTACGTCTCCGCCGCGCAGCCGCAAGCCGGTCTGTTCAGGCAGAGCGTCTTTCCGGCGTATTATCCGGCTCGGCATCGGCAATATCCGCAAGGGCATCCGCCGCGCCGGACGCAAGCCGGAAGCCGACCAGCGTCGCCCCGCCAGTCAGCGGGCTCAGGCGGCAGGTGATCAGCCGCCCGTCCAGCATCCGCAGATCGGCAGACCATGTTTCACGATCCCCCACGGTGCAGACAAATTCCTCGGCCTCTGCCCACAGCGCGTTGGGGGCAGATTTGCTGCGCCAATGGCGGGTCAAAGATGTTATGCCGACACTGGCAAGACTGTCAGTCGGGTCATGTTCCCACAGTTTCGCATAGCGGGTGTTGGTCATCACCAGCAGCCCGGTTTCGGAAAACACGGCGATTGCTTCATCCATCGAGTCGATGACAGACTGCCCCAGTTCCATATCTGCACGATAGCGGCGGGTGCGGGTGATTTCGGTCGAGATATCTTCGATCATCAGCGCAAGCGCACCGTTCGGATGCGGTCGCCCGACGACCTTGTAGGTCTGGCCGCCCGGCAAGTTCCAGGTTTCCTCATACACGCCAGAGGCTGCGGCGCGTTCGATATCGGTGATCTGGCTGCGCCAGTCGTGATAATCCTTGGGCTCGGGAACCATGCTGCGATCGCGCAGGGCATCAAGGACAGACAGAAGCGACGGCCGCAGGGACAGGAAATCCGGCGGCAGTCCGGTCAGATCCAGCAGTGCGGGATTGAACAGCTGCAGCTGACGCCTGCTGTCAAAGATCGCCAGTCCGATGGGCAGGTGCGCAAAGGTCTTTGTCAGGGTCTGCATGAAATCGCGCAGGGTGGTTTCTGCCATTACCGCCGAATCTGCGGGCAGGGCGTAAATTCTGCGCCCGTCGCCGTCTGGCATGCTGACAAGCTCGAACCACTGCACCCTGCCATCGGGAAAACGCAGTTTCTGGCGTTGCCCGCTGACGCCCTGCAAAATCGCGGTCCGGTCAAACAGCTTTGGCAGCGGCCATGTCAGATCTTGCCCCACAGGCAGCAGATCGCCCGCACGCAGCAGATAGGCGGTGTTTGCCCAGATCACATCGCCGTTTTCCTTTTCTCGCCAGGCCAGAAACGGAGCGTGCGACACCATCGATCGCAAAAACGCCAGATCATCGCTCATCGAGCGTTGGGCAAGCAGATCATACCCAAAGGACGCGCCGCGCGATTCCGGGTCTATCAGGGTGATATGGGTCAGCCCGCCGCGATATTCAGCAAGCAAAAGGATGGTCTGACCCGACGCATCTTCGGCAGAAAGGCTGACCGCGCCTTCGGTCGGCAGTTTGGCAAGATGTTGGTCAATCTCTGGAAACTGCACGGAAAGATGCACCAGAAGCTTGGCCCAATCCGACCCCGGCACTGCCGAAGCTGATATAACGGCCCGCCCGCCCGGCGTGCAATCGATCAGCGCCTCGCCGTCGAACAGAAACAGTGTGCCCTTTTGACGTTCGTCAAAAATACTGCTGCGGACCGGGGTTCTGTTTCCGTGAAACGCAGACAGCAACAGGATGCTGCCCAATGCGGACAGAATTGCTGCCAATCCCATTCCGACACCTAAGACGAAATGCGTTTCCATAAAGATTCCATTACCAGCATTCCACTCACAACTTATACGGTAGTTTGTTAACGAAAAGTTAACCATGTATCTATGGTTTGGTACCGATCTGTGGCTGACAGATCACAGTGCATTTTACGTTTCAATCGGTTCGTTCGGCCCCAGCCCATGATCGCCGTTCTGAACAAGACGGTCCAAGGGCCAACTGACCTCGACAATCGCTCCGCTGCGCTGGGGGCGTTCTTCGCGGCTCAGAAACGGGTCCGAGCCATTTGCAAAGGTCAATTCCGCCCCGGTCCGCTCCAACAGAGTTTTGGCAATGAACAATCCGAGTCCCATCCCTTCATACTCTGGTCGCCGCGCAAGATCTTGCGAAGATCTTCGACTGCGGACAAAGGGATCACCGATCCGACCGATAACATGCGAAGGAAATCCCTCTCCGTCATCCATAATGCGAATCGTCAACTTTGTTCCGGTCCATTCTCCGTGAACCCAGGCGGTCGTTTGCGCAAAATCTACGGCGTTTTGTATAAGATTGCGCAGACCGTGAATAACCTCGGGCCGGCGCCGGACGTTCGGCTGCCGCTCCGCCGCCCCCTCGCCCGGCCGAAAGGTCAGATCCAGTCGCTTGCCGCGGTGCTGATGCGGCTCTGCCGCCTCGCTCACCAGCATCGACAGCGGCACCGTGCGCATGTGCAGATCGTCTTTCCCGGCGCGACCCATCGAATGCAGGATGTCGCGGCAGCGGTTGGCCTGATCGCGGATCAGGCGCGCATCGTCCTGCAGCTCTGGCTGATCCTCCAGTGCGTCGATCATCTCGGCAGACACCAGCTTTATGGTGGCCAGCGGTGTGCCAAGCTCATGTGCGGCAGCGGCCACCACGCCGCCAAGGTCGGTCAGCTTCTGTTCCCGTGCCAGGGCCATCTGGGTGGCAAGCAGGGCATCTGACATCGACCGGATCTCTGTCGCCACCCGGCGCGAATACAGGCCCAGAAACAGAATCCCGATCACGATCGACAGCCAGAACCCAAATCCGAACAACACCGGAACCGTCAGTGCCGACCCGTCGGCATACAGCAGCGGCACGTGGACAAAGGCGATCAGGGTGATGAAAATGATCGACAGGCTGCCCAGAAACAGCGTCGTGCGTAGTTCCAGCGCCGAGGCTGAAATCGTGACCGGCGCAAGGATCAGCAGGGCAAACGGGTTCGCCAGCCCGCCGGTCAGATACAAAAGGAAGGAAAGCTGCGACAAATCAAACAGAAGCGTCAGCATCGCCTCGGTTTCTGACAGGCGCTTGCTTTCGGGGAAGACGAAGGCAGACACCAGATTGGCCGTAACCGACGCGCCCACCGCAAGATAGCAAAGCCCCAGCGGCAGCTGCATGTTGTAGTAGCGGTCGGCCACGGTGATTGCGGCAAGTTGTCCGACAATCGCCATCCAGCGCAGTAAAATAAGGGTGCGCAACCGGACCCAGTCGCTGCGCGTATCGCGGGAAAACGGGCCGGCACCTTGGGAAAGCATGGCATCCCTTGTTCAAAGACATTAGGAACGCAAGTGTTAGGCCCGCAAAGGGCAAGGATCAATGCGGTGATTGCGCAGGTGGGGTGCTGGAAATGACAAAGATGTATGCGGCCATCGCTGCGGCCGCCGTTGCGGGGCTTTTGGGCGGAACCGCCCTGTATATCTTTCTTCAGAACGGTGACGATGCCTTTGCGCAATGCCGGGGCGGTCAGATCGGTGGCGGCGATATTGGCGGTCCCTTCACGCTTGTCGATGAAACCGGGGCGACGGTGACAGATGCCGATGTGCTGGCCAAGCCGTCGCTGATCTACTTTGGCTATACGTTCTGCCCGGACGTCTGCCCGATTGACGCCGCCCGCAATGCCGAAGCCGTGGATATTCTGGAAGAACAGGGGTTCGACGTAACGCCGGTTTTCATCTCGATCGATCCCGAACGTGACACGCCCGAGGTTCTGGCGGAATTTACCGACTACCTTCACCCGAACATGATCGGGCTGACCGGATCGGCCGATCAGGTCAGGGCGGCGTCACAGGCCTATAAAACGTTTTACCGCAAGCAGGATGGCGGCGACCCGGACTACTATCTGGTGGACCACTCCACCTTTACCTACCTGACCTTGCCGGGCGTCGGTTTTGTCGATTTCTTCCGTCGCGAAGATACGGCGGTTCAAATGGCGGACCGGGTGGCCTGCTTTGTCTCAAATGCGCCTGTGTCGCAGGCGAGCAGATAAATTGACGGCGGGGCCAGACAGGCTATCTTTCCAAGCATAAAGACAGAAAGAGCAGGGAGAAACAAATGGCTGAGGACATCACCGCAGATCTGGGTCCGGATCGTACTCTGCTTCTGGTCGATGACGATGAGCCGTTTGTCAAACGCCTTGCCCGCGCGATGGAGCGTCGGGGGTTCATTCCCGAAACGGCGGAAAGCGTCGCGGCCGGAAAGGCCATCGCCCAGTCGCGCCCCCCGGCCTATGCCGTGGTGGATCTGCGGCTGGAAGACGGCAACGGGCTGGATGTTGTCGAGGCGCTGCGCGAAAGGCGGCCCGATTGCCGTATTGTGGTGCTGACGGGATATGGCGCAATCGCAACGGCGGTTGCTGCGGTGAAAATTGGCGCGACCGATTATTTGTCAAAGCCTGCCGATGCCAATGATGTGACCAATGCGCTTCTGTGCAAAGGTGAATCGATGCCTGCGCCACCCGAAAACCCAATGTCTGCAGACCGGGTGCGGTGGGAACATATTCAGCGCGTTTACGAAATGTGTGATCGCAACGTGTCTGAAACCGCGCGCCGTCTGTCGATGCATCGCAGGACACTTCAGCGGATCCTTGCTAAGCGCGGACCGAAATAATCTTGCCACCTTGCTTGAAGAGCGATTGGTTTGCGACTAATCAGAGAATGAAGAATTCATGTAAGGGTACCAATGATGGACATTGATCTGAATGGAATGTCGCTTAAAGAGCTGAAGGAACTTCAGGCTCAGGTTGCAAAAGCGATTAACGGTTATGAAGACCGCAAGAAGAAAGAGGCTTTGGCAGAGCTGGACGAAAGGGCGCGCGCCATGGGTTTTTCACTGGCCGAACTTACGGGCCTGACCCCAACGCGCAAACGGTCGCCTGCTGTCGCCAAATACGCAAATCCGGCCGATGCGTCTGACACATGGTCGGGTCGCGGGCGCAAGCCGCGCTGGTTTGAAGCGGCGCTGAAAGCGGGCAAAAAGCCGGACGATCTGGCAATCTGATCTGCAAATGCCATCCTCGGGATGGCATTTTTTTTCTGATCCGTCACCCAAGCTCGGCGATCAGGTCCGCGTGGCGTTTGATGAAATCGCCACGCACCATCGCCGGGGAGCGCGGCTGCACCGTAAGGCCCGCGATAAGTGCGGCATCGGGCCTGCCAAAAAGCTTGTTGGCTTCCGGTTCTGAAAACCCCGCGATCAACACAGCCTCCATCCAGGCAGAAATGCGGTCAGCGGATTTGATCTGCGCCTTCACCGCTGCGGGCAAAATCGCCGGCAGACCGAATCGCAGATGAATGGCTGCGGTCAGCCGTTCATCCAGCGCGCCATATTCTGGGCCGACAGCGGATTTGACCGGCGAAATCATATCCCCGATCACATATTCCGGCGCATCATGCAGCAAAGCCGCAAGCTTCCACTTTGGCAAAACGCCCGGTTGCTGGCGGCAAAGGATCGTCTCAACCAAAAGTGAATGCTCGGCAACCGAATAGGGCCAGTCGCCATGGGTCTGGCCGTTCCACCGGGCCACAAAGGCCAGTCCGTGGGCAATATCCTCAATTTCGATATCCACCGGGGTAGGGTCCAGAAGATCCAGCCGCCGGCCGGACAGCATTCTTTGCCACGCGCGTTTGGGCTTCGCCAAAGTTAGTCTCCAGAGACAATTTCACCCGGTTGGTAACGCAGCATCGGTGCCGGATCAAATTCATTCAAAGCCCGTTTGCGGAACTTTTCCGGACCGGCGCCGTTTTGTTTGTGATTGTTTAAAGGAAAACGGAAGAGACACATGTTCAATCCGCTCCCATTTCTGGCCCTGTCCGCCGTTGCGCTTGGGTATTCCGGTGCGATAGAGCGCGTTGAGGCGAATTTTCAGGCCGACCCCGCCCCGGCGGTCACCGGCTTTGCTTCCGCGTCAAATCTCTCCGTACAGGATTTCGCCGCGTCGCTTCCCGAAACGCTGCAAGACCCGCTGTGCGACGCCCGTGAGCAGATCACCGAGGATCTTTCGCATGATTTCGCTGAAACGCTAGAGGCGTCATGGGCGCAGGATCAGGATGTGACCATCGAAGTCTGGACCTCTGATCTGATGGGCACTTGGACTGTTCTTCATGTCGAAAACGCCGGGCTGGCCTGCATCCTGTCCTCGGGTTTCGGCTGGACCGAGGGCATGACCGCGCAAGACGTGGTGCAGGACCATCCGCTGAGCTGATCCGGGGCGCGCATCCGCAGCATTGTCTGTTTTGCCGCGTTGTTTCAGCAAGGCTTCGATGATAAGGCCACGTTCAAATGACAGGAGTTTTTGAACATGGTTGACTACATCGTAAAGGACATCTCACTTGCCGAATTCGGGCGCAAAGAGCTGACCATCGCAGAAACCGAGATGCCTGGTCTGGTGGCCTGCCGCGAAGAGTTCGGGGCCAGCCAGCCGCTGAAAGGTGCACGCATCGTCGGATCGCTGCATATGACGATCCAGACCGCCGTTCTGATCGAAACCCTGACCGCGCTGGGCGCGGATGTGCGCTGGGCGTCGTGCAACATCTTTTCGACGCAGGATCACGCCGCCGCCGCGATTGCCGCAGGCGGCACGCCGGTGTTCGCCATCAAGGGCCAGACCCTGACCGAACATTGGGATTATCTGGACCGGTCCTTCATGTTCCCCGAAGGCGCGAACATGATCCTCGACGATGGCGGCGATGCCACGCTGTACGTGCTGCTCGGGGCCCGCGCCGAAGCGGGTGAGGAGATTCTGGCCGTCCCCGCCTCGGAGGAGGAAGAGGTGATCAAGGCGCAGATCCACAAGCGCATGAAAGAAAGCCCCGGCTGGTTCACCAAGACCAAGGCGGCGATCAAGGGCGTGTCCGAGGAAACCACCACCGGCGTTCACCGCTTGTATGATCTGCATAAAAAGGGCGCGCTGCCCTTCCCGGCGATCAACGTCAACGACTCTGTTACCAAGTCGAAGTTCGACAACAAATACGGCTGCAAGGAATCGCTGGTCGATGGCATCCGCCGCGCGACCGACACGATGATGGCCGGCAAGGTCGCGGTCGTCTGCGGTTACGGCGATGTGGGCAAAGGTTCGGCCGCGTCGCTTCAGGGGGCCGGTGCGCGCGTCAAGGTCACGGAAGTAGACCCGATCTGCGCGCTGCAGGCCGCGATGGACGGGTTTGAGGTGGTGCTGCTGGAAGATGTGGTGGCAAGCGCCGATATCTTCATCACCACCACCGGCAACAAGGACGTGATCCGCATCGAACATATCCGTGAGATGAAGGATATGGCGATTGTCGGCAATATTGGCCATTTCGACAATGAAATTCAGGTCGCCGCCCTGAAAAACCACAAATGGACCAATATCAAGGAACAGGTCGACATGATCGAAATGCCGAATGGCAATCGCATCATTCTGCTGTCCGAAGGTCGCCTGCTGAACCTTGGCAATGCCACCGGCCACCCGTCTTTTGTGATGTCGGCCTCTTTCACCAATCAGGTGCTGGCGCAGATTGAATTGTGGACCAAGGGGGAAGATTACAAACCCGGCGTCTATATTCTGCCCAAGGCGCTGGACGAAAAAGTGGCGCGCCTGCATCTGAAAAAAATCGGCGTGAAATTGACAGAACTGCGCCGCGATCAGGCGGATTATATCGGCGTTTCGGTTGATGGCCCGTTCAAGTCTGATCACTACCGCTACTGAACCAAGCCGACACAGCATGCCGCCCCATTGGGGCGGCATCCGCTGCAAATTCCGCGCCCGGCGCCGCATGCCGGTCGCTGTGACTTTTCCCTTGGTCGAAAACGCCTTTTCTGGCTAAAGTTTGCCCTGCCAGCGCGGAGCTACGCTCTGGCAGGGTGGAACCAGGACCGACAGGGACAAAAAGCATGAGCAAACGTGACGAATTGATCGCGAAATATGCGGAAGAACTTTCCACAAAATGCAACATGACGCCGGATATGGCATTGCTGACCAAAGTCACAATTGGCTGTGGTCCGGCGATTTACAGCGAGGATGCCTCGACCGTCGCGGGCACGGACCCGGCAGAGCTTGAAACCATCAGGAAGAACTTCCTGATGAAAAAGCTTGGACTTGAGGATGGGCCAAAGCTGATGGAAGCGCTCAATGCCGTGATTGATACCTATGGCAGATCAAACCGCAGCAAATACCGCGCCGTTGTCTATTATATGCTGGTCAAGCATTTCGGCAAAGAAGCCGCCTACAAATAGACTGGCCGGTCTCTTGTCTGGGCAACAGATGATTCGCAAAAGACAATCTGAAAAAATTCCTAAGCCCGGACAGTTTTACACGTACTGCGCTTGCGCAATTGCCCCGAAATCGCCTAGCGTCAAAGGTGACAGGCAGGATGCCTCGGACCCTTTTTCGGAACACGTGTGGTGCTAGGGGACACGTGGGGTGGATGGAGGGTCCTTTGATGCATTGGACCCTCCGTTTTCATAGTCTCATCCCGCGATAAGACGCGCTGCCGGTGTCAGTCGGGTTTCGTCTGTGCCATGTCGCAGACGATTGCCCATTCCTTCTCGGTCACCGGCTGCACCGACAGGCGGGTGCTTTTGACCAGCGCCATGTTTTCCAACCCGGGGGCGGCCTTGCAATCGTCCAGCGAAACCGGCCGCTTCACGGACTGAACCGCCTTTATCACCACGCAATCCCATCGCGGGTCATCGGTGGTGCTGTCCGGCGCGCTTGTCCGGATCACCTCGACAATGCCGACAATCTCTTTGCCGATATTGGAGTGATAGAAAAACCCGCGGTCACCCACCTTCATCGCGCGCATGTTGTTGCGGGCCTGATAATTTCTGACCCCGCCCCATTCCTCACCCGCCTCGCCGCGGGCGACCTGCTGATCCCAGCTCCAGGCATCAGGCTCTGACTTGAACAGCCAGAAATTCATCCGATCACCTTTTTCCATTCGCGGATCGACACGCTCTGGAACAGCCCGGCGCGTGCATAGGGGTCCGCCTCTGCCCAGGCTTGCGCCTGATCCATGGTGTCGACGCTCAGGATCACCAGACTGCCGGTCATGCGGCCTTCGGCATCCAGAAACGGACCGGCCATTTCAACAATGCCGCTGGCGGTGATATGCTCCAGATGGGCCGCGCGATTGTCGGTGCGGGTTTGCAGATGGTCGGGCTTGTCGATGCAGATCAGGGCGACGCGCATGGGTTACTCCTCTTTCAGCGGGCGGGACATCAGGGCCTGAATGGCACGGGGAATGGTTATGGTTCCGGCTGTCACCTCTGCCACCATGGTGGTGACGGGCATATCATCCGACAGGCCAAGGGCCAGCGTCTGGCGCAGAACGGCCTGCGATGTGGCCACGCCTTCGACCGTGACCGCAGGATCGGTGCGGTCACCGCGCCCGAGGGCCAGCCCATGGGAATAGTTGCGCGACTGGGCCGAGGTACAGGTCAGCACCAGATCACCCAGACCAGACAGCCCCATCAGGGTGTCTGGCCGCGCGCCCAGCCGGACCGAAAAGCGCACCATTTCGGCAAAGCCGCGCGCCATCAGGGCGGCCCGGGCGCTTTCGCCCAGGCCAGCACCCATGACGATTCCGGCGGCAATCGCGATCACATTCTTTAACGCACCACCCAGTTCGGCACCGACAACATCCGAATTGCGATAGATCCGCAGAATGGGGCCGGACAGCACGCCCTGCATATGCTGGCTGGCCGCGTCGTCGGTGCTGGCCAAGGTCAGGGCGGTGGCAAGGCCCTTTGCGATATCGGTAGCAAAACTGGGGCCTGTCAGGATCATCGGCGTGGCATGCGGACAGGCATCGGCGATCAGGGCAGTCGGGCCCTTTTGCGTGGCCAGATCCATGCCCTTGCAGCAGGCAACCAGCGCGCGGCCATCCAGCATCTTGCCGTGCAGGGTCAGAAAGCGGGAAAGCTGCTGCATCGGTACGGCCAGCAACACGGACGGGCAGTCCGCCAGATCGGCGATATCCGCTGTCACAGACACTGTTTTGGGTAGCGCGGCACCCGGCAGGCGATGCACTTGCCGGGTTTGGGCCATCGTTTCAACAACAGTCGCGTCCCGCGCCCAAAGCCGCACGTTTTGCCCCTGCTTTGCCAGCGCAATGGCCAGCGCCGCACCAAAGGCACCGGCACCCGCAAGACCAATGAGTGCGGTCATGCCTTGGCCCCCTTCTTGCCCGAGCCGATCATCGCCGGCGCGGTCGGGTCCAGTGGCCAGCGCGGTCGGGCGGTCAGGGTCATGTCATCGCGGTGGCCCAGCCGGAACCGTTCGATCCCCGCAAAGGCGATCATCGCCGCGTTGTCGGTGCACAGCCGCAACGGCGGGGCGAGAAACCGCACCGCCTTTGCATCACAAAGCGTCTCTAACGCGGCACGAATGGGCTGATTTGCGGCGACACCACCGGCAATGGCAAAGGCTGGAACCGCCGGGCCTGTGGCCAGATAGACTTCCAGCGCGCGGCGGGTCTTTTCGTGCAACACCGCCGTCATCGCGGTCTGAAAACCGGCGCACAGGTCCTGCCGGTCGGCCAGCGTTAACCCGCCCTTTTGCGCGATCACCCCGTCGCGTGCCCGCAGCACGGCGGTTTTCAGCCCCGAAAAAGACATGTCGCATCCCGGCCTGTCCAGCAGCGGGCGCGGCATCACAAAGCGCGCCGGATTGCCCTTTGCTGCCTGTCCCTCCACCGCCGGACCGCCCGGTTGCGGCAGGCCCAGCAGTTTGGCGATCTTGTCAAATGCCTCTCCCGGCGCGTCGTCGATGGTGCCGCCGATGCGGCGAAACGACTCTGGCCCGCCCACAATCAGGAACTGGCAATGACCACCCGACACCAGCAGCATCAGATAGGGAAAGGCCAGACCGTCGGTCAGGCGCGGCGTCAGCGCATGGCCGGCCAGATGGTTGACCCCGACCAGCGGCAACCCTGTGCCAGCTGATAACCCCTTTGCCAGCATCACGCCCGACAACACCCCGCCGATCAGCCCGGGGCCAGCCGTGACCGCAATCCCGTCAAGATCTGCAAAGCTGACCCCCGCCTCGGCCATCGCGCGTTCGACACAGAAATCGAGCCGTTCGACATGCGCCCGCGCGGCGATTTCGGGCACCACGCCACCAAACGCGGCATGCAGGTTGACCTGCCCCTCCACCACCGAAGACAGAATCCCGGTACTTTCCCCGCAGCGCACGATCGCGGCGGCCGAGTCATCGCAGCTTGATTCGATTCCAAGGAAGGTCAGGCTTTTGTGCATGGTCCGCCGTTGCGCCAGGGCATATCAGCAGGTAACACCCTAAGCATGCTCTCGCAATCCCGCGCCCTGCCAGTGTTGATCACCCGACCCGAGCCGCAGGCCAGCCGCTTCGCCTCTGCGCTGCGGGACAGATACGGCAACCGGGTTGACCCGGTGCTGACGCCGCTGCTGGAGCCAAGTTTCCTGACGCCTGATCTGCGCGGCATGTCCTTCCGGTCGGTTGTGCTGACATCTGAAACCGGCGCACGGGCGGCGGCGGCGCTTGCGGGGCTGCCAGCCCAAGCGTTTTGCGTGGGCGACAGGACCGCCGAAGTGGCCACAGACCTGGGGTTTCAGGCAATTTCCGCCAAAGGCGATGCCGGCGATCTGTTTCACCTGGTGCGGACCCAGCCGGAACACGCGCCGTTCCTGCACCTGCGGGGGCAGGACACGCGCGGCGATCTGGTGGCGCGGCTGGCCGGCGCAGGTCTGCGCGCCCATGACGCGGTTGTCTACGTGCAGCAGCCGGTCGCCCTGTCGCAAGACGCGGTCCGTGTCCTGTCTGCGGGCGGGCCAGTGATTGTGCCGCTGTTTTCGCCCCGCACTGCGACGCTGTTCCGCGCTGCCCTGCAATCGGAAATCCCGGACGAAACCGTGCTTTCCCGGCTGCGCATCATTGCATTCAGCGCCGCAGTGGCCGAAACCTTCACCGATTGCCAGGCCGGTCATCTTGCCATCGCCGCAGCACCCACGCTGGCGGAACTGTTCTTGGCGCTGGATCGTTTTATCTTCACCGCTTGATGCCCGGAGTGGTGCAGGATTAGGATTGCACCCAAGGGTCCACCGGCGACGCTCTCTCAATGTTAAAGTCAGGAATGTCAGAATGGCCAAACGCCCTCCTTCAAACCCAGCGGAAGAAGCGGATCTGGTAAAACCGGCAGAGCCTGTCGAACCGGCGGATGCAGAGATCGTAGAGTCGCCGGTGGCGGAGGCTGTGGACCCTGTGACCATGGAAGAACCGCAGCGCGCTGAAAGCACCGCCCCGGATCAGGAACCTGTGGTGCCGCAATTGCAGGGCCCTGCGGAGCCAGATGCCGTGGCCCCATTGCCGCCATCCGCATCAGCGCCATCGGAAAAATCTGGCGGCAGCGGGTTTCTGGGCACCGCTTTGGGCGGGGTGGTTGCCGCCGCCGCCGGTTATGCGCTGGCGATCTTTGTGCCTTTTCCCGGCATGGGCACCCCGGACGCTCCCGTGGCGACGCAGGCCGATGTGCAGGCGCTGGCGGGCCGGGTGGAGGTGCTTGAATCCGCGCCGGCCCCTGACGCAACCCATGCCGACCGGATTGCCGCGCTGGAATCGCGGCCGGAACAGGCTGCGCCAGAGCCGGACCTGTCTTCGCTGACAGACGCGCTGACCACGCTGGAAAGCCGCATTGCCGCCATCGAGTCGCGCCCGGCAGCTCTGTCGGGCGAAGGTGCCGCAGAGGAGGTGGTGGCTTTGGTCGAGTCCCTGCGTGCGCAGGTCGCCGAGATTGAAGCCTCCGGTGCCCGCTCGACCGCAGAGCTGGAGGCGTTGACCGCCCAGACCGAAGAGCGTCTGGCCGAGGCAGAAGCCCAAGCGGCAGCCCTGCGCGCCGAGGCAGAGGCGACAGCCGGTCGCGCAGTGACCGCAGCAGCGCTCAGCCGCGTGCAGGCAGCAGTGGAAAGCGGCGTGCCGTTTTCCGGGGCCCTGGCAGATCTGTCCGGCATTGAGGTTCCGCAAAGCCTGACCAGCCTTGCAGAAACCGGCGTGCCATCGCGCAAACTGCTGGAGGATGGCTTTCCACCTGCCGCCCGTGCTGCACTCGACGCATCGCGTCGCGCTGATATGGGCGACGGGTGGACCGAACGCCTTGGCAGCCTGTTTCAGGCCACAACCGGGGTACGCTCGCTGACCCCGCGCGAAGGCACCGATCCCGATGCCGTTCTGTCCCGCGCCGAAGCCGCTGTGGGCGCGGGCGACCTTGCCCGGGCGCTTGGCGAATTGCAGGGTCTGCCGCCGGAAGGGCTTGCCGAAATGGCGGAATGGTCTGCACTGGCGCAGCAGCGTCTGGATGCGCTCGAAGCGGTTGCGTCGCTGTCAGCCGCCTTGCAAGAATAGGATAAGCAGATGCTTTGGACATTGCTGAAAGTCGTTCTGTTTGTCTGTTTCATTGCGGCGCTGACCTTTGGCGCAGGTGTGCTTCTGGAAACCGGCGGCGGCATCCGGGTCGCCGTTGCGGGCTGGGAATTTACCCTTGGGCCGTTGCAGTCGGTCATCCTGACGCTGGTGCTGATCATTGCCCTTTGGGTGGTGTTCAAGATTGTCAGCTTTCTGGTGGCCGTCCTGCGCTTTTTGTCCGGCGACGAAACCGCCATCTCGCGCTATTTCGACCGCAACCGGGAACGTAAGGGCTATCAGGCGCTGACCGAAGGCTTTCTTGCCCTTGCTTCTGGCGAAGGCCGGGTTGCCATGGCGCGGGCGCAGCGGGCCGAACGCTATCTGGCCAAACCGGAACTGACCACTCTGCTGATGGCGCAATCGGCCGAAGCCTCGGGCGATACCAAGCGCGCTTCCGATGCCTACAAACGGCTGCTGTCCGACGACAAGACCCGCTTTGTCGGCGTCCGGGGCCTGATGAAGCAGAAGCTGGCCGAGGGTGATACCGATATGGCGCTGAAGCTGGCCGAAAAGGCCTTTGCGATGAAGCCGCGCCATGCCGAAACGCAGGATATCCTGCTGAAACTGCAGGCCGAAAGCGCCGACTGGAAGGGTGCGCGCCTGACGCTGGGTGCCAAGCTGAAGGCCGGCGAATTGCCGCGCGATGTCTACCGCCGCCGCGACGCCGTTCTGGCCCTGCAAGAGGCGAAGACCGTGATCGACGACACCGCCAGCATCGAGGCGCGCGAAGCCGCGATCGAAGCAAACCGCCTGTCCCCCGACCTGATTCCCGCCGCCGCCATGGCGGCACGCGGGCTGGTGGCAAAGGGCGACCGCAAGGGTGCCACCCGTGTGCTCAAAAAAGCGTGGTCGGTGCATCCGCACCCCGATCTGGCCGCCGCCTTTGCCGAGATTGAGCCGACCGAAACGCCGGTCGAACGGATCAAGCGGTTCCGGGCGCTGACCGATGTTCAGCGTGACCATGAGCAGACCCGGCTTTTGTTGGCCGAGCTTCACGTGTCCGCCGAAGATTTCCCTGCCGCCCGGCGCGACCTTGGCGACATCGTCACCACCCATCCGACGCAAAGGTCGCTGGCCATCATGGCCGCCATTGCGCGAGGCGAGGGTGAGGATGATTCCGTCGTCCGTGGCTGGCTGACCCGCGCCCTGACCGCCCCGCGCGGCCCGCAATGGTGCTGCGACAAGTGTCAGGCCATCCACGCAACCTGGCACCCGATCTGCGACAATTGCGGCGGGTTCGACACGCTCAGCTGGCGCGAACCACCCGAAACGACGGGCCCAAGCGCCACGGGCACCGAACTGCTGCCGCTGATTGTCGGCCAGCCCGCACCCATCGAGCCAGAGCCTGTAGAGCCGCCGCCTGAAGCATCGACAGCAGAAGACGCCGAGGTGATCCCAACCCAGCCCCGCCCGGACTGACCGGCGCGGGCAGCTTGCCCGCCGCAGGTGGTGACCTGCCAAATAAACGAAACGGAGGATGCGCGTGGTGCCCCAAGACGGAGCCCCGCAACGCCTGAAATTGCTGGATAACTCCACAAAAGTGGAGGCGAACCGGCTTACCAAGTATCAAGGGCTTACACGCGATTGGAAGCGCGAGCGGGTGGCGGCATGAGCCACAAAGCCACATCATGGGCCATTGGGGCCGGGCTTGGCATGGGTCTGACCGCTGGTGCAAAGCTGGTGCTGTTCCACCTTGCCGACCGTCACAACCCTGACCTGGGCTGCTTTCCATCGCAGGGGCGGCTGACCGCAGATTGTGAAGTGTCGCGGTCGCAGTTGAACGTCCATCTTGCCGCCCTTGAGGCCGCAGGCTTGATCCGACGTGTTCGGCAGATCGACCCCAAGACGCGGCAGCAGAAGCCGACCCGATACATGTTCGCATTCGAGGACGGTTTTGAGGCTCTGAAATCGAAGGATGCTAAAGGTTCGGATCAGGCGGAAATGCCTCTGAATTCAGATGAGCCGTGTCCGGAAACCGGACACGGAAAGCCGAGCAATCCCGTGTCCGATTTAGGGGCAATCCCGTGTCCGATTTTGGCCGAATCCCGTGTCCGGCCCGCCGGACACAAACCTGTAAGAGAACCTGTAAGAGAACCTGGTGCGCGCGAGCCTGACGAAGGCGACGGCATGGCGAGGTTTTGGGCTGAGAAAATAAGGAAGGGAAAATTTATCCCGCCCAGCGCCATCAAACCAACCATGGGCAGAGAAATGATCAGGCTTGGACTGGTGAGCCAGAGCGAGCTGGCCGGCGTCGGGGTGCAGGTATGACGCGCCGATCGGCCAAGGATCACCGCCTTGCCCCCGCCCTTCACCCGTTTTTCGGTGAAAGCAGGGAGGATAGGGAGGATAGACCCTCGATCAGGGAGGATGTTGCACGGGGGTGCGGGGGAAATTGTGCCAATGCTTTCCAAGCCTTACGGCGGCTCAGGGAGGATAGGGAGCATAGGGAGGATCTTTTCAACCTATGCACGGGCGCGCGCGCGCGCAGAAGTGTGGCAGTCTGCCAGCCTGACAGCGATCATGGGGTAAAGAGCTTCTTACGCGTTAGTTGTAAAATATCCTCCCTATGCTCCCTATCCTCCCTGAAAGGGTTGTTTGTTGTTGTGAAACAACAGGTTGTGGAAACAGCCTTTTCGAAAAAGATCCTCCCTGATCTGGCATTCATCCTCCCTATCCTCCCTGCCAGATCATCAGAAAATCAATATATAGATGTAAAGCCCACACTGGCACAAAATATAGGGACTGCAGCCGGGACGCAGCTGCCCTTATTGCCCAGATTGCCCGGGTCTGGCCTGGGCCAAGCGCCATCTGGTCGAGGTGCCCCCCTTTCCGGGTCCTTCCGGGGCGATCTGTATACGGTGCTGCAAAGCGTGTTTGCTTCACTGTTGCAGGTTTTTCAAAGGGTGCAACACTGCAACAATCATTACAGCCGTGCAACTTCTGAAAGGATTGCAACAAAATGAGCGACCAAGTTTCTGTTCGGCTGGCCGTGGTAGGCGGCAGCCAGTTCCGCAGCGAGCTGCGCACCGCCGGTAGCGATGGTGCCAGATCCATGCAGATGATTGCGGCGGGCGGGCGCAACCTGTCGCCCGTCTTCCAGCAGGTGGGACGGGAAGCCGCGATGATGTTCGGAGCGGTAGCAGGCGGCGCGCCTGCGACCGCCACGCTGGTCTCGGGCCTGGGCCGCGCAGCGATGGCCGGGGCAGCCTTTGGCGGACCCGTGGGCATTATCGCGGCGGGCATGGCCACGCTGGTGCCGTTGCTGTTCTCGGGGGGTAAGGGGGCCGCTGAGATGGCGGCAGGCATGAAGCAGGCCGAAGGGTCCATCGGTGCCGTCAATGGCGCTGTGTCTGCGCTCGAGGCGGTGCAGCGCACCTATGTCGATACCATAAATTCGCAGGGCGGCGCATCGTCCGAGGCGGCCCGCCTGGTCATCGCAAATTCGCAGGCGGAGTTTGACGCGCGCAAGCAGCTGCTGGCGCTCGAACTAGAGCTGCTTAAGACGCGCGGGCGGACACAGGCGGCAGAGCTGAGGGAGAACGAGGGGAAATTTCGTAAAGACTATCAGAAGGCGCTTGGCGTGGCCGAAGAGGTCGGCAGCGGCCCCAGCGGTTACACGGGCGATGCGGCGGCAGAGGCCGCTTACAGACTGGCAGGTGTGCGCCGTCCGGATGGACAGGCGCAGCAGGTGCTTGACGAAGCGATGAGGCAAAACAAGGAGCGACTTCTGGACATGCGCCGCCTTCGTGCGGAGGCGACTTTGACGGGGCTTGCCATTTCGAAAACCGAAGAGGCGATGGCGACCACGTTCAAGGACATCACGACCGGCGACCCTGGCAAGCCCAATGCGACGGGCGGGGGTAAAGGGGGCGGCGGCGGTGGCAGCGCGGTCAACAAGGCCGTGGAAGAGGGCAAGAAGATCTTTGACGAAACCCGCACCGCAGCTGAGCGCTATGCGGCGCAGATGGCCAAGCTCAATGAGCTGATGGCGCAGGGGGCAATCGACCAGGAGACCTACAACCGCAAGGCCGCCACCCTGCGGTCAGAGTTTGAGAGCGCCAACAAGTTTGCCCAGGGCGTGGCGGGACAGATCAAGGGCAGCATGACGGCGCTGTTTGATTCGATCGTCGAGGGCGGCGGCAAGGCCGGGGAGGTGATCGAGGGTCTGGGCAAAAAGCTGCTGTCCATGGCGCTGCAGGAATCCAGCTTCCGCCTGCTGTCGCGGCTGTTACCTGGCACGTTCGGCGCCGAGGGGTTTATCCCGCTTTTGGCCAATGCCAACGGCAACGCATTCGGTGGTGGCCGGGTGATCCCCTTTGCCGCTGGTGGCGTGGTCAGCAGCCCAACCATGTTCCCAATGCGCGGCGGCACCGGCCTGATGGGCGAGGCAGGACCAGAGGCGATCATGCCGCTGACCCGGATCGGCGGCAAGCTGGGGGTTCGGGCTGCCGGTGGCGGCGGCGGGGGTGCAGGGACCGTGGTGAACGTGATCAACAATTCGGGCCAGCCGGTCCGGGAAGAGCGTGAGCGCGGCCCCAACGGCGAAGAGATGGTGCGCGTCGTCGTGGGTGATCAGCTGGCCAAGGGGCGGCACGATGGCTCTATGGGCCGATTTGGCGCGCGCCCTCAGAAGGTGCGGCGCGGATAGCGCCCAAACATACGCAGCGGCCCGCATCGGGCCGCTGGATGGCCTTGCGCCGATTTTTGACCGGGAGACGTAGCCGATGACCGCAGAGACCCCTGAGAAAGGCGCTACGGCGCTTGTCGGCCCCCACCTGGTGGAGGTCCAAACACTGGAGCTGACCGTCAGGATGGCCCGCGATCACGGCATTGACTACCTGACTGTGGTGGATGTGATGTTCCGCACCGTCCTGGAGCGGGTTGTGGTGGCCCTTGGGCCAGAGACGGCGGCGCGATACCTGCGGCAGAACGCGGATCTGGTGGAGCGGGCGGCGCGGTCGATCGACAGCAACGGGCTGAGCGAGATGCCAGCGCAGGGCGAGGCTTAGGACTTCGCAGGCTTGATTTCGTTTTCTTCGACCTTCATTCGCTTATCGGCTTTGTATTCTTCGGCAATAATTTCCGTCGCACGTTCGCTAAGCGTGAAGGCTAAGTGATCTGCATAGGCGGGTGTGATCAGGTGCGGCGCTACACTTCGGATGAAGGCCGCAAACGCGGTCAGGTCAGGCCCCGATGCAGGATAGAGATATTCAAGACCGGCAACGATTTCCGCATTCATTGAACGGTTGTTTCGATCCGCAACTGCCTTGATCCGATCACGCATTCCGTCCGGAAGTCGCAAAACAAACTTTTCACTGTCTCGGGCTGTTGGGGCTGCCATGGCGATTCCTGAATTTTGAGGCACGGTGCCACAACTTCGCGCTTGACGAAATGCAGGCACGGTGCCACACATGGCGGGCACGGTGCCACATAGGTGATAGAATGACCGATCGAAAGCCCCTCCAATTGCGCTTGCCCACGAACGTCAAAGCATGGCTCGAGGCTGAAACCGCCAAGACCGGCGCTTCGATGAACAGCGAAGTGGTGCGGATCATCCTAGCCGAAATCGACCGGCGCGCCCTGCCCCAAACCGCCAAAGCCTAAACCTAAAAAGACCAGCCAAATCGGAATAACCCCGCGCCGGGGAACGGCGTAGCCATGTCTGATTAAGGTATCATCTAATGAACAAGATCCATAACACCGACTCGGTGAACGATGCTGCTTTGGGCGCTCGCAAGCCAACTAAAGGCCCCCGCCGCGCAACAGTGAGTGACGCAGGTTTGCCAAGGGCCCATTCGCCTGCGCCACATCCTTCGGGACCATCACGCTTGTTTCGGGAGTGGCAGCTTTGCCATTCGCAGCTCAACGCTGTGCAAGACGAGGACTCAGCCGAGTATAAACGGCTGTGCAAGGAATTTGACCGGCTTGAGGCCGAGATTGAAAAGCGCCCCCAGATTACGGCGGTTGATCTTGCCGAGCTGTTCATCGTGCTGAGCGTAAATTTCACGGTGGTGCCGCAAGACTTCGACACCGCCTGCATGAACCTGACGCGCGGCGAGGCGAGTTGGGATATGAACAGCCCCCGGGTTTTGGACGACGAGCTGAACGAGTGCTACCGGGAAGCGGTGGTCCTGGTCGGGCTGGCGCAGGCGCTTGACAAAATGGTCTGCCTGATCGGCCCGAAGGGGCAACCCGTTGTTTCCGTTATAGAAGCCACGTTGGCAAAGGCCAGTGCGCTTGAGGCGGCGTTGGATGCAGCGCGGGAGCTGGCGTAATCTTACAATCCATATTGTAAAAATTCTTGACAGTGCACCAGGGTCGCGCCATGCAATATACCAAACGTTGTAAAAGGAGAATTGAAAATGAAGCGAGCCGCGATAGCGTTCTGTGTCGATGTCGATCCTCGCAGGTTCGATCACTATGTCTTTCGCGACAAGCTCCCATTTCCCGCCCCTGTGCCACCCGCGAACTACACTTTGGAAAATGCCTATGACCTGCGGCTTTTCCTCGACCTGATGACACAGGGCGGTGTGTCCATGGATCAGGCCTCCGAGATTGTCGCGAGTGGCACCGATAAGCTGATGGTCCATCCCCTCAACCAAAACCCGGGTGCTGCTGATCTCTGGGTTGGGGCGGCGCTGATCCATGATCCCGACCTTGGCGAAGGCAACGACGCGTTTCATACTTTCTTTGTCGCTGGGACAATGATCGAACTTGCGGTCGACGCTGAAGCGACTGCGAAAGAGTATGGCGACAAATCCCGTCTCATGCGCGTTATCGCTGCAAACGCTTCGGCTGCCGCGCGCCTCGTTGCTGCCCGTGCCCATGAAATGGGGCTACCTGAAGCCGCTGACATTCCGCAAATCGAAACGCGGGCCGCCTACAATGTCAGCATTGGACGCGGGGAGCGGTGATGAACACTCTCTACCTCTATGGTTCGGTCGGGGAGTCCTGTTTCGGCGAGGAATTTTTCACGCCTTCGACCGTGCGGGATAACTTGGCGGGCATGCCGGGGCCGATAACCGTTCGGATCAATTCGGGAGGTGGTTTCGCAACATACGGTCAGACAATCTACAATCTGTTGCGCAGCCATAACGGCGAAAAACACGTTATCATCGACGGATTAGCTGCATCGGCGGCAAGCCTGATTGCTATGGCAGGCGACCGGATCACGATGCTTGATGGCTCGATTCTGATGATCCATGACCCGGCAACGGATTACGTCGAGGGGCGCGGCACTGAGGATGAACACCGTCGCACAGCGGATAGTCTTGCCCTCTGTGCCAATGCCTATGCCGTGATCTACGCCAAGCGGGCCGGAATCACGTTCGAGGCCGCGCGCGAGATCATGCGGGCCGAAACCTACTTCGACGGCGCGGCAGCACTGGCCGCAGGCTTCTGTGATGACCTTGATGACGAACAAGCCGCAGAGCCGTCCGCCTTTGATCTGAGCCTCTTGCACAATGCCCCCCAGCGCTTGGTGGCGCTGGCGCGCAATAACGGTTGGGCGACCGCTTCGCCTGATGAAACAGACAGGAGTTTCGACATGTTGGATCACAATGGCCGGAAGGCCCCGTCTGCGCAGCTGCAGGCGAAGGTGCTGGCGTCTATCCGGGGTAAGGGGAACAAGGCCGCAAACGCGGAAATGCTGACGGCATTCTTCCCCCTGATGGTGGAAGGAGTGCACCCTGGCACGCAGGCGACCTTGTTTCAGCGGATCAAGGATCTGGTCGATGCTACCGGCAAAGCCGATGACCTTGCTGACATCGTGCTGGAAATCGCAACGCAGCTATTCGGTGAGCAAGACCCGGAAGATGATGAGCAAGAGGACACCCCTGCACAGGCAAAAGCGAAGGGGCTTTTGCTGAATGCCGCGCTGCAAAAGGCCGTGGAAGTGGTCGTTGCTCGCGAGGCACAAGAGCAGCCCTTGACGCGTCATATCCGGAACAATACGCCGTGGAACCGGTTTGGCGGGCAGGATCAGGGCACCACGATGCGGATCGGGATGACCAGCGCACTGGTCGCACGCATGACCGGCGCAAAGCAAGTCAGCGGGCCGGCGCAGCAATACATGGGCATGAGCTTTCCCGAAATGGTGGCGACCCATATCGGGCACCGCGGGAGCCTGCGCACCGCGGGCGATCGGCAGCGCGTGATTGAAATGGGCTTGGGGTCGCACAGCACTTCCGACTTCCCGGCGGTTTTTGAAAACGCGTTGAACAAGTCGCTGCGCAATTCTTATGACGCAGCCCCCTCGAGCTACCGCTTGATTGCCGATGAGCGACCATTCCGCGACTTCCGCCCCCATTCGGTTGTGGGTGTTGGTGATTTTCCGATGCTCGAGCGGGTATCTGAAACAGGCGAGATCAAGGCTGGAACGATTTCGGAGAGCAAGGAATCGCTCTTGCTTCTGGCCTATGCCAAGCAGTTCCGCCTTTCCCGCCAGATGTTGATTGATGACGATCTGGGCGTGGTTGACCGTATCTTGTCCGAACGGGGCCGTGCGGTTGCGGCATTCGAGGACAAGATCTTTTACGAGATGATGCTGTCCGGGGCGGGGGGCGATGGCCCTACCCTGTTGCAGACCGGCCGTCAGGTTTTCAATACCACGGATCTGAGCAAGGCCGGCACGGCAGCAGCGCTGTCACTGACGTCTCTGGGGGCGGCATGGGCTCCACTGCGCAAGCGCAAATCGCTTGATGGCGAAGACCTCGAGCTGACGCCTGCAATCCTGCTGGTCGGGCCGGATAAGGAGCTCGAGGCCCTGCAGCTTGTGGCCGATATCACCGCCAACGAATCGGGCAAGGTCAATCCCTTTGCGGGCAAGCTGCAAGTAGTGGTCACGGCGAAGATCACCGGCAATGCCTGGTATGTTTTTGCCGACCCCAGCGCGGCCCCCTGCTTTGTCTACGGCTTCCTCGAGGGCGAGGAAGGCCCCCGGATGCGCATGGATGAGCCGTTCGGCCAACAGGGCATGGCGTGGTCTGTCGAGCTGGATTTTGGCTGCGGAGCAATCGACTTCCGGGGCGGCTTCAAGAACGCCGGGGCATAAGCCCCAGCGACGGAATAGGGGTTCGCGCTCTTTGTCCCCTATGGCCCAGCGGGCGGTGGCTTAAAACACCCGCCGTAGGTTGGCGCTCTTGCCAGAGGCAGCCAACCCACAAGAGGCCGGAAGGGCGATTTGAGCCGCCCTTCCGGTCCCCTGACCCCGTTCCTGCCGGAACAGCGTTGCGGCACCGTCGCAATGACCGGACGCTTATTTCTTCGAGGATGTGCGATGGCAGATTTGCAGCCTTTCATGGTCACGCGCAGCACCGCTGCAAAGCTGCTGGAGCTGACCTTTCACGAATTTGACCGCCTGATCCAAGGCGGCATTCTGCCTCGAGGGCACTGGCTGGACTCGCATATCGAAAGATGGCACGTCGATGAGCTGCGCCAAGCGTGCCAAAGGCCCCTATCCGAGAGGCTGCAGGGATGACGCGCCGTGTCACCGCCGCAGAGCTGCATCGCGCCGCCCAGGTGGCGGTTAAGGCGGGTGTCGCTGTGACCATTCAGGCCCCCGATGGCACGACTTACCGAATCTCCCCGGATCTATCACCCTTGCCGCTTGGTTCGGCCGAAAGGGAGACGGATGAATGCGACAAAGCGTTCGGGTTATCAGGATGAAGGGGCTATGGGTGCAGCCGCGCGACGGCCGCGCATTCTATCGCACCCGCAAGGGCGGCAAGAGCAAGCTGGTGGCCCTGCCTGACTTGCCCCACGATCACCCTGACTTCATCGCCGCGTGGGCCGAGGCGGCGCGCGACGGCAAGCCTGCTGAAAAGCCAAAGCAAGGCACATTGGCCAGCACCTGGAGCGCCATGCGCGGAAGTGCCATGTTTGCCAGCTGGACGCCCGTCTACCGCGCTAAGGTGGCCCGTCAGTTCGACGCGATCTGCGCCGCAAAGGGCCACGTCAGCGCCCGCGCCATCCGTGACCCGCATATCACCAAGGATGTGGCCGAGGCCCCCAGCCCGGGCGACCGCCTGAAGGCGTGGCGCGCATGGGGCACCTGGTGCAAGGAGCGCGGGCTGATTCTCGAGAACCCGGCGCTGAAAGTGCGCATGCCCAAGGCGGTGAAGGCCAAGGGTAAGATCGGGCACCGGCGCTGGACAGACGAAGACATTGCCAAATTCCGCACCCGCTGGCCTATCGGGTCAAGTCCGCGCGCGATGATGGAGCTGCTGCACTGGACCGGCGCACGAATCAGCGACGCTGTGCTGCTGGGCCCGCAAATGGTCGATGGCGACGGGGTCCTTATCTTCAGCCAACAAAAGACCAGCGACCGCGCCTATGTGCCGTGGAGCTGCGCCCTGCCATCGTATGCGCGGGAAGCTGATCGACAGGCCATGCTGGCCGCAATAGCGGGCTTTGCAGGCCACCTGTGCTTTGTGCCGGCGCAGGGCGGCAGGCCACGGTCTGCCAAGGGTGCCGTCACGATGATGTTGAAGGCCTGCACCGAGGCAGGAATCGACGCCACTGCCCATGGGCTGCGAAAAACCCGTGCGGCGTCGATCATCGAGGGAGGCGGCACCTCCAGTCAAAGCGCCGCCTGGACTGGCCATCAATCGCTGAAATTGGCGCAGCACTATCAGCGCGAATTTGACCGCAAGGGCGCTGTCATGGGCGTGGCCGAGAACGAACCGGGTGCAAATTTGGATACAGGTAGCCCCGAAAAGGGAAACAGAAGGCGACAAGAACTTGACAAATAACGATCTTTATAGCCGGGTGGTGCCCCAAGACGGACTCGAACCGCCGACCCCATCATTACGAATGATGTGCTCTACCAGCTGAGCTATTGGGGCTACGCGACACGTCCCTTAAACGGTCGCTGCTGTTCCTGCAAGACTTAAACGCGCGGGGCTGTCTGGGGTGCGGGACGATGGTGGATTGCGCTTTGGCAAGCTCTCGGGGATCTTGTGCAACGAGCAGGCCAGCGGATGCCAACATGGCGGTGCCGGACGGCGGAATGACGAAAGGAACAGACCATGACGCAGAGCAAGATGGCCCGCGAAGTTGCCGAAATTCCTGCGGCTGCCGCACGGTTTCTTGACCAGACCGGGCCAGCCGTCCGCGATGCGGCGGCGGCGATGCGCAGCCTTGATCCGGGCCTGCTGATCACGGTTGCGCGGGGGTCGTCCGACCATGCGGCGACCTATCTGAAATACGCGGTCGAGCTGCTGGCGGGGGTGCCGGTGGCCTCGGTCGGGCCATCCGTCGCATCGGTCTACGGTCGCCCGTTGCGGCTGAAAGGCGCGGTCTGCATCGGCATTTCGCAATCCGGCCAAAGCCCGGATATCGTTGAGATGATGCAGGCCGCCCGGACCGGCGGGGCCTTGTCGGTTGCGATCACCAATTCGGCGAACAGCCCGATGGGTCTTGCGGCGAACCATTGCCTTGATCTGCAGGCCGGGGTCGAACACAGCGTTGCGGCGACCAAGACCTTTGTCACCTCGGTTCTGGCGGGCCTGTCGCTGCTGGCCGAATGGCAGCAGGATGCGGCTTTGCTGCGGGCGCTGGACACGCTGCCCCACGCGCTGGAAAAAGCGCTTGCGCTTGACTGGTCGCCCTTGGCGGCCCGGCTTGCGCGGGCGAATTCGGTCTATGTGCTGGGGCGCGGGCCTGCCTTTGCCATCGCGAATGAATGCGCCCTGAAGCTCAAGGAAACCTGCGGCCTGCACGCGGAATCCTATTCCGCGGCCGAAGTGCTGCATGGCCCCGCCGCGATTGTGCAGGCCCAGTTTCCGGTTCTGGCGCTTGGCGTGCAGGATGCAGCCTTGCCCCATGTGGTGACCACGGCGGAACGTCTGGCGCGTCAGGGGGCCGATGTGTTTTTGACCGGGCAGCCGTCGCAGGGTGCCACGCTGCTGCCATCGGTGCCGGACCTGCACCCGCTGGTCGCGCCCCTTGTGCTGGCAACCGCCTTTTACAGTTTTGTCGAAGGTCTGGCGCGGCGACGTGGCTTTGACCCCGACACGCCGCCGCATCTGCGCAAGGTGACGGAAACCGTCTGATGACCACAGCATTCATCGGCGCAACGGTGTTTGATGGCACGGCGCTGCACCGCGATGCCGTGCTGCTGACCGACGGGCAGATGGTGACCGGCCTGTCCGCCACCGTGCCACAGGGTGCGGCGGTGATCAGGCTGACGGGCGGGATACTGGCCCCCGGGCTGATCGATCTGCAGGTCAATGGCGGCAACGGGCTGATGGTCGATGACCAGACCGATGCCGGCACGCTGCGCGTGATCTGCGAAACCCATGCGAAGCTGGGCACCACCGGGCTGTTGCCGACCCTGATCACCTCCACGCCGCAGGCCACCGCCCGGGTGATTGCGGCCGCGGTTGCCAGCATCAGTACGCCCGGCTTTCTGGGCCTGCATCTGGAAGGGCCGCATCTGGATGTGCGCCGCAAAGGCGCGCATGATCCGGCGCTGATCCGGCCCATGGGGGAGGAGGATCTGGCGGTGCTGATCGACGCGGCCCGGCGCCTGCCGGCGCTGATGGTCACGCTGGCCCCGTCCGCGGTGCGCGCGGATCAGATCACGGCACTGGCCGCTGCCGGGGTGATCGTCAGTCTGGGCCACACAGAGTGTACGTTTGCGCAAGCCGAGGCCGCCATCGCGGCGGGTGCGCGCTGCGCCACGCATTTGTTCAACGCGATGGGCCCGCTTGGCCACCGTGAACCGGGGCTGGTGGGCGCGGTGCTGACGCATGATATCGCGGCAGGCGTGATTGCTGATGCAATTCACGTGGCACCGGCGGCGCTGCGCATCGCTGTTGCAGCGCGGCCGAAGGGGCTTTTTCTGGTGTCAGACTGCATGGCCGCTGCGGGCAGCGAGCAGCAGACGTTCACTCTGGGGGGCCGGACGATCATCCGCCGTGACGGGCGGCTGACGCTGGAAGATGGCACGCTGGCCGGGGCGGATCTGACCCTGCCGCAGGCCATTGCGGTGATGGTCAACACGGTCGGCGTGCCGGTTGAGCGGGCGCTTGCGATGGCCAGCAGCATTCCGGCGCAACTGATCGGGCGCGATGATCTGGGCCATCTGAAGGCGGGCGCGCGGGCCGATCTGGTGCATCTGACCGATGCCTATCAGGTCAGCGCCGTCTGGCAGGGCGGGCAAAAGCGGCTCTAACCCGGCCAGTTCCACAGTGCGTGGGCCTGCGCCGCTGTATAGCGGCCCAGCTGGATATCTTCCGCGATCAAGGCCGGGTCACGCAGCAGCGGGTCGCCAAAGCCGCCGCCGCCGGGGGTGCGCACGCGCACCCTGTCGCCGGGGGCCAGCACAATATCCTGCGCTTTCGACAGGTGTGGCGGCACAAATGTCTCACCCCCGCGCATCACCTCAACCCGGTTCACCCCGCCATCCTGCCCGCCTTGCGCGCCCAAAGGCCCGGTGCGGCCATGGTCCATCACAAAGCTCGCCCGGGCCTGACCGCGCAACAGCTCAATCTCGTAATCCAGACCGAAGCCGCCGCGATGGGTGCCCGCCCCGCCGCTGCCTTCGTGCAGGGCGTAGTGGCGGTACAGCACCGGGAACTTCTGCTCCATGATCTCCACCGGCGGGGCTTTCGAGATGCCGATGGTCGAACAGCCGTTCGACAGCCCGTCGTGACCCGCGTTGCCGCCATAACCGCCGCCGGAAATCTGGTACATCACATAGTCCTGCCCAGAGTCAGGATCATGGCCGCCCAGCCCAAAATTCCCGCTGGTTCCGGCAGGGGCTGCCGTCACCCGGTCCGGAATCGCCTGAACAAGTGCTGCAAAGACAGCCTCGGCAATGCGCTGGCTGACCTCTGCTGCGCAGCCCGACACCGGGCGCGGGTATTGGGCATCAAGGAAGGTGCCTTCGATGCCGGTAACGGTCAGCGGCTCGAACGCGCCCGCACTGATCGGCACATCGGGGAAAATATGGCGCATCGCCAGATAGACCGAAGACAGCGTGGTCGCCCGGACGGAATTCATCGGCCCCATGCAGGGGGGCGAGCTTTGCGAGAAATCAAAGGTCAGCCCGTCGGCGTTTTTAGACACTGTAACGGCGATTTTCAGCGGTTCATTCACCACCCCATCGGAATCGACGATTGCCGTCGCGCTGTAGCTGCCATCGGCAATCAGCCCGATCATCGCCCGCATCTGCTGTGCCGCGCGGACCCGCATTTCGGCGATTGCCTCCGTTACCGCGGCATCACCGTAACGGTCGAGCAGCACTGCCAACCGTTCCGCCCCGATCAGCAGGGCACTGGCCTGCGCCTGCACATCGCCGATGCGTTGATCCGACACCCGGATGTTGGAGCAGATGATCTGCCAGATTTCCGTGTCTAACGCGCCCTTTTTGAACAGTTTCACCGGGGGAATGCGCAGCCCCTCCTGCTCGGCGCTGATTGCGCTGGCGCTGAACCCGCCGGGGACCATACCGCCGGTATCGGGCCAGTGCCCGGTATTGGACAGCCAGCAATAAATTGCGCCATCGCGCCAGACCGGCATGGCAAAGCGCACATCCATCAGATGGGTGCCGCCCAGATAGGGGTCGTTCACCATGTAGATGTCGCCCGGTTCCGGTGCTGCGGTCAGGCCGCTGCGGATGCGTTCCACAATCGTCCGGGTGGAAAACTGCATCACGCCCACAAACACCGGCAGCCCTTTGGAGCCCTGGGCGATCAGGCTGCCATCTGTCGCGCTGTAAATCCCGTCTGACCTGTCGTCGGCTTCCGCAATCACCGGCGAAAAGGCGGCGCGGCTGAAGGTCAGGTCCATCTCGTCGCAGACCTGCTGCAGACCGGCCTGAATAACGGCGAGGGTGACGGGATCAGGCATGGGGCACCTGCACGATAAGGTTGCCATCAGGGTCCGAGGTGACGTGGCAGCCCGGGTCTATCACGATTGTCGTATCCATCTGTTCAATGATCGCCGGGCCGGTCAGGTGCAGATCCAGCGGCAGGTGGTCGCGCCAGTACACCGGGGTGTCCACCCAGCTGCCGAACCATACTTTGCGCGACTCTTTGGGTGCAGCTTCGGCCTTGCGACCCGCCCGGTCGATCAGGGCCGACAGATCCATTTCTGGCCGCTCACCGATGACAGAGACGTTCAGGTTGACCAGATTGGCCCGGATCGTCGGCAAGGTGACGCGGAAGCGTTGGTGATAGGCGGCTTCAAACAGCCGTTGCAGATCGTCACGCGACGGTGTGCCGTCGGGCAAGGCCACACGCAGCAGATGTGTCTGGCCGACAAATTGCATATCCGCCGAAAACTCGGTGCGCACCGAGGCAAGGCGGATTTTCTCTGCCCCGATCAGACGCCGCCCTTCGGCGTCTTGCTCGGCCAGAATCCTTTGCACAGTGTCGATTTCAACGCTGTCGAGTGGCCGGTTCAGCGTGCGCACAAAATCTTGCCGCAGATCGGCCACCACGCAGCCCAGCGCATTTGTAATCCCCGGCCGCGCCGGGATCAGCACCTGCGGCACCGCCAGTTCGCGCGCCAGCGCCACCGCATGCAGCGGCCCGGCCCCACCAAAGGCGAACA
This sequence comes from Pseudotabrizicola sp., assembly GCF_030656345.1. GTDB lineage: Bacteria > Pseudomonadota > Alphaproteobacteria > Rhodobacterales > Rhodobacteraceae > Pseudotabrizicola. The sequence continues at coordinate 250,808 of NZ_JAUSNR010000019.1, read as the reverse complement.
GCGCGAAATCCCGCGGATCGGCCCCCATCGAGATGGACACCATCCGGATCGCCCCGGCCATATGGATGTTGGCAATCCGCACCACCGCCTCGGCAGCTTCCTCAACCGACAGACCCAAAGGCGTGGCGATCTGATCCGCCATCGCCGCCCGTGCCGCCTCTGCCGCTTGCCCGAAGCGCGCGGCGGGCAGGCGGCCCAGCAGCAGGTTGGCGTCGGAAATCGTCACCCGTGTGCCGCCCCGGCCATAGCACACCGGACCGGGACTGGACCCGGCGCTTTCCGGCCCCACCCGCAGCATTCCGGCGGCATCCAGTCGCGCGATAGACCCGCCACCGGCGCCCACCGTGCGCACATCGACCATCGGCACATGGATCGGCATGGCATATTCCACCTCGATCTCGTTCGAGACCGGGGCGCGGCCGTCGCGGATCATTGCCACATCGGTAGAAGTGCCGCCCATATCATAGGTCAAAAGGTTGGTCATCCCCGCCCGCCGCCCGGTGGCCACCGCCGCCATCACGCCCGATGCCGGGCCGGACATCACGGTTTTCACCGCCTCTTTCGACACCGACCGCGCCGAAACCATGCCGCCATTGCCGTTCATCACCAGCAGATCATGCGCATACCCCCGCGCCGCCAGCTGATCGGCCAGACGGCTGACATAGCGCTCCAGCAGCGGCTGCACGCTGGCGTTGACCGCCGCCGTCACCCCCCGCTCATACTCGCGGCTTTCCGACAGCAGGGCATGGCCCATGGTGATGTGATCGTTCGGCCAGATCTCGGCCACGATCTGCGCCGCGCGGCGTTCATGCGCCGGGTTGGCATAGGCGTGCAGGAAATGGATCACCACGCTTTCACAGCCCACATCCCGCAGGCGCAGAGCCGCTCTGCGCACGGCGGCTTCGTCCAGCGGCGTCAGGATGTCCCCCCGCGCATCCATCCGCTCCGGCACTTCGAACCGCAGATCGCGCGCGATGATCGGCACGAACTGCCCGTGCATGCCATAGGCATGCGGCCGGGTGCGCCGCCCCAGTTCCAGCACATCGCGGAACCCCATCGTGGTGATCAACCCGGTCTTGGCCAAGGTGCGTTCCAGCACGGCATTTGTGGTGGTGGTGGTGCCATGCACGATCAGGTCGATATCGGCCAGATCCGCCCCCGCCTCCTCCAGCGCGCTCAGAACACCGGGGGCCTGATTGGGCAGCGTTGTGGGCACCTTGGCCAGCCGGACCGCCCCGGTTGCAGGATCAACGATCACCAGATCGGTGAAGGTGCCGCCAACGTCAATGCCCGCGACCAGACCCGCCATCATACCCCCACAAACTGCCGGAACAGGGTCGATTCCGCTGTCAGGCCCTCACGCGCGACATCGGCTTCCACCCTGCCATGCGCCATAAAGGCCACCCGGTCCGCCATGCGCAGCACGGTATCCACCCGTTGTTCCACCAGCACAGTCGCCAGCCCCGTATCGCGCAAGCGCAACACGGTATCACGGATCAGCGCGATCATCGAAGGCTGCAAGCCTTCGCTGGGTTCGTCCAGCAGCAGGACCGACGGTTCCAGACACAGCGCCCGCGCGATGGCCAGCATCTGCTGTTCGCCCCCCGAAAGCGTGCTGGCCACCTGATCCAGCCGTTCGCGCAGGCGCGGAAACAGGCCCAGCACGAAGTCGCGCGTTTTTGGCCCCTTGTTGCGGGTCAGCAGGCCAACCTCGATATTCTCGGCCACGGTCAGCGGCCCGAACAACCGCCGCCCCTGCGGCACATAGGCGATGCCGTGGCCGGGCACCTTATGCGCGGGCAGGCGGTGGACCGGCACACCATTCAGCGTGATCTGCCCCGATTGCACCGGAACCAGACCCATGATCGCCTTTAGCAGGGTCGATTTTCCCGCGCCGTTGCGCCCCATGATGCAGGTCACCTGCCCGGCCTGTGCGTGAAAAGACAACTCACGCAGAATGGTGACCGGGCCATAGCCAGCGGTGATGCCTTCAACCCGCAGCATGATCGCCCCCCAGATAGGCATCCTGCACCGCCGTGTTGGCACGGATAGCGTTCGGCGTGCCCACGGCCAGCACCTGACCGAAGTTCAGCACTGTGATCCGGTCGGCAAGATCCATCACCACATCCATGTTATGCTCGATCAGCAGAATGGTGGTCTGCGGCACAAGGGACCGGATCAGCGCCTTGAACCCGTCAATCTCACCCGATGCCAAGCCTTGGGTCGGTTCATCCAAGATCAGCACCAGCGGGCGCAGGGCCAGCCCCATCGCCACCTCCAGCAGCCGCTGATGGCCATAAGACAGCGTGCCCGCCAAGGACTGGTCCAGCCCGGTCATCCCGACCCGTGAAAGCGCCTGCGCCACCTCTGCCGCCACATCCGCCGTCCCCTGGCTTTGGGCTGCCAGTGCCACATTGTCGAACACCGACAGGCGCGGATAGACCGAGGTGATCTGGAACGTATAGGCCACGCCCTTGCGCACCCGCAGATGCGCCGGCAGGCGTGTGATGTCTTCGCCGTTCAGGGTGATCGCGCCGGATTGCACCGGAATCCGTCCCGACAGCAGGCTGACAAAGGTGGTCTTGCCTGCGCCGTTCGGCCCGATCAGCCCGTGAATCTCGCCTTGTTCCAGCGTGAAATCCACGCCATCCACCGCGCGCAATCCGCCGAAGTGCCGGGTCAGCCCCGTGGCCTTGATCACGGCAACCATCGCCACACCCTTTCGCGCAAGGTGCCCAGAATGCCCTTGGGTGCGAACAGAACCAGCCCAACCAAAGCTGCGCCGACAACAAACAGATAGGCGTCGGTGTAATTGCTGGTGATGTCGATCAGATAGAACATCAGCAGCGCCCCCAGAAACGGCCCCAGAACCGTGCCCGCGCCGCCCAGAAGCACATAAAGCATCGGCAGGATGGAATACTGAATGGTGGCAAATGTGGCCCCGACATAGCCGAACAGCATCCCGTAAGCCGCCCCTGCCGCCCCGGCGTAAAGCCCCGACAGCACCAGCGCGATCAGTTTGACCCGGAACGGATCAAAGCCCAGCATCCGGCTGCGTTCCTCATTTTCGCGCATCGCCACCATCACCCGGCCAAAGGGTGACCGCACCAGCCACAGGCAGGCCAGCAACGCCGCCGCGAACAGCACAAAGGCCGCCGTAAACCGGGGCGTGTCGGTGCTCAGATCAAAGCCGAACAGCACCCGGCCTGTGCGCGCCACCACAAAGCCTTCGTCCCCGCCGGTCCATGTGTTCAGATACAGCAGGGCCAGATACCCGGCCTGCGCAAACATCAACGTGACGATCATGAAACTGACCCCTGCCGTGCGCAGCGCCAGCAGCCCGACCGCACCGGCCAACGCCCCGCCTGCCAGCAGCCCCGCAATCAGCGCAGGCATCGACAGCCATTCCAGATGCCAGACCGGCAGCCCCATGCCATACATCCCGGCAGCAAAGAACAGCGCATGGCCGAGGGACAAAAGCCCGGTGTAGCCAAAGGCAATGTTGTAACCCATGGCGAACACCGCCAGCACCATGATCCGCGCCAGATTGGTTTCGTGATAGGAGGGCAGCACGAATTGCGCTGCGAAGACTGCCAGCAGTACCAGCAGATGCAAGGTCCATGCCTTTGCCCCCCCGGTCATTCCTTCGCTCCGAACAGGCCCTGCGGGCGGAATACAAGCACCAGTGCGACCAATAGTGTGGCGATGATCTTGGCAAGTGTGGGCGAAAAGAACATGCTGATGATCCCGTCTGACAACCCGATCACCAGCGCCGCCACCAGCGTCCCCCGGATGGACCCTAGCCCGCCGATGATCACCACGATGAACGACAGCAGCAGCGGATCATGCCCCATCAGGTAATGCGCTTGCTGGATCGGCACGATCAGCACAGCCGCCGCCGCCGCAAGCGCCCCGCCGAGCGCGAAAGTGCCGGCATAGACCCTGTCCACGTTGATGCCAAAGGCCTGCGCAGTTTCCCGGTCCACCTGCGTGGCGCGCATCACCAGCCCGGCCCGGGTGCGGGTCATGAACAGCCAGACCGCCACCAGAATGACCACCGCCGCCAGCACCACAAACATCTTGTAGCCGGAATAGCCGAACCACGGCAGCTGGATTCGCCACTGGAACGGCGCGACCACCGGGCGGGCATCGGGGCCGTAGAACGTCAGCGCTGTCTGCTGCAGCATGTACAGCAGCCCGATCGTGGCCACGATCGTGGCCTCGGGGTCGTAGTTCAGCCGTTTCAGCACCAGCGTATCGGTCAGCGCCGCAATCACCGCCACGATCAAGGGCGCAATGATCAGCGCCGCCAGCCAGGCAATCGCGGGCGGAAACGGCAGGTAATAGGTTACAAACCACGCCAGAACCGCGCCCAGCATGTAAAACTCGCCATGCGCCACATTGACCACGCGCATCACGCCGAACACCAGCGACAGACCCACGGCGGTCAGCGCCAGCACCGCCGCCATCACGGTGCCCTCCAGCACGGCCAGTAGAAGGAACGGACCGAAGCTCAAACCGGCGCGCCCCCTTTGGAGGGGGCGGGCTGCGCATTCAGTCCTGGCATGTCAGGCAATGGTCGCACTCAGAAGCTCTGCGTGGTGTAGTCAACCGCGTCTGGGTACATGCTGTCTTCGATGCTGGTGGTGTGCACCTTCACCAGCTTGCCGCCTTCGACCTTGCTGATGAACTGATGGCCGAACACCTGATGGGTCTTGCCGTTGAACACCTTGTCGCCCTGCACATGCGCCAGGCTTTCCGGCATATCGGTCATCGCCTCGACCGCCTCGACAAACTTCTGCCGGTCGGCGGTGCTTTGATAGCCCGATGCCTCCATCCCGGCCTTGATGATGTGCAGCGTCTCCCAGACGGAAAACATATGCGCATAGGTCGACACGTCCTTGGCGTCTGAGACCGAGGCACCATTGGTATCGACGCCCACGGCGGCGCGATATGCCACCTCATGTTCTGATGCATCGGCCTGCTGCGTCCGGCAATGACCTTCCCAGAAATGGGTACCCTCCAGAAACTCCAGCCCCGGTGAGGCGATGTCGACCGCCTCCAGCGAGTCGATGAAGCCAAAGATCTGCGGCTTGGCCCCGGTGCCATAGAACTCGCCCAGCTCTTTCACAAAGGTCAGAACCGCCGGGCCGACCATGACGTGATACAGCACCTCGGTCTCGCGCGGGATCTGCGGCAGATAGCGGGTAAAGCTGGTCTCGGTTGGCGGCACGGCGATTTTGGCGATCACTTCGCCACCCCCGGCCTCTACCGCAGCGGTAAAGAAATCGCGGTGGTCGTGACCGAAGGCATAGTCGGGGAACACCATGGTGACCTTTTTGCCAAGGTTCGCCAGAACCCACGGTGCCATAGAGCTGACCTGCGCCCGCACGTCGGTGATCCCGGGCTGCATGGTCCAGCGGTTCAGCATGCCGCCCGCCACATGGAAGCCTTCGGAACAAACGAGGTAAGGCACCTTCAGCTCGCCTGCGCGGGGGGCCGATCCGATGACGACATGGGAAAACAGTGGCCCGAAGATCAGGTCGCAATTGTGCTGACGGGTCAGCTTTTCCACCACCTCGGCCCCGCGTTTCGGGTCGGTGCCATCATCTTCAAACACAATCTCGACCGGGCGGCCGTTGATGCCGCCAGCGTCATTCACCACCTTCAGCGCGGCCTGCGCCGTGCGTTCATACCAGCGGCCATAGGCGGCGCCGATGCCGGTGCGGTGCAGCTGGAACCCCAGCTTGACGGGTGCTGCCTGTGCCCAGACGGGTGCGGCAAAGCCAGCTGCCAGCAGCCCGGCCCCCGCGCCCTTCAGCACAGAGCGCCGCGATGGTGCCACCCCGATAAGTTTTTGTGTCATGTCAAACATCTCCACTGTTGCGGGGCACCTCTGCGGGGGCCTCTGGGTTCAACCTTTTGCCGGGACGCCGCATTTGTCCACGATTTTCTCAGCCTGTCCGCGCGGTGGACAGCAACCACAGCCCCAGCACGGTATATCCGACCATCAGCACCGTCATCGGAAAATGCGCCATCGCCCGCATATTGCCCACCAGCCGCAGCGACAGCAGCACCGCCAGCAGATGCGCGCCCAGGATGGCGGCAAACTGCGCGGCGTAAATCATGGGCATGATCGTCTGATCGGTCAGAAAGCCGAATGAGACATAAAACGGCGGCAGGCCCAGATAAGCATCACCGCGAAACCACGGGTCGTTCAGCGCGGCCAGCGTGTATTGCCCGGCGGTCAGCAGGGTCACCAGATAATGCGCCGCGTGATAGCCCGCTGCGATGGCCAGAAACGACAGCATCACCGGCCCGGTGGCAAAACGCGCGCCGCCAATTGCCCGGCCCAGCCGGATCACCGCCCAAAGCGCGGCAATGGTGACCGCCCAGACCGAGAGCAGCCCCAGCGTGTTGACCCCCATCACCGCCGAACGCCCCGTCGGTTCCAGCGGGTTCTCGCCAATGACGGAATGCCACCAGAAGGTCTCCATCAGCCCGTCAAAGGTCAGCGCCGACAGCGCCAGCGTGATGAACGCCATGGCAGAGGTGGACAGCGGGGCCATCCGCACCACCTGCGCCCCCGGCCAGCCGCGCATCAGCCGGGCTCGGGTGCCCTCAATGTCCAGCCAGAAAGGGGCGACTTTGGCCAGATAGCCCATCAGCACGGTCAGAAACTCACCCTGCTGCAACCAGTCCTCCCCCTCGGCGACGGCAAGCGCAAAGATCACCAGCCAATAGGTCAGCGCCGTCTTGGCCAGCACCAGCGGATCATCGGGCGACATCGACACCAGCTGAAACCAGACGAACCCGGCATAAAACACCACCGCAGGCCAGTGCCCCAGCCGCGACAGCCCGACAGATCCGGTCCGGCCCAGCAATGTGCGGGCAATGCGCACAGGCGCGCTCCACGGATTGATGGGGCGCCACAGATTGCCCAGCAGCATCGACCCCAGCGGCACCGCGATCCAGACCCCGGTCCAGAACACCAGCGTCATCAGGTTGTGCATCGGGTCGCGGGCACCGAAGATGCCGATGAGGATGAGGCCAACAAAGCACAGGAATGACAGGTAGGACGACACCGAAACCGGCACAAGCACGCGCCGTTCCAGCACCGGCACCGCCTCCAGCCTTGGCAGGCGCTGCGCCATCGCACCCATGATGGCTGTCACGGCCACGGTCACCGCCGCCCCGGCAATGTAATGCCCGGTCGGCAGCGTCAGGATGACCGAGGGCGGCAAGGCGCAGGCAAACGCCGCGCCGGGCAGGAGCGTGAGGGCCCCCGCAAGCGCCCTCATCTCAACCCATCCTCGCCCTTGACCTGATGCAGTTCCAGCCCGCCCATGCGCGAATGCACCCGCCCGCCGCGCGCCATGGCCAGTGCAAACAGTACCTCACCCGCACGCGGGCCGTCTTCGCAGGCCACGGTGATCACATCGAAACGCGACCGCACATAGGCGGCGTTCAGATGGCCCAGCGGAATATCCAGCGTGCTGCCCATGTGGCCTACCTTCATCGTCGAAGGCACAATCGCCCGGCATTCGCCAAGGCGTTCGCGCATCCCGTAGCCACCCGCCACATGCCAGATTGCGCCATGTTCACTCTCGCCGTTCTCCCCCACAATGGCACCCTTGCCATAGGCGTCAATGCCATCGCGCCCGCCCATGGCCGCGACCAGCCGGTCGGTCAGCAGCAGCGCCAGCGGTTTCAGCGCCTCCATCGCCGGGATCAGGTCTTCCTGATAGCGCCCGGCAAAGGGGTTGGCGCAGATGGCATAGATTGCCCCGCGCTGGGCGGGTGTTTCGGCGATGGGGCCGCCCTCGTGCAGGATGTCTTCAATCTGGACAGTAATCTTGCGGATGGCAAAGTCAGACAAGTGCAGGCTCCTTCAGGGCAATCGGGCCAAGTGTGCGCATCTCAGGGTGCAGGAAAAGCGCGGCAGCTTCAATAAGCCCGCGCGTGCGGAACATCCGCGCCGCAGTGATCCCGGCAGCAAGCGCGCGGGTGATGTCAGTTGCGGTCAGCCCTGCGACCCCGACCGTCACCTGCCGCAACCCCAGATCGCTGTCGGCGTGCAACGCCTCTGCCGGGCGGCGGCTGATACCCGGATGGCCGGGCAGGTCGACCGCATTGGCGATCATTGTGGCTGCCGCATCGGCCATGGCCGCCGTCCGGCCCAGCACGGTCACGGAATCGGCAATCCCCAAAGACCAGCTGCGCCCGCGCCAGCCCGAGGTGGCAATGCCGCGCACCGCATCTTCGGCCCGAACGGTGACGCGATCAGCAAAACCGGGCCGCGCGGCAATCGCACAGCTCAGGCTGTGCCCCGGCATCAGATGCAGCGCAATGTCGCCGCCGTTGTTGACATAGGCGCGCGTCACGCCGGGCATCGCCAGTGCGGCAAGTATCGCGTCGGCCACCGCCCCGGCCACTGCCGCCATCGGCGTGATGAAGCGGGGGGCATAGGGGGCTGTGGCCTGCGCCATCGCCTGACCGATGCTGCCGGAAGGCTGCCCGCCCTCTTGCCGCAAAATTGGCAGTTCCGGGGCCAATTCCGCCAATACAGAGCCGAATTTTGCCGTTGCGCGCCTCTCCCCTTCGGCCACCGCCTCCCGGTCTCCCCAAGCCTGCGCGATGATGTCGATCGGCCCGTGCTGCAGGTGCAGCCGTCCGTCCGGCAGGCGGGCAACCATTGCGCCGGTCATGGCCGGGCCTGCAGATGCGCCTGCGTCTGGTACTCGCCGCCTGCTGCCCGGGCCTCATCAAGATTTCGGATCGCGCTTTCATGTCCGCCCATCGCCAGATAGGCACCACGGGGCAGAGTGAATTCCAGGGGGGCAACCAGCGCCGGGGTGGGCACATAGCCAAAGGCCCCGGCGGGGAGGCGTGTGACATCCACCATGAAGGTGATGCCGCCCCCCGGCCAGACATAGCACTCCGCCCCGCCACTGGTCAGCCGGGTCTGACCCGCCTGCACCGACCGGGTCAGCCGCACCGGGTTTTGCGTGACCCCGGCGCGCAGGGAGCCACCGGCACCGCCCATGAACAGCACGGTGCAAAGCGAAGGCTCACAGTTTTCGTCAATCAGGCCCACCGTCGCGCGCAGAGCCTCTGGCAGGGGCTGTTTATGCGGGATCAGAGCCTGATCCAGCACGTAATACCCGAACTCTTCGCCGGTGGTGGAGACCATCAGCAGCGTCAGCCCCGGCCTTGCCCCGCGCCGCGCCTCCCACGGGGCAAGAATCTCCAGCGGGTCGGTCAGTTGCGTGCCACCCCAACCCAGACCCGGTTCTGACACCCGGAAATAGCGGCCCGGGGTCGACCGGTGCCCTTTGATCCGGATGCCCGTGGGCTGCCAGCCCAGCACCTTGCCCGCCTGATGTTCGCTGACCACGCCGGTGATGTGGTCATCGACCACCACCACCTCATCCACCAGCCCGGCCCATTGGCTGGCAAACATCCCGATGGTCGCCGACCCGCAGCCAACCCGCATCCGCCGTTCCGGTGTGCCATCGACGATGGGCGGCTTGCCCGCCTGCACCGTTACGGCAGAACCGCCATCGATGGTCAGATCCACCGCAGCGCCGTTGCACAGCGCCAGCAGCGCGGCGCAGGTCACACGACCTTCGGCCTTGCTGCCCCCGGTCAGATGATGCACGCCGCCAAGGCTGAGCATCTGGCTGCCGTATTCGGTTGTGGTGACATGCCCCACCGGCTCGCCTTGCGCGCGGACGATGGCGCCTTCGGCACCCAGATGGCGGTCGGTGTCGATCTTCACCTTGACGCCGCAATAGGAAAAGATCGCCTCTGTCACCACAGTGACCATATCGGCCCCTGCGACGGTGGAGGATACGATGAAGGGCGCGGGCTTGTAGTCAGGATAGGTGGTGCCCGACCCGATGCCGGTGACGAAGGTATCCACCGGAAACGGCTCGCCGTCCCAGTCGCGCGTGGCGAATGGCACGATGCGACCGCCCGACTCGACGGTGCGCGACAGCAGCACCACCGGATCGGTGCGCAGGATGCGGCCCTCGACATTGGCATAGCGGTCGCAGGCCCCGGTCTGGCCCGGGGCGATGAAGCACATCACCGGGCAGGCATCGCAGCGGATTTTTTCGGCGGGTGTGGGAGTCGGTATCATGTCATGGCATCCGCTGCGCCGGGGGGAGATGGCGCACCGGGGGTTTCACACCCCCGTACCCCCGTGGAGTATTTTGGCCAAGATGAAGGGCAAGGGGCATCATAGGTCTGATGCTCCCTTCAGCGCAGCCAGAAGCCGGTGCGGAAGTGCAGGCACTTGCGTCAATGCCGCACCCGTGGCGTGGCGGATGGCGTTCAGGATGGCGGGGGCGGTCGGGATCAGCACATGTTCGCCGAGGCCCTTGGCACCGTAGGGGCCTTCGGGGTCTGGCACTTCGATCAGCAGGCTCTCGATCGGGGGCACATCGCCGATGGTGGGGATCAGGTAGTCGTGCAGGTTTTCAGTGCGGCCGGGCAGGTATTCCTCCATCAGCGCAAGGCCAATGCCCTGGGCGATGCCGCCTTCGATCTGGCCGGTGGCAAGCTGCGGGTTGATCGCGCGGCCCACGTCATGCGCGGCGGTGATTTTCAGCAGGCGCAGGGTGCCAAGCGCGGGGTCCACCTGCAGTTCCACCATCTGCGCGCCGTAGCCGTAGAGCGCATAGGGCGTGCCCTGACCGTTTTCGTCGAGGGAAGAGGTGGGCGGGTCGTAGGTTTCTTCGGCTGTCAGCACATAGCCATGCCGGTCGATGGGCAGAGTGGCAAGGTCTATCTGTCGGCGGGTGCTGCCTTCGGTAACGGTCAGCCCGGCGCCGTTCAGCACCAGTTGCGCGCCATCCCCGGCATTCGCCAGCCGCAGGATCTGCTGGCGCAGCGCCTCTGCCGCCGCTTTCGCGGCGCGGCCAGAGACAAAGGTCTGCCGGCTGGCCGAGGTTTTGCCGGCATCGGGGGTCAGCGCGGTATCGGGGCCGATCAGGGTGAACTGCGTCAGCGGCAGGCCAAGCGCCTGCGCCGCAATCTGTGCGATCACGGTGTTCGACCCCTGACCGATATCGGTCGCGCCCTGATGCAGCAACACCCGGCCCTGAGGTGACAGGCCGATGCGGATGGTGGACGGGTTGGGCAGCGAGGTGTTGCCGCAGCCGTACCAGCACGATGCCACCCCGACGCCCCGGCCCGGAAGCGTCTCTGACATGGCCCTTTGCCAATGCGGGCGCAGCGCGGTCAGGCAAGCCCTGATCCCGGTGGCCTGCAGCACCTGACCCGTCGCGGTGGCGTCGCCATCGCGCAGGGCGTTCAGAATGCGGAACTCCAGCCGGTCCAGCCCTGCCTGTTCGGCCAGCTGGTCAAACAGGGTTTCCTGCCACAGCGCCGCCTGCGGCACGCCAAAGCCGCGAAAGGCACCCGAGACCGGGCCGTGGGTATGGATCGCGCGGGCCCGGACATGGACGTTTGGCGTCAGATAAGGCCCGGTGACATGTACCGGCACCCGGTTCGCCACCGTCGGCCCCCAGCTGGCATAGGCCCCGGTGTTGAACCGCCCCTCAAACTGCAGTCCGGTCAGCCGCCCCGTCGCGTCGCAACCGATGCTGCCCTGCATCTCTGCCGGGTGGCGTTTTGTGGTCGAGGTCATGCTGTCGCGCCGCGAATACACCATGCGGCAGGGCCGCCCGGTTTTCAGCGTGACCAGACCGATCAGCGGTTGCAGGCTGACATCCAGCTTCGATCCAAACCCGCCCCCGACCGCCGACGGGATGATCCGCACCCGGTTGGGCGGCAGGCCCAGCACCAGCGCGGTATCGTCACGGTCCATCACCGGGGCCTGCGTGCAGGCGCGGATAACCAGCGTGTCGCCGTCCATCCATGCCGCGCCAGCCTCGGGTTCGATATAGGCGTGTTCGATATAGCCGGTCTGCATGGTGCCGGTCACGACATGGGCCGATTGCGACAGGGCAGAGGCGGCATCGCCCCGGATCACCCGGCCTTCGATCAGTTGATTGGCGGCGCGGTCCGGGTGAACCAGTGCCGCACCCGGCGCTTCGGCCTCTGCCGGGGTGGTCAGGGGTGGCATCGGGTCCCAGTCGACCGGAAAGCCTGTCAGATCAGGCTCTGTTCCGGCCTCAAACGCCACCAGCGCCACGCATTCGCCGCGAAACCGAGCCGGGCTTTGGGCGATGGCGGGCTGATCGGCGAAGGCGGGGATGACGCCAAAGGCATTGCGGCCCGGGATATCGGCGGCGGTGAAGATGGCGGCCACACCGGGCCGCCGGGCAAAGCCCGCCAGATCACCGAAGCGGAACCGTGCATGTGGGTGGGGAGAGCGCAACGCCACCACAGTCAGCGCGCCTTCGGGCCAGTCATCCGCGCCGAAACGGTCGCCGCGCACCTTGGCCTGCCCGTCAAGGCGGGTGACAGAGGCCCCCACGCCATCGGCCATAGCAGGCTCTGCCACGCCGGTATCGCAGATCGCCGCGATGATCTTGCGATAGCCGGTGCAGCGGCACAGCACGCCGCCCAAAGCATCCTGCACCTGCGCCTCGGTCGGCGCGGCTATGCGGCGGCGCAGATCGACCGCTGCCATCAGCATTCCGGGCGTGCAGATGCCGCATTGCGCGGCCCCATGGCGCAGAAAGGCGTCGCGCAACTGGTCCAGATCTTTGGCATCCGACTCAATCGTCTCAACGTCCGCACCGGACAGGCGCGCCGCTGGCACCATGCAGGCACAGACTTGCGCGCCGTTCAGCAAAACCGTACAGGCCCCGCAATCACCGGCATCGCAGCCGACCTTGGTGCCCACCCTGCCCAGATGATCGCGCAACACTTCGGTCAGCCTTGCGGTGGGCGCGGCCTGTGTGGTGACGGGCTGGCCGTTCAGGGTAAAGCCGATCATGCATGCGCCCCGGTCACGGCGCGGCGCACCAGTTCTGTTGCGGCGACCATACGGTAGGTGGCGGTGGCGCGCACGTCATCTATCGGCGACAAGGCGGCGGCCAGATCTGCCGCGCGCACTCTGGCGGCAGCGTCGGCCAAGAGCGCACCGATCAACGCAGCCTCTACCGCTGGCAACCGTTGCGCCACGCCAGAGCAGGCCCCCACCGCAATCGCAGCACTGGTGATGCGGCCATCTGCCACCTGAACCCGCGCCGCCACCATGGCGATAGAGATCACCAGATAGGCCCGCGCGCCCAGCTTTACAAAGCTGGAATGTCCATGCAGGGCCGCTTCGGGCACGATCACCGCCGTCAGCACTTCATCCTTCGCGCGCAACGTCTGGCGTGGCCCGGTCAGGAACTGCGCCAAGGGCAGCTGCCGCAGGCCCTGCGGCCCCGCCAGTTCCACCAGCGCATTCAGCGCCAGCAGCGGCGGCACCCCGTCGGCGGCGGGAGAGGCGTTGCACAGGTTGCCGCCGATGGTGCCCGCGTTCTGAACCTGACGCCCGCCGACCTGCCGCGCCGCCTGTTGCAGGCAGCGCAGGGCGGGGGGCAGCGCGGCCTCGGCAATCGCCGTCCATGTGGTGCAGGCCCCGATGCGCAGCCCGGCCCCCGGCGTGATGCCGTCAAGCGCGGCAATCGCGGTCAGGTCCAGCACGTCCCCATCCAGCTGCACCCCGGCTGCCGGGTAAAGATCGGTGCCGCCAGCCAAAATCCGGCGCTGGCCTTGCGCCAGCATGCCAATTGCCTCGTCCAGTGTCTGTGGCCGCGCATAGCTGCGCATGTCTTCCCCCGTGTCGGTCTTTGGCAGAGTGCGATTGCCCGGCCCGCACTGTCAACGCCGCTTGGGCGGTAGGAACAGACATTCAGCGGTCGCTTTTCTGTCAGCACGCAATGCGCCGCAAACCTAGGCTGTCGGAAAACAACGAAGGTGCCCGATGACCAACGATCCGCTGCTGCAACCCTATCAGCTGAAACACCTGACCCTGCGCAACCGGATCATGACCACCAGCCATGAACCGGCCTATCCCGAAGACGGGATGCCGAAAGACCGCTACCGGCTGTATCATCTGGAACGCGCGCGTGCCGGTGTGGCGCTGACCATGACCGCCGGGTCGGCGGCGGTGTCAAAGGACAGCCCGCCGGTGTTCAACAACATCCTGGCCTACAAGGATGAGGTGGTGCCGTGGATGAAGCGTCTGGCGGATGATTGCCATGAGGCCGGGGCGGCGGTGATGATCCAGCTGACCCACCTTGGCCGCCGCACAAGGTGGGACAAGGGCGACTGGCTGCCGGTGGTGGCGGCAGGCCCTGCGCGCGAACCGTCGCACCGCGCCTTTCCCAAGGTGGTCGAGGATTGGGACATTGACCGCATCATCACCGATTACGCCGATGCGGCCGAGCGGATGCAGGCCGCTGGCCTCGATGGCGTGGAATTTGAATGCTACGGCCATCTGATGGACCAGTTCATGTCGCCCCTTACCAATACGCTTGCCGCACCCTATGGCGGCTCTCTGGAAAACCGGGCACGGTTTGCGATGGAGGTGCTGGCCGCCTGCCGCAAACGGGTGGGAGAGCGGTTTTTGCTGGGCGTGCGCTACACGGCGGATGAGGCCGAGGCGGGCGGGATTGATGCCGATGATGGCATCGCCATCGGCAAGATGTTCCGCGATTCTGGGTTGGTGGATTTCCTGAACATCATCAAGGGGCGCATCCACACTGACCCGGCGATGACCGATGTGATCCCGATCCAAGGTATGAAATCAGCCCCGCATCTGGATTTCGCAGGCCGGGTGCGGGCCGAGGTGGGGTTGCCCACCTTTCACGCCGCGCGCATCCCTGATGTGGCGACCGCGCGCTATGCCGTGCAGTCGGGCCAGCTGGATATGGTCGGCATGACCCGGGCGCATATGGCCGACCCGCATATCGTGCGCAAGATTGTTGAGGGGCGGGAGGAGGATATCCGTCCCTGCGTCGGGGCCACCTATTGCCTTGACAGGATCTATCAGGGCGGCATGGCGCTGTGCATCCACAACCCCGCAACCGGGCGGGAAGAGACCATGCCGCATGAGGTGTCGCCCGCCCCTGCCACCAGACATGTGGTCATCGTCGGCGCAGGTCCGGCAGGGCTGGAGGCGGCGCGGGTGGCATCGGAACGCGGCCACCGGGTCACGGTGCTGGAGGCGGCGGATCAGCCCGGCGGTCAGGTGCGGCTGACGGCGCAGACCAAACGGCGGGCCGAGATGATCGGCATCATCGACTGGCGCATGGCGCAATGCGCGGCGCGCGGGGTCGCGTTCCACTTCAACACCTATGCCGAGGCGTCGGATGTGTTGGCGCTGTCGCCTGATGTGGTGATCATCGCGACAGGGGGCATGCCGGAAACGGCGGTGCTTGGCTTTGGCAACGACCTGACGGTAAGCGCCTGGGATATTCTGTCGGGCGATGTGAAACCCGGGGCGAATGTGCTGCTGTATGATGATGCGGGCGACCATACCGCCCTGCAGGCGGCGCAACGGCTGGCCGAGTCCGGTGCCACGGTCGAGGTGATGACCCCCGACCGCAGCTTTGCGCCCGAGGTGATGGCCATGAACCTGGTGCCCTATATGCGGGCATTGCAGGACAAGCCGGTGACATTCACCGTCACCTATCGCCTGCGCGGGGTGCAGCGCGACGGCAACCAGCTGCGTGCGGTGATCGGGTCGGATTACATGGATGTGACCAAGGAGCGGGTGTTTGACCAGATCGTAGTGAACCATGGCACCCAGCCGCTTGATGATCTGTATTTCGATCTGAAACCACAGTCGCACAACCTTGGTTTTGTCGATTACGACGCCATGATCGCAGGCCAGCCGCAACCCGCAGGCACTGGCCCGGCAGGGTTTGTACTGTACCGAATCGGGGATGCGGTGGCGTCGCGCAACACCCATGCCGCGATCTATGATGCGCTGCGTCTGGTCAAGGATATCTGACCAGACGCATCATTTCGCGTCAGAACATGCTTGGCGCGGCCTGTTTTTCGTAAAACAGTGCCGTACCACTTGACGTTTCCGGAATTCTGGCCACCTGATGAATGAACGTTCATTCTCGGGCATTTTATGGAAATTTTAACCGACACACCGCTCGCCGATCAGCGCACGGCGGAAATTCTGGAAAGCGCCCGCCGCGCTTTTGCGGAAAAGGGCTTTGACGGCGCATCCATGCAGGATATCGCGCGCAAGACGGGAATGAGCGTCGGCAATTTCTACCGCTATTTTTCTTCCAAGGCAGCGATCGTCGAAGCGTTGATCGCCCTTGATATGGACGAGATGGAGCAGGATTTTGCCGCCATCCTGATCAACCCCGACCCGATGCAGGCTTTGCGCGAAACCATCGAACGCAAGATAACCGAGGCGGAGTGTGGGGGCGACGGCAAGATCTGGGCCGAAATCACGGCAGCCGCCCTGCGAAAGCCCGAGATTGGCGAGATCGCCTATCGGATGGAGCGGGGCATCGTCACACATCTGATCACGATCTTTGCCCAGGCCGCCAAAGTGACCGTTGCCGAAGCTGAAAGCCGCTGGACCGCACATGCCCATCTGCTGGTGATGATGGTCAAGGCCTGCGGGATGCAGCCGGTCGACAATCCCACGACGGCTGATCTGACGCGGCTGGTGCTGCGTAACATCAACCGCACTCTTGATGACATTGCCACATCTGCTGCCGCGAAAGGCTGACCTGATGCGCCCGTTTCTTTATGTTCTTCCCGTTTTTCTGGCGGCTTTCCCCTTTTCTCCGGTGCTGGCGGAAACCGCCGCCGCGTCCGAGCCCGCCACGGCGCAGGTTGCGCCTGCCATCACCGTGTCGGCGGTTGGCAAGCGCGTGTTGCGCGACCGTGTCATCGCCTCGGGCCTGATTGCGGCGATTGAAAACGTGCAGGTCGCGCCCTTGATCGAAGGCCAGCCGATAGAGGCGCTTCTGGTTGATGTCGGCGATGTGGTGCAGGCCGGGCAGGTGCTGGCCGTGCTGTCCAAATCCACGCTGGAATTGCAGAAAAGCCAGTTCAACGCCTCGCTCGCTTCGGCCCGCGCTACGGTTGCGCAGGCCGAAGCCCAGTTGCTGGAGGCGCGCAGCACAGCGGAAGAGGCGCAGCGGGTGACCGAACGCACCTCGGCCCTGCGGCAGCAAGGCACCGCGTCGCAGGCGGCGGCAGATACCGCGCAGTCGAACGCCATCTCCGCCACCGCCCGCGTGACCGTGGCGGTGCAGTCACTCGAAGCCGCCCGCGCCCAGATTGCGCTGGTCGAGGCACAGATGGCCAATATTGATCTGCAGCTCAGCCGGACCGAGGTGACAGCCCCGGTGTCGGGTGAAATCACCGCCCGCAATGCCCGCGTGGGGTCCATCGCCTCGGCTGCGGGGGAACCGATGTTCACCCTTATCCGCGACAATGCGCTGGAAGTGCTGGCCGATGTAGCCGAGGCCGATGTGATGCGGCTTGCCCCCGGTCAGACCGCAAACCTGCGGCTGGTGGGGCCAAAGACGCCGCTGCAAGGCACGCTGCGTCTGGTCGAGCCGGTGATCGGTGCCCAGTCGCGCCTTGGCCGGGCCCGGATCGCGGTCGATGACGAAAGCGGCGTGCGCGCCGGGATGTATGTCGAGGCGGAAATTCTGGTGGCTGAACATGACGTGATCGCGGTGCCGGTTACCGCAGTCGGGTCTGGCCCCGACGGTGCGACCGTCATGAAGGTGACGGGTGAGTCAGTGCAGCGTGTGGCGGTGCAGACTGGCATCCGCGATGGCGGCTGGGTCGAAATCCTGTCCGGGCTTGCCGACGGCGATGTGGTGGTAACCAAGGCCGGGGCTTTTGTGCGTGACGGTGACCGGATCAATCCGGTCCCGGCGACGAACTGACGGGGACGCGCCATGAACTTTTCCGCCTGGTCCATCAAGAACCCCATCGCCCCGATCCTTGCGTTTTTCCTGCTGATGGTGCTGGGCTGGAACAGCTTCAACACCCTGCCGATCACCCGCTTTCCCAACATCGACGTGCCGCTGGTCGGCATCACCGTGGTGCAGCCCGGTGCCGCCCCGGCAGAGATGGAAAGTCAGGTCACCAAGGAACTTGAAGATGCCGTTGCGGGCATCAACGGGGTGAAGAACGTCACCTCTACCGTGAATGACGGCATATCAACCACCGTGGTTGAATTCCGCATGGAAGTGCCGACCGAAAAGGCGGTGCAGGATACCAAAGACGCGATTGACCAGATCCGTGGCGATCTGCCCGCGTCAATCGAGGCCCCGATTGTCAGCCGGATCGACGTTGAAGGTCAGGCGATCATGACCTTTGCCGTCACAGCCCCCAACCTGACGCTGGAAGAGCTGTCATGGTTCGTCGACGACACCGTGACGCGCGGGTTGCAGGGCCGCCCCGGCATTGGCCGCGTGTCGCGCTTTGGCGGGGCTGACCGCGAAATCAGGGTCGAGCTTGATCCGGTGCGGCTGGACAGTTTTGGCATCAGCGCGGCGGCGGTGAACCAGCAGCTGCGCGCCACCAATGCCAACCTCGGCTCTGGCCGGTCAGAACTTGGCTCGGGTGAGCAGGCAATCCGCACGCTGGGCGATGCGGCAACGGTAGAGCGTCTGGCCGAGACCACCATCGGGCTGCCATCGGGCCGCAAGGTGCGGCTGGCCGATCTGGGCGAGGTGATCGACAGCTATGAAGAGCTGCGCAGCTTTTCCAGCCTGAACGGAAACCGCGTGGTCAGCTTTGCCGTTTACCGCGCCAGCGGCGCGTCCGAGGTGTCGGTGGCCGAAACCGTCAATGCGCAGCTTGATGTGATCCGCGCGGCAAACCCCGAAGTCGGGATCGGACTGGTCGATGAAACCGTGTTCTACACTTACGGCAACTACGAAGCCGCGCTGCACACCCTGATCGAGGGCGCGATTCTGGCGATTCTTGTGGTGCTGGCCTTCCTGAAGAACTGGCGCGCCACGCTGATTGCCGCCGTCGCCTTGCCGCTTTCCGCCATTCCGACGTTTTTCATCATGGACCTGCTGGGGTTCTCGCTGAACCTGGTGTCTTTCCTTGCCCTGACCCTCGCCACCGGCATTCTTGTCGATGATGCCATCGTCGAGATAGAAAACATCGCCCGCCACATACGCATGGGCAAAACCCCGTTCCGCGCCGCGATCGAGGCTGCGGATGAGATTGGTCTGGCGGTGATTGCCACCACCTTCACCATCGTGGCGGTCTTTGTGCCGGTGTCGTTCATGCCCGGCATTCCCGGCCAGTATTTCCGGCAATTCGGGATGACGGTGGCCATCGCGGTGATCTTCTCGCTGATCGTGGCGCGGCTGATCACCCCGATGATGGCGGCTTACCTCATGCGCGACAAGGACGGGCATGACGACAGCCACAATGACGGCTGGATCATGACCGGCTATCTGCGGCTGATCCGCACTTCGTTGCGGTTTCGCTATGTCACCTTGATGTCGGCCATCGGGGTGCTGGCGGTATCGGTCTATTTCATGATCCAGATCCCCGGATCTTTCCTGCCGCCCGAAGATGTCAGCCGCATCGCGGTGTCGGTCGAACTGCCCCCCGGCACCACGCTGGATGAGACAGAACGCACGACCAAGGCGATCTATGCGGCCATTGAGGATGTGGACTGGATCGACAACGTGTTCATCCTTGGCGGGGCATCGCCCACCGGCGACCGTGATATCCGCCGCGCCTCTGTCACCATTCTGTTGACCCGGCTGGATCATTCGCTGCTGCTGAAACTGTCGCAGATCGGGCGGAGCATTCCGGTGATCGGCGGACTGGTGCCCGAGGTTGAAAACAAGGGCCGCACCATTCCGCAGAACGTGATCGAGGAAGAGGTGTTCAGGCAACTGGCATCTGTGCCCGACATGCGCGCCTTCAAGCTGAATGACCGGGGTCAGCGCGACATCTCTTTCTCTGTCCTGTCGTCGAACGAGGCCGATCTGACCCTTGCCGTCAGCCGCCTTGAAACCGCGCTGTCGGGCGATCCGCTGCTGGCCAATGTCGCGACAGAAGGCGCGCTGCCCCGGCCCGAGATTCAGATCACCCCGCGCATGGACGAAGCCGCCCGTCTGGGCATCACCACGGCGCAGATTGCCGAAGTGGTGCGGGTCGCCACCATCGGCGATGTCGATGCGGCGCTGGCCAAACTGTCGATCGACAACCGGCTGGTCCCCGTCCGGGTGCGGCTGAACAATGCCGCGCGCGAAGATCTGGCCCGCATTTCGGCGCTGAAGCTGACCACAGCCACAGGCGCGACCGTACCGCTGGCGGCGGTGGCCGATGTGGAGATTGCCGAAGGCCCGTCAACCGTCAACCGCTTCAACCGCGAACGCCGCGCCACCATTGGTGCGAACCTTCCTGTTGGTGTTGCGCTGGGCACCGCAACCACACGGTTCAAGGATGTGGTCGACTCGGTCGAACTGCCCCCCGGCGTGCGGGTGCAAGAGGCGGGCGATGCCGAGGTGCAGAATGAAATGGTGGCCAGCTTTGGCAATGCCATGCTGCTGGGTCTGATGCTGGTGCTGACCGTGCTGATCCTGCTGTTCAAATCGGTGATCCAGCCGTTCACCATCCTGTTTTCCCTGCCGCTGGCGATTGGTGGCGTGGCGGGTGCGCTGATTCTGACCAGCTCTGCCGTGTCGATGCCGGTGCTGATCGGCATTCTGATGCTGATGGGGATCGTGACCAAGAACGCCATCCTGCTGATCGATTTCGCCATCGAGATGCGCGCGCAGGGGATGGAACGTTTCGCCGCTGTGATGGAAGCCGGGCACAAACGGGCGCGGCCGATTGTCATGACATCCATCGCCATGTCGGCGGGCATGCTGCCTTCGGCGCTGGGCGTGGGGGAGGGCGGGTCGTTCCGCGCGCCGATGGCGACGGCGGTGATCGGCGGCATCATCGTATCCACCGTGCTGTCGCTGGTGGTGGTGCCTGCATTCTACCTGATCATGGATGACCTGAGCCGCGTGCTGGCCCGGTTGTTCAGCCGCTTTGTCGGGCCCAAGGAAGTCGATGCCGAAGCACCGCCCGCCGAAGTGCTGGCCGAACGCATCGCGCTGCTGGATGCCGAACAGCGCGTGCTGCGCGACCGGCTGGATGCGCTTGCCGGGGTGCGACCGGCCCCGCCGCTGGCGGCGGCGGAGTAATCCGGCGTCCGGGGGCGGCCCATGGTGCGGTGGGAAGACGCGAATGGATCATGCTTGTTCGCAGCCGGTCATTCGGGTGTAAGGGCGGCTGACTATCATCCGCCGCATGCCCCTTGGCCACACCTCCTGTGAAAGACCACCCGATGACCAGCTTTGCGCTTCGCGTCCAATGCCCCTCGACCCGTGGGATCGTCGCGGCCATTTCGACCTTTCTGGCCGACCAGTCCTGCAACATCACCGACAGCTCGCAATTCGACGATACCGGCACCGGCAATTTCTTCATGCGGGTCAGCTTCCGGTCCGAGGGGGGCCGCGGGCTGGAGGATCTGCGCGCCGGGTTTGGCCCGATTGCCGAACGGTTCGGGATGCAGGCCGAGTTCTTTGACGAGCTGGTGAAACGGCGCGTCATCATCATGGTCAGCCGCTTTGGCCACTGTCTGAATGACCTGCTGTATCGCTCGCGCATCGGCGCCTTGCCGGTCGAGATTGCCGCCGTGATCTCGAACCACATGGATTACCAGAAGGTCGTGGTGAATCAGGATATTCCCTATTACTGCATCAAGGTCACGCCGCAGAACAAGGCGCAGGCCGAGGCCGAACAGATGCGCATTGTCGAAGACACCGGGGCGGAACTGATCGTGCTGGCGCGCTACATGCAGGTGCTGTCGGATGAGATGTGCCGCAAGATGTCGGGCCGGATCATCAACATCCACCATTCTTTCCTGCCCAGCTTCAAAGGGGCCAACCCTTACAAGCAGGCGTTTGAAAAGGGTGTGAAGCTGATCGGCGCCACCTCGCATTACGTGACCGGCGACCTGGACGAAGGCCCGATCATCGAACAAGACATCATCCGCGTGACCCATGCGCAATCGAATGAGGATTATGTGTCTTTGGGCCGCGACGTGGAAAGCCAGGTGCTGTCGCGCGCGATCCATGCCCATGTGCATGGCCGGGTGTTCATCAATGGCAGCAAGACCGTTGTCTTCCCCGCCTCGCCCGGTTCCTATGCGTCGGAACGGATGGGCTGACCGTCAGCTTTCGCGAAAGGCATGGCTGAAATAGTCGGTGAAGGGTTTGACCAGATAGGCAAAGGGCGTGCGCGCCCCGGTCTGAAGAAACGCCTCCACCGGCATGCCCGGTAGCAGGGTCTGGCCCAGCCGCTCCACCTCTGCGGGCGGGATCGAGATTTCGGCGCGGTAATAGGGCAGGCTGGTTGCCGGGTCGGTCAGGGCATCGGCTGACAGCAATGTGACAAAGCCGTGCAGCTCCGGCGTGGTGCGGGCGGAAAACGCCGGGAACATCAGCTTTGCTGGCTGGCCGGCATAGACCTCATCAATATGGATCGGCGCGATCCGCGCTGCGATCAGCAGCGGGCGGTCCTGCGGGATGAGATAAGCCACCGGGTCCGCCGGGCGCAGCACCGCGCGCGGGGTTGTGACCTGCAGGCCCAGCACCGTGCCGGACACCGGCGCGCGGATCTCCAGCCGCGCCACCTGTTCCGACAGGGCGCGCTGGCGCTGAATCAGCTCCAGTTCAACCGTGCCGATGTCGCGCAGCTGCGTTTCCGCATCTTCGCGCCGTTGCGACGACAGGCCCAGAATTTGCAGCTCTATCTCGGTGATCCGGCCTTCGGCCTGCGCGCGCGATGCGGCCAGTTCGCCGACCTGACCGGCCAGCCGCGCCGCCTCGCGTTGCAGGGCCAGCACACGCGGGGCCTGCGCCAGACCCTTGGCCAGCAGGGCCTGCTGATCCGCCAGTTCCTGCGCGATTAGGTCACGCTGATCTGACAATGCGCGCACCTGCGCATCAATGCCCGCAATCTGCGACAGGGTTTGTGCGATGCGCCTGTTCAGCTGTTCAACCGTGCCGGCAAGCGTTTCGCCACGCGCCGCAAACAGCCGCCGCTGGCCGTCAATCTGGTCTGCCGCGTCGGGGTTTTCGGATGCGCGCAGCAAGTGCGCCCCGGTGATGACCATCTGCGGCGCATCCTCACGCTCTGCCTCCAGCCGTGCGCGGCGGGCCTGCACGTCAGACAGCTGGCTTTCGATGATCGTCAGCTCTGACCTGACCAGCGCCCCGTCCAGTCGCAGCAGAATATCGCCCGCCACAACGCTGGCCCCTTCGGTGACCAGAATCTGCGCCACGACACCGCCGTCAGGGTGCTGCACGATCTGGCGGTTCAGTTCCACCTCTATCCGGCCAGAGGCGACGATGGCACCGGAGATCTGTGCCGTAACCGACCACAGACCGACGCCGCCGATCAGGACCAGCAGCGTCAGCGCGCCAAGCCAAAACGGCCCCTTCGCACCAAGCCCGGGGGGCAGATCCTGCCCGGTCATGACACACCCGAACCGCTTCCGCGGACCAGTTCCGTATGGTTCCTGACCATGCCGCGCAGCACGTCATCGCGCGGGCCAAAGGCGCGGCGCTGGCCGTCCTCCAGCATCAGCAGCAGATCGCATTCCTGAATCGCCGCCGGGCGATGGGCAATCACGATCACCGCACCGCCCAGCCCCTTGATCTGGCGGATCGCTGCATTCAGCGCCACCGACCCGTCGTTGTCGAGGTTGGAATTCGGTTCATCCAGCACCAGCAGCACCGGATCACCATAGAGCGCCCGCGCCAGCCCGATGCGCTGGATCTGGCCACCCGACAGCGGCCCGCCGATGGAGGATAGCGGCGTATCATAGCCCTTTGCCAGCTTCAGAATCATCTCATGCGCCGCCGCCGCTTTGGCAGCGGCCACCACCTTTGCCGCATCGGGCTGCGGGTCCAGCCGGGCGATATTCTCGGCCACGGTTGCATCGAACAGTGACACGGCCTGCGGAAGATAGCCAAAGTTGCGGCCCAGCACATCCGGGCCGTACTGTGCCAGTTCCGCGCCATCCAGCCGGATCTGGCCCGCCACCTGTCGCACCGCCCCGACGATGGCGCGCCCCAGCGTCGACTTGCCCGCCCCCGATGGCCCGATGATACCCAATGCCTGCCCCGGTTCCAGCCGGAAGCTGATGTCGCGCAGCACAGGTGCCGGATTGCCGGGCAGCATCAGCGACACTCCCTTCACCTCCAGCAGGGCGCGGGGCCGGGGCAGGGGGGTGCGGGCGGCTTCGGGCGGTTGAGAGGACAGCAGGCGCAACAACCGCGCCCGGCCATCACGCGCATGGGCGAGAGTCGCCCATTGGCCAATCGCCTGTTCCACCGGGGCCAGCGCGCGGCCCATGATGATCGACGCCGCGATCATCGCCCCCGCGCTCAGCTGATCGTGCAGCACCAGCCACGCGCCAAGGCCAAGGATCGCCGATTGCAGCATCATGCGCAGCGCGCGTGTCGCACTGCTGAACCTGCCAGACAGATCGGCACTGTGCAGGCCGCTGGTCAGCGCATGGCCACGCGCCGCAGACCAGCGGTGCTGCGCCGTCTGCGCCATGCCCAGCGCGCGCAGCACCTCGGCATCCGCCTTCAGCCGGTCGGCCATCCGCTCTGCCGCGACGGTGGCCGCCGTTGCGCGCAGCACCGGGGCTTTGCCGGAAATCTGGTTCCCCAGCGCCAGCAGCACAAGAACCGCGCCCCCGGCCAGCGCAAGCCAGCCCAGCAAGGGGTGAAACACGAAGATCACCAGCAGAAACAGCGGCGTCCACGGCAGATCCATCACTGCGGGTGCAAGCGGAGAGGTCCAGAACCGTTGCATCGCCTCCAGATCGCGCTGTGCTGATGCGGCCAGCGGATCATCCGGGGCCACACTGGCCCGCGCCAGCGCGGCGGTGAACACCCTGCCATCCAGCCGCGCCTGCAGACGCAGTCCGATCCGCGCCAGCAGACGCGCGCGCGCATGGTCCAGCAGCCCCATTGCCAGAAACAGAACCAGCACCAGAAGCGAAAGAGCGACCAGCGTCGCCTCTGACCGGCTTGCCAGAACACGGTCGTAGACCTGCAACATATACAGCGGGCCGGTCAGCATCAGCAGATTGACGAACACGCTGAACAGCACTGCCGCCGCCAGCAACGGGCGCGACTGGCTGCCGACCCGCGAAATCTCATGCTGACCGGCGGACAGGTCAGCGCTGACGGGCGCGGGTCTCATGTCTTGCACGTCCTGTCTGAACCGGCCGGGGCCCTTGCCCCTGCCGCGATGCTGTCACGGCAGGTGTGAAGATCGCCCTAATGCCCGACAGGCATGCGCTTAGCGTTTTACGCTGGTCGTCACGTAGTTCACGCCCAGATCGCGCGAGGACAGGCTCCATGACCATGTGACCGGGTTGAACACCATGCCCTTGCGGTCCACCGGGTCCAGCCCGGCCTTGCGGATCAGATCATACAGCTCATCCGGGGTGATGAACTTTTTCCAGTCATGCGTGCCTTTGGGCAGCCAGCGCATCACATGCTCGGCCCCGATGATCGCCATCAGAAAGGACTTCGCATTGCGGTTCAGGGTCGAACAGACCATCAGCCCGCCGGGCACCAGCAGTTGCCGGCAGGCGGTCAGATAGGCCAACAGGTCCGATACATGTTCGACCACCTCCATGTTCAGCACCACGTCAAACTGCTCGCCCGCGGCGGCCATCGCCTCGGCGGTGGTATGGCGGTAGTCGATGGTCAGCCCCGATTGCGCCGCATGAACCTGCGCCACCGGAATGTTGCGCGGGGCGGCATCAGCACCCACCACATCGGCCCCCAGCCGCGCCATCGGTTCGGCGAGCAAGCCACCGCCGCAGCCGATATCGAGCAGGCGCAAACCCTTGAATGGCAAGGGCTTTGTCAGATCCCGGTCAAATTCCGCCGCGATCTGGCTGGTGATGTAATCCAGCCGGCACGGGTTGAGCATGTGCAGCGGCTTGAACTTGCCGTTCGGGTCCCACCATTCGGCGGCCATCGCCTCAAACTTCGCCACCTCTGCCGGATCGACGGTTGTTTGACTTTCCATCAGTTTTCCTTTCCGAATGCCCTTTGGATGCAGGACGCTTAGGCGTTATATAGAGCGATGATGGATCAGAGATCAGGCCAAAAGCGCGCAGTTGAATATCTTTACCCGCCGGTTGACCCGTTCGACCAGCGGATGATCGACATGGGCGATGGCCACAAGATCTATGTCGAACAATGCGGGCGGCCGGATGGCATTCCGGTTCTGGTGCTGCATGGCGGGCCCGGGGGTGGCTGTTCGCCTGCGATGCGGCGGTATTTCGACCCGAATGTGTACCGTGTTGTGCTGTTCGATCAGCGCGGCTGCGGGCGGTCGCGCCCACATGCCAGCGTGTCGGACAACACCACATGGCATCTGGTGCGCGACATCGAAACGATCCGCAAGGCGTTGGGCATCAACGCCTTTATCCTGTTCGGTGGCAGCTGGGGGGCCACGCTTGCGCTGATCTATGCCATCAGCCACCCGGACCGCGCCCTGCATCTGGTGCTGCGCGGGGTGTTTCTGATGACGCAGGCCGAACTGGACTGGTTTTACGGCGGCGGCGCGGGGGCGTTTTTTCCGGAGCTGTGGGCGCGCTTCATCGCCCCGATCCCGCCGGATGAACGGCACAACCTGATCGCCGCCTATCACCGCCGCCTGTTCTCGGGCAATCTGATGGAGGAAACCCGCTTTGGCCGGGTCTGGGCGAACTGGGAAAATGCCTTGGCCTCAGTCCATCATGACGGCCCGGTCGGCGAAAGTCCGGGCGAATATGCGCGCGCCTTTTCGCGGCTGGAAAACCACTATTTCCACGCCAGCGGCTTTCTGGAGGAAGACGGCTGGATTTTGCGCGAAAAGCGCCGGATCACGCATCTGCCCGCCCATATCATTCAAGGCCGCTATGACATGATCTGCCCGCCGACCTCGGCCTGGAAACTGGCCGAAGGCTGGGATGATTGCCATCTGAACATGATCCCGCTGGCCGGTCATGCGCTGTCTGAGCCCGGCATCTCTGCCGGTCTGGTCCGCGTGATGGACAGCCTGCGCCCCTGATGAGCGACGATGCCAAGCCTTCTACCGAACTTACCCTGCGGGGCTTGCGGGTGTTTGTGGCACTGGAGGAGGCGGGGTCGGTCATCGGTGCCGCCACGCGGATCGGCGGCTCGCCTTCCGGGGTCAGCCAGCACATCACCGCGCTGGAGGCGGCGGTGGGCGCGCGGCTGTTTGACCGCAAGGCCAAGCCGGTGACGCTGACCCCGGCGGGGCAGGTGCTGCGCCGCCACGCCCACAAGCTGCTGGCGGCACTGTCCGAGGCGCAGGCCGATCTGGCCGAGATCAGTCTGGCCAGCCTGCCGCAGCTGAACCTTGCGATCATCGACGATCTGGATGCCTCGCTGACGCCGGTGCTGGTGTCTGCTCTGCAATCGCGGATGTCGCGTTGCTTTGTGCATGCGTTCTCGGGCCGGTCCGACCATGTGATCGACCGGCTGATTGCGCGCGAGGCGGATATCGGGGTGTCGGCCATGGTGCCGCCAGACACATCCGCGTTTCGCGTGCTGCCGATTTTGCGCGAGCCGTTTGTGCTGGTGGCGGGGAAAGGGTCGGTGCGCGGCGATGTGCGCGCGGCGCTTGACCGGCTGCCCTTTGTGCAATATTCCGAAAGCCTGCCCATTGGCCAGCGCATCGCCCGCCACCTGGCACGGGTGCGGATGACCCCGGACCGTCGATTCGCGCTGGAGGCGACGCGGTCGGTGCTGGCCATGGTGGTGCAGACCGGCGGCTGGACCATCACCACGCCGCTGAACCTGATGGATGCGGAGCGGTTTTTGCCGGATCTGGAGGTGATGCCGCTGCCCTTTGCCGGGGATGTGCGCCGGGTGCACCTGATCGCGCGGGTGGATGAGCTGGGCCATTTGCCCGAAGAGCTGGCCCGCGACTGCCGCGCGCTGATCCGCAGCCGTCTGGTGCCGCGCTTTGACGCGATTGCGCCAGCGCTGGCGGGGGCGATAGAGGTGGCGGAGGAAGAATAGGCTCTAATTCTGCGAAAACCGCAGAATTTCTGTCACCAGACAGTCCAGGCTGTCGGTAAAGGGCTGCCTGATCGCGTTCGTCAGCAAGGACAATTCAGTGCAGGCGATGAGCAAGTGGTCACAGTTGCGCGCCATCTCTTTTGCCAGGCGTGCCATCTCTGCCACCGCCAGCGGTCCGCTGTTCCCCGACTTGACCCGCTGGATCAGCGCAAGAGCCGGGGCGTCGTCCTGCGGCCAGACAGGCTCTATCCCGGCGCTTTCGAACACTTCGTCAAACACCCCCGTCAGCCGCAGGGCGGGAGAGGCCAATATGCCGACCCGACCGCGCGGCAGGGCAGACACCGTGGCCTGCCGCATGTCCAGAAACGGCAGCGGCGTTGCCGCAATGATCTGCGATGCATAGGCATGCGCGGTGTTGCAGGGCATCGCCAGTGCCTGCGCGCCCGCTGCGTGCAGATCCCGCGCCATGACGGCCAGCACCGGGCCGGGGTCATCGCCCACCCCGTGGATCAGCCGCGCGATGCGGCTGGGCACGGCGGGGTTCTGATGCACGATCAGGGGGATGTGACAGGCATCATCGCGCGCAGGCATCGCGCGCAACAGTCTCTGCATCAGCAGAATCGTCGCCTCTGGCCCCATCCCGCCAAGAATGCCAACCGTCTTCATGCGTGCGGCAATACGTGGGTATAGCCGGTCAGGCCGATCGCCCCGCCGGTGTGCAGAAACACCACCCGCTCGCCCTTCTTGAAATGCCCTTTGCGGATCAGATCGATCAGCCCGGCAGCACCCTTGCCGGAATAGACCGGATCGAGCAAAATCGCCTCTTGCCGGGCAAAGATGTCTATGGCCTCCAGCGTGCTGTCGGCGGGGATGCCGTAGCCCTGCCCGATGTAGTCGCAATTGGCGACCACATCGTCACGGCTGACCACGCCTTGCGTGCCCAGCTTTTCCTCGACAGCCTGCGCCAGCCGGAACACGTTCGCCTCTTGCACATCCTTGGCTGCGCGCACGCCGATGCCCAGCAGCGGCAGCTGCGCGTTCAGCGCCTTGAGGCCCACGATCAGCCCGGCATGGGTGCCCGACGATCCGGTGGCGGTGACCATATGGTCAAAGCTGATCCCACGGTCGACCATCTGCCCCAGCAGTTCCAGCGCGCAGTTGACATAGCCCAGCGCCCCGGTCGCATTCGACCCGCCGCCCAGAATGGCATAGGGCCGCCGCCCCTTCGCCCGAAACGTCTCTGTTACGGCCAAAAGCTCGGCATTCATATCCAGCCCCGGCCCGCGATGTTCGATGGTGGCCCCATGCAGCACATCGAGGAGGACGTTGCCGTTCAGCCGGTAGTTCGGCTCGTTATAGCCGGTACGGTCTTCCAGCAGGATATGGCAATCCAGCCCCAGCTTGGCCGCCGCTGCGGCCGTCTGGCGGGCGTGGTTCGATTGCGTGGCCCCTTGGGTCAGCACCATATCGGCGCCCTGCGCCAGTGCCTCAGCCATCAGGTATTCAAGCTTGCGGGTCTTGTTGCCGCCCGTAGAAAGGCCGGTGCAGTCATCTCGTTTGATCCACAGCTCCGGCCCGCCCAGCAGGGCCGTCAGGCGCGGCATAGGTTCCAGCGGGGTCGGCAGATGGGCAAGGCGGATGCGGGGAAAGCGGGAGAGGTGCATGATGAGTGTCTTTCTGGTTGAGGACCCCGGGGCTCTGCCCGTCGCCGGCTGGTTCTCGAACCAGTGGCGAACAAGCGGGCAACCCCGGAGTATTTTTGCCAAGAATGCGAATCAGAGGCGAGTCGCATATTTCTTTAGCCGCAGATCGGCGGTGCGGGCGTGGCCCTCCATGCCTTCAAAGCGGCTGATGTTGGCGGTGACTGAGGCGAGGCGGGGCAGGGCCTCTGCCGTCACCCGCTGCCACGTCACGGTTTTCAGGAACTTGTGGACGGAAAGCCCGCCGGTATAGCGCGCGGCCCCCGAGGTTGGCAGCACATGGTTGGTGCCCGCCGCCTTGTCGCCGAAGGCCACGGTCGATTCCTCACCCAGAAACAGCGAGCCATAGGCGGTCAGCCGGGCCTTCCACCAGTCCAGGTCGGCGGCCTGCACATGCAGATGCTCGGGTGCGATGCGGTCGGCCTCACGCGCCATGGCCTCGCGGTCGGGGCACAGGATGATTTCACCCAAAGCCTGCCACGCCGCCTCGGCCGCCGCGCGGTTCGGTTGCGGCAGGTCTGCGGCGCACAGCGGTGCCAGCCGCGCCACCTCGGTCGCCAGCGCGGCGCAGTCGGTCACCAGCCAGACCGGCGAGTTCGCGCCGTGTTCGGCCTGCCCGATCAGATCCCAGGCCACCGTCAACGGGTCCGCCGTCGCATCCGCGACGACGAGCGAGTCGGTTGGCCCCGCCACCATGTCGATGCCGACGCGGCCATAGAGCAGACGCTTGGCTTCGGCCACATATTGATTGCCGGGGCCGACAAGGATGTCGGCGCGCGGCAGACCGAACAGCCCGAAAGCCATGGCGGCGATGCCCTGAATGCCGCCCAGCGCCAGAATCCGGTCGGCCCCGCAGTGGTGCAAAGTGTACAGGATGGCATCGGGAATCCCCCCCGGCGCGCCCGCGCGTGGCGGCGAGACGGCGGCGATATGGGGCACGCCGGCCACCCGCGCCGTCGTCACCGTCATCATCGCGCTGGCGATGTGGCTGTAGCGCCCCCCCGGCACATAGCAGCCCGCCGCCTGCACCGGAATCAACCGCTGCCCGACGGTCAGGCCGGGGCGCAGTTCGACCTCGGTCTCGCGGATGCTGTCGCGCTGGGCCTGGGCAAAGCGGGCAATGTTTTCATGCGCATAGGCGATGTCGTCTTTCAGTCCTTGCGGCACGCGGGCGCAGGCATCGGCGATGGTCTGGTCTGACAGCACGATCTCGCCGTCAAAGCCATCAAGCTCCCGCGCCATGCGGTGCGCCGCCGCCTCACCCCCGATTTCCAGATCGTGCAGCAAGGCGCTGACACTGGCAGTCAGGTCAGCGCCCTGTGCGTCCTCTGTGGTGCCCTTTTTGAAATGCGTTCCGTTCATGTCAGCCCCTGATCTTTGAGGTGACTGTCAGGCCCTCTGCCCCCTTGTGACAACGGCCAATTCCCGGCTTCAAGTAATTGGAGCCGGGCGTTCCACGGCTTGAAACCCGGCTATTTGTCAGTTTCGCTATACATCCGGCTGCATTTGCGCTATTGCCACCGATGTCGGCCCGAGGATTCCGGGGGCGCGTCGGGCGAGGAGGCCCGCGGCCAAAAGGGAAAGAAGGCGCCGCACAGGGCTTCACGGATGCAATGGCATCCTCTCTTTTGGAAAATATAATGATCGATATGAACGTGGCCGCGCCGCTGGCGCAGGCTTTGGAAGCCAAGGGCTATGAAGCCCTTACGGCAGTGCAGACGGCTGTTCTGGCCGATGGCGTTGAAGGCCGTGACCTGCTGGTTTCGGCGCAGACCGGGTCGGGCAAGACCGTGGCCTTTGGTCTGGCGATTGCGCCGGAAATTCTGGCAGGCTCTGACCGTCTGCTCTACGCTGACAAGCCGATTGCGCTGGTCGTGGCCCCAACGCGCGAACTGGCCCTGCAGGTCAAGCGCGAGTTGGACTGGCTGTACGGCGTGGCGGGCGCACAGATTGCGTCCTGTGTCGGCGGCATGGACTACCGCACCGAAAAGCGCGTGCTGGACCGTGGCACGCATATTGTTGTCGGCACGCCCGGCCGTCTGCGCGACCACATCGAACGCGGGTCGCTGGATCTGTCGTTCTGCCGCGCAACTGTGCTGGACGAAGCGGATGAGATGCTGGATCTGGGCTTTGCCGAGGATCTGGAATTCATTCTGGGCGCTGCCCCACAGGATCGTCGCACGCTGATGTTTTCGGCCACCGTGCCGAAAGAGATCGAGACGCTGGCCCGTACCTTCCAGCGCGATGCCATGCGCATCATCGCCAAGGGCGAGACCAAGCAGCACGCCGATATCGAGTATCGCGCCATGTCGGTCGCCTCGCGCGACCGTGAACATGCGATTTTCAATGCGCTGCGCTATTACGATGCGCCGACGGCCATCGTGTTCTGCAAAACCCGGATGAACGTGACCCATCTGATGGCCCGCATGACCAACCGTGGCTTTCAGGCCGTGGCGCTGTCGGGCGAGCTGAGCCAACAGGAACGCACGCACGCGCTGCAATCGCTGCGCGACGGGCGGGCGCGGGTTTGTATTGCGACTGATGTGGCGGCGCGTGGCATCGACCTTCCGGGTCTGGAACTGGTGATCCACGCCGATCTGCCGTCGAACTCTGATACCCTGCTGCACCGCTCTGGCCGGACCGGCCGCGCGGGAAGCAAGGGCGTGTCGGCGCTGATCGTGCCCCCGGCCGAGGCGAAGAAGGCGCAGCGTCTGCTGGCTGGCGCCAAGGTCGTGGCGCAATGGGTCAAGGCCCCCAGCGCCGAAGAAGTGCAGGCCCGCGATGACCAGCGCATTCTGGAACACCCGGCTCTGACCGAGGCTGTCGGCGACGATGCCGCCATGGTCGGCACCCTGATCGAACGCTTTGGCGCTGAACAGACCGCCGCCGCCTTCATCCGGTTGTGGCGCGAAGGCCGGTCGGCCCCGGAAGTGCTGTCCGACAGCCTGCCGCCACCGCCAGCATCGGCCCCGCGCGAACGCAGCGAATTTGGCCCTTCCGTCTGGTTTACCCTGACCGTCGGCCATTCCGGCCGTGCCGAAGCGCGCTGGATACTGCCGAAAATCTGCGATGGGGCTGGCATTTCCAAGGACGGGATCGGCGCGATCCGGGTAAAGGAAGACATCACCTATGTGCAGATCGCCGAACCACTGGCAGGCCGTTTCGGCCCGCAGCTGGAGCTGGAACCGGGTCTGATCATGGAGCGGATGGAAGGCGAGCCAAGCCTTGAGCGGCCAGAACGTGCCCCGCGCGAAGATCGTCCGGCCTATAAGCCCAAGTCGCCGCGCGTGGTCGAGGATGACGCGATCATCTCCGCCCCGGCCCCGGCGCGCAAACCTTACGTCAAGCGCGACGATGCCGAGCGCAAGCCTTATGCGCCGCGTGAAGACAAGCCCTACGCGCCACGTGCAGCCGCAGAACGCACGCCCTATGCCAAGCGTGATGACGCCGAGCGTAAACCCTATGCGCCCCGCGAAGGCGCAGAGCGCAAGCCCTACGCCCCGCGTGACGGAGCAGAGCGCAAGCCTTACGCCAAGCGCGAAGACGGTGACCGCAAGCCCTACGCCCCACGTGACGGCGCAGAGCGCAAGCCTTATGCCAAGCGCGAAGACGGCCCAGCTGGCGGTGCCAAGTTCAAATCGGCAGGGTTCAAATCCTTTGGCGGCAGTGAGGGCAAACCGGCCCGCGCGGCAGGCTTCAAAAGCCATGCGGCTGAAGGCACCGGCTACAAGCCAAAGGCCGAAGGCGACCGCGCCGAAAAGCGCACCTATGCGCCCAAAGGCGATGAGTCCCGCCCCTATGCCAAGCGTGATGGTAAACCGGCTGGCAAAACGGCCGGGTTCAAACCGGCTGGCGATGGCAAAAAGCCCTTTGCCCGCAAGTCCGATGCCCCGGCCCGCCCGCGCGCCGATGCCAAGGACACGTCCAAGCGCTTTGTGCCACCAAAGGGCGCAAAACGCTGAACCTGCGAAAGCGTAAAACCAAAAAAGGGGAAAGCTGCGGCTTTCCCCTTTTTCGTTACAGCCGCGCCATGATCGCGCTGTGCAGCGCCGGGTTGGTGGCGATCACCCCCGCCGTCATCGCGCCCGGCGAATTGAACCGCAACGCTGTTCCGGTCCGGTCGGTCACCCGTGCCCCGGCGCAGTCGCAGATCAGACTGCCCGCCGCGATGTCCCATTCCCAGGTGTCGCGAAAGGTGATCATCCCGTCATACCGCCCCTCGGCCGCCAGACACAGGCGATAGGCGAGCGAGGTGCGGAAGCTGCGTTTCAGATCGGGCACACCGCCGGGCCAGTGCGAGGCTTCCATATTGGCCTTGGTCGCCAGCAGGTTCGACCCGACCAGATCGGCCCGGGTGCCCGCCCTGATTTCAACACCATTGCACCGCGCCGGACCGCCGATTTCGCCGGTATAGAGCCTGTTTTTCGCAGGCATCATCACCGCCCCGGCGACCACCCGCCCGGCAACGGCCACCGCCAGTGACACGGCAAAGTTATCTTCCCCCGCCACAAAGGCACGTGTGCCGTCAATCGGGTCCAGAATGAACACGCGCTGCGCGGACAGCCGGTCTGCCGAGTCCGGCGTTTCTTCCGACAACCAGCCATAATCGGGCCGCGCCGCCAGCAGCGTGGCTTTCAACATGTCATTGACCGCCAGATCCGCCTCGGTCACCGGGCCATGATCGCCGCCCTTGTCCCAGACCTGCGGGTTTTGCCGCCAGAACCGCATGGCAATATCGCCCGCCGCGCGGGCCGCATCGGTCAGCAGGTCCAGATCACGCCCCGGCAAGGGTCATCCCGTCGATCAGCAGCGACGGCACGCGCGTCGACAGATGCGCGCGCGCGTCATTGGCCGGGATGATCCGCATCAGCATGTCACGCAGATTTCCCGCGACGGTGCATTCGTTCACCGGGTACTGAATTACCCCGTTTTCTACCCAGAACCCTGCCGCGCCACGGGAATAATCGCCGGTGGTGGCGCTGATGGTGGACCCGATCATCGAGGTGACCAGAAGCCCCGTTCCCATCTGCGCGATCAGATCGTCGCGGCTGTGCGTGCCCGGAGTGAGGTCGATGTTGCTGGTCGAGGGCGAGGGCGGCGAAGACGCCCCGCGCGCCGCGTTGGCGGTCGATGGCATCCCCAGCTTGCGCCCGGTCGCCAGATCCAGCGTCCAGCCGGTCAGCACGCCGTTTTCCACGATCACCCGGCGTTGCGTTGGCAGGCCTTCGCCGTCAAACGGGCGGCTGGCCCCGATGCGCACCCGGTGCGGGTCTTCAATCACCGACAGATGCGCAGGCAGCACCTGCTGACCCAAAGCGTCGCGCAACCACGACGCCCCGCGCGCAATCGCAGCACCGTTGGTGGCCGACAGCAGATGCCCGATCAGGCTGGAGGCCACCCGTTCATCAAACAGCACGGGCCACGTGCCAGTCCTAGGCCGCACCGCGCCTGCGCGTTGCAGGGCGCGCTCGCTGGCGAGTTGGCCGATGCCTGCAGCACCCGGCATGTCGCTGGCATAGATGCGCCCCTCGGCGGCCCAGTCCCGCTCCATCGCAGTGCCTTCCCCGGTGAAGGCCACGGCGGACAGCGAATGCGAAGTGCGGCCATAGCCGCCCGAAAACCCGTTCGACGCCGCCAGATGCATCGCCCGGCGGCCATAGCTGGCCGAAGCCTCGACCTGCGTGATCCCGGCCCGGTCCATCGCCGCAGCCTCAACCGCCCGTGCCGCCGCCTCCAGCTCTGCAGCACCCGGTTCCGGGGCCGGGTCGGACAGTTCCAGCGCTGCAAGATCCCAGTCGCGGGCGATCTGGTCAGAACCGGCAAGGCCGACATAAGGGTCAACCGGGGCTTCGCGGGCCATCGCCACCGCGCGTTCCGCCAGTGCTGCAATCGTCGCATCAGACACATCCGATGCCGATACGCAGGCCTGTCGCCCGCCGATCATCACCCGCAGCCCGATCTCTACCCCTTCGGACCGCTCCGCCTGTTCCAGCTTGCCGGCCCGGATGTCGATGGACAGCGAGGTGCCATCCATCGCCAGCGCATCGGCCTGATCGGCACCGGCGCGCCGGGCGGCAGACAGAAGGGCGTCGGTCAGGCGCGAAAGATCGGTCATGGCGGTTTCCTTGCACTGTGCTCTGGCCGAGGTAGTCCGTCAGGGCCTTACCTGCAAGTCATCTCAACAGCCCCCCGCCCGCAACAGGGGGCCGGTCATCCCCCTTATTTCAGGCGCTGCCCGTTGGCATAAAATCCCTTGTCCCGGAATTCCAGCGTGGAGGTCAGCACATCGGGTCCGTCGCCCGGCTTGGCAAACATTGCAATCATCATCCGCGCGCCCATCGCCTGATCCTGCGGAACCACGCCCATGGTGACCAGCTTGTCCAGCAGCCCGTTGCCACCCCGGATCAGCAGATCAAACTTGCCGGTGGGCGCAGGCACCCCGTCAAAGCTGACCAGATCACTGTTGTCAAAGGTCACCCCGCCGGTGCCGGTCAGTTCTGCCCCTGCAAATCTGATGGTCAGGTCGGTCACATCCAGCGCATGAATCTCGCCCGGTGCGTCCTCGCCCTGCGCCGCCATTGCCGCGTCGTCCATCAGGTCGGCGGTCAGACGGACCTTGCCCTTGGTATCAAGGATCACGGTCGCCGGATCACGCGGCAGGGCCACGGTCGGATCGAACATCGCCCAGATCTCGTCCGAGATCGCCAGATCGACGATCCGGGTCACAAAGGTGAAGTCGACGGGCGCTTCGGATGCCATCACCGGCACCAGAAAATCAAAAGACGCCTCACCATAGGTCAGCTTCAGTTCCGGAAACGGGATATCGGCCCCGGTCATCACCATTGAAACGCCGGTGCCGCCAGCACCATAGCGCAGGGCCTCTTGCCCCATCAGGGCGCGGAAATGCCCGGTTTCATTGGTGGCAACCACCTTGGTCGCCCGCCCCTCATTGACCGCATCAATGGTGAATTCACCGGCACCATAGCTGAAATCAACATCGGCACTGAACCCGTCGCGCAGCGCCTGCACCATGTTTTCCATGGCCGCCACGCCAAGGAAATTTCCCGCCGACCCCAGTTTCAGGGCAGCCAAAGTGCCGACGGCGGTGGCGCCATTGATCACGTCGCCTGCGGTCACGGTGAAGGCCATGCTGTCAATGGCAAGCGCGCTGTCCAGCACGCTTGCGTCGCCTGCGGTCTCCATCACATAGGTGCCGGTCAGGCCGGTCAGTGTGCTGTCCACATCGGCCAGAGTCACCGCATCTTCGCGGATCTGCATATCCACTGTGATCGACGGTGCAGTATAGCTGTAATCTGTCTGCGCGGCACTGCCGCCTGCGATCATGTTCAGCCCCGGCTGGGTCAGGACAAGGGCAATTTCCTGCGTTTTGCCGTCTTCGCCGGGCATGGTCATGTCGATCGTGTAGGTTTCGGTCATCGTCACTTCGACCGTGCCATTGGCCAGATCGCGGAACCGTACCTCGTCAATCCGGCCGTCGATCCTTGCGCCGTCCTGAACCATGCTGGACGTCAAGCCAGTGACGACCAGCGTATCCCCCTCGCGCGCGACCTGATCGGCGGCCAGGGTCTGACCGTAGGATTCGCCCAGATCCTGCCAGCTTTGCCAGACCTCTTCCGGCGTGACTTGCGCCATCACGGGCGACGCAAGGAACATCCCCAGAATGGCCAGGGATGCTGCCCCTGTTGACTGTCGCATAATGCACCTCTTGAAAATTGCCTGTCGATTGGCCGGTATCCTCCCCCCGCAGTGCGGGCGGGTCAAGACCTTCCGGACGCAGGCCGGTGCTGCTAACACTGTGTCTCAGCCACAGAACGGAGCGGACCATGACAGACAAGACCGTCATCATCACCGGGGCCAGTCGCGGGATCGGGGCGGCAGCGGCCCGTGAATTTGCGGCCGCAGGCTGGCGCGTGGCGCTGCTGGCCCGGTCTGCCGGTGACATCTCGGCGCTGGCCGACCAGATCGGTGGTGCCGCGATGGCGCTGCCCTGCGATGTGGCGGACCAAGGTGCAATGCAGGCCGCCGTGAAGACGGTGCTGGCCCGCTGGGGGCGGCTGGATGCGCTGATCAACAATGCCGGCATGATCGACCCCATCGCCCGGCTGGAAGATGCGGATGCAGACAGCTGGGGCCAGTCCATCGACATCAACCTGAAAGGGGTGTTCCACGGCATGCGCGCGGCACTTCCGGTGATGAAGGCCGCCGGTGGCGGCACAATCATTACCGTCAGTTCCGGTGCCGCCAGTAACCCTTATGAAGGGTGGAGCGCCTATTGTGCTGCCAAGGCCGGGGCCGCCATGCTGACCCGCGCCGCACATCTGGAAGAAGGCAGTAACGGATTGCGAATCATGGGTCTGTCACCGGGAACGGTCGCCACCGACATGCAGGTCAGGATAAAGGCCAGCGGTATCAACCCGGTATCAACGCTCGACCCTACGGTTCATGTGCCACCTGAGTGGCCCGCCAGGTGCCTTGTGTGGATGTGCGGTCCGGGGGGCGACCCTTGGCTGGGCGAAGAAGTGAAACTGCGCGACGAGTCGATCCGCCGCGCTATCGGAGTGTTGGAATGATCAATGTCGAACTTGACGGCCGGTTGCTGACCCTGACGCTGAACCGTCCGGACAAGGCCAATTCGCTGACGCGGCTTATGCTGGAAGAGCTGGATGCAGCCCTTGCCCATGCCGAGTTGAAAGGCGTGCGCGCGGTTATCGTGACCGGGGCCGGAACGGTGTTTTCGGCCGGGGCGGATCTGGACGACGCCCGTGCCGGGCTGGCGGTCGATCCGGTGTGGGAACGTCTGTCGGCGCGCGTGGCCGGGCTGCCCTGTCTGACCATCGCCGCGCTGAATGGCACGCTGGCCGGCGGGGCAATGGGGATGGTGCTGGCCTGTGATGTGCGGCTGGCAGTGGCCTCGGCCAAGTTCTTCTATCCGGTGATGAAGCTCGGCTTTCTGCCGCAGCCGACCGATCCGCGGCGCATGTCCGCCCTGATCGGCCCCGCGCGTACCAAGATGATCCTGATGGGCGGGGCGCGCATAGACGCGGCCGAAGCGCTGGACTGGGGGCTGATTGACCGCATCACCGCGCCCGAGGCGCTGATGACAGAGGCGCAGACTTTGGCACAGGACGCCATGGCTGCCAGTGCAGACCATGTGGCGGCGATCAAACGGCTGGTACCGCCCACCTAGATCTTCCGGATGGTGTCGCCCGGCTGCAGGGTCGGTGACAGTTCGATGATCTCACCGCCAACAATCCCGTCCGGCCGTTTACCGGCGATGATCTCGGCGGCCAGCCGCCCGATGTCCAGACGGCAGGCATCCATCGTGGCCAGCCGCCGTGGCAGCCCGTCCAGCAGTTCAACACCGTTGAACCCGGCCAAACCCACGCGCCCGGGCACATCAATGCCCTGATCAAGGCAGTACAGCAAGCCGCCCGCACCAATCATATCATTGGAATAATACAGGAAATCGACATCAGGGCTGCGCTTTAACACGGCTTCGGTCATCTCGCGCCCCTTGAGCAGGGCCGATCCGCCCGAGTAGAACTCCCGGTCGGCCAGCACCAGCCCCTCACGCGCCAGCGCTTCCTCAAAT
The DNA here is from genome assembly GCF_030656345.1 of Pseudotabrizicola sp. GTDB lineage: Bacteria > Pseudomonadota > Alphaproteobacteria > Rhodobacterales > Rhodobacteraceae > Pseudotabrizicola. Next base: position 211,437 of record NZ_JAUSNR010000019.1, on the reverse strand, counting down.
CCCGCCAGCCGTTTTTTCGCGCGGTGATCATTCGGCATCTGTGTGCCCAGAAACGCAATCCGCCGGTATCCCGCCGCTACAATCGCCTCGGCCATCTGCCGCCCGGCGCGGCGGTGCGAAATGCCCACGGCGGAATCCACCGGCGTGCCGTCAATATCCATGATCTCGACCACCGGCACACCAGCCTGCGCCAGCATCGCCTGACTGGCCTCACTATGTTCCAGCCCCGCCAGGATCAGCCCCGAGGGCCGCCAGCTGAGCATTTCATAGATCACCGTCTCTTCACGCTCCGGCAGGTAGTTGGTGACGCCCACAACCGGCTGCAATCCGGTGTCTTCCAGCACATCGGAAATCCCGGTCATCACCTCGGGAAACACCATGTTTGACAGCGACGGGATAATGACGCCCACCAGATTGACCCGCTGGCTCGCCAGCGCCCCTGCGATCTTGTTGGGCACATAGCCCAGCCGCCGCGCCGCCTCCAGCACCCGTTCGCGCGTGGTGTCAGACACGTCACCCCGGCTGCGCAACACGCGGCTAACCGTCATTTCACTGACGCCAGATGCTTCAGAGACATCGCGCAGGGTAAGGGTGCGGCGGAAATCGGGCGTGACGGGCTTTGCCAATGGATGCGGCCTTCTGCGGCAGGGTCCTTTCTTGTTAGCGCCAAATACAGCCCTTGTCCAAGGCCGAATCAGATGATATGTTAACGCTAACAGCCACAATGACCGGCTGGTGAAATCCTGCGCGTTCTGCAAGCTCTCAACCCGGACGCAACGGACACAGAGGGGGAGTGGTGGGCCAAAACTCACTCCCCCTTTTTCTTTCCCCCGCCCAGCACGCTCCAAAGTCCGCGCTTGAAACCAGACGCATTTTTCCGCATGAAGATCCCGCGTGGTCCCGTGGCTCAACTGGATAGAGCAGCCCCCTCCTAAGGGGCAGGTTACAGGTTCAAGTCCTGTCGGGATCACCAAAAAACCCAGTAAAATATGGCGTTTTCTCAGATGCTTGCAAAGGGCGCTGCAAGAACGCCCGTTTGATTTCCCGGGAAATTGAGCGCTGCAAACGGGATTTCTGTACAAAACCTGTACAAGTTGAGGCCCTGCAATGAGCTGGCGCGTCGCGAATGAATGCGCCGACCGCCGCTTCGGCAGCGCCGCCCGTAAACAGATCATCATGTTCCTCGCCGACAAGGCGAGCGACGACGGCTCGGGCATCTGGTGCTCCAAAGGGACAATCCAGCGCCACACCGAGCTGGGCGAAAGCACCGTGAAGCGGACGATCAGCGATTTCCTGAAAGAGGGCATCCTGATCGAGACCGGACGCCGTCCCTGCAAGAATGGTTTCACCGTCATCTACCGGATTGTGCTGGCGCGCGTGATGGCACTGGAATCGATGGCGGAACCCGATGACGAGACGGGGTCCACCGTGGACCCCGTCCAGCCTGAACCCGGTACGGGGTCCACGGTGGACGGGGTAGGGGGTCCACGGTGGACCCCAAACCACCCTAAAGCCATCCGTAAACCACCCACGCGCAAGCGCGCGGAAGCGGCGGCGGCGGATGAAAGGTTCGAGAAGATCTGGACCGCCTACCCGAAGGACCGGCAACGCGGCAAAGCTGCGTGCCTTGCCCGGATCGAGGAGGCCGTGAAGGAGGGTGTTGACCCCGAAGACCTGCTCCGCGCTGTGCAGGCCTACGCCACCGAGAGCGTGGGCTTCACGAGGTCGAAGGTCTGTTTCGCGGATAACTAATTCGCCGACCGACGGTGGCAGCGCTTCCTCGATGCGTTGGCCGAGGAGCGGCAGGCGCAGACCACCCTCGCAGCCGACCACCACGCCCGGCTGGCCGCTTGGGTCCGCGACCGCAGCCCGATGTGCAAACACATCACCGCCCCGCAGGTGGCGGCGCTGGTGACGACTGGGCTGGTGACCGATTGCCAGCTGCGCGCGGCGGGATTGGCGGTATGAGAGTTGCGCTCTTTGCTGGGCGTATCGCGCACCGCGTCCTGTGCATTGCGCTTGCTGGACCGTGCATCGCGTCCCGTGCCTTCTGCACCGCGCCCACCGCATTGCGTTCTTTGCGGCGCGTTCAGTGCTTTTCGCTTGGCGCATCGCGTCTTCTGCGCAGTGCCCGCTGCATCCCGCCTCACCTCGCAAAATCACTGAAATTGAATCCAAGCCTCTGATCCGCCGCCGCTGACGCTGGGAGGCGGGAGGCTTGGATGAAGTTGGCAAGAAATAGGAACGTAAACTTCACATGCGCCACCATCGCAAACTGACCGACGACGAACGCCACCAGATCATCGAGGCCCGCGCCGCAGGCACGCCTGTCAAGGCGCTTGCCCGTCAATTCCGGGTCTCGCGCCGGACGATCTACAACACGTTGAACAAGGCCCAAGGCGCGCACCCGGCGCGCACCCAAACGATCAGCATACGCGTCAGTCGGCGCGAACTGGCAGGCTTCAAGGACGGGATGGAGAAGCGGGGCATCACCGACCACCCCGCCGCACTGCGTTGCCTGATGGGTGCTGCGGATGCCCTGCTGCGTCCGGCAGATCCGGCCGTAATCGATCATCTGAAGGCTTGGGGCGCGCAGGTCGCCACCCAAGGCGCTGCTGTCAACCACATCGCCCGTAAGCTCAACGAGGCCAAGCTGCGCGGTCGCCCGCTGCCTTTCACCGAAGAGGACCTGACCACGATCCGCACCTTCGCGCGGGGCTTTCTCACGTTCGCTGAGGGGTTCCGCATCCTCTGGGAGGCACAGCAGGCCGCGATGACGCGCGAGGTCAACAAGGCGCTGGAGGGGTTGGCGACAAAGGCACCGGCCCCCTAGAGCAGATCTTTCATCTGCGCCGCCCGCTGCATCGCATCGGTTGCGATCGGTTCGCTGACCGCTACCGGCACATGATCGCCGACCGCCAGAAGCGCCCGCTCCAGTGCGGGACCGAGCCGATCGGTCATGTCCTGCAATAGCTCCAAAGCGCGCCCCTTTGGCAGACCAGCGGCGCGACCCTCGGCCTCAAAGTGGCGGGGCACGATCTCGTCGATACCGTAATGGCCATCGACCGACATGGCGAGGCGGTAGCGCTTCCGCTGCAAGCGTCCGGCGCGCACCACCGGGGCGATGCTCAGGATGTCATAGAGGGGCGCAAGCCTGAATCGTCCGCGACGCCCCAGACGCAGGCTGAAGTTCTTGGCATGCCCGTCCGAAGCACCGATCAGGAAGAAGAATATCTGCGCCCGAAAGAACGTCTCCCGATCATCGACCGGCGTGTCGGACTCCCGCAAAAGCTCCATTATCTGCGCGATGCCAGGGCCGCCGAGCTTCTGGTACTTTATCGCGGAAGGATAGCCCAGCGACTGGCAGATATCCTCCTGCGGCAGACGCTTGAGAGTCTCGCCCTGCCAAACCCGGTCGAACCGTTCGACCGACAGCACGACCTGTCCCCGAAGGGTGATCTTCTCGACATGCGCGGCAGGCAGCCCGATTTCACGGGCAAGCCTCATGCAGAACAACTCGTTTTCGACGCTGTCGCTCAGGTCGATCTGGTCCGGTCCGGGCAGGATGCCCATCGGTGTCTTGAAGATATGGCTGGTGGGCGTAATGCCGCGTGGCTTGGCCCATTGACCAGCCACATGCAGATAGGCAGTCTTTTCCTGCGCGCCTGCGATGGAAATCCTGAAATCCTCATCGTCGCCTTGTGCGAGGGGGGCAGCCGCAAGATTTTTCAGATCGGCGACCATCTCCTCTTCCGAGATAAGGCGATACTGCATGTCCTGTTCTGCAGGGGTCTCATCCATCGGCAGAAACTGGAGCGCACCGACGCAATCGCGCCCCAGCACTGAGAGCAGCGAGAACACATCCTTACCCTGCGCCCCGACCCTTGCGGCAATCTTCTCGCGCAGTTCACCCTCGGCATCGGGCAGCAGGTTGTCGAAAGCAGCGACGACAGGATCGCCTTGCCACTTGGCCTTGGATAGCGGCAAGGCACTGGCCACGGGAAAGGCGATGTCGGACGCTAGCCATGCGGGGTCATAGGTGAAGCCTATGGCACCATCGTTCGCTCGCGTCAGGGTGCCGACCTTGGATCGTTCGTACCAGACGGTAGTCTTGCTTTGGCGTGTGCGGCGACCAGCTCGGGCGATGCGCGTCATCTCAGGGCATATCCCGGTCGGACAGACGGTCCGTCGCGGACAACTCTGAGCCAAGGGTTTCTAGAAGCCGCAGATAAACGTCGAGGCTGACGGACACGACGCCATTTTCGATGTCCGAAATGGTGGACTGAGCAGTGCCCGTCATCAGGCCTAGTTGCTTCTGGCTGATCTTCTGCGCAGCCCGCCGCGCACGCAGAACTGCCCCGGCTTGGCGCAGGCTTCGAATGGGATTTGCGGTAGAGTTTGTCATGGCGTACTGATAGCCTTGCAGTGATATTTTGTAAATATAGCTTATGCGCTATTTTATACTATAATAGCTTTAAGGCTATATTTGCTAGTACCACGGCTTTCACCTTAGAGCTCATCGACCCTGCAGCGTTACTCTGAGACGCCGGCGTCACAAAGGGCGGAAAGCCACCTATCACAGCCGCAGCGTAAGCGTTTCCTGGCTCCCACCTTCCGGCTCTCATCCTGATCGGTTCTTTGGACCTTGGTGATTGTTGGAATGGATTTTCTCCATGGAGACTACATTGGAGGTTCTCCCGGTTGGCGGTCGCGGCCGTCGGAACCGGAAGTGGCCTGATGAGGTGAAGGCCCGGATCGTGGCGGAGACGCTGACGCCGGGTATCACGGTGAATGCTGTCGCGCGGCGTCATGGTGTTCCGGCGAACCACGTTTCGGCCTGGCGCACGCTGGCGCGGAAAGGGCGGCTGGTGTTGCCAGCGCCGGAGGATCCGGTAGAATTTGCATCGTTGATGATCGGCCCGGTTGGTGATGGACCCCGTTGTGCCGTGGGCGCCGCGGACCGGCCCGAGATCGTCGCGGGCGCGGTGGCGATCCGTCTGGAAACCGGAGCCTCGGCGGAGCGGATTGCGTCGGTCGTGCGAGCCCTGGCTGCCAGCCCATGATGTTCCCCTCGAACCGGGTGCGGATCATGGTCGCGACGAAGCCGGTCGACTTCCGCAAGGGGCATGATGGCATGGCTGCACTGGTGTCATCGGTGCTGCGCAAGGATCCGTTCACGGGCACGGTGTTTGTGTTCCGCTCGCGCCGGGCAGATCGGTTGAAGCTTTTATATTGGGACGGCACCGGTCTGGTGATGGCCTACAAGCGGCTGGAGGACACAACCTTCACCTGGCCCGCCATCAAAGACGGGATCATGGCGCTGAACCATGCCCAGTTCGAGGCGCTGTTTGCCGGGCTGGACTGGCGCCGCGTCAAGGCGCTGGAAACTCGCCCGCCAGCTGCGGCAGAATGAATCAGACACTTGATTCTGCGTGGTTTTACTGGAGATCCTTGATAAATCAGGGCATGTCCGCAGCCTCTGTCCTTGACCTTTCCGCCATTCCCGACGCGCAGCGCGCGGCGGTTCAGGCGTTGCTGGAAGAGGTGGCGGCCCTCAAGGATATCACCAAACGCCAGGAGCATCTGATCGCCGAGCTGAACCATGCCCTGCATGGCAAGCGGTCGGAAAAGCTGACCGAGGATGAGCGACAACTGGCATTCGAGGACCTGTCCATCGCGCTGGCCGGGGTCGAGGCGGAAAAGGAACAACGTGCCGCCAAGGCGGGTGACGGGACGGCCAAGCCCACCCCCAGGCGCACCATCGGCAATCTGCCAGCCACGCTGCCGCGTATTGAAGAGGTCATCGAACCCGCCAGCCTGATCTGCCCCTGCGGCTGTGGCATCATGCACAAGATCGGTGAAGACCGCACCGAACGGCTGGACATCGTGCCGGCACAGTTGCGCGTGATCGTCACCGTGCGCCCGAAATATGCCTGCCGGTCCTGCACCGACGGGGTGACCCAAGCCCCTGCGCCCAGCCATCTGATTATAGGCGGTCTGCCGACCGAGGCGACGCTCGCCCATGTGCTGGTCAGCAAGTATGCGGACCATCTGCCTTTGTATCGCCAGAGCCAGATCCTGGCGCGGGCGGGCCTTGATCTGCACCGCGCTGTGCTGGCCGACTGGGTGGGCAAGGCTGCGTTCCACCTCAAGCCCGTTGTCGACCGGCTGGCCGAACATCTGAAGCGCTCATCCAAGCTGTTCATGGATGAGACCACCGCCCCGGTGCTGGACCCGGGACGCGGGACGACGAAGACCGGATACCTCTGGGCGCTGGCGCGCGATGACCGACCGTGGGGCGGCGAGGACCCGCCCGGCGGGGTCTACTTCTACGCCCCCGGCCGCGCGGGCGAGAATGCCGAAGCCTTCCTGACCGGCTTCGACGGCACCCTGCAGATCGACGGTTACACCGGCTACAACCGGCTGACCAAACCTTCGCGCAAGGGCGGCGCCCCCATTCGGGTGGCCCATTGCTGGGCACATGCAAGGCGCAAACTGAAGGAAGTCTTCGACCGCGACGGCTCGGATGCCCGAAGGTCTTCCTCTCCGCCGTCGCCCACGCCGCAACAGTCATGTTCTGGCTATGATGCGAGAACGAGTCCTGACCCTAACCACTCCCGTCCATACGGTGTTTCAGTATACCTCCGCAGGTGCGACTGCACCTCACCGTAAGCGCTGTCCTGATCCCACCTTCCTGCTGAATCCATAAGCTGCGATGCGGCCCGTGCGGAGATTTGCACGGGAGGTGTCAGTGGGAGTCCATCGGGAGCGCAGTATGGAGGCCGTTAGGTTTGTGGAGTTGCTGGCGGCTCCGGCAGCGAAGCGGCGATGGTCGGATGAGGCAAAGGGTCAGATGGTTGCCGAGACACTGGTTCCGGGTGTCACGGTGAACGAGGTGGCTCGGCGGCACGGGGTGAAGGCAAACCATCTGTCGTCGTGGCGGACGCTGGCGCGCATGGGCAAGCTGGTTGTGCCGGAGGTGGCAGGGGCGGAGTTCACAGCGCCGGTGGTCGTGACACAGACATCAGAGCCGCCCATCGTGACTGGCACAATTGATCTGGTTATTGGCCCCGTGACGGTGCGACTTGATGCTGCCACGCCTGCAGCTCGTGTTGCAGAACTGGTGATCGCGCTGCGGGCCTGCTCGTGATCTTCCCGTCGAACCGGGTGCGGATCATGGTGGCGACCAAGCCCATCGACTTCCGCAAGGGCCATGACAGCCTGGCCGCGATGGTGAAGAACGAGCTGCGCAAGGATCCGTTCACCGGAACGGTCTTCGTGTTTCGGGCCAAGAAAGCGGATCGCCTGAAACTCTTGTATTGGGACGGCACCGGGCTGGTGATGGCCTACAAGCGGCTGGAAGAGCATACGTTTACCTGGCCCGCCGTGACGGATGGGTTGATGCTGGTGAACCACGCGCAGTTCGAAGCGCTGTTTGCCGGGCTGGATTGGCGGCGGGTTCGGGCCATCGAGGCGAAGGCTCCCGAAGCCGTGGAGTGAACGGTGCAGGCTGCGGCAGGATGACTCAGCCGGTGCTTTCCAGAGGCGTAGCCAGAGGCGGTTTGGTAAAGACCGGCCATGCCGAATACCGCTGATCTGCTTGGGGAAATTACTGCGCTGAAGGCGATGCTGATCGCCGCGGAGGCGGGCAACCTTCGCAAGGACGAGCGGATTGAACGCCTTGAAAAGCTGGTCGCGGCCTTCAAGCAAGCGGCCTTCGGACGGCGGTCTGAGAAGAGCGATCCGGACCAGTTCGAACTGGCGCTGGAGGATCTCGAAACCGCCATGGCGGTCATTCATGCCGAGGAGGATGCCGAGGATCGCGCTGCCAAGCGCCCCACCAAACCACGCGCCGCCAACCGTGGTGCATTGCCTAAGCATCTGCCGCGCATCGAGGAGCTCATCGAGCCGGACAGCCTGACCTGCGCCTGCGGCGGCTGCCTGCATTGCATCGGTGTGGATATCTCGGAGCGGCTCGACATCGTGCCCGCCCAGTTCCGCGTCATCGTCACCCGCCGTCCGAAGTATGCCTGCCGGTCCTGCACCGACGGCGTTGCTCAGGCATGCCGCTCAAAATCTTCAAGCGTGGCTCCGTCTTCTGGGTCAAGGGCTGGGTCGAATACAATGGCAGGCCGATCGCCGGTCCATACCGCCAAAGCACGCGAGCGACTACTGAAGCTGGCGCAAGGGACTGGATAAATGACGAAACGCAGCTTCAGGTCCGCAAGTACCTGATCGGGGAAGAGCACAGTCTGCGCTTTGCCGATGCGGTCGATTTCTACCACCCATCCGCCAAGACGGCGAAACAGCTTCTGCCGATCCTGGACGAGATCGGGGATCTGCCGCTGGGTGCAGTCACGGGAGCGCTGCTGAAAAGCCTTGGCCGCAAGCTGAAGCCGAATGCCTGTACCGATACCTGGTGGCGCGAAATCGTGACCCCGGCGCGGGCAGTCATCAACAACGCGCATGAGCACAAGGGCACCCCGCTGCTGCGCGTGAAACGTTACGACAAGTTCGAGCGGATCGCGCAGGACCAGCGACGACGCAAGCCCAGCCGGATCGAGCGTATCCCCGCGACGCGCGGCTGGATCGAAGCCTTCTGTGCAGCCGCCGATCCCTACAACGCGGCCTTGGTGCGCTTCATGTTCGAGACGGCGGCGCGGATTGATCAGGCAGTGTCCATCGAACCGGATGATTTGCGACCGGCCACCTGCGAAGTCAGGGTAAAGGCCCAGAAGGGTCATCCCGAAGGCTGGATCACCGTTTCGCCACAAATGATGGCCGAGTTGGTGGCGCTGAAACCCAAGCGGCCCAAGAACCTCAAAACGGGGCAACTGCTGTCGCCGCGCGTCTTTGGCTATGGCAGCCCGACCGGCTACAACAACCGCTGGAAGACGATCTGCAAGCGCGCGGGCATTCCTTACCTGTCCGCGCACCCCGCCGGGCGGCATGGGTTCTTCACCGAACTGGTGGTGCGGCAAGGCGTCGATCCGGTCACGGCGGCCAAGGCCGGGCGCTGGTCAGACCCTAATCTGCCCATGCGGATCTATGCCCATGCGGAGACGGACGAGGCCGATGTCAGGGCGCGGTTTCGTACAAACTATGTACAGCCGACCCTTGACCAGAAGCCCAAGCATAAGAAAACAAAGAAAGATCAGGAAAATGAATGATTCCCTCCTAAGGGGCAGGTTACAGGTTCAAGTCCTGTCGGGATCACCAGATTCTTCACAGCTTGGGTCCGTCGGGGCAGAGATCGGGCTGGGCGAAGTCAGCCCGGGTCGTCCCGAGAACGGTGCGGTGCGGGGAAGTCGGGCAGCCCCGAAGGGCTGCCCGACGCCGTCAGCGCGGTTCGTTCATCAGGCCGCGGACAATCGAATAGCAGGCCGCCAGCAGAACCAGCGTGAACGGCAGGCCGGTTGACACCGCCATCGCCTGCAAGGCCGCCAGACCCCCGCCCAGCAGCAGCGCAATCGCCACCAGACCTTCGAACGTGGCCCAGAACACCCGCTGCACCACCGGCGCATTGGTCTTGCCGCCCGCGGCAATGGTGTCGATCACCAAAGAGCCGGAGTCGGACGAGGTGACAAAGAACACCACAACAAGGATGATCCCGATCAGCGAGCTGAAGGACGCCAGCGGGAACTGCGCCAGCATCTCGAACAGCTGCAGTTCAAGTGCTGCACTCTGTACGCCGGTAAAGCCGTCATTGACCACCTGACCGATGGCAGTGCCACCCATGGCGGTCATCCAGATCACCGAGAACAGGCTTGGCACGATCAGCACGGCGATCAGGAACTCACGCACCGTTCTGCCGCGTGAGACCCGCGCGATGAACATGCCGACAAAGGGTGACCAGCTTATCCACCACGCCCAGTAAAACGCGGTCCAGCCAGCGGCAAAGTTGGTGTCATCCCGGCCGAACGGGTTGGCAAGTGCGGGCAGGTATTCACCATAAGCCACCAGGTTGGTGAAAAAGCCGGTGAAGATGCTGGCCGTGGGCCCAAGCGCCACGACAAAGATCAACAGCGCCAAGGCCAGGAACATATTGACCTGCGACAGCAGCTTTACCCCACCTTCCAGCCCGCGCACGATCGACACGATGGCCAGAATGGTGATGAACACGATCAGGATGATCAGCCGGGAATCCGACTGGCCAAAGCCGAACAGGTAATCCAGCCCCGCCGCCGCCTGCTGCGCGCCGATACCGAGTGAGGTGGCAAGACCAAAGATCGTGGCAAAGATCGCCATGATATCAATGATATGTCCGGGCCAGCCCCAGATGCGCTCGCCAAAGATCGGGTAGAAAGTGGACCGCAGGGTCAGCGGCAGCCCCTTGTTGTAGGAAAACAGCGCCAAAGCCAGTGCCACAACCGCATAGATCGCCCAAGGGTGCAGACCCCAGTGAAAGATTGTCGCGGCCATGCCCAGACGCGCGGCCTCTGCCGGGTCACCCACAGCGCCACCCAAGGGGGCCCAGTCGGTGCGCGCGCCAGCTTCATCCAGCGTGACACCACCCAAAGCCGCCGTGTAATGCGACAGGGGCTCGGACACGCCATAGAACATCAACCCGATGCCCATGCCGGCGGCAAACAGCATCGAAAACCAGCCGACATAGCCGTAATCAGGCGTGGCATCCGGCCCGCCAAGGCGGATTTTTCCCAGCGGTGAGACGATGAGGAACAGGCATAGCAGGACAAAGATGTTGCCCGCGATCAGAAAGAACCAGCCCAGATTGCCGGTCAGCCAGTCACGCATGCCGGTGAACACCGGCTCGACCTGGTTCTGAAAGGCCAGCGTCAGGATGGTAAAGGCCACGATGCCAAGTGCTGAAATGGTAAAGACTTTCTGATGAAAGTCGAACTGCAGCATATAGCTGGGGGCAACGTTGTCTTGCCCGATGGCATAGTCGGTGACGATAAGCTCGGTATCGCCCTCGGGTTCCGGAATTGCCTCTGTCTCGACAATGGGTTCGTCATCGCGCTCCGGCGCGTTAGGGGTTTCGGTCATGATGTCCCTCTCTTGGTGTCGGACCCGGCGCGGTTACGCTGATTTTACCCGTCAGATCATGACGGCGGGTCGTCCCGGATGGATCGGCCTGCGACCACAGGCCGGTAACAGGTGCGGCGACAGGAGTGTTCCCGCAGCCCTTCGCACCCGTGCGAAAATTATGCCGCCTGAGCGACAGCACGGCGCCTTTTCGCCTGTTTTGGCCGGAAGTTCAACCAGCGCGGGAGATTTCACCGGAAATGCGGTCCTGCGGGCTTGACGTAACGCCCGTCGTCAATCCCGCACGATGTCGCGCCTAGACCTCGGGCGAGTCATCGCTTAGGCTTTCCGAAGGCCGCGCAGAAGCGTCGGCAAAGACACTGAGATCTACAAGGAGGTAGGCATGAAATTCGTATCCTTCAAAGCTTTGGCCGGAGCCGCGCTTGCGGTCGGGCTGATGGCACAAGGGGCCATGGCGCAGGACATGCAGTTCTTCCGCATTGGCACCGGCGGCACGGCGGGCACCTATTACCCGATCGGCGGTCTGATCGCGAACGCGATTTCCAACCCGCCCGGATCGCGCGCCTGTGAAGAGGGCGGCTCTTGCGGCGTGCCCGGGCTGATCGCCACGGCGGTGGCCTCGAACGGCTCGGTCGGCAACGTGAACTCGATCAACGGCGGCACGCTTGAGGCCGGGTTCAGCCAGTCTGACGTGGCATACTGGGCCCAGACCGGCACCGGCCTGTTTGACGGCCAGCCAGCGGTGGAAAAGCTGCGGCTGATCGCCAACCTCTACCCTGAAAGCATCCATCTGGTGGCCCGCGCGGATGCCGGCATCGCCTCGGTTGCCGATCTGCGCGGCAAGCGGGTGTCGCTGGATGAACCGGGTTCTGGCACGCTGGTCGATGCCAAAATCATCCTTGGGGCGTTTGGTCTGTCTGAGACTGACATCACCCCGGAATACCTTAAGCCTGATCAGGCGTCCGACCGGATGCGCGATGGCGCGATGGACGCGTTCTTTTTTGTCGGCGGCTACCCGGCGGGTGCGATTGCCGAATTGTCCAGCCAGCATGATGTGGTGATCGTTCCGATCACCGGGCCGGAAATCGACGCGCTGCGCGCCGAATACAGCTTCTTTGCAAATGACGTGTTCCCTGCAGGCACTTACCGGGGTCAGGATGCCGAAGTGGCCACGATCTCGGTCGGCGCACAGATGGTAACCTCGGCGGATCTGTCCGAAGAACTGGTCTATGGTATCACCAAATCGCTGTTCAACGATACGACGCAGGGTCTGTTTGCCAATGGTCACGCCAAGGGCAAGTTCATCACGCTGGAAAACGCGGTTCAGGGTGCGGGTATCCCGTTCCACCCCGGTGCCGAGAAGTTCTATAAAGAAGTCGGCGCGATCGAATGATCTGTCTGATCTGACCTGAAGACCGGGACGCGGCCACCACGTGGGGCCGCGTCCCTTTCATCTGCACGATACGCTTGCAAGGACCCCCCTCATGAGCAACGAGACACGCGCCCTGACCGAGGCGGAACTGCGGGCTATCGAAGAGGAATTTGACCCAGAGGCGCGGTTCAGAACCGTGACCCGCCCGGTGGCGCTTCTGTCCGGGGTGATCCTGTTCGCGCTGGCGGTTTATCACTATTACACTGCCGGTTTTGGCATCCCGCGCGCGACCACGCATCGCGGCGTGCATATGGGCGTGTCGCTGTTCCTGATCTACCTGAGCTTTTCTGCCTTCTCGGCAGGCCGCACCAAGACCTCTGGCTTTGTCATTCTGGGCTTGCCGGTACTGGACTGGCTGTTTGCCTTTGCGGCGCTGATCAGCGCGCTTTACGTGCCGTGGATCTACGACCAACTGGCTTTCCGCATCGGCAACCCGCTGCCGCTGGATGTGGCAATGGGCACAATCCTGCTGGTGACCCTGTTCGAGGCTGTGCGCCGGTCGATGGGCTGGCCGCTGCCGGTGATTGCGTTGTTGTTCATCGGCTACGCCTATTTCGGCCGCTCGATGCCGGGCATTTTTGTGCATCCGGGATCAGACTGGTCGGGGATCGTCAACCACCTGTATCTGTCCTCGCAAGGGGTTTACGGCACCGCGCTGGGCGTGATTGCCACCTATGTGTTCCACTTCGTGCTGTTCGGCGTGATGGCGCAGAAAATCGGTCTGGGTCAGTTGTTCATCAATCTGGCCACCGCTTTGACCGGCCGTTATGCCGGGGGGCCAGCCAAGGTTTCGGTGGTGTCTTCCGCGCTGCTGGGGTCCATTTCCGGTTCGTCTATTGCCAATACGGTGACGACGGGTGCGCTGACCATCCCGACCATGATCAAGATCGGCTTCAAACGCCACTTTGCGGCGGCGGTCGAGGCGGCGTCTTCGACCGGCGGCCAGATCACGCCGCCGGTCATGGGGGCGGTGGCATTTCTTATGGTGGAATACCTGGGCATTCCGCTGCGCTTGATCCTGATCGCCGCCATCGTGCCCGCTTTCATGCATTTCTTCGGCGTGCTGGTGCAGGTGCACCTTGAGGCGAAGCGGCTGGGCATCCGTGGGCTGACCAAGGAAGAGTTGCCAAACGCGGTCAAGGTGCTGCGCGAAGGCTGGCTTTCCATGCTGCCGCTGATCCTGCTGGTCTGGATGCTGATGTCAGGCCGCACGCCGTTTCTGGCGGCGTTCTGGGCCATCACCGCCTGTATCGCAGTTTATGCGATCCAGCGGATCATGGCATCGGGCGTGACCGAAGGCGCAAAGGAATTCGTGGTCGGCATTTTTGAGGGCTTTGTGTCCGGGGCCAAAAGCTCACTCTCCGTCACTGCCGCTGCAGCCTTGGTCGGTGTGGTGATCGGGGTTGTCACGCTGACCGGCATCGGCTTCAAGATCGCCTTCATGCTGACCAGTCTGGCGCAGGGCTGGGCGGTCAGCACGCATGGCGTCCTTGGCTTCCTGCCGTTCGAGCTGTTCAGCATCGAAACCCTCGCGCTGCTGTTCACCCTGATGATGACCGCCGTGGTCTGCATCCTGATGGGCTGCGGCATTCCGACCACGGCCAATTACATTATCATGGTCGCCGTCGCGGCGCCGGTGCTGAGCATGATGAATGTCGAACCGCTGGTCGCGCATTTCTTTGTGTTCTACTACGGGGTGCTGGCTGATGTGACCCCGCCGGTGGCACTGGCGGCCTATGCCGCCTCTGGTATTGCGGGGGCCAATGCGTTCAAGGCGGGCAACACCGCGTTCCGCCTGTCGATGGGCAAGGCGCTGGTGCCGTTCATGTTCGTGTTCTCGCCATCGCTTCTGCTGGTGACAGACGGCTTTACCTGGGAGTCATTCGCGCTGGCATTCACCGGCGCGGTGCTGGGCATTCTGGCGCTGTCTGCCGCGATCACCAACTGGCTGATGGCCCCGCTGTGGAAGATCGAGCGGGTGCTGTTGCCCATCGCAGCCCTGCTGATGATCGCGCCGGAGTTCGTGTCAACCGCGCTGGGCGCGGCCATTCTGGGCGCGGTCGCCTTGCGTCAATGGCTGGCCCTGCGCGCCCAGCCGGTCAAGGCCCCCTAAAGGGCCTTGATCCGGTCGCGGAACCGCGCTGCACCGGCGATGATGTGGTCCAGCACCACATCGACCGCCCAGTGCTTTTCCGCAATGTCATAGGGAATGGTGCGGCTGTGAACGCAGTCGAACGTGCCGATGCGCTGATGGTAATGTTTGGCCAGCTTCGGGTACCCCATGCCTTCGGACATCGCTGACAGGACCAGAAACGTATCCAATTCCGCCGCAAGGTCGGGATGGTTGCGGCCATGATCCATTAGCCAGCGGTAGAGATCGGGATGAAAGTTGTTCATCACCCCCGAAAAGCCATGCCCGCCCGCCAGAATGGCAGGCCATGCAATCGCGGCATTGGCATTGTTGATCGCCAACGGCGAGCCTGCCACCAGCGTCAGCCGCCGCTTCACATCGTCAAGATCGCAGGTCACGTCTTTCAGAAAGGCAAAACGCCCGCTTTGCGCGCACCAGCTGACCTCATCATCCGTCAGCAGGCGGCGGTAAGGGGCGGGGCATTCATACAGTCCCAGTGCCATATCAGACGGCAGGGCGGTCAGCAGATCATCCATCCGCGCGCGGAACACGTCACTGCCCTCATCCGCCGCTGCCAGACGGTTGGTCACCAGCACCACCGCATCCACCCCTGTGTCGGCGATGGTGCGCAGTTCAGTTTTCTGATCTTCCATTGCAGCCGAGATATGCCCCGATGCCACCACCGGCACCCGCCCCGCCACATGCCTGACCGTAAAGGCGGCCAGATCGCGGCGTTCCTCCAGCGTCAGGAACAGCATCTCTGACGACTGGCACACTGCGAACAACCCGTGTGAGCCGTTGTAGATGTACCAGTCGATCAGCCGGGCATAGCCATCCCAGTCAATGGTGTTGTCCGGCTTGAACGGTGTGATCACGACCGGGAAAATACCTTGCATGGCATGCGACATTCAACAGCGTCCTTGAGTTTTCGGAAAAGGGAAAGGGGTCAGCCGGCATAGCCAAAGGCGCGCGGCAGCGTCAGGATGATATCGGGCACCAGAATCATCACCAGCAGAGCCGCCATCAGCGCCGCCAGAAACGGCCAGACCTCCTGGATGATCTCGGCCAGCGGGATGCGGGTCACGGCGTTGAGAACGAACAGCAGGATGCCATAGGGCGGCGTGATCAGCCCGATCATGCAGTTCACAATCGCCACCACGCCAAAGTGCACCAGATCAATCCCAAGCTCGCGGCAGCTGGGAATGAACAGCGGGATGATGACCAGAATGATGGTCGACGCATCCAGAAAGCACCCCAGCAGTAACAGCAGCAGGTTGACGCACAGCAGGAACACCAGCGGGTGAATATCAAGCCCGACCAGTGCCTGCGCGACAACGCCGGGAATGTTCTCTGACGCCACGATATAATTCAGGATCAGCGCCCCGCCGATCACCAGCCCCACCGCCGCCGAAGACCGGGCCGAGTTGACTAGAATCTCATAGAACGTGCGCAGCGACAGGGACCGGTAGAACACCGCCGCAAGGATCAGCGCGTAAAATGCCGCCACCGCAGCCGCTTCGGTCGGCGTGGTGACGCCGCCATAGATACCGTACAGCAGAATGGCGGGCATCAGCAGCGCCGGGCCGGCCCTGAGGGTGATGCTCGGCAGTTCGCGCAGCGGAACCGGCTCATCCTTGGCAAAGCCGCGCCGGTGCGAGATCCAGGCGTTCATCGCCATCAGCACCCCGCCCATCAGCAGCCCCGGCACAATGCCCCCCAGAAACAGGAACCCGATAGAGGTGTTCGAGACCAGCGCATACAGCACCATGGGAATCGACGGCGGGATGATCGGCCCGATGGTGGCCGAAGCCGCCGTGATCGCCGCCGCATAGCCGCGCGTGTAATGGCCGGACTTCACCATCATGTCGATGATCAGCTTGCCGATGCCCGCCGCATCGGCCACCGCTGATCCTGACATGCCGGAAAACACCAGCGAGGCCATCACGTTCACATGCCCCAGCCCGCCCCGGAACCGCCCGACGATGGCGATACAGAACTGCAACAGACGGTCAGAAACTGTGCCCGCGTTCATGATATTGGCCGCAACGATGAACAGCGGCACCGCCAGCAGGATAAAGCTCTGGTACAGCCCGTCCATCAGCACCTTGCCGCTGATCCCGATGCTTTGACCCGCCGCCACCAGATAAGCCATCGAGGCCACCAGAATGGCATAGGCAATCGGCGTGCCCATGGCCGCAAGACCCATCAGGGCGACAAGCAACAGAAGAAATTCAAAGCTCATGGTTTTTCCCGTTCTTCACCCGGCAACACAGGCTCTTCGACGCCATGGCGAAACGCGCTCCAGACCAGCCAGAAATAGCGCGCGGCAACGGCCAGCAGGAACAGGATGTAGATCACATAGATGTCGCGCATCCGGACCCAGTCGCCGAACAGATCGCCCAGCGTGGCGGTTCGTTTCAACCGCAGGATCATGAACCTGTCCCAGGTTGGCAACACCGATGCCAGCAGGGCGATGGCGATGGCAAGTCCGGTGATGATGGCAAACACGCGCCGCACTTGCGGCGGCACGGCCAGATACAGGATGTCAAACGTCACATGGTCCTGCTGCCGCACGATAAAGGCATTGCCCCAGAAAATCAGCCAGACCCAGAGTGCCAGACAGAATTCCAGCGTCCAGCCATAGTTGATCGGCTGCAACCATGGCAGGTTGACCGCCACCCACTCGATCCGCGCAGTATAGCGCACCACGACCTGCAGGATGAAGGTGCCGAACATCGCCGCCATCAGCGCGGCAGCAAACCCCTCGGCCGAGGTGCGCAGCAGGGATTGAAGTCGGGCCACGGGATGCCTCCGGCAGGTCACCGGCACGGGTCGGTGAAAGGGAAGGATGGGCCGGGGCGCACAAACGCTCCGGCCCGGGTATCAGGTCAGATCAGTTGCCAAGGGCGTTGATCTGTTCCAGCACGCCTTCGGGCCAGGATTTAGCGAATTCAGACCCGACATATTGCGCCTGCACATGGGTGCGGAAGGCTTCCAGATCAGGCTCGTACACCTCAAGGCCCTGATCTTTCAGGAAAGTGACCAGCTCTTCTTCCTTCACCAGCTGGCCTTCGCGGGCCGAGGTGGCGGCGTCATCTGCCGCCTTTTGCAGGGCTGCCCGCTGGTCCGCCGTCATTGTGTCCCAGACCGATTTGGAAAAGGCGATGTAGTTCAGGTCCACCAGATGCGCGGTCAGGCTGACCTGCTTGGTCACCTCGTAGAACTTGGCGTCAACGACCGTGGGCAGCGGGTTGTCCTGACCGTCAACCGATCCGGTCTGCAGCGCGGTATAGATCTCGGTAAAGGCCATTGGCGTCGGGTTGGCACCGATGGCGCGGCCCAGGAACTGCCAGGCGTCAGATCCTGGCATCCGCAGGTTCACACCCGCCAGATCGGCCGGGGTCATCACTTCTTTTTCGGACCGGGGAAAGCGCAGATTCACATGGCGCTTGCCCAGATACATCACCGACAACAGCTTCACGCCAAGCTCGTCTTCAACCTTTTGCTTGAACGGGTCCATCAGTGCGTCGTAGAACACCGCAACCTGATGCTCGGCGCTTTGGTGCACATAGCCGGTGGCAAAGATCGAAAACTCGGGGAAGAAATTCGCCAGTTCCTGTGCAGAGGCAATCGACATCTCCAGATCGCCCGAAGAAATCGCCTCCAGCTCTGACCCTTGGGCCACCAGCGACGCATTGTAATGTGGCTGATAGGTCGCAAATTCTGCGATTCCCGGGCCAAAGACCGTGGCAAGCGCCGCCGACCGCTGGTCAGTCTCTGACGCCGGGGTCGACATGCGGATGACCGGCTTGTCTTGGGCCATGGCGGAAAACGGCGAAAGGCTTGCGGCAAAAAGCGCAAAGGCCCCGGCTGACGCCAGAAAAACCCGGCGTGTTGTTGGATGTGTCATGCTGTCTGTTCCTCCCAGAATGTATCGGTGCTTGCGCCGGTCCCTTTTGGCCTTGTCGGATCGGGCTCTCCTCTGCCCTGCCCGCTGCCAGAATGGAAAACATTGCGCTTACCCTTCGCCAACTAACATGTTAGTGTCATGTTAGCAAGAGGTCAGTAGGCAAAACGATGTCTGAACCGATGGTCACACAGCACCTGACACCAAAACGCGAACAGCACAGCAGCGGGGCGGAACCGTCGCTGCGGCAGATCGCCTATGATCGGATCGAAGAGCTGCTGAACTGGGGCAAGGTCCGGCCGGGGCAGATCATCTCGCAGCGCGAGCTGATGGAAATGGCCGATGTCACTTTGGGGTCCGTCCGCGAAGCCATCCCAAGGTTTGAGGCCGAAGGCCTGCTGCTGACGCTGCCGCAGCGCGGCCTGATGGTGCCCAGTCTGGATGTGACCTTCATCCGTGAGGCCTATCAGATGCGCCGCCTGATCGAGCTTGGCGCGGTTCCGGACATTCTGGCCCGGCTGGACCGCAGCCTTGTCATCGAATGGATCGACTGGCACCGCGCCGCCGAAGGGCGGCTGGGGCAGGATGACGGCGCAGATCTGGCCGAATTTCTGCGGGATTTCCAGCTGTACGACTGGGACATGCACGCGCAGATGGTCAGCGTGATGGAAAACAGCCTGATGGCAAATGTCTACCGCGTGACGGCCATCAAGATCCGCATGGCCGCCCAGTCACGGGTGCGGGTGACCCGGCAGAATGCCACCCGGGTGATCAAGGAACATCTGGCGTTTCTGACCCCGATGCTGGCAGGCGACGCCGATGCCGCAACCCGCGCGCTGTCGCATCACATAGATCAGTCGCTGACGCTCGCCTTGGGCGGTGTCATTCAGGGCTAGCGGCAGGCCGGGCCCCGGCCTGCCGCGTGGCACCGCATCACTCTGCCGCAGTCACCGTCGGATGCGACAGCGCGGTCATGATCCCGCGCAGCTCTGCCAGACCTTTCAGGCGACCGATGGCCGGATAGCCCGGCTGCGCCTTGCGGGTCTGGTCATCCAGAATGTCCTGACCGTGGTCGGGGCGCATCGGGATCTGCCAGTCGGCCCGGCCTGCCGCCTTGCGCCGGGTCTGTTCGGCCAGCACGGCGGCGATCATCGCCACCATATCGGTGTTGCCTTCCAGATGCGCGGCCTCATGGAACGAACCGCCCAGATGGCGGTCTTCCAGCGCGACATTGCGCAGGTGCAGGAAATGAACCCGGTCGCCCAGCCGCTTCATCATCCCCGGCAGGTCATTGTCAGCCCGCGCGCCCAAAGATCCGGTGCACAGGGTGATGCCGTTGGCGGGAATATCGACCGCATCCATCACCGCTTTGTAATCGGCTTCGGTCGACATGATGCGCGGCAGACCCAGCAGCGGGAACGGCGGGTCATCCGGGTGGCAGCACAGCCGCATCCCGATCTCTTGCGCGACCGGGCTGACTTCGGCCAGAAAATCGATCAGATGACCGCGCAGTTTTTCGGCAGAGATGTTGTCGTAATGCGCAAGATGGGTCTTCACATCCTCCATCGACATCCGCTCTGCCGAACCCGGCAGGCCAAACACCACATTGCCGCACAGCTCTTCTTTGCGGGCCTCTGACATGGCGGCAAACCGGGCGCGGGCGGCCTCTGTCACCTCGGGGCTGTAGTCAGCCTCCACACCCTTGCGCTGCAGCAGGA
Source organism: Pseudotabrizicola sp. (assembly GCF_030656345.1). GTDB lineage: Bacteria > Pseudomonadota > Alphaproteobacteria > Rhodobacterales > Rhodobacteraceae > Pseudotabrizicola. The sequence continues at coordinate 191,242 of NZ_JAUSNR010000019.1, read as the reverse complement.
ACAGGTCGAAGGCGGCAAAGTCGGTGGCATCAAACCGCATGCAGGTCGCGCCATTGGCCAGACGGTAGGCCAGATCGGTGCGGGTCCAGTCCAGAATCGGCATGAAGTTGTAGCAGATCACCTGTATCCCCGCCGCGCGCAGGTTGCGCATCGATGTGATCCAGGTTTCGATATGGGTTTTCCAATCGCCGGTCTGACGTTTGATGTCTTCCGAAACCGGCAGGCTTTCCACCACATCCCATGTCAGACCCGACGGCGCACCGTCCTTCATCACCGCCAGCTCGGCCTGACGTTGTGCAATATCCTCCGGGCTCCACACCGTGCCGGTCGGCACATGGTGCAGGGCGGTGACCACGCCCTGCACCCCGGCTTGCAGCATGTCGTCGATGGAAACCAGGTCCTTGGGACCGAACCAGCGCCAGGTCTGTTTCATCGTGTTCCTTTCCGTGTGAAATGCCGCGCTCAGGCGCCGGCGAATGAAAGTTGCACCTTGACCGATTTTGCACGGTCGCGGGCGGCGTCAAAGGCGGCAGATGCGTCGGTCACCGGAAAGGTGCCTGTGATCATTGGTCTGGGGTCGATGGCACCGGACCCGATCAGCGCGACAGCCTGGGCAAATTCGGTGTCAAAGCGCTGCGACCCGAGGAACAGAATTTCCTTGCCCACCATCACGTTCAGCGGCATCGGCGTCGGTCCGGCCACGCCGACCTGTACCATGGTGCCACGCGGACGCAGACAGCTGACCGCATCGCGGATCGCAGGCGCAGCGGCTGAACATTCGAAGACCATGTCCACTTTGCCCTTATCGGCCTGCCACGCGCTCAGCCCCTCGGGTGTGCTGGCGGTGTTGACCGTATGATCGGCTCCCATCTGCCGGGCCACCGCAAGGGTCGCGTCCTGAATGTCGGTCACGATGATTTCGGCAGCCCCGCGCTGGCGGGCAATCGCCACGCACAGCGCCCCGATCGGCCCCGCGCCGGTGACCAGCACCGTCTTGCCCGACAGGGGGCCGCCGACAGCCTCGCCGCGGTTGACGGCATGCAGACACACCGCCAGCGGTTCGGCGCAGGCGGCGGCACCGGGGTCGGTGCCGCCGGGCAACACAAAGCACTGCCCGGCCCCGATCACCATCAGATCGCGGAACATGCCCTGCTGATGCGGCAGATACATCGCCGAGCCCTTGAACTTCATCGCCACGCAATGGATCGGCAGCCCTTGCTGACAGAAAGCACACACCCCGCACGGATGTGACGGGTTCATCGCGACCAGCTCGCCGACCGACAACCCGGTCACCCCTTCGCCCAGCGATTCAACCCGGCCCGCAGCCTCATGCCCCAGAATGATCGGTTCCCGCACCCGGATGGTGCCGATGCCGCCTTCCAGCCAGTAATGCAGATCCGACCCGCAGATGCCCCCCGCCAGAACGGCGACGCGCACCTCACCCGGACCGGGCGTATCAATCGCCCTTGTCTCAAGGCGCAGGTCGTCCTGGCTGTGCAGGCAGACGACACGGTTTTCAGGTAGGATGTTCATAGGGACCTCAGGGCATCAGGGTATTGGGCAGCCATGTCGACAGCAGCGGGAAATAGCTGACCAGCAGCAAAACGGTGATATTGCAGATGATATACGGCGTGATCGCCCGGATCACCGGCGACAGTGGCAACCGTGCAATGTTTGACGCCACGAACAGGCAAACCCCCACCGGCGGCGTGGTCAGCCCGATCATCAGGTTCAGCACCGCGAAGCAGGCAAAGTGCAACGGATCGATCCCCACCGCCATGGCCAGCGCCTGCAACGGCACGAACAGGATGATCAGCGCGGCAATGGTTTCCATGAACATACCGACGAACAGCAGCAAAAGGTTGATCAGCAGGATGACAACGAACTTGTTGCCGGTGACAGACAGAACCCCATCCGCCAGCATCTGCGGAATGCGCTCTGACACCAGAATCCAGCCAAACACATTGGCGGTGCCGACCAGCACCAGAATCCCGGCAGAGCTGACCGCACTGTCGATGATGATCTTGGGAATGCGCGCGACGGGCAGTTCGCGGTAGACAAACAGCCCGACCAGCATGGCATAGAGACACGCCACGATCGCGGTTTCGGTCGGCGTCGTCACCCCGATCAGCAATCCGCCAACGATCAGCACTGTCATCGCAATCGCCCAGACCGCACTGGTGAAAGAGCTGAACAGCTCGCCCACGCCTTGCCACGCCTCACGCGGGAAGTTCTTTTTCTTGGCAATGAAGTAGGTGACCACCATCATCGCCGCCCCCATCAGCACGCCGGGCACCGCGCCCGCCAGAAACAGCTTGCCGACCGACAGGCCCGACAATGACCCCACGATGATCATTGGCACCGAGGGCGGAATCATCGGCCCCACGGTCGATGAGGCTGCCGTCACCGCCGCTGCGAATTCGCCCGGATAACCCGCCTTTTTCATCCCCGGAATCATCATCCCGCCGACCGAGGCGACATCGGCCACCGCCGTTCCCGAAATGCCGCCGAACAGCATCGATGCCGCGATATTGGCCTGCGCCAGCCCGCCGCGCATCCAGCCCACCAGCGCATTGGCAAAGCGGATGATCCGTCCGGTAATGCCGCCCGAATTCATCAGGTTGCCGGCAAGGATGAAGCCCGGGATACACAGCAGCACAAAGCTGTCCATCCCGGCATACATCTTCTGCGGGATGACCACCAAGGGGATATCGGCAAACAGCAGATAGGCCATCGACGACAGGCCCAGCGTCACCGCCACCGGCAAACCGATGGCAAGGCCCAGAACAAAGGTGCCAAGAAGAAGTGTCAGGCCCATCAGATTTCCTCTGCGCTGCGAACGGGGCGGCCGTCATGGCGGCCGGTCAGCATCTCAAACACGCGCATCAGCGCCCAGAGTGCCAAGGTGATGAACAGGATCAGCATCGAGGCATGGATGAAATCCATCCGCACCCCAAGCGAGGCCGCCGTCTGGCGGCTGCCGATCGCGGTGTAGCGCCACGCGGCAGACAGCAGGGCAATCGCAAACCCCGCCGTCAGCACTGCGCAGATCAGCCGCAGCACCCAAGGGGCGCGGCCCGGCAGCCTTTCGCACAGCAGGTCGACATTCACCATATCGCCGCTGCGCAGAGCAAGACCGGCCCCCAGCGCGCCGATGTAGATCAGGCAGAACCGGGTCAGCTCCTCGGTCCAGACCGGGGCACTGCTCAGGAAGGTGCGGGCAAAGACCTGCAACAGCACCGATCCAGACAGCACCAGAAAAGCCGCAAGGATAAGGAGGCGGCACAGCCCCTCCAGCCCTTTGAATGCGCGTGTCATGAAAACCCTCCGGAAGGGTTCTGCCAGAGGGTTTCCGGCAGAACCTGTTGGTATCAGTTGTTGAAGATCTGCTCGGCCAGCGGGCGGATGTCTTCGGCCACGGCCCCGATCACGGCGTCACGCGCCTGGGCGGCAAAGGCTGCCTGATCGACCTCGACAAAGGTCACGCCACGGCCTTCAAGATCGGCCACCAGCGCCAGTTCGTCAGCGGTGAACAGCTCGCGCTCATAGGCCTGGGTGCGCTTGGCGGCTTCCATCAGGGCGGCCTGATCGGTTTCTGACAGCTTGGCCCAGCTCAGTTCGGAAATGGTCAGATAGATCCAGGACCGCACATGCTCGGTCTTGTTCACAACCTTCTGCACCTCATAGAAGCCACCGGATTTAAACAGCGCCAGCGGGTTTTCCTGTCCTTCGATGGTGCCGTTTTGCAAGGATGTGAACACCTCGGAAAACGCCATCGGCGTCGGGTTTGCCCCCAGCGCCTGCCAGGCGGCCACAAAGATCGGCACATTCGGCACGCGCAGCTTGAACCCGTTCAGATCTGCCGGTGTCTTGATTTCGCGCGTGGCCGACAGATTGCGCGGCCCGCGTGCAAAATAGGTCAGCGGGCGGATACCGGCGTTTGCGATGATTTCGGCTTCAATCTGCGCGCCGATCTCACCCGAGGCAACCTCGTCCATATGCTCCAGCGACTTGTAGCCGTAGGGCAGCGCCAGCAGAGCCGCACTCGGCGCCCAGTTCTGCAGGCTTTCGCCGGTGATCGTCATGTCGGCCGTGCCAAGCTGCATGCCGTTGATGACGTCAATTTCCTTGCCAAGGGATTCGTTGGGGTACACCTGCACCTCTACCCGGCCTTCGGTGAGCGTCTTGGCTTCCTCGGCGAATTTCATCGCGGCCTTGTGCCAGATGTTTTCCTCATTCGCGAGGTGCCCCAGCTTCAGCGTCACCTCTTGCGCCGCGGCTGCACTGCCCATCAGGGCGACAACGGCACAGGTTGCCGCCATCTGTGTGATTTTGTAGAACGTCATCGTGTCCTCCTCAGGATGAAAGATCACCGGCACCGGCCGGGATCACAGAAAATACTCGGGTTGTTCCTGCTTGATCACCGGCAGATCCGTCAGGATGCCCTGCAGGTGACGCCGCATGGCACGTTCGGCCCGGTCAGGGTCGCCCTCCGCAATCGCCGCCACCACTTCACGATGCTGGTCGATCAGGCGGCCCACGGGGAAATGCATGCTCGACAAAAACCGCACGCGGTCCATCTGGGCCTTCATCTCGACCACGATGCGCCAGGCATTGCCCTTGCCCGCGCCTTCGGCGAGAGTCCGGTGGAAAATCTCGTCTTCTTCCATGAAATCGCGGGCCGATCCGCCGATCAGACCCATCTGGCGGTCGACCTGCCGTTCAAGAAGCGTGATCAGTTCGGGGTCGGGTGATTGCGCCAGCAGTCTGACAATATCGGCCTCCACCGCTTCGCGCACGAAACGCGCATCCATAACGGCGGGCAGCGAGATCTTGGCAACATAGGTGCCACGCTGCGGGCGGATTTCCAGCAGACCCTCATTGGCAAGCGTGATGAAGGCTTCGCGCACCGGCTGGCGGCTGACGCCGTGTTGCAGCGCCACTTCCGCTTCGGAAATGCGCGCGCCGGGGCACAGGGCATTGTCGATGATCGCTGTCCGCAGCATGGTGTAAAGCTGGTCCACGACGCTGGTGCGCAGCGGTCGAAGCCTTGCCGGCGTTTCGATGCGATCAGACATGATATTCTCCCTGATCTGACCATAAGCCATACTACCATACCAGTCAATCTGGCATCCTCTGGTTCGTGACCTGATTGTCTGGGAAAATCTGATTTCGTTGCCCCGCGACCGTCTTGACGATAACTTCGGTCACAGGCGAAACCGGACCGGCTGTGGACAGTTGGCGCGGGCAAAAAGTAAGGACGTCATGACGAAACCTGACAACAGCAACCTGCTTGATCCCCGCGGCTCTGTGGGCCAGCAGCTGGTACAGATTCTGCGCGCGCGGATCATCGAAAACCAGATGGCACCCGGCGAGCGGGTGTCAGAAGCAGAGCTGAGCCTGCAGTTCGGTGTCAGCCGCCAACCCGTGCGCGAGGCGTTCATCAAACTGTCCGAAGAGGGGCTGGTGCAGGTGCGTCCGCAGCGGGGCACCTTTGTCTGCAAGATCTCGCTGCGTGCTGTCGAAGACGCGCGTTTTATACGTGAGGCGATTGAGGGCGATTTGGTGCGCATCCTTGCCGTCAATCCCGACGCTGCCCTGCTGCGCGACCTGCGGGCGCAACTCGACGCGCAAAGCCATCTGTGCCGGGTCAAGACCGCCCCGCAGGAACGGGCCGAATTTCTGCGGCTGGATGATCTGTTTCACCGCACGCTGGCCGAGGCTGCCGGGCGCAAGCACCTGTGGCAGAATATGGACGGCGTCAAGTCACAGATGGACAGGGTACGCTATCTGACCACGCAAAGCCTTGATATCGAACGGCTTGTCGCGCAGCACACCGCTGTCTTCGACGCGATAGCCGCAAAAGACCCGGTGCGCGCCGAAGCGGCAATGCGACTGCATCTGCGTACAATCCTGCAGGATCTTGCCGTCCATCAGTCCCGCACGCCCGAGATTTTTGATGCGGCTGATGTCGATATTCAGTCCATGGCCCGCGTCGCGCTGACCGTGCCGGAATAGCAAAAGGGCCGGGCGTTGTGCCCGGCCCTTCGTTGATATCGCAAAGAATCAGTCGCGCAGCGCGTCGATGGCTTCCAGTTTCTCTGCGCCGCCGAATTCGGCGATAAAGCCTTCCCGCACCGGGGCTGTGGCCGCGACAAACGGCTCTTGCACAAAGTCTTCCGACACGGTCTTGCCCATGGCGCGCAGCTCTTCGACCTGACCGGCCAGCGCGTCGCTGTTCAGCTGGCGCTGGAAGGCGGCGGTTTCAACGGCGGCATCCAGCAGCATCTGCTGATGCTCCGGTGACAGGGCATCGAACTTGGTTTTGCTCATGGCAACGACCAGCGGGCTGTAGGCGTGACGCGACAGGGTGATGTTGTCCTGCACCTCGTAGAATTTCGACGACATGAACACGCCCAGCGGATGCTCTTGCGCCGTCACGGTTCCCATTTCCAGCGCGGTATACAGCTCGCCGATCGGCATCGGAACCGGGTTGGACCCCAGCAGCTCAAAGGCGCGGATGTGGACAGGTGCGCCCGTGGTGCGGATCTTCATCCCGGCCAGATCTGCCGGTGTGCTGACAATCCGGTCCTTGGTGGTGATCTGACGCCAGCCATTTTCCCAGAACGCCAGACCCTTCAGGCCGACATCATCCAGCTGGTCCAGCAGCTCACGACCGACCTCACCATCAAGCACGCGATACGCATGGTCGGAATCCTGGAACAGGAACGGAATATCCAGCATGCCCATTTCAGGCTTCAGCCCGCTGATGTTGGACGTGCCTGTCACGAACATATCCACGGTGTTGCCACGCGTCCCGGTGATCACGGCCTGGGCATTGCCAAGTGTGCCGCCCGGAAAAATCCGCAGCGCAAGGTCGCCGCCGGATTTTTCGGCCAGCAGCTCATTCATGTGCTCGGCTGCCTTGACCTGCGAATCCGCAGCGGGGGCTTCGGCGGCAAAGCGGAATGTCTGCGCCTGCGCACCTGCGGTGCAGATCGCCAGAGCGACACCTGCAGCGATTAGACTCTTGTGATAGTTCATTTCTCTCTCCTCCTCTTGGATTTCGTAAAGTCTGGCACTAGCGCAGCCATTCCAGCGGCGTGATGATCAGGCCCGGGAAGATCACAAACAGCGCCAGCAAGGCCAGCATCGTGGCCAGATAGGGCAGGACACCGACCGCACATCGGTCAAACGGCATCCGCGACACTCCGGCGATGACGTTGAGCACATTGCCCACCGGCGGCGTGATCAGCCCGATTGAACAGTTCAGGATGAACATGACGCCGAAATATACCGGGTTGATCCCGGCGGCCATTGCGACCGGCAACAGAACCGGCCCCAGGATCAGCACGGTCGGTGTCAGGTCCATGACCATACCGACAGCCATGACCACCAGCATGATGGTTGCCATCAGCAAAATCGGGTTGCCGATCAGCGGTTCCAGCATCGCCACGATCTGCGCCGGAAAGTCGGCAATCGTGATCAGCCAGGCCGATACCGCCGCCGCCGCCACCAGCAGCATCACAATTGCTGTGGTTTCCGCTGCGGAATAGAACACCTCGAACAGATCTTTGAGCGCCAGTTCGCGGTACACCACCGTGCCGATAAAGATTGCGTAGACCGCGGCCACAACGCCCGCCTCGGTCGGGGTAAAGATGCCGGACCGGAAGCCGCCGATGATGATAACCGGCAGCAGCAGTGCCCAAAGCCCCGATTTGACCGAGCTCAGAACTTCGCGCCGCGTGGCTTTTGGCATCGGGGTCAGGTCAAGCGTGCGGCTCTGCCACCACCAGACCAGCGCCAGCGCCATCCCCATCATCACACCGGGCGCAATCCCCGCCAGAAACAGCTGGGAAATCGACACGCCGGTCGTGGCCCCGAAGATGATGAACGGAATCGACGGTGGAATGATCGGTGCGATGATCCCGCCGGTCGCGATCAGCCCGGCCGACCCGGCCTCGGGGTAACCCGCCTGTTTCATCATCGGCAGCAAGATCATGGCCAGCGCGGCCGTATCCGCCGCAGCCGATCCCGACAGGCTGGCCATCAGCACCGCGGCGATGATGGCCACAAAGCCAAGGCCACCGCGTTTGTGCCCGACCAGTTTCATCGGCAGATCGATGATCCGGCGCGAAATGCCGCCCGCATTCATCGCCTCTCCGGCCAGAATGAAGAAGGGAATCGCCAGCAAGGTGTAGCTGTCGGCCCCGTTCATCAGGTTCTGCGCCATGATCTGCGCATCAAACAGACCAAGTTCCAGCATCAGCCCGACCGCCGCCGCCAGCAGCGCCAGCGCAATCGGAATGCCCATCGCAATCGCCAGAAACAGCCCGCCCAGAAAGATCAGGACCGTCATGCCTTCTGCCCCTCATCGTCGCGGGTCAGCCGATGCACCATCTGCCGCAACACAAGCCCGGCCACCGCAATCCCGAACGGAATCCCCGCGGCATAAAGCCAGGCGACAGACAACCCGGTCACCGGCAGAAAGTTGATCAGATTCAACGACGCCAGCTCATAGCAGCCGCGCACGATCAGATAGCAGCACACCAGAACGATGACGTCCCCGGCCAGCAGCACCGCCACCCGTGGCCGCTTCGGAAGCATCTTCACGAACAGATCCATCCGCACATGCCGGTTCCGGGCAAAGGCCAGAATGCCGCCCAGAAAGGTCAGCCAGACAAACGCATAGCGGGCGATTTCTTCCGTCAGTATCAGGCTGGTGTTGAAGCCGTACCGAAGCACGACATTCGTGAACACCAGCACACTCATGGTCAGGATGCACAGCACCATGAGCACTTTCAGCGTCAGCTCCGCCAGACGCACAACCAGTCCCTGGTCTTGATCTGTCATGGGGTCCTCCTCCCTTGGCGATCGTGAACATGCCCGGACCTTGTGGACCGGGCATGCGCTATGTCAGTCAGACTGCTTGCGGCCCCCCTGCCAGCGCCTGAACCTCTTGCCAGATCTCTGCATCGACGATCACGCCGTTCTTGCGATGCTCCAGCCGCGTGGTCAGCGTGTTCTGACCGGGATAGGTTACCTTGCGCCCCGGCTCTGTCGGAGTAGAGCCGTTCACATAACCGGCCATCCCGTCGACGATGTCCTGCAGATGCTCTGCCGAGCCCAGCCGTTCGGGGTCAAAAGCCAGAAAGATCTGCGAACAGCCGGTGCAGCTTCCCCGGTCGATCTTGTCGATCTGATGGGTGGCCGAGCCTTCGGACAGGGCAGCAGCCAGCACATCCAGCAGGATGGTCAGACCCGACCCTTTCCAGAACCCGGTCGGCAGAATGCGGCGCGATGCTTCAATCGCGCCGGGGTCTGTCGTCAGGGTGCCGTCACTGTCAAAACCGCCGGCATAGGGCAGCTGTGCCCCGCGCAGACGCGTGGTCTGCAACTTGCCATAGGAATATTGCGACATTGCCATATCCAGCACCACATGCCCTTCGGCACGCGGCACCGCCATGACCAGCGGGTTGTTCCCCAGCCGGGTGTCGGTGCCACCCCAAGCGGGCATGCAGGATTCGGTATTGGTCCATGCGATCATGACCTTGCCACGATCTGCCGCACGCCAGCCAAAGGCACCGCCCCGCATCCAATGCGTGGTATTGCGCAGCGCAACGATGCCGACTCCATGGTCGGCCGCAAGTTCCAGCGCGCGGTCAGTTGCGTGCAGCGCATTCAGAATGCCCGGCCCGCGCTGCCCGTCCAGCACTTCGATCGGCCCGATCTGGCGCACCAGAACCGGCTCGGCCTCGGGTTCGACCCAGCCTTTCAGCAGGTAATCGACAAACCGCGGCACGCGGTTCAGCCCATGTGAATAAACGCCGTCACAACTTGCCTCGGCATGGAAGCGCGCACTTGTCCGCGCTTTGGTCTCGCTCATGCCGGCCTTTACGAATGCGCGTGCAATCGTATCTTCAAGCTCCTGATAGGGAACTCTGTTCATCTGGTTTTCTCCCCCCGTCGCTGCGCTGTCGCGTAGCGGCTTGCCTCTAGGTAATCATATGCATACTACCATACTTGTCAACAACCGTTGGCCGACACTGCTGTTTTCAGATCGGGGCAGGCGGCCAATCGCAGACCAAAGGTGCCCATCATGCTGACCCGATACGTTTTTTTCGAAGGCCAGGCCCTGACTGATGCTGACAGCTTTTGCCAGCAGATCAACCAGGAGCTGCTGCCACTCTGGCAGGCGATGCCCGGCAATACTGGCGTGCGTCTGACCTTTGCCGAGACGCGCGACGCAGATGCGCCCGAGATTCTTATGGTGCTGGCCGTGGATTACCCCGATCATGCCACGCTCGACGCCTCGCTCGCCAGCCCGCATCGCTATCTGACCCGCGATCACAGTGCCGCTGTTCTGGCCCGGCTGTTCAGCGGCAGGGTTCATCACCACGTCACGCGCAGCGGCAGTTGACCACCGCGCCGCCGGAACAGGTGGTTCTTCCGTTCGCGCCCCAGACCACTTAAAACAGTGGCTGAGGCAGCAAACAGGTACAACAATGCGCAAAGCAATTTTCGCCATTATCGCGGCAGCCGTTCTGGCCACCGTTTCCGGCATCTCCCCCGCCGCAGCAGGGCCGCTGGGCCGGCATGAGGTTTATGGCGTCGAAGGCGACGACATGCTGAAAATGCGCGCCGGGCCGGGGGTTGGCTATGTGGTGATCGTCGGCTTGCCGAACGGCACAGTGGTCCGGGTCATCAGCTGCGAACAATCCGGCAGCACCCGCTGGTGCAGCGTCACGATGGAAAAGGCGCGCGGGCTGAAAGGGTATGTTTCGGCATCCTACCTGCGCAAACTCTGACCTTTGCGCTGTTTTAGCCCCCAGACATGAAAGTGCCGGGCGGTGTTCTTCAACACGACGCCCGGCATATCATCGCGGCCCGGAGACGGACCCTGAACGCGGTATCAGCCCTTTGCGGGCGCTTCCGGCGTTTCAGCCTCAGTCTCTTCCGCTTCCACTACGGCAGCAGGGCGCGCGCCCATGGAAAAACGCTTCCACTTGCGGGTGTTGGGGTTTGCGGGCTTGCTCAGAAATTCGGTCAGGTCGAACGGCGTTTTTTGCGGGGAATATCCCATTTTAGGCTCCTGTCAGGCTGGATTCGGTTGGAAACCGGCCGGGACAGAGCCTGCCATGAAACGGCACAAAGACTTTGTGCAGCTTATTTCAAGATGGGCATCCGGCACCCGGTAAACCAGTGCCATGGCTGAACAATCGGCCAACCCAAGGGGAACGCCCGGAACTTTCCGCGCCGCCCCGTCGCAAAACGGGGCGGAACGGATCAGAAGTCCAGATTTTCCACATTCAGCGCATTCTGCTGAATGAATTCGCGGCGTGGCTCCACCACATCGCCCATCAATTTGGTAAAGATGTCATCGGCCTCGGCCAGATCGTCCACCTTTACCTGCAACAGGGTGCGCGCCTCGGGGTCCAGCGTGGTTTCCCACAGCTGTTCCGGGTTCATCTCCCCCAGACCCTTGTAGCGTTGCAGGGTCAGACCCTTTTCACCCTCAGCCAGAATCGACTTCAGCAGATCAGTCGGCCCGTAGACCAGCTGCTCGCGGTCCTTGCGCACCAGCCGCGCCGGATCGCGGAACGAATCCCGCGTCTCGCGCGACACTGACGACAGCCGCCGCGCCTCGCCGGACCGCAGCACGGCACCGTCCAGCGTGCGCAGCTCTTCCACGCCGCGCAGAATGCGCGACAGGCGGATGCCGTGATCCTGCGTGATCCGCCCGGCCCAGCCCTTTTCATACTCCGCCGCAATCAGGTTCAGACGATGCGCCACCGTATCGGCCACCGCCTGCAGATCGGCATCGGCCTGTCCCGGATCGAACGCGCCCGACAGCGCCGCCTGTTCCAGCAGATTGCGCGGGTAATTGGTGGGGAAGGAGTCGAGCACCCGGCGGAACTGCCGCGCGCCGTTGATCACCCGGCGCAGGTCTTCGCCCGCCAGCTCTTCGCCACTGCCAAGCCGCAGAATCGCGCCATCCAGCCCCATGTCGATCAGGTAATCTTCCAGACCGGCCTGATCCTTGATGTAGACCTCGGACTTGCCGCGCGCCACTTTGTACAGTGGCGGCTGCGCGATATACAGATACCCGCCCTCGATCAGCTCCGGCATCTGCCGGAAGAAAAACGTCAGGATCAGCGTCCGGATATGCGCGCCATCCACATCGGCGTCGGTCATGATAACGACCTTGTGGTAGCGCAGTTTCTTGATATCAAACTCATCCCGGCCAATGCCGGTGCCCAGTGCTGTGATCAGCGTGCCGATCTCCTGACTGGCCAGCATCCGGTCAAACCGGGCGCGTTCGACGTTCAGGATCTTGCCTTTCAGCGGCAGCACCGCCTGATTGGAACGGCTGCGCCCCTGTTTCGCAGATCCGCCAGCCGAATCCCCTTCGACGAGGAAAATCTCAGACTTTGCCGGATCGCGTTCCTGACAATCGGCCAGCTTGCCGGGCAGGCTGGCCACATCCAGCGCCGTCTTGCGCCGCGTCAGCTCGCGCGCCTTGCGCGCCGCCTCGCGGGCCATTGCGGCTTCGATGATCTTGCCGACAATCACCTTGGCTTGGCTTGGGTTTTCCTCAAACCATTCCGACAGCTTTTCGTTCACCAGATTTTCAACCGCCGGTCGCACCTCGGATGATACCAGCTTGTCCTTGGTCTGGCTCGAAAATTTCGGGTCCGGCACCTTGACCGACAGCACACAGGTCAGCCCCTCGCGAGCATCATCGCCGGTGAAGTCGATCTTTTCCTTCTTGGCAATCCCGGTCGCCTGGGCATAGCCGTTGATCGTCCGCGTCAGCGCGCCGCGAAAGCCGGCAAGATGCGTGCCGCCATCGCGCTGCGGAATGTTGTTGGTAAACGGCAGCACCATTTCGTTGTAGCTGTCATTCCACCACATCGCGACCTCAACGGTCATGCCGTTGCGTTCCCCGATCATATAGATCGGCTCGGCCATGATGCTGGATTTCGACCGGTCGAGGTATTTCACATACTCGCGCACCCCGCCTTCATAGAACAGCTCTGTGTGCAGCGGCTCGGCGGGCCGCGCGTCTTCAACAATGATCCGCACGCCCGAGTTCAGAAAGGCCAGCTCGCGCAGCCGGTTTTCCAGCGTCTTGAAGCTGTAATCGAGGTTGGAAAACGTCCCTTCGGGGATGTTGACCTTGGCGCTGGCCAGAAACCGCACCTCGGTCCCCCGCATCCCCGGCGCAGGGCCGATGGCCCGCACATGCTCGACGCACTCGCCATGCTCGAACCGCGCCCGATACTCGGTCTCATCGCGCCAGACGGTCAGCTCCAGCCATTCCGACAGCGCGTTGACGACCGAAACACCAACCCCGTGCAACCCGCCCGACACCTTGTAGGCATTGCCCGAGTCATCGGTGTTGTTGAACTTCCCGCCCGCATGCAGTTGGGTCATGATGACCTCTGCCGCCGACACGCCTTCTTCCTGATGGATATCGACCGGAATCCCGCGCCCGTTGTCGCGCACCGATACGCTGGAATCCGCGTGAATTTTCACGGTGACAGCAGTGGCATGCCCGGCCAGCGCCTCATCGATCCCGTTGTCCACCACCTCGTAAACCATGTGGTGCAGGCCTGACCCGTCATCGGTGTCACCGATATACATGCCAGGGCGTTTGCGAACCGCCTCTAACCCCTTGAGTACTTTGATGGAATCGGCGCCGTATTCGGCGGGTTTGCGGGCAGCTTCGGCCATGCGTCATGAACCCCTGATAATGTGCGCGAGTTATACCGCCGGGGGCCGGGAATGTCACCCCTAAGACACAAGATTTGGGGGTCAGGTAAAGGGAATCACGCAACCCACCGCAATCAGCAAAACCCCCGACACCACGTTCAGCCGCCGCAAGGCCGCGGGGCTGCGCAACAGCTGCCGCGCCCGGTCCAGAAACAGCGCCAGCCCCAGATTGCCCAACATCGGCACCACCGCCGAAACCAGCAAGATCGCCGCAATATCCCAGACGTTCACCCGGCTCAGGTCAAAGAACCCCGGCAGAAACCCCATGTAGAACAAAATCGCCTTGGGGTTGCCGATCACCGCCGCCACCCCGACCGAAAACCCGGCCCAGACCCCGGGCCGCGTCATCCGGCTGTCCGTCCCCGGCACCGCCGCCGGCTTGCGCAGCAACAGCACCCCCATCACGATGAACACCGCCGCCGCAATCCAGCGCATCACCTCCAGCAGATCGCCGTACAAAGACAGCACCCAGGCCAGCCCCAGAATGGCACAGAGCGGCCAGATCAGATCGCCCAGCGCCACCCCCACCGCCAGCGGCCAGGCCCCTGCCATGCCGCCCGACAGCGCCCGCGCGGTCAGCGCAACCCAGACCGGCCCGGGAATCACCCACAGCCCCACCATGGCCAGCGCGTACAGCGCCAGCTGATGCAATGTCACCGTCATCCACGAACCTCCGATACGCCGCCATCCTCGCTCACGGCCAGATCTTGCGCCCGACCGCCCAACGCCTCGAACAATCCGGGTTCCGTCCCCGTCATGATCGCCTGCGCGCCCAGCGCACAGATCTCGTCATACAGCGCCGCCCGCCGCGCCGCATCCAGATGCGCCGCCACCTCGTCCAGCAGCACCACCGGCGCGCGGCCCAGATCGGCCGCGAGCGCCCGCGCATTGGCCAGAATAAGCGAGATCAGCAGCGCCTTCTGCTCGCCGGTCGAACATTGCGCAGCCGCCACGCCCTTGGCCGCATAAACCGCCGCCAGATCCACCCGGTGCGGCCCCTGCAAGGTGCGGCCGGCCGCCATATCGCGCGCCCGCCCCTCGGCCAGTGCCAGTGCCAGATCGCCATAATTCCCGTCAGGATGCAGCAAGGTCAGGTCGGCCCGCGGAAACGCGGTTTCCGCCCCGTTCTGCGCCAGCGCGAGCCGCGCCAGCGCCGCCGCGCGGCCCGCGTCGATCAGGGCCGCCGCCTCGGTCATCCGCGCCTCGATTACCCCGTACCAATGCGCATCGCGCACCTGATCCTTCAGCAGCCGGTTGCGCTCGCGCATCGCCTTGTCATAGGCCAGCACCGCCTCGCCATGCTCGGGCTGAAAGCTCAGGGTCATCCGGTCCAGAAACCGTCGCCGCCCCTCGGCGGCCTCAATCCACAGCCGGTCCATCGCGGGCACCAGCCACAGAATGCGCAGCACCCGGCCCAGCATACCTTGGGTCGCGGCTTTGCCGTCAATCCGCACCACCCGCGCGTCGGTGCCCTCGGCAAAACTCACCACCTCATGTGGTGCGTCCAGCCCGTCTACCTGCGCCGAGATCTTCCAGCCAATTGCCTCTGGCCGCCGCGCCAGCTCGTCTGCCCCCGCCCGCCGCAACCCGCGCCCCGGCGACAGCAAAGACACTGCTTCCAGAATATTGGTCTTGCCCGCCCCGTTCGGCCCATGCACAGCCACAGGCCGTCCGTCAAAGGCCAGCCGCGTCAGGCCATGGCTGCGAAACTGCGACAGCACCAGCGATGTGATCGCAAGGCCAGCCAAACGCTGCCCCTTTCATCTGTTCATAAATATCCCGGGGGTCCGGGGGCTGGCCCCCGGTCCGACCGATGTCACACGCGCATCGGCATCACGACATAGATCGCGCTGGTATCATTCCCCTCACGCATCAAGGTCGGATCGCCCGAAGAGTTGAACAGGAACACCGCATTTTCCCGGTCTACCTGAGAGGCGATTTCCAGCAGATACTTGGCATTGAAGCCGATCTCCAGCCGCTCATCGCTATAGGCCACCGCCAGCTCTTCCTCGGCCGCGCCCGAATCCGGGGCGTTGACCGACAGGATCAGCCGGTCCTCATCAAGGCTTAGCTTCACCGCGCGGCTGCGCTCGCTCGACACAGTGGCCACCCGGTCCACCGCCTTGGCAAATTCAGACGCATCCACTTCCAGCCGCCGTGTGTTCCCGGTCGGAATCACCCGGGTGTAATCGGGGAAGGTGCCGTCGATCACCTTCGAGGTCAGGGTCAACGCAGGGGTGGCAAAGCGGATTTTCGTTTCTGACACCGACACCGCAATCGTCGCCTCATCATCATCCAGCAGCTTGCGCAGTTCATTCACGGTCTTGCGCGGCACGATCACACCCGGCATTCCGGTCGCGCCTTCGGGCAGGGCGGCATCAATCCGCGCCAGCCGGTGGCCATCGGTCGCCACCGCGCGCAGCACCGGGCCGTCTTCGCCGGTTGAGACATGGAGGTAAACGCCGTTCAGATAATACCGCGTCTCTTCAGTGGAAATCGCGAATTTCGCCTTGTCGAACAGCCGGCGCAGGGCCGGGGCAGGGGCCGAGAAGTTCGACGAATATTCCGAGGTGGCCATCACCGGAAAATCTTCCTTGGGAAGCGTCGCCAGACTGAACGACGACCGCCCCGCCATGATCGACAACCGGCCCGAGGCCGGATCTTCGGTCAGGTTCACCAGCGCGCCATCGGGCAGCTTGCGCACAATCTCATGCAGCATCACGGCTGAAACCGTGGTTGCGCCGGGGCGTTCCACCATGGCCGGGGCGCGGTCCACCACCTCGATATCCAGATCGGTGGCGCGGAACGAAATCTGCGCACCTTCGGCTTCGATCAGCACATTGGCCAGGATCGGAATGGTGTTGCGCCGTTCCACCACAGACTGGGCCTGCGCAAGGGCCTTGAGCAGCGTGCCGCGTTCAATCGAAAGCTTCATCTTCCATCCCCCTGTCGGGCCGGTTAAGGGACGCCGACATTACCCGTTTTCTGCGGGTTCACAAGTGCTTGACCCGACTTTGTTGGGCTTTGCCGCCAAGGTCAAGGCCAACAGCCACCATCGGGACCGAAGCGTTAAAATTCCGTAAACAAAAAAAGCCAAACCTTTGAAAACAAATGGCCCGCCCGGCTGTAACACAGGGGGAAGGCCCATGCTTTCAGCTTTGCAGCAACCGCTTGAGGAGCTGCACATCATCAGCCAGTTGCCCGTCCGCCGCCATCAGCTCTTCAATCTTGCGGACTCCGTGCATGATCGTGGTGTGATCCCGCCCGCCAAAGCGGCGGCCAATCTCTGGCAGGCTGCGGCTGGTCATCTGTTTGGACAAATACATCGCCACCTGACGCGGCCGGGCAATCGTGCGCAGCCGTTTCGGCCCGATCATGTCTGAAAGCCGCACATTGTAATGCTCGGCCACCTTGCGCTGGATTTCCTCGATGGTCAGTCGCTTTTCCGAACTGCGCAAGATATCCGACAGACATTCCTGCACCAGATCCAGATTGATCTCACGTCCGACGAGGCTGGCAAAGGCGAACAGCCGCATCAAGGCCCCTTCCAGCACCCGCACATTGGTGGTGATCCGGTGCGCCAGAAACTCCAGCACCCCCGATGCCATCGTCAACCCGCGGTACTGATTGGAGTAATGCTCCAGCTTCGATTGCAGAATGCCCAGCCGCAGTTCGTAATCAGTGGGATGCAGGTCCACCACCAGCCCGCATTGCAGGCGCGAGCGGATGCGTTCCTCAAGGTCCTTGATCTCGCCCGGCGCGCGGTCGGCGGAAATCACGATCTGCTTGTTCTGGTCGACCAGCGCGTTGAAGGTGTGGAAGAACTCTTCCTGCGTGCTGTCCTTGCCCGCGATGAACTGCACGTCATCGACCATCAGCACATCGACAGACCGGAACAGCTCTTTGAAATCCATGATCTGCCGGTCGCGCAGCGCCTGCACAAAGCGGTACATGAACTGTTCTGCCGACAGATACAGCACGTGCAGGTCAGGACGGCTGAACTTCAGCTCATGCGCGATGGCATGCATCAGGTGGGTTTTACCAAGGCCAACGCCGCCATATAAAAACAGCGGGTTGAAGGTGACCGGCCCGCCTTCGGCCACCCGGCGGGCGGCGGCGTGGGCCAGCTCGTTCGGCTTGCCGACTACGAAATTGTCAAAGGTAAAGCGCTGCTCCAGCTGGGCGCCGGTCACCTCATCGGTGCCGTTTGCCCGGGCCCGCGCGGGCTTTGCCGCCGATTTAGCCGTAGCCCGCGCTGCAGGGCTGGCCGCCGCAGGCCGTTCGGCCACAGCGCCGACGGTAAATTCAACACGGTCCACAGGCGATCCCGCTACCGCAAGCTGGCCCCGGATGTGGTCAGCGAAATTGCGCGACACCCAGTCGCCGAAGAATGTGGTCGGCACTTCGAAACTGGCGACGCCGTTTTTCAGCTGGGAAAGGCGAAGCGGCTCGATCCATGTCGTGTAGTTGTTCTTGCCAACCCTCTTGATCAGTTCTTCCCGAACCTGTCCCCACGTGTCGTTCGTCATTCGTTTTGACCTGTTTTTATTTGCCCGCCACCTCCGGTCCCCCGGTCGGGCTTGTTTCCCACACACCACCCTCACGGCCCGGAACGTCCGGACCCGACCCCTTTCGCAGCACACGCAAAAGGATCTGACCCGGAAGCGGGCCAGATATGGGTATTCCACAGAACAACGAAGCCGGCCCCGAGAAGCCGGATTCGTTGAACCACCTGAGTGCGGAATAGACCGCAGACAGCATAACACCTTGATCCAAGTCAACATTCTGACGGCAAGCTGGCAGCAAGGCCGGTCGGAATATCGCGCAAGGCGGTGTCACGTCCCCCAAGACGAAGTGAATCGCACCCTGAAGGTAGCAAGCCCGCGCGGGCCTTCGCAACCGAACTATTAAGTTGACACAGCTTTGGTCTCAGCGAATCCGGAGGCTCTGGCAAATCGGCAACGTGCGGGCAGAAAAGCGCCTGAAAATCCGCAGGTGCCATAGAAAAAGGGCGCCCCCGGAAGAGGACGCCCTTGACACAAAGCTGATAGAATCGACTCAGGCAGCCGGGGTCGACAGCGCCTTGACCCGCGACGACAGGCGCGAGATTTTGCGCGACACGGTGTTCTTGTGCAGCACGCCCTTGGTGACGCCACGCGCCAGTTCCGGCTGGGCATTCTTCAGCGCTTCAACAGCGGCCTCAGAGTTGCCCGAAGCGATGGCTTCTTCCACTTTGCGCACGAAAGTACGGATGCGCGACCGGCGCGCCTTGTTCACGGCATAGCGCGCCTCGGACTGGCGGGCGCGTTTTTTGGACTGTTCACTATTTGCCATTGTGGTGGCCTTTCCTGGGTCTGATTCAATGCAATCGCACGAAAGCCCCAAGACCCCACCTTATAGGAGGGGATGATTCTTGCCTAAGCGGGCCCACGCGCATGTGGGGCGGCGTATAGGATGGATTGAACCGAAAGAAAACAGAAAAAACGGCCTACTTATCGCGGAACTGCGGCTGCCGCTTTTCCAGAAACGCCGCCATGCCCTCTTTCTGGTCTTCGGTGGCGAACATCGAATGGAACACCCGGCGTTCGAACAGCAATCCTTCGGCCAGCGTGGTTTCCTGCGCCCGGTTCACGCATTCCTTGACCGCCATCGACGACAGCAGCGATTTTTCGACGATTTTCTGGGCGATCTTCATCACCTCGGTCATCAGATCCTTGGCCGGAAACACCCGGCTGACCAGACCACAGCGCTCTGCCTCGGCCGATTCCATGAAGCGGCCGGTCAGATGCATGTCCATCGACTTTGACTTGCCGACAAAGCGCGTCAGCCGCTGGGTGCCGCCCATACCGGCCACGATTCCCAGATTGATCTCGGGCTGGCCGAATTTTGCGGTGTCGGCGGCGATGATGAAATCGGCCAGCATCGCCAGCTCGCAACCGCCACCAAGACAATAGCCTGAAACCGCGGCGATAATCGGTTTGCGCACCTGACCGATGACTGCGGCCTCGATCCCGAACAGGTTGTCGAAATAGACCTCGGTGAACGACTTTTCGGCCATTTCCTTGACGTCCGCGCCGGCGGCAAAGGATTTTTCCGATCCGGTCAGCACGATGACACGCACGTTGTCATCGCGGTCCGCCGCCTGCACCGCACTGGCCAGTTCCCTCATCAGCTTGGAATTCAGCGCGTTCAGCGCATCGGGGCGGTTCAGCCGGATCAGGGAAACGTAATCCTCGACCTCGACGATCAGCGTATCATAGGCCATGCGCGGGCTCCACGGTTGGGCGATTGGGTGACTCCTAGCACCATCCTGCCCGATGGCAAGTCAGCGCTGGCACTGCGGGCAATAGAAAGACGACCGTCCGGACTGCACGATCCTCCCCACGGTGGCCCCGCAACCGGGGGTCACACAAGGCTGGCCTTCGCGGTCATAGACCTGAAAGCTGTGCTGGAAATATCCCAGCTCGCCATCTGCCTGCCGGAAATCGCGCAGGCTGCTGCCGCCTGCCTCGATGGCTTCGGCCAGAACCGCGCGGATGATCGGCACCAGCGCGGCCACCTGTCTGGCGGCCAGGTCTCCGGCCTTGGTCTGGGGGGCAATGCGGGCCCGGTACAGGGTTTCGCAGACATAGATATTGCCCAGACCGGCCACGATATGCTGATCCAGCAGCGCCGACTTGATCGGCGTGTTGCGGCCCTTCAGCCGGGCGATCAGATAGCTTTCGTCAAACGCATTGCCCAAAGGCTCCGGCCCCAGCGCCGCCAGCAGCGGGTGGCTGTCTGCCGCCCCGGTGTCCATCAGGTCCATCGCGCCGAACCGCCGCGCATCGTTGAAGGTCACGCGCGCGCCGCCCTCCATCCCCAGCACCACATGGTCATGTTTTTGCGGGGCGGGGTGGTCGTGGTGAAACGCGCCCAACATCTGCCCGGAAATCAGCATCCGCCCGGACATGCCCAGGTGAATCAGCAAAGTCTCACCTGTGGACAGATCGGCCAGAATATACTTCGACCGCCGCCGCAGCGCGTTCACCCGCGCGCCGGTCAGGCGCCCGGCCATGCCCGGCGGAAACGGCCAGCGCAGCCCGTCGCGGTTGACGGATGCTTGGGCAATCACCCGCCCCTCCATCACGGGCAGCAGTCCGCGGCGCACGGTTTCCACCTCTGGCAGTTCTGGCATGGTCACAAGCTCCTGATCCATTGCGCGATCCGCCCTCCGGACAGGGTGGCGCATTGCAGCCGCGCGGATGCGCCCTATAAGAAGACTCGCAGGCAATAAAGGGCAAGGCCCATGACCGAAGACGACAAAGGCACGACGCATTTCGGCTATCAGACCGTACCCGAGGGCGACAAGGCCGGAATGGTCCACGGCGTGTTTACGCGCGTGGCCAGCAAATATGACATCATGAACGACCTGATGTCGGGCGGCGTCCACCGTTTGTGGAAAGACGCGATGATGGACTGGCTTGCGCCAAGGCCCGGCCAGCGGTTGCTGGATGTGGCGGGCGGCACTGGCGATGTCGCCTTTCGCTTTCTGAACCGGGCACCGGGGGCCAGTGCCGTGGTCTGCGACCTGACCGAATCGATGCTGGTCGCCGGGCGGCAGCGGGCCGAAGCGGACAGCATGGCTGACCGGCTGGGCTGGGTGGTGGGCGACGCGATGGCCTTGCCGTTCGAGTCGAACAGTTTTGATGTCTATACAATCAGTTTCGGCATCCGGAACGTCACCCGCATTGCCGATGCGCTGTCCGAAGCCTACCGCGTGCTTCGGCCCGGCGGGCGGCTGATGGTGCTGGAATTCAGCCAGATTCCCAACGATCTGATGCAGAAGGCATATGATCTCTATTCCTTCAACGTAATCCCGCTGATGGGGCAGATCGTGGCAGGCGACCGCGACAGCTATCAATATCTGGTCGAAAGCATCCGCAAATTCCCGGATCAGGAGGCGTTTGCCACAATGATCCGTCAGGCAGGCTTTGATCTGGTCAAATACCGCAATCAGACCATGGGCATTGCCGCCCTTCATTCGGGGTGGAAGCTGTAAGTGCGTGGCCCCCACAACATCTGGCGGCTGATCCGCACCCTTGCTACGCTGGAGCGGACGGGGGCCATCGGCGTGGTGCTCGAAGCGTTTCGCGCACCCCCGGGCCTGCGCTTTGTGGCGCGGATTCTGGGCTGGCCGTTCAAGCCACTGGGCCTGCGCGGAGATCCGGCGCTGCCCCCGGTCACGCGGGCGCTGCAAGCGCTTGGCCCGGCCTATATCAAGTTCGGCCAGATCCTTTCCACCCGTCCGGATGTGGTGGGGGATGAACTGGCGCTGCAGTTGAAATACCTGCAGGACAAGCTGCCGCCCTTCCCGATTGCCATTGCCAAAAAGATGATCGAGGCCGAATTGGGTCTGCCGGTCGATCAGATGTTCCGGGAGTTTTCCGAACCCGTCGCCGCCGCCTCTATCGCGCAGGTGCACAAGGCCTGGCTGGTCGAAGACGGGCGCGAAGTTGCGGTGAAGGTGCTGCGACCGGGCATCGAACGCGCATTCCGCAAGGATATTGACGCCTTCTACTTCGCCGCGCAGGCGATTGAATTCATCTCCCCCTCTTCCCGCCGGCTGCGCCCGTTGGAGGTGATCCGCCATTTTGAAGGCGTGGTGATGGGCGAGCTGGATTTCCGCCTCGAATCCAGCGCTGCCGCCGAGTTTGCCGCCAATACCGCAGGCGACGCCGGGTTTCAGGTGCCAAAGCCGATCTGGTTCCTGTCAGGCCGCACGGTGATGACGCTGGATTGGGCCGAAGGCATCGGGCTGAATGACAATGACCTGATCGACGCCGCCGGGCATGACCGCAAGCTGTTGGGCGCGCGTGTGTTGCAGCTTTTCCTGAACCACGCGCTGCGCGACGGCTATTTTCACGCCGACATGCATCAGGGCAATCTGAAGGTTGCCGCCAGTGGCAACATCATCGCCTATGATTTCGGGATCATGGGGCGGATTGATGAATACACCCGTCGGGTCTATGCCGAGATTCTGTTCGGCTTCATCCGGAAAGACTATCGCCGGGTGGCCGAGGTGCATTTCGAGGCGGGCTATGTGCCCGCCGACCGCGACATCGACGACTTCGCTCGCGCCCTGCGCGCCGTGGGCGAGCCGATCTTCGGCATGGATGCCAGCCGCATTTCGATGGCGCGGCTGTTGGCCTATCTGTTTGAGGTCACAGAACGTTTTGGCATGGAAACCCGGACCGAGCTGATCTTGCTGCAACGCACCATGGTGGTGGTCGAAGGCGTGGCGCGCGGCCTGGACCCCCATATCAACATATGGGAAGTCGCAAAGCCGGTGGTCGAAGGCTATATCACCAAAAACGTTGGCCCCCGCGCCCTGCTGCGCGATCTGGCCAAAACGGCGCGGGTGCTGGCCCGTTTCGGGCCAAGATTGCCGCAGATGGTCGAAATGGCGCTGATCGCGCAGGCCGACAGCCATCCGCCGGTGCAGGTCAGGCGCAACCACTGGCCGCTCTGGACCGCGCTGACGGGGGTTGTGATGCTGGCGGCGGGGCTGTGGCTGGGCACCTTGCTGTAGTGCCCTCGCCACGCGCGCCCGGCAGCCTTGGCCTGGCCAATGTTCAGCCCTGTCGCACCCTGTCGACATCGCCTTGCGCCCCACTGCGTTTGCACGGGCAGACACTTCCCCGGCGAACGGAGCTGCCGACAGAAGCAACATGGCTCAATGCATCCGAAGCGCGGTCACGCTATCTGCCGGAACTTCGATCCCGCCCCGCAGCACCAGCCTTGTCCCGTCCACGCCGCCCCGCGCCTCCAGAATCTGGGCGTAGGATTCCACCGGTTCGCTCTCCAGCAGCACGTCCGAGAAATAGCTTTCCAGCGTCAGCGTATAAATGCCTTGCGGCAGCGCCGCCCCGGTCGCATCGGTGCCGGCCCACTCATAAGGCGCGGTTGAAACCGGCAGATCTTCGCGCGACACCACCCGGCCCTGCGCATCTCTGACGACAAGAACCGCCCGGTCCGCCGATGCAGCCGGGTCGGGCGACAGCGTCACCGGCGTTCCGTCAAAAAAGACCGGGGCCGCCGCCCGTGCCTCTTGCCCGACCCAACCCGCAAGCTGCGCCATGCCCAGCAGGCCAAATTGCGATTGCAGGCTCTCCAGCAGCTGGTTGGTGCGAACCGCCTGTTCCACCCCGGAAAAGGTTGCAAGCTGCACCGCGTAATCCGCTGAATCAATTGGATTCAACGGGTCTTGATTCTGCATCTGCACCGTCAGCATGCGCAGAAAGGTCTCGAAGTCTGAGTTTGCAAACGCAGATTTTGTGGCAGTGTCCGCCTGCGCCCCGGCATAGCTCATGCCGGTCTGGGTAGAGGTAATGTTCATGTCAACATCCTTTCAAAGCCGCAGATCCAGCCGCCCGGCAGCAATCGTGCGGGCCGGTGCACCGGCGGTTATGTCATAAGCAGCCGTGCCACCTTCGGCCGGTTTGGGTGGTGTGGCGGGTTTCGCGGGACGCGTATCGCGTTGCGACCAGTCGCCAAAACTGAGCGAAGGGTTGCTGAACCCGGACTGACGCAGATCGTTCAGCAACTGTTCGCCATGACGCCGGATCAGATCCATGGCCTCGGGCCGTTCGATAAACAGCGTGATGTGCAGCCTGTCGCCGGTTGTCAGCATGTCAAAGCGCACCTTGCCCAGTTCTTCCGGCCGCAGTGTCACCTCAACCGGAGTATCTGCACCCCGCTGAATGATCTGCACAATGGTTTGCGAAAGCTGGCTGGCGGGGGGCGGCGTGGCGGGGCTGGCCGCGCCGCCGCCGCCGGTAGCGGGCCCGGCACCCGCCACACCGTCCCGGCCAATGCCGGATGCAGCGGCGAGGTCAGGCCAGAACTCTGTCACCATTGGCACAGGGTTGGACAGGCTGGGAGCCGGAGTCGAGGCATCGGTGGGCTTGGCGTGTCTTGCATCGGGCGGTGCCCTGCTTGCGTCATAGGCGCTGGCCGTCGCCTCTACGCGTTTGCCAGCCTCTGCCGCTGCGTTTGCCGCGACCGCAGCTCCGGTGCCTTGTGCCGCAGCCGATCCCGGTTTTCGACTTGTCTTCTCTGACACGGGCGGTGCCGCAGCCGCAGTCAACGGCAGGTCTGCGCCACCGCCGGATGGCCCCGCAGGCGCTGCCTGAATTGCGCCGCCCGCGCCCGGTTGCATTGCCAGACCGGCCGCTTGCGAGCCGCTCAGGAGGGGCGCAGGCACCGCGGTATCGGGCGCATCCGCAACCGGTGGCCGGACTGGTGCAGTCTGCACCTCCGCCACCGCCGCGAACCGTGGTGCAGCGCTGCCGGTGGTCGTGGCCCCCTCTGCCTGCTGCGCTGCAGCCTTTGTCTGGTCCCACGCTGCATCCATTGCGCCGACGATCATCTGTCCCGCACCAATCGCAACGGCTGGGGATGCTGCCACAATCGCTGCGCCTAGCATTGTCGGCTGTGTCAGGGGTGCGTCGCCGGAAGCAGGGGCCGCAACCGGGGGCGCGGTCGCGCTCTGCCATGCAACTGGCGCGGTCTGTACAGAGATGGCCAGCGTGTCCTGCAGGCCTTCGCCTGCGGCATCCGGCTCTGGGGATGTCGTCGCCGGATCTGCAACCGCAAGGACGGTATCCACTGGTTCCTTCTCACCCCTATCCATCCCCGACCCATTGCTCTGGCCAGAGGCGGCATCTTCCCGCCCTGCCGGGCGAAACGTGGTCATCAACTTTTCAAACGCGGCCCCATCGCCGGACACACCACCCGGTGCCACAGCAGCGGGTGTCAGGGGCGGGGAGAACGGGGTGATCAGCATTCTGCATTCCGTTGTCTGACAGGACTGCCCCTGAAATTGCGCGGAATTGCTTACCGACTGTTTACCCAACCCGCAGATATTCAGAACAATTCAACTGAACCGGAGATGTGCGATGAATCCTGATCCTGTCCTACCCGGCCCCGCCGCGCTTACGCCGGAGCGCAACCACTTGCTGAACAAGGCAAAAGAGATGGAGGCGGTGTTTCTGTCCGAAATGCTGTCCCATGCCGGACTTGGCGAATCATCCGGCACCTTCGGGGGTGGCCCGGGCGAAGACCAGTTCGCGTCGTTTCTGCGCAACGCGCAGGCCCGCAGCATCGTTGAAAAGGGCGGGCTTGGTCTGGCCCAGACCATCTTTTCGTCCCTGATCCGGGCAGAGGAGGCGCGCCATGTCGCAAAGCCCTGAATCCATTCTGCAAGAGGTCCGCCGCGCCGTGATGGAGGGGGAGTATGCGCAGCTTGCCGCCCTGCTGCCCGCCTTGCGAGAAACCGAAGAGGCGTTGCAAAGCGGCGACCTGCGCACATTGCAATCCCTGCAGGCCGAGGCGGAGCGGACAGAATCCTGTCTGGTCTCTGCGCTTGCCGGTGTGCGCGCCGCCCGGCGCCGCGTGGCCGAGGTGTCGGAAGCCGCCAAGGGACTCACCACCTATGACCGTGGCGGGCTCAAGGCGACAGTGCCCACGGCCTTGCCGACATCGCGGCGGGTCTGAATTGTTTCAAATCATCGGTGATTGGCGGGAGGCAATTCACCGTTGATTAGGAGTTGGAGGTTTGTATCGGTCTTGCGCCCCGAGGTCGGGGTGGCGCCGCGGGCTGTACCCCGGGGCAACGGCAAGAATGCCCTTCCAGCCGTCGGCCGACGGTAACTCTGGCCGCGAAAAGCGCGGCATTTGCGAAGGAAACGAACATGTCTTCAATTCTGACGAACAACGGCGCGATGGTTGCCCTGCAAACCATGAAGTCCATCAGCAAGAATATGGGTCAGGTCCAGGCCGAGATTTCGACAGGTATGGCCGTGGGCAGCGCAAAGGACAATGCTGCCGTCTGGGCGATTGCAAAAACCATGGAATCGGACGTTGCCGGCTTCAAGTCGATCTCTGACAGCCTTTCGCTTGGTAACTCGACCATCTCCCTGGCCCGCTCGGCTTCGGAACAGATCACCAAACTGCTGGAAGAGGTGAAGGGCAAGATCGTCAACTCTCAGGAAGAGAACGTTGACCGCAGCAAAATTCAGGCTGACATCGGCGCGCTGCGCGATCAGATCAGCTCGATCGTCGGCGCGGCCCAGTTCAACGGCCTGAACATGCTGTCGAACAAGTCCAAGACCGTGGGCACCGGCACCGTCAATGTGCTTTCGTCGCTTGACCGCGCATCAGACGGAACAGTGGCCGCTTCCAACATCAACGTCGGCAAGTCAGACCTGAGCACCACAACCTCGGTTGTCGGTGGTACGGCTCTGGCCGTCGGTGCCGCGCTGACCGCCAAGGCAACCGGCGCCGCGACCACTGCAGCAACGGCGCTGACCGGCGCGGCATCCGCACCGACCACCGCAATCACCATTGTCGCCGGTGCGGTCGTCGCGGGTGATGGCTATAACATCACGCTGACGGCGGGTGCGGCGGGGCTTGCAACAGCCAATACCGCGAGCATCCAGGACATTCGCTATGTGGCACGTGATGGCGACACCGCTGCCGATGTTGCAAAGGGGCTGGCGTCCGCCTTCAATGACTATGCAAAGAAGCAGGGGCTTGATACCCAGATGTCGGCTGCGGTTGGCACCGGTGCCACTGCCAACGTGCTTACACTCACCGGCTCCACCACCGTTGGCAACAACGTAACGGCACAGTTGCTTGCCTACGCACCAGCTGGCAACACGATTGGCGGTGGCCTTGAAAAGCTGTCCACAGTTGATGTGTCGACCAGTGCGGGTGCTGAATCGGCGCTGGCAGTCATCGAAGGCCTGACGCAAACCGCAATTCAGGCCGCCTCTGACTTTGGTACCGCACAAAAACGGATCGAAATTCAGCAGACCTTTGTGGGCAATCTGGTCGACTCGCTCAAGTCCGGCATCGGGTCATTGGTCGATGCGAACATGGAAGAGGCATCGGCCCGCTTGCAGGCCTTGCAGGTTCAGCAGCAGCTGGCGACCCAGTCGTTGTCGATCGCAAACCAGGCACCGCAGAACATCCTGGCGCTGTTCCGTTGATGGCTCGGGCCGGGGGTAACCCCGGCCCATTCCCCTGAAACATGAAGATACAACGCGAAGGATTCGCCGTGAACGCGCTTATTCACCCGAAACTGGGCTATTCCCGCCCGGATGCTACGCTGCGCCCCATGCGCAGCATCGAGTACGATGCTTTGGCGCGCGTGACGCAAAAGCTTTCGGCGGCCTGGAAGCAGCATAAAAGCGACTATCCCGCGCTCGTGCAGGCGCTGTGGGAGAATCTTGGCCTCTGGTCCACGCTGGCTGCCGATGTCGCATCGCCCGGCAACGCACTGCCTGCCCCCCTGCGCGCACAGCTGTTCTATCTGTATGAATTTTCCGAGGTTCACACCAGAAACGTGCTGAATGGTGCGGCCTCGGTCGAAGTGCTGATCGACGTGAACACGGCCATCATGCGCGGCCTGCGTGGACAGGAAAGCCTGCGATGAGCGGTCTTGTCATCAAACTGGGCCCGCATGAGCGGGTCTTGATCAACGGTGCGGTGATCGAAAACGGCGACCGGCGCTCGCGTCTGGCCATCATGACGCCGAACGCCCATATCCTAAGGTTGCGCGATGCCATCCACCCGGAGGAGGTGAACACGCCGGTCCGCCGGGTCTGCTACATTGCGCAGCTGGTCCTGTCCGGCGATGTGCCGCCTGCCGAGGCGCAGATGCAACTGCTGCGCGGCATCGAACAGCTCAGCCAGGTGCTGACCGACCCGGACAGCCGCCTGCAACTGTCCCTTGCCAGTAAATCGGTTCTTGATGATCAGCATTATCAGGTGCTCAAATACTTGCGCAGCCTGCTTCCGCGGGAAGAGCGTCTTATGGCAGTAGGCCCACAATGAGCTTTTCCCCCGTTCTCCCCGTTGCCGGCTATGCTGGCTGGTCCTTCCTGAAACGGACGATGGACAAGCAGATGACAGCATTCAATGCGCAACCCTCTGTCAAGCGCGATGAGGCGTATTTTCGCGAAAAGATCGGCAGCATCAAAACGGCCGAGCAGCTTGTGAAAGATCCCCGCTTGCTGCGCGTGGCGCTGGGGGCCTTCGGGCTGGAGGGGGATATGCCCAATAAGTTCTTCATCCGGAAAATCCTTGAGGGTGGCACCCTTCAACCCGATGCGCTGGCCAACAAGCTGTCCAACAAGCAGTATCAGAAATTCGCGGAAGCCTTTGGCTTTGGCAACTTTGACACTCCGAACACTGTGCTTTCCGATTTCGCCGACAAGATCCTGACCCCTTATAAAGCCCAGCAGTTTGCGGTGGCGGTGGGCACCCAGAACGATGATATGCGTCTTGCCCTGAACGTCGAAACCGCATTGCCTGAACTGGGCAAGTCAACGGGCTCGTCCCTGACCCAATGGTATACGCTGCTGGGCAACCCGCCCTTGCGCAAAGTGTTTGAAAAGGCCTTTGGCCTGCCGCTCTCGTTCGGGGCGATTGATCTGGACCGGCAGGTCGAAACGCTGCAAAGCCGCACAAAGGCGATGTTTGGCAGCAGCGATCTGGCGCAGTTCAAAGATCCTGAAAAGGTCGACAAACTGGTGCGGCAGTTTCTGGTCCGGTCAGAGCTTGATGAAAACGCATCCTCTCTTGGTGCCGGTCAGGTGGCGCTGACCCTGCTGCAGCAAAGCGCGTCCCGGTTCCGGTTGACCCGCTGACTCCGGGGGTCAGCCCTGAAGGCAAGCTGTCAGCCGGGCAAAGCTGCCATCGATCCCGTCTTCCGGCGCATCTTCGGCAAGGAACTGGTCTACCGCCGGCCACAGCCGGATGGCCTGATCGACCAGCGGGTCGCTGCCCTTCTGGTACAGCCCGGCCTGCACCATCATTTCCACCCGTTCCCAGGCCGCAATCACCCCTCTCGCCTGCGCAATCAGCGCAAGTTCAGCGTCGCTTGCCGCAGCAGGCAGGCTGCGCGAGACCGAGCGCAGCAGGTCAACCGCCGGAAAGCGCCCGCGTTCTGCAATGCGCCGGTCCAGAATCACATGCCCGTCCAGCACACCGCGCAGGATATCGGCCACCGGCTCTTCCATATCCGATCCGGGGACCAAAACGGTAAAAACTGCCGTAATATCGCCCTGACCCTCGGCCCCCGGTCCCGCCCGTTCTGCCAGCGCCATGATCATGTACTGAAGTGAGGGTGGATGGCCCCGCAGGCTTGCCGGTTCGCCGGCCGATAGGGCTATTTCCCGGTGGGCATCGGCAAAACGCGTCACGCTGTCGACCAGCAGCAGCACATTCAGCCCCTTGTCGCGAAAATGTTCTGCCACTGTCATCGCAGCAAGCGCACAGCGCCGCCGCAACAGGGGTGACCGGTCGGATGTCGCCGCGATCACCACGCTGCGCTTCATCCCGTCAGGACCAAGAACGCTTTCGGTGAACTCCCTGAGCTCCCTTCCCCGTTCGCCGACAAGGCCGATGACCACGACATCGGCCTGCAAAGCGCGGGCAAAGGTGCCAAGCAGGCTGGATTTGCCAACGCCCGAGCCTGCAAACAACCCGATTCTCTGCCCGCGCACGAGGGGCAGCAACGTGTCAAACGCCGCTTTGCCGGTGGCAAGCCGCGCACCCAGCCGTCGGCGCTGGGCCGGGGGTGGGGGTGGTGCCGTCAGGCTGCGGTATTGCGTCCCCGCAAACAGCGGCCTGCCGTCCAGCGGCTGGCCGAGCGGGTCGATCACCCGTCCGATCCAGCTGTCATCGGGTGCAATATGGGTCGGGCCGGACAGTGCGATTTCTGTCCCGATCGCCAGTCCGGTCAAGCCGTGATCTGGCAGAACCGTCACAGTTTCCGCCCCCAGCCCAATGACTTCACCGCCGCTGTGGTCTGGCCGGCCTTGCGCACCTTTGCCCGGTTCGCGGGTGCCGATTTCGATCCGGTCGCCCAGCGCGGCAGCGGTCTGCAGGCCGTTGACACAGATTGTGCCACCCCCCACCGACCGGACCCGCCCGATCGGGCGCGACAGGTCAATCCGGGCGATGTGTTGGGTCAGCTGGGCAAATAAGTCGGTCATGGGATTCTCCCTTTGTTCGGCAATTACCGTTTCTAAAGGAATCAGCCCTAAGAACTGGTGAAGTAGGTCGAGGGAGAAGCCCCGATGTTTGAAAAACTGGGACTGACCAGAATGGCACAGGCACTTGCAGCGCATTCCGGCGAAAGGGTCGCGGTGGTGGCACGCAATATCGCCAACGCCGATACGCCCGGATTCCGCGCCATGGATATGCCGGATTTTCGCACGCTATATGGCGATCCGGCCAGTTTCACGCCAAGGCGCACCCGCGCCGGGCATATTATGAATGAAGAGTCACATTTGCATCAGCCCGTGCCCTCCGGCAGCGGAATGGCACCAAATGGCAACAACGTCTCGCTCGATCAGCAGATGATGAAGGCCGTCGCCGCACGCCAAAGCCATGAAATGGCGCTGGCGGTTTATCGCAACACGTCCGAAATCCTGCGCACGTCGCTTGGCCGCAAATCGTAAGGGGCACCGATGTCAGATCTCTTGAATTCCCTTTCCCTGTCCGCATCCGGGATGGAGGCACAGGCCAGACGCCTGCGCCATGTTTCCGAAAACATCGCCAACGCGGATACCCCCGGTTTTCACCGCAAGGTGATTTCCTTCCGCTCCGAAAAGGAGACGGGAACTGTCACTGTCGGGCCTGTCCGGCTGGACCAAAGCCCATTGGCAAAGGTCTATGCACCGCATCACCCGCTGGCAGATACGACTGGTCACTATGATGGATCGAACGTCGATCTGGTGATCGAAATTGCTGACGCGCGCGAAGCGCAGCGCAGTTATGAGGCGAACCTCAGACTCTTCGATCAGGCGCGTCAAATGACGCAGAGCCTGTTCGATCTCATCCGATAGGAGATCCAGAATGGATATCAAGAAGTCTCTGGCCGCACAGGCCTATGCACAGACTCGTTCGGCGGCGACCCCCGAGCCGCCGCCGAACTCTGCCGAAAACAGCGCCGCGCAGTTTCTCGGCACATTCGCCGAAACCCTGCAGCGCGGCGAAGACACCGCCCGTGCGGCAATGACCGGCGGCGCAGACCCCCACGCGCTGGTCGCGGCGCTGGCCTCGTCGCAGACGGCGGTGGAAACCGTGATCACCGTCCGGGATCGCGTGGTCGAGGCTTATCAGGAAATCCTGAGAATGCCGGTGTGACCCGGCCATGACCGAAGGCGCAATCTTCGACATTCTGCGCCAGGCCCTCTGGATCGCCGTCACCCTTTCGGCCCCGCTGCTTGGCGTCGCACTGGTGGCTGGGGTCGTGGTTGGCCTGTTTCAGGCCCTGACCTCGATCCAGGAGATGACGCTGACTTTCGTCCCGAAGGTCGGTGCCATGCTCATCGTGTTCTGGGTCTCCATGAGCTTCATGACATCCACCCTCGTGTCCTTCTTCACCGATACGATCATCCCACAGATAGAAGGCGGCTGATATGGAAACCCCCGGCTACACCACCCTGACCCGACAATCCGGCCTGATGCGCGAGATGCAGGTGATCGCCAACAACATTGCCAATGTCTCTACCACCGGTTTCCGGCGGGAGGGCGTGGTGTTCTCGGAGTATATCAGCCGGTTGAAGGATGAACCCTCGCTGTCGATGGCGCATGGCAATGCCCGTCATATAGATCTTGGTCAGGCCGGATTGACGCCCACCGGCGGCACCTATGATCTGGGATTGCAGGGCGAAGGCTTCTTCCTGATCGACACCCCGGACGGCGAACGCCTGACCCGGGCCGGTGCCTTCACCCCCTCGGGCGAAGGCACGCTCGTCACCCCCGATGGCCACGCCCTGCTGGATGCGGGCGGCGCGCCGGTGCCGGTCCCGCCCGGTGCCCGCAGTGTGTCCATCGCATCAGACGGCACGCTGTCGGCGGATGGTCAGCCGGTGGCCCAGATCGGGCTCTGGCAGCCTGTCGATCCCTTGTCACTGCAACACCAGACCGGAACCCTGTTCTCGGCCACAGAGCTGGAGCCGGCAGAAACCGCCATCATCCGCCAGGGATTTCTGGAAGACAGCAATGTGCAGCCGATATCTGAAATCGCCCGGATGATCACCGTTCAGCGCGCCTATGAAGCGGGGCAAAAGTTCCTCGATGCCGAAGATCAGCGCCAGCGCGCTGTGATCCAGACCCTTGGCCGATAGGAGACCATGATGAAAGCACTGCAGATCGCCGCGACCGGGATGGCCGCACAACAGATGCGGGTCGATGTCGTGTCCAACAACCTCGCAAACATGTCGACCACCGGCTACAACGCCCGTCGCGCAGATTTTGCCGACCTGCATTATCAGCAACTGGCCCGCCCCGGTTCGGTGACGGCCAGTGACGGCACCTTGCTGCCCACTGGTGTGCAGCTTGGCCTCGGCGTGCGCCCCGCCGCTGTCTCGGTTGTCCTCGCGCAGGGGCCGCTTGCCCAGACCAACGGCGATCTGGATCTCGCCATCGAAGGTGCCGGCTATCTGGAGGTGACTCTGCCCGGCGGCAATGCCGCGTATACCCGCGACGGCGCGCTCAAACGCACGGGCGATGGCCTGATCGTCAATTCCGAAGGTCATCAGGTGGCTCCCGGCCTCACCATCCCCGCCGATGCGCGGTCGCTTGCCATCAATGCCGACGGCGAGGTCTACGCCTATTTCGCCGACCGGGTTGAACCAGAGCTTCTGGGCGCGCTGTCACTGGTGGGGTTCACCAATGAAAAGGGGCTTGAGGCGATCGGGTCCAACCTGTTTGTCGAGACCGAGGCGTCGGGCCCGGCGCTGCCCGGTGCCCCGGGCGAAGACGGTCTGGGCACCTTGCGCCAGGGCTATCTTGAGGAAAGCTCCGTCGACGCCGTGCGCGAAGTGACCGAGTTGATCAAGGCGCAGCGGGCCTATGAGTTGAACGCAAAGGTCATCACTGCCGCCGACCAGATGATGGCCGCAACCACGCAGGTGCGTTGATGTGGCGGGTGATCTTCTGCCTGCTTCCTGTTCCGGCTTGCGCCGATGCCCTGATCACCAACCGCGTCATAAAGGCGGGTGAGGTGATTGAAATAACGGATCTTTCGGTGATTCAGGCCAACATCCCGGGCACCGCGTCCGATCCGGCGCGCGTCGCCGGGCAAGAGGCGCGGGTTATGCTGTATCCCGGTCGGCCCATCCGCGACGATCAGGTGGGGCCGCCGACCGTTATCGCCCGAAATCAGGTGGTATCGCTGTCCTACATCTCGGGAACGCTGGCCATTTCAACGGATGGCCGCGCGCTGGACCGGGGTGCCGCCGGCGATGTGATCCGGGTCGTGAACCTGTCTTCCCGCAACACTGTGCATGGCCGGGTAATGCCCGACGGAACCGTGCGCGTCAGCCCGTCTGAAGGATAGTTTTCATGCGCATCGCACTGTTTTTACTGCTCGGTCTGGCCGCCTGCAGCTCGCTGGACGAGGTGGGTCGTGCGCCCGGGTTTTCCCCGCTGGAAGGCAGCTATCAGCATCACGCCATGTATTCAGGCGGCCTGCCCCAGTCTGCGGATATGACCGGCCCGACAGAGGCGTCCTCGCTGTGGACGGCGGGTCGCGCCTCGCTGCTGGGTGACCGGCGCGCTGGCAAGCGGGGCGATATCCTGACGGTGGTGATCGAGATTGATGACAGCGCCGAGATGTCGAATTCATCGGGCCGCGCCCGCAAAGGCAATCAGACCATGGCAGTGCCGCAGCTTATGGGCATTCCACAGCGGATCAACCGCGTGCTTCCGGAAGGTGCCACGATGGCAGAGGCGGTGAATACCGGCTCGTCCTCGACCTTCTCCGGCGATGGCTCGGTGTCGCGCAAGGAAAAGCTGACCCTTCGGGTCGCCGCCACCATTGTGGAAGAACTGCCGAATGGGGTGCTGCGGATCGAGGGCCAGCAGGAGGTCAGGGTCAATTTTGAACTGCGTGAGCTGATCGTTACCGGGTATGTGCGCCCGGCCGATGTGTCCCGCACCAATGAGGTGACCTATGACAAGGTTGCCGGGGCCCGCATTTCTTATGGCGGGCGGGGGCAGATCACCGATTTTCAGCAGCCCCGCTACGGTCAGCAGATCACTGACATCCTCCTCCCGTTCTGAGGTCAGAATGCGCAAACTCCTCCCCCTTCTGCTGATTCTGATTGGTGCGGGTGCCGGGCTGGGTGCCGGATGGCACCTGCGTCCCGCCCCGGCTGCTGAAGGCGAAGGTGACCCTGCTGCCGCAGGCGATACCCATGCCGCAGGTACCGCCCACAGCACGGAGCAATTGCCGGAATTCGTGAAACTGAACAATCAGTTCATCGTGCCTTTGGTGGAAAAGAACCAGATTGCCTCGCTGATCATCCTGTCGCTCAGCCTGGAGGTGACGGCGGGCGGAACTGAAAAGGTCTTTGCGCAAGAACCGAAACTGCGCGATGAAATGCTGCAGCGTCTGTTTGATCACGCAAACACCGGCGGGTTCCGGGGCACCTTTACGGATGCCGACAATCTTCTGATTCTGCGCAAGGGTCTGACGGAAGTGGCGCGGGGTGTGTTGGGCGATATGGTCAAGACGGTTCTGATTACAGACATCATCCGGCAGGATCGCTGACCCGCCGCCCCAGGACTGACGCGCAGACGCGCCCCGAAAGGGGCGCGTGGTTCTGTTGGGGTGCGGTGTCCGCTCAGGGGCGTGCCGGAGCGCCGGACTTGCCCCCTCTGCCCCCCGATCTTTGCTTGCGTCCGGCCCCGCATGGGATGGCCACATTGCGCGGCCCGAAGGGGTGCCTGTGGCGGGCAAAGATTAAGACTTCGTAAAAATTTGAAGCCCAGCCCTATGATTCCAAAGTATATCATGTCTTATAACTCAGGGCCCCCGGTAGCAGGATCAGAAGAGATGCCCCTCCGCCGGGGTCAGCGCTTCAGGGACAGCTTGCCCAGAACCTCTGCCTGCCCGAACGACCTTTGCGCGGCAGACCGCAGCGCGATCCACTCCACTGTGTCGCGTGCCAGCTGCTGATTGAGCAGGATG
This sequence comes from Pseudotabrizicola sp., assembly GCF_030656345.1. Lineage (GTDB taxonomy): Bacteria > Pseudomonadota > Alphaproteobacteria > Rhodobacterales > Rhodobacteraceae > Pseudotabrizicola. Next base: position 155,430 of record NZ_JAUSNR010000019.1, on the reverse strand, counting down.
CGGCGGTTCGTCGTCCAAAGCCCGAAGCGGTCAACCACCTGCGCGGCAACGATCGGATCCAGCACGGCGCCGGTCTGGGTTTTATCGAGCGCGCCCAGCAACGCCTCTGTCTGACGCTTGCGCGCAGAGACCGCATTCAGCCGCATCAGATCACGGTCCCGCAAAAGCTGGGCGATGCGCTGCAACTGGGCAAGCCGGTCCGCCGCCGTCATCTGCCCCTCTCCCGCGCGCGCTGTCGCATGGCGTCGGCAAAACGGATCGCGGCGGCAACTGCGCGATAGTGGTCGCGCTCGACAGGTTTGCCGATATCGACCGTCGCAAACAGCAGCCGCGCTGTCGGCGGATCAGAGTGCAGCGGCACGCCATGCGTTTCCGCCGCCTCGCGGATACGGCGGGCAACCTCGTCCACCCCTTTCGCCACCACAACCGGCGCTGTGCGCGCGCCCTTTGTCCAGCGCAGGGCGACGGCATAATGGCTGGGGTTGACGATCACCACATTGGCCGTCGCAACTTCGGCCAGCATCTGGTTCATCGCGATGTCCTGACCGCGCTGGCGTCGCAGCGCCTTGGTGTGCGGATCGCCCTCGCTGTCCTTCATCTCATCCATGACCTCTTTGCGCGACATGCGATTTCGCTGCGCAAGGGCATGGCGTTGCCACAGCAGGTCAATCGCACCGATCACAGCGGTGACGATCACGACACAGCCCAGAAACTGCCCCAACAGGGCCATCAGATGCAAAAGCCCCTGACGCGGATCGAGTGCGGCGGTGCTCAGAATGCTGTCGGCATGGCCGATCAGAAACCAGGCAAGCACAAGCGAGACGACCATCAGCTTGAGAAAGCTTTTTGCGAATTCGAACAGCCCTTCCGCCCCGAACTTCTTCTTGGCTGTCGCCAGCACAGAGATGCGCGACAGCTTCGGCGCCAGCTTGTCGGGCGCAAAGACAATGGCCTGCTGCGACAGCAGGGCAAGAACCACAGCCCCGGCCGGAAGAGACAAGAGCAGCACAAAGGGCAGCACAGCCGCTTGCAAAAGACCGCCCGTCACCGTGAGCGCAGACCGGGCCGCAAGATGCGCGATCTCGGGGGCCTGGTCCAGAAGTACACGGCCTGCGGTGGCAGCCCTGTCTATCGCGGGCCCGCCGATCAGACCGGCGAGAAGCAACCCTGCATAGGCCGCTGTGGCCTGCAGTTCAGTCGATTTCGCGATGTCGCCCTTTTTGCGTGCCTCGGAAAGCTTCTTTTCGGTCGGGGCGTGTTCCTTCTCGCCCGGGCTCTGATCGTCTGACTGTGCCATGGGCTATGGCAACGGCGCGGCTGGTGCCGCGAGAAAGCCGTTCAAGGCCTGAAGCCAGACTGTCAGGGCGAGAGGTGCAACCATCAGCAACAGGATCAGCCCGCCAAGGCTGAGCGCAGGGGCACCGATGAAGGTGACCATCAGTTGCGGCATGGCGCGGTTGATAACACCAAGCGCCACATTGTAGATCAGCGAGGCAATGACAAAGGGCACGGCGATCATGAAGGCCAGGGCGAAGGCGCGCCCGGTCTGGGCAACACCCCATTGCGCAACCAAACCCGACGGCGGCCAGTGACCAGCCGGAAAAAGCTCATAGCCAAGCAGCAGATAGTGAAGAACCCGTATATGCAGCCCTGACCCGACAGCAAGCGTCAACCCGGTCATGACCAGCAGTTTGGAAATCGCCGGCTGCGCCTCTGCCCCGGCGGGAAACAGCTGTGAGAGCGAGGTGGCGTTTGCGGCAATGGACCCTGCGGTCAGCAGGCACAGTACGAACAGGCGCACCATCAGCCCCAGGATCAGGCCGATCGCAACCTCGGGCGCGAAACCGGCGGCGAGCGGCGTATCGGATACGAACGGAAAGGCCGCAGGGCCGATGGCCGCTGAGAATGCCAGTGCCAGCACCAGCCTGATCCGGGCGGGAATGCTGGTTTCGCCAAAGGCGGGCAGCGTCGCCATCACGGCCCCGACCCGCAGGAAAATCAGCGCGGCACCCTCTGCATAGGGTGCCAGCGCCCCGTGATAGGTCAGCAGCATCGCGTTCAGATCGGTCATTGCGGGACGAGTCCGACAATGGCGGGCCGCGCCTCCAGCCCGATTTCCTCATAAGACAGGACCGGCGCACTGAGGCCCTTTGCGGCAAGGATGGTCCGGATGAACCGCCGCCGCAGGGTCGATGTGACGACGGCGGCCGAAACCCCGGTCTCCGCCGCCCGGTTCAGCTTTTCGGCCAGCAGAGTTGACAGGCGCGCGAACTGATCGGGTGGCAGGGCAATGTCCTGATGCCCGCGGTCCCCTTCTATCTGATAGGTCGAGAAGATCTTTTCCCATTCGGGCGCGATCTGGATCAGGGGAATCGTGCCATCCTTGCGCTTCAGCTCTGACACCAGCTGAAAACCGATTTTCTGACGGACATGTTCGCAGATCGCCTCGGGCGAGGGCAGGCCGCGCGCTTCGGCGATGGCTTCAAGGATCAGCGGCAGGTTGCGGATCGACACCCGCTCATCCAGCAGCAGGCGCAGGACCGAGAGCAGCAGATCGGCCGGCACCTTTTCCGGAATCATCTCGTCCAGAAGTTTGCGGTTGGCTCCGGCGCGGGCCGGATCAGAGACGTTGATGAATTCGTCCAGCAACCGCCGCAACCCGCGCAGAGACAGCAGCCGTGCGAGATTGGAGCGGATCACCTCCAGCAGGTGAGTGGCCAGAACCTCGGGCGGTGAAACGACGGTCATCCCGGCGATCACGGCGTCTTCCTGTTTGTCGGGCAAAATCCAGCGGGCTGCGGTACCATAGACGGGTTCGCTGACATCAACGCCATCCGGTGCCGGGGCGTCATCATTCAGCAGGACAAGGCAGCGGTCGGGCATCAGCCGGTTGGTCACCCGCTCCACCCCCTGAATGCGGATGCGATAGGTGCCGGGGGGCAAGGACGGTTCATCCGTCAGCCGGATTTCGGGTAGAATCAGGCCGAAACTGGCTGCAATATGGTTGCGCATGTTGCCGATGCGACCATCCAGCCCCGTTGCAGGGTCCAGCACCATGGCCACCAGATCGGGTGCGAACTCAAGATGAAGCTCATCAAAATCAAGCACATCGCCCAAGGGTTGCCGCTTTGCCGGCTCTGCGATGGTGATCGTTTCATCCACCGGGGTTCCGTTGCGGCGGTGGACCATCAGTGCGGTGCCGGCCAGCGCCCCGGCCCCAAGGATAAAGGGCGTGAAGGGCATACCCGGCACCAGCGCAAACAGCGCCATCAGCACGGCGACTGTGCCAAGCGCGCCGGGATAGCGGCCGAGTTGCGCAAAGAAGGACACGTCAGCCGCACCCTTTGCCCCGCCCCGGGCCAGCAGAAGCGCTGCGGCAACAGAGATGATGACCGCCGGGATCTGGCTGACCAGCCCGTCACCAACGGTGAGGATGGCATAGGTTTCAAAGGCGCGCCCGAGCGGCATATCGTGCAGGAACACACCGATCACCAACCCCATGACGATGTTGAGCATGGTGATCAGAAGACCCGCAACCGCATCGCCCTTCACGAATTTCGACGCGCCATCCAGCGAGCCGAAGAAGTTGGTTTCCGCCAGTTCGCGTTCGCGCCGTTCCTTGGCTTCGGTGTGATCAATCGCCCCGGCCGCCATGTCGGCATCAATGGCCAGCTGGCGGCCCGGCATTCCGTCAAGCGCAAAGCGGGCCCCGACCTCTGCCATCCGGCCCGCGCCTTTGGTGATGACCATGAAGTTCACGATCAGCAGGACGCAGAAAATGACCACCCCCAGAAGGACGTTGCCGCCCATGATGAAGTTGGCAAAGCCTTCGATCACCGCGCCGGCGGCGTCGGTTCCGGTGTGGCCTTCACCGATGATCAGTTTGGTCGAGGACACGTTCAAGGACAGCCGCAGCATCAGCGAGGAGAGCAGGATTGTCGGGAAGGCCGAAAAATCAAGCGGGCGCTCGATGAACAGCGTCACCGTCAGCATCAGGATGGCAAGCGCAAAGGACAGCGCAAGCCCGATGTCGAGCATCCATGCCGGAACCGGCAGGACCATCATCACGATGATGGCCATCAACGCCATGGCAAGCAGGATGGTCGGGCGGAAGAAAAGGGCGAGCCGGGCTGTGGGGGTCATTCCGGGATCACCGCAGCAAGGGAAGGGCGGAATGTTCAGACGAGGTGCTGACCAGAGACCCATAGCTGCCGGGCTGCCCCGCCCGCAGCAGCGGATAGCGGTTGTCGCGTTCCGCTGTGTGCACCAGTTCGGGGCGTTGCGGATCGGACATCACCGCCGCCACCTTGGCCAGATAGCCGCTGGCCGCATCCGAATGGCGGGAATGGTAGGCCCCGACCGCCCCTTCCCACGTGCCGAATTCATCAAAAAGCTGCAGCAGGAAGCGCGCGGCGTAAAGTGCGTTTTCCTCCGGGTCGAACATGTCCTGCAAAGACCTGAATTCCGCCCCGTGCCAGTGGACGTTGATCTGAAAGCAACCGACGTCAATGTTGGCCTGACCCTGCGCCATTGCGGCGGAGACATGGTTCATCGCCTCTGTCGCGGTGTCAAAGTACGATCCCGCCCCGGCCTGATTGACCGCCCATGGCCATGGGGACAGCACACCGCCAACAGACCGGCCCGATTCCACGCGCGCGATGGCCATCAGTACCCGGACCGGAACGCCGCTTGCCCTTGCCGCTTTGGTTGCGGCACTGTCGCACAGGTTCGCCACCCCCTGCGACGCAAGCGCAAAGGCGAACGGCCGGTCAACCTGTGGCAGACCGGCAAGCCACGCAAGCGCAGAGCCAATCACAACAACCGCGTTCTGCCGCATAAGAGTCTACCCGCCTGATTTACACACACCATTCTGGTGCTTATGCAGACCCTACGAAGCGAATCTTTCAAATTCGAAAACAGCTTGCCTCAGATGCAGGCTTGATCTTGGCATTGGCCTGCTTACCCTTGGCGACCGGGGGGCGATCCAGAGATGACGGAGCAGATGAATGACCCAGCGGTTACACCTTGTGTTCGGGGGGGAACTTGTTGACCCCTCAAAAACCACCTTTGCCGATGTGAACGATATCCACATCGTGGGGATGTTTCCCGACTATGCCTCGGCCCACAAAGCCTGGAAGGCCGAGGCGCAGCGCACGGTCGACAACGCCCATATGCGCTATTTCATCGCGCATATTCATCGTCTTCGCGATGAAGAGCAGATGGGATCCGTCACCGAAGAGCTTCGGTAATCCGACTGTAAACATGGTGCATTCTCTTGGCCTGACGCTTTACAACATGCGTCCCCGGCGTGACCCGTCGGGGGGTCATGTCTGGCCAGAGCGACTGGCCGGAAGGCTGATCTGGATGCACTCCCCGACCGCCGAGGCGGCGCGGGGGGTGCTGGAACTGGCCGCGCGGCTGATCGAGGAAGACGGGGTGACGGTTCTGCTCACCTGTGTCGATCCGGTGCCTTTGCGCCCCGGGCTGATCAGGCTGCCGCCGCCAGAAGACCGGCCCGGAGATGCGCGCGCCTTTCTGGATCACTGGCGACCGGAGATTGCGATTTTCTGCGACGGCGAATTGCGCCCGGCGCTGCTGCACGAAGCGTCAGAGCGTGGCCTGCCGCTGCTGATGGTCGACGGCCGCGCGCCCTATGTGCTGAAGGACCGCGACGGTTGGTATCCGGGGCTGATGCGTTCGGCGCTGCAGGGGTTTTCGCACATCATGGCGATTGATGAGGTGGCAGCGCGGGCGTTCCGCAAGGGCGGGGCGGCATTGTCTGCGGTGGCGGCCACCGGACGGATGGAAGAATGCAGCGCGGCCTTGCCCTGTCTGGAGGCGGAACGCGCAGCGCTGGCAAAACTGCTGGCGACACGCCCGGTGTGGCTGGCGGTTGGCCTGCCCGAGGCTGAGGAATCGGCGGTCATTCTGGCGCATCGTGCGGCACAAAGCCTTGCCCATAGATTGCTGCTGATCATCGCCCCGCAGGACCCGGCGCGGGCAGAGCCGCTGGCACGCCGGCTGGCGGACGACGAGGGTTGGGTCGTCGCCGAACGCGCCGAAGATCAGGAACCCGATCCGGAGGTGGAGGTGTTCGTGGCCGACGGTATGGCAGAGCTTGGATTGTGGTACCGGCTGGCACCGATCACCTTCATGGGCGGCAGTCTTGCCGGGCAGGGCTGTGTGCGCAACCCGATGGAACCGGCGGCGCTTGGGTCTGCCATTCTGTACGGCCCGCGTCCTGGCCCGTTTGGTGCGACCTTTGGCAGGCTGGGGGCCGCGCGCGCGGCGCGTGCGGTCGGAAGTGCGGTCGATCTGGGCGAGGCGTTGTCGGACCTGCTGTCGCCGGACCGGGCGGCGCGGCTGGCCCAGTCGGCATGGATGGTGGCGTCAGACGGGGCAGAGGTAACCGAGGCCACGGTCGGAATGGTGCGCAAGATCACCAAAGGCGGCACATGATGCGACCGCCCGCGTTCTGGCAGACCCCTGTTGACGCCCCGGGACTGACGGCGCGTCTGTTGCAGCCGTTGGGAATGATCTACGGCGCGGTGACGGCACGGCGTGTGGCAAAGCCGGGATACAAGGCGGCGGTGCCAGTGATCTGCATCGGCAACCTGAACGTGGGCGGCACAGGCAAGACGCCGACAGCCATTGCGCTTCTGGCCCGTGTGCAAGGCGCGCAGGTGGTCTCGCGCGGCTATGGCGGGTCGCTTTCCGGGCCGGTTCTGGTGGACCCGCAGCGCCATACCGCCGCGCAGGTCGGGGATGAGCCCTTGCTGCTGGCGGCCTTTGCGCCGACCTGGGTGGCACGGGACCGTGCCGCAGGCGTTCGCGCGGCAGAGGCGGCGGGTGCCAGGATCATCCTGATGGATGATGGGTTTCAGAACCCTTCGGTCCATAAGGATCTGTCGATTGTGGTCGTGGATGCGGCGCGTGGGTTCGGCAACGGGTTGTGCCTGCCCGCAGGGCCGCTGCGCGAGCCGGTGGCGGCAGGTCTGGCCCGGGCGGATTTTCTGCTGTCGATCGGAGGGCCGGAGGCGCAAGCGCAGTTTGTTCGGGATTGGGGCAGGCACGTAACCCTGCCGCACCTGCAGGGCGTGCTGAAACCGCTGTCCATGGGCATGGACTGGCAGGGCCAGCGGGTGCTGGCCTTTGCGGGCATCGGCCACCCGGAGAAGTTTTTTGCCACCTTGCGGGGGGAAGGGGCAGACATCGTGCGCGCGGTGTCGCTTGATGATCACCAGACCCTGTCTGACACCCTGCTGCGCAGACTTGAGGCCGAGGCGGGTGCTCTGGGCGCCCAACTGGTGACCACAGAAAAGGATCAGGTGCGCTTGCCCGCAGCGTTCCGGCCAAGGGTTCTGAGCTTTGTGGTCCGGCTGGAGGTGGCGGATTGGTCGGCGCTGGACAGGGCTATCGGGGCACTGTCATAGCGGTCAGCGGTGGGTTCGGATAATCTCGGCCTGATGTTCACCCAAGGTCGGGGCAGGGCGATCCAGTGCCAGCTCGGCACCCGAAAACCGGAACGGTGAGCGCACGCCCGGCATGCCGCCCGGCGCGATCTGCAGGCCACGCGCCACGACCTGCGGATCGGCAAACACCTCCGCCAGATCATTGATCGGCCCGGCGGGCACCCCCGCGGCCTCGCAGGCGGCCAAAAGGTCGGTCTTGGTCCATGTGCGCGTGGCTGCTGTCAGCCGGTCGGTCAGATCGGCGCGGTTCTGAACCCGGTCGGCGTTGGTCAGGAAGGCCGGCGCGGTGGCCATATCTTCCAGCCCGAGGATCTTGCACAGGCGTTGGTACTGGCCGTCATTTCCGGTTGCCAGAATAAGCCAGCCATCGGCGCAGTCGAACACGGCATAGGGCGCAAGATTAGGGTGGGCGTTGCCCATTCTGGTGGGTGCCGCGCCCGTGGTCAGGTAGTTCAGCGACTGATTGGCCATGATCGAGGTGGCCACATCCAGCAGCGCCATGTCGACATGCTGACCAAGGCCGGTAGACTGTCGCTGGTGCAGCGCGGCCAGAATACCAGTTGCGGCATAGATGCCGGTAAAGATATCGGTGACTGCCACGCCGACCTTTTGCGGCTGACCATCGGCAGCGCCCGTCACGCTCATCAACCCGGCCATGCCCTGAATGATGAAATCGTACCCCGCGCGATAGGCATAGGGCCCGTCCTGCCCGAACCCGGTGATGGAACAATAGACCAGACGCGGGTTCACCTTTTGCAGACTGGCGTAATCCAGCCCGTATTTCGCCAGACCGCCGACCTTGAAATTCTCGATCACCACATCTGCATCCGCGATCAGGCGGCGCACCATGTCTTGCCCTTCGGGCGTGCGGAAATCGCAGGTGACGGACCGTTTGCCCCGGTTTGTCGCGTGGAAATAGGCGGCAGATCGTTCGCCCTCCCGCTCAAGGAACGGGGGGCCCCAACGGCGGGTATCATCGCCTTCTGGGGCTTCGACCTTGATCACGTCTGCCCCAAGATCTGCCAATGTCTGACCAGCCCACGGGCCCGCAAGGATGCGGGCCAGCTCAACGACCTTCACACCGGCAAGGGGTGCCGTCATTCCTTCGCGAGCTCTGCGTCAAGAATGGTTTTCAGATCGGCGTAAGACATGTTCGCATGTTTGGTGCCGTTGATGATCAGGGTCGGCGTGCCCTGAATGTCATATTCGGCCATGTTCTCGTTGAACAGATCGAGCATGCCCTGCGCCAGGGTCGCATCCTGCATGCAGGCATCAAGTGCGGTCTTGTCCAGCCCGTTGACCAGCCCGCTTTTCTTCAGGCTTTCGACCATGTCGGCAGGATTGTTGATCGACAGCCATTCCTGCTGGCGGGCGAAGATCGAGTCCTGAATGGCAAAATACCGCATCTCGCCGCCGCAGCGGGCGACCATTGCTGCCCAGAATGCTGGCCGGTCCTGGTTGAAATAGACCTCACGGTACACAAAGCGGACCTTGCCGGTGTCGATATAGTCGGTCTTCAGCGGCTTGAAGATCTGTTTGTGAAACGTTGCGCAATGCGGGCAGGTATAGGACGCATATTCGATCAGCGTCACCGGCGCGTCGACCGGGCCAAGGGCCATGTCCTTGATTTCCATCGCCGGCGCCTCGGCGGCAGGGGCTGTGTCCTGTGCCTGCGCAGGGGAAGCGGGCACAAGCGACCAAAGGCCAAAGCTGCCCGCCAGAATAAGGGCCGAAGCGGCCAGAGTGGTTTTCAATGACATCATTTTTCGCCTTCTGTCGTCTTGCGACGGTTTAGGATGTTTTCGGCCAGGGCTTCAAGGGCTGCGCGCAGCCCCGGATCATGGATCGGGGCCGCGGTTTTGCAGGCTTCGGCCCGGATGGCCGGATCGACAACGGGGGCAGCCTTTGGAGCAGGGGTAAATTCGGCCTGACCTTCGGCAAAGCCGACGGGGGCGGTCTGGGTCAGCAAGACCCGAGAAATCGCGTTGTAGCCATAGATCGCATTGACCTTGGTGCGGATCATTTCCTTTTGCATTTCAATCATCGGTGCCATCGGCCCTGTGGTCAAAAGCGTCAGGCTGCCGCCAAAGCCATCACGGCCATAGCCCACCTTGACTGGCCGGGTGCATTTGGCCAGATCTTCGCCCACAACCTCTGGCCAGTGGGTCAGAAGCCGGGTGATGGCAAAGCCGCGCGATTCCCCTGCCACGCGGACAGGGTCTTTCATCAGGCCAAACGCCGGTTCAAACCCGCGCATCCGGCGTGATGGTTTCTGATAAGGGGTCGCGTTGCGGGCCATCTGGTATCCTGTGACACTGCCGCTATCTTATCCTGCCAAGGCCGCACCGCCAGTGGGAACACGGGACAAAGGATATAAAGATTGCGTGACGCTGACCTGAGCGACCTTCTGCTGGACTGGTATGACCGTGATGCACGGGTCATGCCCTGGCGGGTATCGCCGCACGACCGCAAGGCAGGCATCTTGCCCGATCCCTACCGGATCTGGCTGTCCGAGGTGATGTTGCAGCAAACCACCGTCGCAGCGGTGAAAGACTATTACCACCGCTTCACCGCGCGCTGGCCCGCCGTGACCGATCTTGCCGCCGCGCAGGACGCCGATGTGATGGCCGAATGGGCCGGTCTTGGCTATTACGCCCGCGCCCGCAATTTGTTGAAGGCGGCGCGCGCCGTTGTCGCCGATCATGGCGGGGTGTTTCCCGGCTCGCGCGATGGATTGCTGAGCCTGCCCGGCATCGGCCCCTATACGGCAAGTGCCGTGGCCGCGATTGCCTATGATGAGCCGGCGACTGTGGTGGATGGCAATGTCGAACGGGTGATGTCACGGATGTTCGCGGTGCAGACCCCGCTGCCCGTTGCCAAGGCAGAGCTGACAACGCTGGCCGCATCGCTGACGCCGGATCAGCGGCCCGGCGATTATGCGCAGGCGGTGATGGACCTTGGTGCCACGATCTGCACCCCCCGCAACCCGGCTTGCGGGATCTGCCCCTGGATGCAGGCCTGCGAAGCCCGGCAGCAGGGAATTCAGGCGCAGCTTCCCCGCAAGATGGCGAAGCCTGAAAAGCCGGTACGCCGGGGGAATCTATGGCTGGCGACGCAGGGGCAACGGCTGCTGCTGCAGCGCCGCCCGGACAAGGGGCTGCTGGGTGGCATGCTGGGCTTTCCCGGCGATGGCTGGGATGGTGCGGGCGGGTCTGCCCCCGCCTTGGCCGACTGGCAGGAGATCGGCGAGATCCGCCACACCTTCACTCATTTCCACCTGTATCTGACCCTGCACGCGGCTGAATTGCCGGTCGGGTCGGTTGTGACGCATGGTCACTTCCTGTCTGGCAACGAATTCAGTGGTGCGGATTTGCCGACCGTGATGCGCAAAGCCTATGATCTGTGGCGGGACACTGTGACCCGTTGAGATATCCTTTACCTTGGCGCATCATAAATCGTTCAACACAGGGCATTTCATGTCAGACCGACCCCGCCAGAAAACCGGATTTGCCCAGGCCGCGCCTTTCTGGCTGACGCTTGGCGTCGTGCCGTTGGCCGTGATCGGGGCCACGCTGGGGGGGTGGTTCACCGCGCTGGTGCCCGCCTATTCGATCCTGATCTATTCAACGCTCGACGCGCTGACCGGGTTGAACGACCGCAACGCAGACCCCGAAACGCCCGATGACATGCTGCTCTGGTATCGGCTGCTGACCCTGATCTGGACTCCGCTCCAGCTGACCGTGCTGTTTGGAACGATCTGGTATGTCACGGCGATGGATCATCAGTCCGGCCTTGAACTCGGGGTTCTGTTCTTTGGTATCGGCACCATCACCGGCACTGTCGGGATCAACTACAGCCACGAGCTGATGCACCAGAAAAGCCGGCTGGAACGCTGGCTGGGGGATATCCTGTTGGCATCGGTGCTGTATTCACATTTCCGGTCCGAGCATTTGCGGGTGCATCATACCTATGTCGGCACCTGCCGCGACCCGGTGACGGCCCGCTACAACGAAGGGTTCCACCGCTTCTTCCCGCGTGTTCTGCGCCAGAGCCCGGTTTCCGCCTGGCGGGCCGAGGTGGCGCTGCTGGCCCGGCGCGGTTTCCCGTGGTGGCACCAAAGCAACCCGTTCTGGCGCTATGCCGCGTTGCAGGCGGGGATGCTTGGCCTCGCCTTTGGACTTGGGGGCGGGCTGGGGCTTGGGCTGTTTGTCTGGCAGGCGGCCGTCGCGATCTGGCAGCTGGAGGCGGTGAATTATGTCGAGCATTATGGCCTGACGCGCAGGCATCTGGGGGATGGGAAATATGAACATGTCAAACCGCATCACAGCTGGAACGCCTCGCACACCGCGTCAAATTGGCTGCTGATCAACCTGCAGCGGCATTCAGACCACCATTTCAAGCCCGACCGCCGCTTCCCACTGCTGCAGACCTATACGCCGGAACAGGCCCCGCAACTGCCGCTGGGCTATCCGCTGATGGTCTTCATCGCGATGAACCCGCTATGGTGGCGGCGGATGATGAATCCGCGCGTGCGGGCGTGGCGGAAATTCCACTATCCCGACATCACGGATTGGCACCCCTATAACAAGGCGCTGAATCCAGCCCCACGCTGAGCGTTCAGACTCGTTCCAAAGCGATGGCGATGCCCTGACCCACACCGATGCACATGGTGGCAAGTGCGCGCCGCCCGCCGGTCTGCGCCAGTTGCAGGGCGGCGGTTCCGGTGATGCGGGCCCCCGACATGCCCAGCGGATGGCCAAGTGCTATGGCCCCGCCATTCGGGTTCACGCGCGGATCGTCGTCGGCAATGCCAAGCGCGCGCAGGGTGGCAAGACCTTGGGCGGCAAACGCCTCGTTCAGCTCGATCACATCCAGATCGGCGGCGGTCAGGTTCAGGCGGGCCAGCAGTTTCTGCGAGGCCGGGGCAGGGCCGATGCCCATGACCCGCGGCGGCACCCCTGCCGTTGCCCCGCCCAGAACGCGCGCAATCGGCGTCAGGCCATACTTTGCGACCGTCGCGGCATTGGCCAAAATCAGCGCAGCCGCCCCATCGTTCACGCCGCTGGCATTTCCTGCGGTAACCGAGCCACCCGCAAACAGCGGCTTCAGCTTGGCCAAAGCCTCTGGCGTGGTGGCGCGCGGGTGTTCGTCCCGGTCCACCACCAGCGCATCGCCCTTGCGCTGCGGGATGGTGACCGGGGTGATCTCCAACGCCAGCCGCCCGTTTTCCTGTGCCGCTGCCGCCTTGGTTTGCGAGGCAAGCGCCATCGCATCCTGAGCGTCGCGGCTGATGCCATAGTCATCGGCCACGTTCTGCCCGGTCTGCGGCATCGAGTCCGTGCCATAGGCGGCCTGCATCGCCGGGTTGATGAAGCGCCAGCCGATGGTGGTGTCATAAATCGCCGCATCGCGGCTGAACGCAGACCCCGCCTTTGGCATCACAAACGGCGCGCGGCTCATGCTTTCCACGCCGCCTGCGATCATTAGATCGGACTCGCCCGCCGCAATGGCCCGCGCCGCCGCCAGCACCGCATCCATGCCGGACCCGCACAGCCGGTTGATCGTGGTGCCGCTGACACCCACTGGCAGACCGGCGAGCAGCAGCGACATGCGCGCGACGTTGCGGTTGTCTTCACCCGCCTGATTGGCGCAGCCGAAGATCACGTCATCCACCGCTTCCCAGTCCACGCCCGCATTGCGCGCCATCAATGCGCGCAGGGGCACCGCGCCCAGATCATCCGGGCGCACGGTGGCAAGGCTGCCCGCATAGCGGCCAATCGGGGTGCGGATATAATCGCAGATGAACACTTCGGTCATAACATCAGCCTTTTACAGTGCAGGAACATCAAGATCGGTCACCGCACTTTCAAGGTGCAGAGTGGCCCCGGTCAGCGCCTGCAGGTCCTCGACTGACAGCGCGGCCAGCTTTTCGCGCAGCACGAAATGACCATCGACAATGTCGATCACGGCCAGACTGGAATAGATCCGGGTGACACACCCAACCCCGGTCAGCGGCAAGGAACAGCGCTGCACCAGTTTCGGTTTGCCATCCTTGGTCACGTGGTCGGTGATCACGGCAACCGTCTTGGCCCCATGCACCAGATCCATCGCGCCCCCCACCGCAGGCACCCCGCGCAGGCCAGTGGACCAGTTTGCCAGATCGCCGGTTTCTGCCACCTCATAGGCCCCGAGGATCGCCACATCCAGATGACCGCCTCGTACCATGGCAAAGCTGTCGGCATGGTGGAAAAACGCTGTGCCGGGCTTGATCGTCACCGCTTTTTTGCCGGCGTTGATCAGATCCCAGTCCTCCGCCCCCGCTGCCGGGGCCTCGCCAAAGCCAAGGATGCCGTTTTCGGTGTGAAAAATCGCCTCGCGCCCGGGGGGCTGGAACTTGGCCACCATCTCGGGGAAACCGATGCCAAGGTTGACATAGGCACCGTTGGCAATGTCTTGCGCCGCGCGCCAAGCCATCTGGGTGGGGGTCAGTTTCTGGGTCATGCTGCGGCCTCCGGGTAGACCGCTTTGGCGCGGTTCAGGTCTTCTTCCTGCTGCGGGTGGGGCACTTCCACCACGCCCTGTACAAAGATGCCGGGGGTGATCACCGCCTCGGGATCAATGCCGCCGGGGGCTACAATCTGCGACACCTGCACGATGGTTGTGGTCGCCGCCATGCACATCAGCGGGTTGAAATTGCGCGCCGCCATCCGGTAGGTCAAGTTGCCCAGACGGTCGCCCAGATGCGCCTTGACCAAGGCGACATCGGCCTTCAGCCAGCGTTCCTGCACATAGGACCGGCCCTCAAACACCTCGACCGGCTTGCCCTTGGCCAGATCGGTGCCAAAGCTGGTGGGGGTATAGAACGCCGGAATGCCTGCGCCACCGGCGCGGATGCGTTCGGCCAGCGTGCCCTGCGGCACCAGTTCCAGCTCGATCTGGCCCGCCAGATAGCGTTCGGTAAACACCACCGGATCGGCCGAGCGCGGGAAAGAGCAGATCAGCTTTGCCACCATGCCTGCCTCGATCAGCGCGGCCAGACCGACATGGCCATTGCCCGCGTTGTTGTTGACGACCACCAGATTTTTGGGGTGGCCGGTGGCGAGGAAGCGGTCGATCAGGGCATGAATCAGCTCGATCGGCGCGCCGGAACCGCCAAAGCCGCCGATCATCACGGTCATGCCATCGTCGATGCCAGCCACTGCGGCAGCAAGGTCGGAAAGGGTTTTGTCCATCTGGAACCTCCATCGGGGCAGATCGGGCCCCGGGGGCGGGGCCGTCTTTGTGCTATGGCCTAGCGGGCAACAGGGCTTGTCGTCCACTCAATTTGTGCGATATACTGTTTTTGTTGACATAACGCACAAAAGGCCCTGCCGTGACCATAACTGAACGCGATACCATGGGTGGCCTTGCCAAAGGGTTGGCGGTGATTGAAACCTTCACCGCAGCCCGCCCACGCCAATCCATTGCCGAGGTGGCGGCGGCCTCGGGTCTCGACCGGGCGACGGCGCGCCGCTGTCTTCTGACGCTGGCGCATCACGGCTATGCCGATTGGGATGGCAAATTCTTTACCCTGACACCCCGGGTCTTGCGGCTTGGCACGGCTTGCCTTGCCACCATGCCACTGCCGCAGATTGTGCAGCCGGTGCTGGATGATCTGTCTGACCGCATTGGCCAAAGCAGTTCGGTATCCATTCTGGACGGGGCCGAGATTGTCTATGTTGCCCGCGCCGCGCAGAAAAAGGTGATGTCGGTCGGCCTGATGCCCGGGTCCCGCCTGCCCGCGCATTGCACCAGCATGGGCCGTGTCCTGCTGGCGGCGCGGCCGGTCGCCGAGGTGCAGGCCCTTCTGCAAGCGCATCCGCCATTGGCGCGCACGCCGCTGACGCGGACCGGGTCCGAGGCGATACTGGCCGAACTGGCACAGGTGCGGGCACAGGGCTATGCCATCATTGATCAGGAGGTTGAACTTGGCCTGCGGTCGCTGGCCGTTCCGCTGTTCGATGCGCATGGCAGGGTGGTCGCCGCGCTGAATGTCGGGGTCGCGGCCATTCATGCCGAAGCAGAGCAGCTGGTGGCCCTGTATCTGGGGCCGCTGCAACGGGTTCAGTCAGATCTGCGCCTGCTGCTGCGCTAGGCCCGCCCGGAAAACGCCCAAGGCTTCAGGCGCGAGACACGGCCTGATCGCGCGCCACAAAAGCCGGCAGGCCCGATGGCCCGACCGCATTGCGCTGTTGGGCCTGACAGGCCAGAAGCACGGCGCGCAACGCCTCCAGCCGGATCGGCTTTGGCAGATGGGCATCAAACCCCGAGGCAATATAAAGCGCCAGATCCGTTGGCAGCGCATTGGCGGTCGCGGCCACTGCATAGCCAGGGGCGCGGCGCTGATCCGTTTCCAGTTGGCGCAGGCGATGCAAGGTTTCGATCCCCGAAAACCCCGGCATCGAGATATCCAGAAGATAGATGTCAAAGGCCTGTTCTTCAGAGATCCTGATCGCGGCATGGCCGTCTTCGGCGATCTGCGGCTCGATCCCCAGCTGGCGCAGCATCGCGCGCAGGACAAGCAGATTGACCGCGCTGTCATCTGCGCACAGCACCTTCATCGCCGAGAAATCATGCAGCGGCACCACAACCGGATCGGCTGGAACCTGCACCGCAGGTGCCGCCCGGTCCAACGGTAAGGAAATGGTAAACCGGGTGCCTATATTCTGCTGACTTTCAACGGCAATCGTTCCGCCCATGGCCGTCACCAGCTGGTGCACAATCGTCATGCCCAGCCCTGTGCCGCCAAAACGTCGGGTGATGCCTTCATCGGCCTGATTGAATTCATCAAAAAGGGTGAAAACCTGCGCCTCTGTCATCCCGATGCCGGTGTCTTCCACCACGATCTGCAGCTGGTCGGTGCCGCTGACCGAAGCGCGGATCGTCCCCGCTTCGGTAAATTTGACAGCATTTCCGACCACATTCTGCAGGATCTGGTTCACACGATGCCCGTCGCCAAGCCAGTCGCCGGCGGCTTCGGGCGCAAGGTCAACGGTCAGCGTGATCCCACGCGCCTGACATCTCGGGTCGTGGCAGGCCCGGATCTGATCAAGCAGCGCGCCCGGATCAAAGGGGCGGGTCTCCAGCGTGACGGCATTGGCCTGCAGTTTTGACACATCCAGAATATCGTTCAGGATATGGATCAGCAGATCGCCCGAATGCTGGATATGGCCGATCAGTTTGCGCGCCTCCGGTTGCTTCACGAGTCCCTGCAACACATCCGCCAGCCCGATGACAGAGTTCAGCGGCGTGCGGATTTCGTGGCTCATATGCGCCAGAAACCTGGCGCGGGAGTCGGCAAGTTCCTGGGTGCGCTGCTGTTCACGGCTTAGCGACTGGTTCAGCCGCGCGGCGCGCAGCGCGATCAGCCCAAAGCTCCATTGCAGGGCAGAATAGGCCAGGGCAAAGGCAATCAGCGCGGTGCTGGTCAGATGGACCGTAAAGGGAGCCCCGGAGGCAAGCAAGGTCAGACGCAGCAGATACCCGCTGAAAAGCACGAAGAACGGAAAGCAGACAAGCACCCGCAATTCGCGTTCAAAAGGCTTTGAAAGCCGCAGAATGATCAATGCCATGATCAGGGTATAAGTGCCGTTGGCGACAGAGGTGGTAATAAACAGCGCCGTTGCCGCCGTTCCGCTCAGCACCAAACCCCATTGCAGCCCGACATTCACCACACTGACAGAGGCAAAAAGCCAATAGCGGGGGTGCCCGCCGAGGCCGCGATACATGGCAAAAAAGCCAAACAGAATGCCGAAATGCGCACCGCAGATAATGACGCTGCTGCCCAGCCAGAAGGGCAGTGACTCGTGAAACAGCAAGGTGACCGCTGCCGTCAGCATGGCCACATTGGACAGGCTGAGCCAGGTTGAACCTGCGTTCAGGTCAGCATCGAATGACCGGGTGCGGCGTTCCAGAAGACAGATCAGCAATGCAAACACGGCCATTGTCGCGGCAATCAGGACAACGACGCTGATCTCTACGGTGGCGCTCAATGTGTTTCCTTTATCAGGCCAACGCTTGGCCCGGTCGCGGTGCCTGAGCCCGGACGTCAGCGGCCAAAGGCTGCTGCACAGGATCGCGGGCAATCAAGAGGTGTTGCAGAACACGTTGTACTCGCAAAAAACATCCATATGACGCGCATACAGGAAGTTACGCAGCTTTCAGCTTCAACGCAGCAAATACACATTATGCATCATTCCCATGACACGCATGAAAAATCACGCGCCGACAGGCCTTTAGCATAAGACACGTTCACCTGAAATGACGCCATGATCAAGCGTCAATTCCAGAACGACGGTCTGCTCCTTGGCCTGTTGCCCTTAAGACAACCTGACCGGCAGCCCGCGGAGCGGGTTTTGATGCCGAAGCGTGGCACTGATGACTGCGATATATGTCACAGGACACTCTTGAGATTCAGGTTGTTTTTTACCACAGTTTTGTCTCTCGGACAAAAAGCCACTTGCTCATCGCCCCAATCCCCATGATTCTTGTTCAAATTGATGGAACTTCCCGGAAACTGGCTCTGCGCAGGTAGGTCTGTGTCAGCCTGCGGACCGGGTTCTGAAAGATCGAAGGGTCGAAGCTGCGATGATTGACTGGCAAATTGCAAACGACCTGAAGCAGGCCATCGGGCCAGAGGTGTTTGAAGAGGTGGTGACGGTCTTTTTTCAGGAAACCGACAGCACGCTGAACCGATTGTTGGGTGCAACCACGGCGGATGCCATGAAAAGCGAACTGCATTTCATGAAGGGCAGCGCCCTGAACCTTGGGTTCAGCGATCTGGCGCAGATCTGTCAAAGGCTTGAAAGCCGTGCCGAGGCGGGCGAAAGCGATCTGCCTCTGGCGCAGGTGAAGACGATCTATTCTGCCTCTCAGGACGAGTTTTCGCGCCGCCGTGCCGAGATGATTGCCTAGGTCCGCTCCCGGCCCGTTGCAGGCTCAGGGCAGGGTCTTGTCCTGCTGATCGGCAAGGCCTGACAGGGTAAAGCCATAGCGGCGCATCTTGTCGTTCAGCGTGCGTCGGGGCAGGCCAAGGGTTTCTGCGGCCCGCAGCGTGTTGTTGCGGTGGCGATCCAGAACGGCCGCGATTTCGCGCGCCTCGAAGGCCGCGACGCGTTCGGCCAGCGTGCCTTCCGGCAGGCGAAAGCTGTCCGGGTTCAGGTCAAACAGGCCAAGCGCATGGGCTTCGGCGGCGGCTTTCAACTCACGCACATTGCCCGGCCAGGCCCGGCGTTTGAGTTGTTGTTCGAACATCCAGGTGACGGGCGGATCACCGCGACCGTAACGGCGGGCCGCAAGAACCGCATAATGGCGGAAAATCAACGGAATGTCCTCGCCCGCCTCATGCAGGGTCGGCGTGCGCAGGCCGGTTCCGGCAAGGCGGTAATACAGGTCTTTGCGAAAGCCCGTCGCGTCGCGCAGATCGGATTTCGCGGTGGCAATGACGCGCAGATTCAACGGGCGCAACCCGCTTTCGCCCAGCCGTTCGACACTGCGTTCCTGCAGGGCGCGCAGCAGTTTCGCCTGAACGGACGGTGCCATGCCTTCGATCTCGTCCAGCATCAGCGTCCCGCCGGATGCCTCTTCCAGCTTTCCCGCGCGCGCCGCCGCAGCCCCGGGAAAGGCCCCCGCTGCATGGCCGAACAGGATCAGATCGGCCATCGACTCGGGCAGGGCGGCGCAGTTGATCGCCACAAAGGGGCCAGTGGCGCGTGACCCCCCGGCATGCAGGGCGCGGGCCGCCAGCTCTTTGCCGGTGCCGGTCTCACCCGTGATCAGCACATCCACATCCAGCGGGGCAAGTGCTGCGATCCGGTCGCGCAATGTGCTGATTGCGTGGCTTTGGCCCAGTATCGTCGCCTCGGCCCGTTCGGCCAGCACCTGCTGCAGCCGCGTGACCTCGGCCCGGGTGGCGCGCGCGGCAAGGGCGCGGGCGACCACAGCGATCAGATGCGCCGCATCATAGGGCTTTTCCAGAAAGTCATCCGCTCCGGCCCGGATCGCCTGCACCGCATGGCCGATATCGCCGTGCCCGGTCAGCAGAATGACCGGCAGGTCAAGGTGGTGCCCCCTTACCGCCCGCAGCAGCGCAAGCCCATCCATCCCGGGCATCCGCAGATCGGTCAGGATCAGATCGGGCGGATCGGTCAGCGCGGCCATAGCGCCTGCCCCGCCGGCAAAACCCTGTGCCTGATGCCCCGCTGCCTGCATCAGATCGCACAGGGCTGCACGGTGATCGTCATCATCCTCGACCACAAACAGCCGGGCGGTCATTCTGCCGCCTCGCGTGCGGGTTCGGCCAGCGGCAGGGTAACGGCGACGGTGGTGCCGTGGCCCGGGGTCGACTCGATGCCAAGGTGGCCACCGAATTCCGACAGGATCGCCTTGGATATCGCCAGACCAAGCCCCAGCCCTTCGCCGGTGGTTCTGGTGGAAAAGAACGGCTCGGTGACGCGGGGCAGCACATCGGCGGCAATGCCCGGGCCGGTGTCGGTGACCGTCAGCTGCGCCTGCCCGCGGGCCGTGCCCAGCGTGACGGTAATGGTCGCCCCCGGATGCCCCTCTGCCGCGTCCAGCGCGTTGAGGATCAGGTTGACCGCCACCTGCTCCATCCGCACCGCCCCGGCCATGACGAAAACCGGGCCATCGCCCTGCAGCACGACCGGGATCACCCCCACTGCGCGGGCGCGCGGCGTTATAAGTTCAAGCGCCGAGGTGATAACCGGCGACAGGTCGATCAGCTTCAGTTCTCCCGCCTCTTTGCGGCCAAAGCTCTTGAGGTGTTTCGTGGTGCGCTGCATCCGCCGGATCAACCCGCGCGCGGTGGCAAGCCGGGGGGCGGTGGTGGTATCGCTGGTGTGCAGGCCGATTTCGGCGGCGGCAAGCGTCGCCTCCATCGCGGCAAGTGGCTGGCTGATTTCATGCACGATGGCGGTGGACATGCGGCCAAGCGCGGCCATTTTCTCGGCATGGATCAGGTGTTCCTGTGCCGCGCGCAGGTCAGTTTCGGCCTGACGGCGGGCATCCACCTCGCGTGCCAGATCGGCGGTGCGGGTGGTGACCATGGCCTCCAGCCGTTCAGACTGTGACAGGCGCAGCGCGATCAGCTGGCGGCGTTGTTCCCATGACTTCAGCCCCGCCGCCGCCGCCAAAGCCAGTACCGCAGCGATCAGCGCCCAGACCGTGGCCGGCCCGGTTACGTCGGCGGTCGGGCGGGCGGCGATCAGGCGCCAGCCGGTGCGCTCTACCGTTGTCAGGCGGCCGATCCAGCCGGTCCCGGTGGCATCAGCACCCAAAGGCGCGCGCGGCAGCAGGGGCGTCGCCCCTTGCAGATCCACCCCGTCATAGGCGCGGGTGGCGATCAGCCGCTCCGTCACATCGGCGCCAAGCGGGGCAAGCGGGCGGTACAGCCAGTCTTCACGCCCTGACAGAAAGACCATGCCATCGGCATCGGCAAGCGCCATCTGCACCCCCGCACTGCGCCATGTCGCCTGTAAGGGCCGCAGATCAACCTTGACCACCAGCACCCCGGTCTGGTTGCCCGAGGTAACGCGGGTGGACAGGAAATAACCGGGCACTCCGGTGGTGACACCGATGGCATAGAACTGGCCGTGCCCGGTTTCCGCAGCTTGGGTGAAATAGGGCCGGAAGCTGTAATCCTCGCCCACAAAACTGCCGGGCCGGTTCCAGTTCGAGGCGGCAATCGTCTGACCCGTCGCGTTGATCAGAAACAGATCAGAGGCCCCGGCATGAACCGCAATGTTCTCCAGATAGCGGTTGGCGGCATCCAGCGCGCCCGGGTCGGTCAGGGCCGCCAGAATGCGGGCATCTTCAGACGCAACATCGGGCAGGGCGCGGAAGCGGTCAATCTCGGCGTCCACCGCGCGGGCTGTCAGCAGAAGCGAGCGGTCAAGCCCTTCGTGCAGGCTGGTGGTGGCCCAGCGATCGGCAATCAGCCATGCCAGCAGCCCCGCGATCAGCGCGGCCAAAATCGGCAAAAGGGTGCTGCGGCGCGTCATCCGGCCCCCAGCAGGCGGTCGGCAATGTGGCTGGCAATCGGAATGGCGGCGGTGGCGGCAGGCGAGGGGGCGTTGCAGACATGCAGCGCATGGCGGCTTTCAAGAAACAGGAAATCGTCGATCAGCCGCCCGTCGCGCGCAACGGCCTGCGCCCGCACTCCGGCACGGTAAGGTGCCAGATCTGCCCGCGTGAGTTGCGGCGCATAGCGCTGCACCTTCTTCAGGTAAAGCCGGGTGCTGACAGAGGCTGCAAGCTCCCCCACCGCTGGCCCGGCATTGCGGACCAGCATCCGCCAGAACCCGGGCCAGCCAAGCGTGGCGGCCAGATCGCCCGGCGACAGGTCGCTTCTTGCATAGCCTTCACGTTTCATCGCCAGCACCGCATTCGGCCCCACTGTAAACCCCCCGCCCATCTTGCGCGTGAGGTGGACGCCAAGGAAAGGTCTTTCCGGATCGGGCACCGGATAAATCAGACGGCGGACCAGATCGGCGGGCTGGTTGAGGATGCGGAAATACTCGCCCCGGAACGGGATGATGCGGAAATCGGGTGCAAGGCCCATCGCCTTTGCCATCCGGTCAGCGTGCAACCCGGCGCAGAACACGGCTTTTCCCGCGGTGATGGGGCCGGAGCTGGTGGTCAGGCGGATGCCTTGGGCGGACTCGCGGCCCGCTATCACGCAGGTGCCGGTTTCCACCGTGCCACCTTGGGCGATGAAGATCTCGGCCATCTTGCGGGCGACCACTGCATAATCGACGATGCCGGTGGCGGGTGACCACAGCGCGCCGATGGCGGCGATGTTCGGCTCCCATCTGCGGGCCTCGGTGGCCGATATGCTCTCTATCGGAATGCCATTGGCCGTGGCACGCTGAAACAGCGCCTCCATCCGGGGCAGTTCGGCGGGGTCGGTGGCGACGATCAGCTTGCCGCAGTCTTCATAGGGCAGGCCGTGTGCGTCGCAAAAGGCGCGGGTTGCGGCGGCACCGTCCCGGCAAAACCGCGCCTTCAGACTGCCCGGCGCATAGTAAACGCCCGCATGGATCACCCCCGAATTGCGCCCGGTCTGATGCAGGGCGACGGCGGGTTCCTTTTCCAGCAGCAGCACGCGGGCCTTTGGCTGGCGGCGCTGCAGCTCCAGTGCGGTGGCAAGGCCGACGATGCCGCCCCCGATGATGACCAGATCGGCGGTCTTCATGGCGCGCAGGGCGCAATCCGTATCGCGCCCCCCGCTTGCGCGCCAATCTCATGGCACTTGGCTCCGTCGCAAAGCCGCCACCCCGCGCCGGTGGTACCAGAGGCGGCAAGGTACAGATCCGCCACCTCGGTTCCCGGCGACCAGACCCACCAGCCGCTCTGCCGCACCGCCCCCGGCCCGGGCTCCATCCCGGCACCTGAACCTTTGATGCGGGCCTGAACCAGACGCAATCTATCGGGCAGAACCCGCCACTCTTCGACCCATTCGGTTTTCTCAACCGAATGGGTCCAGTGCAGCGAAAAGCCGGGGCCGGACAGGGCAAGCACCATCGCCCCGGCCATCAGGCAGGTCATGCGGCTGCCCTGCGGCGCAGCAGGATATGCTGGGCCACGAAGGCCAGCACCAGAACAAAGCCGATGCCATCCGTCGCAGGCAGTGCCACCACCAGCGCACCGGCGGCAACCATGGCAAGTCCGCGCTGCCACAGGGTCAGCGGCGTGCCAAGCCAGCCGATGACCGCCACGCCCCACAGCCCGATGGCCAGCACGGTTTTTGTCACCACATAGATGACCGCCGGGATAAACCCGATGGCTTCAGACAACGGCCCGCCGTTCTGCAGCATCAGCGCAGGGGTATAAACCGCCATGAACGGGATCACGAAGCCCGCCGCCGCGATCTTCACCGCCTGGATCGAGATGGTCAGCCCGCGTTCCTTGGCAATCGGGGCGGCGGCAAAGCAGGCCAGCGCCACCGGCGGGGTCAGATCGGCAAGGATGCCGAAGTAGAACACGAACATATGGCTGACGATCAGCGGCACGCCCAGTTCCAGCAGAGCAGGCCCGGCAATCGACGACGTGATGATGTAGTTTGGAATGGTCGGAATCCCCATGCCCAGTACGATGCAGGTGATCATGGTCAGCACGAGGCTCAGAAACAGGCTGCTTTCTCCCACGCCCACAATGAACTGGCCAAAGGTATTGGCCGCCCCGGTCAGGGTCATGGTGCCGATGATGATGCCGACCAGCGCACAGGCGATGCCGACCGGCAGCGCGGTTTTCGCACCATCGGCCAGTGCGTCGCGGCAGATGATCAGCGTCTCGCGCCCGCCTTTGGACAGCGCGTTGAGCGCGATCAGCGCGGCCACCACGCTTGCGACCACCCAGATGCCCCATTGCAGGAAGGCCCCGGCGGCAAAGCCAAGCCCGATCCAGAACATCACGCGGATCACCCCGGCAGGCAGGCCAAGCGCCACGCTGGCCCCAAGGATCAGCATCAGCGTCAGGCCAAGCCCGACGGTGCCCGCAAAAAGCGGCGTGTAGCCGGAAAACAGCAGCCAGACCAACACGGCCAGCGGCAGGATCAGATGCCAGCCTTCCCTGAGCGCCTTCATGGGCGACGGCAGTTCCGCCTTTGACAAGCCGCGCAGGTCCAGTCGGCCTGCCTCCAGATGCACCATCCAGAAAGCGGCGGCGAAATACAGGATGGCGGGGATGATGGCGGCGCGGACCACCTCGATATAGGCGACCCCCAGCGTTTCGGCCATGATGAAGGCCACAGCGCCCATCACCGGCGGCATGATCTGCCCGCCCATGCTGGCTGTCGCCTCAACCCCGCCAGCAAAGGCCGGGCGGTAGCCAAAGCGTTTCATCAGCGGAATGGTGAACTGGCCGGTTGTGACCACATTGGCCACGCCCGATCCGGAAATCGTGCCCATCAGGCCAGACGACAGCACTGAAACCTTGGCCGCCCCGCCCATCTTGTGCCCGACAAGACCCAGCGAGACATCGGTAAAAAGCTTGATCATCCCTGCCTTTTCCAGAAAGGCCCCGAACAGGATGAACAGGAAGATGAAGGTCGACGAGACATAGGTCGGAATGCCGTAAATGCCTTCGGTGCCATACGCCATATGCTCGACCACCTGCGCGAAATCATAGCCGCGATGATTCAGGGGGGCGGGCAGATATTCACCAAACAGGCAATAGGCCAGAAAGGTGCCCGCGATGACCGGCAAGGCCAGACCCATCATGGCCCAGGCCGCCCCGAACACGGTGGCAAGCGCAATGACGCCGACGGCAATATCCAGCGGCAGCGGATCACCGGCGCGCATCAGCAGCGGCACATATTCCCACCATTGGTAAACCGCGACCGCCACCGACAGGCCCGCAAGACCCCATGCCATCAGCCGCACCCCCGGCCCCGCCCCACGCATCAGCGCCAGCAGCGGAAAGCCCAGCAGCAGCAAAAAGCCCACATGAAATGCGCGGGTGATCTGGCTGGCAAAATCCACCAGATGCGCCGCTGTCAGGATCTGAAACACCGAAAAGGCAATGGCGATGCAGAACAGCGTGCGCCCTTCCCAACCCGGGGGGAAACCGGCGGCAAGCGGGTCATGCGGATTGTGCGCCTCTACCACGGCGTCGGCTTTGTCTTTGGTCATGATGGCCCTCCCAAGCCCGATGCAGGCGGGCCTGTGCGGCCCGCCTGTTTCCGTCTTGCGTGCTGGGTTACTGGATCAGTCCGGCTTCGCGGTAATAGCGTTCTGCCCCCGGATGCAGCGGCACCGGCATGCCGTCAAGCGCGGTTTCCAGGCTGATCGCCGTTGCCGCCTGATGCGCGGCTGCAAGTGCTGGCAGGTTCTCGAACAGCAGTTTGGTCATCAGATAGGCGGTTTCATCGTCCACACCATCATGGGTCAGGAAGAAGTTGCCGACGGCAAGGGTCGGGATATCTTCGGTCTGGCCCTCATAAGTGCCGGCCGGAATCATCGCCGAAAGATAGGGCGCGCCCAGCGTTTCAGCCACCTCTGGCGGGACCGATACGATGGTGGTCGAAACCGATGTCGCCAGATCCTTCAAAGACGACACGCCAAGCCCCGCCGATTGCAGCGTGGCGTCCAGCTGACGGTTCTTCATCAGCTCGACCGATTCCGCGAAGGGCAGGTATTCGGTCTTGCTCAGATCGGCATAGCTCATCCCCAAGGCGTCAAGGATGGCGCGGGCGTTCAGCTCTGTGCCCGACTTTGCAGCACCCACCGACAACGATTTTCCTTTAAGGTCGGTGACGGTCACGATGCCGCTGCCCGCACTTGCCGCGATCTGGATATAGTTCGGATAGGCCGCAGCAATGCCGCGCAACTTGTCCAGTGGCGCGTTGAAGCCTGCATCGGCGTCGCCTTCCCAGGCCAGTTTCACTGAATCCCCCAGAGCGATGGCAAACTCGCCCTTGCCCTGCTGCAGCAGGTTCAGGTTTTCCACGCTGGCCTTGGTGGCCTGCACCTGCGTGCGTGCGCCTTCGATCCCGTCGGCATAGATTTTCGACAGACCCACACCGATCGGATAATACACCCCCGACGTGCCGCCGGTCAGGATGTTGATGAACTGCTCGGCCTGTGCCGACATCGGCACCACAGTCAGCGCCGTGCAGGCGACAAGCGCGCGGAACCCGCGCGTCATGGAAATGGTCATATGATCCTCCTTAGATCCGGCAGGTCAAGCCTGCCCCTCCTCACCCCGGCTCCTCAGCGGGATGGTTCACCTTGGCGTAACATTGCCGCAGGGCGAAAGGGGCTTTGATCGCCGGGATTGCAGGTTTGTGGCAATCAATCGCCTGCACCGGCGTGGAAATCTGCCAGGTCGGCCGGATTGCGCCCCTGCGTCAGGGTGCCCCGGGCCAAAGGCTTTCCTTGCGCGGCATGTTCTGTCAATGTTCCGGGTGTCCCGCTTTCACCGAGAGTCTGCAACGCCGATGTGCAACCTGTATTCCCAGACCAAAAGCCAGGATGCCATGCGCCATGTCTTCGATGACATGCTGCAAGGGGATGAGGCGGTTGAGGATGCCACAGGCAACCTGCCGCCGCTGGCCGGAATCTATCCTGACTACGCCGCGCCGATCTTGCGGCATCGGGGGGGCGGCGGCTGGCACCTCGCAATGGCGCGCTGGGGCATGCCCACGCCGCAGGTGTTTCTGGCAGGCAAGCGCACCGATCCGGGGGTAACCAATATCCGCAACACCGCCTCGCCGCACTGGCGGCGCTGGCTGGCCCCGGCAAATCGGTGCCTCGTGCCCTTCACCAGCTTTTCCGAGATTGACAGCCGGCCGGGCGCACCCCGCAACCATCCGGTCTGGTTCGCCCTTGGCCCGGATCGTCCGCTGGGGTTTTTCGCCGGGATCCGCACCGAATGGACGTCGGTGCGCAAACTGAAAGAGGGGGAGGTGACGGCAGAGCTGTTCGCCTTCCTCACCTGCGACCCCAATGCCGAGGTAAAGCCGGTGCACCCCAAAGCCATGCCTGTCATTCTGACCACGCCCGAAGAGTGCCGGCTCTGGCTAACGGCCCCTGCGGCCCAAGCGCTGACCCTGCAACGGCCCTTGCCCGGTGGCATGCTGCGCATCGTGGCCGAAGGGGGCCGCGAAGATGCGGCCTGAACCTGCCCCCGCCGACCCCTTCGATCTGCGCACCGCCCGCGTGCATGAGGCCGAAGGCCGGGGCCGCCGGGCCTTTGCCCTGTTGCAGGCGGTGCGGCACCCGGGGCCGCTGGTCTGGATCCTGCCCAGCCATGTGCCAGAGGTGCCAATGTTGCGCGGCCTGCCGCAGGGGATGGGCGAACGGCTGTACCTGCTGCGCCCGGTGGGTGAGGCTGATCTTTTGTGGTGTATGGAGGAAGCGCTGCGCGCCGCCCCGGTCAGTCTGGTCATCGCCGAGCCGGAAAAACCGCTGTCCCTGACAGCAGGCCGCCGGTTGCAACTGGCGGCGGAGACGGGTCGTACCACTGGGTTGATGCTGATCCGTCAGGATGCGGGAAGCCCGGCGACCGAGACCCGCTGGCAGTGCGAAGCTGTTGCTGGTCCGGTTGCGGACTCGACTCTTCACGAATGGAGTCTTAAAAAGAACAAAAGAGGAACAATTGGAGATTGGGTTGTAAACTGGGATGGCACGACGGCTGCTTTCACTCTGCTTCCCAAAGCTGGCGAGCGACGTCAGCCTGCGGAACCGGCCTGTTGAAGGGCCGTTTGCCTTGACCCATCGGTCAGGCAATGCCGATCACCTGCATTGCCTGAACCGCGCGGCAGACCAGCTCGGGCTGCATCGCGGCATGCCGCTGGCCGATGCCCGCGCGATCTGCCCCGATCTGTCCACCCGCCCCGCCGATCTGGCGCGCGAGGTGGCGGCGCTGGCCAGCCTGCGCCGCTGGGCCAGCCGCTATGCGCCGATGGTCGCCAGTGATGGCACTGATGGGCTGATGGCCGACATTACCGGCGTCGCGCATCTGTTCGGCGGCGAGGCAGAGCTGCGCGCCGATCTGCACGCGCGGCTGGACCGTGCCGGGCTGTCGGCCAGCAGCGCCATTGCGGGCACGCGCGGGGCCGCGCATGCGCTGGCACGCCATGGCGGCGGGATCATTGCCGAGGACGCGCTGGGGCAGGGCCTTGGCCGCCTGCCGGTGTCCGCCCTGCGCATCGACCACGCCACGGCTGAGGCGCTGGCGCGGGTGGGTCTGGCCCGGATTGCCGATCTGGCCCATCTGCCGCGCGCGCCGCTGGCCCGCCGCTTCGGGGCGGGGCTGGTGCTGCGGCTGGATCAGGCGCTTGGCCTGCAGACAGAGCCGGTGGCGGCAGAACCAGAACCACCGCATTTCGGGGTGCGGATGACCCTGCCGGAACCGATCGGCCTGCAATCGGATGTGATGGCAGGTCTCGCGCGCCTGCTGGACCGGCTCTGTGCCACGCTGGCGCTGCATCACCACGGCGCGCGCCGTCTGCGGCTGGAGTTGCGCCGGGTCGATCATGGCACGGTGCAGGTCGAGATCGGTCTGGCCCGCGCCATGCGTGATCCCCTGCGCATGGCGGCTCTGTTCGCCAAAGGTGTGGATGAGGTCGACGCAGGCTTTGGCATCGACGCGATGCGCCTTTCGGCCCCGATCACCGAGCCGATGCCGCCCGAACAGATCGGCAGCGGCCCCGCCCTGCGGTTCGAGGATGCGCTGGCCGATCTGGTCTCCCGCCTTGGCAACCGCATCGGGTTTGACCGGGTGCTCCGAATGCAGCCCGCCGAGAGCAAGATCCCCGAGCGCAGTTTTCAGCTGGTCGCTGGGGCATGGTCGGAACCCGTGGCCGCTCCGCCCCGGCAAGGCCCCGCCCGCCCGGTTACGCTGTTTCCACCCGAACCCGTCAGCCATGCCTCGGGCCATCCGCCTGCGCAGTTCCGCTGGCGGCGGATGCAATTCACCACCCTGCGCGCGCATGGCCCCGAACGGATCACCCCGGAATGGTGGTTCGACGATCCGGCATGGCGCACGGGCATGCGCGACTACTGGCGGATCGAGACCCTCGAGGGACCGCGCCTGTGGCTGTTCCACACCCCACAAGCCCCGGACTGGCCCGCGCCTGCGGGGGTACAAAACTGGCCCGTGCCCGCAGGGGCACAAAATTGGTGCGTGCAGGGGGAATTTGCCTGATGCCGCCCTTTCATCTTGATCCAAATACTCTGGGGGGTCCGGGGGGCGAAGCCCCCCTGCGCTTAACAAAAAACGGGCGGGGCAAAGCCCCCCCATCTGTTACGGAGGACTCAAGAGACAACTCTCCCCCGCCCTACGCCGAACTCTGCGTCACCTCCAATTTCACCTTCCTGACCGGGGCCTCGCACCCCGAGGAGCTGGTCACGCGCGCGGCAGAGCTTGGCCTGTCCGCCATCGCCATCACCGATCGCAATTCGGTGGCGGGCGTCGTGCGGGCGTTTTCGGCGCTGAAAGAACTGACGCGGCAGCGCGAAGAGGCGCAAACAACCGATCAGGCCGCGCAGGACGGGCCGAGCATCCGCTCGCAGCAGGTGACCGATCACTCCAGCCGCCAGACCGTGCCGCATTTCAGCGGGGTCACCGCCGCCCCGGTTCTGCCCGATACGCCTTTGCCCCGGCTGATCCCCGGCGCGCGGCTGGTGTTGACCGACTCAAGCGTCGAATGGCTGGCCCTGCCGACCGATGTCGCGGCATGGTCGCGGCTGACCCGGCTGCTGTCTCTGGGCAAACGCCGCGCGGCCAAGGGCGACTGCCACCTGCAACGCGCTGATTTGCTGGACTGGGGCGCAGGTCTGATCCTGATCGCTCTGCCGCCTGACCTGATGGAGGCGGATGCACGCCAAGTCTCCGCCACCCGTGCCGACATGGCCCGCATTGCAAAGGCCTTTCCCGGCCAGTGCTTTCTGGGTGCCGCACCGCATTATGATGGCCGCGACCAGCCCCGGCTGGACCGGCTGGCCAGCCTCGCCCAAGGCACAGCGCTGCCCATGGTGGCGGTCGGCAATGTGCTGATGCACCGCGCCGCGCGCCGCCCGCTGGCCGATGTGCTGACCTGCCTGCGCATTGGCTGCACCATCGACACCATCGGCCAGCACCGCCTGACCAACGGTGAGCACCGGCTGAAGTCAGGAGCCGAGATGGCGCGGTTGTTTCACCGCTATCCCGGCGCGATCCGCCGCACCGTCGAGATTGCCAATGCCTGTGCGTTCCGGCTGGATGAACTGCGGTATCAGTATCCTGATGAGGCGCAGGATGGCGAACCCGCACAGGCAAGGCTGGAGCGGTTGACCCGAAACGGGTTGATCTGGCGCTATCCCGACGGGGCCTCACCCAAGATCATCGCCCGCGTCGACAAGGAACTCGCCCTGATCCGCGACGTGGAGTATGCGCCCTATTTCCTGACCGTGCATGACATCGTGGCCTTCGCCCGCTCGCGCGGCATCCTCTGCCAGGGGCGCGGATCGGCGGCCAATTCGGTGGTGTGTTATCTTCTGGGCATCACCGAGGTGCCGCCTGAATCCATCACCCTGATCTTTGAACGGTTCATCTCGAAGGAACGCGGCGAGCCGCCGGATATCGACGTGGATTTCGAACACGAACGCCGCGAAGAGGTGATCCAGTGGATCTATGAGCGCTATGGCCGTGAACGCGCCGGTCTGACCGCCACGGTGATCCATTTCCGCTCACGCGCCGCCATCCGCGAGGTCGGCAAGGTCATGGGCCTGAGCCAGGATGTGGTTGCCCGCCTGTCCGGCCAGATCTGGGGCTGGTCCTCCTCCGCCCCCGGTCAGGACCGGATGCGCGATGCGGGGCTGGACCCGACCGACCGGCGCATGATGCTGACCACCCAGCTGATTGCCGAGATCATCGGCTTCCCGCGCCACCTGTCGCAGCATGTCGGCGGCTTTGTCATCACCCATGGCCGCCTCGATGAACTTTGCCCGATTGAGAATGCCGCGATGGAGGACCGCACCATCATCGAATGGGACAAGGATGACATCGATGCGCTGGGGCTGCTGAAGGTCGATATTCTGGCGCTCGGCATGCTGACCTGCATCCGCAAGTCTTTCAAACTGCTGGAGGATCATCGCGCGATCAGGATGGATCTGGCCACCCTGAAGCCCGATCACGGACAAGAACCCCGCACCAGCCCCGACAGTGTTCAGCGTGAACAGGTCTATGACATGCTGTGCCGCGCCGATGCCATCGGGGTGTTTCAGGTCGAAAGCCGGGCGCAGATGAACTTCCTGCCCAAGATGCAGCCCCGGCAGTCTTACGATCTGGTCTGCGAGGTTGCCATCGTCCGCCCTGGCCCGATTCAGGGCGGCATGGTGAACCCGTTCATCCGTCGCCGCATGGGGCTGGAACCTGTCGAAGACCTTGGCCCTGCGATGATGGAGGTGCTGGGCCGCACCTACGGCGTGCCGCTGTTTCAGGAACAGGCGATGCAGATCGCTGTCGTGGCGGCGGGGTTCACCCCGTCCGAGGCCGACCGCCTGCGCCGGAGCCTCGCCACCTTCAAACGCATGGGCACAATCGGCTCCTTCCGCGACCGCTTTGTCTCCGGCATGCTGGAACGCGGCTATGACGCAGATTTCGCCGCGCGCTGTTTCGCGCAGATCGAAGGTTTTGGCAGCTACGGTTTCCCGGAAAGCCATGCAGCCAGCTTTGCTCGGCTGGTCTATATCTCCGCCTGGCTCAAGTGCCATCATCAGGCGGTGTTTACCTGCGCGCTCTTGAATAGCCAGCCGATGGGCTTTTACGCCCCCGCCCAGCTGGTGCGCGATGCGCGCGACTGCGGGGTCGAAGTGCGACAGGTCTCGGTCAATCACTCAGAGTGGGATTGCACGCTGGAACACCGCGCCGATGGCGCATTGGCTCTGCGGTTGGGGTTTCGCCAGATCAAGGGCCTGCGAGAAGAAGATGCGAACTGGATCGTCGCCGCCCGTGGCAACGGTTATCCCGATGTCGAAAGCCTGTGGCGCCGGGCGGGTGTGCAACCCGATACGCTGGAACGGCTGGCCGAAGGAGATGCCTTCGCCGCCCTCGGCCTGACCCGCCATGATGCGCTTTGGGCCGCCAAGGCGTTGCGCGCGCCCACGCCCTTGCCGCTGTTTGGGCCGGATGGTGAAGGGGGCGTGGAACCGACAGTCACCCTGCCGCGCATGACCCTGGGCCAAGAGGTGATCGAGGATTACCTGTCGCTGCGCCTTTCCTTACGCGCCCACCCGATGGAACTCTTGCGCCCGCGTCTGCCGGAAAGCCTGCCCAATGATCGTTTGGCGCAGGCCAAAGGCCGTGTCACCGTCACCGGCCTTGTCATCACCCGCCAACGCCCCGGCACCGCCTCCGGCGTGATCTTCCTGACGCTGGAGGATGAGACCGGCACCGCCAATATCGTGGTCTGGAAAAAGGTCTACGAGACTTTTCGTAAGGCGGTGATCGCGGGGCGACTTGTGCAGGTACGTGGGCGGATCGAACGCGACGGCCCGGTGATCCACCTGATTGCCGAACATGTCGAAGATGTCTCGCCGCTGCTGGCAACCCTTGGCCGCCCCGTGATGATCCCGTCCAACGACGGGCGGGCGGATGAGACGAAACGCCCCGTCATGGGCCGCAGCCAATCCAGCGCCCGCCACCCGCGCGAACAGGCCAGAAAGCTGTTCCCCAGTCGGGATTTTCACTAAAGGCAAAGGTCTCTGCGCAACCAAAGCCGACACCCCGCTTGCTTGCGAAACTGGGCGCGCCTCAGCTTACAGCCGCCCGTGCGGTCAGGCGGGAGGTGCCAAAGCCCTCGATCCGTGCCGTGATGATCTGCCCTTCGGGTTGGTCAGATGAAACGTCAACCTCGGTAAACTGCTCTGTCCGGCCCATGCTGGGGCTTTCCATCAGCACGCGGTGAGTGCTGCCCGTCTGCGCCGACAGATGCCGCAACAGCGCCGCCGCGCCTTTTACGCGCAGTTGTGCGGCGCGGGCCTTGATATCCGGCCCTTTCAGTTGCGGCATCCGGGCGGCGGGCGTGCCCTTGCGCGGGCTGAACGGAAAGACGTGCAGGAACGTCAGCCCGCAGTCATCCACCAGCTTCAGGCTGTTTTCGAACATGGTTTCCGTCTCGGTCGGGAAGCCTGCGATGATATCGGCCCCGAAGACCATGTCGGGCCGCAACCGGCGCGCGTCTTCGCAAAACCGGATCGCATCGTCGCGCAGATGGCGGCGCTTCATCCGTTTCAGGATCATGTCATCGCCCGCCTGCAAGGACAGGTGCAGATGCGGCATCAGACGGGGTTCAGTGGCGATGGCCAGCATCAGATTGTCATCCGCCTCGATCGAATCAATCGACGAGATGCGCAGACGCGGCAGATCCGGCACCAGCCGCAGGATGCGCATCACCAGATCGCCCAGACGCGGTTCGCCCGGCAGATCCGCGCCCCATGACGTAAGGTCGACCCCGGTCAGCACCACCTCGTTAAAGCCCTTGTCCACAAGCCGCTTGATCTGCTCGATCACCACGCCCGCAGGCACCGACCGCGAATTGCCGCGGCCGTAGGGGATGATGCAGAAGGTGCAGCGATGGTCACAGCCGTTCTGCACCTGAACATAGGCGCGGTGGCGGCCAAAGCCGTCGATCAGGTGGCCTGCGGTTTCGCGTACCGACATGATGTCATCGACCTGCACCCGTTCGGTCTGGCCGATGAAATCGGGGCCAGCGATGCCTTGCCACGTTTCGGCCTGCATCTTTTCGGTGTTGCCGATCACCCGCGTCACCTCGGCCATCGCGGCAAAGGTTTCGGGTTCGGTCTGCGCGGCGCAGCCGGTGACGATCACCGCAGCGCCCGGATTTTCGCGCGACAGGCGGCGGATTTCCTGCTTGGCCTTGCGCACAGCCTCGGCGGTGACTGCGCAAGTGTTGACGATCACCGCGCCCTGCAAGCCAGCCGCTTCGGCCAGTTCCTTCATCGCCTCGGACTCGTAGGCGTTCAGGCGGCAGCCCAGTGTGGCGAAGATCGGCGCGGTCATCGATGGGCCGCCAGAAAGGCGGGCGTCAGCCAGCCGTCAAACACATGCGCCACCGGGCCGGTCATCCAGACGCCATCGCTCCGCCAGTCCACCTCCAGCACGCCGCCATCAAGGTCCAGCACAACGCGCCGCCCGGTCAGGCCGCGCAGATGCGCCGCAACGGCGGTAGCACAGGCCCCCGACCCGCAGGCCAGCGTGATGCCGGTCCCCCGCTCCCACACCCGCATGCGCAGATGGTCGGGGGCGATGAGGCTGGCAAATTCGACATTGCTGCGCTGGGGAAAGATCGGGTCATGTTCATAGCGCGGCCCGAGGCCCGTCAGATCCACCGCTTCGGCGTCTTCGACAAACAACACGCAATGCGGGTTGCCCATCCCCACCGCCACCGGATCGCCGGGCAGGGGCAGGTGCAGCAGATCAACCTCATGCGCCAGCGGCACCGATTGCCAGTCCAGCTGCGGCACCCCCATGTTCACCGATACCCGGCCATCGGCCAGCCGCACGGCAGACAACCCGCCGCGTGCAGTGATCAGCGACACCGCATCCTGCCCCAACCCACGCATCACGTAATCTGACACGCAGCGCGTGGCATTGCCGCAAGCTTCGGCGCGGGTGCCGTCGCCGTTCCAGAAGTCCAGCGTAAACGCGGCATCAGCGGTGCCGTCCCTGATCTCGGCCAGCTGATCAAAGCCCACGCCCCGGTTGCGATCCCCCAGCGCCCGCGCCAGCGCAGGCGTTACCACCGCGCTCTCGCGCCCGCGCGAGTCGATCACCACGAAGTCATTGCCGGCACCGTGCATTTTCATGAAGGGCAGGCCGTTTGGCTGGGTCACTTGGTCCATCCGCGGGCATATACGCCCGATCCGGCACATTTGCCAGAGGCCTGCATCTTTTGCCCTTGACCCCATCGGCCTCTGACCGTAATCAGCGCCCCAGTCGTGGGCCGGTAGCTCAGTTGGTAGAGCAGCTGACTTTTAATCAGCGGGTCACAGGTTCGAATCCTGTCCGGCTCACCACGATTCCAAAAACCCGGGCCCTGGCCCGGGTTTTTTGATTCTTGTCCCGGGTGCACCCAAGAAAAAACCCGCCGTTTCCGGCGGGTTATGGGTCAGAGTTCCAGCAGACGGTCGCCAGAGGCATCCTTGATCCGCGTCGGCAGGCCGATCTGGTTCAGCAGCGTGATGAACGGGGCAGGGTCCATGTCTTCGACATTCGCCATGCCGCCCACATCCCATGTGCCATCGGCAATCAGCAGTGCGGCAGCCACGGGGGGTACGCCAGCGGTGTAGCTGATGCCCTGAGACCCGACCTCGTTATAGGCATCCTTGTGGTCGGCCACGTTGTAGATCAGCACTTCGACCGGCTTGCCATCCTTGGTGCCCTTCACAAAGTCACCGATGCAGGTCTTGCCGGTATAGTCGGGCGCAAGGCTGGCCGGGTCGGGCAGCACGGCCTTGACCACCTTGAGCGGAATAACCTCCAGCCCTTCGGCGGTGGTCACTGGCTGTTCCGACAGCAGGCCAAGGTTTTTCAGCACGGTAAAGACGTTGATGTAATGGTCGCCAAAGCCCATCCAGAACCGCACATCGGCTTGGCGGTAGCGCGCCGACAGCGAATGCACCTCATCATGGCCGGTCAGATAGGCCTTTTGTTCGCCCACCACCGGCATGTCGAAGGTCCGGCCAACCTCGAACATGGTGTTTGTCTGCCATGCCCCGTTCTGCCAGGAATACACCGTGCCGGTGAATTCACGGAAGTTGATTTCCGGGTCGAAGTTGGTGGAAAACCATTTGCCATGCGACCCGGCGTTGATATCCACGATGTCGATGGACTCGATCGTATCCATCAACCCTTCGGCCACACGGGCATAGGCATTCACCACGCCGGGATCGAACCCGACGCCCAGAATGGCGGTCACGCCCGCTGCTTTGCAAGCCTCGCGCCGTTTCCATTCGTAATTGCCATACCACGGCGGCGCTTCACAGATCTGCGCGGGGTCTTCGTGGATCGCGGTGTCCATATAGGCCACACCGGCCTGAATGCAGGCATCCAGCACCGTCATGTTCACGAAGGGGGAGCCGACGTTGATCACGATCTGACAGCCCGTGCCCTTGATCAGCGCAACGACCGCCGCAGTATCCATCGCATCCAGCGCATGGGCCTGAAACATACCCGGCACCTTCATCGCGCCCTTGGCATGCACAGTCTCAATAATCGCTTCGGCCTTGGCCACAGTGCGGCTGGCGATATGTAGATCGCCAAGGCGATCATTATGCTGCGCGGCCTTGTGCGCCACCACCTGGGCCACACCGCCCGCGCCGATGATCAGAACATTCCGTTTCACTTCGAACCGTCTCCTTTAAGGACAGAGGGAAGGCCGCAACCTTGATTACCCAAGGTTGCCTTCAAAATCGGCATAGCCGAACTCACGTGCGACGGTCATCGAGCCGTCCAGTTCCTTGATGACGATGCCCGGCATCTTCACCCCGTTGAACCAGTTTTTCTTGACCATCGTATAGCCTGCCGCGTCGGCAATGCTCAGCCGGTCGCCGACCTGCAGGGGCGCAGGGAAGTTGAATTCCCCGAACACATCGCCGGCAAGGCAGGATTTGCCGCAGATTTGGACCGGGTGATCGCCATCCGTCTCGATCTTCCCGGAAATGCGGTAGATCAGCAGGTCAAGCATATGCGCCTCGACCGAGGAATCGACGACCGCCAGATCCTTGCCGTTGTTCAGCACGTCCAGCACCGTCACCTCTAGGCTGGCGGCCCCGGTGATCGCAGCCTCGCCCGGCTCAAGGTAAACCTGCACGCCGAAGCGTTCAGAAAATGCTTTCAGACGTGCGGCGAGTTTGGCCACCGGATAGCCATCCCCGGTGAAATGGATGCCGCCGCCAAGGCTCACCCATTTCAGACGTGACAGCAGCGTGCCGAATTCATCCTCGATCCGGGTCAGCTGGCTGTCGAACAGATCGAAATCGTCATTCTCGCAATTGTAATGGATCATGAAGCCGGAAATCCGATCCATTACCCGCTCGATCCGGCTGGCATCCCATTCGCCCAGACGGCTGAACGGGCGGGCCGGGTCAGCCAGATCGAACCCGCTGGTGGAAAAGCGCGGGTTCAGGCGCAGGCCACGGTTGATGCTGGCCGACTGGTTGTCGAACCGTTCCAGCTGACCGATGGAATTGAAGATGATCTTGTCGGCATAGCCCACCGCTTCGGCAATTTCATGGTCGGCCCAGGCCACCGAATAGGCATGTGTCTCTTTGCCGAACCGTTCCCGGCCCAGCTTCAGCTCGTACAGGCTTGACGATGTGGTGCCGTCCATATGCTGCCGCATCTGGCCAAACACCCCCCAGGTGGCAAAACACTTCAGCGCCAGCAGGGTTTTCGCCCCCGACGCCGCGCGCAAATCGTCCATGATGGCCATGTTGCGCGCAAGTTTGCTGCGGTCGATCAGGTAAAATGGCGTCTGGATCATCGCATCCCCCTCAGGGCGGCCTAAAGGACAAGAGGGGCGCTATGTAGAACCCCCCACCCCTCTATGCAAGCCCTGTGACGGGAGGGTGACAGTCAGACCATGCGGATCACGTCTTTGCCCACTGCCAGAACATAGCCGCGCCGGGCGATGGTCTTGACCAGAAGCTCGCTGACCAGCTGATTGCCCAAGGTGTCGCGCAGGCGTTTCACCCGTGTGGCCCCGGCGGCTTCGTCGCAATCCACCTCATTGCGGCCCGAGATCACCGATTCGATCTGCGCCCCGGTCAGCACTTCATCATCCATCCGCGCCTCGGCCAGCACCGACAGGGTTTCCAGCGCGGCCTCGGTCAGGGCGAATTCCATATCGTTGATATAGACCGCCCGGCCTTCGCGGCTGATCATCAGGCTGGCCACCTGAATGCCCGACCGCTGGATCGCGGAAATCCGGCGGTTCAGGGCAATGATCATCACCAGAAACACCAGCGCCGCCACCAGAAGCGCGGTGGAGAACACCAGCAGCACGAAGATCACCATGCGGTAGCTTTGCAGCACCTCGGAAAACGAGGTGCCGCTTTGCGCCAGAATCTCCAGCAGTTTGATCTCGGCATTGGTGGTCAGATTGTCGTTATCGACAAACAACCGTTCGACCCGCGCGTTGAACGCGTTGGCATCCGGCAGGCTGAGGAACAAGAACAGCGCCGCCCCGAACAGGATCAGCACAATGCCTGCGATGCCAAAGCTGACAACCCGGTTGCCCGCTTTGAGACTCTCAGTAACGGAGGTAGAACTCTCCTGCACTCGCTTGCCTTTCGCCAAGGCCCTCGGGGCCGAATGTTGCCAACACGTTCAACAACGTCCAGCCCGCCGATGCAAGCCGGGGCTTCAACTCGCCTTGTGCCGCGCCCGGCGAACAATTGCCGTCGCTGACTTGCGCCACACCATAGTGCAGGCGCAAGGGGTTATCCTGCTTGGCCTTGTAATCTGCGTAGCATTCCGCCGACGCAGGCCCGGCAAACGCCAGGGCAAGGCTGGCCGCGAAGATCATGGAACGGGATGTCATAGCTGTCTCCTGCACGGGGGCTCTGGCCTTCTGCTCCCTGCACAGTTGCGCGTCTTACCTGCGATATTCAATATCAACCACGGTCAATAAGGGCTGATGGCGGATGTTATCGCATAGCAGCCCGCCGATATTGCCTGTCTGACGCGGCGCGCGGCACCGTCCGGGTACCCGATCTGGTGCGATGGTCGCACCGGGCAGAGTGCACGCTTTACAGACAGGAGGCTTTTCATGTTCGCCGCATCTTCCGCCCTATCACCTGCCACCATGTCATCCTATATGCCGCGCCCGACACCACAGCCCCTGCGGCGGGTCTTCGCTGCGCTGCTAACCGCCGCCACCGTGCTGGCCCTGCTGGTCGCCAGCGCCCTGCCCGCCCGCGCCGCCCGTCAGGGTGACGCCCTGGGTAAGGCTGTTGTAGCAACGCTCGTCGCCGCGCCTTCCGTCGACAAGGGCCGTATAACCCCGAACCCGGCCCAACCACTGGTAGAGGTGCGCAGCCCGCGTGTGCCGGCAGTCTGTGCCTTGCGGATTTCTGGCACGCGCCGCGATGTCACCGTCTACCCCGAACGCTGCCTGCGCCGCGAGGGCTTTGATTACCGCCTGCCGCGCCAATGCGCCTATCAGGCGCGGGTCTTCGGTCGGCCTGACCGGGTCTATGCTCAGGACTGCCTGCGCAATGCCGGCTTCAGCGTTGATCATGGCCGGGGACCCAGCCGCGGAGATCGCGGTTTTGGCCGCGACCACGGGCGTGGGTTTGACAACGGCTATGGCCGTCCGCGTCACTCTTACTGATCTTGCGTTGGCGGATATGGCCCGGTCCGCTGCACCGGAGCCGCATCCGCCCCGGGGTGGAAGGGTGAGCAGCTTCCACCCCTTTTTTCCAGCGGCGCGCCGCGCTATGCGGGGGCATGACACACCCCGCCCCGGATTTTACCCATGAAGAGGCCGCCCGGTCGCAAGGGGCGGCTTTTGTCGTGGGCGTTGACGAAGTGGGCCGCGGCCCGCTG
The DNA here is from genome assembly GCF_030656345.1 of Pseudotabrizicola sp. GTDB lineage: Bacteria > Pseudomonadota > Alphaproteobacteria > Rhodobacterales > Rhodobacteraceae > Pseudotabrizicola. The sequence continues at coordinate 115,846 of NZ_JAUSNR010000019.1, read as the reverse complement.
TGCGGCCCGGTGACTGCCGCCGCCGTTCTGCTGGACCCGACCCGCATCCCGCCCGGTCTTGCCGATTCCAAGACCCTGACCGCCGCCCGGCGCGAATACCTTTTTGCCGAGTTGCAGCAGGTCGCCCTGATCGCCGTCGCCCATGCGACGGTGGAAGAGATCGACACGCTGAACATCCTTCGGGCCAGTCATCTGGCGATGGAACGGGCCGTGGCCGCACTTGGTGCCGATTTTGCCCTGATCGACGGCAACCTGATCCCGCGCAATCTGTCGTGCCGGGGGCTGGCGATTGTGAAGGGCGATGGTAAATCGCTGTCGATCGCCGCCGCGTCGATCTGCGCGAAAGTGACGCGTGACCGGCTCATGGTGGATTTGGCGCAACAATACCCCGGTTATGGCTGGGACGTGAACGCAGGTTATCCGACAAAAGCGCATCTGGCAGCGCTGCTAAATCTTGGGGTGACCCCCGTTCATAGACGTTCGTTCAAACCTGTCCACAATATCTTGTATCAAGAGAAATTCGTAACCCCTTGATTTAATAAAGAATTTGACGGCGAATCATCTCTGACTCATTCTTATCCACAGATACGGCGCGCCAAATGACGCCGGGGACAGAGGCAGAAGATGACGTCAAAGACCAAAACAACAGGGGCAGATCTGCCCCTGAACCAGATCCTTGCAGGCGACTGCATCGACGTGATGAACAGCCTGCCAGCGGGATCGGTAGACCTGATCTTCGCCGACCCCCCCTATAACCTGCAGCTTAAAGGTGACCTGCACCGCCCCGACAATTCCAAGGTCGATGCGGTTGACGACCACTGGGACCAGTTCAGCAGCTTCGCCGTCTATGATGAGTTCACCAAGGCCTGGCTGAAGGCCACCAAGCGCTTGCTGAAACCCAACGGCGCGATCTGGGTGATCGGCAGCTATCACAACGTGTTCCGCCTTGGGGCCGAACTGCAAAATCAGGGCTACTGGCTGCTGAATGATGTGGTTTGGCGCAAATCGAACCCGATGCCGAATTTCAAGGGCAAACGCCTGACCAACGCGCATGAAACCCTGATCTGGGCCTCGCGCGATGAGAACGCGAAATACACTTTCAACTATGAGGCGCTCAAAGCGCTGAACGATGGCATTCAGATGCGGTCAGACTGGGTGCTGCCGATCTGTACGGGGCATGAACGCCTGAAAGATGCCAATGGCGACAAGGCCCATCCGACGCAAAAGCCCGAAAGCCTGCTGCACCGCATCCTGATCGGCACCACCAACCCCGGCGATGTGGTGCTGGACCCGTTCTTCGGCACCGGCACCACCGGGGCCGTGGCCAAGATGCTGGGCCGCGATTTCATCGGGATCGAGCGTGAAGAGGCCTACCGCACAGTGGCCGAGGCCCGCCTTGCCCGCGTGCGCAAATTCGACGCCTCGGCGCTGGAGATCACCGGATCGAAACGGTCGGAACCCCGCGTGCCCTTCGGTCAGGTGGTCGAACGCGGCATGCTGCGCCCGGGTGAAGAGCTGTATTCGCTGGGCAACCGTTATATGGCCAAGGTTCGCGCTGATGGCACGCTGGTGGGCAATGATGTCAAAGGGTCCATCCATCAGGTCGGGGCCGCCTATGAACGCGCGCCAAGCTGCAATGGCTGGACCTACTGGCACTTCAAACGCGATGGCAAGATGATCCCCATCGACATATTGCGCCAGCAGATCCGCGCCGAGATGGAAGCTGATCACGCGCGCCCGAACTGATCGTGATCACGCCAGTGGCGGGGTGAACCCCGCCCTACCCCCAAAATATTCCGTTTACGCCAGCACCGCAGCCCGCCTGCGGTGTCCCTTGCCCCGCCATGTTTGCATGGCGGGGCCTTTTATTCTTCAGCGCTGGTCTTGCGAAACCGCCCGGGGCTCTGCCCCCAACTCATTGGTTTCTCGGACCAATGGCGCAACCACTGAGCAACCCGGAATGCTTTTAGACAGAAAATGACCAGGAGATTGTGGCGGCCGACCGGCCTTTGCAGTGTTCGGAGGGAACTTGCCAAGGGGTCTGTTCGGCGCCAAAGAAAAGCAAGAGTTTCAGGGGCAGGGCATGAAAACGCAGGCTGCGTTTATAGCGCAAAGAGAGATCCGGGCGGTTCAGTCGCCCGAAGGCTGCCTGAATGATTGATGCGCTGGTCATCGGGGCCGGCCCGGCCGGGCTGATGGCAGCAGAGGAACTGGCGCGTGCCGGTCGCCGCGTTGTGGTGACCGAGGCCAAGCCAACCCCGGCCCGCAAATTCCTGATGGCCGGAAAATCCGGGTTGAATGTGACCAAGGATGAACCGCCCTTCGCGTTTTCCGCCGCCTTTGACAGCGATTGGCTGAACCCGATGCTGAGCAATTTCGGCCCGGAACAGGTGGCGCAATGGTGCCGCGATCTGGGGCAGGATGTGTTTACCGGAAGTTCGGGCCGGGTGTTTCCCCGCGCGATGAAAGCCTCACCCCTGCTACGCGGCTGGCTGCTGCGGCTGGCGGGGCAGGGTGTGGATCTGCGGACGCGGTGGCACTGGCAGGGCTGCGAAGGCGATGCGCTGCGCTTTGCCACCGCCGACGGGCCACAGCTTTTGCGCCCCCGGGTCACCGTTCTGGCGCTGGGCGGGGCCAGTTGGGCGCGGCTGGGGTCTGATGCGGCATGGGTTCCGTGGCTGGTGGCGCAGGGTGTCGCGGTGGCCCCGTTCCGCCCGGCCAATATGGGCTTTGGCGTGGACTGGTCCCCCCATATGACCCCGCATTTCGGCCAGCCGATCAAGCCCGCGCTGGTCACCGCCGGCCCGCAATCGGTGCGGGGTGAATTCGTGCTGTCGGCGCGCGGGGTTGAAGGCAGTGCGATTTATGCCCTGAGCCGTCGGCTGCGCGAGGGGGCGGCGCTGAGCGTCAACCTGCTGCCCGATCTGGCCCCTCTGGCGCTGACCTCGCGCATCGCGCGGCTGAAGCCGAATGACAGTCTGGCCAACCGGCTGCGCAAACTGGGGCTGTCCCCTGCCGCTGCCGCGTTGCTCATGGAGTTTGGCCGCCAGATGCCGCTGGACCGCGCCCTGACCGCATTGCCGATCCCGCTGACCGGACCGCGCCCGATCGATGAGGCGATTTCCAGCGCTGGGGGGATCACCCGCGACAGTCTGACGGACGGGCTGGAGTTGCGCGCCCTGCCGGGGGTTTTTGCCTGTGGCGAGATGCTGGATTGGGAAGCTCCGACCGGCGGCTATCTGCTGACCGGCTGCTGGGCGACCGGCCGCTGGGCCGGGCACCATGCGGCGTTGGTCTGAGCATAGCGGAAGGCGTTAAACCGGGTGTCCGCTGCTGTCTCCGCCCGCCAGCCGGGTAGACCCGTGGGGCAGGGCGGGCAAGACTGGCTGCGCGCCTTGCCAGAAGCACAGCCGGATATGATCGCCAAGCTCCGGATCGGCCAGATGGTCCCAGGCCAGACCAAAGCCCTCCATCAACAGGCCCTCGGCGTAGAACACGATCTCTTCAGTATCCAGACTTTCGCCCGCAGCCTCTGACCATGCGGCATCCTTGTGCCAATAGACATAGGCCTCGATGGTCTTGTGCTTGCGGGTGATGCGCGCAAGCGGGGCCAGCACGGTTTCGAAATCGGACATCGCGATAATCCTGCAGCTTGCATCCGTGGTGAGGGTAGCCTTTACCCTAGCGCCGCGCCATCGCCAACCGGATGAGCGCCCGCTCCATCAGCGCCATTCCGGGCGCGCGTGAGGCTGATCGCAGGGTCAGGTCGGTTTCCAGCAGATCAGACACTGCCTTTTCCAGCGTGCGCATGCCAAGTGCCTGCGCCTGCCGCTGCATCAGGTCACGCCTCGGGCCAAACACCCGCGCCTTTTGCAAGCCGTTCGCGATGCCCGACGGGTCTGACGCCGCGATGTGCAGCGCCCGGAAATGCCGCAGCGCCTGAATGCAGATGGTGACCGGCAGCACGCCCTGCCCCTCTAACCGCCGCATCAACAGGCCGATGGCAGGCGCGCGGCCATCGGCCACCGCGTGCAGCAGATCATCCACCTCGGCCTCCAGCGTTGCCGGGGCCATCGCGGCCACATCGGCGGGGGTCAGGGCGGTGGGGTCGCCATGCTTGTACAGCGCGATCTTTTCCAGCGTCTGCCGGAAATCGCCCGGGTCCAGCGCGCGGGCGAGCGTGGTCAGATCGGCCATCGCCTCACGGTCGATGCTGGTCAGCCCCGCCTTTTTCAGCGCATCCTCAATCTCTTCACGGCTGGGCGGGTCGTCATACAGGATGGCGCAAAATGCGTTGGGGTGCTTTTCAAACAGCATCTTCAGCGCCGATTTGGCGGTCAGATTGCCCGCCGTGACCACGATCGTCGCATCCCCCGGCTTCCAGTCCTTCAGAGCCGCCGCGATGGTCGGGGCCAGCGTGTCAGTGGCATCCTCGGCAAAGGCCACGCGCGGGCCGGGAAAGAAGCCCACAGCCTTGACCGCATCCAGAAGCGCGGCACCATCCTTGCGCAACTCAGACGCCTGAATGCGGGTCAGCCGCATCTCGCCTTCGCCTTCGGGGCCGATCAGGGCGGCAATCAGCTCTTGCCGTTTCAGCGCGACGCGCATCGGGTCGGCCCCGGCGATCAGCACGCCGGCTTTGGTCGGGTCGGGCTTGGCGAAAAAGCGGCTGGCCTCGATCCCCTTCAGGATCATGCCCAGGTGCCCGATGTGGCGATCAGCCGGGTGACGATCTGATCGGCCAGCATCCGCATCAGGCGAAACCCCGCATCCTGTTCTGCCGTCAGCCCCGCCACGGTGCTGCCGGTGGCGGAATAGGCGGTAAAGCCCTGCACCCGCCCGCCGGTGGCGCGCTGGCCGGACTCGCGGCTGGTCAGCGTCCAGTCGATATGCCCGGTCAGGTGATAGCGGGTGATCGCGTTTTCGGGGGTGATCCCCAGCGTCTCGGCCCCGGTCACGATGGTGTAATTCAGGTCAAAACGCGGGGCCTCGGGCCGGCCAAGCTGTTCTTCCAGCCGTTCGACCAGATCGAACCCCAGTTTGTCATTGGGGTCCGCCACCCGGATACGCCCTTGCAGACCCTGTGCCACGCCGCCCGGCCCATAGGCAGGTGCAAAACCACAGGCCATCAGGGCCAGTGGCGCAAAAAGCACAAATCTGCGGTCAGGCAACGACATTTATGATACGCCCCGGCACAACGATGATTTTCTTTACCGGCTGACCGGCAAGAAACCTGATCACATCCTCATCCGCCAGCGCAATCTTTTCAATCTCTGCCGCAGGCATATCCTTTGGCACGCTGATTTCCGCCCGCCGCTTGCCGTTGATCTGGATCGGCAGAGTCATTGTGTCGTCAACCAGCAACGCCGGATCGGCTTTTGGCCAGGCGGCCTGGCAGCACAGACCCTGCCCGCCCTGAAAGCTCCAGATCGATTCCGCGATATGCGGCACCATCGGCTGCATCAGCTGGGCCAGCGTGCGGATCGCGTCCTTCATCACCGGGGTCGAGGCGTTGGCCTTGGCCAGCGTGTTGGTGAAGCCGTAAAGCACCGCAATCGCCTTGTTGAAGGCAAAGCTGTCGATAGACCGGGTCACCTCGTCAATCGCCTTTGCCGTGGCACGGCGCAGGTCGTCATCACCTGTGCCCACATGATCCGCAGGCATATCGCCGATCCGACCGCACAGGGTCCAGACGCGGGACAGATGCTTGAACGCGGCTTCGGCGCCCGAGGATGTCCATTCCACATCCCGCTCCGGCGGGCTGTCCGACATCACGAACCAGCGCGCGGTATCGGCACCGAAGGACGCGATGATATTCATCGGGTCGACGACGTTTTTCTTTGATTTCGACATCTTGGCCGAGGGGATCACCTCAACCTCAGTACCATCTGCCAAGGTCGCGCCAGAGTCGCTGCGCTGAATGTCTTCCGGCAGGTGATAGACCGGGCGGCCATTTGCGTCAGTGGTTTTGTAAATCTCATGCGTCACCATGCCTTGGGTGAACAGCGCATTGAACGGCTCAATCGCCGACTCGGGCAGGTGTCCGGTCTTCGCCATCGCGCGGGCAAAGAAGCGTGAGTACAGCAGGTGCAGAATCGCATGCTCGATGCCGCCGATATACTGGTCGACGTTCATCCAGTAATCCGCATCGGGCAGGGATGTCGGCGTGGCCGCACGCGGGGCGGTAAAGCGGGCGTAATACCAGGAGGAATCGACGAAGGTATCCATCGTATCGGTTTCCCGCCGTGCAGCATGGCCGCATTTCGGGCAAGTGCACTTGCGCCATGTCGGGTGACGGTCCAGCGGGTTGCCCGGCACGTCAAAGCTGACATCATCGGGCAGCCTGATCGGCAGGTTTTCCTTGGCCTCAGGCACCACGCCGCAGGTTTCGCAATGCACCACCGGAATTGGACAGCCCCAATAGCGCTGGCGCGAAACGCCCCAGTCACGCAGGCGGAACTTGGTAACGCCTTTGCCATAGCCGTTTGTTTCGGCATGGGAAATCGCAGCGGCGACCGCTTCATCGCCGGACTGCACCGCATCGCCGGCAAACCCGCGCAGATAGCGCACGCGTTCGGATTTCATCGGCACAAACGCCTCGGCCAGCGGGTCATCACCGCCATTCTCAGCCGCAAACACCGCGTTGATCGGCAGCCCATACTTGCCGGCAAATTCGAAATCCCGCTGGTCATGCGCCGGGCAGCCGAAAATCGCCCCGGTGCCGTATTCCATCAGCACGAAGTTCGCGATCCAGACCGGCAGCTCCCACTCGGGGTTCAACGGATGCTTCACCCGGATTCCGGTGTCATAGCCGATCTTTTCCGCCGTTTCGACCTCTTCCGCCGACGTACCGCCCCTACGGCATTCCGCCACGAAAGCCGCCACCTCCGGGTCAGACTCCAGCGCCCGGGCCAGCGGATGATCCGCCGAAATCGCGGCAAAGGATGCGCCCATCAGCGTATCGGGCCGGGTCGTGTAAACCTCCAGCCGGTCGAACCCTTCGGGTGCGCCCACCGTCTCAAACCCGAACTGCAGCCCGCGTGACCGGCCGATCCAGTTGGCCTGCATCAGCCGCACCTTTTCCGGCCAGTGGGTCAGCCCATCCAGCGCCGACAACAGCTCTTCGGAATAGTCCGAGATCTTGAAAAACCACTGCGTCAGCTCGCGCCGCTCCACCGCCGCACCAGACCGCCAGCCCTTGCCGTCGATCACCTGTTCATTGGCCAGCACGGTCATATCCACCGGGTCCCAGTTCACCACCGCATTCTTGCGGTAAACCAGCCCCGCCGCCATCATGTCGATGAACATCGCCTGCTGCTGGCCGTAATATTCCGGGTCGCAGGTGGCGAATTCGCGGGTCCAGTCAATCGACAGACCCAGCGGCATCATCTGGCCGCGCATGTCGGCGATGTTGCCATAGGTCCAGTCCTTCGGGTGGCCGCCACGCTCCATCGCCGCATTTTCGGCGGGCATGCCAAACGCATCCCAACCCATTGGATGCAATACGGAAAATCCACAAGCCGACTTATAGCGCGCCACCACATCGCCCATGGTGTAATTGCGCACATGCCCCATGTGGATGCGCCCTGACGGATAGGGAAACATCTCCAGCACATAATACTTCGGCTTTGCCGGATCGCGCCGGGCCAGAAAGGCCTGCGCCTCATCCCAGGCGGCTTGCCATTTCGGTTCGATCTGGGCGGGTTCGTAGCGCGACATGAAAAACCTCCGGGTGCTGGGCGGAGTTACACCGAAGCGGGGCAAAAGGTCCAGTCGTCAGGCGAAACCCGCGCTTAAACCTGAACGGGCGGCGGGTCAGACTGACCCGCCGCCCGTTCACCCAAAGCCTTGGGATAATCTTACAGCTTGCTGTCACGAATCCGCAGTTGCCGCGCGCGGGTCAGGATGGCATCTTCAATCGCGCGCGACGTTTCCGTCGCCACCGCGCCGCCGCCGCGGGCTTGCAGTGCCACCCGTAGGGAACGCGCATCCAGCGCCGGGTCCTGCACATAGACCGTCGCGCGGTACGCGCGGCCGCCGCCGGGCGGCGTGCCGTATCCGGTGGAAATCACACCGGTGAACGGATCAACCGATTCCACCGGCAGGAAGTTCAGCACCTCAAGGCTGGCCTGCCACAGATACTTGTTCACCTCGACCGTGGTGTTCGGATCATCACGGTTGCCGAACAGATCCCAGATCGTCGATCCGCGCTCTTCCTCACCCACAGACCGCGCGAGGGCGGCGCGCTGCGCATCGGCGCGCGCCTTCTGGTCAAGCTGGCGCTCGCTGGGAATGCCGGGGGACCGGCGGAACAACCCGCTGTCGCCGCTGGCAAAGCCGCCGCCACAGGCCGAAAGCCCGCCGATCAATCCGCTGAAAATGACAACCCGTGCCAGACGGTGAAAGAACATCCGCACCCCCGCAATTTCTTTCATGGTTGTCTAGCCTAGGCCTTGGGGCGTGCCAAGGCTTTTCACAGCCCGCCCCGCGTCAGCCCTAATGCCTATACTATAGTCACCCGGCCCGTCCGGGCATCTGTGGCATTGCTGCACCACGCCTTCCCGGTTTTCGGCGGCAAATGCGGTCATCGTTGCAATCCGGGGTCTGCGGGTGGAAAACACCATCATTCCGACTGCGGATTCCCCTGCGGCGGGCTTACCTTGAGGAAAGAGGGAATAACATGAAAAAAGTTCTTCTCGCGTCGACCGTTCTGGCAATGACCGCCACCGTCGCCGCTGCAGATGTCACCGTGTCGGGCTCGGCTCGCATGGGTGTGGCTTACAACTCCGAAGCTGTGAACAAACTGGGCTTCACCAGCCGCGTTCGCGTTGCTTTCGGCCTGTCGGGCGAAACCGACACCGGCCTGGCATTCGGCGCTTCGATCCGTGCTGACAACTCCGGCGCTGGCAACAACGGCGTTGCACGTGCTACCCCAGCACCAGGCACCGGCAGCGGCGACGTGAACGGCGCAGGCAACCAAGCTGCTGGTTCCGTGTTCGTTTCGGGCGCTTTCGGCAAACTGTCGATGGGCGACGTTGACGGCGCTGCTGAACTGGTTACCGGCGACCTCGCAGGCGTTGGCCTGACCGGTCTGGGCGATCTGAACGAATCCGCCTTCCTGTCGAACACAGATGCGGTTCGTCGCTCGGCAGCCCGCTACGAGTACAGCACGGGCGGTCTGACGTTTGCTGTGTCGGCAGATAACCCACAGAACGATGCGGCTGCACTCGAAAATGTGTACTCGATCGGTGTGAAGTATTCGGTTGACGCGTATGCGTTCGGTCTCGGCTATGAAACCTCCGACGTAAACGGTGTTTCTGTTGATCACATCATTGCGTCGGGTGAAGCAACCTTCTCGGGCATCACGCTGAAAGCTGTGTACGGCGAAGCAGATGACTTCGGCGGCATTGCAGGCAATGATTTCACCCAGTACGGTATCTCGGCAAAGTACTCGATGGACGCTCTGTCGGTGACCGCGTTCCACCGCGTTGCTGAAACCGGTGTGCGTAAAGACAAGTTCACCGGCATCGGTGCTTCCTACGCACTCGGCGGCGGCGCTTCGGTTGTCGGCGGTCTGGTTGACGTGAACTATGGCCTTGGCGGCCCTGTTGACCAAACCCGCGCTGACCTCGGTCTGTCGTTCTCGTTCTGATCTTAACCGATCAACGTGATGGAAAGAGCGGGCCTTGTGCCCGCTCTTTTCTTTTGTGCTATGGGGGACCCACCACACACAGGGGTTTCGCCATGTCACTTGCCGCCATCCAGTCCCGCCTGACCGCCGCCTGCGCCGCCCATGGCCGCGCGCCCGCATCAGTCCAGCTGATCGCCGTGTCAAAGGTGCAGCCGCTGGACCGCGTGGTTGCCGTGCTGGAACAGGGTCACCGGCTGTTCGGCGAAAACTACGTGCAAGAGGCCACGGGCAAATGGCCCGACCTGCGCAGCCGCTTCTGTGCCGTGCAGGTCCACATGATCGGCCCGCTGCAAACCAACAAGGCCAAGCTGGCGGTGGACCTGTTCGACGCCATCCACACCGTCGACCGCCCGTCACTGGCCGAAAAGCTGGCCAAACTGGCGCAGACCCGCGGCACCAGCCCGCAGCTGTTCATACAGGTGAACACGGGGGCCGAGCCGCAAAAGGCCGGCATCCTGCCGGGCGACACCGATGCCTTTGTCACCCAATGCCGCAGCATGGATCTGCCGCTGCACGGCCTGATGTGCATTCCGCCCGAAGGCGAAGACCCCGCCCCGCATTTCGCCATGCTGGCCCAGATGGCCACCCGCAACGGACTTTCCGGCCTTTCGATGGGGATGAGCAGCGATTTTGAGGCCGCCATCGCCCACGGCGCCACCCATATCCGCGTCGGCAGCGCGATTTTTGGCGCGCGCGACTACGGCTGATCACACCAGCCAGACCCGCGCATAGGGCGGCAGCGCCACTGCGCCATGATGCATTTCCACCACATGGCCCGACAGCATGTCGTGCATCTGGCTGACGCCCTGCGCGCGCACCCACTCCTCCGGCACCTGCTGCCAGTGTTCGGTAAAGTTGAACAGGCACAGCACCACCCCCGTCGGGGCCAGCCGCTGAAACGCGAACACAGCCCGCGCCTCGGGGAACACCACCCGCGTGCCATTGCCCGCATGCAACCCCGCGAGCGCCCGCCTGCGCGCCAGAATATGCCGGGTGCCCCAGAACACCTGCGCCGCCGGGCTGGTCTCGTCATCCAGCCGCGCCACCGCCTGCCAGTCCATCTGCGGCCGGTGACTCCAACGGCTGTCATGCGCATGGGCGGGCACGTCCAGATAGCCGTAGTCATTCGGCAAGGCCAGCTCATCCCCCATATAAATCAACGGGATACCGCCAAAGCTGGCAATCAGCGCATGCCCCATCAACATGCGCTGCACCGCCATGTCCACCCCCGCCGCATCCCCCGCCGCCAGCGCCTTTTCCAGCCCGGCAAGGGCCGCAAAACTGCCCGAAATGCGCTTGTCCCCCGTCTCCGGGTTCACCTGAAACAGCGCCCCTTGCGCGAAAGACCCGGGAAAGCTGCCCTCATAAAACGCAGACAGAAAGCTTCGATGCGCCGGGCCCGACATGCCCACCGCATGCGCATCCTCATCCGTCACCGCCCAGCCGATATCATCATGGCAGCGGATATAGGTGGCGTAGGTCGCATTGCGCAGGGTTTCGGGGAAATGGGTCGACAGCACATGGCCCATCAGGCCGGTGTCGCGCGTGGCCAAGGCGCTCCAGAACTGCACCATCAGGCTGTTGTGATAGGCAAGGTTGCCCTCTTTGCCATCATGCTGCCCGCGCCCCAGATAGGGCAGCATTTCCGCAGGCGAAACAATCGCCTCTTCCAGATGAATCACCGCCGGGGCCGCAATCCGGCTGCACGCGCGCAGTGCTTGCAACAGCATATGCACCTCGGGCTCTGACTGGCAGCGCGTGCCCAGCCGTTTCCACATAAAGGCCACCGCATCCAGCCGCAGCACATCCACCCCGCGATTGGCCAGATGCAGCATGATCTCGACGATCTCCAGAAATACCTGCGGGTTGGCCCAGTTCAGATCCCACTGGTGTTCGTTGAAGGTGGTCCAGACCCAGCGGTCGAAATCCGGGTAATGGGTGAAATTGCCCGGCGCATGTTCGGGAAACACCTCAACCAGCGAGTCGGAATAGCGCGCGGGCATCTCGGGCGAGTCGAACATCAGGTAATAATCCTGATAACGCGCATCGCCCTTGGCCGCCTTTTTCGCCCAAGCGTGCTCTTTGGCGGTGTGGTTCAGCACCAGATCAATGCACAGCGATATGCCGCGATCCCGCAGCGCGCGGCTGACCGCCTCAAAATCGGCCATGGTGCCATAGGTTGGGTTGATCTGGCGGTAATCCATCACCGAATAGCCGCCATCACTGTCACCGGGGCGGGGCTTCAGGCAGGGCATGAAGTGCACGTATGTGATGCCCAGATCGGTCAGGTAATCCAGCTTGTCCAGCACCCCGCGCAGAGTGCCGGCAAAGCGGTCGATGTAGAAGACATAGCCCGCCATATCGGGGCGCTGAAACCAGTCCGGCTCCAGATCGCGCCGCAGGTCGAGCCGCTTCAGGTCGGCGGGTCGCGCCGCCCAGGCTTTACGTAACGCTTTCAGCAGGTTGGCACGAAAGGCATCAAAGGCCGGGTGGCGGCCATACAGCGCTTCCAGCATCGGCCACAGGTCGGGGGCAGAGCGGTCAAGACGCAGCGCGAAAATCTCGTCATCCGCTGTTGCGGCTGCCTTTGGCATGGTCATCCTCCCCTGTTCGCCGGGCAGATTATGCAAGCCAAAGCGGTTTGGAAAGGGGCTACCCCGTGATGATGAGCCGCGTCTGATGCCGGATGCGCGCCGCGATCCACACCAGATCGGCCCGTGCAAAGCCAATGCAACCCGCCGTGGGATAGCGCGGCCTGCGCCAGGTGTGGATGAAAATCGCCGACCCGCGCCCCGGCTCCGCCTGCGGCCAGTTCCAGTCCGTGATCAGGATCAGATCATATTGCGGGTCAGGCCGCTGCAACCGCTCATGGCTGAAACGGTGCCCGGCGCGGACCATCAGATTGTAATCGGGATCATCACTGTCATCCGACCAGCGGTCGGCGGGCGCGGTGGGCAGCGCCCAATCGGCGGGCGGGGTCAGGCGGGCGGGATGATACAGCATCCCGACAATCCGGTGCGTGCCCGCAGGTGTGGCCCCGTCGCCTTCGCGCTTGTCGCGTGCGGGCACAATGCCACCCCGGCCTACAGAACAGGGGAACCGCCGCCCCATGAACCGCGCGCCGTGTTGATTGACCACGATATCCAGCGGCGTCACAAAAGATGCCCCGATTTCGCCGCCTTGGTCGCCAGATACCCGGCATTCTGCGCGGTCTGGCCCACATGCAGTGGCACCCGTTCCACCACCTGCAAGCCGCAGGTTTCCATCATCGCCAGCTTTTTCGGGTTGTTGGTCAGCAGGCGCACCGTCGAAAATCCCATCCGCCGCAGAATATCGGCACCGATCCGGAAATCGCGCTCGTCATCCTCAAACCCCAGCCGGTGATTGGCCTCAACCGTATCAAACCCTTGATCCTGTAGGGAATAGGCGCGCATCTTGTTGGCAAGGCCAATGCCGCGCCCCTCTTGATTCAGGTACAAAAGCACCCCCGCCCCCTCAGCCCCCATCTGCGCCAAAGCCGCGCGCAACTGCGGGCCGCAATCGCATTTCAAAGACCCCAGCACATCGCCGGTAAAGCAGGCCGAGTGCAGACGCGCCAGAACCGGCGCGTTGCGGTCGGGCTGGCCGATCTCGATTGCGTAATGCTCATCGCCGCCGTCTTCGGGGCGGAAAATATGCACCCGCCCGGCATCAGACGCCACCATCGGCAACCGGGCCGAGGTCACCTCGTGTAACGGCGACAGCAACAGCAGGGCAGGGGCCACGGCATCCAGCGTCAGAAAGGTCAGCCCCAACTCCGCCGCCAGCGCCAGCCCGTTCGGCACCGGCACCAGCACCGCCGCAGGCAACAGATGCGCCGACTTCGCCAAACCCACTGCCGCCCGGTGCAGATCCGCAGGACCCTCGCGCACAGACCGCAGCGGCCCTTTCATCGGCATCCGCAGATCATCCGCCGGGTCGGCCAGCGCGCGCAGCCAGGCAACATCCGCCTCCAACGGCACCATGATCCGCGCCAGATCTCCATCATAGGCGCGCGCCTTCAGCGTTTCAGCGCGCCGCGCCGTCAGCGCCAGTTCGGCCACACCCAGCGCCCGCAACGCCACCAGCCGTTCCGCCGTCAGCGCCTCTACCGCCACCACCAGCGCCGCGCGCCCGCCCCCGGACAGCACCACCGGCACCCCCATGCGCAGATCGCCCCGCGCGCGGGTCAGCCGTTCGGTGATGGTCGGGGCAAGGGTCATGGGCGCTCTCCTGCGGTTATCTCTAGCCGGGGAATTACGGAATTGAAACATATCCACGTCAGACGACACGTCCGCGTGAGGGAAAGGTTACAATTCTTGTGACCGCGCCTGCGCACGCTCATGTGATACCCCAAGAGAACAAGGGAGACCCCAATGGCACAACTTCGCAAGATCCTGCTGGTGGACGATGATGACGATCTGCGCGAGGCGCTGAGCGAACAATTGGTCATGACCGAAGATTTCGATGTGTTCGAAGCCAGCAATGGTGCCGAAGGCATGGAAAAGGCCAAGGCTGCGCTGTACGATCTGGTGATCCTCGATGTCGGTCTGCCCGATACCGATGGGCGCGAGCTGTGCCGCCGGATGCGCAAGCAGGGCGTCAAATGCCCGATCCTGATGCTGACCGGGCATGACAGTGATTCGGATACCATTCTGGGGCTGGACGCTGGCGCGAATGATTACGTGACAAAGCCGTTCAAATTTCCCGTGCTTCTGGCCCGCATCCGCGCGCAATTGCGCCAGCATGAACAGTCCGAAGATGCGATCTTCCAGCTTGGTCCCTACACCTTCAAACCGGCGCAGAAAATGCTGCTGGATGATAAGGAAAAGAAGATCCGCCTGACGGAAAAAGAGACCAACATCCTGAAATTCCTGTACCGGGCGCAATCTGGGGTTGTGGCGCGCGACGTGCTGCTGCACGAGGTCTGGGGCTACAACGCCGGGGTCACCACCCACACGCTGGAGACGCATATCTATCGTCTGCGGCAGAAAATAGAGCCTGATCCCTCAAATGCGCGCATTTTGGTCACAGAGAGCGGCGGATATCGGCTGGTTGCCTGACGTCCTATTGTCGCCGCATTCACGCTTATTATACCTTTAGGGTTGAGTGTGAATGGATTGGTTCCCCAAGTTCCCCTTGTCGTGTCGGGGTTATGGCACGGCACCTCCCTGTTGGACCTGGCCGGGCCTTGTGCCCGGCCTTTTTTTGCCCGTGCGACAGAAAACATCCGCGCCAGGGGAACCAAACAGCGCCGAGGGCGGTTTCAAAATCACCTCCCTGTTGGACCTTGGCCCGGACCGAAAGGTTCGGGTCTTTCTTTGCCCGGGTCGCGTGCACGCGGGTCAGACCTGACGCGGAATGCGCAGCACTGCCACCACTGCCACAATTACCATCCCCGCCCCCGCCAACACAAACGGCAGCCGCAGCGCCATGTCGCGCCCCAGATCGGCCTGCGCCATCGTCACGATCGCCCCGCCCGCCAACGCGCCAAACGGCATCGAGCCCCAGCCGAAAAAGCGGTAGATGCTGTTCACACGGCCCAGAATACCCGCCGGAATGATCCTCTGGCGGTAGGATACCGTGACCACATTCCACAGCATCGACGCGGCCGCCCCGACAAACATCGCCACCCCGGCTGAAACAATGTTGGGCAGAACCGCCAGCATGGCATAATTCGCCCCAAACCCCACCAGCGCCAGCAAAAGGCTTGCCTTCATCCCCAGCCGCTTTGCAATCGCAGGTGCGATCAGCCCGCCGATCACTCCTCCCGCAGCCCCTACGGTCAGCAGCAGCCCATGACCGGCGGCCCCAAGCCCCAGCACCTCCTGCGAATACAGCACCAGCATGGTGAAAGCGCCCGTATGCAGGAAATTCACCGCCCCCAGCATCAGCGCCAGCGTCAGGATCACCGGCTGCGCCCTTATCCAGACAATCCCCTCGCGCAGCGCGGGCCAGAACGTCTGTGGCACCGGCAGCGCACGCGGCGGCATCGCGATCAGCCAGATCAGCAGGGCCGACAGCGCAAAGGTCAGCACATCAAAGCCGAACGGCACCGCCAGCCCCAGCCCGATCAGCACCCCGGCCAGCGGCGGCCCGATGAACTCGCCCGTCACCTTCTCCGCGCTCCACATCTGGCCATTCGCGCGTTCCAGATCGGCGCTGGCCACCACCGATGGCAGAATGGTCTGCGCTGCATTGTCCCGGATCACCTCGACCGCGCCCAGCAGAAATGCCAGCAACGCCAGTGGCCAGATCAGCAGCGCCTGATCCGGCGTCGCTGACAGCGCCAGCATCAGGATGCCCGCCGCCATCACCGCCCGCAGCGCATCGGCGCGCCAGATCAGCCCGCGATGATCCGCCCGGTCCGTCCACACCCCCGCAGGCAGCGCAAACAGCAGCCACGGCAGCCGCTGCGCCATCGCGACCAGCGCCACCAGCATCGGGTCGCGCGTCAGCACCGTCGCCAGCCAGGGCAGCGCCAATGCCAGCACCCCGTCACCAAGGTTCGAGATGACCGAGGCCGAAAACACCAGCCGATAATTGCGGTTCCGTGTCAGCAGCATGCGCGCCCCTTCGTTTTGCGCAGCTTTGCGCAAGCGCCCGGCCACGACAAGGGTTGAGATGCGCGCGCCTGCCGCCTAACCTGCGCGTAAATTAAGGAGACGCGTCATGACCTTCACCCTCGCCACCTGGAACATCAATTCCGTCCGCCTGCGCGAAGGTCTGGTCGCCCGTCTGATGACCGAGGAATCCCCCGATATCCTGTGCCTGCAGGAATGCAAAAGCCCGGTCGACAAGATCCCGGTCGAGCAGTTTCAGGCGCTTGGCTACCGCTACATGGTGGCGCGTGGTGAAAAGGGTTACAACGGCGTGGCGATCCTGTCGAAACTGCCGATCATGGATGCAGGGGACCGCGACTTTGCCGCCATGGGCCACGCCCGCCATGTTGCGGCGCGGCTGGAAAACGGGGTGACGATCCACAATTGCTATGTCCCCGCAGGCGGCGATATTCCCGACCGGGACATCAACCCCAAGTTCGGCCAGAAGCTCGATTTTCTGACCGACATGCGCGAATGGTGCCGCTGGGACAAACCCGACCGGGCCATTCTTGTGGGGGATCTGAACATCGCCCCGCGCGAAGATGATGTCTGGAGCCACAAGGCCCTGCTGAAGATCGTCAGCCACACGCCGGTGGAGGTCGAGCATCTCAATCAGGTAATGGAGGCGGGCGGCTGGCAGGACATCACCCGCAAGGACATTCCTGACGGGTTGCTCTACAGCTGGTGGTCCTACCGCGCCGCCGACTGGGATGCGGCAGACAAAGGCCGCAGGCTCGACCACATCTGGGCCTCGCCCGACATTGCCAATGCCGGCCATTCCAGCCGCATCCTGCGCCCGGTACGCGGCTGGCTGCAACCGTCGGATCACGTGCCGGTGTTTGCGACGTTCGATCTTTGATACCCGGACTGGCAGGGGTATTTATTTGTTCAGCACTGAGACTGCGACCACAATCATCACCACGCAGGCCGACATGATGATCGCAGCCTGCGTTTCGCGTCCTTGGCAATACATCGCATAGGCCGCAATCAAACCAATGACGCCACACACCACCATCGTAACGGCTGCCCATGCGATAAAAGCGCTTTGCGAGGCACCAATCGGTGAAATGCCGAATGCCATGGGATCAACCTGTTTACGACTCCTCAACGGTAAAGGGGGCTGTTGGAAAAGCAAGTTCGGTGATGCCCGGATCACCGCCCCCGCGCAAACCCCGCCCCGCCGCGTCTGGCCCGCACCGCCAGCGACACGGCGGCATAGGTGGCAAAGCCCGGCGGGTCAGCCAATGCCAGCCGCAGCAGCCCCGTTGCGGTCAGGTCAGGCTTGCCTTCGCGCGCCATCAGACCGGGGTAGAGCGCGCTTAACTCTCGCCCCCCCGCATCCTGCCGCCTGCGCACCCGCACCAGCGGGGCAAAGCCTTCGATCATCGGCCACAGATAGGGGTCTGCCACCTGCACCCGCTCCTCCGGCAGGAACTGCAGCCGCACGAAGGTATCGTCCGAGATGAGGGCGGGGAAATCATCCCACCTTGCCCGCCCCGCCGCATTCACCGCAAACAGACCATAGCCGGGGGCAGCCGTCTGGTTGAACGGCAGCTTCTGCCAGAACCGGGCATAGGCGCGCGTCACCGCACTTTGCGCCGCAGGAATGACCGGCGTGCCGCTGGCATAGCGCGGGACCGGCCCTGCCAAGACAGCGCCAAGCGCTGAAAGCAGGCCGGGCGAGACCTGAACATCGGCATCCAGATAGACCCGCATCGGATGCAGCGCCGCCGCATCCCCGGCATTCAGCGCGCCGGGTTTTGAGCCCTGCGCCAGTTCCAGCACCGTGCTGGTCCAGCCCGCTGGCTGATGCGCGGCCAATGTTTCGCGCGCGAAACGCGCTGTGGCATCGCGGCAGCCATTCGCCACCACAATCACCTGCACCCCCGCCGCATCTGATGCGCACAGATGCCGCAGGCAGTCGCTGATGTAGCCAGCCTCATTCGAGGCCGGGATGATCACGCTCAGCACGCGGCGCACCCTTTGGCCAACACCTGCCAACGCGGGTTGTCATCGCCCAGATGGCGCAATGCCCCCCAGCTGCCCCATTTTCCGGGGGTCGCCACATCGACAAAGGCGTTGAACGGTTCCGGCGTCACCGCTGCCCAGCCTTGCAGCAGACGGTCATAAAGCTGTGCCATGCCGGGCGTGTAATTCAGATGGACGAAAAACGCGGTCAGAAGGTCATCATCAACCTGCACCCCGTTGCCCACCACATGGCTGCCGCCTTCATACATCATCAGGCGCAGGCCATGCGCTGCCGCCGCCTGCGCCTGATGCGGCAGGGTGCGGGTCAGGTAGTCTGCCACGCTGTCCTCGGACCTGCCAGTCACAGCACCGCTTTCCAGTTCCGCCACCGCCATTTCTACGGCGCGGTCAAACCGGTGCGCCGCGACATAGTCCGTCGCCGCCGCGCCTTGCAACCCCTGCGCTGCCGCCGCGTCGCGCGCTGCGGCCTCGGACTGCGCGATCCAGCCGCGCACGAGCGGGGCCTTTTCATCGCTGCCAAGCCCGGCGCTGAAATAGCCGGTGACGGCCCAGGCATCGAACAGGCTTGCCGGCGCGGGCCGACCCTCGGCCATCACCTCCGGCGCGGTCAGGATCTGGTCTTCCAACCCAAGCCAGCCGGTCTGCGTTGCCAGAACCCGCACCAGCCGGGTCGGGGCCGCATCGCCATAGACATCGGCCCAGATCGTTGCCACCTCACCGGCGCGCAGGGCGTAGTACTGCACCCATTTCGACTCGCCGCCCCAGCGGGCGCGGCCCTGTTCTTCGGCCCAGACCGCCTGTTCGAACTGCCAGTTCCAGACCTCATTGGAATATTCGACATGCGCCACCAGCCCCGGGTCCAGCCCGTCGCGCGCGGCGGTGGCGTAGAACCGCACCAGATCATCGCTCGCCAGATGTGGCATGGTGAACCATGGGTGTGCGTCCAGCTCATTGGCCAGTGCGACTATCACCTCAATGGGCGCGCCGAGGCGGGTCCATGTGTAATCTTCCGGCTTTGGCCGGTCTTCCAACTGCGCAAGCGGGCTGTCATTGGTGCGCATCCAGTCCATCAGCCGGATCGTCTTTACCCCGCGCAGCCGCGCCAGCCAGTCGGGGTTGAAGATCTGCCCGCCCGCCAGCAAGGCCGCCCGGTCCTGCCGCACGATGACGATGTCGCGGATCGGGTCTGCCGGATCAATCGTGTCCAGATGCAGGAACACCCCGCCCTCACCGGGAGTAAAGTCAAACTGCGCCATCCCGTCGCCGATGATCACATTCGTCACCCGCCCGTCGATCCGCAGATCGCCCTTGCCCTCAAAGCTGACCAGATAGCGCCCGGCCACGCCGCCCGCATCTGCGGGCAGGTCCACCATCACCAGCGTGGAAATCCCGGTCAGCTCGGGCGGGATGGCGGTGGGCCAGCCGTTCGGCCCCAGCACCCCTGCCGCCGCCAGCCGGTCATGATCCCAGCCGCCATATTGGCCGGGCAGATGGCCGGTCCAGTCGCGGGCGGTTTTCATCACATCCAGAAACGGCTGCTGCACCGACCAGTCGGTGATGCCGTTCAGCCCCAGCGCCAGATTGGGGTTGGTGATGGGGGTCAGCGCCGCCGGGTCGATCAACGCCTGCGCCATCGGCGGGGCAGCGGGTGGCTGGATTTCGGCCTCGGCCTGTTCAGCCGCTATTGGCGCAGGTGCCGCCGCCAGACTTGGCGCATAGTCCCTCACCGTCTCCCATGCCAGCCGTTGCAACACCGCCGCCAGATCATCTGCGATCACCGCCTCGCGGCTGCGCCACGCGCGGGTCATCTGGGCGGGCAGACCCTCGGGTGAGGCCCCGGTGATCGCCGCGACATGCACCAGCGCCACAAAATACTTGCCCTTGTCCGAGAGATGGATGTCGTCGGAAAAGAAGTCATCCATCGACGCCACACCCGGCACCGTGCCTGCCTCTACCGCATCGGCCAGCCGCGCCATCGCCTGCCCAGCCGGGATCAGCGCCACATCTGCACCTGACTCGCGCAATGCCCCTTCCCACAGTGGCAGGTCCGCCGTCAGCCGGTCGCGCCAGGGCAAGGCCGAGTTCGGCTCGCCTTCCACCGCGCCTGCCGTGCGGCTGTGCCAGGTTTCATAGACAAACACCCGCGCCGCAGGGTTTGCCGCCTTTGCCAGCGCTGCATAGGCCGCAATCACCCCCGGCGTGTCGTTCCAGCGCAGATGCTCTGCCAGCGGGATCGCTTCGGTCAGGATCAGCACCTCGGTCTGGCCTTTGGCCAGTTCGGCCCGCGCGTCCACCCCTTCGGCAGTCGCCCCGTTTTCCAGATTGAACCGCAACGGCGCGCCGTTGATGATCTGCGCTGAAACGGTCGCAGGCCGCTCCATCAGCCGCAAGCCGCCTTCGACCAGCGGTGGCAGGTCGGGGCCGACAAGGCTGTGACCCACAAACAGAATATCCGTCAACAGCGCAAGAAATCCCACCGTGCCCCCTTATCGGTTCGCCATGCCGGTCAGACCATAGCGAAGAACCGTATCCCAGACTATCCGTTGCAGGGCCAATGCCGTCTGCTCTGGCAGGGCCGTCACAGGGGTTCCATCGGCGCGGGTCTGCGGCAATCCTTCGGGGCTGCGCTGGTAGATCACCGCATAGTGCGTCAGCGCCATCAGATAGGCGCCGGTATCGTTGACGTGGATCGGGTCCACCGCCCCGCTGTCTGTGCGCGCAAACAGATCGTCCCGCGCGGTCAGCCCCGGCACCTGCCCCGCCTCAATCGCCCGCACCACCGCTGCCATCACCGGGCCACCGGGGATCACGTAGATCTCGCCCACCCCCGGCTGCGCCATGGCACCGGCCAGCAGATCGCCGTGCCAGTAGCGCGCGCCATCGCTGTCGATGCGCTGCAACCAGCCTTCGGGATCATCGGTCGGATGCCATGTCTCATACAGATACAGCCGCACATCGGGCCGCGCCTTGCGCGCGCGCGCCGCCCACAGCCCCAGATGCCGGGCGCTGTCGTGATAGCGGATGGCATCGCGGATCTCGACCATTTCAGTCAGCACCACCACGGGGTAGTCGCCGCTGTCCAGCGCCTCGCCCGCCGGGCGGTGGTTGGCATGGGCGTTTTCAGCATCAAACCCTGCGACATCGCCGGTCCAGTGGTCTTTCAGGCTGCTGCCCCAGCCCAGCTGGCTGGCGTGGTCATGCCCGGCCATCTGTGCCAGCATTGCGGGCATATCGCGCCCCACCAGCGAATGGCCCAGGTGATAAACCGCCACCGGCCCACCCGGTGCGGCCAGCGGAACCGCCAACCGTGTGGCCAGCGCATCCGGCGTCAGCGCCGTTGCCATCCGTCCTTGCTGCCACCACCACAGCCCCCCGGCGATTGTGGCAATCCCCAGTGCAAGCATCCCTTTGCGCATCGCTTTCCCCCTGTTTCCCGCTGTCATATCTGATAACTCTGAAATCGAAAGACCAGATGGAGGCCACCTTTTGCTGACCTTTCTCATGACCCGCACCGCAGACCGCCGCGCCCGTTTTTACCGGGTCGAGGTCGATTACAATCTGTTCGGCGAATATTCCGTGGTCCGCGAATGGGGGCGAAAGGGGCGGGGCGGGCAGCATTTGCTGGTGTGGTTCTCCAACCTGCGCGATGCCTGCCGCGCCGCCGAGGCGTGGCGCAAACGGGCCATGCGGCGGGGCTATGTGACCGAAGGAACAAGCGTATGACACATCTGTGGGTCCGGGCCGAACAGCGCCCGAATGAGGAACGCGTCGGCCTGACGCCCGAAGGTGCCGCCGCACTGGTGCAGGCGGGGCTGCGGGTGACGGTGGAAAAATCCTCGGTCCGCGCCATTCCGCTGGATGGGTATGTGCAGGCCGGATGCGAGATTGCCGAAGAGAATGCGTGGCCGCAGGCCCCCGCCGATGCGATCATCTTCGGCCTGAAGGAACTGCCCGAAGACGGCACCGCGCTGCCGCACCGCCACATCATGTTCGGCCACGCCTACAAGGGCCAGCCTGCGGGGCGCGACCTGCTGAAACGCTTCAAGGCAGGCGGTGGCGCGCTGTATGATCTGGAATATCTGGTGAACGAAGACGGCCGCCGCGTTGCCGCCTTTGGCTATTGGGCGGGCTATGCCGGAGCGGCCGTCGCGCTGAAAACATGGGCCGCGCAACAGCGGGGCGCGTTGATCGGCCCGGTGAGCAAATACCCGGGGCGGCAGGCATTGCTGGATGATCTGGCGGCTGAGATGCAGTCGATGCTGCGCCCCCGCGCCATTGTTATCGGCGCGCTGGGCCGCGTCGGCACCGGCGCGAGTGATCTGTGCGAGGCGCTGGGCGTGATCGTCACCAAATGGGATATGGATGAGACCGCAAGCGGCGGCCCGTTCCCGCAGGTGCTGCAGCATGAGATTTTCCTCAACTGCATCCTCGCCCGTCCGGGTTGCCCGGTGTTTGTGCCCGCAAGCGCCAAAACCGACGCCCGCGCGCTGACCGTGATCGGCGACATCGCCTGCGACCCGACATCGGATTTCTCACCGATCAAGGTCTATGACCGCGCCACCGACTGGTCGGCCCCCGCCCTGCGCGTGGCCGAGGCCCCGCCGCTGGACGTGACCGCCATCGACAACCTGCCCTCCCTGCTGCCGGTGGAAAGCAGCGAGGATTATGCGGCCCAGCTTCTGCCCAGCCTGCTGACCCTTACTGCGCTGGAGTCCGGCGTCTGGGGCCGGGCTAAGGCGGAATTTGACCGCCACATCGCAACGGTCTGAAGGGAGAAACACATGACAATTCATTGGTGCGGCACTGGCCTGTCCTCAATCCCCGGTCTGCGGCGGCTGGTTGAGGGCGGGCATGAGGTTGTGGTGTGGAACCGCACGGTTGACAAGGCACGCGAGGCGGTGGGCGACATTGCCACCGATATCCGCGCGTTTTCGATGGAGGCGCTGTCCGACGCCCTGCACCCCGGCGATATCGCCATCTCCATGCTGCCCGCCGATCAGCACGTGCCGATTGCGCTGCTTTGTCTGCAAAAGGGGGCGAACTTCGTCTCCTCCAGCTACATCGCGCCGGATATGCGCGCGCTGGACGGGCAGTTCCGCGAAAAAGGGCTGGTGTCTTTGAACGAAATCGGGCTGGACCCCGGTATCGACCATCTGATGGCGCATGATCTGGTCGCGCGTTACCGCGCCAGCGCGGGGTACCATGCCGACAACGTGCTCAGCTTCACCAGCTATTGCGGTGGGGTACCCAAGCAGCCAAACGCGTTCCGCTACAAATTTTCATGGGCCCCGGCGGGGGTGCTCAAAGCCCTGCGCTCGCCGTCGCGGTCGTTGCGGAACTTTTCCGATCTGCGCGTCAACCGTCCGTGGGAGGCGATCACCGCCTATGACGCGCCGCTGCCGCAGCCCGAATCGTTCGAGGTCTATCCGAACCGCGACAGCCTGCCCTTCATCGCCGATTACCGCTTTGACCCCGCATGGAAGCTGCGCGACTTTGTGCGCGGCACCATCCGGCTGAACGGTTGGGCCGAGGCATGGGCCCCGATCTTCGCGGAAATTGAGGCGCTGGAGGGGTCATCGCCTGCCGAGATCGACACCGCCCTGACCGCCCGCGCCAATGCGCTGCTGAAAGACAATTCCTACGCCCCGGATGAGCCCGACCGCGTGGTGCTGTTCGTGTCGCTGAAGGCCGAGCGCGACGGCAAGCCGGTGTTCCATGAGACATGGGCGATGGACGCCGCAGGCGATGCGCGCGGCACCGCCATGGCGCGTCTGGTCTCGGTTCCGGTGTCGCTGGGGGTCGAGGCGGTGGCCGCCCGCCAGATTTCCGCCGGGGTGCATGCCGCCCCGCATGACCCGAAACTGATCGCAGACTGGATGGATCAGGTGCAGGGTCTGGTCCAGTATCTGGCCCGCGTCGATCATCTGGCCTGACAGGTCCAACCACCAACGCTACGCGGGGTGACAGACACCCCGCGCATCGGCTATGCTCGGGCCTGACAAGCACCGGGAATCCGGGCGGGCAGGGCAGGCGGAACCTTATGGCCTTTTATCGCGCATCTCAGGGCGGCTTTGGCGCGGGCGGATGGCGCGCCCGTCTTGCCGTCTGGCGCGCCGCGCGCGGCCCGGTGGCAAACGGCTTTGCCTCCTCTCCCGAACCCCGGTCCATCGGTCTGTTCGCCAAGGGTCGGCAGCTGGTGGCGGGCAACTACCTGTTTGCGGGCCACCTGATCGAATCTCCCGGCGCGGGTCTGTGGGATATTACCCCGCCCGACATCGACTTCGCGGCCGAGCTTCAGGGTTTTGGCTGGTTGGATGATCTTGCGGCCCTTGGCGACGCGCAGGCGCGCAACCGCGCCCAAGTCTGGACACAAGACTGGATCACCCGCTTTGGCGCGGGGCGTGGCCCGGGCTGGACGCCGGACCTGACCGGGCGGCGGGTGATCCGCTGGATTCACCACGCGCTGTTCCTGCTCAACAGTGCCGACCGGGATGCGACCGATGCCTATTACCGGGTGCTGACCACCCAGACCCGCTATCTGTCGCGCCACTGGGCCAGGGCCGCCCCCGGCCTGCCACGGTTTGAGGCGCTGACAGGTCTGGTCTACGCCGGTTTGTCGCTGATCGGGATGGAGCCGCTGGTCGGCCCCGCCGTCGCCGCCCTTGCCGCCGAGGCAAGGGCCGAGGTGGACGAGGGCGGCGGCATCACCACCCGCAACCCCGAAGAGCTGCTGGAGGTGTTCACCCTGCTGAACTGGGCCGCACAGGCCCTGTCCGAAGCGGGCCATACGGTGCCAAACGATCACCTTGACGCGATCGAGCGTATCGCCCCCACGCTGCGCGCTCTGCGCCATGCCGATGGCGGGCTGGCCCGGTTTCACGGCGGCGGCAAAGGGGCCGAAGGGCGGCTGGATCAGGCGCTGGCGACGGCCCGCATCCGCCCGCACAAACCGCTGGGCCACGGCAACGCCCCCGCCATGGGCTATGTGCGGCTGTCTGCCGGGCGCACCTCGATGCTGATGGATGCCGCTGCCCCGCCCGGCGGGCGCGCCGGCGGGTCCGCCCATGCCTCGACCCTCGCCATAGAGGTGACATCGGGCCGCAGGCCGCTGGTGGTCAATTGCGGGTCGGGCGCGCCCTTTGGCACCGAATGGCGCCGCGCGGGCCGGGCCACCCCGTCGCATTCCACGCTGGGCATCGACGGCGTGTCCTCCTCGCGCTTTGGCGCCGGTGCGGGTGAGGTGCTGGAGGAACGCGCCGCCGTGCTGACCCTGCGGCAGCAGGCCACGAAAGAAGGGGCCGCCGTGCATGCCGCGCAGGATGGCTGGGCCATGACCCACGGCCTGACCCATGCGCGCGATCTGGCCATGTCGGCTGATGGCCGCCACATCGCCGGGGCCGATACGCTGATCTCGCTCAACCCCCAAGGTAAGGCACGGTTTGAACGGGTGCTGACCGCCACCGGGTTGCAGGGTGTGCCGTTTTCGATCCGCTTCCACCTGCATCCCGACACTGATTCGACGCTCGACATGGGCGGCAACGCCGTTTCAGTTGCCCTGAAATCAGGCGAAATCTGGGTGTTCCGCCATGACAGCCCCGCCACATTGTCGCTGGAGCCGTCGGTTTATCTGGAAAGAGGGCGGCTGAAACCGCGTGCGACAAAACAGATCGTGCTTTCGGGCTTTGCGGCGGGGATTGAGACCCGTATCGGCTGGACCTTGGCCAAAGCACAGGATACTCCGCTGGCCATCCGCGATCTGGACCGCGACGACACCCCGGTCCCCCTCTGACCAAAGGGCTGCCTCATGACCAACCTCGTCCCCGTCGGCCGTGCGCTGATTTCCGTCTCTGACAAATCCGGCCTGCTCGATCTGGCCCGCGCGTTGCACGCCATGGGGGTAGAGCTGATTTCCACCGGCGGCACGTCGGGCATGCTGCGCACCGCCGGTCTGCCGGTGCGCGATGTGTCTGATGTGACGGGCTTTCCGGAAATGATGGATGGCCGCGTGAAAACCCTGCACCCATTGGTGCATGGCGGTTTGCTGGCGCTGCGCGATGACGACGAACATCTGGTCGCCATGGCAGCGCATGGGATCGAGCCGATCGACCTGTTGATCGTCAACCTTTACCCGTTCGAGGAAACTGTGGCCAAGGGGGCCGACCACGCCACCTGTATCGAAAATATCGACATTGGCGGCCCGGCGATGATCCGCGCGGCGGCGAAGAACCACAAGTTTGTCGCCGTAGTCACCGACCCCGCCGATTATACCCCGCTGCTGGATCAGCTGAAGGCACAGGATGGCGCGACCAGCCTTGGCTTCCGCCAGAAGCTGGCCTTGTCGGCCTATGCCAAGACCGCCGCCTATGACACTGCCGTCAGCAAATGGCTTGCGGGTGAGATCAAGGAAAAGGCCCCGCGCAACCGCTCCTTTGCAGGCAAGCTGGCGCAGACCCTGCGCTATGGCGAAAACCCGCACCAGTCGGCAGCGTTCTATACCGACGGGTCAAAGCGTGAAGGCGTCGCCACCGCGCGGCAGTGGCAGGGCAAGGAACTGTCCTACAACAACATCAACGACACCGATGCCGCATTCGAGCTTGTCGCCGAATTCAGCCCCGAGCAAGGCCCCGCCTGCGCCATCATCAAACACGCCAACCCCTGCGGCGTGGGCCGTGCCAGCAGCCTGAAAGACGCCTATTTGCGCGCCTATCACTGCGACCAGACTTCGGCCTTCGGTGGTATCGTCGCGCTCAACCAGCCATTGGATGCCGAGACGGCGGAAGAAATCGTGAAGATCTTCACCGAAGTCGTCATCGCACCGGGCGCGAGCGACGAGGCAAAGGCGATCTTTGCCACCAAGAAAAACCTGCGCCTGCTGACCACATCCGGCCTGCCTGATCCGCGTGCCGCTGGGCTGGCCTTCAAACAAGTCTCCGGTGGCCTGTTGGTGCAGGACCGTGACAGCGGTTTCCTGACCCATGCCGACCTGAAGGTGGTGACCAAACGCGCGCCGACCGAAGCCGAACTGGCTGACCTTTTGTTCGCGTGGAAAGTCGCCAAACACGTCAAATCCAACGCCATCGTCTACGTCAAGGATGGTGCCACCGTCGGCGTCGGCGCAGGCCAGATGAGCCGGGTCGACAGCACCCGGATCGCCGCCCGAAAGGCGCAGGACATGGCCGATGCGCTGGACCTGCCGCAACCGCTGACCATCGGCTCTGCCGTGGCATCCGACGCGTTCTTCCCCTTTCCCGACGGGTTGCTGACCGTAGCAGAGGCCGGGGCGACGGCGGTGATCCAGCCCGGCGGCAGCATGAACGACGCCCAAGTGATCGCCGCAGCGGATGAGGCCGGGCTTGCCATGGTCTTCACCGGCATGCGCCACTTCCGGCACTGACCCATGCGCACAGCCACCATCACCGCGATTGCCACCTTTGCCATCGACCAGATCTCGAAACTGGCGGTGGTTCAGGGTCTGAACCTGATCGAGCGTGGCGTGATCGAGGTGGTGCCGCCCTATCTGGTGTTCCGCATGGCGTGGAACCGGGGCATCAACTTCGGCCTGCTGGCAAACGACGCCGATCTTGTGCGCTGGGGGCTGATCGTGGTGTCGCTGGCGATTGCGGCCTGGGTCTGGACCTGGGTCCGGCGCGAAAATCCGGGTCTGTGGACCCAGATTTCGGCGGGCCTGCTGGTCGGCGGGGCGCTGGGCAATGTGATTGACCGGATCGTCTACGGGGCCGTGGCCGATTTTCTGAACATGTCCTGCTGCGGGTTTGAAAACCCCTATGCCTTTAATGTGGCTGACATTGCCATTTTTGCCGGTGCCGCCGGTCTTGTGCTGTTCTCTGGCGGCGGCAAGGATAAGGCACCGCGCAAGCCGCGCCGAAAGACCCCGTGACGCGGGGCAATGATTGGGTTAAGACGGGGGCGTTGGACTTGGTGGAGGCGATGATGCAGGCAGGACGGATACTCCTCGCAATGACATGCGCGGCTGTTCTGGCTGGGTGCGCCGGTGGCGACACGCCGCAGCTGATGAACATCCGCTCCACCTCTGCCGGGCCGGATGAATTCGGCATCCTGCCGCCAAAACCACTGGAAATGCCGACCGATCTGGCCCAGCTGCCCGAACCCACGCTTGGTGGCACCAACCGCACTGACCCCACGCCAGAGGCGGATGCGATCATCGCGCTTGGCGGTCGTCCTGGTGCCGGGGCGGGGCTTGATGCCGGGCTGGTCAACCATGTCTCGCGCTATGGCGTAGCGGCTGGCATCCGCCAGACGCTGGCCGCCGAAGATCTGCAATGGCGGCGCGACAACAATGGCCGGGTGCTGGAACGTCTGTTCAACGTGAACGTCTATTACCGCGCTTACGCCGACCAGCAGCTGGACCAGCATGCCGAGCTGTGGCGCTGGCGTCAGCGCGGGGCCCGCACCCCTTCGGCCCCGCCGCCGAAAGAAAAGGAATGATCCGCATCTGATCTGCCCCTGCCGGTCACATTGCCGTAGGCAGGGCTTGCGCATTGCGCCGCGCGGGGTAGCTTTGCGCCACAACGATCAAGGATTATTCCGCAATGCTGCGCTGCACACTTGCGCTTTGCCTGCTGGCCGCCACTCCGGCCCTTTCCGAAGATGTCACCACCTTCCGGCTTGAAAACGGGCTGGAGGTTGTGGTGATCGAAGATCACCGCGCCCCTGTCGTCACCCAGATGGTCTGGTACCGCACCGGGGCCGCGGATGAGGCACCGGGCAAGTCCGGCATCGCGCATTTTCTGGAACACCTGATGTTCAAGGGCACCGATACGCTGGCCCCGGGTGAGTTTTCCGCCACGGTCGAGGCGCAGGGCGGCAATGACAACGCCTTTACCAGTTGGGATTATACGGCCTATTTCCAGCGCGTCGCCGCCGACCGGCTGGATCTGATGATGCAGATCGAATCCGACCGGATGCGCAATTTGACCATCTCGGAAGAAGACATCATCACCGAACGCGCGGTCATCATCGAAGAGCGCAAGCAACGCACCGACAGTAGCCCCGCAGCCCTGTTGCAGGAACAGATGCGCGCCGCACAGTTTCTGAACCACCCCTACGGCATCCCGATCATCGGCTGGTTGCACGAGATGGAGGGGCTGGACCGTCAGGATGCGCTGGACCATTACACCCGGTTTTACGCCCCCAACAACGCCATTCTGGTTGTCGCGGGTGACGTGACGCCTGATGCGGTGCGCGACATGGCGCAGACCCATTACGGCCCGCTCGCGCCCTCTGACGCCATCATCGATCGCATCCGCCCGGCAGAGCCGCCGCAGATTGCCGAACGCCGTCTGACACTGGTCGATGCGCGCGTGTCGGAACCCTACGTTTTGCGCACCTATCTTGCCCCGGAACGCGATCCGGGCGTGCAGGAACAGGCGGCGGCGCTGACGATTCTGGCCGAATTGCTGGGTGGCTCCGGCCAGACTTCGCTCTTTGCCCAGGGGCTGCAGTTCGGGGCTGATCCGGTGGCGGTCTACGCCTCGGCCTATTACAGCGGCACCGCGCTGGATGACGGCACCTTTGGCCTTGTGGTGGTGCCGATGCCCGGTGTCGATCTCGCCACGGCAGAGGCTGCGATGGATGACATCATTACCACCTTCATCGAAACCGGCCCCGACCCCGAGGATCTGGCCCGCATCAAGACCCAGATCCGCGCCAGTGAGATTTATGCCCGCGACAACGTCGATGGCCTTGCCCGCCGCTATGGCGAGGCGCTGGCCGTCGGACTGACCGTGCAGGACGTGCAGGACTGGCCCAATGTGCTCGAAGCCGTCACCGCCGAACAGGTCGTGGAAGCCGCGCGCGACACGCTGAACCGCAACCGCGCCGTCACCGGATGGCTGATGCCCGAAGCGGAGGCCGCAGAATGAAAATCCTCAAGCTTGCAACCCTGTTGATCGCCTTCGCCCTTCCCGCGCAGGCAGATATTGACATCCAGACCGTCACCTCGCCCGGCGGCATCACCGCCTGGCTGGTGAATGAACCTGATATCCCCTTCACCGCGCTGGAAATCCGGTTTCGCGGCGGCACCTCGCTGGACGCGTCGGGCAAACGCGGTGCCATCAACCTGATGACCGCGCTGATCGAGGAAGGCACCGGCGATCTGGACTCGGTGGGCTTTGCCCGTGCCCGCGATTCCCTTGCCGCCAGCTACAGCTTTTCCGCCGATCAGGACTCGGTGGGCGTTTCCGCGCGGTTCCTGACCGAAAACCGCGATGAGGCGGTGGATCTGCTGCGCCGCGCCCTGACAGAGCCACGATTTGACGATGACGCGATTGAACGGGTGCGGGGGCAGGTGCTGGCCGGTCTGCGGCAGGATGCCAAAGACCCCCGCACGCTGGCCAGCCAGCGCCTGCGCGCAATGGCGTTTGAAGGCCACCCCTATGCCACCACCGGCGACGGCACCATCGACTCGGTATCTGCCCTGACGCGCGATGACATGGTCGCGGCGCTTCTGGCCAGCATAGCCCGCGACCGCATCTATGTGGCCGCTGCGGGGGACATCACCGCCGAAGACCTCGGCCCCATGCTCGACACGCTGCTGGGCGGCCTGCCCGCCACCGGCACCCCGCTGCCCGCGCGCGCGCCGATGAACCTGACCGGCGGCATCACCGTGCAGGATTTCCCCGGCCCGCAAGCCACGGTGCTGTTCGCGCATGAAGGCATCAAGCGCGACGACCCAGACTTTTTCGCCGCCTCGATCCTGAACGAAATCCTTGGCGGCGGGCGTTTTTCGGCCCGGCTGATGACCGAGGTGCGCGACAGGCGCGGGTTGACCTATGGCATCGGCAGCTATCTGATCGGCTATGATCAGGCCGAAATGCTGATGGGCCAGTTTTCATCTGCCAACGCCACAGTGGGGCAGGCGATAGAGGTGATCCGCGACGAATGGCGCAAGATCGCAAGTGATGGCGTGACAGAGGCAGAGCTGGAGAAGACCAAGACCTACCTCACCGGCAACTACCCGCTGCGCTTCGATGGCAACGGCCCGATTGCCGGTATGCTGGTGGGGATGCAGATGATCGGTCTGTCTCCGGATTACCCCAAAACCCGCAACGCCAAGGTAGAGGCGGTGACGATGGAAGACGTCAAACGCGTCGCCGCCACCCTGTTCCGCGAGGGCGATCTGCGCTTTGTCGTGGTGGGTCAGCCCGAAGGGGTCACCTCGACCGAGTGACCAAGGGACGATCCGAATCTATGGCCCTTCGGGCCGGTCGGTGCTAGACTTGGGGGTATGAACATCGCCACCCCCAACATATCCACAGATCGCCCGGTGATCCGGCCGCTGGATGAGGCTGCGATCAACCGCATCGCGGCGGGAGAGGTGGTGGAACGCCCCGCCTCGGCGGTCAAGGAACTGGTGGAAAACGCGCTCGACGCCGGGGCCACCCGCATTGCAGTGGAGTTTGCCGATGGCGGCAAGACCCTGATCCGGGTGAGCGATGACGGCTGCGGCATGACCGCTGCCGATCTGCCGCTGGCCATTGCCCGCAATGCCACGTCAAAAATCGACGGCACTGATCTTCTGAACATCCACAGCTTCGGCTTCCGGGGCGAGGCGCTGGCCTCGCTCGGCTCGGTCGGGCGGCTGACGCTGACCTCGCGCGCACAGGGCCATGATGCGGCGCAGATCACGGTGGCCGGCGGCCGCATCGGCGATACCCGCCCCGCAGCGCTGACCCGTGGCACCGTGGTCGAGCTGCGCGATCTGTTCTACGCCACCCCGGCACGGCTGAAATTCCTGCGCACCGACCGGGCCGAGGCGCAGGCGATTGCCGAGGTGATCCGCCGTCTGGCGATGGCCGAACCGCATGTCGGCTTCACCCTGACCGAAACCACAAATGGCGACGCGCGTGTGATCTTCCGCGCCGACCCGCAATCGGGCGATTTCTTCGATGCGCTGCATGGCCGCCTGACCGGCATTCTGGGCGCGGATTTCACCACCAATGCCCTGCGCATCGACATCCCCCGCGACGGGATGCACCTGACCGGCTATGCCGCCTTGCCCACCTATTCGCGCGGCTCGGGCGCGCAGCAGTTCGTTTTCGTCAACGGCCGCCCGGTGCTGGACAAGCTGCTGCTGGGCGCTTTGCGGGTGGCCTATTTCGACTTTCTGTCCCGCGACCGCCACCCGGCGGCGGTGCTCAACCTGTCCTGCGACCCCGAACGGGTGGACGTCAACGTTCACCCCGCCAAGGCTGAGGTGCGTTTCCGCGAACCCGATGCCGCGCGCAGCCTGATCATCACCGGGTTGCGCACGGCCCTGTCTGGTGCGGGCCACCGTGCCTCGACCACCGTCGCCGGTGAAACGCTCGCCGCGATGCGTCCGGAACCGCGCCTCTATCAGATGGACCGCCCGTCGCAGGCCACCTTTGCCCGCGCCTTTGCCTTTCAGGCCCCGGAACCGACTGGTTTCGCTGAGAGTCCCACGGCCCGTTTTGACGCGCACAGCACAGCAAGCGATGAGACGCCCGCGACGAACCACCCCCTCGGGGCGGCCCGCGCGCAGGTGCATGAAAACTACATCATCGCCCAGACCGAGACCGGCATCGTTATCGTCGATCAGCATGCCGCCCATGAGCGCCTGGTCTACGAACGCCTGAAACGCCAGATGGCCGAAACCGGCATCACCGCACAGGCGCTGCTGATCCCTGAAATCGTCGAACTTTCCCCGACCGACGCCACCCGCATCCTCGACGCCGCCCCGACGCTGGCCGAAATCGGACTGACCGCTGAACCCTTCGGCGGCACTGCCATCGCCGTGCGCGAAACCCCGGCCATTCTGGGGGCCGTCAACGCTGCCGCGCTGATCCGCGATGTGCTGGACGAGCTGGCCGACTCTGGCCACACAACCAACGTCCGTGCGAAAATTGACGCCGTGCTGTCGCGCATGGCCTGCCATGGCTCCATCCGTTCGGGCCGCCAGATGCGCGCCGAAGAGATGAACGCGCTGCTGCGCGAAATGGAGGCGACGCCGCATTCGGGCCAGTGCAACCATGGTCGCCCCACCTATGTGGAATTGAAACTGCACGACATTGAACGGCTGTTCGGGCGCAGATGATCACGCTATTCGGCCAGACCTTCGCAATCACCGACCCCGAGGTGCTGATCCTTGGCGGTGCTGCCCTGATCCTGTTGATCTTCCTCGCGCTGATCCTGCGCGCCGCAGGCCGGTCCGCCACCATGGCAGCCCCCCTGATGCGCGAAATGGGCTGGCTGTCGCAGCGCGTCCAGCAGTTGGGCGACGGTCAGGAACGGTTGGCCGGGGGCCTGCATCATGTGTCGGAGACGCAGGCGGTCAGCCAGACCGCGATGCTGCAGGTGATGGAACAGCGTCTTGCCGAAGTGTCGCGCCAGATGGGCGAAAGCCTGCACGGCACCTCGACCCGCACCGCCCGCAGCCTGGGCGAATTGCAGCAGCGCCTGGAAACCATCGACAAGGCGCAGGCCAATATCGAGAAACTGTCGGGCAATGTGTTGTCCTTGCAGGATATCCTGTCCAACAAACAGACCCGTGGCGCGTTCGGGGAAATCCAGCTGCATGACATTGTGCAAAAGGCGCTGCCGAAAGACGCCTACACCATGCAGGCCACGCTTTCCAACAACCGCCGCGCTGATTGCCTGATCCACCTGCCCAACCCGCCCGGCCCGATCGTGATCGACGCGAAATTTCCGCTGGAGGCATATGAGGCGATCCGCCGCGCCGAAACCCCGCGTCAGGCGCAGGAAGCCGCCACCCTGATGCGCGGCGCGGTGCGCCAGCACATCCGCGCCATTGCCGAGCGATACATCATCGAGGGCGAAACTGCCGATGGTGCCCTGATGTTTCTGCCGTCCGAAGCGGTCTATGCCGAGCTGCACTCCAACTTCCCGGAAATCGTGCGCGAAGGCTTTGCGGTCAAGGTCTGGATCGTTTCCCCCACCACCTGCATGGCCACGCTGAACACGATGCGCGCAGTGCTGAAAGACGCGCGGATGCGCGAACAGGCAGGCGCGATCCGCAAAGAACTGGCGCTGCTTTACGCCGATGTCGACCGGCTGGGCAACCGGGTCGAAAACCTTGACCGGCATTTCGGGCAAGCCGCGAAAGATCTGGAAGAAATCAAGATCAGCTCGGACAAGGCCACCAAACGCGCCCGCCGGCTGGACAATTTCGACTTTGAGGACATCGCCAATACTCCGCCCACCCCGGTCATCGCGCCGACTGCGGCGGAATAGTCAGATCCGGAAGAACGGCTGCGCCAGCCTTGGCAGCAGGGCGTTGAACTTCAGCGCGCCTTGGGTCGCCGCCAGACAGATGCAATCCGCGCCCGCCTCGGCCACCGGCGTATGTTCGACCGACGCATCGGCAATCTCGATATCGCCCCGGCCAAAGCGGTCTGCCTCATCGCGGAACGCGCCTTGCAGCACCAGCGTCAGCTCCAGCCCGCGGTGGCCGTGATCGGGCATCGCGGCACCAGCCGGAATGTACAACAGCCGCGCCGACGCGCCCCTGTCGCCGATCCGCAGGATCGCTTGGCGCACCCCCATGCCAAGCGACCGCCACTTCACCGCCTCCAGCCCGCCGCCGACATAATCCAGCAGCGGCGCAGGCAGCACGGCGTCGGTGCGCCGAACCTCGGGGACCTGTGCCTGCGGCAGCTCAGAAATCCGGGCCATGCAGGCTTCCAGACTGCCCGCCGACATCTCGCAGGTGCTGTCCTCAATCACCGCGCCGCCAAGGGCGTCAAAGGCCATCGACCGCGCCCGGCATTCATCACACATCGACAAATGCGCCGCGATCACAAGATTGAACGCCTCTGGCAGATCCGCCGCCGCATAGGCCATCAACAATTCATCCGACAGGTGGTGCTTGATCGTCATTTTTCCGTTGCCTTCACATCCATCTGTTGGCGCAGCCGGTCCAGCGCCAATCGTATCCGCGACTTTATGGTCCCTAAGGGCAGCCCGGTTTCTGCGGCAATCTCGCTGTGCGACAGATCGCCGAAATAGGCCCGTTCAATCAGGACGCGCTGTTTTAGTGGCAATTGGGCCAGTGCCTTGCCCAACCGTTCAGTCTCTTGCTGTGCCTCAAGCACCTCGGCCTGATCGGGTTCAGGCTCTGGCCCCCAGGGCAGATCTTCCGGCTCGGGGCGGCGCGATTTGCGCAGCGCGTCGATCCGGCGGTTGCGGGCGATGGTGAACACCCAGGTCGCCACCGATGCCCGCTCGGCATCAAACAGCCGCGCCTTTTGCCACAGCGTCGCCATGACATCCTGCGCACATTCCTCGGCCAGGGCCTCAGAGGCCCCGGACTTCATCAAAAACGCCTTCACCCGTGGCGCAAAATGCCGGAACAACGCGGCAAAAGCCGCTTTGTCCTGATGATCCCGCACCCGGAACACCAGGGCCGACCACTCTGTCTGTTCGACATCCGCCGCCAAGCGCAAATTCCCTTTTCGCCGCAAGCCCCTGCTGTGACCCGCAGCATAGGGCTGTGGTCTGGCAGGCGCATCCGCTTTCTCGGCTCCCATGGCATCGAACATCATACACTGTCTACGCAGCACAGGGGCGACCGGATCACATTGCGGACATCTGTCTTTCACGCCTTGATTTTCAACCATGTTCCGTTGCGACAACGCAGCAGGTGATCCATCGGCGGTTCTGTGCGTATAAGCGTGATAAGCCCAATGAAAGCCAGTTCATGCCGTTTGAGACCATCGCCTCTGCCCCCCGCCGTATTGCAGTGATCGGGGGCGGCATCGCTGGCATGTCTGCGGCCCATATGCTGGACGACCACAATCAGGTGGTGTTGTTTGAGGCCGCGCCGCGACTGGGCGGCCACGCCCGCACCGTCATGGCCGGAAAGCATGGCGATCAGCCGGTGGATACCGGATTTATCGTGTTCAACAACGTGAACTATCCGCATCTGGTGGCGTTGTTCGACAAACTGGACGTGCCGGTCGCCAAAAGCCAGATGAGCTTTGGGGCCAGCATCGACGGCGGCCGCATCGAATATGCGCTGGCCAGTCTGGATACCCTTTTCGCGCAGCGCCGCAACCTGCTGAACCCTAAGTTTCTGGGCATGATCCGCGATATCCTGCGCTTCAACAAACACGCGGTCGCAGTGGCAAAACCCGGCATGGTGATCCGCGATCTGCTGGCGGCGCTTGGCACTGGCGACTATTTCCGCGACTATTACATCACGCCGTTTTCCGGCGCGATTGGTCTACCCCCACCAAGGGTATCCTCGACTTTCCCGCCGATGCAATGATCCGGTTCTTCGACAACCACCGCTTGCTGCATACCGAAGGCCAGCACCAGTGGTTCACCGTGCAGGGCGGGTCGGTCCAGTACGTGCAGCGCCTGCAGGCCGCGCTGCTGCGGCAGGGTGTGGATCTGCGCCTTGGCGCGGGCATTGCCGGTGTGCGGCGGCAGGACGGCATGGTCCACCTCCGCGCGCAGGGCGCGGAGTGGGAGGTGTTTGACGACGTCATCTTCGCCACCCATTCCGACGACGCGCTGTCGCTGCTGTCAGACGCCACGGCCGCCGAACGCGCCACGCTGGGGGCCGTGCGCTATCAGCCGAATGAGGCGGTGCTGCATTGCGATGAAAGCCTGATGCCAAAGCTGCGCAAGACATGGTCCAGCTGGTCCTATGTGGAGCCCAAGGGCGGCCCCGGCGACCGGATCGACCTGACCTATTGGATGAACAGCCTGCAACCGATTCCGCGGGATGATCCGCATTTTGTCACGCTCAACAGCAACCGCTCCATCCGTGATGAGCTGATCTATGACAGCACCATTTTTCGCCATCCGGTCTATGATGCAGCAGCCTTGTCAGCACAGGGGGCCATCCGCATGATGAACGGCACCGACAACACGTGGTTCTGCGGGGCCTGGATGAAGAACGGCTTCCATGAGGATGGCATCGCCAGCGCGGTCGATGTGGTCAGCGCCATGGGCCTGCGCAGTGCATCTGGCATTGCCGCATGACGGTTGACCTGATCCATGGCGAAACCTTCCATGGCCGCAAAGGCGCGGTCCGCAACAGTTTTCGCTATACCGTGGATTATGTCGCCCTTGATGCCGAGGCTGCGGTGCGCGGTCCGGCGCTTTTTGGCCGCAACCGCCGCAACCTGACCGCGCTGTGGGACGCCGATCACGGCGGCGCGCCGGGGCAGGGCAGGGGGCCTGTCTGGGTGCGCGAGGTGCTGGCGTCGCATAGCCTGCCCGCGCCCGCCCGCATTATCCTGATGGCGCAGCCGCGCGTGCTGGGCCATGTGTTCAACCCGGTGTCGTTCTGGCTGTGCTATGACGCGGCGGGCGACCTGCGGGTGGTGATTGCCGAGGTGTCGAATACCTATGGTGACCGGCATTCCTATCTGGCCCATCACGACAACCACGGCCCGATCACCCGGACCGACACGCTGGCCGCGCGCAAGATCTTCTACGTCTCGCCCTTTCAACCCATTGAAGGCGGGTATGACTTCCGTTTCGACATCACCAATGACCGTATCGGCATCTGGATTGACTACACCACCCCCGGCGGCGGATTGTTCACCAACCTGACCGGGCCGCGCGTGCCGCTGACCAACGCTGCCATCCTGCGCGCCTGCCTGCGCCGCCCCTTCGGGTCGCGTCGGGTGTTGGCGCTGATCCATTGGCAGGCGCTGAAGCTGGCCATCAAGGGTGCCAAGTTCCGCAGTCACCCAAAGCCCCCCGCCGAAGACGTCACCAGATGACGCCTGCCCTCTGGCCCTGGTCGCTGTTCGCGGCGATGATCGCGGCGGCTGGCCTGCCGATTTATATCCATGCGCCGAAGTTCTACGTCGACAGCTACGGCACCAGCCTGACCGCCCTTGGGCTTACCCTTGCCGCGCTGCGGCTGATCGATGTGGTGCAAGACCCGTTGCTGGGCTGGCTGGCCGAAGCCGGGCGCAGATACCGCGCGACGCTGGTCTGGGTGGCCGCCATGGTCATGGCGCTTGCCATGACCGGGTTGTTCGCGGTCGCGCCCCCCATCGCGCCGTTGGCATGGTTCGCCCTGACGCTGATCCTGCTGTTCAGCGGGTTTTCCTTCCTTACCATCGTGTTCTACGCCCAGGGCGTGCAGAAGGCCGCCCAACTCGGCCCCAAAGGCCATTTCCGGCTGGCAGGCTGGCGCGAAACCGGCTCGCTGCTTGGCGTATCCGCCGCCGCCGTTGCGCCGGTCGGGCTTGCCAGCGTGACCGCGCATCCCTTCACCGGCTTTGCCCTTGGCTTCGCCGTGCTCGCCCTGATGGCCACGCTGGCCATGCGCGGCGAATGGGGCAGCGCAGCGGCGCAAGCCAATGACCGCCCCACCGCAGACCTGTCGCTGTTCCGCCCCATCCTTGCGGATACGCTCGCCCGGCGCTTGCTGCTGATCGCGCTGCTGAACGCCGCCCCGGTCGCCGTCACCTCCACCCTGTTCCTGTTCTTCGTCGAAAGCCGCCTGAACGCCCCGGGGCTGGAAGGCCCGCTTTTGCTGCTGTTCTTCCTCTCCGCCGCCGCCTCCGCCCCGGTGTGGAGCCGCGCCGCCGCCCGTTTCGGCGCAAAGCGCAGCCTGCTGGCCGCCATGGCCCTCGCCATCGCCGCTTTCCTCTGGGCCGTCACCCTTCGCGAAGGTGACGTGGTCCCCTTCGCCCTGATCTGCGCCGCCTCTGGTGCCGCGCTGGGAGCCGACCTGACCCTGCTGCCTGCCCTGTTTGCCCGCCGCCTTGCAACGCTGGGCAAGGGCGAGGGCGCTGCTTTCGGGTTGTGGTCCTTTATGTCGAAGCTCTCGCTCGCCCTTGCTGCGGCCACACTGCTGCCCGCACTTCAGGCCGCGGAGTTCACCCCCGGCACCAATAACACCGAACCTGCGCTTTTCGCCCTGTCGCTGCTCTACGCAGCGCTGCCCTGCGCGCTGAAACTGCTTGCCATCACGCTGCTTGCCATGACCGAAACCGATGAACCCCGCGCATAGGGCTTGACCCAAGGGCAGCACGCGCCGAACCTGATGCGGCGGGTCCGGTGTATCAGGCCACAAACGGAACCATCACCAACCGCCCCCCGTTGACACCCACGCACCAGCGCGGGCCGGATGAAGGAGAGACGGAAGATGAGAGACTGGACAGGAAAACGCTACTGGCTTGTGGGTGCCTCCGAAGGGCTGGGTCTGGCCCTTGCGCAAATGCTCTCCCGCGCCGGGGCCGAGGTGATCCTGTCCGCCCGGTCCGAAGACCGGCTGAACGCCGCCGTCGCCACCCTTGCGGGCAAGGGCAGCGCGGTGGCCTGCGATGTGTCTGACCGCGCATCGGTTCAGGCCGCCGCCGATCAGATCGGCCCGGTCGATGGCGTGGTCTATCTGGCGGGCGTCTACTGGCCGACCAAAGCGCAGGACTGGAAGGCCGATGAGGTTGAGGCGATGTGCGACGTGAACTTTACTGGCTGCGCCCGCGTGATTGGTGCGGTGCTGCCCGCCATGGTGGTGCGCGGGTCAGGGCATGTGGTGATCACCGGGTCGCTGTCGGGCTTTCGCGGGCTGCCCGGGTCCATCGGCTATACGGCGTCCAAGGCGGGGGTGATGTCGCTGGCGGAATGTCTCTATGCCGATCTGCGCGACTCTGGCATTGATGTGCAGGTCGCCAATCCCGGCTTCATCCGCACCCGGTTGACCGACAAGAACGATTTTTCGATGCCCTTCCTGATGGAACCGGAAGAGGCCGCGCGTGAGATGTTTGAGCATATGAACAGCGACGCGTTCAAGAAAAGCTTTCCGCTGATGTTTTCGTGGGTGTTCCGCCTGTCGCAGTTCCTGCCCGACTGGGCGTATTACCGGATATTCGCTGGCAAGTAGTAACTTTTCCAGCCTGTTGATTTTCTTCACTGCGCGGCCCGGGCCGCGCAGTGAAAACAACCGTCAGAAAGCGATAAGTACGCGGCAAACCTCAGGCGGTGACAAGCGTCGCCATGAAAAACCCGTCCATTCCGCCCCAGTAATCCGGGCGCAGCCGGACGCCGCCCTGCGGCGTGACCCATTCGGCGGGCAGCCATGGCAGGGCAGGTGGCACCACCGCAAGGCCCGGATGCCGCAGCAGTGCAGCCGCCAGTTGGTCCTCGCCCTCTGCCGGCAACAGCGAGCAGGTGCAATAAACCAGCCGCCCGCCGGGTTTCAGCCAGCCAAGCGCCCGGTCCAGCAGGGCTGCCTGCAGGGCCACCAGCCCCTCAACCTCTGAACCGTCCTTGATGAACGGCAGGTCCGGGTGCCGCCGCAGGGTTCCGGTTGCCGAACAGGGTGCATCCAGCAAGATCGCGTCAAACCGCTGCTCTGGCTGCCAGTGCAGCGCATCGGCCACCACCAGATCGGCGCTCAGCCCGGTGCGGGCCAGATTTTCCGCCACCCGCGCCATGCGCGGGGCCGAGATATCGAGACATGTCACCACCGCCCCGCCATCCGCCAGCTGCAGGGTCTTGCCACCCGGCGCGGCGCAGACATCCAGCACCGCCTCGCCCTGTTGTACGCCCATCAGCCGCACTGCAATGGCGGCGGCGGCGTCCTGCACCCACCAGTCGCCGCTGTCATAACCCGGCAGTTGCGTGATCTGCCCCGGTGCCGCCAGCCGGATGCTGCCCGATGGCAACACCTCCCCTTCAGGCAACGCGACAGCCCCCGCCTTCGGCGTTACATCCACCGGGGGCACCTGCGCTTGCACTGCTTCAATCGCGGCGACCGCGTCACGGCCATAGGCATGCACCATCGGCTGCCGGATCCAGCGCGGCATCTGCGGTGCGGGCAGGGTGGCCAGATCGACCGGCTCGGGCAGCGCCCGCAGCACGGCATTCACCAGACCCGACAGATGCGTGGTGCGCTTGCCGCGCCGTGCCAGCGCCACTGCCTCATTTACTACGCCGTGCGCCGCAGCACCGTCGGCGCGTTCCCACACCGCCAGCCGCAGGATGTTCAGCACCGCCAAAGGTGGCACCTTGCGCAGGAGTGGCCGCAGCACCCGGTCAATCCGGTCCAGCTGGCGCAGCACCTGCGCCGCCAGCCGTTCCGCCCGGGCCCGGTCCGGCCCCGACAGCCCGTCGGGCAGCAGCACCTGCGACAGCATCTGCCCATCGCCCAGAACCGCGTTGAGCACACCCACGGCGGCACTGCGTGCGGTCACGCTGTCTGTTCCGGCTTTCATCCTGCGACGTCCCTGCTTCTTGTCTCGCTGGCCAAAGGCCGTATATCAAGAACCACAGACAGGAAAGCCGCCATGACTGATACAGCCCATACCCCCGACCTTCCCCCCGCCGCGCAACGCGCCCTGGCCGAGGCGGAAGAGCGCAGGCGCAACGCCAAAGCGCTGACGCTGCCGACAGAGCTTGGCGGCAGAACCGGGCCCGAACCCGTACGCTATGGCGACTGGGAGAAAAAGGGCATCGCCATCGACTTCTGAGCGGCAGCGTTTACCGCAGCCGGAAAGACGCCGACTTCCCCGCCCCCCGGTCCACCGTAAAGCGAAGGTCCTGGCCATTCCGCGCCTCGACCAATTGACAGTTGAACGGGATGGCATAGCCGCTCCAGTCCATGTCGCGGCAGAAATACCCGTCTTCCCAACGCCAGCTGCCGCTGATGGCCCAGCCAAGCGCAGTGCCATTGATTCTGCCGTCCGGCGTGACCTTCAGGGTCAGGTTATAAAGCCCGATCCGCAGATCCTTGTTCTTTACCAGCGACAGGAACACGGCCTTGTCGCGAACCGGCTCAAACGCATTGGCCTGCGCCAGACCGGGCAGAACCAGTACCAGCATCGCCAACAGCAAACCACGCATTTCCGGCCCCCGATGTTCAGAATGAACGTTATACGAAGGCTCGCAGGCTTTGGTTCACAACGGATGAATTATATCCCCAGCACATCCATCATATCATAGTGACCGGGCTTCTGGTCCTGCCCCCACAGCGCCGCCCGCAAGGCACCACGTGCGAAAATCGCGCGGTCGGTGGCCAGGTGGCGCAGCACGATCCGCTCGCCATCGGCGGCAAAGATCACGTCATGCTCACCCACCACATCGCCGCCGCGAATCGCGGAAAACCCGATCGTCCCCCGTTCGCGCGCGCCGGTGATCCCGTCGCGCCCCGACACCATCGCCGCATCCAGCGTCACCCCGCGCCCCTGCGCGGCGGCCTGCCCCAGCATCAGCGCG
The DNA here is from genome assembly GCF_030656345.1 of Pseudotabrizicola sp. Classification (GTDB taxonomy): domain Bacteria; phylum Pseudomonadota; class Alphaproteobacteria; order Rhodobacterales; family Rhodobacteraceae; genus Pseudotabrizicola. The sequence goes on along the minus strand of NZ_JAUSNR010000019.1, from coordinate 73,339 downwards.
GTGCCCGATGGCGCATCCACCTTCATCCGGTGATGCGCTTCTACCACCTCGACATCCCAGTCCGCATCCAGCGCCTGCGCCACCTTTTGCGTCAGCCGCACCAGCAGGTTGACCCCAAGGCTCATGTTGCCCGCCCGCACAATCACCGCATGCCGCGCCGCCGCGTCAATCGCCGCAATATGCGCCGGTTCCAGCCCGGTGGTGCCGATCACATGCACCGCCCGCGCCTGCGCGGCGAGGGCTGCAAACTCCACTGTCGCCGCCGGAGCGGTAAAGTCGATCACGCCTTGCGCCTGCACAAACGCCTCCAGCGGGTCATCGGTCACCGGAACCCCCAATGCCGCCCCGCCCATGCACTCGCCCACATCACGCCCGACCCAAGGGTGCCCCTGCCGTTCCAGACAGCCGACCAGCCGCGCCTTGTCCGAGGCCGCAATCGTGCGGATCAGCATCTGGCCCATCCGGCCCGACGCCCCTGTCACCACCAACCCCGGCATAGTCTGCATGGTCATTTCCCTTCTGGCCGCCTGTTCCGCCCGCGCGGTGTAGCGCGAAGCCGCACGCGGCAAAAGCCCGCCGTTGCGGGGCGCACAAAAACAGCTTACATGGCGCGCATGTCGAACAAACGCAATTCTCAGGGCGATGGCCCCAATCAACGCCAGCTGCGCGTCGGCGAACTGATCCGCCGCACGCTGGCAGATGTGCTCAACCGGGCCGAGATCCATGATCCCGACCTGAACCGCATGTCGATTACCGTGGGTGAGGTGTCGTGCTCGACCGACCTCAAGGTCGCCACGGTCTATGTCATGCCGCTGATGGGATCGGTTCCGGTGCAGGATGCCATCGCGGCGCTGGCCCGCAACAAGGCCGAACTGCGCCACCGCGTCGCGTCACAGCTGACGCTGAAATACGCGCCCGACCTGCGCTTCCGCCCCGATGAGACCTTTGACCGTCTGGATGAAACCCGCCGCCTGTTCTCTGACCCGAAGGTGGTCAAAGACCTGTCGGCGCCGGATGAAGATGACGACACGGGCCCAGAGGGCGGCGCGCCCCGCGACAAGGACGCCTGAGCGGATGTGGCGTCTCGCCGCTCTTTTTGCGCTTCTGCTGCCGCAGGTGGTCGGGGCCACGTCCTGCGCTACGGTCAGCTTTGAAGGCAGCGCCTTCACCACATGCGAGGTCAGCGCTGGCGAAGACCTGCGCCTGTTCCACACCGGCCCCTCGGGCCGGTTGGGCAGTTTTTCTGCGGTGAACAGCGCGCTGGCGGCCGAGGGCAAGACGCTGGGATTTGCGATGAATGCCGGGATGTACCATCCGGACCGTGCGCCGGTCGGGCTGTTCATCGACGGGGGACGCGAGCAATCGGCCATCGTCACCGCAGAGGGGCCGGGAAACTTCGGCCTGCTGCCCAATGGCGTATTCTGCATCGGTGACGGGTTCCGGCTGGTGGAAAGCCGCGCCTTTGCCGCCAACCCGCCCGCCTGCAGCTATGCCACCCAATCCGGCCCGATGCTGGTGATCGGTGGCCAGTTGCACCCCCGCCTGATTCCCGACAGCGACAGCACCTTTATCCGCAACGGTGTGGGCGTCAGCGTCGATGGCACCCGCGCGGTGTTTGTCATCTCGGACGACCGGGTGAACTTTCACCGCTTTGCCCGGTTTTTCCGCGACGCGCTTGGCCTGCCCGATGCGCTGTATTTCGACGGCAAGATCTCGCGGCTTTATGCGCCTGCCATCCGGCGCAATGATTTTGGCTTTGCCATGGGGCCGATCGTCGGCACCGTCATCAACAGGAACTGAGCCATGGGCCGTGTGAAAAAAGGCCGCGCCGTTTCCGGCTGGGTCATCATCGACAAACCGGCGGGCGTCGGGTCGACCACCGTGGTCAACAAGGTGAAATGGGCGTTTCAGGCGCAAAAGGCCGGCCACGCCGGCACGCTGGACCCGGATGCTACCGGCGTTCTGGCCATCGCACTGGGTGAGGCGACAAAGACCGTGCCTTACGTGACCGACGGGCTGAAATGCTATCACTTCCGCGTGGTGTTCGGCGCCGCCACCAGCAGCGATGATGCCTCTGGCAGCGTGCTGGAAACCCGTGAGGTGCGGCCATCGGATGGGGACATCGAAGCGGCACTGGCCGCCTTCCGCGGCGATATCCTGCAGGTGCCGCCGCAGGTGTCAGCGGTGAAGGTCGATGGCGAACGGGCCTATGATCTGGCGCGCGAGGGGATAGAGATGGATCTGGTGGCCCGCCCGCTGTGGGTGGAAAAACTGACCGTGCTGGCCCGTCCCGATGCGGATCATGTCGATCTGGAAATGATCTGCGGCAAGGGCGGCTATGTCAGGTCGATTGCGCGCGATCTGGGGCGGGAACTGGGGTGCCTCGGCCACGTCGCCACCCTGCGCCGGGTCTGGTCCGGCCCGTTTGACGCGGCAGGGGCAGCAACGATGGCCGATATCGAGCGTCTGGCCCGCACAGACGAGATCGACACCCTGCTGCGCCCGCTGGAGCTGGGCCTGACCGACCTGCCAGAATTGCCCGCCACCCCAGAGGGTGCCGCGCGGCTGCGCAACGGCAATCCGGGGATGGTGCTGGCCTCTTCCGCCGAGTGGGGCGACGAGGCCTGGGCCAGCCACCAGGGCCGCGCCGTGGCCGTGGGCGTCTACAAGGCCGGAGAACTGCACCCCAGCCGGGTGTTCAACCTGTGAACCGCGTGCCGCCGCGCGGGGCATCGAGCCCCGCGCGGCGGCGTTGCCACGGAATGGGCTTTGGGCTGTGATTTTGGCACGAGCGTCGGAGCCTCCGGCGGGAGTATTTGGGAAAGCTGCAATGCAAAGTGACGGGTGGCTGGAGCGGGCGCATGTGAAGGGCGATGCAGCGTCGGTTGCGGTCTATTCGGCCTGTGAATGCTATCGCTATCTGCTGACGCGGGTCTGGGATGCGGCGGGGGAGCGGGCCTTGTTCGTGATGCTCAACCCGTCCACCGCGACCGAGGTGCAGAATGACCCGACGGTAGAGCGCTGTGAGCGGCGGGCGCGGGCGTTGGGCTTTGGGGCGTTCCGGGTCGTGAATATCTTTGCCTTCCGCGCGACCGATCCGCGGGTCATGCGCGCAGCAGCCGATCCGGTGGGGCCGGGGAATGATGTGGCGATCCTGTCATCGGTGCTGGACTGGCGGCCTGACCGGGTGGTCTGCGCCTGGGGCGGGCATGGTGTGTATCTGGGGCGCGGTGAGGCGGTGGCGGGGTTGTTGCGCGGCACCGGGGTGCCGTTGTGGCATCTTGGGCTGACCGCTGCGGGTCAGCCAAAGCATCCGCTGTATATCGGCTATGCCGAACAGCCACGGCTTTGGGTTTAGAGGGGCGGTTTGTCAGGCGGCGCGCAGCTGAATGAGCGAGAGGTCGAGGTCAGGCGCGTTGCGGATCAGGGCAACCGCCACGCCGTCCAGCATCAGGGTCACATCACCTGTGCCTTCGACCGGTTCCGCGCTCAGAACCGGGGCGACGTGCAGCGTGGCGTCATAGAGCAGCACAAGCTGATCTTCCTCCGGATTATAGTCCATGATGTCCGCGACGGGCAGGCCCGGTCCGAAATCCTGCAGCTGGAACACATCCGACCCCGCCCCGCCCGTCGCGATATCGCCGGGCCCGACGCCTAGAAAGTCATCACCTGCGCCGCCGTTGAGCCAGTCCGTTGCCCCGTCGCTGGCCCCTTCCGACCCGCCCCACAGCGTATCATTGCCGGGGCCGCCGTCCAGCGTGTCGCGCCCGCCCCCGCCGATCAGCAGGTCATTCCCAGACCCACCGGCCAGCCAGTCGCGCCCCATGCCGCCGTCTAACGTATCATGCCCTTCGCCGCCGAACAGCGTGTCATGTCCGCCGCCGCCCCACAGCCGGTCGTCCCCTGGCCCCCCGGCCAACTGATCCGCGCCGCGGCCGCCCACAAGAACATCATCGCCCGCGCCGCCGTTCAGCACATCATCGCCGCCCTGACCGTACAGGCTGTCGTCACCATCGCCACCGTCCAGCCAGTCACGCCCGGCACCACCCCAGAGCCGGTCATCGCCGCCGCGCCCGGTCAGCTGATCGGCACCATCGCCGCCGCTCAGCCGGTCCCCCGCCGCGCCGCCACTCAGGATATCGTCACCGGCACCGCCCGCCAGATCCAGCGGCTCCGCCTCCGGGTCGGCGATATCATCCGACACCGGCATCCCGTCATCGACAAAACCGGCCGGAGTGCCCGCTGCCCCGAAATCCGGATCCAGCAGCGACCCGCGGGTCGCCTCTTCGGCCATGTCATCCTCGGGCAGATCCTCGGCCTCATCGCTGTCGGCAGAGCGCGCCAGACTGTCGACGAAGATCCCGGCCCCAAGGGCCCCCATGATTGCCAGCAATGCCAACATGCCCATACCCCTTACCACGCCCCGGCGCGTTAACCACAAAGCCACGCAACCAACAGAACACAAAAGAAAATCCTGCCCGCGTGCCTAGCACAGATCCGGCCCTGCGCCCAGACTGTGGCGCAAAAATCCTGCCCCAGGGTTAACGGGGCACCGGCCCGCCGCACAGCGGGGCTTCCCTTCGCGCCGGATTTCCCCTATACGCGCGCATCCCCCGGGGTCCGGGGGGCACAGTGGTCTTGCTGGACGACATCCCGGCCTGCACCTTCACCCTTCTGCACAAGGAGATTTCCGATGTCGATCACCGTCGAAGAAAAAGCCCGCCTGATCAAGGAATACGCCACCAAAGAGAACGACACCGGCTCGCCGGAAGTTCAGGTGGCCATCCTGTCATCGCGCATCGCGACCCTGACCGAGCATTTCAAGAGCCACAAGAAAGACAACCACTCGCGTCGTGGTCTTTTGATGATGGTCGCCCAGCGCCGCAAGCTGCTGGACTATCTGAAAGGCAAGGAAGAGGCCCGCTACACCGCCCTGATCGCCCGCCTCGGCCTGCGCCGCTAAGCGCGGTCGGAGCAACGGTTACGGAAACGCCCGCCCTGAGAGGGGTGGGCGTTTTGCGTTTGGGGTCATCTCTATGCATTCCATTGACTGACTTAGATCAAACCCATTGCAGCCAATTGCTCCAGAATCTCTTCTTCCCTCGCACTAATGAGTTTTCCCCCAATAATCATGCCCCGGCGAATTCGACTAGTTCGGTCATTCGACGCTTGAAGAGCTGATTTATAGTAAATGTCTGCGGTGCCCCGTCTTCTAGGGGCTTCACTCTCAACATCGGCGTAGAATTTCTCCAATGTAGTAAGTACAAATCTTGGCTCTGGGTGTGCAGTCGGCAGTTGAAAGACAGAATCAAGTTCAATGAAGGCTGAAAAGAAATCAGCTTTTTTCCATATTCTAGATCTATGATCAAATCCACACTCCTCGATGAAGTTCAAGATACGATCTATTCGATATTGATATGTCGCCTCTTCTGGAAAACTTTCATTGTATTTATTCAGAATGCTCTCATGATCGGCGTCACGGTTAAAATACCCGTTCATCATCGTTGCAACAATCGACAGACAAAATGATACGTCGCCCATTCGCTTTCTATCACTTGCTAAAAATACTCGGTGATCGTCAAAAAATGAGCTCTCAGAAAATCTTTCGCAGAACTTCTTCATCTCACCGTCGTAAATGGCATTATGAACCTCCATGTCTCGGAGAGTATACTGCGTTGAGTTTAGGCGCCGAAACACTTCAATAATCTGGTCTTTACTCAGTGCACCTAAATCTCGCACAACTACATTATATTCTAGGAATTTCTGCTTCTCCTCAGGTAATAGTTGAGCATATGGGACGCTCGCAACGTGAGAAATTCCAGGCTCGCCAAGAAAATACTCGCTCAAGGTGCTGACGCGCTGAAGTCCGTCAACTAAGAGCTGCGTTCCATCACCGGTTTCCACATCAATTTCGCCGTTGCATATATATATCTCTGGAAACGGATAGCCTTTAAGCACGGTTTCAATGAACCGATCTTTGTCCTTGGATGTCCAAACCAGCCTTCGCTGGAACTCGGGGCGAGGAACTAAGGCCCCATCTCTTGTAGCCTTAAGTAGTTCTCGTACTTTCTTATTAGTCGCTGTAGTCTGTATCACAGTGGCTTCTCCAGTTTCTGTCTGCAAAGTCGAATGCTTCTCGACTGGTACAACTTGAGGTGCTCAATGTTGTAGAAAATACCAAAGTCTACCTTTGGATGGCCGCGCGCTCTATTCCTGCGAACTCGTCCTCGACAAACTTGAAGATTTTCGCACCTGATGAGGCGTGCACCGGGGAGCTTTGGAAAATGATCTTGGCGCAGCCAACCATATGCAAGATAGTTGCCTAGGTCACCGCTGCGATACGGTGTTGACTTTTGCCGGCATGCAAATTCACTTAGCTCATGCCAAAGAACCTTGAACAAGCTCTCGCTGCAAATCGAAAGGTCGATATCTGATTCAACGCCGTAACTCCGGAATGCTGGCGCAGAATTCACTCCGTTTTTAAACTTGTCATGCATTGCAAACCCGATCTTGGACGATCCGACGACTAGTATATCTTCGCGGTTCACTGCAACTCCATACGTGTCTGTCAGGATCTCGGCAACAAAGTCTATTCTGTCGTTACCAAAATGCTCTGTGTCCTCATGGAGAATGTACCTATCAAAGAAATCACTTGGACTGAGTGCAAGAATTTCTTCTTTGAGCACATCAACATTGGAAAATACAGGCATTCGTTCTCACATTGCTGCGGTTGCCACTTTCAGTTTTTTTGCCTAAGCTTTAGACGACTGCGTTCTGCAATCTGGATGCATGTCATAGACAACTAACCAAAGCGGATTCCAGCTGATTAGTCCAGTGACTTCGGAGCACAAGACGCTAACATGGCTACCTCGCAGAACTCTCCAAGGCAGTTCACGAGTTTTGGATGAGCGCGCCGCATGCTTAAAGATGCCGCTCATTAACAACCCTTGAATCCGCGCGCCCTAACCCCTTGATTTCCCTCAGTCCACCCCCTTGCAGCACAGGAGGAACCACGCCTCCCCCTTGCATCCCCGCCCCCTTCCCGCTAACCCAAAGCTGCATATTCCAAGGGGACGCGCGATGGACCTGACCAACCTCCGGGGCAAGTATATTGAGGCCGTGGCCGGTGCCGCCTCTGAGGCCGGGCTGGAAGAGGTGCGGCTGGCGGCCCTTGGCAAGAAGGGCGAGATTTCGGCCCTGATGGCGACCTTGGGCAAGATGGACCCCGAGGAACGCAAGGCCGCCGGGGCCGCGATGAACAGCTTGCGCGACGAGATCGACGCCGCGCTGCGGGCCAAAAAGCTCGCCCTAGGCGACGCCGCGCTGAATGAGCGGCTGACGTCAGAATGGCTGGACGTGACCCTGCCCGGCCGCCCCCGTCCGCGCGGCACCATCCATCCGGTCAGCCAGGTGATGGAAGAGCTGACCGCCATTTTCGCCGACATGGGGTTCGCCGTGGCCGAGGGGCCGCAGGTGGAAAGCGACTGGTACAACTTCGACGCCCTGAACATCCCCCCCGAACACCCGGCGCGGCAGGAGCATGACACCTTCTTCATGCACCGGGCGGAAGGCGACAACCGCCCGCCCCATGTGCTGCGCACCCACACCAGCCCGGTGCAGATCCGCGCGATGATGGATCAGGGCGCGCCGATCCGGGTGATCGCGCCGGGCCGCGTCTACCGGATGGATATGGACCAGACACACACCCCGATGTTCCATCAGGTGGAAGGTCTGGCGATTGACCGCGATATCAGCATGGCCAACCTGAAATGGACGCTGGAAGAATTCTGCCGCGCGTTCTTTGAGGTCGACAAGGTGGAGCTGCGGTTCCGGGCCAGCCATTTCCCCTTCACCGAACCTTCGGCCGAGGTGGATATCCGCTACTCGGTTGTGGGCGGCCAGCTGCGCATCGGTGAGGGCGACAAGTGGATGGAGATCCTGGGGTCGGGCATGGTGCACCCAAAGGTGCTTGCCGCCGCCGGGGTGAACCCGGATGAATGGCAGGGGTTCGCCTTTGGTCTGGGCATCGACCGGATTGCCATGCTGAAATACGGCATTCCCGACCTGCGGGCGTTCTTTGAATCAGACCTGCGCTGGCTGCGCCATTACGGCTTTGCCGCGCTGGACATGCCCGATCTGGCCGGCGGCCTTTCCCGCTGATCCCCGGATCAGCGGGTTAGAACTGCGGTGGTGATCTGCGCGTCCTGCGAGGCGAGGATAAAGCATACCGCCGCAATCGCGATCATCAGGATAAGCGCCCAAGGAGGCCCAGGCTTGTGGTTCTTGGGTTTGTTGAGCATCGGATCCATCATGTCGATGGGTCTACGGGACAGTTTAAGCAAGAATGTGGCGAACTGGCCTGCTTTGACGGGACAACCCGTTTCTGAACCGGAAACCCCCTCCGCCCGGCTTCCCCTCGGGATTGCTTTGCGCTAAGCCCGGACGCAGGAAATCCAAGGGATATTGCGATGAAATTCACCCTCTCCTGGCTCAAGGACCATCTCGACACCGAGGCGTCGCTTGATGACATTCTCTACGCCCTGACCGATCTGGGGCTGGAAGTGGAAGAGGTGGTGAATCCCGCCGCCAGACTGGCTGCCTTTACGATCGCACGCGTCCTGACAGCCGACCAGCACCCCGACGCCGACCGGCTGCGCGTCTGCCGGGTGCTGACGGATGAAGGTGAAAAGCAGATCGTCTGCGGTGCCCCCAACGCCCGTGCCGGGATCACGGTGGTGCTGTGCAAGCCGGGTGATTACGTGCCGGGCATCGACACCACGCTGGGGGTGGGCAAGATCCGGGGCGTCGAGTCGCATGGCATGATGGCATCCGAGCGCGAGCTGGAGCTGTCGGATGAGCACAATGGCATCATCGAGCTGCCCTCGGGTGAGGTCGGCGACAAGTTCATCGACTGGCTGGCCGCACACCGCCCCGATGCGGTGGACCCGATGATCCACGTCAAGGTGACCCCGAACCGGCCTGATGCTTTGGGCGTGCGCGGCATTGCGCGTGACCTTGCGGCGCGGGGGATCGGCAGGTTGAAGCCGCTGACCATTCCGCAAATCGACGGGCAGTTCGACTGCCCGGTTGTGGTGCAGATCGACCCGGTGCTGAAGGCCAAGGGCTGCCCGCATTTTGCCGGCCGTCTGATCCGGGGTGTGACGAACGGTCCGTCTCCGGCCTGGCTGCAACAGCGGTTGAAGGCGATCGGCCTGCGCCCGATTTCGGCGCTGGTGGACATCACCAACTATTTCACCTTTGGTCTGAACCGCCCGTTGCACGTGTTTGATGCGGCCAAGGTAAGGGGCGTGCTGCGCATTCATCCGGCCGAGGGGGGCGAGCAGATGCTGGCCCTTGACGGCAAGACCTATACCCTGCGCGCCGGGATGATGGCGATTTCCGATGATGTCGGCGTCGAGTCTCTGGCCGGGATCATGGGCGGCGAGATGTCTGGCTGCACCCCGGAAACCACCGATGTGTTCCTTGAATCCGCCTGGTGGGACCCGATCACGATTGCCGCCACCGGGCGAGCGCTGAAGATCAATTCCGATGCGCGATATCGGTTTGAACGCGGGGTGGACCCTGAGTTCACGCTGCCGGGGCTGGATCTTGCGACGCAGATGGTGCAGGATCTGTGCGGCGGCACCGCCAGCCATATCGCGCAGGACGGCGCGCCGGTTGACACCGCCCGCGCCTATCGCCTGAATCCGGCGCGGGTGATTTCGCTGGTTGGCATGGATATTCCCGAAGCCGAGCAGCGCGCCACGCTGGAGGCGCTTGGGTTCACTCTGAATGGTGACATGGCCACGCCGCCAAGCTGGCGCCCCGATGTGCTGGGTGAGGCGGATCTCATTGAAGAAGTGGCGCGTGTGGCCTCGCTCACCAAGCTGGTGGGCAAGCCGCTGCCGCGACTTGATGCCGGGGTGCCAAGGCCGATCCTGACGCCGCTGCAACAGCGCGAACGCACGGCGCGGCGTACAATTGCGGCGCTGGGGTATAATGAATGCGTGACCTACAGCTTCATTGATGAGGCGGCAGCAAGGCTGTTCGGCGGTGGGACCGATGCGGTGCGGGTCGACAACCCGATTTCATCGGAAATGAGCCATCTGCGCCCCGATCTGCTGCCCGGCCTGCTGCGCGCCGCGGCGCGCAATCAGGCGCGCGGCTTCATGGATCTGTCGCTGGCTGAAATCGGCCCGGCCTTTTCGGGCGGCGAACCGGGGGAGCAGCTTTTGCAGGCCACCGGCCTGCTGATCGGGCATTCTGCCCCGCGCGATCCCTATGGCAGCCGCCGCCCGGTCGATGTGTTCGACGCCAGGGCCGATGCCGAGGCGGTGCTGGCCGCGCTTGGCGCGCCCGCCCGGGTGCAGATCACCCGCAAGGCTGCATCATGGTGGCATCCGGGCCGGTCCGGCGTGATCGGGCTTGGCCCCAATGTCATGGCCAGTTTCGGCGAGGTGCACCCAAAGGTTCTGGCCGAAATAGGCATAAAGGGCGCGGCGGTGGCCTTTACAATTCTGGTGGCAAATATCCCCTATCCCAAGGTGAAAACCCCCACCCGCCCGGCGCTGACCATCAGTGATCTGCAGGCGGTGGACCGTGATTTTGCCTTTGTGGTCGACAGCCGGGTTGAGGGGATGACAGCGGTGAATGCGGCGCTTGGCGCGGACAAGGCTCTGATTGCATCGGTGCGGATCTTTGACCAGTTCAGCGGCGACAAGGCCGAGGCGCAGATGGGGGCGGGCAAGAAATCCATCGCCCTGACGGTGCGGCTGCAGCCGACGGACAAGACCCTGACCGAGGCCGAGATCGAGGCGGTGTCGGCACGGGTGATTGACAAGGTGACCAAGGCCACCGGCGGCACACTGCGGGGCTGATCCGGGGCTGATCCGGGGCAATACAAAACGCCGCGCAGCAGGGCTGCGCGGCGTTTTGTATTGTGGCTATGCGCGGCCTATTTGCGCGGCTTTGGCCGCCAGGTGGCCAGCCAGGCGTTGATCCTGCCAAAGACCCCTTTTGCCCGGTCCCGTGCGGCATCGGCCCGCGCGTCGACCGACTCCCACACTTCACCCGCATCGGTCAGAACCGGATCAATTGTCCGTTCGCGGAACTGCGCCCACATCCGCCAGAGCAGCAGTATAATAAGGCCCATGAACACGAAGAAGAAGATGTTGAACCACGGGATGATCGTCGCATCCGGCCCTTCAACCGGGCGGATGGCAACGGCGTTCGGAAAGATTGAGATCAGCTCATTGCGCCAGCCATAATGCATGATCACCGCCCATTTCGGCACTTCGACATTTGACTTCAGATCATCGGCCTGGGTTTGCAGGCTGGCGGTATTGAATTTGAAATAGGGCGGCCAGCGCCAGCCGGTGTCTTCATTGCGATAGACCATCGGCCTGCCATTGGGCCGGACCGACTGAATGAACTGCACATCGCGGTTGACCAGCCTGCCGGACTGATCATCCGGCTGCGACCAGAACATGCTGGTCCAGTCGGTCAGATCCTGCCGTTCCTGATAGGTGCCGACGATGCGCACCACATCATGCTGTGGCAGGGTGTAGTGCAGGAACGATCCGAAGACCGCCAGGATCATGGCCCAGAAGGCCCATTTGACATATCGCATCACACCCTCACGCGTAATTCACCAGATATAAGAGCGTCCCGATTGCAAGGAAAGGCAACACGATCACGCCCCAAAGAAGTTTCCGCCGCAGGCTGCCCTCATAGGCTGCCATGCCCTGTTCGATGAATGCGCGGCGCATGTCATCGGTGGCCCCGTCCGGCGGATCGGCATCCCATTTTTTTTCCAGCGACTCACGGCGCAAGGACCGGGAATAGACCAACAAAGACCAATAGGCGATGGCCGCAAAGACCGACCAGAACACCATCAGCCGCAGAAACCCTATCATCGCCGCCCCCTTGCCGCACCCCATGGTCCTGCCACGGGCCCCAGATCGCGGACGGGCTTCAGATCTGGCCGGGGCCGTTCCTCCATCCCCGGTTCCGGCCCGAACAGGGCATCGCGGGCACCCTGTTTGTCCACCACATATTCCCGTTCCAGAAAATCGGCCACATACTGGCGCTTGCGGTCAGACCAGCGGGCATAGCTGGCATAGAACAGCTCTTTATGCACGATAAACAGCTGCCGCACATCCATCGGGGCGAGTTCGGACAGCAGCATATTCACCAGATCGCGGTCTTTGTGCGCCCGCGCCCGCAGGGTGTAGAAATAGGCCGGGTGTTCGCTGGTGATGCGGGGCCATGTCCCGCCCGCCTCAATCCAGCGCAGCAGCGCGGCAAGGCCCTGAAACTCCGGCGGCAGGCTGCTGCCAAGCCTATGCGCGATGCTGCGCAATTCGGTGCGCCGCGCGTCGCCGATATCAAGGTTCAGCGACTCCGCCGCCTCGACCAGAATGAAATCCATCTTCTGCCGGATCACCGCCGCCGCATCCATGCCGCGCGCCTGCACGATGGGCTCGGCCAGCTGGTTGCGCTCCAGCCAGTCGGCGATCTGGTTGCGGTTGGTCAGGTCGAATACCGATGACACCGGCACGTCGCCAAGGCTTTCGCGCGGCAGGGCAGCGATCACTGCGGGAAAGGGCACGTCGCGGAACACATACAAGCCGCCGAAATGGCTGGTCCAGAAATTCGGCTGCTCAAAGCGCATCTGCAGCAGATGGACCGGCACCCGTGTGACATCGCCGGTCTTTTTCGCAAGGCCGATCATCTCGGCGATCAGCAGATCATCGCGCCAGCCATCCGGTTCCTGCCGGAAGCGGTCGATCAGCTTTGCCAGCTTGCCCGCATCGGCGACATGGCCCCCGATGGTATCCGCCTCAACCGTGATGCGGCGGATATCGAGCAGCTTGGCAGGGGTGGAGATTTCAAACACCGAATTCTGCAACTCGCCCGCCACCGCATCGCGGGCGGTCAGGGCAAACAACTGCGCCTCGTTGGTGTCGATGAACTGCCGGATGATGCCCCGGCTGGTGGAGAATTTGGCATTCAGCAGCGGCGCGTTTTTCTGCGCCGTGGTCAGCAGGATGAACTGCCGGTTGGCCCCGTTGGGGTTCAGGTACAGGTCATCCCCCAGCTCGGCCCCGATTTCGGGCGAATAGCCGGAAATGTCGATGTGAAAATCAGTGAGCGCGGTTTCCCGCCCGCACAGATGCTTCATCGCCCGCTTGTAGCGGTCGATCAGGGCGGGTGAGGAAACCTCGATCAGGTTGCCGAACATCAGGCCCTTTTCAATCAGCCTGCGCATCTGGCGACCCCGCTTTCATCTGTTCAAAAATGTCCTGGGGGTCCGGGGGCAAAGCCCCCGGGGCTTGCGGGCAGAGCGCGGTCATGGCTTACCCTCCATCCACCGCCGCTTCGCCTCTTCCTGCCGCCCGAAGTCCCGCACCAGCCCCTCAATCGCCACTTCATCCGATTTGTCGGCATAGCGGAATTCGGAATCTGCGTAGCGGTTCACCTCCTGTATCACCATATCGACCGTGATCGGCGTCATCAGGTCGCGGATCATGGTCAGCTTCTCGTCATAGGGTCTGAACAGGAACAGGTCGGGCGCTTCCATCCACACATCCGGCAGTTCAAAATCCATCGCCCGCACCTTCACCGCGTCGGTGATGTTCTTGATCGCGCGGCCGGTGAAACGCGGGTCGGCGCCCTGAATGGCCTTCAGGTAGCGGCCGATGCGGGCGATGGTGTTCAGCGGACCGATCTCGGCGGCCACCTTGTCCCAGACCCGCAGCAGGCCGTCTTCATGCGGTCTGGCGTGGCCTTCAAAGCTGGCGGCGACGGCTTTCCTGATTTCCTGCGCTGCGAACAGATCATGATCGCCCAAGGGAATGGCATGGTTTTTGCCCAGCAGCAGCGACAGGATGTCGATGTAGTCGTCCTGCGTCTGGGGCCCGTCGACCAGAAACCGCGCGCCGGCGCGTTGCCGCAGGGCGTCATCCACATTCTCGGGGTAGTTCGAGAACATGCCAAAGGTGCAGTTGCCGCGCACCACTGTGCCCGCCCCGGCAAAGGCCTGCATGAACACCGCCGTCACCTCTTGCTGACCCGCCGAGGATTGCCGGTCGCCGCGTTTGCCTGCGACCTGATCAATATCGTCGATGGTTCCAAAGCCGATCACCCCGGGGTCCAGCACGGTATCGATGAAGGCCTTGGCGTTCTGGCCGGATTTGCCCTGATAGCTGTCGATCTGGTCGATGCTGAAGTTCTGGTAGCGGAACGGATAGCCAGCATTTGTGCAATAATCATTCAGCAGCCCCGCCATCATCTGAATCAGCGTGGTCTTGCCAGTGCCGGGTTTGCCGTCGCCCATGAAGGTGAAGATGAACCCGCCAAGCTCGGCAAAGGGGTTCAGCCGCCGTTCGAAATCATAGGCCATCAGCATCTTGGCCAACCGCATCGACTGGTATTTGGCGATATGGTTGCCCACCACCTCATGCGGCTTCTTGAACTGCATGGTGATCGTGCTGCCCTTGGCCGCGCGGGCGGGCTTGAACCCGGCGATGGACAGCCCGTCCGCCTCGACCGTCCAGCTTGCGCTGGTGAAGGCATCCAGCCGGGGGGCCGTCTGCGCGCGCAGGGCGACCTTTTCCATCAGCGCCTCGGCAAAGCCGGCGACGGTGGCGGCAAGGCGCGGCTCGTCCGTGGCAAAGGTGGCGATGTCCTGATCCAGTTCCCACAACACGCCCTGCAGGGCAAGGGGGGCGTTGTCAGTCAGGATTTCGTCAACCGTGCCGACCTCCACCGTGGTGGTGCCCAGATGCGGGGCCAGCAGATAGGCGGTGGCATTGGCGAAGGTGTAAAGCACCAGCAGCGCCTCGGCGGCCAGCAGTTCAGTGAATTCGGCGCGGCGCAGGTCGGGCAGACGCCCCTCCAGATTGGCCTTTTTCAGTTCGCCCAAGGGCGATTGCGCGGCAAAGGTTTCCCCCATCGCCAAAGCGATGGCAAGGGCGCGGCGCAGGGCGTGGAGGACAGCGGCTTGTGCAGGCGAGACAAGGCCATCCGCCCCCGCCTCAACCCGTTCCACCAGCTGCACGCCGCCGGGGCGGGTGATCGGGCGGGTGACAAGGCCGGGTGTGGTGGAGCGGAACCGCGGGCGGCTGCCAAGCCCGGAGGAGCGTTCTTCCACCCGGTCGGGGGCCATCGCTTTGCCCAGACGTGGCGCGTGGTCAAACCCGGTCAGCAGGCCAAGCGCCGCAGCGTACTGCGCGCGGATCATGTCTTCTTTCAGTTCCATCGTGTCGCGCGGTGTCATGCTGCCCCCTACCGTGTTGCGATGATGCGCCCGCCTGCGCCCACCACGAATTTGCGCACATCCCGGAAACCGGGCGGGTTCAGCTCGGCCAGCGCCTGATAGGGCTGCTCGGGCAGCACCACCATCCGGTCCATCCGCGAGGTGCCGGTGTCGGCACCCTTGCCGGCAAACGGGTCGAGCGCAAAGATCTGCCGTTCGACCGTGCCGAACCAGCCTTCCTTGACCTGTTCCACCCGGTCGGCGCGCAGATCTTCCACCGTCCAGACCAGCGCCCAGTCCTGCCCTTCGGGCGCGCGGGCGGTGGACAGTACGTCAGAGATCGGGCCCGATTGCAGGGTAAAGCTGTGCGAATACATCGGGCCAAGGTGAATGCGGCGCAGCCGTTTAGGGTGCAAGCTGGGAAAATCGGTATCAAATCCCTGCGCAATGGTCAGCAGTTTCAGCCCGGCGGCAGATTGCGCCATCAGATGGTGCTGCGCCCTTGGCCAGCGACCGTCATCGGTGGGCAAGGGGCGTTTGCCGCTGTCTTCAAGATCCAGCAGATAGACCACCGGCAGGTTGACCTGCGTGTCATAGACCGCCCAATGCACCAGATACTGGCGGCGGGTGTTGCGGTCTTCGATCCACTGCGCATCCGGGTCGTTGCGGGCCAGAAACAGCCCGCCCTGCGCCAAGGCCTCATAGTACAAGCGCTGCGACAGGGCGAACTGCAGATCGGTGGGCAAGGACAGATCGCCGACGATCCGGCGGATCATGCGGTCTTTCAGCTCTTCGACCGAGGCGCTGCTCTTCAGGTGTTTTTCCACCTGCGCGGCATCTACCGCCATCATCATCAGTTCCTGCGCCACCGGAAAGCCGCTCTCATGCCGGTCAAAGGTCAGCCGCTGCGCGGCGTCGGCACGCCCGGTCATCAGGTATTTGTGCGACAGCGCCCGGAAGGTGGTGGCAAGGGCGGTGATATAACGGCCCAGCACCCGGGCTTCGGTTCGGGTCAGTGTGCCCTCGGCCTCCAACTCGCCCGCAACCCGGCCCAGATGGCCCGAGATGCGGTCGAATTTCGCGAAATAGCGCCGGGCGACCAACGTGTCATAGAGCTCGGTATGGTCGCTTGTCAGCTGGTCCTTGACACCGTTTGTCACTTATTCCCCGTATGCGTTCTTGTCGTGCTTTTCGACAATCGCGGCAAAGCGGCGGTTGAAGCGTTCATCCGCCTTGGCCTTCTGTTCCAGGATCTTGCGGGCAAAGACCATATGGCCCTCATGCGACTCCAGCATCCCGGCCATGCGGTCGTTGGTGGCTGATCCGATGGCCGCCATGGCCGCCTGCGCCTCCTGGTCCGTCTTGACGCCAATTTCGTTGATCCGGTGGGCCACGTCCTGCTGCTGCGCGGTTTTAAGGCTGCTGATCAGCGCATCGTAAAGCACCACGCGTTGCTTGGTGTCGGTTTGCAACTTGTTGATCAGCACCAGTTGGGTGGCCGCCTGATTTTGCAGGCTGTCCATCCAGGTCTTGCCCTTTTCGATATAGCGCTCCAGCGTCTGGCTTTTGGCCAGCTGCACCTGTTCATCCTGAACCAGTGCGTTGAATTTGTTATTTATTTCGGCAAGCTGGGTTTCCAGCCGGGTGCGCATTGCGGCGTCCTGTTCGACACTGATCCGATTTTCCAGATCAATGATCATCGGGTCCATCCCGGCAATTTCGGTCCGCACAGCCTCCAGCGCGCCGACGGTCTGTTCGCGGTCGACCAGCGTTGCCGACAGATTTGATTCCACGCTGTCTTTCTGGCCATTCAGCAGGTCAAGCTGGCCTTGCAGCAGTTTGACGATCACATCCGATTTGGCGATCAGATCCTGCAGCTTGTCGTCGATGCTGGCGGTGCGCATCCGTTCCTGCCGCATCGACTCCGATTTGGCCGAACTGAAGATGCCGATAAAGCTCTCCATCCCGGTTTTCGACCGCATCTCGTCGAAGTCCCTGGAGAACCCTTCTGTCACATCATCAAGCCCCATGATCAGCTCGGCGATATTGGCGTTCATCAGGTCGGTGTGTTTGTGCACATCTTCCAGCGTGGCGTTTTCGATGTCGATGGCCGCTTCGCCCTGATCCAGCTTTTGCCGGGACATTTCGATCCGGCTGGTTACGGCGCTGATCTTGGCCTGCGCTTCGGCCACCTGTTTCTGACTTTCCTGAATCTGCGTATTGAAATCGGCCATTATACCCTCCGCTGGACTGCGCCACGTTTTTGATATGGGGAATGTAAATGCGAATTACATTCCCTGTTACGGGGAAATTCTGAGCTAAAAATTACAGGACCCGGGCCACCGCACGCCGCGTGTCAGATGCGCCATTCTTGCCGTAGTCAGTGCCAGACGCCAAGTCCCTATCGGCCCCCTGATCTGGTCACCCGACCAAGCAAAAGGTCCGGGGGTTGTGCCCCCGGACCACTGCAAATTCAAGACCATGCGAGGGAAGGGCCTATTCGGCGGCGTCTTTCAGCGCAAAGTCATAACCGGAAACGCTTTTGGCTTCGAGAAACTCTTCCAGACCCCAGACCCCGCCTTCACGTGCGCGGCCCGATTGTTTGACGCCGCCAAAGAAGGAACCGGCCCCGCGCGACTTGCCATTTATCTCGACCATCCCGGCTTTCAGCGCATGGCCCAGGCGGTTGGTGCGGTGGGGGTCACCGGATTGGACATAGTTGGTCAGGCCGTAGGGCGTGTCATTGGCGATGCGGATCGCCTCCTCCTCGGTCTCGAAGGCGACAATGGACAGCACCGGGCCAAAGATCTCTTCGCGTTCAATCGTCATGCCGGGGGTGACATCGGCAAAGACCGTCGGCTTGACATAGAAGCCGCGGTTGAAGCCTTCGGGCAGGCCGGGACCACCCGCGACCAGACGCGCGCCTTCATCAATGCCCTTCTGGATAAAGCCCTGAATCTGATCCCATTGGCGCTTGTTCACCACCGGACCAACATGCGGGCCAGCCTCATGCGCCGGGCCGACTTTGATGCTGTTGGCCACTTCGGCGGCCTTGGCGACGGTCTGGTCATAAACGCTGCGTTCGACCAGCAGGCGCGACGGCGCGTTGCAGCTTTGGCCGGTGTTTTCCATCATCCGGCGCACGGACCATTCGACGGCATCGTCCCGGGCATCGGCAAACAGCAGGTTCGCCCCCTTGCCGCCCAGTTCCAGCGTCACCCGTTTCAGCGTTTCGGCGGCAGCTTTGGAAATCGCCTTGCCCGCCCGCGTTGACCCGGTGAAGGAAATCATTTCGACATCCGGGTGGCTGGAAAGCTGGCTGCCGACGCCTGCGCCATCGCCATTTACCAGGTTGAACACGCCCGCCGGAATGCCCGCATCATGGCAGAATTCGGCGAACAGCATCGCATTCAGCGGGCTTTCTTCCGACGGTTTCAGCACACAGGTGCAACCCGCCAGCATCGCCGGAATGGCCTTCAGCGCGATCTGGTTCACCGGCCAGTTCCACGGCGTGATCAACCCGACCACGCCGATCGGCTCCATCACCACGGCTGAGCCGGGGGCCTGCGGACCCAAGGGGCGGACCCATTCGATATGCTCGAACGCCTTGAGGAAATTCTGCGTGTGCCACGGCAGGCAGGGGGCCTGCTCTTCCAGCGCAAAATCAATCGGCGCGCCCATTTCCATCGAAATTGCCTCGGCAAATTCCTGCAGCCGCGCCTCATACTGATCAAGGATCGCCGCCACCAGCCGGGCGCGTTCCTTCGGCGGGGTCGCGGCCCAGCCCGGCAACGCGGCCTTGGCTGCGGCCACGGCTGCATCGGTATCGGCCTGATCACCCAAGGAGATCACGGCGCAGGGCTCTTCGTTCGATGGGTTGATCACCTGATAGTCGCGGGGGTTCGCCGGGGCGACCCAGGATCCGTTGATGTAAAAATCGCGCTTCGTCAGCATTGGTGTGCTCCCGCTGTGAATTTGATCATATGCTGGACCGACGGGCCCCGCGCTGCAAGCAGCTTTGCGACCTGTGCCGGGGTTAGTCTGCCGTGTTTTGACCATTCCTTCCGTCAGATTGCCCGGTGCCTCGTCTTGCCAGCCTGTGTCCGCGTGGAAAATTCATTTCGCCGGACGGCGGTTGCGTGGTCTGATATTCTCATTCTGCGCATCCTTTTCGCAGGGGGATGCAATGACGTTCCAAAACCACTAACTTTCGTCTGACAAACGAAGGAGTCGTCCATGTCGATCCGTATCAATGACATTGCCCCAGATTTCACCGCCGACTCAACCGCCGGCACGATCAATTTTCACGACTGGCTCGGCGACAGCTACGCCATCATCTTCAGCCACCCGCGCGATTTCACGCCGGTCTGCACCACCGAATTCGGCGCAGTGGCACAGCTGGCCGGGGAATTTGCCAAGCGCAAAACCAAGGTGATTGGGGTTTCGGTCGATTCGGTTGCGGATCACGGCAAATGGAAACGCGATATCGAGGCTTTCGCCGGTGCGCCTGCCGATTTCCCGATCATCGACGATACCAGCCTGACCGTGGCCAAAGCCTACGACATGCTGCCCGCCGAATTCTACCTGCCGACCGAAGGCCGCACACCGGCCAATACGGCGACTGTCCGCACGGTCTATATCGTCGGGCCGGATAAAAAGGTGCGGCTGACGATGACCTATCCGATGTCGGTCGGTCGCAACTTTTCTGAGATTCTGCGCGCACTTGATGCGGTGCAGGCCACCGATGGCGTGCCGGTCGCCACCCCGGCCAACTGGGTGCCTGGTCAGGATGTGATCGTGGCGCTGTCGCTGAATGACGAACAGGCCAAGGAAAAATTCGGCGAGCTGGATATAAAGCTGCCCTATCTGCGCTTTGCCAAACGGCCGGTCTGACCGTCCAGAAGGAACGAAGGCCCCGGGCATTTCCGGGGCCTTTTGCTACCTTGGGTAATCGTCGCCCCAGACCTGCGCCGATTCACGCCGCAGCGTTGCGCGTTCGGCGGCTGACAGGCGTGCAAGCGCTGCATCCGGGCATCCGGTTTCGCGCAGGGCACGCGACCACAGCTTCCGCAGGGAAACAGCGCTCCACGGCAAGGCGGCCTGCGCGGCCCAGATCCGCACCGGCGCGGGCAGGCCATCATGCGCGGCCATGGCATTGCCAGACCGCCACCGGGCGCGTGGCGAGGTCAGGTTGCGCATCATGCCGCCTGTTGCCGCCGCCAGTTCGGGAACGGATCACTCAGACCGGCCCACAGATGCGGCGCATACTCCGTGGCCTCGACCAGCGCCGCATCCAGTGCAGCGGTCAGCGCGGCCTGATCCAGCCCGGCACCGATGAACACAATCTCTTGCCGCCGGTCACCCCATGGCTCTTGCCAATGCCGTGCTACCTCGGCCAAAGCGTCCGGATGGGTCGGCCACCGCTCCCGCGGGACGGAAGCCCACCAGCCGCCCAAGGGCGCAACCGAAGACACTGCCCCGGCCAGCGAGAACTCGGCCACCCAGTTCGGGCGCGTGGCCAGCCAGAAGTGCCCCTTGGCCCGGATCACCCCCGGAAGATCACCGTTCAGCACCGCATGCACCTTTTCCGGATCAAACGGACGCCGGGCGCGGTAGACAAAAGAACTGATGCCATATTCCTCGGTCTCTGGCGTGTGGTGCGCGAAACCGTACAGCTCCTTGGCCCAAAGCGGATGCTCCTGCGCGCGGTCGAAATCGAACAACCCGGTGCCGAAGATCGCATCGGGGTCGACCCGGGACTGATCCGCCTCGATCAGCCGGGCATCGGGGTTCAGGGCGCGGATGATTTTGCGCGCGGCATCCACCCGTTCCGGACCTGCGTCACGGCATTTGTTCAGGATGACGACATTGGCGAATTCGATCTGGTCGGTCAGCAGGTTGACCAGCGTGCGCTCGTCCCCTTCACCCATCACCTCTCCCCGGTCGGCGAGGAAATCATGGCTGGAAAAATCGCGCAGCAGGTTGATGGCATCGACGACCGTGACCATCGTATCCAGCCGCGCCACGTCTGACAGGCTGTCGCCAGCCTCGTCCCGGAAATCAAAGGTGGCGGCCACCGGCAGCGGTTCGGCAATGCCGGTGGACTCGATCAGCAGATAGTCGAACCGACCCTCTGCCGCCAGCCGTCTCACCTCGATCAGCAGGTCATCGCGCAGGGTACAGCAGATGCAGCCATTGGTCATTTCTACCAGCTTTTCCTGCGTGCGCGACAGGTCCGCCCCGCCAGAGCTAAGGTCTGCGCGGATCAGGTCGGCGTCGATGTTCACCTCGCTCATGTCATTGACGATGACAGCAACGCGGCGACCCTGGCGGTTGTTCAGCACATGGTTCAGCAAAGTGGTCTTTCCGGCCCCCAGAAAGCCTGAAAGAACGGTGACGGGAAGACGATCGCGCATGGCTGCTCCTGTATGTAATAACATAACGTATCTAGCGGACATGACGCAGCGTCTCAAGCTAAAAGTCTTGAACAACGTTCATGCGTGAGGTAACCCGATTGAACGTTGTTCATGGAGCTTCAGATGCACACATTGGCCGATACCAGGCAACTTACGCTTGATGGAATTATCTCGCCCGATCAGGCCCGCATCATCGAGTCCCGCGCGCGGGAGGCGATGGTCGCCATGGGAATCAACACTCTGCTTGGTGCGGGGATTGTCGCGGCAACACTCGGCACCATCTTCTGGCTGGCCAGCGCAGCCGCCGTTGCCGTCTTCGGCTCTGTCCTGCTGGGCGCGGGCCTGTTGATCCTTGCGCGCAGCGGGCAGGTTTACCGCATGTTCGGCAATGCCGCCGCGCTGATCGGGGCGGGCATGCTGATCGGCGGCGCGGGGATAGAACTGGTAGACAAGTACTACGGCATTGCCCCGTGGATCATGCTGCCGGGCGGCGCTGTGGTGGCAGCCATTGCGGGCCGCGCGTTATTGACCGGCGGCCTGACCACGCGCTTTGTGCAGGGCGCGATCCTGCTGATGGGCATCGCACTGCATCTGGCGGGTCTGGGCCTGCTGATAGAGCAGTGGCAGGTCAGCGGTCCGCTGGTGGCGCTTGCCTATGGTTACAGCGCTGTCTTGCTGGCACTGGCGGGCTGGGCCACCGATGTCCGCCTTGTGACCGCGCTTGCCATCGTGCCCTTCGCGCAGATGCTGTCTACCAGCACCAGCTATTTCCACGCGGCATACGTTTTCATGTCGCCTGAAACCACCCTCAGCATTCTGCAGATGTCGGCCCTCGTGGCGGCGATGATCTGGCTGGGCAGCCGGGTGCAGGAACGGACCGGGCGGCATACCCGCATCCTTGCCACCATGGGCTTCATCGTCGCCAACCTGTGCGCCTTGGTCGGGTCGCTTTGGGGGGATGTGGTGGGGCAGACGATCTGGGGCCCGGCCTATGACTATTACAACGACACGAGCTATGAGCAGTACGAGGCGCTGCGTGAGGCGTATGAAGCCAAAACGCTGGTGATTTCGGCCAATGTCTATTCGGTGCTCTGGGCCATCGCTCTGATCGGCATCATCGCATGGGCGGCGCGCACCAACCGCCGCGCCCTGTTCAACGCGGGCGTCACCTTTGCGGCGCTCCATGCCTATACCCAGATGTTCGAAAGCTTTGCGGATGAGCCGCTGGCCTATGTCATCGGCGGTTTCGCCGCGATCCCGCTGGCCTGGGGGATGTGGCGGCTGAACCACTGGCTGGCCGCCCGCAACGCCTGAGCCAAAGCCGGTCCCGCAAGGGACCGGCCTTTTGAATCACGCCGCCGCGCGTTTGGAATACAGCACGACCTGCGCGCCGATCGGCACCATGTCATACAGCTGTTGAATATGATCATTGACCAGACGCACACAGCCGTTCGACACGGCTGTTCCGATGGTCCAAGGCTCTGGCGTGCCATGGATGCGCAGGAACGTATCGCCGCGCCGCTCGTCGAACAGATAGAGCGCCCGCGCGCCCAGCGGGTTGCCGGGCCCGCCCGGCATACCATCGGCATATTTCGCATAGGCCCCCGGATTGCGTTCGATCATGCTTTTTGTTGGCGTCCAGCTTGGCCATTCCTTTTTGGCCCCGATGGTGAACTGCCCCGACTCATACAGGTCGCCCCGCCCGATTCCCACGATAAACCGCAGCGCCCGGCGTGGCTCCAGCAGCCAGTACAGCGAAAACGTGTTCGGATCGACCAGCAGCGTGCCCGGCGCAAAGCTGTCCCGCAGCCGGACGATGACCGGATCATGCTCTGGGGGGACCACATAGGTACTGAGGCTGGGTTTGGTCTGCGCAATCGCCGGACTGGCCAGCAGCGCGGCCGAAGAGGTCAGAAACAGGCGGCGGGTCAGGTCGGGCGACATAAAGATCATTCCTCGTAAGTGTGCAGACAGGTTTGCCACAGATATGAGTCAAGGGAAGCCACTGTGACCCATCTCACGCGCATGTGTAGGCATGTCATCTTAATCTGCCGTCAAAACCCAAAAAGCCCCGGCACGTGCCGGGGCTTTTCGCATGTCGTGGCCGGGGCAATTATGCCTCGGACGACTCTTCTTTCTTTTCAGCGACTTCTTCGCCGGTCTCCTGATCGACCATCTTCATGCCAAGGCGCACCTTGCCACGGTCGTCAAAGCCCAGCAGTTTGACTTTGACCTCCTGGCCTTCTTTCAGGATCTCGTTCGGGTGGGTCAGACGCTTGTTGGCGATCTGGCTGACGTGGACCAGACCGTCGCGCTTGCCGAAGAAGTTCACAAACGCGCCGAAATCGACCAGTTTGACAACCTTGCCGGTGTAGATGCGGCCTTCTTCCGGCTCTGCCACGATCGAGTAGATCATGTCATAAGCGCGCTTGATGGCGGCTGCGTCGCTGGAGGCAATCTTGATGATGCCTTCGTCGTTGATATCGACCTTGGCGCCCGAAAGCTCCACGATCTCGCGGATGACCTTGCCGCCGGAACCGATCACTTCCCGGATCTTGTCGGTCGGGATCTGCATGGTTTCGATCTTCGGCGCGTACTGGCTGAACGCCTGTGCCTGCGTCAGCGCCTTGGCCATTTCGTCCAGAATGTGCATCCGGCCATCTTTCGCCTGCGCAAGCGCCTGCTCCATGATCGCAGGCGTGATGCCGGCAACCTTGATGTCCATCTGCAGGCTGGTAATGCCGTTGGCGGTGCCTGCCACTTTGAAATCCATGTCGCCGAGGTGAT
Organism: Pseudotabrizicola sp.; assembly: GCF_030656345.1. GTDB lineage: Bacteria > Pseudomonadota > Alphaproteobacteria > Rhodobacterales > Rhodobacteraceae > Pseudotabrizicola. The sequence goes on along the minus strand of NZ_JAUSNR010000019.1, from coordinate 48,877 downwards.
CCTCGTCGCCAAGAATATCGGTCAGCACGGCGTATTTGCCGTCATCTTCCAGGATCAGACCCATCGCCACACCGGCGACCGGAGCTTTCAGCGGCACGCCCGCATCCATCATCGACAGCGACCCGCCGCAAACAGTGGCCATCGAGGACGAGCCGTTCGACTCGGTGATCTCGGACACAAGGCGGATGGTGTAGGGGAAGTCGGTGGCCGCAGGCAGAACCGCCTGCAGCGCGCGCCATGCCAGTTTGCCGTGACCAATCTCACGACGGCCGGGTGGGCCGAAACGCCCCACTTCACCAACCGAATAGGGCGGGAAGTTGTAGTGCAGCAGGAAGTTCGAACGCGAGTTGCCGGTCAGCGCGTCGATCATCTGCTCATCTTCGCCGGTGCCCAATGTGGTCACCACCAGCCCTTGGGTTTCCCCACGGGTGAACAGCGCCGAGCCATGGGTCCGCGGCAGGATGCCGGTTTCCGACACGATCGGGCGCACGGTCTTGGTGTCGCGGCCATCAATACGCGCGCCACCGTTGATGATGTCACCGCGCAGGATGCTGCTTTCCAGCTTCTTGATCGCCGAGCCAAGGTTTTCGTTGCCAAGGTCAGCTTCCGACAGAGCGCCCTTGATCGCCGAAACGGCGGCCGAGATCGCGTTGGTGCGTTCCTGCTTGTCCTTGATGCCGAAAGCGGCGCGCATCTGCGCTTCGCCTGCGGTTTTCACCTTGGCATACAGGTCCGAGTAGTCGGCGGGCTGGAAATCGAACGGTTCTTTGGCGGCTTCTTCTGCGAAGTCGATGATCAGGTCGATCACCGGCTGCATCGCCTCGTGGCCGAACTTCACAGCGCCCAGCATTTCGGCTTCCGACAGCTCATAGGCTTCGGATTCCACCATCATCACGGCGTCTTTGGTGCCGGCGATGACCAGATCAAGCCGTTGGTCCGGGTTGTTGCGCAGGTTCTGCATGTCTTCGACATCGGGGTTCAGAACGTATTCGCCGTTCGAGAAGCCCACACGTGCAGCCCCGATCGGGCCCATGAACGGCACGCCGGAGATGGTCAGCGCGGCAGAGACGGCGACCATGGCAAGGATATCGGGTTCGTTGACCAGATCGTGGCTGAGCACGGTCACGATCACCAGCACTTCATGCTTGAAGCCATCGACGAACAGCGGGCGGATCGGACGGTCGATCAGACGCGAGGTCAGGGTTTCTTTTTCCGAAGGACGGGCTTCGCGTTTGAAAAAGCCGCCCGGAATTTTACCGGCGGCGTAGTAGCGTTCCTGATAGTGCACGGTCAGCGGGAAAAAGTCTTGTCCCGGCTTTGCCTGCTTGGCAAAGGTCACGTTGGCCATGACAGAGGTGTCGCCCATGGTGGCGATCACGGAACCGTCGGCCTGACGGGCAACCTTGCCGGATTCCAGTGTCAGGGTTTCTTGGCCCCACTGGATGGATTTACGAGTCACGTTGAACATCTATCGTTCCCTATATGGAAGCACCCACGGCCCCTGCCGTGTCTTCCCTTTGCATGGCGGCCCCATTGCCGCCGCCCCCCAATCCTTTGCATGCGGCCGGGGGCGGGCCTCACGTCGCAGATTCCGGGGCCTTACAGCAAAATCGGGGCTTTGGGAAGCGGGCTGTGAGAGGGGCGTGGCTTCCCCCTTCACTACAGGCTGTGGTATTCAACGATTTCAACGGGTTGAATTTATGATCTTCATAAGTTGTTAATATTTGACCCGGATCGCGCCCATCGCATCGGGCGCGGATCAGCCCGGCAAGGTGACGATGATCGCCCCCCGCCGGGTGGCAACCACCGTGTGTTCGTACTGAACCACCGGAGCAGGGGGTGTGCTGAACAGTGTCCAGTCATCCGCCATACCCGACGCCGCCCATGTTCCGCCGCGCGACAGGAACGGCTCTACCGTCAGCACCAGCCCGTCATGGATGCGCCGCCTGTCGCGTCTTGTCGGCCATGTCGGAATCTCTTCCGGCTCTTCGTGCAGCGCCCGGCCAACGCCATGGCTGGCCAGATTGCGGATCAGCGTATAGCCGCGCTGTGCTGCAAAGGCCCCGATGGCATTGCCGATGCCCGCGAGCGGTTTGTCGTGGCCGACCTGCGCGATGCCGATCTGCATCGCGTGCCGCCCATCCCGGCACAGCCGATCCACCAACGGGGAGACCGGGCCAATACCAAAACTCGCCCCGGTATCGGCAAAATAGCCGTCTTTGGAGGCCGACACGTCGATATTGACCAGATCGCCCGCACGCAGCACCCGGTCGCCCGGAATGCCATGGGCAATTTCTTCATTCACGCTGATGCAGGTAGCACCAGGAAAGTCATAGGTAGACTCGGGGGCCGAGACCGCACCCTCACGCTCCAGCTGCGCGCGGCCGAGCTGATCCAACTCGCGCGTGGTCATGCCGGGTTCCATCGCGCGCGCCATGCCTTGCAGGGTGTTGGCGACGATGCGGCCGATGTGGTGCAACCGGTCAAGATCGTCCTGTTGGGTGATGGTCATGATGATCCGCGCATAATGGTGTTGCCGCTATGTGGGCGAGGCAAGGGTCGCACACAAGGCAGAGTTTCACCATGCAGGCGACTTCAGCTCAGGTCTGACCCGTGCAGCCAGAGGGTCAGGACGAACACCGCCAGCCCCAGCCCGCCCAGCACAAAGGCCCGCCACGGCGCCCCGCCCTTTGTCGCCAGCCCGGCCACAAACGCCATCACGGTCCACAGCCCCGAGAGCAGGACCAGCAGCCATGCATAGATGAACGGCCCCAGATCATAGCCGCCGCCGCCGACCGAAGCGGCATCCGGCCCGCCATGCAGCAGCCAGAACAGGATCGCAACAGCCCCGGACAGAAGCGCAAACCAGATCATAAAGGCGGTTTGTGACATGGTGTCCTTTTGGCGGCGATGGGGCAAAGGCGACAGGGGCAGCGGAGCGGATACGGGGTCACGGTAAGGCTGCATGTCAGAGAGCGCAATAAAGCGGTTGACCGATCTGCAGGATCGGGCGACCAGTGGGCGCTGTTCAGGGCGCATGAGGAAGGCAGACGTATGAGCTTACCGACTGGCAGAAAGAACACGCGCAACGCAGTGGTGTTTTGCGTGGACGCTAAATATCTGCCCTATGCGTTGTTTCTTGCGCAGCAATTGCACCAGAAAGAGCCGTTGCGTGAGTATGATATCTGTATGGTGTCGGATGAGCCTTTGCGGATTCCTGACGCATTCGCAGATCTGAACCTGAAGGTTCCGTTGCCGCTGGAAAGCGCTGATTACGATGGGTTGAAGGTGACGCACCTGGCGCGGTCGACCTATCTGCGGATGTGGGTGCCGCATATTCTTGGGCTCGATTACGACCGGATCATCTATCTCGACAGCGACATCTTTGCAGATGCCGCAGGCCTGTCGCGGTTGTTCGGGCTGGATATGCAAGGCAAAGCCATTGCCGCGGTCAGGGACGTGCAGCAGTGGTACCGGCCCCGGCGCAATGTCAAGGAATTCGAACTGGCGGGGCGTCCGTTGCGGCCCTATTTCAACGGTGGTTTTTTGATGACAGACACCGCGCGCTATCGCGAAGACCTTGTACTGGAACGCGCTCTGGCCATTGGCGAGGCACATCCCGAGTGGATTTTGCATCACGATCAGTCTTTGCTGAACCTTGCACTGGACGGCGACTGGCTGGAGCTTTCGCCGGTCTGGAACTGGCAATGGCCGTGGAAATACCCGCTGTTTACCGATTGGGCTGGCCCGAGGCTGTTGCATTTCATCGGAGACAAGAAGCCATGGAACGATCCGCAGGGGTATTGCCCCCGGCGGTTTCAGATGGCCTATGCCGCGTTCTTCGAACAGAATTTTGCATCACCGCCCGTGGTGGCGGCGCAGACTGTATCAGTGCTTCATTCCAAATCCCGCATGTTGTGGCTGGCGCTGCGGTTCCTTGGCTTACGGGGGCGTCTGTTGCGATATCTTGAGCGGTTTCCAGACCCCTATCAGCCGGGGTGACGCTGCCTGCCGGATTGCGCGCATCTTGCAAGGGCGGTGATTTCAAAGGCGAGCCGGTTAAAAATGAAAAAGCCCCGCCAAACGGCAGGGCTTTTCCGGACTGTCAGGCGCAGATCAGGCCAGAGCGGATTTCGCCTGGGCCGCGATGGCGTTGAACGCCTCGGGCTCGTGCACGGCGAGGTCGGCCAGAACCTTGCGGTCCACTTCGATGCCGGCTTTCGACAGGCCGTTGATCAGGCGCGAATAGGTCATTTCCATATCGAACAGACGCACGGCGGCGTTGATCCGCTGAATCCACAGGGCGCGGAACTGGCGCTTGCGGACCTTGCGGTCACGGGTCGCATACTGCTGGGCCTTGTCGACGGCCTGCGTGGCGGTGCGGAAGTTGGTCGAGCGGGCGGCGTAGTAACCGGCGGCTTTCTTGATGACCTTGCGGTGACGTGCGTGGGTGACGACACCAGATTTAACGCGGGACATGGGTGTCTCTCCTCAGCGGTCGTAGGGCATGTACTTCTTGACGATCTTGGTGTCCGCAGCGGACAGCAACATCGTACCAGAAGCATCGCGAATGAACTTGGTCGTACGCTTGATCATGCCGTGGCGTTTGCCGGCAACGCCGGCTTTGGCCCGACCGGACGCGGTGAAGCTGAAGCGCTTCTTCGCAGCGGATTTGGTCTTCATCTTGGGCATTTCGATCTCCAATCGTCATATGCGCGACTCGGCATGCCTAAGTTGGCCGGCCCCGCAGGCTTTCCAGAACGGCTCCTATAGGGGGGAGGCGGTTTGGGTGCAAGGCAAAAGAGTCGTTTGGCCTTTGCGTGGTCAGTTCACAACGCGGGCGATGACGCGGAAGAAGATGTCGGGGATCTGGGCTAGCGCCACCCCGCCGGGTTTCTGGCTGAGCGCGATCACCACCAGTGTGCCGCCGATCAGCAGGATGATGGCAGCCGCCCGGGGCGGGCGGCTGTCAGCAAGCGCGGAAAACATCGAGGGGACGGACAGGGCCACAAGAACGGCCCCTATGACGAACATCAGATCAGAGTCCATCGCCACCCCCTGTAATCCTGTGACGGATTATTCAGGATCGGCTTTGTAAATCAACCGCTCATCACATGGGGCCACCCTCAGGATGTTGGTGGTGCCCTGCACGTTGAACGGCACACCAGCGGTCAGCACGATCTGATCGGTTTCCGAGGCAAAGCCGTGCTGGCGCGCGGCGCGGACGGCCGAGATGACGGCACCTTTGAAACGGTCCTGCTCTTCTGTCATCACGCAATGGGTGCCCCAGGTGAGGCACAACCGGCGCGCAGTGTTGACGAGCGGGGTCAGCGCGATGATCGGAACGCGCGGGCGTTCGCGGGCAACAAGGCTGACCGTGGTGCCGGTCTGCGAAAACACGGCGATGGCCTTGATATCGGCCGATTCCGCGATTTCGCGCGCGGCAGAGACGATGCCATCGGCCACGCTGGAGCGGACCACGCTGCGGCTGGATTCGATGATCTGGCGATAGGTCGGATCGCTTTCGACCGAGATCGCCACGTTGTTCATGGTGGTCACCGCCTCGATCGGGAATTTCCCGGCAGCGGATTCAGCAGACAGCATCACCGCATCGGCACCTTCATAGATGGCGGTTGCGACGTCTGACACCTCTGCCCGCGTGGGCATCGGCGATTCGATCATCGATTCCAGCATCTGGGTGGCGACGATCACCGGCTTGGCGGCGGCGCGGGCCTTGCGGACCAGACGTTTCTGGATCGGCGGCACAGAATAGACCGGCAGCTCAACCCCAAGGTCGCCACGGGCGACCATGATGCCGTCTGACACGGCAAGAATCGCATCATAGGCTTTGACAGCGGCGGGCTTTTCGATTTTCGACAGGATGGCGGCACGGCCACGGGCCAGCGCCTTGGCCTCGATCACGTCTTCGGGGCGTTGCACGAAGGACAGGGCCAGCCAGTCGACCCCCAGCTCGCAGGCGAATTCCAGATCCTTGAGATCTTTTTCCGACAGGGCCGCCAGCGGCAGCACCACATCGGGGACGTTCACGCCCTTGCGGTTGGAAATCGCGCCGCCGACGGTGACGGTGCAATTGGCGTAATCCTTGCCGCAATCGTCAACGATCAGGCGGATCTTGCCGTCATTGACCAGCAGCGAAGATCCGGGTTCGAGGGCCGCAAAAATCTCGGGGTGGGGCAGCTGCACGCGGGTGGCGTCGCCAGGCGTGGCATCCAGATCGAGGCGGAACTTGTCGCCATCGGCCAGATCATACGACTCCGCCGCGAATGTTCCGACACGCAGTTTGGGACCCTGAAGATCGGCCAGAATGGCGATGGGACGCCCGGTGTCAGCTTCGACCTGCCGGATGATGGCGTGGCGCGCGCGGATATCGTCATGCGTGCCATGGCTCATGTTCAGGCGGAAGACATCTGCCCCCGCCTCGAACAAGGCGCGGATCATTTCATAATCATTGGATGCGGGGCCCAGAGTGGCCACGATCTTAACATTCCGAAGGCGTCTCATGCCTTGTTCCTTCTTCGGTTATCACTTCGTGGTGGGCCACGGGTGGGAATAAAGCAATCAGACCTGCGGGGCAACTGGCGCTTTCGGTCCAAAGGACTTAAACGGTTAAAAGCACGGCGGGGTAAAGAAAGCATGACAGAATTTCGCCCGGAAATCAGGCATGAAGCTTTTGAAGTTCTTGGCGCAGGCCGGTTGGGCCCCTGGCTGGTGACCTGTGATCACGCCACCAACCGGGTGCCGGAGTGGCTGGGCGGCACGCTTGGCATCGCGCCGGAGGATATGGCGCGGCACATCGCCTATGATGTGGGCGCGCGGGGTCTGGCGATTGCGCTGGGTGCCGCGCTGGACAGCCCGGTGATCTGTTCCGATTTCAGCCGGTTGGTGATCGACCCGAACCGGGGCGAAGACGACCCGACGCTGGTGATGAAGCTGTATGACGGCACCATCATTCCGGCCAACCGGCATGTTGGCCCGGCGGAAGTGGAGGAACGGTTGCAGCGGCTGTACCGGCCCTATCACGCGGCCTTTGCGCAGATTGCCGAAGGCCGGGCGATTCTGGCGATCCATTCCTTTACCCCCTGCCTCAAGGGCCGCCCGCCCCGGCCCTGGCACATCGGCGTGCTGCACAGCCCCGAGGATGAGCGGCTGTCGCGCGCGGTGATCAGCGAATTGCAGACCGTGCCCGACTGGTGCGTTGGCGATAACGAGCCCTACTCCGGCCATCTGCCCGGCGATGCGATTGACCGCCATGCCCTGCAGCCGGGGCGGCACAACACGTTGATCGAAGTGCGCAATGATCTGATCGGGACCGAGTCGCAGCAGCAGGACTGGGCACGGCGACTGGCCCCGGTTCTGACGGCGGCGCTGGGGGCGGTTGCGGGCTGAACGCGGGACATTGTGGCGTGAAACGCGATAATCTGTAACAGAAAACGGGCATTGTTTTATCGCACGCCTCGCGGGGAAAGGCTTTTTTTGCTCAAGGATTGAAGCGGCTTGACGGACGCAATTTTCAGCCCATAGCTCAGCTGGGTATTTACAGGCGCAGGCCGGCTGACAGTGGAGTAAACCGTGGAACTTTTGCTTTTCCTTCCCCTTTTGCTGGCAGGCGGTCTGGTTTTCGGCGGAAGCAGCGGCAGCGATGACGATGACGCCCCGGCCGATGAGGAAAAAGAGCTTCTGAACGGAACCTCTGACCCGGATATCCTGCTGGGTGGCAACGGGCCCGATCTGATCAATGGTCTGGAAGGCAACGACATTATTTTCGGCGGGTCTGGGGCTGATCGGCTGAATGGTGGCCCGGGGGATGATATTCTTTTGGGCGGTGCCGGCAATGACGTGCTGGCAGGCGGTACGGGCCGTGACCTTCTGATCGGCGGGGGCGGGAATGACGTGCTGTTCGGAGGGTTTGGCGCTGATGTGCTGATCGGGTCCAGCGGGTCAAACACCCTATACGGCGGAGAGGGCAACGATACGCTGATCGGGGTGGAGTATGACCTGATTGCAGACGAGCTTCCAGAGCTTGCGGATGAGATCAGGGAGATCGTTGCCGACACATTCGGCGAAGACGCGGCGGATCAGATTTCGTCGCGGATCACCAATGGCGTGGTCTCGGGCAATGCAGCAGCGCGCGGCCCTGATCTTCTGGAAGGCGGCGCGGGGGATGATCTGCTGTTCGGCGATGATGGCGACACCCTGACCGGCGGCGCAGGCGTTGACGAGTTTGTCGTTGTCTACCGCAGCGGCGAGAATGCGACCATCATCACCGATTTCGACCATCAGACCGAAGCCCTGTCGCTGGTGCTGGATGACCCGGACGCTGCCAGCCTTCTGCTCCGGGCGGACGGGCTGACAGATTCGGTGCTGTTGGTGAATGGCCAGATTGCGGTGCGGCTGATTGGTCAGACCGTGGCAGAGCTGTCGGCAGACCCGTCATCATGGCTGTTTCTGGAACCGGCCTGACGCCGGGTTGCCGCCCCTGCCCCGATAGGACATGCTGTCAGGGCAGGAGGATGATATGACCCAGGATGACCAGACCCGAACCGAGCTGGAGGCCGCAGCCTTTCGTGCGCTGATGCATCATTTGCTGGAAAAGCGGCCCGATGTGCAGAACATTGATCTGATGAACATGGCCGGGTTCTGCCGCAACTGCCTGAGCCGCTGGTATCAGGAAGCGGCCAATGCCCGGGGGATCGAGATGGATAAGGCCGCCGCGCGCGAGATTGTCTATGGCATGCCCTATGACCAATGGGTCGCCGCGCATCAGGCCCCGGCGGATGCCGACAAGCAGGCGGCGTTTGCCGAGGCTTTTGCGAAGAATGTCGGCAAGGCGGATTGAAAGCTGGCCTTTTGAGGCCAGCCTTTCGATCAGATCGCGGCTTTGCGCATTTCGTCCAGATACAGCTCACGCAGGCGCTGGGCGACCGGGCCGGGTTTGCCGTTGCCGACCGCTTTGCCGTCGATTTCCACCACCGGCATGACGAAGATGCTGGCAGCGGTAGAGAACGCCTCATCCGCGTTTTGCGCCTCTTCAATGGTGAAGGGGCGTTCTTCGACCTCAAACTGCGCTTCAGCCGCGAAGCGCAGAACGGCGACGCGGGTGATGCCGTGCAGGATGTCGGTCGACAGCTGGCGGGTGATGATGCGGTTGCCTTTGACGATATAGGCGTTGTTCGAGGTGCCTTCAGTCACGGCACCGTCCTCGACAAACCAGCTGTCATCGACCCCGGCCTTTTTAGCGGCCATCTTGCCCATTGAGGGGTACAGCAGTTGCACGGTTTTGATATCGCGACGGTCCCAGCGCAGATCGGGGATCGAGATCACGCGAAAGCCGGTCTTGGCGGCGGGGGCATCGGCGAGGTTGGGGATATCTTGCGTAAATGCCACGATGGTCGGCGGCAGATCGGCGGGCGGGAACACAAAGCTGCGGTCGCCGGGGTTGCCGCGCGTGACCTGCAGATAGATCATGCCCTGGTCGATGTGGTTCAGCTTCACCAGTTCACGGTGCATGGCGATCAGCTCTTCATCCGAGCACGGCGCTGCCATGTCGAGTTCGGACAGGCTGCGGTGCAGGCGTTTGATATGGCCGTCAAAGTCGATCAGCTTGCCGTCGAGGACGGATGTCACCTCATACACCCCATCTGCCATCAGAAAGCCCCGGTCAAAAATCGACACGGTGGCTTCGTGCTCGGGCAGATACTGGCCGTTGACATAGACGGTGCGGGTCATGGTGCTATCCCCATAGGGCCGGATGCGGCGGGTGGATGCCGTGTTCGTCGAACAACAGCAGGTTGTCGCGGTCTTGGGCCAGCAGAAGCGGCCCGTCAAGGGCTGAGAAGGCAAGCGGCGATGACCGGGCGCGGGAAGGTATCAGCGGTGACGGTGATCATTCAGAAAAGTGGAAAGGTTGGGATCAGGCCGTAGTCTTTGACCATTTCAGACGCTTCTGCCAGCGGAATCAGCGCCAGAAACACCAGTGCATCCTGCAGATTGACCCGGAGGGTGCGGACGTTGAAGGTGACTTCGCCTTCGGTGCGGAACAGTGATGGTTTCGGAATGATCCGGGGCACGCGGGCGGCATAGGCATCATAGGTCGGGCCAAATTCGGCGCGCAGAAACGCCTCTTCCTTTGAGGCGGTGATGGACAGAATGGTGAAGAACAGGGCCGTCATGATCAGAGTCAGGACGACCGAACCGAGCATCAGGCCAAAACCTGCGACACCGATGGTGGAGAACAGATACAGCGGGTGCCGCATCATTGAATAGGGGCCATCCTGCATCACCATCGCGTTCTTGCGGGCTCCGATGTAGAGCACCGACCAGAACCGGCCCAGCACTGCCACGATGATCAGCGCGATGCCCGTGACTTCCATCACCTCGAAGACCCAGTGCTGATCCATCCACACGGATTTCGAGAAGATGATCAGCGGCAGGGCCACCAGAAAGGCGGCCCGCAGAGCGGCGATGCGCAGTTTCTGGTTGACCGGCGCGTGGAGGGCAGTGGCGGTGGACATGGCGTGCATTCCTGTTGCTTGGCTGGCGCGACATGGCTCCCGCCGCTGTGGTGCTGTCAAGTGAGGCATTTTGCCGTCGGACAAACAGCGCCCATTGCTGCATCTGCAAACGGGGGATTGCACGCGATCACGCAATAATCTATCGCTGCGGTGCAGAGTCGTGAAATTAACTTGCCCGAGGCCCCGATGAGCTTTCGTATCCAACCCACACCGCCCGCCCGTCCGAACCGCTGCCAGCTGTTCGGTCCCGGCTCGCGCCCGGCCCTGTTTGAAAAGATGGCGGCCTCGGCGGCGGATGTGATCAATCTGGATCTGGAAGACTCGGTCGCGCCGGGTGACAAGGATGCCGCGCGCGCCAATATCATTGCGGCGATCAACACGGTGGACTGGGGGACCAAAACCCTGTCGGTGCGGATCAATGGTCTGGATACGCCGTTCTGGTACCGCGATGTGGTCGATCTGCTGGAGCAGGCAGGCGACCGGCTGGACCAGATCATGATTCCCAAGGTCGGCTGCGCGGCGGATGTCTATGCGGTGGACGCGCTGGTAACGGCAGTGGAGCGCGCCAAGGGGCGCACAAAGCCGATCAGTTTCGAGGTGATCATCGAATCTGCCGCCGGAATCGCGCATGTTGAAGAGATTGCCGCCAGCAGCCCGCGCTTGCAGGCTATGAGCCTGGGGGCTGCGGATTTTGCGGCCAGCATGGGGATGCAGACCACCGGGATCGGCGGGACGCAGGAGAATTATTACATGTTGCGTGACGGGGTGAAGCACTGGTCTGACCCGTGGCACTGGGCGCAGGTGGCGATCGTGGCGGCCTGCCGCACGCATGGCATCCTGCCGGTGGACGGGCCGTTCGGCGATTTCTCCGATGACGAAGGCTTCCGCGCGCAGGCGTGGCGGTCGGCCACGCTGGGCATGGTCGGCAAATGGGCGATCCACCCCAAGCAGGTGGCGCTGGCCAATGAGGTGTTCACCCCGTCCGAGGCAGCAGTGACCGAGGCACGCGAGATTCTGGCCGCCATGGAGGCGGCAAAGGCGCGCGGCGAAGGTGCCACGGTGTACAAAGGCCGTCTGGTCGACATTGCCAGCATCAAACAGGCCGAGGTTGTGGTGCGTCAGGCAGAAATGATTGTCCTGTGACGCAGCGTTATATGGGAATCGTTGACAAGTTGACACAGTCTGGTCAATGGTCTGAAATCAGCGCCTGAAATACTGGCAGTCTGAAAAGAATACCCGCGCTGCGCACCAGGGGAGAGGAGGCCCCCGCGCAGCATCAAGGGGAGGATGCACGCCCCGAACCAGCGGTTCGGGGCGCTGCTGTTTGTGGGGGGTGTCCCCCATGCCCTGTGCGGATTGATGGCGGTGTTCGGGGGCCACAGTTGCATTGCCGGGCGGGCAGAGGCATATAGTGCCCTGTCCTTCACGGAGAGCCCGATGAATTACCTTGAGTTCGAAAAACCCCTCGCCGAAATCGAAGGCAAAGCCGAAGAGTTGCGGGCGATGGGGCGGGGCAATCCTGAAATGGATATCGCCCGGGAAGCCGAAGCGCTGGACAAGAAGGCCGAGGCGATGCTGCGCGATCTGTACAAGGATCTGACGCCCTGGCGCAAATGTCTGGTCGCGCGCCACCCTGAACGCCCGCATTGCAAAGATTACATCGAGGCGCTGTTCAGCGAATATACCCCGCTGGCCGGCGACCGGAATTTTGCCGATGACCACGCGGTGATGGGCGGCCTTGCCCGGTTCAACGATCAGCCGGTGATGCTGATCGGCCATGAAAAGGGCAATGACACCAAATCGCGGATTGCACGCAACTTCGGCATGGCGCGGCCCGAGGGCTATCGCAAGGCGATCCGGCTGATGGAGATGGCGGATCGCTTCCGGCTGCCGGTGATCACGCTGGTCGATACGCCCGGCGCCTACCCCGGCAAAGGCGCGGAAGAGCGTGGGCAGGCCGAGGCGATTGCGCGCAGCACCCAGAAATGTCTGGAAATCGGCGTGCCGCTGATTTCGGTCGTGATCGGCGAAGGCGGCTCGGGCGGGGCGGTGGCCTTTGCCACTGCGAACCGGGTCGCGATGCTGGAGCACAGCGTTTATTCGGTGATCTCGCCCGAGGGCTGCGCCAGCATCCTGTGGAAAGATGCCGAAAAGATGCGCGAGGCCGCCGAGGCCCTGCGGCTGACGGCGCAGGATCTGCAGAAGCTGGGCGTGATTGACCGGATCATCAACGAACCGATGGGCGGCGCGCAGCGCGGTCCGCGCGAGACCATCGAGGCGGTGGGCAAGGGCATTGAGGCGATGCTGAAAGAGCTGTCAGGCAAGAAGCCCGAGGCGTTGATCAAGGACCGGCGGTCAAAGTTCATCGAGATGGGAACGAAAGGGCTTGCAGCGTGAGCCCATGGATTCTGGTTCTGCTGGCAGGTCTGCTGGAAACCGGCTGGGCGATCGGGCTGAAGTATTCTGACGGCTTTACGCGGCCGGTTCCCACGGGTCTGACCATCATCGGCGCTTTGGCCAGCTTCTGGCTGTTGTCGCTGGCGATGAAAGATCTGCCGGTGGGGACGGCCTATGCTGTCTGGGTCGGGATCGGCACATTGGGGACCGCGATTCTGGCGGTCATCCTGTTCGGTGAGCCGGTCAATACGGTGCGGGTTCTGGGGATCTTGCTGATCCTTGGCGGCATCGTTGCGCTGAAGCTGGCCTGACCGGGCTGCCGCTACCACATGGTCTTGGCGGCGCGGATCGGCCATGCGGTGTCATAGGCAGTGCCGTCGATGCCACCATCGGTGATTTCGCGCAGCATGTCGCCCACGCTGGGCAGGCCCGCCGACTGGTCGCCTGATGACCACAACGCGGCGCGGATCAGGGCGCGGGCGCATTGGGAATAGACCTCGGCGATGCCGATCACGATCACGCTGCGGGGCTGTTTGCCGTCGCGGTCGAACCGCGCGCAAAGCGCTGGGTCGGCGGTGACGATGGCGGTACCGTTGACGCGCAGGGCGTTGACGCTGCCCGCCACCAGAAACATCAGGCTGACGCGGCCATCGCGCACAATGTTGCGCAGGCTGTCGATGCGTTCATTGCCGCGCCAGTCGGGCAGGGCAAGGGTGCGGTCATCCCGCACCATCACGACCGGGCCGTCATCGCCGCGTGGGCTGCCATCGGTGCCCTCTGGCCCGACGGTGGTGAGGACGCAAAAGCGTGACCGTTCAATCCATGTACGGTAGGCCGGGGTCAAAACCGGCGTGACCTTGCGCAGTGCAGCCTCGCCAGCGGTGCCGTATAGCGCGTGCAGGCTGTCAAGATCGGTGATCGGGATCATGGCTGTCCTTGTCAATGGCCCGGACGTTGTGGCCTGGGGCAAGCCGAGTGATGGCCGGGTCATTCCGCCGGGTCAAGTGAGACCTTCTGCACCAGCGGGTTTTCCTGCAGGGTTGCGGACAGGGCATCCAGATCAAGGCCGCGCACGGGCTGGTTTACCGTGGTGGTGAGGGTTACCTCGTCGCTGGTGCGGCTCAGGGCAACATGGCCGGCTGTCAGACGATGGGCCGCAAGCTGCCGTGTCAGATCGGCACAGCGGAAACCGGGCTTGGCGGTGACGCTGATGCGCAGCCCGATGTGGACCGGCAGCACGATCTGCATCACCCGCAGCGCCACCAGCACCGCCAGAACGATCAGCGTACCGATGATAGCCAGTTCCAGCATCCCCGCCCCATAGACGATGCCCAGCGATGCCGTGACCCAGAGCGAGGCAGCCGTGGTCAGGCCCTGCACCGACAGCCCTTCGCGGAATATCACCCCGGCGCAGAGAAAACCGATGCCGGTCAGAATGGCATGCGGCATGCGGGACATGTCGCTGACGATCTGGGTGTCTGACATCAGCGCGGTGTCCCAAGATGCCTGATGGGCCGCGATCAGCATCATCAGTGCGGACCCGAAGCAGACCAGCGTATGCGTGCGCAGACCGGCGGGCTTGCCATGCACCTCGCGCTCGCCGCCGATCAGTGCGCCGGTGATCAGACTGCCGATCAGCGGCAGCATGAGCGGGGCGGAGAGGAGGATGGTCAAAAAACTGTCAAATGTCATCTGGCAGAACCCCGGATGGCCCATCCGGTTCCGTCTGCGCAATGACTGCCTGTCGGCCCGTCCCGCTGTTCAGGGTTTGCGGAACCCGGCCTCGACCAGCAGGGCGTCGGAGGTGGTTTCGATATCATGCTCCAGCCGCTTCATGAAATCCGCCACCCGCAGACCGGGTTCGATCCGGGGCAGGAAATCCACGACGCAGGTGCCGGGCTTGCGCAGGATGCCGCGCTTTGGCCAGAACACACCGATATTTGTCGCCACCGGAACGCAGGGCTGGCCCAGCTGCTCATAGATCAGCCCCGAGCCGACCTTGTAGGGTTTGTTCACGCCGGGGGCAACGCGGGTGCCCTGCGGGTAAATCACCAGCTGGCCGGGATGGGCGGCGGTTCTGGCGACATCGGCCTTCATCCGCGAGATCGCGGCACCGCGCTTGCCACGATCGACGAAGACACAGCCGATGCGCTGGGCATACTGGCCAAGGAAGGGGGTGTAGATCAGTTCGCGCTTCATGATGAACTTGCCGCGCGGGATGGCGTTGAAGATCACCAGAATGTCGAAGAAACTCTGGTGCTTGGCGGCGACGATCACTTCATCCGTGGGCGGCGTGCCGCGCACCTCGACCCTCAAACCCAGCATGACGCGGGCGGTGAAGATCACCCAGCGGCAATAGCTGTGGCAGGCGGCAAAAGCCCCTTCGCGCGACACCAGCGCCCATGGCGCGAAGACCACGGCGATGACGGCCATGGCCAGATACATCTGGATGTTGAACAACAGCGACAGGGTCCAGCGGACGGCAAGCATCAGGTCAGCCCTTTCAGGGTGCGGAAGGCGGCATGTCGGGTGGCGGCAAAGGCCAGAACAGCAACAACGGGTGGCAACAGCAGCGGCAAAAGCCAGCCCGCGCCCTGAAACCCCAGCCCAGTGAGGAATGCGCCTGCGTCATCTGCGCGGGGCAGCAGGGCGATGCCGATCATCGCCAGAACCGTGCCGATAGCCGCCCCGGTCAGCGCGCGCAAGGTGAAGCGGCGCACGAAGGCGCGGACGATATAGGCATCCTTTGCGCCCACCAGCCGCAGCACGCGAATGACCGGCAGGTTGGCGGACAGGGCGGAATTGGCGGCCAGCGTGATCATCGCCGCCGTCGATCCGGCGATCAGGATCAGCGACAGCGCGCCCAGCAGGCGCAGCCGCTCCGCCGCCTGCGCCATCGGGCGGCGCCAGCGGGTGTGGTCATCCAGCACCGCCCCCGGCGCCTCGGCGCTCAGGCGCAGCCGCAGGCCTTCGCTGTCATAGCCGGGTGAGCCTTCGGACAGTTCAATCAGGCGCGGCAGCGGCAGGGCATCTATCGGCAGGTCGGGGCCGAACCACGGTTCCAGCAAGGTGCGCTGTTCTGCGGTGTCCAGCGCGCGGGCCGATGCGATGCCGGGCGTGGTCGACAGCAGGGCCAGAACGGCGGCCACTTGCGTATCCAGCTGTTCCGGCGGGGCCGAGATGCGGATCGTGGCCGTGCCCGCAAGCGCCGAGCCCCAGCGGTCGGCCAGCCGACCCGAAGCCAGCGAGAGGGCCAATGCGAACACCGCCAGAAACGCCATGGAACCCGAAGTGAACAGGGTCAGCTGCGCGGTAAAGCCCGAGGGAGGCACCACGCGGTCGGCCTGCCGGTCAGGCGCAAGAAGGGCGGGAAGGGTAAATTTCACAGATCGGCCCCCGCAAGCTGCACCCGGCGGTTCTGGATGCGCAGCACCCTTGCTGCCAGCTGCGATTTTGCCTGCCGGATCAGGTTCATGTCATGGGTGGCGATCAGGATGGTCTTGCCCATCCGGTTCAGCTCGACCAGCAGCGTCAGCAGGCGCAAAGACATTTCCCAGTCCAGATTGCCGGTGGGTTCATCAGCAAGAATGACATCGGGCGACATGATGATGGCGCGGGCAAGGGCGGCCCGCTGACGTTCCCCGCCCGACAGTTGCGGCGGCAAGGCATCGGCCAGCTTGCCCAGACCCACCCAATCGAGCAGCGCCGTCAGATCCTGCGCATCGCCTGTGCGGCTGGCTACGGTCAGCGGCAGGGCAACATTGGTGGCCAGCGGCAGGTGGTCGAGGAACTGGCAATCCTGATGCACTACGCCGATGCGCCTGCGGCTGAGCGCGACATCGTCGCGGGTCATCATCCGCGCATCGCGGTCAAAGATCGACACCCGGCCCGCTGTGGGCCGCAATTCGGCATAGGCCAGCTTGAGGAAGGTGGACTTTCCCGCCCCCGACGGCCCGGTCAGAAAGTGAAACGACCCCGGCGCAAGGCGCAGGGTGACATCGGACAGCAATTCGCCGCCGCCATAGTTGAAACCCACATTCTCGAACGCGATCACTCGGTGGCCCCCCATGGCATGGTGGCAGAATTGCGCAAAGCGGGGGCGGATACAATCGCGGACGGGCAGGACAGATGCCCCGGTGTTGCGAAAGCGCCAGAGGAACAGCGGCTTGGGGGGACCGACAAACTCTTGGCCTTGTGACATATCGTTGCTAGTGTCTGTTAACATCCGGGAAAAGCCGGGAAAGGGTTTTGTGGCATGCGTCTGATCTGTCCGAATTGCGACGCCCAGTATGAGGTGGACGACAGCGCCATTCCGGACGCCGGGCGTGACGTGCAATGTTCCAGCTGTGGCCATGCGTGGTTTCAGATGCGCGACAGCTTCGAAGACGATCTGACCGACGATCTGACCGACGATCTGTACCGCGACCCCGAGCCGGAGGCGGTGGCCGATGTGCCCGCAGCCGTGGCCCAGACCGATGCGCCCGCCGATGACCCGGATGACGAAGATGACATGACGCCACTGCCACCACCCGGGGCAGGGTCCGCGCCGGTAAAACGGGTGCTGGACGCCGATGTGCTGGCCATCCTGCGCGAAGAGGCAGAGTTAGAGATGGCCGCGCGCAGGGCTGACAGCGGCGGCATCGAGATGCAGGGCGATCTGGGCCTGCCGCCACCCGTATCACCCGTCGTGGGCTCAGCGGCTGCGGCGGCGGCGGCCACCGCATCGGCGCGCACGGAAACCGACCGGCGGATTGCCACCATGAAGGGCGAGGCTGTGCCGCCGCCGCGCGCTGCCGCCCGGCGTGATCTGTTGCCCGATATCGAAGAGATCAACTCCAGCCTGCGGCCCAATGACAGTGCGGTCAGCCGGGAAGAGGCGCGGGCAGCAAAAGCGGCGTCATCGGGATCGGGGTTCCGGTCCGGCTTTGTGCTGGCGCTGCTGTTGGCGGCTGTGGCTGTGGCGCTGTATGTGATGGCCCCTGAAATCTCGGCCCAGATGCCGGGTGCCGCCGATGCGATGGCCTCATATGTGGCTATGATCGACTCGCTGCGCCTGTCGGTGGATGGGTTGATGCGGCAGGCGGCCGGGGCGCTGAACGGCCTGACCGGCGGTTGACCTGCGGTGACGCCGCGTTGCGGGTGACAAGCCTGCCGCCGACGGCCATGCTGCGCGCAGGTTGCCGGAGGACATCATGACCACCTATCCCCATCTGCTTGCCCCGTTGGATCTGGGGCATATCCGTCTGCGCAACCGTGTGCTGATGGGGTCGATGCACACCGGGCTGGAAGAAACCGGCGACTGGGGCCGGGTGGCCGCGTTCTACGCGGCGCGCGCTGCGGGGGGTGTCGGGCTGATCGTGACCGGCGGCATGGCCCCGAACCGTGAAGGCGGGGTGTTTCCGGGGGCTGCGGGGCTGTTCAGCGATGTCGATATCGCCAATCACCGCCGGGTCACCGATGCAGTGCATGCGGCGGGCGGTCTGATTGCCATGCAGATCCTGCATGCGGGTCGCTATGCCTATGGCAAGGAATGCGTGGCCCCGTCGGCGCTGAAATCCCCGATCTCGCCCTTTGTGCCAAGCGCGCTGGATGCGGACGGAATCGAGAAGCAGATCGCCGATATCGTCACCGCTGCCGTCCGCGCCCGTGAGGCGGGCTATGACGGAGTGGAGATCATGGGCTCGGAGGGGTATTTCCTGAACCAGTTTCTGGTGCGCCACACCAACCGGCGTGAGGACGGTTGGGGCGGCAGCTATGAAAACCGGATGCGCCTGCCGGTCGAGGTGGTGCGCCGGGTGCGCGAAGCGGTCGGCCCCGATTTCATACTGATCTACCGGATCAGCCTGATCGACCTGATCCCCGATGGCTCAACCTGGGATGAGGTGGTGGAACTGGCAAAGCGGGTCGAGGCGGCAGGGGCGAGCCTGCTGAACACCGGCATCGGCTGGCACGAGGCGCGGGTGCCGACGATTGCCACCTCGGTGCCGCGGGCGGCCTTTACCTGGCTGACGGCGCGGCTGCGGCCGCATGTGGGGATTCCGGTGATCACCTCGAACCGGATCAACACGCCAGGGGTGGGTGAGGCGGTTCTGGCGGCGGGTCTGGCCGATATGGTTTCGATGGCACGGCCCTTTCTGGCCGATGCCGATTTCGTCGCAAAGGCGGCGGCGGGGCGGGCGGAAGAGATTGCGCCCTGTATTGCCTGCAATCAGGCCTGTCTGGACCACACGTTCAGCGGCAAGCTGACCAGCTGTCTGGTGAACCCGCGTGCCTGTCATGAAACAGAACTGGTCTATGCGCCCACGGATGCGCCCAAACGGGTGGCCGTTGTGGGTGCGGGTCCTGCGGGGATGATGGCGGCGCTGGTGGCCTCAGGTCGCGGGCATCAGGTGGTGCTGTTTGACCGCGCGGACCGGGTGGGCGGCCAGTTGCATCTGGCGGCATCCGTCCCCGGAAAGGAAGAGTTTCGCGGGCTGATCGCATGGTTCACCACCATGCTGGAGCGGTCATCAGTAGAGCTGGCACTGGGCACAGAGGCCACGGCAGAAGCACTGGCCGGGTTTGAAGCGGTCGTGATTGCCACCGGCGTTGCCCCGCGTGATCCGGGAATTCCGGGGCAGGACAGTGCTTTGGGTTATCTGGAAACGCTGCGCGGGGCAGAGGTGGGCCACCGCGTGGCGGTGATCGGGGCCGGGGGCATCGGCTTTGATGTGGCTGAGTTTCTGGTGCATCAGGGCGAAAGCCCGACCGAGGATTTCGCCCTGTGGCGGCGCGAATGGGGCGTGGGCGATCCGGCAGAGGTTGCCGGGGGCCTTGCGCTGCCCGCACCCGAAGCGCCCGCACGCGAAGTCTGGTTGCTTCAGCGCAAGGCGGAAAAGCCGGGGCGGGGCTTGGGCAAGACCACCGGCTGGATTCACCGCGCGGCACTGGCGGCCAAGGGTGTGAAGATGCTGGGCGGGGTCAGTTACAAGGCGATCACCGAAGCCGGGCTGTTGATCGAGCGCGACGGGGTGGAAGCGTTGCTGCCGGTCGATGATGTGATCCTGTGCGCCGGGCAGGTGCCCGAACGCGGGCTGGCCGAGGCGCTGATGGCGGCCGGGATCACGCCGCACATCATCGGCGGTGCCGATGTGGCGGCGGAACTGGACGCCAAACGCGCAATTGATCAGGGCGCGCGGCTGGCGGCGGCGCTTTAGAAGTTGTTGGGGTTGCCGGGCAAGATCGTGCCCGTGCCCTCATCCCCGCCGCTGCCGACCCAGACCACATTGCGCCCGCTTACCCGGACAGCCCAGCAACTGGCGGGGTTGCCGTCATAGCCAAAGCACATGCGGTTGCCGGTGATCGACCATTGCCCCGCATAATCCGGGCCACGGATGGCCCCGTCGGGCGCGTAATATTCGGTGAACCCCCCCGAGGCGACCATCGACCCGCGCACGGTATTGCCGACAATCGTCGCGCGGATCGCATCAGCCGAGGCGAGATCCTGAGCCGCTGCAGGCAGCGGCATCAGGGCGGCAAGGCACAGCAGGATGCGGGCACGGGTCATCGGAACCTCCTTCACTTGCCCAAACGTTAACGCACTGCGCTGCGGTTTCAAAGGGCCGGCAAGGTCAGGTATTCGGCACCGTGATGTGCAGTTTTGCTGCAAGAGCCGCAAGGGCCGCGCGGTTTTCCGGTGCCCAGTCTGCCTGATGCGACAGGAACAGCACGGCCTGGCTGGCGTGGATGGCCGCGTCGGACAGCACCTTGAGGTGGTTGGCACGCAGGGTTTCGCCCGATGAGGTGATGTCGGCAATCGCCTCGGCGGTCAGGTTCTTGACCGTGCCTTCGGTGGCCCCCTGACTGTCGACCAGCTGGTAATCGGCCACGCCATGCGTGGTCACGAAATCGCGCACCAGCCGGTGGTATTTGGTGGCGATGCGCAGGCGAAAGCCGTGGGTTTTGCGGAAAGCAGCAGCGGCGGCGTCCAGATCATCGAGTGTGTCAACGTCGATCCACGCGACTGGCACCGCGATGATCAGGTCGGCATGGCCAAAGCCAAGCGGGGCCAGTTCGGCCACCTGTGACGGCCAGTCGGCCAGTTTCTCGCGCACAAGGTCAGACCCGGTGACGCCAAGATGGATGCGCCCGGCGGCCAGTTCGCGCGGGATCTCGCCCGCCGACAGCAGCACCAGTTCCACGCCATCGATGCCATCAACCTTGCCCGCATATTCGCGCTCGGCCCCCGACAGCCGCAGGGTGACGCCGCGCGCGCCGAACCAGTCAAAGGTTTTCTCCATCAGCCGCCCTTTGGACGGCACGCCGATCTTGATCATGACTGGTCCCCCATCAACCGGGCCATCAGCCCGGCGCGGATCACGCCGCCAACGGCAGGGATGGATTTGCCCTGCCCCAGCACGGCGGTCAGCGCATCATAACGTCCGCCGCTGGATAAGGGGGGCAAAGCCGGGTCGTCGGCGTGGAAGCTGAAGACGAAGCCATCGTAGTATTCCAGACTGGTCCGGCCATGGCTGGCCTCGAACGGCAGGGTTTCGGTGTCGATGCCTTGCGCGTTGAGAGCGTCGAGCCGCGCCGCAAAGCGGTCCACCGCCGGGGTGATGGCGGGCAGCATCGGCGCGATGCCGCGCAGGTGCTGCAGCGCGGCGCGCGACGGGGCTTGCAGGGAGAGCAGGTCATAGAGCAGCGCGGCCTCGGGCGCGTTCAGCGGCGGGGTTTGTGCGTCTTCGGTCAGGGCTTGCACTCGGGCGGTGATTTCGGCCTCGCCGCGCAGGCCGGTGAAGGTGCCAGCCTGCGCGATCAGATCGGCGGGGGTGCCTGCGGCCAGACGGTCAAGCAGGTTCTTGCGGGCCGCAGGCACCGGGGCGCGGCCCGAGAAACGGTCGAGCAAGGCGCGGAAGCGTTGGGGCCGCCAGATGTGGCGCAACAGCGCCTGTTTGCGGCGCTCGGTGGTGGCAAGGCCGCGCACGGCGGCCATCAGGATGCCGATATCTCCGGTGACCGGGCGCAGGGTCAGGCCGTTTTCGCGCAGAACGCGGTCGATCAGGGCAAAAACGCGCGCGTCAGACGCTTCGGGCTCGTCGCGGCGGAAGATCTCGATCCCGGCCTGATGGTATTCCGAAGGGCGGTCGCCCGCGTGGGTCTGTTTGCGAAACACCGGGCCGGAATAGGCATAGGTGGCGGGGTCGGCACCGCCCGCCATGTGCTGCTGCACCACCGGCACGGTAAAGTCCGGGCGCAGCATCATTTCGCCCTGCACCGGATCGACGGTCATGTAGGCGCGGGCGCGGATATCTTCGCCATAGAGGTCCAGCAGGGTTTCGGCGGGCAGCAGGATATCGGCCTCGACCAGCGTGGCCCCCTGATCGGTGAACCACGCGGCAAGGCGGTCGGACAGGCTGCGTTCGGCCCCTGTGCGCATCAGTTCTGGTCCAGCATCCGGCGCACGGCGGCGACGAGGTCTGCACGCGGGACTTCGACCTGTGCGGGGCGGTCTTTCCATTCCTCCAGCGTGGCGTTCTGCGCGATCTTCGCGCCGAGGATCAGGTCTTTGAGGATGACAGTGCCCGCATCCGCCTCATTCCCGCCCTGAATGATGGCGATGGGGGAGTTGCGTTTGTCGGCGTATTTCAACTGGTTGCCGAAGTTTTTCGGGTTGCCGAGGTAGGTTTCGGCGCGGATGCCCGCGTTGCGCAGATCGCTGACCATGGACATGTAATCGGCCATGCGGTCACGGTCCATCACGGTAACGACGACGGGGCCGGTGGTGTCGGTGCTGATGCGACCCTTGGCGTGCAGGGCGGCGAGCAGGCGGTCGACACCGATGGAGACGCCGGTGGCGGGTACGGACTGGCCGGTGAAGCGTTTCACGAGGTCGTCGTAGCGGCCCCCGCCTGCGACGGAGCCGAACTGGCGCTTGCGGCCCTTTTCGTCGAGGATTTCGAAGGTCAGTTCCGCCTCGTAGACCGGGCCGGTGTAGTAGCCCAAGCCCCGGACGACGCCGGGGTCAATCACGATGCGGTCTGGGCCGTAGCCTAACTGACCTAAGGTGAAAGCTATCTCGAAAAGTTCTAGCGCACCTTGTTTGCCCTGCGCTGAGTTTCCTACAATTTCTCCCAAGTAAGAGCATGTGAACAAGTTTCGAAGGACTAGCGCTTTCTTGGTCGGACTGTCTTGTCGAAGCGCTGCTGCATGGAAAATTTCTGCTGCAGGGTGATCAATTCGCGCAAACTTAACCGAACCGAGTGCCAATTCTTGGTCAATATACATTTTTGCTTGGATGAACTGCATCAGCACTCGTATTTGGGACTCCGAAAGTCCTGCGCCCTTCGTAAAGTCGCCGCTGGCATCTTTGCGACCCTCACCCAGAAGCGCGCGAACGCCCTCAACCCCTAGCCGGTCGATCTTGTCGATTGCTCGTAGGACGATGCCGCGTTCGTCAGCAAATTTCTCCGGGTCTGACGGGTCGAGAACGCCCGCCACCTCCATCACCCCATTCAGCACCTTGCGGTTGTTGACCTTGACCACATAATCGCCGCGCTCAATCCCTGCGGCTTCCAGCGCGTCGGCCAGCATGGCGCAGATTTCGGCGTCGGCGGCGACCGATGGCGCGCCCACGGTATCGGCATCGCATTGATAGAACTGGCGGAATCGGCCCGGGCCGGGCTTTTCGTTGCGCCAGACCGGCCCCATCGCATAGCGGCGGTAGGGCGATGGCAGGTCGTTGCGGTATTGTGCAGCCACCCGTGCAAGGGGTGCTGTCAGGTCGTAGCGCAGGGCCAGCCAGTCGGCCTCATCCTCCTGCCACGCGAACACGCCCTCATTCGGGCGGTCGACGTCCGGCAGGAATTTACCAAGAGATTCAACGGTTTCCACCGCGCTGGTTTCCAGCGGATCAAAACCATAGCGGTGATAGACCGCAGCGATCTTGTCCAGCATGGCCTTTCGTTCGGTCACTTCGGCCCCGAAGTAATCGCGGAAGCCTTTGGGGGTTTCGGCCCTTGGGCGGCGGATTTTCGCGTCGGACATGGCGGTTTGGCCCTTCGATCTTTGCCGGGCATCCTGTAACGGATGGGGGGGATGGCGGCAAGCGGCACAGGTGGATGATGGACCGGATTGACAGCATGGAAGAGCGGATGGCGCATCTGCTGCGGGCGGTCGATGATCTGTCGGACGTGGTGAGCGCGCAGCAAAAGGAGATTGACCGGCTGACCCGGCTGGTCGGCCTGCTGGTGGAACGCGAGGCCGAGCGCGAAGACGGGGCCGGGGGCGCGCCCGCCGCCAATGTGAGGCCGCCGCATTGGTAGATCTGCGGGTGGACATTCCGGCACTGGCGCTGACGCTTGCGATCGGGGCTGCGGGCGGGATGCTGGCGGCGGCTTTGGGGCTGCCGCTGGGTTACCTGCTGGGCTCGCTTCTGGCGGTGGGGGTGACGGCGGCGATGGGTTGGCGGCCCCTTGGCCGCGCGGTCACCATGCCGATGCGGCTGCGCATGGCCTTTGTGCCGGTGATCGGGGTGGCGATTGGCGGGGCGTTCACCCCGCAAGTCGCGCGGGAGGCCCTGGGCTGGGGCCCGAGCCTGCTGGCGCTGCTGGTGTTCGTGCCGGTGGCGCATGGGCTGGGCTATGTGATCTTTCGCCGGGGCGGGCTGGCGCAAGTGGACGCGTTTTTCTGCGCGCTGCCGGGCGGGCTGATCGAAAGCGTGCAGTTGGGCGAAGAGGCCGGGGCCGATGTGCGGCTGCTGACAGTGATGCAGTTCTTGCGGCTGATCCTGACCATCAT
Source organism: Pseudotabrizicola sp. (assembly GCF_030656345.1). Lineage (GTDB taxonomy): Bacteria > Pseudomonadota > Alphaproteobacteria > Rhodobacterales > Rhodobacteraceae > Pseudotabrizicola. The sequence continues at coordinate 24,170 of NZ_JAUSNR010000019.1, read as the reverse complement.
TGCGGTGCCGCTGATCTTTCTGGGTGTGACGGGGCATTCTGTCGGCTCTGCCTCTGGCGTGCAGATGACGGGGGCTGATGTGGCGCTGAGCTTGCGCGATGTGCTGGTGCTGCTGGTCTGTGGTGGCGTGGGGGTCTGGCTGGCGCGGCTGTGCCGGATTCCGGCGTGGATCATCACCGGGCCGCTGATCCTGTCGGCTTTGGCGCATGGGCTGGGCTGGGTGGAAGACGTGCCGCCGGGGTGGCTGATCTCGCTCACGCAGGTGGTGCTGGGCACCGGGCTGGGCGCGCGCTTTGCCGGGGTGACGGGTGCCATGCTGCGGCGGGCCGGGCTGTTGGCGGTGCTGAACGGCGCGGCGGTGATGGCGCTGGCCTTTGGCTTTGCGTTGGCGCTGCACGCGCTGGTGGGGGAGCCGGTGGCGGCGGTGTTCCTGGCCTTTGCCCCCGGAGGGCTGGCGGAAATGAGCCTGATCGCGCTGAGCCTGAACATCAGCGCGATTTATGTGACTGCGCATCATGTGGTGCGGATTGCGATGGCGGTGTTTGCGGCGCAGATCGGGGCGCGCTGGTTTCTGAAGCGCTAGGCCCGGTTCTGGACAGGCGGGGCCACGCGTGGCACTACAGGCGCGACCCAAGGAAGGCCCGCCCGATGGCTGACATGACATTGCCCGCCCTGACTGCCGAGGCGCATTGCCGCGCCGCAACCCGTGTGCTGCGGATCGAGGGGGAGGCGCTGCTGACGCTGGCGGCGGCGCTGCCCGCTGATTTTGCCGGCGCGGTGACGGCGCTGCTGGATCTGAAGGGCCGTGCGGTGCTGTCGGGGATCGGCAAATCGGGGCATGTAGCGCGCAAGATTGCGGCCACACTGGCCTCGACCGGAACGCCATCGCTGTTCGTGCATCCGGCTGAAGCGAGCCATGGCGATCTGGGCATGGTCACGCCGGATGACATCTGCATCCTGCTGTCCAACAGCGGTGAGACGTCGGAACTGCGTGACCTGATCGCACATTGCGCCCGGTTCGCCATTCCGCTGATCGGGTTGTCACGCGACCCGGCCAGCACCTTGATGCGTGCAGTAAACTACCGGCTGACCATCCCCGATCTGCCCGAGGCCTGTGCCATCGGCATGGCCCCGACCACGTCGACCACGCTGATGATGGGCCTGGGCGATGCGCTGGCGGTGGCGTTGATGGAGGCGCGGCGGTTTGAGGCGGACCAGTTCCGCACCTATCACCCCGGCGGCAAGCTGGGCGCGCAGCTGACGCTGGTTCGGCAGGTGATGCATTCTGCGGTGCCTTTGGTGGCGCAGGATGCCCCGATGCAGGATGTGGTGCGCGAAATGACGGCGGGTGGTCTGGGCGTGACCGGCGTGGTGGACGCGGCAGGCATGTTGGTGGGCGTGGTCACCGATGGGGACCTGCGGCGCAACATTGTCGGGCTGCTGGACCGTACGGCGGGCGATGTGGCGACGAAAAACCCGAAAACCGTGGCCCCGCAAACTCTGGCGGCTGAGGCTCTGGCGATTGTGAACAAGTCGAAAATTTCTGCGCTGTTTGTTTGCGAAGACGGGCGGCCCGTGGGGATCGTGCATCTGCACGATCTTTTGCGCATTGGCGTGATGTGAGGGACTGATGGATCAGCAAACCGTAACTGTGGGCGATATTGCAATCGGGGGGAATGCGCCGATTGCGCTGATCTCTGGCCCGTGCCAGCTGGAAAGCTCTGCCCACGCCCGGATGATCTGCGAAGGGTTGCTGGACGCGTGTGCGCCCACGGGCACCAAGTTCATCTTCAAGGCCAGCTATGACAAGGCCAACCGGTCATCGCTCAGCACCAACCGGGGCCTGGGGATGGAGATGGGGTTGCGCATCCTGTCCGACATCCGCGCCGAATATGGCGTGCCGGTGCTGACCGATGTGCACGAACCGGCGCATTGCGCGATTGCGGCGCAGGCTGTCGACGTGCTGCAGATCCCGGCGTTCCTGTGCCGCCAGACCGATCTGTTGCTGGCGGCGGGTGAAACCGGCTTGGCGATCAACATCAAGAAGGGGCAGTTTCTGGCCCCCTGGGACATGAAAAACGTCGCGGCCAAGGTGGAAAGCACCGGCAACCGGAGGATCATGCTGTGCGAGCGCGGGACGTCGTTTGGCTATAACACTTTGGTCACCGATTTCCGCGGTCTGCCGACGATGGCGGAAACCGGCTGGCCGGTGGTGTTTGATGCCACCCATTCGGTGCAGCAGCCCGGCGGGCTGGGCGGGTCATCAGGCGGGCAGCGGCAGTTTGCGCCGGTGCTGGCGCGGGCGGCCTGTGCGGTCGGGGTGTCGGCGCTGTTTATCGAAACCCATGAAGACCCTGACACCGCACCCAGCGACGGGCCGAACATGATCCATCTTCACAATATGAAGGCGCTGATCGGCACGCTGTGCGCTTTTGATCGTCTGGCAAAGGGGCTGTAAGCATGGACGCCTGCATCATTATTCCGGCACGCTTTGCCAGCACGCGCTATCCCGGTAAACCGCTGGTGGCGCTGACCGGGGCCAAGGGCGTGGCGCGCAGCCTGATTGAGCGGTCTGTGATGGCGGGGCGGGCCGCGTCCTGTGGGCAGATCCCGATCTATGTCGCCACCGATGACGAACGCATCGCCGATGAGGCGCGACGGATCGGGGCTGATGTGATCATGACCTCTGACACCTGCCGCAACGGCACCGAGCGGGTGGCCGAAGCGGTTGCGGTGGCGGGCATCACGGCGGATATCGTGGTGAACCTGCAAGGCGATGCCCCGCTGACGCCGGCCCATTTCGTGACCGCGCTGATCGACGCCATGCGCGCCGATCCAGAATGCAGCATGGCGACGCCGTTTTTGCGCTGTGACCCGGAGACGGTGGAAAACCTGCTGATGGACCGCCGCGCCGGCCGCGTGGGGGCCACCACTGTGGTGGCTGACCGGGCCGGACGGGCGCTGTATTTCTCGAAAGAGGTGATCCCCTTCACCAACGGCCGCGGCATTGTGAACGGCAAGGTGCCGGTGTTCCATCATGTCGGTGTCTACGCCTATCGCCCTTCGGCACTGGCGGCCTATCAGAGTTGGGAGCCGGGGCCGCTGGAGGGGCTGGAGGGGCTGGAGCAGCTGCGGTTTCTGGAAAACGGCCACCCTATCCGCATGGTCGAGGTATCTGCCCCCGGAGCGGTGTTCTGGGAGCTGAACAACCCAAGCGATGTGCCGCTGATCGAGGGGTATCTGGCGCGGATGGGCTGGGATTGACGGCGGGTTGGGACGTGGAGCTTGATGCCGCGGGGCTGTTGTGCCCGCTGCCGGTTTTGCGCGCGCGCAAGCGGTTGCTGGCGATGCAGCCCGGGCAGGTGCTGCGGGTGGTGGCGACCGATCCGGCCTCTGTCATCGACATGCCGCATTATTGCAGCCAGTCGGGGGATACGTTGCTGGCGGTAGATCAGGACGGTACCGCGCATGTGTTTCTGATCCGCAAAGGGTCAGCCTGACGCTTGCAGCAATGCGGCGTGACCCGCACCCAGAATCCAGCCCTCCTCCGGCACGGGGTGGGGCAGGGTGAACAGCCGTTTCATCTCAGTGGGGCCAAGGCGGTGAAGTGCTGCGGCCAACAGCCGCACCTGTGCCTCATCCGCGACCATGCCGGTGGCGGCCACGTGGCGGCGGACGACTGCGGCCAGCAGCGACGGATATACCTCGGCCAGCACGATGGGCGTGGTTGGCGGCTCAAACGGCCAGACCGAGACCTGCCCGGTGAAACGCTGCCGCAGCCGTTCCAGCACTGGCACCCCGGTCAGCACCTGCGCCCCCACCGCCCCTGCCCCCGCCAGTTGCCAGATGGGCTTTGGCGACGCCCCCGGCCCGCGCGCGACCAGATCGGTGGCGCGATGCGTGGCCAGACCGGGCGGCAAAACGGGTTTCAGGCGGGGCAGGCCGGGGGTGGGGATTTTTTCGCCATTGCCCCAGAACGGGCCGTCGCCGGCAAAGGCGCTGTTCATCTGGGCGGCGATCTGGCGGTAATTGCTGACATTTCCGGGCGTATCGGTCACCCGGTCTGCCAGCCAGCCCCACCATGACAGCGCATCGGGCTGTCCGGTCAGCCGGGCGACGAACCCCTCTGGCGCGCCAAAAGCGAAATCCGCGCCTAGCAGCAGACGGTGGTTCTGGGCCAGAGAATCGGCAATCAGCGCCGTAAGTGCGGCCTCGGCGGCGGGCCGGGTGGCGATGTTGTGGGCGGTGCAGCCTTGAGGTGCCGCCACAGCCAGCCATATCGAATCCTTGCCACGCTTTGGCCCTTTGGCTGCGGACCAGTCGAGGATGGCGACGCGGTCAAACCTCATGGCGGGCGATGCGCGCGCGCGCGATGGCCAGATCCTCGGGCGTGTTGATGTTGAAAAACGGGTTGGTGCCTGCAAACAGCGCCGGCCGCGCCCCGTTCTGCACCGCCCATGTGTTCACCTTGCGTTGCCCGGCCAACAGATCTTGGCGGAGGATATGGCGCAGCGCGACCGGCCAAAGGCCAAACACCGGGTGCCAGTCGGGCGCGGTATCCTTGCCGGTTGCGGCAAGGCTGAACCCTGCAGAACCGCCCGCTGCTTGCAGGCGCGTGACCAGATCGGTGGGAAAGAACGGCGTATCAGCGGCCACGGTGATCACCGTGGCCGCGCCAAGGCCCGCCGCCCAGTCCATCGCCGCAAGCACCCCCGCCAGCGGGCCGGGGAGGCCCGGCACCGGGTCGGGCAGCACGGGCAGGTTGAACGGGGCAAAGCGCGTGGCATCGCCATTGGCATTGATCGCCATGCGCTGCACCTGTGGTGACAAGCGAGCGATCACATGGTGCAGGATGCTGTGGCCATCCAAGCTCAGCAACCCCTTGTCACCCCCGCCCATGCGCCGCGATTGCCCGCCCGCCAGAATGACGCCGATCGGCCCGGCACGCTGCATGATCTGTCCTGTCCTAAGCCGGCGCTTTCGCGCATCGCCACCATCATGTAAGCAGGGCCGTCAAGATTCAAGCCAACGGGGCAGGTGAAGATGCTGGCATTTGTATCCGCCCCGGATCGGGGAGATGGCGACCGGCTGCTGGCCCGCGTGGCCCAGCGGCTTGCTGCGGCAGGGGTTGTGCTGGGCGGCGTGGTGCAGGTCAATACCGAGACCGACCCCGACCGACCCTGCCTGATGGACCTGCGGCTGTTGACGGACGACAGCATCGTCCGGATCAGCCAGAGCCTGGGCCAACATGCCCGGGGCTGCCGGTTGGATGCTGCCGGGCTGGAAGACGCGGCCGGGCGGGTGGATGCGGCTCTGAATGCCGCGCCGCCGCAGCTGCTGATCCTGAACAAATTCGGCAAGCAAGAGGCCGAGGGCCGGGGCTTTCGCCCGGTCATCGCGCAGGCCATGGCGCTGGGGGTGCCGGTGCTGATCAGCGTTTCGGAAAAGAACCGGGCGGGGTTTGATCTTTTTGCCGGAACATTTGCCATAGCGCTGGGGACAGATGAAGCAGCCGTCATGGCGTGGTGCCAGCGACAGGCCGGGACGCAGTTGCGGGCTTAGGCCGCGGGGGTGAACGAGTGCAAAGTTTGCTCACTTTTGCCGATTTGCGCTCATTCGCTCAGGGTGGGGTATCCATCGGGGCGGTTGCCAGAAGGTCGGCAATGGCCTGACGCGTGGCGGCGCTCTGATCCAGCTGCGTCAGACCTGCCTGCAACGGAGGGGCGGTCGCCACGGCGGTATCTGGGTCGATCAGACCGGCCACTGCGGCCCAAGGGTTGTTCGCCGGGATTGACGCGTCTGTATCAGCATCGGCCTGTGAAGCCCAGGCACCGGCCCAGCGTTGCAACCGTTCGGCCCCGGCCAGATTTCCGGCGGCTTCCAGCCCGCTCGCCGCCGCATCATAGTCACCCAAAGCCGCGTAAGAGGCGGCCAGCAGATCAGGGTCGGCATCCGGCAAGCGTGCAGCAAGGGACCGTAGCGCCGCGCGCGCGTCGCCATTGGCCAGGGCGATGCGGGCCGCAAGACCGGGATCGAGATCGCCCGATTGCCCCCAGTCTGCCGCGCTGTTGGGCAATCCGGCATCCAGCAGACGTTCGGCAAGTTTGCTGCGGATCGGCAGTGGCAGCGCATCTCGCCGGACCGGGTCAAGCCCGACCGCATGCAGCAACAGTTGCGACTCGGCACCCGTTTCGCCCAGCAGCATCCAGACATCGCGTTCGAGCGCGGCTGTGCCTTGTGCATGGCCAAACGCCGCCGCGAAATCCCCCCCCAGCGCAGCACCGTGGGCAAGCGCCCGATCCAGCCGGGGCCGCAGCGGACCATTGCCATGTTCGAAGGAAAACGCCTCCAGCGCCAGAATGTCCTTGCCCTCAACAGCTTTGCGCTGCTGAAACCGCGCCTCGACCAGTGTGAACAGAGCCGCGACTGCGGTTTCGCCGGTCGCCTCTTTTGGCAAGGCGGCTTCGGCTTCTGCGGGAGACCCTGCGTGCAGGGCCTGATCTGCGGTGAGCAGATCAACCGTCGGGTCTCCCTGCGGTGCCGCCCGGGCGAAAGATTGCGTGACCACGCGGGCATTGGCACCGTCACCCGCTTTCAACAACCGCTTTGCCACTTCTGGCCCAAGTGTCGTGCGCAGATGGGCCGGCAGCCCCAGAAAGTTGCGGCTGATTGCGGCACCGTTGAGATAGGGCAGCACCTCCCCCTCCGGGGCGGCCAGCAGGGCCCAGAGCGCGGCGGCAGAGTCGCAGCTTTGCATTGACAGGAACGGGTTGTCAGGCGGCACATCGCCGTCCAGCAGATAAGACAGGCCGGTGCGCAGGGCCGTGTCCTTCCCGGTGGGCATAAAGCTGGACATCATCATCCGCGCCTCTGCGCCGAAGCCGAAGTGCAGATGCGTGTTCACCGCCTGCAACACCTTGTCCGGGTCCGGAACATCAAATTCGCTCAGCAGGGCGGCACGGGCGCGCCCCAACGCCTCTGCGGCATCCTCGCTCTCCACCCATGTGGCGACATCGACATCGGCAGGTTCAGGGCAAGTGCTGCCCTGAACCATCAGAGCGGGGGGAGAGTCCGGCCCCGACGAAATGCCGATGCCCGGCAGTTCGTTGACAGCAGCGCGGGCGTTGTCGGGCAGGGACGTCACAGCGTTGTCAGAGGTCGGTTCAGGGGGCCGCGACGGCACCTCCATCTCGACCACGCCTTGGGTGGCCCCGCGCCCCATTTCCTCGATCAGCATGGTGCGGAAGTCCTGCAGCCGCAGGTCACTGTCCAGCCCGGTGAGCCCCGGCTCTGCCGCCCGCCCGGGTGCGGCGCGCTGGACAGGAGCCGGCCGGTCAAGCCAGTCATAGCCGGCCGTCAGGTCGCCGGACCGGCGCGGGCGTGCCGGCGGGGCAGGCCGGAGCGGCGGGGCCGGCGTGCCGTCGACAAGCCGACGTTCAAAGCTGGAATTCGGCGGCGGCGCACCGTCCCGGATGTCGATCACCAGAATTCTGCTGCCCAGTTCAAAGGGAATGGCGTGGCACGGGCAATCAACCCCAAGCATCAGATCCCCGTTTGCCGGATCTGCCCAGACCGTGCGCAACCTGTCCTTGCTGATCCGGTCAAAGGCCGACGACAGGTCATAGGTAAACCTTGGCCCAGCCACCCGCAGGCCGTAGCCCGCTGATGTCCGCCCCAGAACCCAGTTCACCCGCGCAGGGAAGGTCAGAACGACCCGCGTGAAAGCCCCGTGATCGCCCGTTCTGACCGTCACACCCAGCGCCTGAGCCTGCGCCTGCCCGGCAACAAGGGAAAAAAGCAGAAGCAGAACCTTCATGCCGCTTCCTGCTTGAGACCGCGCAGCGCCTCTTCCAGATCGCCGAAGCTGGGGCGCACGGAGTGGGGCGTGTTCTGACGTCCCACTTCTATGCAGATATTGGCCGGATGGTTGTGCAGATTGGCGATCAGCACTTCACGGATCAGCTGATAGAAATGCGCATCTTCATCCACCACGGCCTTTACGCGGGCGGCAAAGGGCCCAACGATGCCATAGGCCAGAAACACCCCCAGAAACGTGCCGACCAGTGCGCCGCCGATCATCTTTCCCAGTATTTCCGGTGGCTGGTCGATGGATGCCATCGTCTTGATCACGCCCAGAACGGCAGCCACAATCCCCAGCGCGGGCAGCGCATCGGCCATCGATTGCAGGGCATGGCTGGAGTGAAGCGCATGGACCTGCGTCGCCTCCATCCGTTTGTCGAGAACCTCTTCCACCTGATGCGGGTCATCATAATTCATCGAAGCGGCCCGGAAGGTATCACAAATCAGATCGACGGCTTCGTGATCTTTCTGGATTTTCGGATAGCGCCCGAAAATGGTGGATGTTCCCGGATTTTCAACATGTTCCTCAAGCCCAACCGGGTTTGACCGGGCCAGACGGATCAGTTCAAATAGCAGACATAGCAGATCACGGTAATCTGCCGGTTTCCAGTGCGCGCCCTTGAAGACCTTGCCGAGATCCTTGGCGGTGTGCTTGACCACAGTAATATTGTTGGAAATCAGGAAGGCACCAATTGCCGCCCCCCCAATCATCATCATTTCAAAGGGGAGCGCTTTCAGAATGATCCCCAGCTTGCCGCCCGCCAGCATATAGCCGCCGAACACCATCACAAAGATCAAACCAATGCCAATGAAGCCAAACATCCGCTTCCCATCCTGCTGTTGTTCGGCCCGATCATTGCAGCCAGATGTAAAGAAAGGCTGACCTTATTCCTTTGGAGCAAGGGCATTTCGCCCGGCAATCAACACGGTGATTGCATAGGCAGTTTCCGGCTTCATTCCGGCAAGGACTGCGGCGGCGGCATCAGGGCGCATCCGACCCAGAAAACCGGCTGCAAATTCCTGCGCCATGGCTTCAAAGATCGCTGCGGCGTCGGCCGGTTTCATCGCCTCGTACACGGTGGTCAGCCGTTGAAGGTCCTTCTCGGCGGCCCCGTCAGCAATGGCGAGCGTGTTTCGCAGACTTGTCTCGGCGGCTTCCAGCTCTGCCAGGCGCGCGGTCAGGGCAGAATCAGCCAGGGACAATGCAGCCAGCCTGTCCTGCAAGGCGGCTTCGCGCGCGGTCAGGGCGGCGTCGCGGTCCCGCAGGGCCTGTGCCAGTGCGGCGGGGGGTGCTGGGCATTGCAGAGGTTCTGCGCTGACGGCGGGGTCTTCGGCGGCCTGAAGCGCCATCGCGGCCCCGATGCCATGCCCCAGTCGCAAGGCCCCGGCTGCCGCAAGAACCAGAGCCAGAAGCGCCAGCGTTCCGCGCCCGGCTGTGCTGGGTCGCGCGGTCATTCCGCCACCCTCAGCACGGCACGGTCGGGGCGGCGGCGCACGAATTTCAGGCGTTTGTCCTCTGCAGGCTCCTGTTCTGCCGCAGTTTCTTCGGGCAGGTCGTGCATCGAGGCGAGAATCAGATCAAGCCGGGCGGCTGCCGCTTCGGCACGGCGCACCTGATCGTCCAGCCCGGAGGCAGATTTCCGGGCCGACGACCGCGCCTGTTCCAGCGCTTTGGTCATATCATCCACCTGCGCGGACAGCACCGCAATCGCCCCCCCCATGGCGGATTCCAGTGCAGTGAACCGTTTGAGGCGGCGCGAGAGGACCAGACAGTAGACAGCAACCGAAAAGGCACCGGCAGCCATGAGAAAATCGGCAATCAGGTTCATGATGCTCCCCTTCAGTTCAGGACAAATTCAGAAATGAGCAGATCACGTACCCGGTCTTGCCCGGTGACGATCTGGACGCGGCGCAGCATCTGCGCCTTGAGCCGCATGAGAGCTGCGGGGTCTTCCAGCTGGGTCAGCTCAACAGCACGAAGGTAGCTGTTGAGCACATCTGAGACCCGGGGCAGCAACAGCTGCACCTCGGCCACATGGGCGGCGTTCACTTCCAGCTGCGAGGCGAATCGCAGGTGCCGTGACCGGGACTGCGGCCCGAGGCTGATGGTGATGGGCTCCACCGGCACAAAGACGATACTGGGCAGCGCCGTTGCCCCGCCCGGAGCCGGGGCGTGCGCCCCCGGTGACCCAAGGATCAGGCCTGAATAGGTTGCATAAAATCCGCCGCCACCAAGGGCAATCGCCCCCGCCAGCCCGATCAGAAGCGGCAGCTTGCCCTTCTTTTTCGGCAGTTCGTCAGTCGGAGTGTCGGCATGGGTCATCGCGGGCTCACATCTGTTCTGCGAGACCAAAATAGATCAAAGGTCACTAACCGATTGTTAAGGCACATCCTTCATTGATCAGTCGAAGCGCAGGCAGAAGTCTGCAAGACGGAGGACTGGTGTGAACAATCTCGTTTCCTTATGGCTGGGGCTGACGCTGGCCAAGCGGATCGTGCTGGTTGCGGCGACTGTCGGGATGTTCCTTTCGGTGCTGGCCCTTGCGCGGATGGGGCAATCCGGCGGCCAAAGCCTGCTTTACGCCGGTTTGGACGGGCGGACGGCGGGCGATGTGATCACCGCGCTGGATCAGGCCGGTGTCACCTATGATGTCCGCGGAAATTCGATCTATGTACCGACGACCGCCCGCGACGGCTTGCGCATGCAACTGGCGGGTCAGGGACTGCCGGCTTCGGGCGGGGCGGGCTATGAATTGCTGGACGGTCTGACGGGATTTGGCACCACCTCGCAGATGTTCGATGCGGCGTACTGGCGCGCAAAGGAAGGGGAACTTGCGCGCACCATCCTGGCTATGCCGCAGATCAAATCTGCACGTGTGCACATCTCGCAGGGCAACCGAAGCGGTTTTCTGCGCGATCAGACCCTGACGGCCAGTGTCACAGTCACAACGTCGGCGGGTACGCTTTCGTCTGAACAGGCAAATGCGCTGCGCCATCTGGTGGCCAGCGCAACCGGCAATCTGAAGCCGGACGATGTGTCGGTCATCGATTCGGTCGCGGGCCTGATCGCCGGGCAGGCATCGGCCACTGCCACCTCTGCAGGGGATGCGCGCGCGCTGGACATCAAGCACAACGTCGAACGCCTGCTGGCCGCCCGCGTCGGTCCGGGCAAGGCGGTGGTGGAAGTGTCTGTCGATGTGGTGCGCGACCGCGAAGCCATCACCGAGCGTACCTTTGATCCGCAGGCACGGGTGGCGATTTCGTCGGATACCGAACAAAGCAGCGATACATCAAAGGACGGGCAGGCTGGCGTGACTGTCGCGTCAAACCTGCCCGATGGCGACGGTGCTGCAGGCTCGACCGGCGAAAGCCAGAGCACCACCAGCCGCGAGCGTGTGAACTTTGAGGTCTCGCAGACCCAGCGGGAGCTGCTGCGCGAACCCGGTGCCATCCGCCGGCTGACCGTTGCTGTTCTGGTGGACGGTCAACAGGTTACGGCTGCTGATGGCACACTGAGCTGGCAACCCCGGTCCGAAGCGGAGCTGGTCGATCTGCGCGAACTGGTCAGCTCTGCCGCCGGGCTGGATGAGGCGCGGGGCGATGTGCTGACCCTCAAATCCATGGAATTCAACCTTTTGCCCGACGCGGGTGCTTTGGCAGAGGCAGGATTTTTGTCGCCGATCGGGCCGATCGACATCATGTCGCTTTTCCAGATCCTGATTCTGGCTCTGGTCAGTCTGGTGCTTGGCCTGTTTGTACTGCGTCCGCTGCTGACCCAGCGCGCGGCGGCGGAGCTGCCGGGCCCTGGCGGTGGCGCGCTGTCCCTGCCGGGCCCGTTGGATACGGGGGGGTTTGGAGGGCTGACCGGCGAGATTGCAGACGGTTTTGATCTGCCGGAAATGCCAATGGTGAATTTTGACGACGCTGGTGTCTATGGCGCACCGCAAAACGATCCGGTGGCGCGGCTGCGCCGCCTGATTGACGAACGCCAGACCGAATCGGTCGAGATTCTGCGCAACTGGATGGAAAAAGAAGAGGAGCGCAGCTGATGCCGCCGCTGAAGCTGGAGGTCTTTGAATCGCCGTCGCAGCGCGACAGCAGCCAGACCGTGGTAATGGACAATGCAGCCATCGAAGACACCCGGCTGCGCGCCTATGAAACCGGCTATGCAGCAGGTTGGGAGGATGCGACAGCGGCAAGTCAGGATGACCAGACCCGGATCAGCTCTGAGCTGGCCAACAACCTGCAACAGATGGCCTTTACCTTTCAGGAGGCCCGCGCGCACATCCTGCAGTCTGTTCAACCGCTCCTGACCCAGCTGTGCACCCAGCTTCTGCCCCCGCTTGCACAGACGGCGCTGGCCCCTGTGGTGCTGGAGACGGTGATGCCACTGCTGGATGATCTTGCGGATGCCAAGGTGCATGTGGTGCTGAACCCGGCCGCCCGGCCCGCAGTCGAGCAGCTTTTGTCACGGGCGACGGGTCTGCCGCTGGAGATTGTTGAGGAAACCACCCTGGGCGAAGGGCAGGTCTATCTGCGGCTGGGACAGGTGGAACACCGTGTCGACCTTGATCATGCGGTGGCCGAGATCACCCGCGCGGTGCATGATTTTTTTGAATACTCCCAAAAGGATGACACAAATGGCTGATCCGACAGACGCAAACCCGTTTGCTCAGGTGCCGATAGAGATCACGGTCTCGGTCGGCAAGGCGCGGCCGCTGGTGCGCGACTTGCTGCGGCTGGGGCAGGATGCGGTGCTGCCGCTGGACCGGCGGGTGGAAGACCCGGTGGAACTGTACATCGGTGACCGGCTGATCGCGCGCGGCGAATTGCAGGAGCTGGAGGGCGAACAGGCCGGGCAGCTGGCGGTGCGGCTGATCGAAGTGGCCAATCTGCGCGGCGGATTGTGAGGCGCAGAATGCCCTTTCTGCGCGCCGGTCTGCTGCTGGGCCTGATCGCCATTCTGTCAGGGCCCGCGATGGCGCAGAACCTGTCGCTTGATCTTGGCGACGGGCCGTCGCTTTCGGCGCGGTCGGTGCAGCTGATCCTGCTGCTGACGGTGCTTAGCCTGGCCCCCGGGCTGGCGATCATGGTGACCTGCTTTCCCTTTGTGGTGACGGTGCTGTCGATCCTGCGTCAGGCCATCGGGTTGCAACAGGCCCCGCCCAACATGCTGATCGTCAGTCTGGCTCTGTTTTTGACCTGGTATGTGATGGACCCGGTGTTCACCGAAGCCTGGACCAACGGCCTTGGCCCGCTGAGCCGGGAAGAGCTGGAGATCGGGCCGGCCATTACCCTGACAGTGGCCCCGTTCCGCGAATTCATGGCCGCCAGGCTGGACCCGGAGACGTTTGCCCAGCTGGCCGAACTGCGCCCCGGCCCGTTGCCCCCCGCCTTGTCCGATGCCCCGTTGTCAGTGCTCGTGCCGGCCTTCATGCTGAGCGAGATCAAGCTGGCGTTTGAAATCGGCTTTCTGGTGTTCCTGCCGTTTCTGATCATCGATCTGGTGGTGGCGGCGGTGCTGATGTCGATGGGGATGATGATGGTGCCGCCCGCGATTGTGTCGCTGCCGTTCAAGCTGGCATTTTTTGTTGTGGCGGACGGCTGGAGCCTGATCGCGCAGGCTTTGGTGCGAAGTTATTTGTAATATCTGTCAGATGGTTACGCCTTCTCACCCCCGCTGACCCGAAGCTACGCGACAATGGGCATCAAATGGTCGTTCAGAAATGCAGCCCGAACCGGGATGCCGCCAAAGCGCTATTGCGCGGCGAGTGCCCGCAGAACGGCCTTGGCGCTGTCACTGTCCCATTCTGCATCGCCGATCAGGCGCGCAACTTCCTGGCCTTGCGGATTCAGGATCAGTGTGACCGGCAGCGCCATCACGCTGGCGGAGCGGGCGAGGTCTGATGTCGGGTCGCGCAGGACGGGCAGGTTTTCGATGCCTGCCTCGGCGTAGAATTTCTGGATGCCCGGCACGGCATTACGCCCAGTGGCGACCGGCACCACGGCGATGTCCGGCATAGCGGCCTGCAACCGGTCGAGCGAGGGCATCTCGTGCCGGCAGGGCGCGCACCAGGTGGCCCAGAAGTTGAGCACCACCCATTTGCCGTGGTACTCGGCCATCGACTTCGGATTGTCTTCGGCGTCCAGCAGGCCGACCTCTGCCAGCGCGACTGGTGCGGCATGCAGGGCAAGCTTTTTCATGTCGCCGGTCCGCAGGTCCGCCACATCTGCCGCCACCGGATTTGCACCAAGCGCCAAGGCCGTATAAAGGACAGCCAGAGATTTCCGCAGCATAACCCCTCCGAAAGACGCATCCATGACCGCACCCGCAGATCCAAAAACCGCCAACCAGATGTGGGGCGGGCGTTTCGCCGAAGGACCGGACGCGATCATGACGGCGATCAACGCCTCGATCGGGTTCGACCAGCGGCTTTACGCGCAGGATATTGCCGGGTCGCGCGCCCATGCGGCGATGCTGGCCGCGACAGGTATTCTGACACCTAGCGATGCGGAAGCGATCGGGGAAGGCCTGCTCACCGTGTTGTCAGAGATTGAAACGGGCGGGTTCCCGTTCCGCACTGATCTGGAAGACATCCACATGAACGTGGAAAACCGGCTGAAAGAGCTGATCGGCGCGTCAGCGGGGCGTTTGCACACGGCGCGCAGCCGGAATGATCAGGTGGCGGTGGATTTCCGGCTTTGGGTGCGTGATCAATGTGATGCGGCGATTGACGGGCTGACCGCGCTGATGCGCGCCTTTGTCGCGCAGGCAGAGGCCGGGGCAGATTGGGTGATGCCGGGCTTTACCCATCTGCAGACCGCGCAACCTGTGACATGGGGGCACCACATGCTGGCCTATGTCGAGATGTTCGCGCGCGACAGGTCACGCTTTGCCGATGCGCGGGCGCGGATGAACGAATGCCCGCTGGGGGCGGCGGCGCTTGCCGGAACGGGGTTCCCGATTGACCGTCAGATGACCGCCCGTGCGCTGGGGTTCGACCGGCCTACGGCCAACAGCCTCGATTCCGTCAGCGATCGCGATTTCGCGCTGGAGTTTCTGGCGGCCAGCAGCATCTGTGCCATGCACCTGAGCCGGTTCGCCGAAGAGCTGGTGATCTGGTCTTCGGCGCAGTTCCGATTTGTGCGGCTGTCGGACAAATGGACGACGGGCAGCAGCATCATGCCGCAGAAAAAGAACCCGGATGCGGCGGAATTGCTGCGCGCCAAGCTGGGGCGGATCCTGGGGGCAACGGTGGCGCTGTTCACGGTGATGAAGGGCCTGCCGCTGACCTATTCCAAGGACATGCAGGAAGATAAAGAGCAGGTGTTTGACGCCGCCGATACGCTGATGCTGGGTCTGGCCGCAATGACCGGCATGGTGGGCGACATGACCGCCAACCGCCCCGTGCTGGCGCAGGCGGCGGCCAGCGGCTTTTCCACCGCGACCGATCTTGCCGACTGGCTGGTGCGTGAACTGGGCCTGCCGTTCCGTGACGCGCATCATGTGACCGGGACGCTGGTGGCCTTGGCCGAAAGCGCGGGCTGTGATCTGCCGGACCTGACACTATCGCAGATGCAGAGCGTGCATGACGGCATCCGCGCCGATGTGTTTGATGTGCTGGGCGTGGAAAACTCGGTGCGGTCGCGGCAGTCCTACGGTGGCACCGCGCCGGATCAGGTGCGAGTACAGGTGGCGCGCTGGAAGGAGATTTTGGCATGATGCGTGTACTGGGTCTGATGGCTGTGCTGGCTACCCTTACCGCTTGCGGGGCCGATGGTGCGCCGGAGCGCCCGCAGCCGGGCGTCACAATGACGGGTGAGGCGCGGGTCGGGGTGGTGTTGAACTGATCCGCTGGTCAGGCCATCCTGTTGCACTAACTGTGCCCAAGTCACGAAAGGGCGAGCGATGACACTGATCCGCATGATCTATCTGGCCTTGGCCGTTTGGGGTGCCGTGCATCCGATGTACTGGTTTGTCAGGTACATGCGCGAAACCGGCACCGGGCTGTCAGGGCTGATCGACGCTTGGTATGTCAATGCCTCGACCACTGGTCTGACCTGGGATCTCACCATTGCCGCGATTGCGCTGACGGTCTGGGTGATCGTCGAGACCATGCGGCGGAAGGCATGGCGAAATCTGATCGCCATTCCCGCCACGTTCTGCATCGGGGTCAGCTGTGGCCTGCCGCTCTATCTGTTTTTGCGGTCACGCTGAGGCTGCCGGGGGCCTGCACGGTTCCGTTTGAATTTGCGCGCGGCAGGGGATAGTGCTGGCGCGCGGGGTAGCCGGGGTTGCGGGGCACATGGACCATTTTCTGTATCAGAACGGGATGCTGCATGCTGAAGATGTGGCGATTGCCGATATCGCAGCCACGGTCGGCACGCCGTTTTATTGCTACTCCGCGGCCACGCTGACCCGCCACTACCATCTGTTCACCGAGGCGCTGTCGCCACTGCCGCATCTGGTGTGTTTTGCGATCAAATCGCTGTCGAATGTGGCGGTGCTGAAGCTTCTGGGCGATCTGGGTGCCGGCATGGATGTGGTGTCGGGCGGCGAATACCGCCGTGCGCGTGCCGCTGGCGTTCCGGGAGAGCGGATTGTGTTTTCCGGCGTTGGCAAAACGCGCGAAGAGATGCGGCTGGCGCTGACCGGGGGCATCCGGCAGTTCAACGTGGAATCGGAACCCGAGATGCGCGCGCTGTCCGAAGTGGCGGTGTCTTTGGGCGTGGTGGCCCCGATCACCATTCGCGTGAACCCGGATGTGGACGCGAAAACGCATGAGAAGATCGCGACCGGCAAGAGCGAGAACAAATTCGGCATCCCGATTGCCCGCGCGTCTGAGGTTTATGCCGAGGCGGCTGCCTTGCCCGGTCTACGTGTCATTGGCATCGACGTGCATATCGGCAGCCAGCTGACCGAGTTGGAGCCGTTTGAGCAGGCCTATCTGAAGGTGGCTGACCTGACCCGCCGCTTGCGCAGCGAAGGTCACAGCATTGAACGGCTGGATCTGGGCGGCGGTCTGGGCATTCCGTATGCCCGCTCGAACGAGGCGCCGCCGTTGCCGACCGACTACGGCGCGCTGATCAAGCGTACCGTGGGCGATCTGGGCTGCGAGATTGAAATCGAGCCGGGGCGCCTGATATCGGGCAATGCCGGGATATTGGTGTCATCGGTTGTCTATGTGAAAAACGGTGAGGGGCGGGATTTTCTGATTGTCGATGCGGCGATGAACGATCTGGTGCGCCCGTCGATGTATGGTGCGCATCATGATATCGTGCCGGTGGTCGAACCTGCGGTGGCGCAAGAAATGCAGACCTATGATGTGGTCGGCCCGGTGTGTGAGACGGGGGATACCTTTGCCAAGCAGCGCGCGCTTGCCCCGCTGGCCGAAGGCGACCTGATCGCCTTCCGCAGCGCGGGGGCTTACGGGGCGGTGATGGCCTCGGAATACAACACACGGCCGCTTATTCCCGAGGTTCTGGTCAAAGGGGATCACTTCGCTGTCATAAGGGCGCGTCCGACCTTTGACGAAATCCTTTCGCGCGATACCATCCCCACATGGCTGTGACACCCCGTTCAGCCGATGGAAAGGCTGGCATGGCGGTTTCCGACCCGAATGACCTGATGAAAAGCATCGCCGCGCCGTTGCGTCTGACCCATATGGGGATGTGGGCGGAACGGCTGACGCGCGCGTTCTGGCCGCTGTGGACATTGGCTCTGGCGGTGCTGGCGGCCCTTGCCTTTGGGGTGCAGGACCATGTTTCATTTGATATTCTTTGGGGTGTGGCGGCGGCCATAGCGGTCGCGGCGCTGGTGGCACTGGCCTATGGCTTGCGGGCGTTTCGTGCGCCAAAGCGGGCCGAGGCGCTGGTCCGGCTTGATTCGCGGCTGCCCGGCAACCCGATTGCGGCGCTGACCGATGTGCAGGCGATCGGGGCCGGTGACCCGGCCTCGCTCGCAGTGTGGCGCGCGCATCAGGCGCGGATGGCGGCACGGGCCGCACAGGCGCGCGCGGTGGAGCCTGACCTGCGCCTGTCATCGCGCGACCCGTTTGCGCTGCGCTATGTGGCGCTGACGGCGTTCGTGATGGCGCTGATGTTCGGGTCTTTGTGGCGGGTCACATCGGTGGCAGCGCTTGCGCCGGGGGCGGCGGGATCGCTCGCGGCGGGGCCAACGTGGGAGGGGTGGGCACAGCCGCCCGCCTATACCGGCAAGCCGACGCTGTATCTGAACGATGTGACGGCGGAGTCGCTGGAGGTGCCCGTCGGCACCCGGATGCAGTTCCGGCTGTATGGTGAAGTTAGCGCGCTGACGCTGACCGAAACCGTGTCGGGTGCCACGGATGCACCAGCCGATGCCGTGCAAAGCGTTGCCCGCGATTTCGTGCTGAACACATCGGGATCGGTCACGATTGACGGCCCCGGCGGGCGGGCCTGGGCCTTTACCGCCACCCCCGATCAGGCCCCGGCCATCACCCCAGAAGGCGAGATCGGGCGCGAGGCTGACGGGCGCTTCCGGCAAGGATTTGCCGCCAGCGACGACTATGGCGTGGTGGCGGGGCAAGTCAGCATCGCGCTGAACCTGCCCGGGATTGACCGGCGCTTTGGCCTGACGGCACAGCCGGAGCCGCGCGAGCCTGTGGTGCTGGACCTGCCGATGCCGGTGACCGGTAATCGCGCAGCGTTTTCCGAGATTCTGATCGACGATCTGTCGCAGCACCCCTTTGCCAATCTGCCAGTGACTATGACATTTTCGGCCACCGATGCGGCGGGCCAGTCGGGGGCGGCAGCCCCGCTGAACGTGATCCTGCCCGGCAAGCGGTTCTTTGACCCGCTGGCCGCCGCGCTGATCGAGATGCGGCGTGATCTTTTGTGGACGCGCGACAATGCCGCGCGCTCGGCACAGGTGCTGAAAGCGGTGACGCATAAGCCCGAAGAATTCATCCGCAACCAGCGCGCCTATCTGCGGCTGCGGGTGGTGATGCGGCAGCTTGATGCGGAAAAGGCCAGTTTGTCGCCGGACATCCGCGATGAGATTGCCGAAGAGTTGTGGCAGATCGCCCTACTGGTGGAAGAGGGCGATCTGGCATCTGCGATGGAACGCCTGCGCCGCGCGCAGGACCGGCTGGATGAGGCCATCCGCAATGGGGCCAGCCCGGAAGAGATTGACCAGCTGATGCAGGAAATGCGTCAGGCGCTTGCCGATTATATGCAGCAACTGGCCGAAGAGGCGCAGCGCAACCCCGAAGGCCAGCTTTCCCAGAACATGGAAGGCATGACCATGTCGGGCGACCAGCTGCAGCAGATGCTGGATGAGCTGCAAAAGCTGATGGAAGAAGGCCGCATGGCCGAAGCGCAGGAACTGATGGAGATGCTGCGCCAGCTGATGGAAAACATGCAGGTGGCGCAAGGCGAAGGGCAGGGCCAAGGCCAAGGTCAAGGGCAGGGCAATCAGGCCATGCGCGATCTGGGCCAGACCCTGCGCGATCAGCAGGGCCTGTCGGATGACGCCTTCCGCGATCTGCAGGATGGGCAACCGGGTGGGCAGCAGCCGGGACAAGAGGGCGAAGGTCAGGGCGGCGAAGGTCTGGCCCAGCGTCAGCAGGAATTGCGCGACCGTCTGGGCCAGCTTGGCCGCGGGCAGTTGCCGGGAGAGGGCAGCGAACGTGGTGAGGCCGGGCGCCAGCAGATGGACCGCGCGGGTCGCGCGATGCGCGAGGCCGAAGATGCCCTGCGCGGCGGCGATCTGCCCGGCGCGCTGGACCGTCAGGCCGAAGCGATGGAGGCCCTGCGCGAAGGCATGCGCAACTTTGGCGAGGCTTTGACCGAAGAACAGCGCCAGCAGCAGAACGGTGCAACTGAGGGCGAGGCCTTTGGCCGCGCCGACCCCAACAGCCAGCGTGACCCGCTGGGCCGCGAGCCGGGCGATTCCGCCCGCATCGGGTCAGACCGCAACATGCTGCAGGGCGAGGATGTGTATCGCCGCGCGCAGGATCTGCTCGACGAAATCCGCCGCCGCACCGGCGAGCAACTGCGGCCAGAGGCGGAGCGTGAGTACCTGCGCCGCCTGCTGGATATGTTCTGAGGTTCAGTCGGCTGGCCGCAGATGGCGCGCTTGATGGTTTTTGCCGGGCAACACGTGCAATGCGTGCAGATGCTGCCGCACTTTTGCGGCTGACCGGGCTTGACCTTGCGGCGCGCTACCGTATCACCTTGCGCAACGGGGCAGACAGGCCGCCGCAATCGCGGGGGCCGAATGCGCTGAAAGACGGGCCGCTGACCCTGACCGGGCAGGCGCCGATGGCGCAGGGGATTCGGCTGCCCGTGGCATGGCCCCCAACGATGTGGATGCCGGAAGGAGAGCGGCTGTGACGCCAGACAGGATAGCGATTGACTGGATTGCGGTCGACTGGGGCACCTCCAACCTGCGGGTCTGGGCGATGGGGGCCGAGGGGATTTTGGCCCACGCCTCATCCGACAACGGGATGGGACAACTGACGCGGGATCAGTTTGAACCTGCCCTGCTGGAGCTGATCGCCCCATGGCTTGGGGCCGGTGAGACAACAGTGATCGCCTGCGGCATGGTTGGCAGCCGTCAGGGCTGGCATGAGGCACCGTACCGCGCCGTGCCCTGCGCGCCGCTGGACCGCAGCGGGTTGGTGCGGGTTCCGGTGCAGGATGCGCGCATCGCCATGTTCATCGCGCCGGGGCTGCAACAGACCCGGGCCGCCGATGTGATGCGCGGCGAGGAGACGCAGATCGCCGGGGCGCTTGCCCTGCACCCGGCATTTGACGGGGTGATGTGCCTGCCCGGTACTCATTCCAAATGGGCGCAGATCAGCGCGGGTGAGGTGGTCAGCTTTCAGACCTATATGACCGGAGAGCTGTTCGCCTTGCTGTCGCAACACTCGGTCCTGCGGCATGGGATGGTGGGCACGGGCTGGGACGATGCGGCGTTTGATGCGGGTCTGTCCGATGCACTGTCGCGCCCCGACCGGATCGGGGCGCAATTGTTCACCCTGCGGGCCGAGGGGCTGCTGGCCGGTCTGCTGCCGGAAAGCGCGCGGTCGCGGTTGTCGGGCCTGTTGATCGGTGTCGAACTGGCCGCTGCCAAGCCCTATTGGCTGGGCCAGCCAGTCACCCTGATCGGGGCGGAGGCGCTGTGCGCCAACTATGCCCGCGCGCTGCTTGCCCAAGGGGTTACGGCGCGCACCCTGCCCGCCACCGAATGCACTCTGGCTGGCCTTGCCAGCCTTGCCCTTCAGTTGGAGACCACGCCATGACTCACCGCAATCTGATCGCCATCCTGCGTGGCATCACGCCGGAAGAAGCGGTGCCGGTGGCCGAGGCGCTGATCGCTGCGGGTATCACCCGGATAGAGGTGCCGCTGAATTCGCCCGACCCGCTGCTGTCGATTGCGGCAATGGCGCAGGCCTGCAAGGGGCGGGCGCAGATCGGCGCGGGCACGGTGCTGAGCGTGGCCGATGTGGCGGCAGTGCAGGCGGCAGGCGGTACGCTAATCGTCTCGCCAAATTGCGACGCCGAGGTGATCGCGGCTACCAAGGCGCGTGGGATGGACTCCTGGCCCGGCGTGATGACCCCGACGGAATGCTTTGCCGCGCTGAAGGCCGGGGCTGACGGGCTGAAGATCTTTCCCGCCTCGCTGATCGGCCCCGCCGGCATCAAGGCGATGCGCGCCGTGTTGCCGCGCGCCACCCCTGTCTATGCGGTTGGCGGGGCGGGGCCGGAGAATTTTTCCAACTGGATCAAGGCTGGTGCCGATGGCTTTGGCATCGGCACTGCCATCTATACCCCCGGCCTGTCGGTGGCGGATGTCACCACGCGGGCGCGGGCTATCGTGACCGCTTACGACGAGGCCAAGGCATGACCGTTTTCAACACCACCACATGCACCCTTGGCGAAGGCCCGCTCTGGCACCCGGAACGCGGGGAATTGCTGTGGTTCGACATTGTCGGCAAGCGGCTGCACTCTGCCAGCCGCCAATGGGACTTTCCCGAAATGGTCAGCGCCGCAGGCTGGGTCAGCCGCGATGAGCTGCTGATCGCATCAGAATCGCGGCTGTTCCGATTCCATCTGGAAACCGGGGCCGAGGAAACCCTATGTGCGCTGGAGGCAGACAATCCCGCCACACGGTCAAACGATGGCCGCGCCGACCCGATGGGCGGGTTCTGGATCGGCACCATGGCCAAGGCCGAGGCCGAGGGCGCAGGCGCGTTTTACCGCTACTACAAGGGTGAGCTGCGTAAGCTGTGGGGTGGCATCACCGTGACCAACGCCCAATGCTTTGCCCCTGATGGCCGCACCGCCTATTTCAGCGACACACCCACGCATCAGGTGATGCGCGTGGCGCTTGATGCGGATGGCTGGCCGGAGGCGCGCCCTGAGGTGATTTTGGATTTCACTGCACAGGACTGGTATCCTGACGGAGCCGTCACCGATGCGGCGGGCAATCTGTGGATCGCCTTCTGGGGCCGTGGCTGTGTCGAGGGCTATACGCCCGGCGGGGAAAAGCTGGCGACGTTTGATTTTCCCTGCCCGCAGACCACCTGCCCGGCCTTTGGCGGCGCGGATTTCAGCCGGTTGTACTGTACCTCTGCCGCGCGGGACCTGACCGATGACAACCCGGCCAATGGCCAGACCTTTGCGATAGATACCCCGTTCATGGGCCGTGCTGAACCGCGCGTGATTCTCTGACCCGGCCAGAAGGCGGCGCTGCAGCGCTCTTTACTTCACCTGCCTACACGATCAGAACGGCCCCGCAATCCTTGTGGGGCCAATATGTTTGAAGTGACTGCCGAGCTTGTGGCGCTGCTGGTGCTGGCCGCCTTTGTTGCAGGCTTTGTCGATGCCATCGCCGGGGGCGGCGGGCTGATCACGGTGCCCGCACTGCTGCTGGCCGGGGCCAACCCGGTGGAGGCGCTGGCGACCAACAAGCTGCAGGGCAGCTTCGGGTCGGGCACGGCGATGATCAGCTATGCCCGTGCCGGGCATGTGCGGCTGAAAGATCAGGCCGGGATGGCGCTGCTTGCCTTGCTTGCGGGCGCGGGCGGGGCGCTGGTGGCGCATCTGATCCCGGCCGAGGTGCTGCGGGTGATCATGCCGGTGGTGCTGGTGGCGGTGGCCCTGTTCTTTGCCATCAAGCCGGGGCTGACCGATCTGGACCGGGTGCAGCGGATGGGGCCGGGGGTGTTCACCTTTACCGCCGTGCCCCTGATTGCCGCCTATGACGGATTTTTTGGCCCCGGCACGGGCAGCTTTTTCATGATCGGGTTCATCATGCTGGCGGGGTACGGCGTGCTGAAGGCGACGGCCCATACCAAGCTTTTGAACTTCGCCTCCAACCTTGGGTCGCTGGCGGTGTTCGTGTTTTCGGGGGCGACCTGGTGGGCGGTGGGGCTGGTGATGGCACTGGCCCAGACGGCGGGGGCCTTGCTGGGGGCGCGGCTGGCAATGCGGGTGGGGGCGCGGCTGATCAAGCCCTTGCTGGTGACCACATCGACCCTGATGGCGGCCCGGCTGCTGTGGCAGGTCTGGGGGTAGTGTAACACAGGGGGAAGTTTATGAGATCGTTTGAGTTCAATGGGTTGATGGTGCGGGATTAAGGGACTTTTAACCTTTGGCCGGGCCGCACAGCCAAAGCCGCGCGGCCAGGTCTTTTGTCAATGTCAGCGGATCGGCCTGTCATGTGCCCTGATTGTCGAGTTGAGCACGGACCGAAAGCCGCCCGCGTTTCGAGATGCGGTAGGGACTGCCCGCGTGGGATTCGATCAACCGTTTTCGCCGCAATTTGCCGAAGACCGTCAGATCGAAATCGGAAAGGATCATCCCTTCGCGTGTGACGCAGGTGACAGCGGTAATTTTCCGGCCATTGTCCCGCTCGTGCAGGATGCGGCCGCCAAGGGCCAGAACGTGCAGGGCACGCTGTTCATTCTTTGAGATGTTCATGGAAGTCTCTTGTGAAAGACGTGAAAAAACTCCGGGCGTTCAGGCACCCGGCGGCTTTGGTTTCACGCGGCTCTCTGAGGCTCAGAGAGCCTTAAGTCACAAGCTCTGACATAAGGACTCCGTTGTCCGGGCGACGCAGTGTGTCGTCGCCCGCATGAGAATTTAGGAGAGACGTGTCGGGCATGCAAGCCTGCGGAGGGTTGGTCTTGTCGCGGTTTGGTGCCGCTCCTTTGATAGCGTAATGTGCAGCAAAGGAGATGAACCATGGGCACAGTCAGGACGGAAGAATTTCGCAAGGATGCGGTGCGGATCGCGCTGACCAGTGGGCTTTCACGCAAACA
>NZ_JAUSNR010000017.1 GCF_030656345.1 Pseudotabrizicola sp. | reverse complement strand
CACGCTGCTGTTGCCGCATGTGGACCTGTTCTGGACAGGGGTGCTGACGATCCTGATCAACCTGATCATGGCCAGCGCTTTTGCCTCGATCCTGATCTACGCGATGGACCTGCTGCCCGACCGGATCGGCCTGATTGGTGGATTGTTCTACGGGTTGAACTTCGGACTTGGCGGCATCGCAGCCGCGCTCCTGGGCGTGCTGGCGGACAGCTACGGCGTCGAGATGGTTTACCGCATCTGCGCCTACTTGCCGCTTTTTGGGGTGCTGGCCTGGTTCCTGCCCCGGATCGAGGAGGATGTGGGCACATAGGTCCGCGGTGACAGCTATACTGCATGGGACCAGAGACATGAGCGCCGCGCAAGCCCGCCGACCGTGCTCTGTGTGGTTGGTGGTCATCGGTGTTTTGGGTGCGGCGTGCTAGGGGGCTGATATCCGACCCATCACGACGGATTGGGGAGGAAGGATGTTGTCGCGTAGCTCTTAAATGGGGTCATCCTCAATCTGTGAAGCTCAGTCAGACCGTGACACACAAATTGAGGATGACCCTCGTTAAAGGCAACGCGACAGGCGCTCTGACTGCCGCGATCTTTGCCGGAGAAACCCTGTCTGCCAGTGAGATGATCGGTGGCGGGTTGGTTATTCTGTGCGGAATGCTGGAGGTCTGGCCGACAAAGGGGGAAGGTGGACAATCGCAGCCGTCCAAGACCGTGCCACAGCAAGGCTGAAGCTGCCATTGTCTCCCAAAAGAATAGGTGCTCTCGTGTCGCCCCTTCCCACTGTGTGGTATCCTCGGTTGTTCCATAGCATACCCTCTTGCCGACCACCGACCAAACAACCAATCCGATGGTCAGCAGCGCGCCGATGACCGGTTCGACATCAAGAGCCTGAACATAGTCTTTGGCAATTAGTCCGGTGCCAACGACTGTCAGGATTTGCCGGCAGCGAACGCTTCCCATTTCAGTCCACCGACATAGCGTTCGTGCATATGCCCCGTGTCGTTCAGCGTGAACAGGTGCAACCAGCGATTGTCAAACAACGCGCGCACGCCGTCATGACGCCCAAGGATATCGTTGATCGCTGCCAGTGGGGCCTCGACGATGATCGACAGGCGCAAGGGTTCGTGCACCAGCTCCGCGCCATCATGCACCGATTGCCAGGGCAGGCCCGTGCGCAACAGCCCGCCACTGCCTTCAACCACGCCGATCCCCCCGGTGACATTGTGCAAGAGCTTGTTGCCGCCGCCAAAAGTCACTGGGGCAACAGTGGATCCGTAGTATTGCAGGTTGATCCAGCTTGCCACCACGACGGGCGCGGTCAGGATCAGTTCCAGCACGCCAAAACCCGTGTCTTGCCGCCAGTCATAACTATGCAGGAACGCCCGTCCGCCCAGGTTCTGTGCCGCGGTGCGACTACGTGACGCCGCGACGAAGGCCCGGCAGCCTGCAAGACCCCACTCCGGGCGCACTTCCGCCCAGTTGCTTGACCGCCCGGCGACGTCGCCCGCATTCTTGGCGCGGGGCAGACGCAAGGCACGCTCGCCACGCGCGATGAGACCGGCAGCCGTCAACCAACGCTTCAGGTCGGTCAGGTCCTTGGCGTGGTCGGCCGACGGGTGATCGCCGTCGTAAACCAGAACGTCATCGGTGGTCGTGTCGTGCAGGCCCGCGACGAACAGCGTGTCCTCCGGGATCGGTATGCCGCGCGCAGGCAGGCCTTGGCGCACCTCTGCGTCGTTCAGCAGCCCTGCCAGAAGCCGTGCGTTCACCTCACCGGAATAGCCACCGCAGGCACCGCAATGCAACGCACTGGCATGCGGGTTGTTCGTGACATTCGCGCCATGCCCGGCAAGCAGCACGATGCGGGCAAAGCCTTCGGTCATCGACATGGCGCGCAGCACCATCTCCGCCGAGGCCAGCTTTTTCGCCGCATCCAGTCCGGGCGACAGTTGCGGTGCGGGGTCCTGCGGCAGATGCGTGGGGCCAAGGCCAAGTGCGTCGCGCACCAGCTTGCCTGCATAGACCGGTCCCGTCGCCTCGACAAAGGCGAAGGACGATACGGCGGCCAGCTTGAACCGGCCCCAAGCGCGTTTGGCGCGAGCGGTGATCCGGGCGGCGTCTTCCGCTCCGGCATGCGGCTGAATAGTGCAGGATTTGACGGTGGAGTTTAACAGAACCGGCAGCCGCGCCTCTGATACGTGGGACGCAAAGGGCCGATGATCGACGAACATGCCGAAGAACCCGGCAAATCCGATGGTCTGGATACCGGGTTCCACACCTTCCAGCGCACGGCGGAACACTTCGGACCGCACGTCGATGCAGAAGGCCGCCTGCAACGCCGGACGCGTCTTTGTCTCTGCAGGTGCCGGTGCGGCAAAGGCTGCCGCCATGTCGCGCTGTGCTGCACGCTCGGCCGCCTCTTGCAGGATGCCGTCGATCACCTGATCGGTGCTGGGCAGCAGCGCCGTGGCATGTGCGGCAACGGCCGCAGCCCATTTGTCACCGATGTTGGCCTGGTACTGCGCCAGAAGGGCTACGTCCCACATCAACCGTATCACTAGAAAGTCGGTCACGTCGCTGTCCGTGCCCCCGGCAAGTTCAGCCTGCCACAACTCATAGCGGGCGTACTGGCTCCACCCGCCCAGCGACATCAGGGCTGCATGGAAGGCCGTGTCCAGCGCCTCGGCAGCCAAGCCCAGCCGCGCGGTGGCCCATGCCAGCGCCTCGGGTGCCAGCGCTGGAGCCTGTGTGACAAACGCCGCAAAGCCCCTCAGCCCGGCGATCTCGGGCGTCAGATCATGGGCGGCAAAGTTGCGCCAGGCCGAATAGGCCGATGTGCCGGGCACCGTGGTCCACAGCGCCTGACCCCTGTCGAAATGCCCCGCCGCAAAGGCGCTGAACCGGTCATTGACCACTCCGGGCCAGTCGATCCCCGAGGCCTCAGCCGCCAGCCCAGCAACCGAAGGCAGCGCCTGTTGCGTGGTCGAGGGCTCATTCATGGCTGCCTTCAACGCGGCAAGGTCCGCAGGGGTACCCGCGTCGGGTGAGGCTGCAAGCGCCGCCGCCAGATCGCCGTCGCTGATCCGGCCATCCGCGATCCGCGCCAGATACCACTCGCGCGGCTGGGTCACGGGCGTTCCTGACACCCGTCCAAGCCGCGCGGCGGTCTGGGCAAGTGTGTCGCCGGTCTGGCCGAGAAACGGGTTAACCGCAACGCTCGACGCCAGCGGGAATAGCGGCGGGATCCCGCGGGCGGCGGTATTGGCGGCCTTGATCAGGGCTTCGCTGGGCGCTGAGCCAAGCTCGGGGTGATGGATCATCATGTCGGGCATCCTTGGGATTTGTGAAAGCGGATCAGATGTTCGGCGTCTTCGTCCACTTGGCCAGCAAACGGTCGAACACCGCATTGGCATAAAGGCCGTTGTTCAGATGTACCCGCAGGCCCGCCGCCGCCGGGTGATGAGCCCAAAGCGGCAACAGCGCCTGCGCCACGGCGACAAGGCCAAAGCTTGCTACCGCCAGCACGATCAGCGCCCATTCCAGCGGGCCGGGCGCGAACGTTGCAGGCAAGGTGCCAGCGGTCAGCGCCTCGGCCCCGGCCTGAAGGGAGAAGTATCCCAGCGAGGCGGCCAGCGCATAGATCACCGTCGTTCGGGTCAGCGCCTTTGGTGCGGCCCCGGCGAGGCCTTGGGCAATCAGATAGGCCACACCAAAGATCAGGATGGCACCCAGAGCAATTGCTTGCGGTGACTCTGCACCCCACCCGAAGGCCTGACCAAAACCGAAGGTCATCAGCGAATAGATGGCAAGGGCAGTTAGAAAGGCCTGCACGACCTTTGCGCCGGACGGCACGGCAATCGGTCCGGGCCTGCGGACCAGAGCCACGGCATCAACCGCGCCGCCTGAGGCGAGAAAAGAATGCGCCTTGTACAGCGAATGCACCACGATATGGAGCAGAGCCAGAGGGAACACGGCCAGCCCGCATTGCATGACCATGAACCCCATCTGTGCCACAGTGGACCAAGCCAGCGATGTTTTGACCGCAGGTTGCGTCAGCATGACCATGCCGCCGAAGATCGCGGTAAAGCCGCCGAGCATGACCAGCACCGCCAGCACGCCGGGCGAGGCCAGCATCACATCGGCAAATCGGATTATCAGGAACCCGCCTGCGTTGATGACCCCGGCATGGAGCAGCGCGGACACCGGAGTGGGCGTCTCCATCACCTCGGTCAGCCAGCCATGCGTCGGGAATTGCGCAGATTTCAGCACAGCGGCTAGCGCGATCAGGGCCGCAGCCCAGACTGCTGTGGTCGGTGCGTCACCTGCCTTTGCACCCTCCAGGATCGTCGCGATATCACCGCTGCCAAAACCGCGCCACAGCACCAGCGCTGCGCCAATAATCACCAGATTTGACACACCGGAGGTCACCAGCTTTTTATGCGCCGCGCGGCGCGCCTGCACCCGGTCGGGGTAAAAGAGTAGCAACTGGTGCAAGCTGAGGCTGGTTGCGATCCAGGCCAGCACCAGTTGCATCAGGTGACCCGCCGTCACCAGTAATAGGACTGTCGCCAAGGTGGCGCACATCCAGCCCATGAAGACGCCCTGCCGGGCCTCGCCGTCCGCATATGTGCCCGCATAGCGCAGCACAACCCACCCGATGAAGCTGACCAGACACAGCATTACCACGCTGACCACGTCTAGCCGCACCGACAGCCCCGGCACCAGAACCACCGTCTGCGGCCCCTGCAGGATCAGGAGTGCCACCGAGCCGATAGAAACGACCATCGCCGCGATCCCCACAGCCTCAGCTACCCCGGCGACCGTCTTTGGGCGGCGTCCTGGGCGCAAAAAGCCGAGCAACGCTGAAAGGATCAAAAGCAGGGGGGCGAGATAGGCAATCAGGGCTGCGCTCATGGCCGTGGTCCTTTCAAGGAAAGCTTGCGTCCCGGTCATAGCCGCGGCGCAGCATCGTGTGAAATACATTGTTTGCTGAATATCGTTCTGTTAAAGCGAACGGATGAACGATCTCAACTATCATCACCTGCATCTGTTCCGTGCCGTGGCCCATGACGGCAACCTGACCCGCACAGCGGAAAAGCTGAGCCTGTCGCAGTCGGCAGTCTCGGTGCAGATCCGCAAGTTGGAAGACCGACTTGGCCACCCGCTGTTTGAACGGCGTGGGCGGCAGTTGCACCTGACCGAGGCGGGGCGTATCACCTTGGATCATGCCGATGCGATCTTTGCGGTGGGCGATGAGTTGGTGGGCACGCTGCGCGGCACCGGGCGCGCGGTGCAAGTCTTGCGGGTGGGTGCGCTTGCTACCTTGTCGCGCAACTTTCAGATGGGATTCCTACGCCCTGTCCTTGGGCAGCCCGACAGTGAAGTGATCCTGCGCTCAGGCAGTCTGACCGAGCTTTTGCATCAGTTGGAGACCCTTAACCTTGACGTGGTGCTGACCAATCAACCCTCGCAGCGTGAGGCGACAACAACCTTTGTCTCGCACCGACTGGCCGAGCAGCCTGCAAGCCTTGTCGGCACCGCGCGGCGTTTGAAAAACACTGGGGACCTTGCTATGCGTCTGGCCACTCAGCCCATCATTCTCCCTAGCACCAATAGTTCGATCCGCATTGCATTTGACGCTTTGGTTGCACGATTGGGTATCCGTCCTCATGTCGTGGCCGAGGTGGATGACATGGCGATGATGCGTCTGCTGGCCCGTGAAGATGTGGGCCTTGCCGTTTTGCCTCTGATCGCTGTGAAAGACGAGTTGGAACAAGGCACCTTGATCGAGGCCGACCGCCTGCCTGGCATCAGCGAGACATTCTACGCTATCACCTTGGACCGCCGCTTTCCGAACCCGATGCTGACAGGATTGATCAATCCAGACTGACCAATGTTGACCCGGCTACACCGCGGCCGCAAGAGTTTGGTTGCATCGGTGGTGACCAACATTTCCAGTGGATTGGCTTGGTTACCTTTCGTTAAAAAATTAGAATAGGGTCGAGTGACCTCTTCCGATGCCGCATTGGACTTGCGCAACAACCGGATCGTCTGTCTGCGACTGCTGCGCGACAAGGGGCTCCAAATCCCCGGAATCGCGTTCCCTGTTTGAACTGACCCTAGCCCTGCTGCTGTTCCTTTTCCCGCTGGCCTTCAGCCCAGGGCTAGAAAACATGTTCTTTGCGGCAATCGGTGGGCGCTTTGGGCTGCGGCCATCGCTGCCTGCGACCAATGGCTATCATCCGGCCACATTCGCAGTGACAACAGTCGTCGGGTTTGGCTTTGTGGAGTTGGCCGGGCTGAATTCAACGGTGTTCAATATCCTGCGCATTGGGGGATCGGTCTATATCCTTTGACTTGCGTGGCTGTTTTTTCGTGCGGGGGCCAAGTAGGGCATAAACGAGGCGCGCGAGGAAACCGCGCTGAACGGGGCGATCCTGTTAGTCTTCAATCCCAAGGTCTATCTGATCGTCGTCTTGGTGTTCAGCCTGTTCATGCCTGCCTCGGGCGCAAGCAATGCTGTGCTCGTCCTCTGGATTACGACTGTGTTCACTATGAACAACCTGGTGGCCCTCACCATCTGACCCTCGCCTTTGATGGCCGGGACGATCGGCGCGTTGCTGGCGAGTGGGGGTGGCCTTCGCGCCCTACTTTGCGTGAATTTTTTTGCACGCCTTTCATGGAAGGCTTACGAGCGAACAAGTCGCCGTCGGCTGGCCTATCTACAGTCACGGCTGCTGTCGTGGGGTGATGCTGAACCTAACGGTCTGGATACCGGATTGCGCGAGAATGGGCGAGCACATGCGTTGGCAAGCCGTGAAGCGGGCCACGTCTGACCTTCATGGGCTTGGCGAAACGCCAATCACAGCGCTATGCAGACCAAACGCCGCGGCCCAGATCGCCACAGCAATGGCCAGACGCCATGCCAAATCACGCCGATTTTCGATTAGCCATGTCGGTTCGAATAGTGGTGCCAGTGACAGAACAGGTGCCGCTTGAAACGCCCGGACCGCGTCGTCGCTGGCAATCGCGTTCTTTGCCCTGCCGTCAAACATCGGCATTGCGGCAAGGCTCATGCCTGCAAATCCGCCAAACAGAAGTAGATGCGCAAGATCGCCATTTGGCGGCAGATGTGCCGCCGACCAAAGCGCCAAAGCCCATAGCACCGGGTGCCGGGTCAGAGCGACCAGACCGGGGTTTGCCGGGTCAAACGCCATGCCTGTCTTGCTTCCAAGGATATAAGGCCAGCGGGTTCCGATGCCGATCACGGCCAGAAACATCGCGAAGGGCGTCACGACAGTGGGCACCTTCCGGGTCCATTCAGACGCGTCCCAAAGCTCTATGAAGGGTGCTCGGATGGCGGACCCGATCAGCCAGAGCAGCACCACCAAAGAGACTATCCCGTATCCCGCAAAATAAGGGCCGCGACCGATCTTGGCGATTAGGGTTTCGCGCAGGCCGCCCATTCGGGGCAGGAAGTGGGACGCCATGAACACAACCAGCGCAAGCGCGAATTCTGCCCAACCCGACAGGATCATGGGTCGGCCTTTTCCATCAGGTGCCTGATATGGCGAGCAAAGGCCCAGGTGGCGGGCACGCCCAGCAAAGCACCCCCAAGCACCGAGTGCACAGGCGTCAGCACCGGCCAGCCGATCCACGACCAGATCAGCGAGGCGAAAAACACATTGACCGCCATAGCCCCAGCACCAAACGGATAGAGGTACAGGAACAGACGCTCCACGCTTACCTGCGCAGTCATCTGCGGCTGACCAGCCACTGCACGGCGACCAGCGCCGCAAGGAAGATCAGTGAGGCGGCGAGATAGGCCAATTCCGCCTCGGCCGTTTGCGGCTGAGGAATCGGGCGCTGAAAGGTTTCGGTGGCGGCAAGGGCGGGGGTCAAGATCGCGAAAAGGATCAGGGGCAGGCGCATGTCAGCTCTCCAAGGTCAGGGATCGGTAGATATCAGGCAGGGCGCGGCCCAGCCGGGCGGGGTCGGGCAGCAGGGTGAACCCGGCGCGGCCAAAGATGCGCGCGAACCAATCCTGCCCGTCGGCATCAACGATCACGCCATGCACGGCGTGGCCCAAGCGGCGGGCTTCTCGCACGGCCATGTGGCTGTCCTCGATGCCATGGGTGCCCTCGTAATGGTCAAGGTCGTTTGGCTTGCCATCGGTCAGCACCAGCAGGAGCTTGCGTGCTGAAGGCTCGGCGGCAAGCTGGGCCGTGGCGTGGCGGATCGCTGCCCCAAGACGGGTATAGTGGCCAAGGATCAGACCGCCGATGCGGGCGGTGACTTCGGGCGTGACGCGGCCATCAAAGCCCTTGCAGCGGGTCAGGAACACCCTGTCGCGGCGGAGCGACGAGAAACCCCAGATCGCCAGCCTGTCGCCCGCGGCGTCGATACCGCCTGCGAGAGCCGCCAAAGCCTCGCGCATGGTGTCGATGATGCTGCGGGTGCCGACGACGGATTCGGTGGAGCGGGAGCAGTCCATCAGGATCGCTACCGACAGATCTCGTTCCACGTTGCGCAGGTTGCGGAAGATGCGGTCGCTGCCTTGGCCCGTTGCGCGGATGGCGACTTGGGCCGCAATCAGCGCGCCAAGGTCAAGCTCGGCCCCGTCCACCTGACGGGGCAGGATGATTCGGCGGGGATGCAATGCCTCGAACTGCTGCCGGACACGTGCCATCAGGCGCGGATCGGGGACGAAACCATCGCCTTGCGTCCCTTCCGCTTCCAGCACGCGGGTGTGATCGGGCATATAGGCACGGGCGCGGTGGTTCCATTCGGGATAGGTGAAGGTATCGGACAGGCGTTCGTGGTCGGCATCTTGCGGGGCAAGATCCAGGTGCAGCCGCAGCCGGGTGGCGGCGCGTTTGTGGTGTTTGGTCAGGGCGATGTGGTCCTGATCCTCGGCCGCCTTCTGGGCGTTTTCCAGATCGTCATCGTCGGTCGCGCGGTTCAGGCCCATGCTTTCGACCCACGAGAAGATCGACTCAAACCGGTGCATGATGAAACTGTCTGTGCGGTTGGCCTGCTCGTTGTCTTCACGCCTGGCCTGCTTGCGGGTGGCGGTGGCGACCCCGGGCGGGGCGGTGGTGGTTTCCTCGCCGGGGGCGGCGGTTTGGCTGCGCGCGGGGCGGTCCAGGCGCAGGTGCACGGGCACGGGCGGCAGGGGGGCGTAGCTGCGCGGGGCGGGAGGTGTGGCGTAAGTGGCAAGTGGATTGCCCATGAGAAGGGCGCCCAAGTCCTCGGCGGCCAAGCGTTCAGCGGCTGATGCAGGGTAAAGTCGCAGCGCGCCCGCGAGATAGGCGCAAAGCGCGGCATGGGGCGCGCGCAGGCCGGGGCACAGCGCAAGGGCGCGAGCGCTGGCGGCTTCCATCGCGGCAAGATGTGAAAGATCGGCCGCCAGTAGATCAGTAGGGGGCGTATAGGGCTTTGCAGTGGCGGCCAGTGCTGCCAGCCACAGGTAGGCCGCTCGGTTCAGGGTGGTATCCGGAAAGGCATCCATTGCTGCGGGCAAACGCAGGGTATCACCGTCAAACGTGGCGACATGTTCCATCACCCGCGCCTCGGCCAGATGCGCGCCCACCCCCCGGCGGTGGCGCGAGGCGGTGGCGGGGCTGGCCGCCACCTCGACCCCCGGCTTGCCACCAAGCGCGCGGAAAAGGAGTGTGACACCGGGGCGCACGGCCTCAAGCGCTACGGCATGGGCCGCAAAGCCTGCCACGGGGGCCAGACGCTGGGCCATTCCGTGCCAGAGGTTGCCGACGGTTTCCTCAGGCTCCATAAGGTCTTTGGGGTGCAGCGCCATGACTTAACCGTAGACCGAAGCGATGACGTCGCGCAGAGCTTGTGCCACGTCAGGCTCGTCCGTCAGGGGCTCAATCACGGCGGCTTGCAAGGCGCGGTCTATCGGCATGCCCCCGGCGATCAGGGTCGCGGCATAAATCAGCAGGCGAGTAGATACACCTTCCTCCAAATCCATGCCCGACAGCGCCCGGATGTGACCGGCCAGCCGCACCAATGGGGCCACGCGCACCGCATCCAGCCCGCTTTCGCGGGCGACCACAGCGGTTTCGGTGGCAGGATCTGGAAAGCCGAAGGTGATCGACAGGAACCGCTGGCGGGTGGATGGCTTCAGCCGTTTCAGGATGTTCTGGTAGCCGGGGTTGTAGCTGGCCACCAGCATGAAGCCCGCTGGGGCCACCAGTTCCTCGCCGGTGCGGTCGATCATCAGGGTTCGGCGGTTGTCGGTCAGGGGGTGCAGGACGACGGTCACATCCTTGCGCGCCTCGATCACCTCATCCAGATAGCAGATCGCCCCTTCCCGCACGGCGCGGGTCAGGGGGCCATCGACCCATTCGGTGGCACCACCGCGCAGCAGGTAGCGCCCGATCAGATCTGCGGCGGACAGGTCATCGTGGCAGGCGACGGTGTAGAGCGGGCGGCCCAGCCGTGCGGCCATGTGTTCCACGAACCGCGTCTTGCCGCAGCCGGTCGGCCCCTTCAGAAGAAGGGGCAAACCGTTGGCATGGGCCGCTTCGAACAGGGTCACTTCCTCTGCAACGGGGCGGTAGTAGGGGGCCAACGCATCTGCCCGGTCCGGGGTCAGCGCGTTCATGTTGCCTCTCCCACCGGTTCGGGCATCGTGTTCGGGGTGATGACCTCACGCCGCACCACGACTTGGCTGTAGATGAACAGGATCGCCCCCAGCACCACGGCAATGCCCGCCCCGAAGCGCATGACGTAAAAGAGGCTCAACTGGTCCTGCACGTCCATGTAGTAATCGCCGACGATGCGCTGCATGTGGGTCTGGATGGTGCCCGCAAAGGTCAGCACAAAGGTCATGAACGCCATGCCCCCGGTCATCAGCCAGAATGAGATCATGTTCAGCACCTGATTGTAGGGTGCCCGGCCTCGCAGAAGCGGCATGGCGTAGGTAATGATGGCAAGGTTCATCGCCACATATGCGCCGTAAAAGGCAAGGTGGCCGTGTGCTGCGGTGATCTGCGTGCCGTGAGTGTAGAAATTCACGCCATGGAACGTGTGCAGAAAGCCCCAGACCCCCGCGCCGAAGAAGGCCACCGTGGCCGAACCCAAGGCCCAAAGAAGCGCCGCCTTGTTGGGGTGCGTGCGCCGACCTTTCCAGACCATGATGAAGGCGAAAGACATCATCGCAAAGAACGGCACCACCTCGAACGCCGAGAAGATTGAACCCGTCCACTGCCAGTATTCCGGCAGGCCGATCCAGTAGAAATGGTGGCCGGTGCCCAGGATACCCGAAAACAGCGCGGTGGCGACGATGACGTAAAGCCACTTTTCCACCACCTCGCGGTCAACGCCTGTCAGCTTTAACATCAGGAAGGCAAGGATGGCCGCCATGACCAGTTCCCATGTGCCTTCAACCCAAAGGTGGACCACGAACCACCAGTACATCTTGTCCAGGCTCAGGTTGTCGGGGTTGATGAAGGCAAAGATCCACAGCAGCGACAGGAGCCACAGGCCAGTCAGCAACACGCCGGTGATGGCCGTCTTGCGGCCCGCCAGCACGGTCATCGAGATGTTAAGAAGGAAGATCACCGCCGCCAAAAGGATGCCGAACTTGACCCAGAGCGGTTGCTCCAGAAATTCGCGCCCGCCATGGATCCCGACGAGATATCCTGCCACCGCGCCAAGGGTGCCGACCACCAAGATGATCAGTTGCAAATAGGCCAGCTTGACCGACCAGATATCACGTTCGGACTCCTCGGGCACAAGGAAATAGGCAGCGCCAAAAAAGCCCAGCAGCAGCCAGACGATCAGCGCGTTGGTGTGGATCATGCGGATGATGTTGAAGGGCAGCACCTCGGACAGCGTGTTGGGCGAGATGTAGACCCAACCCGCCAGCAAACCACCCAACACCTGAATGCCGAACAGGCCCATGGCGACAAGGAAATAGGCATAGGCCACCTTTTGCGATTGATATTTCATGTCTTTCTCCTAGCCCGCATCCGTTGGCGGCCAACCTTGGGTGTCTGTCTGATCGGCCCACCGCAGAAATTCGGAGAGGGCGCGCATCTCTTCGGGGGTGATCTCGAAATGGGGCATCTGACGCCGCCCCTCGATGCCACTGGGCTGGGCGGCCATCCAGCCGTCCAGCGTGAGGTAAGCGTCCTCGGGGTCTTCCAGCACGCCCCAACGGGTCATCACATTGCCCAGTTCTGGTGCGAAATACGCCCCCTCGCCATGCAGGGTGTGGCAGTTGATGCAGCTGTGCCGCTCCCAGACATGCTTACCCAGGATGACCTCGGGCGTCAGTGGCATGCCGGCGGTGGAGACATTGACCACATAGCGGTGCGAATGGATGGTCATGAGCACGAACACAACGACGAAAAAAAGCGATCCACCGTAAAAAATGTTCCTGGCCCGTGACTTCGTAAGGATCTCTGACATTGGGTCGGTCCTGGCGATGGTTGCGGATGGCACGGTTCTACCCACGGCTGAACGCGCGGACGTTGTTCCAGCACAACGACCAGGACGGATGATGCGGGCAGGGTTCACAAACGGCACGTCCTGCGCAGCGGAGGCACCATGTTCGGCCCAAGGATGGACGACCCCGATCTCCCGCTGCGGTTGCTGTTCTCCCACTGGCCCGCAACAGCGACCGTTTTTCTATCGCATCGCATGGTCTGCTTTGGCTGCCCGATCGCCCCGTTTCACACGGTGATCGACGCCTGTGCCGAGTACGGGCTGGAGGAAGCGCTGTTCCGTGCCGAACTGCGCGCGGCGGTTGCCAGGTGAAACTCGCCCTTCATACGCAGCCCCGGCAGGCGTGTGAGACAAAGACAAAGGCCCAGACGATGACCAAATCCACGCCAGCACCTTATGGCGGCCCCGCCGTGTTCAGCT
The DNA here is from genome assembly GCF_030656345.1 of Pseudotabrizicola sp. Lineage (GTDB taxonomy): Bacteria > Pseudomonadota > Alphaproteobacteria > Rhodobacterales > Rhodobacteraceae > Pseudotabrizicola. The sequence continues at coordinate 29,244 of NZ_JAUSNR010000017.1, read as the reverse complement.
ATGGTTTTCGCCCGTTCTTTCTGGGGGCGGGCGTGTTCGCGATGCTGATCGTGCCGCTGTGGATGGCGATCTGGTCAGGCCAGATCGCGGTGACCGGCCCGTTCTCGCCGCTGGATTGGCACATCCACGAGATGCTGTTTGGCTATACGTCTGCGGTGATTGTGGGATTTCTGTTCACAGCCATTCCGAACTGGACCGGCCGCATGCCCACACGCGGCTGGCCCCTGATGGCGCTGACCGCGCTGTGGCTGGCCGGGCGGTTGGCAGTCGCTGGTGCGCTTGGGCTTGGACAGGTTGCAGTTATGGTGGCTGACTGCGCCTTCATGGCGGCGATCAGGGTGATGGTCACGATCGAGATTGTGGCGGGGCGCAACTGGAGCAATCTGAAGGTCGTGGCACCCGTGCTGCTGTATCTTGCGGCCAATATCACGTTTCACCTTGAGACGATGATTGCAGGGTCTGCCTACTATGGCCGTCGCCTTGGATTTGCGATGGTGGTGATGCTGATCGGGCTGATTGGTGGACGGATCATCCCCAGCTTTACGCGCAACTGGCTGGTCAAGCAGTCGCCCGAGCCGGGTCCGCTGCCGATCCCGTTCGGGCGGTTTGATGCGGTCAGCCTCGGCGCTACGCTGCTTGCGCTGTTGGTCTGGGTGATCTGGCCGATGTCGCTGCTGACCGGGGTCTTTTTGGGGCTGGCCGGTGTGGGGCAGGGCGTGCGGATGCTGCGTTGGCGGGGGTGGCGGGTGTGGTCGTCACCGCTGGTCCTGATGCTGCATGTGGCCTTTGGATTCATTCCGGCGGGGCTTGCGGCCTTGGGTCTGTCGGCCCTTGCGGATGTCCCGCCTGCCATAGGGTATCATCTGCTGGGGATCGGCGGCTTTGGCGGCATGACGGTGGCGGTGATGATGCGCGCTTCGTTGGGGCATACTGGGCGCGCCTTGGAGGCGGGGCCTGTCTTGACGCTAGCCTTTGCTTGCGTGGCTTTGGCGGCGGTTGCGCGGGTGGCCGTCCCGCTGCCCTTGGGCCTGTGGATCGCGGCGGCGCTGTGGACGGCGGGTTTCAGTGCCTTTGTCTGGCGCTTTGCCCCATTGCTGACCCTGCCCAACCCGGCGCGGCGTCAGCCGAATGGCCGCTGATGTGTCAGGCGGACGCCCCGCTGAGGATCACCAGTTGATGCGGCGCGGTCACCGTGATCTTGCGGCGCTCTGACATCACGATTCCGTCACGCTCCCACCCGCTGAGCAGGCGGCTGACGGTGTGGAGCGTGGTGCCGGTCATGTCCGAGATGTTCTGACGGGTGATCGGCAGCCCGATCTCGATGCCCCCCTCGACCTTTCGCCCGGTCTGGGTAATCAGACGCAGGATCGCGCAGGCAACCCGCTGTTCCACCGCCTGCGTTGCCAGCTCGACGATGCGGTTGTTCATCTCGCCGACCCTTTCACCGATCACGCGGTAGCTTTCGGTGGCAAAGCCGTCATAGCGTTCGGTGAATGTGGCCCACAGCCGGTTGGGCCAGGCCAGTGCCAGACACTCATCGGCCGTCATTGCCGTGGCGGGATAGGTGGTGCGACCGAGGGCAGCGCCGATGCCGAACAACTGCCCGGGTGCGATGTGCAGCGCGATGATCTGATCGCCGCCCGGTGTGGTGCGTATCACCCGGATATGGCCGTCCATCAGCAGAAAGAACCGCTCGACCGGCGCGCCCTCGCTGAAGACTGCCACACCGGCATCGAACCGCAAGGGGGATGCCGCGTCCAGAATCTCGCGGATCTGTGGGCGGGACAGTTTGCGGAACGGGGGCAGGTCGGTCAGCAGGCTTTCGTCAAGTTTCTTTAACACAAAGCCTCCGATGTTGTGGCAGCACAACGAGCCGCGCGCGACCTTAGCCTAGAACCGATGCAAGACCAATCGCTACTGTTCCAAGAAAGGACAAGCCATGTTCCCGAAACTGATCGCCGCCAGTCTTGCCACGCTGCTGCTGACCTCTGCCGCATTTGCCGAGAACTTTGAGGTGAAAATGCTGAACAAAGGGGCCGAAGGTGCCATGGTGTTCGAGCCCGCCTTTGTGAAGGCGGCTGTCGGTGACACCATCACCTTCATCTCCACTGACAAGGGTCACAATGCCGAAGGCATCAAGGGTATGCTGCCCGAAGGCGTCGAAGAATTCAAAAGTGACATGGGCAAGGATTACATCCTGACCCTGACCGCCGAAGGCCTGTATGGCGTGAAATGCACCCCGCACCTGTCGATGGGCATGGTCGCTCTGATCCAGGCCGGTGCGCCCGTCAACAAGGACGCGGTCATGGCCGTCGAACTTAAGGGCAAGGCAAAGACCCGGTTTGAACCGCTGCTCGGCCAGATCGCCGAGTAGTTGAAATAGCATGATAAAAAGCGCGGCCCATCATATGGGCCGCCCTTTTTTTGGTTTCGCCTGGCCATTTCCAGTTTGGCCAGAGCGCGATGGGCCAGAACACGATAGGTCAGCCGATGCTGTCGCGCACCAGCCGGAAACCCAGATAATCCGGCGGCACGCCTGCCGCACAGCCGCCTGACCTTGCGTCACGGATGAAGTCGATGACGAAGGCACGGTGTTTGCCCTGCACCGCCCGCACGCCGCAATAGTCGGATTGCGTCAGGATTGCCGCGCCGTCAGGGCTTAGCGTGCCGTTCTGAAAGCAGGTCTCGGTCCACTCCCAGATGTTGCCCGCCATGTTGGCCACGCCTGCGGTGTTGACCCCGAAATTCCCGATCGGATGGGCATCAAGGTCTGCCTCGCCGCGCAATTCCACCTCGCGCAGATATGCGGCGATCCAGCGGCGCGACGGGTCGGTGCCATTGGCCTCGGCGGAAAATCCGTCTTCGCTGCCGCGTTCTGCCGCTGCGCGCAGCCATTCGGCATCGGTTGGCAGGCGCCAGCTTTGCCCGGTGCGCGCCGAGAGCCACGACGCATAGGCGGTGGCATCGGTGAAGTTGACGCCCGTCTGGGCAAAGTCCTTACGCCCCTTGGAGGGCAGGGCAGGACAGGCATCCTCGGCCACGCAAAGCGCATAGTCGGCTTCGGTGACGTGGTATTTCATGATGTCGAAGGCGCTGGCCGTTTGTTGCAGCGGCGGGGCGTCGATGACGCGGGTTCCTTGCCGAAACTCGCCCGCCGGTCGGTAGTCCTGAAGGGCGGCTGCCAGATGCACGGTTTCGGGGGCGGCAAGGGGGCTTGGGGCGGGCCACAGCACTGCGACAGCCCCAAGGGTGGCCACGACCAGTGATGCACCTGCGATGCGACGTTTCATGACGGCCCTCCGGATTGAAAAGGGAGCCCCTTGGAAGGGGCTGCCCATCTGTCTTGCTGACCCGCCTTACGGCAGCGCGCTGCGCCCCTCATGGGCCACATCGTATTCGACCGGGGCCACCACCTGTTCCATCAGGTCGTTGTTCCAGTCGCCGCCGACGATCACATGCGCCGTGGCCCCCAGATTGACCGCCTCGATCAAGTTGTGGTTGACGTAGGCATAGACGCCGGGCTGCAGGAACGTGTACAGCGCAGCCCCCGCCGATCCGCCGCGGATGAACCACGTCTCCAGATCACGCTCGGGCAGGTTGTTGAACTTGCCCGTCTCCCAAACCAGATCGCCATGGCCGCCAATCAGGTGCGGGCGGGTGTCGCGGTTGGCCTGGCTGTGGATGAACAGAACAGTTTCGCCCTGTTCCGCCGTCAGCGCCTTGTCGCCGGTCAACGCGCCGACCCGGCCGTTGAACACCACATGCGATGGGATCAGGCCGTTCATCACCTCCAGCGTGTCGGAGTAGCTTTCCCCCGCATCGGCAAAACGCATGTAGGCACCATCCTCGCCGCGTGGAATGTAGAAATCGTTCTCGCCGATATAGTAAGCGCGGTCATAGGAGACCGGCGCGCCCAGATGGTCCTTAAGCCCGTCGCGCGGCAGCACCATGATCGCACCCGACATGCCCGACACGACGTGCCAGGGGATCATCGGGCCGCCCGGCGCGCAGTGATAGACAAACACCCCCGGGCGTGTCGCCTTGAATCGCAGCACCGCCTTTTCGCCGGGGTTCACCAGTGTCAGCGACCCGCCGCCCAACGCGCCGGTGGCGGCGTGGAAATCGATGTTGTGCTGCATCATGCTTTCCGGCGGGTTGAACAGCGTCAGCTCGACATAATCGCCCTCATGAACCACCATCAGCGGACCGGGGACCGAACCGTTGAAGGTCATCGCTTGGATCCAGGCGTCCTCGTCCACTTGCATCTCTTTCTCGATGATCTTCATCTCGAATTCGACAATCTGCGGGCCGACCGTCGCCACCTGTTCATGCGCATGCACGAAAGGCGGCGCGACCAGCTTGACCTTGCGGCGCTTCATCGCCGACAGATCGACCGGGGCAGCGCCCGAAGTGTCCATCACCTCTTCCGCCGCGACGGAGGTCTTGAGAACATAGGGCGAGGCGGCAACCAGTGCGGCCCCCATGAGTGCAGCGCGTCTGGTCAGCATCTGATTTTCCTTTCGGGAGTTGGTCGTTTCCCGAGATCTAGCCTGATGCTCCTTCGTCTTCGTTGTGCCGCAACAACGTTTTGGGCGGATGTGGACAGATGCTTTACCTGATCGACAAGGGTCGCCTTTGGCGTCGCCGGAGTGGCAAACGAGCGATCCGCTTGTCAGAGGGCGCGACCCTATGCGCCGCCCTCGGTCACGATTTCGTCCATTGCTATGTCGTGTGGCTGCGGGAAGATCGTGGGGAGGTGCGCTGCGGCCAGCCCGACGCCGATGACAATGGGGCGCAAGGCAAATGTCGCCAGCGTGCGGTCAAAGTAACCACCGCCGTAGCCAAGGCGGTAACCGGCATCATCCCAGCCCACCAAGGGTGCAAGGACGATGTCCGGATCCACGTCTGGCCCGTCGGCGGGCACCGGTATCTTCCAAAAGCCTTGCACCATCCGGCAGTCCGGCGTCCAAGGACGGAAAATGAGTGGGGCCGCCCGTGTTACCACGACCGGCAGTGCGACCTGTGCGCCTTTTGTGATCTGTCGTTCCATCCAGTGCCGCAGGTTCAGTTCGGCCTTGATCGGCCACCATGCGGAAATCGTCAGCCCGGACAGATCACCACACCGTTGTGCGAGCAGGCGGTCGAGATGAACTGCGACCGCCTCTGACGCGGCGACGCGGTCAGCGACAGGCAAGTCAGCCCGCATCTGCAACAGCCGAAAGCGTTGAGCGTCGCGCCACTGCGCCACATTGTCCGCATCCCTGCCGTTTTCCTCAGGCTCTGCCATCCGCTCCTCCTACGGGTTGGGGGCCGGTTGAACTTGACAAGTTAGGGGGCTGGGCGTGAGGGCGGGCCGCATCCTCAACCGCCAGGTTCAATGACCGGGCGATGCGCTCGGCACGGGCGATCACGTGGGCCGCCCCGACGGGTGGGCAGACCTGACCTGCGGTTTCACGAAACAGCACCAGCCAGTGTTCGAAATGCGCCCATGTCACCGGCAGGTCGGCGTGTTTGGCGACCGGCGAGCCGTGATAGCAACCGGTCATCAGTGCAACCGAGCCCCAGAATTCGACCATCCGTTCCAGATGGGGGTCCCAGTCAGTTATGCGCGAAGCAAAAACTGGGCCAAGAACTTGGTCGGCACGGACCTTGTCGTAGAACCGGTGAACCAGCGTGGTCAGGATCGCCTCATCCAGCCCGGTTTCAACCATCAGTGTCGCTGTGATCTCTGGCCGGGCAGACCGGATCGGGGGCGTTTGGGCATTTTCGGTCATGGGGGCATCCAGATTTTTAGGGTTGCGCAAGTGCCTAGTCCTGATAATAGGTATTGTAAATACTTATTCCTTGGAAAGGCCTGCGCGTGCGTCTGACTTCCTTCACCGATTACGGCCTGAGAATGCTGATGCGGATGGCAAGCGCGCCGGATCGCGCTTTTTCCACGGCAGAGCTGGCAGGCGAATTCGGCCTTTCGCGCAATCACCTCACCAAGATCATGCAGCGACTCGCGCAGGGAGGCATTGTCGCCACGCGGCGCGGCGGGGGCGGGGGGGCCGTGTTGGCACGTGCCCCGCATGAGGTCAGCGTCGGGGCGATTGTGCGGCTATTGGAGGAAGGGCAGGCCCTTGTCGAATGCTTTGCGGCAAACGGGGGCGACTGCACGATCACAGGCTGCTGCCGCCTGAAAGCTCGGTTACGCAGCGCCGAGGCGGCGTTTTTGTCGGCGCTTGACCGCTCGACCCTTGCCGACATCGCGCTTGGGCCCAGGCCCAATTTCGGCCCTCCGTCAGGCACGCAGCTTTGACACAGAAAATGGCTGATCTTTGGCTGCGGAACCAAATTTTGGATGTTGTGCCTGCCCGATCCCTGCCGCAACGGCGAAGGACAGATAAATGATTGCCCAACTCACCCGAACTGAACGCAACATGGCAATGGCCCTTTCAGTCGTGCTGGCCCTGCTGGGGCTGACGATGGCGGCGCTTGGCAACCACGACCCGATTGCTGTGCATGGGTTCATGGCGCTGGCTTTGGGCCTTATGCTGGTGTTCGCGGTGGGCGGAGTGCTGGAGGAACCGCTGCCAAGCCCCGCGCGGATGCAGCAGTATTACGACGATCCGATCAAGGTGGGCATTCTGCTTGCCATGGTCTGGGGTGTGTTCGCCATGGCTATTGGGTTGTGGGTGGCGGCGCTGATGGTCTGGCCCGATGCGACCTTCGGGCAGGCATGGTCCAGCTATGGGCGTCTGCGTCCGGTGCATACCACGGGGGTGGTTTTTGCCTTTGGTGGCAATGCGCTCATCGCCACCTCGTTCCACGTCATGCAGCGCACCTGCCGCGCGCGTCTGGCCGACCAACTTAGCCCATGGTTTGTGTTGATCGGCTATAATCTGTTCTGCGTCTGGGCGGTCAGTGGCTATTTCATGGGCATCACCCAGTCCAAGGAATATGCTGAACCCGAATGGTATGCCGACATCTGGCTGGTCATCGTTTGGGTGGTCTATCTGGTGCTGTATCTGCGCACGCTCAAACGCAGGGCCGAGCCGCATATCTATGTCGCCAACTGGTATTACCTCGCCTTCATCGTCGTGGTGGCGATGTTGCACATCGTGAACTCTGCGGCCCTGCCGGTCAGCTTCACCGGCGCGAAGAGCTATCCGGCGTTTTCGGGCGTTCAAGATGCGATGGTGCAGTGGTGGTATGGCCACAACGCGGTGGCGTTCTTCATGACCTCGGGTTTTCTGGGGATGCTGTATTACTACTTGCCCGTGCGGGCGCAGCGGCCGATCTTTTCTTACCGGCTGTCGATCCTTTCGTTCTGGGGGATCACGTTCTTCTACCTCTGGGTTGGATCGCACCATCTGCATTATACCGCTCTGCCACATTGGGTGCAGACGCTGGGGATGACGTTTTCGGTGATGCTGCTTGTGCCGAGCTGGGCCTCGGCAGGCAATGCGCTGCTGACGCTGAACGGGGCGTGGCACCGGGTGCGCGATGACGCAACGCTGCGGTTCATGTTCGTCGCAGCGGTGTTTTACGGTCTGTCGACATTCGAGGGGTCGTTCCTCGCCATCCGCCCGGTCAACGCGCTTTCGCATTACACGGACTGGACGGTGGGGCATGTGCATTCGGGTGCCTTGGGATGGCTCGCCATGGTCACGTTCGGCGCGTTCTATTCGTTGATCCCGCAGATCTGGGGCCGTGCCGGAATGTATTCGCCCAAGCTCGTGGAATGGCACTTCTGGTTGGCGTTGGCTGGGCTGCTGACCTACGTTTTTGCCCTTTGGAACGCGGGCATCACCCAAGGGCTGATGTGGCGAACCTATAACGACGCGGGCACGCTGAACTATTCCTTCATCGACAGCATGGAAGCGATGCGCCCCTACTACATCGCCCGCGTGGTGGGTGGTTCGCTGTTCCTGGCAGGTATCTGTGTCGGCGCTGTCAACATCTGGCTGACTGTGCGGGGCGCGCGCAATGCGGCCGCCGACCGCCCCCTGTCCCCCCAACCGGCGGAGTAGCCCATGGCCCTGTTCAAAGCCCACTACAATCTGGAAAAGAACTCAATTGCGCTGGTGATCGGGATCATTCTGGCGGCCAGCGTTGGCGGCATCGTGGAGATCGCGCCGCTGTTCACCATAGACGAGACGGTGGAAACCCTGCCCGACATGCGGGTTTACACGCCCTTGGAACTGGCGGGCCGCAACATCTACATCCGCGAAGGCTGCTATGCCTGCCACAGCCAGATGATCCGCACCCTGCGGGATGAGGTCGAGCGTTACGGTCCCTATTCGCTGGCGGCGGAAAGCCAGTATGACCACCCGATGCTGTGGGGGTCCAAGCGCACCGGGCCCGACATCGCGCGGCTGGGGGGCAAGTATTCCGACGACTGGCATGTGGCGCATCTGATCAATCCGCGCGCTGTGGTGCCGACCTCGATCATGCCGGCCTATCCGTGGCTTAACAGCACGCCACTGGTTGTGGCCGATCTGGGCGACCATCTGGCGGCGCTGCGCACTCTGGGCGTGCCCTACACCGATGACATGATCGCCAATGCCCCTCGCGATGCGGCAGCCCAGGCCAATCCTGACGGCGACACCGCTGGGATCGCCGGGCGCTACGGCGAGGCGACAACGCTGCGCCGCTTTTCGGGCACGGCACGGCTGACCGAAATGGATGCGGTGGTGGCCTACCTGCAAGTTCTGGGCCAATTGACCCAAGCCCCCTACGCCCTTGACGCCGCGCAGGTGCAGCAATGACCCACGAAACCTTTGTCATCATCGCCAAGACCTTCGGCCTGTTCTACCTAATGGGGTTTTTCGGGGTCGTGGTGGTGCACACCTATCGCCCGTCCCACAAGGCCCGCGCCGAACACGCCGCCAAGTCTATCTTGACCGCCGAGGACCGCCCATGTCCGTAGAAGAACGCGATCCCGTTTCGGGCTATCTGACCACCGGGCATGACTGGAACGGCATCAAGGAGCTGAACTCTCCCGTGCCGCGCATCGTGCTCGCGTTCATGGTCGTGACCCATCTTTACGCGCTGGTGGCATGGTTTTTGTTGCCGACATGGCCGCTGGGGCAGAGTTTTACCAAGGGCCTGCTGGGGATTGATCAGAAAACGGCCGTCGCCGCCGATCTTGCCGCCGCCAACGCCGCCCGCGCCGGGTGGACGGATGCGCTGGCAACGCTGGAGTTTGACGCCATTCGCGCCGATCCCGACCTGATGGCGCGCGCGCTTGCCACGGCGAGACCGCTGTATGGGCAGAACTGTCAGGCCTGCCACGGCGCGGGCGGCATCGGCGGACCGGGTTTCCCGCGCCTGAACGATGACATCTGGCTTTGGGGCGGCACGGCGGACGAGATTTCCACAACCCTGCGGGTTGGCATCAACGCGGCCCATCCCGACACGCATTTTGCCCAGATGCCCGCCTTTGGCCGCGACGAGTTGCTGACCCGCGCAGAGATTTTGGTGCTGACCGATTACGTCCAGACGCTGGGCAACGGCGTGATCTCCGCAGACCCCGCCGAAGGGGCGGTGCTGTTCCAGACCAACTGCGCTGCCTGCCACGGCGAGGATGCGCGGGGCGTCGAGGCCAGCGGTGCGCCGAACCTGACGGATGCGGATAGGGTTTACGGCGGGGATGCGGCCAGCATCCGGCAGACCCTGATCGCCGGGCGTCAGGGCCAGATGCCAAGTTGGCAGTCGCGGCTGAGCGAGGCTGAAATCCGCGCGATGGCCCTGTATGTCGAGGGTCTAGCGGGAGCCGCCCCATGATCGCGCCGCGCCACTGGGCAATCCTTGCCGCCGCCGCCGGGTTGGTGCTGGTCCTCGCGGCAAACTGTCAATTCGTGCGGCTGGCGTTCGACACGGCCCCCGGCTGCGTGCTGGTGGATGCCGCCCGGCCCGCCGCCAAACCCGCCTGCTGAGGACGCACGCCATGTTGGAACCCCTTCCCGTCATCGCCCCCCGACTGCGCGCCACCCCCGGTTTTGCGCGAAACCTGCCGCCTTTGGTTGCGCTCAGCTGGCTTGCCGCCGGATGGTCTGATTTCCGCACCAACCCGGTGCAAAGTCTGGCTTACGGCCTTGCGGTCTTTGCGCTGTCGATGGCGGTGATGTGGGGGCTGATCGCGATAGGGTTGCCCTCATTGATCCTGCCCGCGCTGTCGGGCTTTCTGGTGGTGGGGCCGCTGCTGGCGATCGGGCTTTACGAGAAAAGCCGCTGCTTGCAGGCTGGGCAGCCTGTGACGCTGGCAAACATGATCATGACGCATCCGCGGTCAGGAGGGCAGCTGGTGTTCGCGGGGCTGCTGCTGTGTCTGCTGGTGATGCTGTGGCTGCGCGCGGCGGATCTTTTGTATGCGCTGTTTTACGGACTGCTGCCATTTCCGGGGTACGACCAGATCCTTGGCCAGTTGCTGACCACGCCGCGCGGTTGGGCGCTGATCGGGGTGGGGACTGCGGTTGGCGGCCTGTTCGCGGCCTTTGCCATGGCGATCAGCGTGTTTTCCATCCCGATGCTGCTGGAGCGCCGCGTTGACGCGCTGACCGCGCTTTGCACCAGCTTTGCGCTGACCACGCAGAACCTGCGCGCCGTGCTGCCGTGGGGAGCGATTGTGGTGGCCGGATTTGCGCTGTCGGCGGTGACGGGCCTGCTGGGCCTGATCGTGATCTTTCCGCTGCTAGGGCACGGCACCTGGCACGCCTGGGTCTCAATGCGGCCAGCAGTGCGGGGTGCGGAATCATGAGCTATCTGTTCCTGATCCCTGTGTCGATTGCCCTTGGCCTTACTGGTCTTGGTGCTTTCTTCTGGTCCATGCGCCACAATCAGTATGAGGATCTTGACGGCGCGGGGGCGCGTATCCTGACGACACCCGACCAACCCTTGCCGCCCCTCGAACTGTTGAGGAATAGCCATGCGCAACCAGATGCAGGCTAAAGCATGACCGCTGTCACCATCACGACGGGCGGCTTTGAGGTGGATGCATCGTTGATCGCCACAGCGTTCGGCCTTGATCCCTCGACCTTTCAGGCGCGAATGCGCAAGGGAGAGGTCACCAGTCTTTGCGAGGCGGGAGTGGACGCTGATCTTGGCCGCTTTCGGCTGACCTTCCGCCATGCTGGACGGGCGCTGCGGCTGACCGTAAACGCAGAGGGCGAGTTGCTGACGCGGGCAATGTTTCCCGTCGCTCGGGCCAACGCCATTCGCACCCTACCAACCGATTGAATGCGACGGCTTCGGTCCGGCCACCGAACGAAGCCACTCGGCCTTGTTGGCACCAGACGTGCGGCGATCCAGGCGATGTCTTGCTCCAAAAGTAGATCGCAATGCCGATCCAGACAGCTGCGCGCAAGACCATCGCACCAACCGTCCGTGCCTCGTAGGCGCCGCCGCGCAAGACGTGCAGGCCGAAGAACGCGTACACCGCCAAAATGGCCAATGACAAAGCGGCGGCCAAGGCAGTCGCCCAATGCTTGCGCAAGAAAATCCCGATCCCGGCAAGCACGTAGGCAAAGCCCGATAGAAAGTTGAACCACAGCACGAAGGGCACTGCGTTGCCCACGGACCCTTGCGCAGCAGCACCGCCGAAAAGTGCCTGTCCGCCGGACGCGATGGTCAAGGCCCCAAACACCACAGCGATGCCCGCTGCGACCCAAAGACCTGTTCCTCGTGGGGGTGTCGTTGTCATGGCTTGTCTCCCTTGTCATTTTCCAGCCGCCCGTCCCGCAGGTGGAACAGGCGGTCAAACCGGTCGAGTATATTTTCGTCATGCGTTACCGCGATGATGCAGGCGTCCTGTTCGCTGGCCAGTTTGCGCAACAGATCCTTCACGATGCCTGCGCGCATGCTTTCCAGCGCCGCCGTGGGTTCATCGGCCAGGATGATGCGCGGGCTGTTGGCCAGCGCGCGGGCGATTGCAACCCGCTGCGCCTCGCCGCCCGACAACAGCGCGGGCATGGCGCGGGCGCGGTGGCGAACCTCAAGGTAATCCAGCAGTTCCTGCGCGCGGGCCTGCGCCTGAGCGGCGGTCTTGCCCGCCAGTTGCAGCACCAGCGCCACATTGTCGGTGGCGTTCAGAAAGGGCAGCAGGTTATGGGCCTGAAAAATGAACCCGATCTTGTCCAGCCGCAGGCGGCGCAGGTCACCGCGCAACCATTTGCCATCAAAGACCATTTCGCCATCCAGACTGACCTGCCCCTCAGACGGGTCGATGATGCAGCCGATGATGCAGCCGATGATGTTCAGAAGTGTGGTCTTGCCGGACCCAGATGGGCCGAGCAGCGCTACGACCTCTCCCGCATGCACTGACAGATCGAGGTTGCGCAGCGCATCAACCCGCGCGTCGCCGTCGCCATAATGCTTGGCGACTCCCTTGATGTCCACAATCACTCGGCGGCTGTCATCGGACATATCAGCCCCCCAAAGCGGTGGCAGGGTCCACCTTCAGCGCTGCGCGCACGCCAAGACTCGAGGCCAGCACGCAGACTACCAGAATGATCCCCGTCAGGGCCAGCGCGTTGACCGGCTCCAGGAGCACCCGGCGCGGGAAATAGTCCTGACGGTCAGGATCAGACCCAACCCCAGCATCAGCCCCACCGCCCCAAGTGCCAGCGACTGCTGCACGATCAGCCCGATGATCACGCGGTCTGGCGCGCCGATAAGTTTCAGTGTGGCGATCTGTTTCAGCTTTTCCATCGTCATTGTGTAGATGATCAGCGCGATCACTACGGCGGACACGGTCAAGAGGATGCCAAGGAACAGGCCGAACTGCTTGCGGGCCTTGTCCACCACCGACTTAATCAGGATGCGGTCACTTGAAATTATGCGCAGCCTTGCCGCTAACGGCGAAGGTGTGGGGATCTGCTATACCCGCCCTCCCGGTAGCCTGGCCTACGATGAGGCGAAGGTTGCCACGGTTGCGATCAGCGATCCTGCCGCGCGCGAACCTGTCATTCTTGCAAGGTCGAGCGACGAGCCTGATGTGCCGGTTGTCGCGGCAGCGTTTTCAATGATCGCCGCCATGTTTGCAGAGCCGGCGTATTGCAAAGGGTTTTTTTGCTCAAGGCACCGAGCGGGGAACTACTGAGCCGTAGCTCGTCTTTTCCGACAGACCGATCACCGGCACAGTCTGCTCGGTTGTTCATGCACCTTAACCAAACGGTGGGGACGATTGTAGATCGCGCGGCACCACACGACCGAGAGTGGGTGCAGGCCTGCGGCGGGAATTGGCCAAAGGCGTGCAAACTCCGTGCCATGCAACTAGCAGCATGTGCTCATGCCACCTTTGCAAAGGTGCATTGCAGGCACCACGCTAGGCTCGGGAAAACGCGCCCCGTCTTGCCCAAAGATCAGGGATACTTCTTCGTCAGTCAAAAGCCTCCACTCACCGGGGGTCGTGCCCTTGGGGATTCACAGGCCATCCAGACGTTCGCAATGCAACTTTTCGGCATAGTTGCCGGTGCTTGCAAACACGCGTCGCGCCTGATGGTAGTGCCCTTCTCTAACGGTGAGCAGCCCCTCGGTGGCGAAAACCACCTCAAGTTCTGCAAGGAGCAGCGGCTTTGCCTCGGCTTCCAGCGTCAGAAGACCCGATGCAAATAGATCGCATCCACAGCCATCCATCGGGCGGGCCAGTTGGGCGCAGTTGTTTTTTTTGAGATACCGCCTTTATCTAATGACCCTATGCAGAAATTCGCCGTCATCGGTCAGCAGCAATAGGCCGGAGGTCTTTTTGTTGATGCGGCCGATGGTGGAGATCGCCCGATTGCGCCGCCCCCGGAGCTCCTGCAGAATGTCATAGACCCGTGCGCCGGAATATTTGTGCGAACAGGTCATGCCGAGGGGTTTGTCGGGATGATTACGCCCGCGACAGGATCAGGCGGTTCCCTGTCGATCTGCGTGCGGGCTGATCAGCCCGGCGGGGCAGGGACGCACTTGGTGATATCTAAAAGCATGGCGGCATTCGGAAAATTCCTGCCAGCTTTCGCAAGTTGCGCCATTTGGCGGACTGAGCCGAAACCCATAGATGACAAGAGTTTGTCAACGCAGGAGTTCCGAACTTTGCCCACTACCTTCGCGTTTCTTGCTGGCGTGAGTGGTCCGCCGCGACCTGCTCGGCTGCCGCAATGAGCCGTGCAAGATCCTCAACACCCAGGTTTGCCGATTGCCGATACGTTGCAAGAATGTCCGCGAGGTCTTCTGCGTCAAGGCCGGGCAGCAAATGGGCATGCTGGTCAGTGCCGGATTTGGCTTCGGCCACATGCGGTTGCCTGAAGGGGTAAGTGCGGCCGATCAGACGGTGCCAGAGCATTGCGGCGCAGACCAGACCAATGGTGCCACACAGAACCGGGAACAGCACAAAATCGAAACCTGACTCATCGAGCATGTGGGGATTAAGCGACGCAGTCAGTGCGACTGCACCACCCGGCGGATGCAGGGACCGCGTCACCAGCATTGCCAAAAGCGCTAGAAATGCGGAGGCTCCGACGGCGAGTGCCGGATCATCCACCACCTGATGAACCCAGAGTGCCATTAGGGCCGACACGGAGTTGCCCACCACCGCCGACCACGGCTGCGCGAGGGGACTGTTTGGCAGTGCAAACAAGATCACGGCCGTCGCTCCCATCGGCGCAATCAGAGCCGCGCCCGTCGACAAATCGACACTGAGCAAAACCAAAGCGACTGCCCAGATCAACAAGACAAGACCGGATCCGGCCGCTCCGGCCACCATGATACCCGTGCTTGTGGGCCCGATGACTGGGCCAAACGAGCGCAAGCTGACCAGACTGCGCCGGACTAGAGATGGCCCAGTCGGGCGCTTGTCAGTCTGCAGCATCAATCAGATCACACCCAGCATCCGCATTGCTTCGGCCACGCGTACGAACCCTGCGATATTGGCACCCAGCACGTAGTCGCCCGGCGCGCCATATTCGTCAGCAGTCTCATGGCAGGTGTCGTGAATACTCCGCATGATCGCGGCCAGCCGGGCTTCGGTCTGCTCGAATGTCCAACTGTCGCGGCTGGCGTTCTGTTGCATCTCCAGCGCCGAGGTCGCGACACCCCCGGCATTGGCCGCCTTTCCGGGCGCAAACAGCACGCTGGCATCGCGGAACACTTTCACCGCTTCTGGCGTGGAGGGCATGTTTGCACCTTCACCAACCGCAATCACACCGTTCTTCACGAGCACGCGGGCGTCTTTGCCAGAGAGTTCGTTCTGTGTCGCTGAAGGCATCGCAACGTCGCAGGGCACATCCCAGATCGACCCTTTGTCCGAGGCGATGAAATGCACGCCATTGCCCCTGCGGCGGGCGTATTCGGAAATCCGCTCGCGGCGCACGGTCTTGATCTCCTTGAGCAAGGCCAGATCGATCCCGTTCTCGTCCACGATGTAACCGCTCGAATCCGAACAGGCGATAACCTTACCGCCAAAGGACTGCACCTTTTCAATCGAATAGATCGCCACATTGCCAGACCCCGAGACCACCACGGTCTTGCCGTCGAAATTGGTGCCTCTGGTCTTGAGCATTGAGTCAACAAAGTAGGTGTTACCGTAACCCGTGGCTTCAGTGCGGGCGCGCGATCCGCCATAGGCCAACGCTTTGCCGGTGAATACGCCTGCCTCAAACCGGTTGTTCAGCCGCTTGTATTGGCCGAACATGTATCCTATCTCGCGGCCGCCCACGCCAATATCGCCCGCCGGCACGTCGGTCTGTTCGCCAAGGTGGCGGTGCAGCTCTGTCATCAGGGACTGGCAAAAGCGCATGATTTCGGCATCTGACCGGCCCTTGGGGTCAAAGTCTGATCCGCCCTTGCCGCCGCCAATGGGCATGCCCGTCAGTGCGTTCTTGAAGGTCTGCTCAAAGCCGAGAAACTTGATGATCCCGACATTCACCGACGGGTGGAACCGCATACCGCCCTTGTAGGGACCCAGTGCCGAGTTGAACTGCACCCGGAAACCGCGATTGATCTGAACCTGTCCCTGATCATCGGTCCACGGAATGCGAAAAATGATCTGACGCTCTGGCTCGCAGATCCGCTCGATCAGCGCCTGTTCAAGGTAATGGGGATGCTTGGCCACCACCCGCCCCAGACTTTCCAGCACCTCATGGACGGCCTGATGAAACTCGGGCTCCCCTGCATTCCGGCGGATGACTTCCGCAAGAACTGGCTGCAGCTTTTCGTCGATGCTGTTCATGATGACCCTTCAGGAGCAAGTTTTGCTTATTTTGTGATCGACTAGATCATTTCATCGGCAATTTGAAGACGATATGGTCGATTCTGGCGCAATGAACCACTGCTCTACTGGCCATCGAGTTTTCTACCGAGGCTAAGGCTCATCTCTCGCCGTCAAGACTGCCGCTTCTTGATCGGCAACGCATGCTCGGCGGCCAGTGCCCCTGTCGTGGCGTCACGTCGCTCTGCGAGCACTGCCTGTAGATTTGATAGCAGGATGATTGCACCACCAAGGAACACCCACAGGTCAATGGCTTCGCCATAAACGTAAAAGCCCACGACGGATGCCATGGGCACGCGTAAGAAATCGATCGGAATGACAACCGAAGCCTCAAGTCGCTTCAGCGCTTGGGCCTGACAGAAATGTGCGGCGAGAGCCCCGACACCTGCCACCAACATCCATGGAACATCGGTCAGACTGACGGGACGCCAATCGGTCAGCGCTGCGATGAGCCCCAACGGCAGCTGGATCAGGATCATCCAGATCACAATGGCCCCTGGTGAACACCGACCTGTCAAACGTTTGACCATGATGAGGGATAGCCCATATCCGGCCGCGGCGATCAGAACGAGACCGGCTGCCGGATCGATCATGCCGATGCCGGGACGAACGATCACCAGCACCCCTATAAACCCCCCCACCGTTGCCAGAAGGCGGGATCGGCTCACTTGCTCACGCAAAAGCAACCACGCGAACAGCGTTACCCAGATGGGCATCGTGAATTCGAGGGCAAATACGGAAGCAAGAGGCAACACAACCACGCCGATGGTCCAGAAATACTGGGCAGCGAAATGCACCGTGTTCCGCGCGAGATGCAGAGGCAGGGCCTCCATGCGGCGGATCTCGGGCAGGAGGGACCGCCCCACAGCAAGGATAACCCCCAATCCAACCAGTGCGCGAAAGAAAAGGATCTGCTGTATGGACAAGGTGGTGGCCATTTCCCGGGAGCCGACTGACATGGCGATGAAAGAGACCATGCTCAGCGCCATCCAGATCAATCCTTGAGTGAACTGCGATCCGGGAAGCGCTCGCAGAGAGGCATGGTTGTCTGACATGAGTAGACCCTTGGGAAATGACCGACGTTTTTGTGCAGTCAGTTGATAGGTGAAAATTGTCGGGGCGGTATCAAGTCAGCACATCTGGATCACAGTGCTGCCGGGGGCTTTACGTCCAGAACCTCCAAGACGCGGGTCTCGTCGTCACGCGTGACCCACGAGATTGTCGCGCCCGCGCTCAACCCCAGAAGCGCCACACCAATCGGTGTCAAGACAGAGATGCGCTGCTGGTCGATATCGGCGTCTTCGGGATAGGATACAATAACGGTGCGAACGCGGTCCGTGCTCAGGTTGCGATATGTGACCTCACTTCCGATCGTGACGATATCATCGCGCAGTTTCTCTGGCGCGACCAGTTTGGCGCGGGCAATTTCGGTCAACAGCCGTTCGCCAACTTCCGGCGAACGGCGCATCGTGGCAGAGGCGAGAGCCTCGAGGCGGCCCACGAGTGTCTTGTCGAGATGGATCTTTGGCAATCGAGTGACTGCAGTGGGAGAAGATGTGGGCATGACTTTTCTTTCTTTGTTGTGAGAAGGCAAATCGCCTGCGCGCCATTGTTCAAATGGCGCGCAGGCTTGCGGAAGGTGAGTAGAGGATGGCAAGCAGGACCCATGGGCAGGCCGACGCTTGCTGGACTGGTGTGCAGTGGAGGTATTAGTGATCCACGCTCAGAAGGCGCACGCTCCGGAACGAACCATCTGCCTGAAGAAACGGCGCACGACTGCCTGCCTTCATGCCGATCAATGTGGCTCCCAAAAGTGTCCCAACGTGGATACCATTCTGGCCCAACGCATACTCGTCGTAATGGAACAACTGCCCAGTTTGCGTCTCCAGATCGTCAATCGCATAGGTCACACGTGATCCGCCGGCCGCGGCTGCCGCACTGATTTTGTCATCGTCCCGAACAGTCGCGTAGAGCAGCTTCTGGCTGAGAAGCCTTGTCAGCATGGCAAAAGCGCCAGTGCCAACCTTGTCCGCCCGCTGGATGTGCTCTGCCAGAGCTCGGCGGTCGGTTTTGGTCAGAACACAGTGGACTGCCGCATCGCACAGCGTTGCATAGCCTTCTTTTTGAAACGGAACTGGGTCTTCAGTCTTTTGGTGTTGTCCGGAATTGATCATGGTTCCCCCTCGGACGACATTTCTGCCGCCCTAAAACTCGGTTGATTGGAAGAGACGGATTGACCCGGGGCAGCAGCGCAAGTTGCGCGCGTTCAGACCGCCCCGGGCTGGGGGCGGCTCTGACGCATAATCCGAAACAGGATGAATAGGTTCATGATCCAAAAATCGTGCGCATACTGTCGAAGAGGCCCGATGTGATCCCGATCGATAAACAGATGCTTACGCGTCACTGACAGTGAATGATGCGGATCCGGTTGCAAATTGGGCATTTCAAGCTGCTCTGCGAAATTCAGCATAGGACAGATCCTGCGTTTCGCCCTCTGGAGCAACCGGCTGCATGCACAGCTCGCGCGCATTGAATCCGTCAACCACGCGTTCAATTTCTCCTCGGGGAATGCCGATATCTCTGAGGATATGGTCATCCAATGCGCCAAGTGCTGCGATCATTTTCCGGCGCTGCCAAGTCTGAATGACGCTGTTCCACCACTGCACAAGCAGGCTGGGCTCTTTCTCCTGGACGGAGCTTCGTGCGGTCTGGTCGGGTGGGTTTTGTCGGATGTCGATAGACATGTGTTTCTCCAAGTCTGAAACCACTGAACATGTCTCTCAATGCAGTGCGCTTGGGCGCGGCCCATTATGGCGTTAGGCTTCCCACAGCATCAATGCTGTGCTTGGCTCTGCTAAATTGAGAGTTGCTATTGCGGAAGGTCCCCGGGGCGCAGCTTCGAGCAACACTGCTCTTTCCGCCCGGGGCTACCGGCGGTTCAGTAGAACTCCTGCGGAACGCAGGAACCTCATATGGAAACTGAACATTGTCATAGTGCGAATATGATCCTTCGCGAGGACGTTTGCAATCCCGGGATATCTCAAAGCCTTACGGGGCCGGCACGAAAGCGCCGATCTTGGACGCGTTCTGACATATATGAAGCAGGGCGGGTTCCGGTGGGCGCGCACGGATTGACTTGTGCTGATAGCGTTTCTAACGTCGATGCATGGTGTCGCATGAAAACCACTTCCGGTTCCTTCTGCTGAACCGCCCTTATCCCCGGGCGGTTCAAGCGTTTGCGCGCTGACTGAACGTCCCGGGGCCTCCTCGTTTTTCTGAAAAAGCGTCCGACGGCAAGCCGTCCGAGGAAAAGTCATGGCACCAGGTTCAAAACTTCAGACAGTCAACATCCGTTCTCTTGCGACCCAGAAACTCAGATCGCGAGATCAACAGGTCTTGCCGGAAGAAGACCACCAACTTCTACAGGGCCATCTTGAGGCATGTGAACGAAGCCGTGCGCCATCATGGACTTTGCTGGCCTATGCTTTGCAAAGCAAGATCTTCAATACCA
The DNA here is from genome assembly GCF_030656345.1 of Pseudotabrizicola sp. Classification (GTDB taxonomy): domain Bacteria; phylum Pseudomonadota; class Alphaproteobacteria; order Rhodobacterales; family Rhodobacteraceae; genus Pseudotabrizicola. Next base: position 9,502 of record NZ_JAUSNR010000017.1, on the reverse strand, counting down.
AACCAGTTCCGGTCCCGGTAGAGCACGACATTGTCATAGGCGGCAGCCTCATCACGTATGCGGTTGATGGTGGTGCGCTTAAGACTGGTCTGCTTGTTCATCAAGAGGATCGCGGTGGTTCGTCCAGCGAAAACATTCTGGTGGCTTCGCTGCTCGGTGCCACGCTTATCGGTATGCGCAGCGGACAACGTGCCCCGCTGTTGTGCGACGACGGGACAGTAAAGTCTCTGTTTGTCCTCGATACCATCCCGCCAGCCTGAAACGCGACCCGATGGATGACACGGGAACCGCCTCATGAAAGAAGATGTAGATGGAAATGATCTTGTTGATCGCCGCGGCCTTTGGCGCAGGGATCCTGAATACGGTTGCGGGTGGCGGAACCTTCCTGACCTTTCCGGCGCTCGTGTTCACGGGCATGCCACCTGTAATGGCCAACGCAACAAGCACAGTCGCTGTTTTCCCCGGATATCTGGGTGGGGCGGTCGGCTTTCGGCACGAGTTGCAGGCGTTTGATCGCAAACGGCTTTTGCGACTGGTAGTAATTACCCTGGCTGGGGGACTGGTCGGCTCCGGATTACTTCTGGTGTCATCGAACGAGGCCTTTTCCTTGGTGGTGCCATTTCTGCTCCTTGGAGCGACTCTTGCTTTTCTCTTCGGTGACAGGGTCCGCAAGTGGGCCGCCGCCAAGGCGCGCGAGGTGTCGTCGGAAGGTGCCATGGGGCTGTTTGCGGTGGCGCTCTATGGTGGATATTTCAACGGTGGACTTGGTATCGTCCTCCTCGCTTTATTCTCGCTGTGGGGCATGACGGACCTTGACCGCATGAATGCCCTGAAGTCAGGGCTGAGCTTTCTGCTATCGGCGATCTCGGTTGCGGTATTTGCCGCAGCTGGACTGGTCGCCTGGCCACAAGCCGTGGTCATGATGATTGCCGCGACTGCCGGGGGCTATGCTGGCGCTCCGTTGGCTCGAGCGCTTCCGAAATCCGTTGTCCGCGGGGTTATTGCAACGGTGGGGTTCGGGATGAGCGCTATATTCTTTTGGCGTCTGATCACCCCGGCTTGAGGGTTATCGGTCGAGACGTCGGGAGTTCTTGCAGCCACCTCAAAGATTTGCAACGCAAAGGAAAGACCCGATTTCCTTTCAAGAATGCGATTAGGTATGGTTGGGATGCAGCCTTTCAACGTGTCGGGGCGCATACAGATTTCTGCAAAATTGGTTCAGAAGTATCAAGCTCAGCGACAAAATTGCACAATACAGACTGCGTGGCAGGTTCTGTGCTTTGATAATCGCTATATTGGGTAAATTGCCTTCCCCAGGCCTACAAAGGCCAGGTCGGCAGCATCTCCGGTCAATGGTCGATCTTGACAGGTCAGCCCGGAGGGGCCGCCGACCTGTCGTATCACTTGGACTTGAGTTTAGGGGTGGTTATGGCAACGGCATTCTTCATGCTGGGTGCGGCTGCGATCACTTTCACGACTTCTTTCTTCGGCTTCTTTTCGTCACGTCGTCGTTTGGTCATGCCTTTGGCCATGATCTTCATCCTTTTGAGCACCGTCTCAAATTGACGGCCTTGCGAGCATAGACGTTTGGGCAGGAAAGGCCAGAGTAATGATTGGCATCCAGATCGCTGTTACCGCGAAATCTCCCCCGCCAGTACAGCCCGTCCATGAACGGCAAGAGTTGCGGCAAACCTCAGACAGCCAAATTGCCTAATGACTTCTTGGACACGCGCTTCATATGCGGCGTGACCGATCCGGCGGCAAAGGTCAGACGCGTGAAACTGCCGGTTCGAGCTTGGAGCCGCCTTGATCTGATCATGTAGCTCGCGCTTGCTTGGATCCATCACCCGCTGCGATATAGCGACTTCTTGTGGGCGGGCGACAGCGCCGGGTGAGGTGCGCCACCGGCGCATAAAGCCTAACAGGAAGCCCGCCGGAACCCTTTCCTGGCCACGCGCACGGTTGAACGCCACAAACCGCTCCCAGATCACCTGCGTATCAACATTCCAGCAGGGCAGGGCGGTCTTTGCAGCCTTGATCAGCTCGGCCCAGTAGGTTCGAAACACGTTGCTGTCTTCATTTATGTTGATACGACCCGTAAAGATAGTTTTGTTAGAGTCTTCCTTAGATAGTGATGTGTCGCCTCCATCTGACATGCCATCATGGTGATGGCTCTCGTCCAGCACCCCGGCAAACCGAAACAACCAAGGGGCATACTTGCCGTTGGGTTTTCTGCGCTCAACTTTGAGCTTGGATGCTTCCAGCTCGCTCAAGAGAACAGTCAGGTACTGCCGCGAAACGGCCATCTTCTCTGCCAGTGCAGCGAGCGTGAACGCCGCAGTGCCGCGCTCAAGTCCGTTGTAGCCGTCCTTCCAAGCAATACCGTCGAGGATGATCGTTGCGAGTTTGTGGGCAGAGACGGAAAGATCGGTTTGGGTAATCCGTCGCAGGATCAGGCCGGTCGTAGGTTCCATGGTCTGTTTCTCCTGAGAGACCAACACCATGCCATGAGGCAAAACTAATTCTGCCAGCAAAACAACTTTGCCGGTTACGCAAAAGTAGGACGATGGCTAGAGGATACGCGTTAAAGCTTTCCTCAGGCGGCGTCGGGCTTCACGGGCTGGCGTCGTTTCCTTTTCGAGGCTGTGCATCTGGTCAGATGCAGGGGTTAAGAGGATGAGGCCCGCAGAACACGGCCCTGCCGGATTTCAGTAGCGAACCTCCTCGAAGCCGTAGTTGCCGGCATGATCCCGCCAATCGACAAAGACGGAGCGATAGCTGACGGATCTGCAGTCATCAGAGCGGGGAAGCCTGGATGCCAGGGGGACCTCTCCAAAGCTCGAACGGGTCCACCGATAGTCACCTTGTGTTCCGTAGGAACCGAGGCGGGTCCAATCCGAGCGAATGCAATCGCCGTCCCTGTTTTCTCGCTGGCTGAACTGGATATGGTAAACACGAATGCTGCGAACGAAGTCGAAAGAAGCCCCCGAAATATCGATGTCTGCCTGTTCATCCGACTGGACCGGCACGATGCGTGACGGCTCAGACATCAAGCGGCCTGGCCGATCTCTCCTAAAGGCTATGTCGTAGAGAAGCTCCATCGATGAACGAGGGCTGGGAGCATTGAACGAGGCTCTCATAGGACAGCGCCATATCTGCAAAGGCGGCTCGATTGGCCAAGGTGTGATCCGTTGGATGAAGACTGCCCGGGCATGGGCACAAGGTGGGGATGCAGGCCACCCTCCCGAAAGACAAAGGAGGATCGCGCAGTCAACTTGATAGGCCTGAGCTGATTTGGACCCAGCCACGATGCCCGAGACACCCAAGGCCGCGACGACCACGACACCGCGAAACATATGCTTCAAGTTACCGACTCCTTCTATTGCTGCGTCGTGATACAAAACAACATTAATGATATCAATAATATTTTCTTGTTAAAGGGGCGCATTCAACACAGATGCTTTCAGGCTCTGCGGCGGTGGAAGCCCGGGTACTTCCCTACTTCGATCATCTGAATGTCCGTCATCTGCTCTTTTGATGACCGTGCCAGTCACTCGACCATACGGACGAACTGCCCGTACTCCTCAGCAACCTCCCTTGCCTCAACAAAGGCCCGCGCGCGTTCTTCGTCCAAGCAGCGGAAGTAGTTCTGCACATCTGCGATGTAGATTTCGAAATCCCACCGGATCAGATCCGCGTAGATGCGCATGTCTGCCCTGGACTGGGGCAGAAACGGCCGCTCCGGCGCGGTGCAGGCCTGCGCCGGACCCCATGCCACAAGCAGGTTGATCACCAGCACAAGGGGCGTGTTGTACGCATTCAAAATCTGCAGGGCAAAACTCCTCTGCCGCCTTTAATATTGTTCTTTCGTTAGATATCACCGTTATTGGAGCAAGGCGATCCTCGTCAAGTCGTTTTAATTGTCTTGCTATCGTTCATGTTGTCTTGTATCGCCCACGGTGTTGCGACTCCGTGGGCCCGAGACTGCACCCAGGCAGAAAAGGGACCTGAAGCGGATGGCCATGATAGAAGAAGCCCCGAATGTGGTTACAGAAGACGGACTGCGCGGCCTCCTTGCCGAAGGCTACCTCATCGAGGTGGTCTGCAAGGAAGGGGCCGAGAAGCGCCACAACAGTTGGTACGGCGCCTGGGTCATCCGGGCCGTTGCCCCGGACGGGCGCGACGACAAGATGCTCGTCACCAGCCGCAGCGTCCTCAAGCTGCGCGATTTCAAGACCATCGTCGGCCTCGTCAGCTTCCTTGCCGACATGGGTTGCACGACCGCCAGCATCCCGCTCATTGAAGGTGCCCGCGAACGTCACGCAGCACCAGGGCGCACGTCCGAGCCGCGGACCGGCCCGGTTCTGGTCAAGGACAACTGACCGCGCTTTTGCGCTCGTCGTTGCATTGGGTACAGGCGTTTGTTCCGCGCCCCCGGCCCTTGCCGACGGTTTTATCTTCCAGGTTAGCCCCGATGGCCGACTGATCGACAACGCCGAGACTGCGAACACCTTGCGCTCGTTCAGCGGCGACGACGATGCTCAGACTGAGCCTCTTCCAGATCGCCTCTTTCTCTTTGCAGCACCGCAGTCCCAAGGGGATGATCATCCCCTGAGCGATCTGACGGCGGCTGCAGCAGCAGCCCCGCGTGCGGTCCGCGCCTCCCCCGGAATCCTCCACGCCATCGAGATCACGGCGCTACGCTACGGCAGCCACGATGCTCTTCGCGGGGCTGGTCTGTCGGTCACCGATTGGGCGCTGTTCTACCGCGCCAATATCGAGGTCGAGAGCGCGTACAATCCCGGCGCCTTGAGCCCCGTCGGTGCCATCGGGCTCGGCCAGCTGATGCCCGACACCGCGCGCGATCTCGGCGTTGACCCCCATGACATCGCCCAGAATCTCGATGGCTCGGCGCGTTACCTGCTGATGATGCTCGAGCAGTTCGGCGATCCCGCGCTGGCTCTCGCTGCCTACAATGCCGGTCCCCATGCGGTCACCCGCCACGGCGGCATTCCCCCCTTTCGAGAAACCCAAGGCCATGTGGCCCGTGTGACAGCCGTGTTCCAGCGGCTGAGAGGAGACCTTTCGTGACGTCCCAATCTTCCCTTGTCGCGCTCGGCGCGATGGCTCTCATCGTGCTGGCTGGCCCCGCGCTGGCCCAAAGCATTGACCTATCGCCCGTGCAGACGCTGCTGCAGGGCATCGTGGATGCGATCACTGGCCCCTTGGGCATCGTGATCGGCACGCTCGCGCTGATTGGCGTCTTCCTCTCCTGGCTCTTCGGGATCCTCGATTTCCGCCAGGCGCTCTGGGTCGTGGTTGCGATCGCGGGCATCGCCGCGGCGCCCACCATCGTCGCCGCCATCTGGACGACCTGAGCAAAACCGATGTCCGACCAGTCCCGCGTGTTCATCGGCCTTCTGAGGCCACCCAAGCTGATGGGCCTGCCGATCATGTACGCCATGGTGTGGCTCTTCGGCTCGACGCTCCTGTTCCTCTGGGTGCAGAGCTGGGTGGTGGCCGTCTTCGCGGGGCTGGCCTGGCCGGCGCTTTGGAAAGCCGCGGACTGGGATCCGAACTTCCTCGACGTCCTGGTGATCACGTTGCAGGAAACCCCGCCCACAACAAACCGCAAGCTCAATGGGGGCGACAGCTATGCCCCGTGATGGACTTGGCCATGGCGGGGCCGACGCCCTCGACCCGCTGACCGCGCTGCCTGCATGGGTCAAGGGCGAGAAGCGGCTCTCGTCCATGCTGCCTTACGTCAGCCTTGTCACCGACCGGACGATCCGGACGCGCGGCAACGAGCTGATGCAATGCATCCGGTTGGAAGGGGTGAACAGCACCACGAGTGAGGATGCCCATCTCGACCGGATCGGCGGGCTTCTCGCCGGGATCGTCGCGCAGGTAGGGACCGAGTTCTCATTCTACCTGCACAAGGTCTCGAAAGCGGTCGACGTGACCCTGCCGCCCATCCCGGGCGAGGGCTTCGCTGCCGCCATCGATCAGCGCTGGCGGGCGCATCTGGGTCGATCTGGTCTGCGCGACAAGACACTGACCCTGACGGTGCTGAAGCGCCCCGAGGCGGGTAGCCGTCTGCCGTTCAGCTTGGGCGCGTCCCGCGCCCGCCATGCAGCCGACACGACCCGGCGCTTGCGCAAGCTCGAAGAGGTCGTGGGATTTCTCCTTTCATCCTTCGATGAGTTGAAACCCCGCCTCCTTGCCGCCAGCACTGGCGAGCTTCTGGGCTTCCTCGGCTCGCTCAACACCGGCGAGGAGCATCCGCTCTACCCGCGATCGCGCCTCGGCGTGATCGCCGAGGATGTTGCCAATACCCGCGTCACCTTCCGCGGCACGACCATCGCGCTCTCCGACGGTGCCGTTGGCGACAAGCTCGGGGCAATCTTTGCGGTGAAGAACTATCCCGCCAAGACCGACAGCCTGATGCTCGACGAGCTGAACCTGCCCGTCGACATGGTGGTCACGCATTCCTTCGTGCCGATCAATGCCAACATGATGGCGGGCCGGATCAAGCGGCAGCTGCGCTTGATGCAAGCCGCCAATGACGGGGCGGTCAGCCTCGCGCAGGAGTTGGAACTCGCCCAGGACGATCTGGAATCCAAACGTCTGATCTTCGGCGAGCACCACATGACTGTGGCGGTCTATGCGCGGACCCAAGCTGCCCTCGACGACATCGCGGCCGAGATCCGCAACATCTCGGCCACCTCCGGCATCAACCTGATCTCAGAAGCCTTCGGGGCACGGGCGCATTTCATGGCGCAGCATCCCGGCAATACCGGCGCGCGGAGCCGCAAGGCCGCGATCACGAACCACAACTTCGCTGATCTCGCCACCTTCCACCGCACGCCGCTTGGCAAGACGGCCGCGCAAGTGCCCTGGGGCGTGCCGATCACGCTCTTCCCGACGCCGGAGCGCAGCGGGTTCCGCTTCAACTTCCACGAACAGGGCGCGCCGGACCGCGAGCCCACCGGAGGGCACACGCTGATCCTCGGCCGCCCCGGCTCGGGCAAATCCGTGCTGGCGGCGTTCCTCATGACCATGGCGCGGCGGGCAGGCGCACGGCTTTTCGTCTTCGATTACCGCGCCGGAATGGAAATGGCCGTCCGTGCCCTTGGCGGCAGTTATTCGACCGTGCGAGCCGGACGGCCCACGGGGCTCAATCCCCTCCACACCGAGATCGATCCGCGCGGTCAAGCCTGGCTGGCCGACTGGCTTGCAAGCCTCCTCGAGCGCCGTGACCGACCTCTGACCCCTGTGCAGACAAACCGCCTGCAGGAGGTGGTGCGCCAGAATGCGAGCGCCGCCAATGCAGGGCTCAGGAACTGGTCAGACTTTGCCTCGCTCCTCGTCTCGACCGATGACGACGGCGATCTCTTCGAGCGGATGCAGGAATGGACCGCCGAGGGCCGCTATGGCTGGATCTTCGGGGCGAACGCAGACGACACATTCCAAATCGGGAGCAGCACCGACACTGACGTCGCGGGCTTCGATCTGACCGGCATCCTCGATTCCGAGAGCGAGCGGGAACGCATGGCGGTCCTCTCCTATCTCTTCCGCCGGGTCGAACGAGTGATCGAAGACCGCAAACCCACGATCATCGTCATCGACGAGGCGTGGAAGGCGCTCGACAATGCGTATTTCGCGGAGCGGCTCTCGAACTGGCTGGTGACAGCGCGCAAGCAGAACGCGGTCGTCGTGATGATGACCCAGTATGCCAGTCAGCTCGAGCGCACACGCACCGGCAAGACCATCGTGGAAGCAGTGCCAACCCAGGTGCTTCTGCCCAACATCCGCGCCTCAGCCGCCGATTACGCCATGCTCGGCCTCAGCGAGAAAGAACTCGACGTGCTCCTGTGCGTCGGCTCCGCCTCGCGGTTGGCGCTTGTCCGCGATGACCGGGGCGCGGTGGTGATCGACGCCGATCTCAGCGCCCTCGGCCCCCTCGTGACCATCCTCGGCGGCATGGAGAAGGGCGAGGCCATTGTCGGCCCTGACTACCGTGATCGCCCTGATTTCTGGAGAGTGACATGACCCTTACCATCATGCGCAGCGCCGTGCTGCTTGGCCTCGGCCTGACCCTGACGGCCTGTGCGCAGCATAACCCCGCAGCGGCCAACTGCTTCAACTTTCGCGACGCACCCGCGCAGTCGGCGACCGCGACGATCTCGACCATGGGTGCCACAATCACGCGCCGCGACACAGCTTGCGATTTCGTGATGCTGGGAGCGGGCAGCTAGGCCAATGCGGAACTGGCTTCCCCGCATCATGGTCAGTCTTGCACTGGCAGGTCCCACGGTGGGGCCAGCGGTCGCCCAGGGCGTGCCGACTTTCGACCTGCGCCTTTTCGCAGAGCGGCAGGCGATTCTTGAGCAGACTGATCGCGATCTGGCGCTGCAACAGGACCGGCTGACCCGTGAAGAGGAGCTGGCCGAGATCGAGCGCCAGCAGCTCGCCTCCCTCGAAGGGCTGATGGATGCGATGTCCCTGGGGTCCGGCGATGTCGCAGGCACCGTGGCCAGGCTAGAGGCGGGGCAGGGCGTGGTTGGTGACGTCGAAAGCGCGGCCGCCAGCCTCTACGCGCCCGAGGACAACAACCCGGCCGCAGCCCGGATGTTCGGCGATGCCCGGGAAGGGATCGAGGAGCTGATCATCCGCGCCGCGCGCGCCACCCACGGACTACCAGGCGTAAGCCGCGCGGGGTTGTCGCTTGTGCAGTGGCGCTCCCTACTGCAGGCGCTGATCTGGCAGGAAACCCGGTTCCAGATTGGTGCGCGCTCCCCCGCGGGAGCTTTCGGCCTCACGCAGATCATGCCGGGCACTGCGAGCGATCTCGGGATCTACCCGGCCTACTATGACGACCCCTGGCTGCAGGTCACCGGCGGCGCGCGCTACCTCGCGCAGATGCTGAACATGTTCGATGGCAACATCATCCACGCACTTGCGGCTTATAACGCGGGCCCTGGCAACGTGCAGGACTACCGCGGCGTCCCACCTTTCGCAGAGACCCAGCACTACGTCGTCGTGATACCGCAGCAATACAACAGCTACCTCGCCGCCGTGAGCGGCATCGATGCGCTCGGCACGATCGATCCAGTCCTTCTGGCGAACGCGAGCTTCAGTCTCTCGGCCCATGGCGCAGGCGTCTATGGCGACTATTCGCTGGTCTCCGTCCAAGCGGCCGCGCTGCGGGTTCAAGACATCATCCGCCGCATCGGCGAGACTGAAGACCTGCACGAGGCCATCGCGCTCAATACCTACGCGCGCGCCGAACTTGCCCGGCTGGTCGCGATCCGGACCCGGATCAAGGCCGCTCACACCCAGCCCCTCAGCGAGGAACAAATCGCCATGGCCGCCGCGCAAGCGGCCGAGCGGCAGTTCATGGATTTCACCTTGGAGAGTTTGCGATGATCAAGCGCTTGTCCCGTTCCCTTGCCACCGGTGCCGCGACACTTGCGCTTGGCCTCGCTTTTGCAGGTCCCGT
>NZ_JAUSNR010000016.1 GCF_030656345.1 Pseudotabrizicola sp. | reverse complement strand
CACGCTGCTGTTGCCGCATGTGGACCTGTTCTGGACAGGGGTGCTGACGATCCTGATCAACCTGATCATGGCCAGCGCTTTTGCCTCGATCCTGATCTACGCGATGGACCTGCTGCCCGACCGGATCGGCCTGATTGGTGGGCTGTTCTATGGGCTGAATTTCGGACTTGGCGGCATCGCTGCCGCGCTCCTGGGCGTGCTGGCGGACAGCTACGGCGTTGAGACAGTCTACCGGATCTGCGCCTTCTTGCCACTTTTCGGGGTGCTGGCTTGGTTCCTGCCCCGGATCGAGGACGGGGAAGCATAAGACATCCAACAGGTGTCAGACGTTGCCCAGTGGTTTGGCTTCAAACTCAGGCGTTGCTGCGCCAAGGCGCTATATGCTGACTATCTCTGCCAAAGTTACGCCACTTAGGTGATGTAATGCTCGCCAATGGCACAGGTTATCAAATTCAGGCGTCGCCCACGTAGGCTCGAGAACAAGGCGCTGTATCGCAAGCGACTTATGCCGAGGAACGTCTTTTTGCCAATTTTGCTCAGCATCGGGCTTTTGGTCGGTGTCTCAGATTTTCCGTCGGTAGGAACCACGCACAGCGAAAAGGCTAAAGGTCCAAGCGTTTTCCAGGGTGGCGATGCGCTCAATGGTGGCAGACGAGGGCTCGGAGGCATCTCGACTGCTTCCAATGATGACGCTGGATCATCTTCGGCAGAAGGCACATTGGTTGATCGAGTGACTAGAGTACGAGACGGCGATACCATAGTTGTGGGCCTGATACCCATTCGAATTGCTAACCTAGACTGTGCTGAACGCGGGACAGCAGCAGGTGACAGAGCTACTCGCGTGGCAAGACGGTTGGTGTCCAGAGCAACTTTGACCTGCAGACTAGAGGGCCGCCGCTCATATGATCGGGAGGTCGGCATTTGTGCCCTGCCGGATGGCAGAGACTTCGGTGAAGTGCTCATCAGTGGTGGTGTGTGCGACGGCTGGTAGAATCTGCGGTCTCGAAATCGAAGTATTCAATTTCCTGTCCCTCGAAAATCCGCTTTAGGCCGTGTTGACAAAAGGGACTGAACGAACCCGCTGGCGCGGGATTGGTGTCAGTGTTGGCGGGAATGGCGTCCTGATGGGAAGGGTTGGTTGCTCAATACCAACCTTTCATAGGGAGTCCACTCCATGGCTTATACCACACCAGCGGTAAGCCCGCTGCGCCGCCGCATGATCGACGACATGACGCTTCGCAACCTGTCGCCCGCCACGCAGCGATCTTATCTTCATGCGGTCGCGAAGTTCAGCCGGTACTGCGACCGTTCGCCGGATCGGCTGGGACTGGAGGACGTTCGCGCCTTCCAAGTCTATCTGGTATCACAGGGCATTTCCTGGCCGGCGCTGAACCAGACGGTTTGTGCCTTGCGCTTCTTCTACGGCGTTACGCTGAACCGGGCAGAGATCCCCGAACGGATTGCGTATGCGCGCACGCCCCGCAAGCTGCCGACGATCCTGAGCGCCGATGAGGTTGTGCGTTTCCTCGAGGCGGTACCGTCCCTCAAGGCGCGTACGGCCCTGACGACCGCTTATGCCGCGGGGTTGCGCGCCTCGGAAGCCGTCAGCCTGAGGGTCGCGGATATTGATAGCGATCGCATGCTGATCCAGGTTCGTCACGGCAAGGGGGCCAAGGACCGAACCCTCATGCTCTCGCCGCAGCTTCTTGGTATCCTGCGGACCTACTGGCGTCTGGCGCGACCGTCAGTCTGGCTGTTCCCCGGGCGCGGCGACAAGCCGGTCGACGTGCAGGTGCTCCATTCCGCCTGCCGGTCCGCGACCAAGGCGGCAGGACTTACCAAGAAGGTCAGCGTGCATACGCTCTGGCACAGCTTCGCCACCCATCTGCTGGAGAGCGGCGTCGATATCCGCATCATCCAGGTGCTGCTCGGGCACAATAGTCTGTCGACCACGGCCCGATACACGCAGGTTGCCACGACGACGATCGCAAAGACGCAAAGCCCGCTTGATCGACTAAGCCTGGAGGTGGTGCCGCCCGGCTGAGGGCGGATTCATGCGCCCCACACTGGAGGTAGCGGACATCTTCCGCCGCCACGGCGCTGCCTATGTTCAGGCCCACGGCGGCCATCTCGGTCGAGTGGAGCGCCGCGTGATATCCGCAATCGAGTTGTGCCGCACGTCCGCGCTCGGCGGCCATGTCCAGGGTTGCCGGGCCTGCGGTACGCTTCATGTCGCCTATAATTCCTGCCGCAACCGGCACTGCCCGAAGTGTCAGGGCGCGGCCGCGCGCGACTGGCTGGCGGCACGTGCGGACGACCTGCTGCCGGTCCCCTATTTCCACGTGGTCTTCACACTGCCCGCCGAGATCGCAGCGATCGCCTTCCAGAACAAGACGGTCGTCTACGGCATCCTGTTCAAGTCCGCCGCCGAGACGCTGCGCATCATCGCCCCCGATCCCCGGCATCTCGGCGCCGGAATCGGCCTCGTCGCGGTCCTGCACAGCTGGGGTCAGACCCTGAGTTACCATCCCCACCTCCATTGCATCGTGCCCGGTGGCGGCCCGTCGTCCGACGGCACCCGCTGGATCGCCTGCCGTCCCAATTTCTTTCTGCCGGTCCGGGTGCTGTCGCGCCTGTACCGGCGGCTGTTCCTGCAGGCGCTGCGCGCCGCCTTCGATGCCGGACAGTTGCGCTTTTTCGCTGAGAACGCCGACCTGGCCGATCCGCAGGCCTTTGCCCGACTTCTCATCGCAGCCAATCGTCGCGACTGGGTCGTTTACGCCAAGCCGCCCTTCGGCGGGCCGGAGCAGGTGTTGGCCTATCTGAGCCGGTACACCCATCGTGTCGCTATTGCCAATTCCCGTCTGGTCAGCGTGGAAAGCGGCCAGGTGACGTTCCGCTGGCGCGACTACCGACATGGCCGCAGGCCAAGGCACATGACGCTGGACGCCGGCGAATTCATTCGCCGCTTCCTGCTGCACACCCTGCCGGACGGCGTTCACCGCATCCGCCACTACGGGTTCCTCGCCAACGGACAGCGCGCCGCCCGCCTCGCGGCCTGCAGGGCACTGCTGGCCGACCGGGTCTCGCAGGCAGAGGTCCACGTTGCATCCGCGATGAAGCCGACGCCCGTTCTGCGCTCTTGCCCCTGTTGCGGCCGCCCGATGGCTATGATCGCTGTCTGGTATCAGGGTCAGCAACCGCCCAGCTGGGCATTCTGGAACGACAGTTCATGACGCAAGCGACAAGCTGCCATCTTGTGCCCTGCGACCGGCCTCCACGAGGACCGGGCGGCTTGCTTGTGGACCAGAACACCAGATGCGGTGCCCGCGACCGATCCACGCAGCAATCGACCGCCAAATTGGACCGCCGCCATGCTCCGCAGGAGCCGACGCCAGCACCATCCGCAATCCAGCCCGCACCCCAGGTCCGCGTATCGGCCCTCGCGCCTGTCACCTCAAATCGACGTCAAAGCCCAAATCCCCATAGCGCCAAACCGACCCGCGGCTTCGTTCAATCCGGCTTCAATGAGGTCAGCGACACCGCCCGCCCGCGATCGCCCGCCCGCAGACCTCACAGAACCCTCCAGATTCACAGGGCGCGCTGATCGTGATTCAAGCTGGTATCTGCGATGGAGACCAGCTTGGCACGAGACCTGATGTCGGACGAGGAATGGGCGTTTCACGAGGGCTTCATTCCGGCAATCCGCGCCCCAAGTGGGCGCAAACCCACCAACCATCGCCTTGTTTTGGATGGGATTTTCTGGATAGCCCGCACGGGTCGCCGTGGCGTGATCTGCCCGAAGAGTTCGGGAAGGGGTCCAGTGTCTACCGCCAGTTCCGACGCTGGACGCTGGCAGGGCTATGGGAGCAGATTATGGAGGCCCTGAACGAGAGTGGGCTTGTGCCCGATGCGCTCCAGATGATCGACAGCACCGTGGTTCGCGCCCATCATCAGGCAGCGGGCGCAAAAGGGGGCTGAGCCATGGGCGCCACTGGTTCAAGCCCATGGCGAAGGCGACAGGGTTTCGGCCGTTCGAGGGGTGGCCTTACGACCAAGATCCACCTCCGCGTCAACGGCGCAGGCCTCCCCATGAGGTCCGACATCACGCCAGGGCAGACATCGGACTATCTGGGCTTTGATCTGGTCATGGACAACAACCTGCCCGAACCGAGCGTCTTTCTGGCAGATCGCGGCTATGACTCTGACAACGTTCGCAAAACGATGGAATCACGCGACGTCGTGACAGTGATACCCATGCGGAAATCCCGAAAGCTGCGCGTCGCGGTTGATCGCAGACTCTACAAATTGCGCAACCTCGTCGAGAGATGCTTCAACAAGCTGAAGAATGCCCGACGCGTTGCCACCCGCTACGACAAAACTGCCGAAAGCTTTCTGGGCTTCATCGACATTAAGTCCATCCGCCTCTGGCTCCGCCATTTGTCAACATGACCTAGCAGAAGGGGTTACGGAGTCGCATGCGACAGGAGCAAGAGCATCGAGGTAAGTCCCTCAAATTTGCATGGGGTTAGGATCGGTTTACCGGCTCCTGCTCACAGTTTAGGCCGAAGGTTGTGCTTTTTTGGCCAGCTTGCTCGTTTAGCGCAAACCGAAAAAGGAGAGAACAACAAGGACGACGACGATGAGGCCGACAATGTAAACAATCTTGTTTATGGAGATCCTGTGAAAATATGCGCCAATTGGGGCGTGTTGCATCTCAGATCAACGCGGTTCCCTTTGAACGGTTCCCCAGGTGATTTTTAACATATCCGGAAATGTGTATGCTGGCAGGCATGTTGCCCAAGCGGCAGCAACCCTCAGACGCATTTGGGAAACTGCCAAAACCCGCAACGATCTCGGCCAAAACAGCGTACGATCTAAGTCACTGATAATAAAAAATACTTTGTCGCAGATCTCTGGTGGAGGCCGCGCTTTTTAAGGCGCTAGGACTATAAAAGCGCCGTGTTTTGTCAGGCCCTTAAGATGTATTTGGGGCCCGCGTAGCAATCAGTCCTTTTTGTCACTCTTGGGCTGGTAGGGAGCATTGGGTGGAGGCCGGGAGTGGGCGCTGTGGTTACACTGCCGGTTCCGGCCATGCCCTCTGGAGCTTTAAGGCTCTCGATCTGCCAACACCACGCGTGTGCCCCAGCCCTCACAGGCCGCCATCAGACTGTCCGGCAGGGCCTGATCAGTCACGACCGCGTCCAGCTCTGACAGGCTGGCAATCCTCGCCGGGGCCGACCGGCCCAATTTGCTGTGATCCACCACCAGAAATGCCTGCCGCGCCTGTTGCAGAATGGCGCGGCTGACCCGGACCTCTGCCAGATCGAAGTCCAGCAGATCGCCGTCCCGGTCCAGTGCCGAGGTGCCGATGATGGCGAAATCCACCTTGAACTGCTCGATGAACTGCGTGGTCAGCGCGCCCACCAACCCGCCATCACTGCGCCGCAACGCCCCGCCCGCCACCATGATCTCGCAACCCGGGTTGGCGACCAGCAGGTTGGCCACATTCATATTGTTGGTCACCACCGTAATGTTGCGGTGATGCACCAACTCGCGCGCGACTGCCTCGGTCGTGGTGCCAAGGTTCAGGATCAGGGACGCATTGTCGGGGATCATCGCCGCGCAGGCCCGCGCAATCGCGGCCTTGGCCGTCTCGTTCATGCGGCGTCGCGCTTCATAGCCGATGTTGGCCACCCCGGTCCGCGGCACCGCCCCGCCATGCACCCGGTCCAGATGCCCGGCTTCGGCCAGGTCTGTCAGGTCGCGGCGGATGGTCTGCAGCGTCACGTCAAAGCGCTGCGCCAGATCTTCCACCACCACCCGGCCGTCCTGCCGGGCAATGTCCAGAATGCTGCTCTGTCGAAAATTCAATGCCACGCCTGCGCCCTTTCTTCCGCTTCTTTTGGCACAGGTCGGCGTGGATTGTCACCGCCAAAACTATGCTGCGCCTGCATTCTTTTTTGCGCGTTTGCAGCATATTCTTGCTTGCGCGAGCAGTTTTCTCCCTATCAATCCGAGAATATGTTCGTATTTAATCGTATCGCGCATAAACGAAGAAACATGTTGACGCATAACAGATCCTTGAGGCAGTGTTGCCGCACGGAGGGGCAACTCTGCCGAGGAGGTAGACAGCGTGAACACCGTGACAGACGCCCGGCAGCCCGACATGGCCGACCTGTTCATCATCGGCGGCGGCATCAACGGCTGTGGCATCGCGCGCGATGCCGCAGGGCGCGGCTTGTCCGTCATTCTGGCCGAGCAGGGCGATCTGGCGCAGGCCACGTCGTCGTCGTCCACCAAGCTGTTCCACGGCGGCTTGCGGTATCTCGAATATTTCGAGTTCCGTCTGGTGCGCGAGGCGCTGGAGGAACGCGAAACCCTGCTGGCGGCCATGCCCCATATCTCCTGGCCAATGCGCTTCGTGCTGCCCTGGCACAGAGACATGCGGTTCGACACAGATACGCCCACCAGCCGCCTGCTGGGTCTGGTGATGCCCTGGATGAAGGGACGCCGCCCCGCCTGGCTGATCCGGCTCGGCCTGTTCCTGTATGACACGCTGGGCGGGCGCAAGATCCTGCCGCCCACCCGCACGCTAGACCTTGCGACCGACCCGGCGGGCAAGCCGCTGCACCCGAAATTCCGTCACGCCTATGAATATTCCGACTGCTGGATCGAGGATTCCCGCCTTGTCGTGCTCAACGCCCGCGACGCGCAGGCACGTGGCGCGCGCATCCTGGTGCAGACCCCGGTGATCAGCGCCACCAGAACGGCCGACCATTGGGAGGTGGTGACCAACGGCGAAGGCGGCCCCATCACCCACCGTGCCCGCGCGCTGGTCAATGCCGGCGGCCCTTGGGTCGAAGACATCATCCGCAACGTCGCCCGGATCAACTCGACCGAGGGTGTCCGTCTGGTGCGCGGCAGCCATGTCGTGACGCGCAAGCTCTATGACCACGATCGCTGTTATTTCTTCCAGGGAACCGATGGCCGCATCATCTTTGCCATTCCCTATGAGCAGGATTTCACCCTGATCGGCACCACCGACAAAGACCATCAGGGCGCGCCGAAAGATGCCGTCTGCACGGATGAGGAGCGCGATTACCTGCTGGCTTTCGCATCGAACTATTTCGCCAAACCTGTCACGCGCGATGATGTCGTCTGGACCTATTCCGGCGTCCGTCCGCTCTATAATGATGGCGCGAAATCGGCCACCGCTGCCACCCGCGACTATGTCCTCAGCCTTGATCAGACCGGGGCACCGCTGCTCAATGTGTTCGGTGGCAAGATCACCACCTACCGCCGTCTGGCCGAATCCGCGCTGGAAAAGCTGTCCCCCTTCTTCCCCGGCGTGCAGGGCAAATGGACCGCGCGCCAGCCGCTGCCCGGCGGCAACTTTCCGGTCGATGGCGTGGCAAACCTGACCGCCCGCCTGAAATCTGCCCACCCTTACCTGAGCGACTATCACGCCGCCCGCCTGATCCGCGCCTATGGAACCGAAGCCGCTACCGTGCTGGGCAACGCCAAGTCCTTCGCCGATCTGGGCCGCGACTTCGGCGCCACTCTGACCCAGGCCGAACTGAACTGGCTGATGACCCATGAATACGCCCGCCACGCCGCCGATGTGGTCTGGCGGCGCAGCAAACTGGGCCTGCGCATGACCCCGGTCCAGATCGCTGCCCTTGACGACTTCATGACCACCCGACAGGCCGCCAACCCGGCGGCGGAATAAGGGAAACCCGATGGCTCTGGAATTGCAAAACGTGTCACGGTCGGTCGAGGGGCGGGTCCATATCCACCCGACGACCCTGACGCTGCAAAAGGGCACGATGAACGTGCTTCTGGGCCCGACGCTGGCCGGAAAGACCAGTCTGATGCGGCTGATGGCAGGCCTTGATGCGCCGACTACGGGGCGCATCCTGTGGGATGGCGCGGATGTCACCGGCGTGCGCGTGCAGGACCGCAAGGTGGCAATGGTCTATCAGCAGTTCATCAACTATCCCGGCATGACAGTTTACGAAAACATTGCCTCGCCGCTGCGCATAATGGGTCGCGATGCCGCCGCAATCGACAAGGCCGTGCGCGAAACTGCCGACATGATGCGCCTGACGCCGATGCTGCAACGCAAACCGCTGGAGCTCTCGGGCGGGCAGCAACAGCGGTGCGCCTTGGCACGTGCTCTGGTCAAGGGGGCTGGTCTAGTCTTGCTGGACGAGCCGCTGGCCAACCTTGATTACAAGCTGCGCGAAGAGTTGCGGATCGAAATTCCCCGCATTTTTGAGGCCTCGGGCGCGATCTTTGTCTATGCGACGACCGAACCCGAAGAGGCCCTGCTTCTGGGCGGCAACACCGCCGCCCTACACGAAGGCCGGGTAACCCAGTTCGGCCCCACCCCGCAGGTCTACCGCCAGCCTGCCGACATGACGACCGCGCGCGTGTTCTCGGACCCGCCGATGAACTTCCTGCCCTGCGTCAAGACCTTTGCTCAGCTTGCGCTGGGGGAGGTGACAACTCCGGCCACCGGTGCTTTCGCGGCTCTGTCGGATGGCACCTACACCGCAGGGTTCCGCGCCAACCACCTGTCCCTGCACCAGCCGTCGCCCGAAGCACTGCCGTTCCCCTGCACGTTGGCGGTGACTGAAATCACAGGATCTGAGACGTTCCTGCATCTGCACCACGGGGCCGATAAATGGGTTGGCCTTGTGCATGGTGTGCAGGATCTGGTCGACGGGTCCGAGGTGACGCTCTGGCTCGATCCGGCGCATGTTTATCTGTTCGACGTGACAGGTCGCCTTGCCGCTGCTGCAACCTATGCGCGGTCGAACTTGAAGGGGGCCGCGTAACATGGCACAGATCACGCTGAAAAATCTGGCGCACAGCTACTATCCGAACCCGACCAAGGACGAGGATTTCGCGCTCAAGAAAATGGACCACGTCTGGCAGGATGGGGGGGCCTATGCGCTGCTCGGCTCATCGGGCTGCGGCAAGACCACGCTTTTGAACATCATTTCAGGTCTGCTGCGCCCGTCGCAGGGCCGTGTGCTGTTTGGTGACCGTGATGTGACCGACGCCGCTACGTCCGAGCGCAACATCGCGCAGGTGTTTCAGTTCCCGGTGGTCTACGACACGATGACCGTGCGCGACAACCTTGCCTTTCCACTGCGTAACCGCGGGATGGACCCGAAATACATTGCCGAGCGCGTGCAATCCATCGCCCAGATGATCGGCATGGAGGATCGTCTTTCGCGGAAAGCTCAGGGTCTGACCGCCGATGCCAAGCAAAAGATTAGCCTTGGCCGGGGCATGGTGCGCGAGGATGTGAATGCCATCCTGTTCGACGAACCGCTGACGGTGATCGACCCACACATGAAATGGGAATTGCGTACCCAGCTGAAAAAGCTGCACCGGGACTTTGGTCACACCATGATTTACGTCACCCATGACCAGACCGAGGCGCTGACGTTCGCCGACAAGGTCGTGGTGATGTATGATGGCCGTGTGGTGCAGATGGGCACTCCGGAAGAGCTGTTTGAAACGCCGCAGCACACCTTTGTCGGCTATTTCATCGGCTCGCCAGGCATGAACTTGCTTGATGCGCAGATCGACGGCAATCGTGCCCAGGTCTACGGGCAATCCGTCACTCTGGGCACGACCTACGCGCCGCTGGCTGGCCGCACGCAGATCGGCATCCGGCCGGAATACGCGAAGCTGACCGCGGGGGAGGGCTTGCCGGTCTCGATCCGTCGGGTCGAGGATGTGGGGCGCCACCGCCTGATCCGAGCCGAGGTCATGGGCCAGCCCTTCAGCATCGTTGCCCCCGAAGGCATGGAGATCGGTGCCGATCTGACCCATGTGGCCTTCGTGCCGCGTAAAATAAACGTCTACGCCGACGACTGGCGCGTGCAGGGGGGGGCTCTGTGATGATCAAGACCCAGAACAACAAGGCGTGGTTCCTTGTGCTGCCGGTGCTGGTGGTGGTGGCGTTCTCCGCCGTGCTGCCGCTGATGACGGTGGTGAACTACGCCATGAACGACACTTTCGGCAACAACCAGTTCTTCTGGGTCGGGCTGGAATGGTTCGAGGAGATGGTCACCTCCTCGCGCCTGCACGACGCGCTTGGCCGTCAGATCCTGTTTTCGGCGATCATTCTGGCAATCGAGGTGCCGCTTGGCATCTACATTGCCTTGAACATGCCCAAATCTGGGTTCTGGGCGTCGTTCTGCCTTGTGCTGATGTCGTTGCCTTTGCTGATTCCGTTCAATGTGGTGGGGACTATTTGGCAGATCTTTGGCCGCGTCGATATCGGTCTACTGGGGCACACGCTTGCCGGGCTTGGTATCGACTACAACTATACCAACGACCCGCTTGATGCATGGATGACCGTGATCGTGATGGATGTCTGGCACTGGACTTCTCTGGTGGCGCTTCTGGCCTATGCCGGACTGCAATCCATTCCACAGGCCTATTATCAAGCTGCCAAGATCGATCAGGCCAGCCGTTGGGCGGTGTTTCGCTATATCGAGCTGCCCAAGATGCAGGGTGTGCTGCTGATAGCTATCCTGTTGCGCTTCATGGACAGTTTCATGATCTACACCGAGCCTTTCGTGGTCACTGGTGGCGGGCCGGGCAACTCCACCACCTTCCTGTCGATTGATCTTGTTAAGATGGCCATTGGCCAGTTCGACCTCGGCCCCGCGGCGGCGTTCAGCCTGATGTATTTCCTTGTCATCCTCCTGGTGTCCTGGGTGTTCTTCACCGTGATGACGAACCTTGACCGGCAGGAGGGCAAGTGATGCGCGTGAAATCCTCTGCCCTGGTGATGGGCCTGTATCTTCTGTTCCTCTTGCTGCCGATCTACTGGCTGGTGAACATGAGTCTGAAGACCAACACCGAAATCCTGTCCAGCTTTACCCTTTATCCGCAGGATCTGACCTTCCGCAACTATGTGGTCATCCTGACCGATCCAAGCTGGTACATGGGCTATGTGAACTCGATCATTTACGTGACGATGAACGTGGTGATCAGCCTTGCCGTGGCTCTGCCCGCCGCCTATGCCTTTTCGCGCTACAGCTTCATGGGCGACAAGCACTTGTTCTTCTGGCTGCTGACCAACCGCATGGCCCCACCGGCCGTCTTCGCACTGCCGTTCTTTCAGCTCTACTCATCGGTCGGACTGTTCGACACACATATTGCAGTGGCGCTTGCCCATTGCCTGTTCAACGTGCCCCTTGCTGTCTGGATTCTGGAAGGCTTCATGCGCGGTGTTCCGAAGGAAATCGACGAGACCGCATATATCGATGGCTATTCCTTCCCGAAGTTTTTCGTGAAGATATTTATGCCGCTGATCGCATCCGGAATCGGCGTCGCTGCGTTCTTCTGCTTCATGTTCTCTTGGGTTGAGCTGTTGCTGTCGCGCACGCTTACCTCCGTGAACGCCAAACCCATCGCCGCCACCATGACCCGTACGGTTTCGGCATCGGGAATGGACTGGGGCGTGTTGGCCGCTGCTGGGGTGCTGACAATCGTGCCAGGTGCCTTGGTGATCTATTTTGTCCGCAACTACATCGCCAAGGGCTTTGCCCTGGGAAGGGTGTGATGACCACCGCCACCACCACCGCAAAGCGTGTCAACTGGCCCTTGATCAGCCTTACCATCGCTGCCGTCATGGCCGCCAGCCTGGCAGCCCTGCTGCTGACCGCGCCGCAAAAAGATGGTGCAATCGACTGGTTTGCGCCAATGGCCCCGGGCGGCTGGATGGCCTGGACGCTGCCGGTCGCGCTGTTTTTCTGGACCATCGCCTGCCTGCTGGTGACTTTTACCCTGCTGGCGATCCGTTTCCCCGAAACTCCGCGCGTCGGCATTCTGCGGATCGAAACCACCCGCGGCGACCGGCTGTTCATCTCGCTTCTCGGTTCGGCCTTCATCAACCTTGGCTGGCTGTTCTTCTTCGGGGCCCCGCTCTGGGGTGCCCTCATCCTCTGCCTTGTCTATGCCGCGTCGGTATT
This sequence comes from Pseudotabrizicola sp., assembly GCF_030656345.1. Classification (GTDB taxonomy): domain Bacteria; phylum Pseudomonadota; class Alphaproteobacteria; order Rhodobacterales; family Rhodobacteraceae; genus Pseudotabrizicola. The sequence goes on along the minus strand of NZ_JAUSNR010000016.1, from coordinate 9,955 downwards.
CCGCTGGGTCTAGACAGGTCGGCCACGACCAGGCGCGGCACCAAGAACCGCCCTGGCCAAATAACTGCAGTCCAACACTTCTGGGAGGAAATGAAATGAGACTTCGTCACGCAACCACAGCCATGGCGCTTGCGCTGATCGCCACAGGGTCGGTCCCCGCCTGGGCCGATATCGAGGCCGCCCGCGCGTTCCTCGATGCCGAAATCGGCGAAATGTCCACACTGGACCGCGCCGCGCAAGAGGCGGAAATGCAATGGTTCATTGATGCTGCCAAGCCCTATGCCGGCATGGACATCAAGGTGGTGTCGGAAACCATCACCACGCATGAATACGAGGCTAAGGTTCTTGCCCCGGCCTTCACCGCGATCACCGGCATCAAGATCACCCATGACCTTATCGGCGAAGGCGACGTGGTCGAAAAGCTGCAAACGCAGATGCAGTCGGGCGAAAACATCTATGACGCCTATATCAACGACTCCGATCTGATCGGCACCCACTGGCGCTATCAGCAGGTCCGCATTCTGGATGACTGGATGGCGGGCGAAGGGGCGGCTGTCACCAACCCGAACCTCGACATTGCCGATTTCATCGGCACATCCTTTACCACCGCGCCGGATGGTAAGCTGTATCAGTTGCCCACCCAGCAGTTCGCCAACCTGTACTGGTTCCGCTATGACTGGTTCAACGACGAGAAAACCAAAGCCGATTTCCAGGCCGCCTACGGCTATGAACTCGGTGTACCGCTGAACTGGTCCGCCTATGAGGATATTGCCGAATTCTTCACCGGCCGCGACATGACCTATGCCGGTGGCCCGGCCTCCGCCTGGGGCAACATGGACTATGGTAAGAAGGACCCCTCGCTTGGCTGGCGCTACACCGACGCGTGGATGTCGATGGCCGGCATGGGTGATGTGGGGGAACCCAACGGTTTGCCGGTCGATGAATGGGGCATCCGGGTCGATGAGAATTCGCGCCCTGTCGGTTCCTGCGTTGCGCGTGGCGGTGCCACCAACGATGCTGCCGCGGTCTATGCTGTGACCAAGGCCATTGACTGGTTGCAGAAATACACTCCGCCGGAAGCCCAAGGGATGACCTTCGGCGAAGCCGGCCCGGTACCAGCCCAAGGCCAGATCGCCCAGCAGATGTTCTGGTACACCGCCTTCACCGCTGACATGGTCAAAGAAGGCTTGCCGGTGATGAACGAAGATGGCACCCCAAAATGGCGCATGGCCCCCTCGCCGCACGGTGCTTATTGGCAGGAAGGCACCAAGGTCGGCTATCAGGACGCCGGTTCGTGGACGTTGATGAAATCGACCCCGGTCGACCGCGCGCAGGCCGCCTGGCTCTATGCGCAATTCGTGGTGTCGAAAACAGTGGATGTGAAGAAATCCCACGTCGGGCTGACCTTCATCCGTGAATCCACCATCGACCACGAAAGTTTCACCGAGCGCGCGCCAAAACTTGGCGGTCTGGTCGAATTCTACCGCTCGCCGGCCCGCGTACAATGGTCGCCAACCGGCACCAACGTGCCGGATTATCCGAAACTGGCCCAACTGTGGTGGCAGAACATCGGCGATGCCATGTCGGGTGCCAAAACCCCGCAGGAAGCCCTTGATGCGCTGTGTGAAGAGCAGGAGCGCGTAATGGAGCGGATCGAACGTGCCGGCGTCCAAGGCGACATCGGACCGAAACTGAACGAGCCGCAAGATGCCCAGATCTGGCTGGACGCCCCCGGTGCACCGGTGGCGAAGCTGGAAAATGAAAAGCCACAGGGCGAAACCATCAGCTATGACGAACTGATCAAATCCTGGAACTGATCTGACACCTCGATGGGGCAGGGCAACAGCCTTGCCCCATTATTCCGTCTTTAAATTTCCCCGCCGGGGGCATCCGGCACGGGCAGCCTCCGGCGGGGAAATTTAAGGACAGATAATATCAAAGTCAGCGGAGCCTGATGCCATGACCCACATCCTTGCCATCGATCAGGGCACCACCTCCAGCCGCGCGATCCTGTTTGACGCGGGCCTGCGTGTCGTCGCCTCGGCGCAGGAGGAATTCGTGCAGCACTACCCCCACCCCGGCTGGGTGGAGCATGAACCGTCCGACCTGTGGTCCAGCGTCGCCGCAACGGCGCGGGCGGTGATGGAAAAAGCCGGGATCAAGGCCGCCGGCATCGCCGCCATCGGCATCACCAACCAGCGCGAGACCACGCTGATCTGGGACCGTGCCACCGGCAAGCCGATCCACAACGCCGTGGTCTGGCAGGACCGGCGCACGGCAGACATCTGTGACGCGCTCAAGGCGGCGGGGCACGAACCGATGATCACCGCCCGCACCGGCCTGCTGCTTGACCCGTATTTCTCGGCGACCAAGGTGAAATGGCTGCTCGACCATGTGGACGGTGCCCGCGCCCGCGCCGAAGCCGGAAAGCTGGCCTTTGGCACCGTCGACAGCTGGCTGATCTGGAACCTGACCGGCGGCCGCGTGCATGCCACCGATGCCACCAATGCCGCGCGCACCATGCTTTACAACATCGGCACCGGGGAATGGGACGCCGAGATCTGCGCTCTGATGGGGGTGCCGGTGTCGCTGTTGCCCGAAGTCAAGGATTGTGCTGCCGATTTCGGCGTGACCCGTGCCGATCTGTTCGGGCGCGAGATCCCGATCCTTGGCGTGGCGGGCGATCAGCAGGCGGCAACCGTAGGGCAGGCGTGCTTTGCCCCCGGCATGATGAAATCCACCTATGGCACCGGATGCTTTGCGCTTCTGAACACCGGGGCCGACAGGGTGCCCTCGACCCACCGCCTGCTGACCACCATCGCCTATCAGCTGAATGGCAAACCCACCTATGCTCTGGAAGGCTCGATCTTCATCGCGGGCGCGGTGGTGCAATGGCTGCGCGACGGGTTGAAGATCATCCGTCACGCGTCGGAAACCCAAGCCCTCGCAGAAGCGGCGGACGAGGCGCAGGGCGTCATCCTTGTACCCGCCTTCACCGGGCTTGGCGCGCCCTATTGGCGGCCCGACTGTCGCGGTGCGGTTTACGGCCTGACCCGCAATTCCGGCCCGGCAGAGCTGGCCCGCGCGGCCTTGGAGTCGGTCGGCTACCAGACCCGCGATCTGCTTGACGCGATGCGCGCCGACTGGGGCACCACCGCAGATGGGGTCTTGCGCGTCGATGGCGGGATGAGCGCCAGCGACTGGGCCATGCAGTTTTTGTCCGACATCCTTGGCGCGCCGGTAGACCGCCCGCAGGTGACAGAGACGACGGCACTCGGCGCGGCCTACCTTGCCGGTCTGCAGGCCGGGATCTGCGGCAGCCCGGAAGACTTCGCCAAAAGCTGGGCGCTGGACCGCCGCTTCCAGCCGCAGATGGATGCCGCCAAGCGGGACGCCAACTATGCCCGCTGGGGCCGGGCGGTACAGGCGACGATGACGATATGACCTTTTCCATCCTTCAGCCGGCCCAGATATTGTACGGCCGTGGACAAGCCGCCGGGGCGGCAGGATTGGCCCGAACTTTCGGCCCGCGCGGGGTGTTGGTGCATGGGGCAAACCCAGCGCGGGCCGCATCTATCCTTGCCACGCTGGGCACCGACACCCTGGCTTTAGCTTGTGCAAGCGAGCCGACGCTTGCCATGCTGGAAACAGCGACCCAAATCACCCGCGTACACCGGCCTGACTGGGTGCTTGCGATCGGCGGCGGTGCGGCACTGGACTTGGGTAAGGCGCTGGCTGCGATGATCCCAGCGCCCGGTCCTGTCCTTGACCATCTGGAGGTTATCGGCAAAGGTCTGCCTCTTGCTGCAGCACCCCTTCCGTTTATCGCTGTCCCCACCACCGCGGGCACCGGGGCAGAGGTGACCAAGAATGCGGTTATTGGCCTGCCCGAACTCGGTCGGAAGGTCAGCCTGCGGGACGACCGCATGATGGCACGGATTGCGATCGTGGACCCTGCGCTCACGGATCAATGTCCATGGCCTGTGACCCTTGCCTCCGGTCTCGATACCTTGACCCAGTTGATAGAGGCTTATGTTTCCAACAAGGCAACGCTATACACCGATGCCATTGCCCTTCCCGCAATTGAGCCAGCCTTGCGCGCGTTGATCCAGTTGCAGAAGGAAGAGAACGCCGCGGACCGCGACTCTCTTGCCTGGGCGTCCCTTTGCAGCGGGCTCGCACTCGCCAATGCAGGTCTTGGCCTGGTGCATGGGTTTGCGGGAGTCATCGGTGGTACGACCGGAGCCGCGCATGGCGCAATCTGCGGTGCGCTGCTGGGCCCCGTCCTCGCGATGAACTGCGCGCGTGCCGAAGGTCAGCCGCGCCAAAAACTGGAGCGCGTCTGCGATATTGTTGCAGATGTGTTTGGTTGCGCCAGAGAGCAAGCCCCAGAGAGCCTTGCCAATTGGGCACAGAGTGTGGGCCTTCCACGACTTTCTAGGGTCCAGACTCATTGATCGTCAGAGCCAGAACAGGACGGTTGCGGCGAGGGCGACGGCTGACAGGAAGGTCTTGGCGCACCTGTCGTAGCGGGTTGCGACCCTGCGCCAGTCTTTCAGTCGGCCGAACATGATCTCGATGCGGTTACGACGGCGATAGCGTCGCTTGTCGTAGCGGACAGCTTTGCCGCGTGACTTCCGACCGGGGATGCATGGGCGTATCCCCTTGTCTTTCAACGCATCTCGGAACCAGTCGGCGTCATAACCCCGGTCCGCGATCATCCATTCGGCAGCAGGCAAGCTGCCCAGCAAGGCGGCGGCTCCGGTGTAGTCGCTGACCTGGCCGGCAGTCATGAAGAACTTCAGTGGACGGCCCTTGGCGTCGGTTACGGCATGCAGCTTGGTGTTCAGCCCACCTTTGGTCCGCCCGATCAAACGCCCGCGCTGGTCGTCGGGCCCCCCTTTTTCGCCCGCAGGCTCGAAGCCGTGCGGTGCGCTTTCAGATAGGTCGCGTCGATCATCACCGTCTTCTGCTCGGTGCCTTTCGAGGCCAGCCCCTCCATCATTCGGGCAAAGACCCCCATGTCACCCCATCGCTTCCACCGGTTGTAGAGTGTCTTCGGCGGGCCGTACTCACGCGGCGCGTCGCACCACCTCAAGCCATTGCGATTGATGAAGATTATGCCGCTCAAGACCCGCCGATCATCCACCCGCGGCTTACCGTGGCTCTTCGGGAAGAACGGCTTCAACCGCTCCATCTGCTCGTCTGTCAGCCAGAATAGATTGCTCATCATGCCCCCGTCAGTTCGGCGCCTTGAATCACGCAGCGACGGCAGCCTCAAGCAGATCAATGGGTCCTGAGCCTAACGCCGATCCGACATCGGCCCCCAGCAGCATGGCCAGGCCAACTGTGGCTGAAATGGCCCCCGATGCGATGAAGCCCGCTGCCATGACCGCAAGCGCCGTGGCGCTTTGCAGCATCATGGCCACCACGGCCCCACTGCTGGCCGCCACGATCCTGTTTCCCGCCGGAGCGCGCAGCCAGCGCCGCAGCGGCACGGCAAACGCCCGCTCTACCCCGGTGCGCACCATGCGCACGGCGTAAATCAGCAGGGCCGCCGCGCCTGCGACGTTCAGCAAAAAGACCAGCATCATGTTCTCGCTACAATTGTTCGTCTTCAATCTCGCAGGTCTGTAGCGCGAGCACTGAAAAACATCTGCAGGACCTGTTTTGTAACAGTTTTATGACAATCCGTCTTGAGGAAATCGTGTGACTTAATTCCTTTCTGGGAGTCATCAAACTTACCGAGGAGCGATATCGTCCTTTTGAGCAAGGAGTTGTTGCAACACGGCAGTCTCTTCCGACAAAGCTAGTAGCAATTCTGTCAGCTCCGGTTCCCAAACCTTTCGTGCCGCTCTGGCAGCGTCGAACCACTTGCGGCGACGCTCCCGGCGCTCTGGAAACTTCGAGTGGAGCCGAACCACGCGCAAAGCAAACACAGAAACGATGCAGGGTCGTATGACATCCGGACGAATAACCTTGTTGTAAGTAAAAGCTCCCAACGGCTCCTCGCAAACCAAGCCCTCTACACCAGCCTCTTCCCAAGCTTCTGCGGCAGCAGATTCTGCTGCAGTCAATTTGTCATGTGGCCAACCTTTTGGAATGACCCAGCGACCTGTGTCGCGGCTTGTGATCAATAGCAGTTCGACCTTGCCTCGGTGCATCCTCCAGCACAGCGCGCCCGTTTGACTGATTGGATTACTGCCTGCGTTTTCAAACGCAGCGGTTGCGGAGTGGGCCAATGGTCTATCATACTCCTCATGATCCGCTGCGCGTCTGCAAGCCGATCAACCGTTTATATCAATGGGCCTATCGCACGATTTTGCTGCAATGCCCAGCAAGGCTTGAGTACTTTGCGTGCAAAACAAAGATGAACGACGAAGGTGATCTGGAAAATTACGCTCAGCGGATCGGGGAATTCCACTGATGCGACCAGGCCAAGATCGCTGGCACGGGGCGAGCCGGTGGAAGGGACCATAATGCGGTCGAAATTCGCCTGACCGCCCGCAGTGCCCAGCACCTTGCAGTCGTGGAAGGTCAGCCTGCCGCGCAGCCGCATCCCCCAGCGCGGCAGGCACGACCCAATCTATTTTACCTCACCTTCCGTGTCGTTGGCATCCTCCCGATATGACGATGGCAACATGAAAGGTACCACTGCCAAGATGAGCAATAATATGAGGGTCGACAGAACGGCAGTGGCCTCAAGCCCAAGCCCTACCACGACTCCGATCCCAGCAGTCGCCCAAATGTTCGCAGCAGTGGTAAGGCCTTCAACTTTATGGTGCCCAGCACGCACGATGATAGCACCTGCTCCCAGGAACCCGATGCCTTGGACCACGCCCTGCAAAACTCGGGACAGATCAGAAATATCCATACCGCTTTGCAGAGGCCCGAGGACAAAAAGAGCTGCGCCAACGGCGACCAGCATATGTGTCCGCACACCAGCGCTTCTGGCCTTGCGCTCGCGCTCATAGCCGAGAATGCCACCCAGCATAGCTGCGAGCAGGAGGCGAACGACAATGCGTGTCACGGTGGACAAATCGGGGATGTCGGAAAACTCACTGATGATGGTGACCCAGATTTCGTTCAACATGGTGCGCTCCTTCGTCTTATGCGGCAGTCTGAGCCGCTTATATTCCCACGCCGCAATATGTCGCCCCAAATCCAACGGCCGTAAGTGATGAGAGGTTGCGCTAGCTGCAAGAAAAACATGCAATGATCATTGGGGTAATGCTTTGCTACCCATGCGAAGGGCCTGCAAGCAGAGCAAAATGCGCCAGCATCAGGGGAACGCATTAGGCACAGTGATCGTTCACGATAGATGATGATCATCCGTTTTCGCAAATTAAAGTGTTGGATCAGACGCAATGTCGAGGTCGGCACACTAGTTGCATTTGCAGTGGTTGTGCTTGGGTTTTGGGGACTGGCCGAACTGGTAGATGAAGTCGTCGAAGGCAGCACGAGCAACCTCGACCGCGACCTTCTGCTCCTGTTCCGAACATCACAAGACCCCTCCGATCCGATAGGTCCCGCATGGGTTGAAGAGGTCGTTCGGGATCTGACCGCCATAGGTGGCATCGCAGTTCTCACGCTGACCACGCTTGCCGTAGCCGGCTTTTTTCTATTGCGCCGGAAATTTGCCTCGACGCTCTATCTGCTTTTTGCCGTTGGCGGAGGCCTTTTGGCCTCCAGTGCGGCCAAGAGGTCTTTTGACAGACCGCGACCCGAACTCGTGCCTTACGAGTCGCTGGTTTATACCTCGAGCTTTCCTTCCGGTCACTCAATGATGGCCGCGGTTACATATCTTACGCTTGGCGTTCTGGTGGCAAGAATGCTCCCAAATATGAGGCTTAAGGTCTACGTGCTGATGCTTGCCGCGGTCGCCACGCTCTTGGTCGGAATAAGCCGCGTCTATCTCGGCGTGCATTGGCCCTCGGACGTTCTAGCCGGTTGGCTCGCTGGTGTGGTCTGGGCCATCGCATGCACTCTCGGCGCGCGGTTTCTTGCCTTTCCTGGAAGCGTTGAGAAAGAGGCGCGCGAGATTTCAAGTTGATGTGCTGTCAAGGAGCCGACCAAATGGCCAGTCCCCCTCCAACTGCCCGATTTTCGGGGGGTACCTCAGTCTATGCCGCGGATGGTATGTCGCGCGGACATGTCATGGTCTTAACGGTGAACCAATATCATGCGCGCCAGGCACAAGAAATGCGGACGAGCAGTCCTCGAATGTTTGGACAATCTTGGTCCGGTTCGGGGGCTTTGAATGCATTCATCTTTTTCAGCCAGACGGGGTATGGCGGGGAGGCATGATTACCCCAGAAATCGCGAAATGGTGTTCAAATTTAGTGCCCGCAACCAACACTAAGTTGTCAGTCATATTAATGCCTTGAAGATCCGCGCCCGCGGAACTTTTGCGCATCTCGGCGTTCGGATCCGGGATTGCCGCCATGAGCGCCGACGCTCCCGTCGCCAGACGCAGCAAGCTCGCCGAGATGGGCATTCTGATTGAAAGCCCGCAGATGGCTCAAGGTCTGCACATCTCCTTTGATCGCGAGTTGGAAGGCTTCGCCTGGCGAGTCGAATTGCAAGGCGGCCACAAGGTCTGGATCGACACCCCACAGCGGACGGTCGAGATCAAAGAGCCCGGTTCCACCGCCGCGAAGCGCTTAGTCGTAAAAGTGATCGGTTGGCTGCCGGTTGAATGGCTTATGTGATCGGCCTCATGGAACGACGCACACGTATCCGACGGACCTGATGCACTTCATACACGCTGATCTGGCAATTGACTATTTTAGCGAATGCGCTCCAACCGACCCTCTACTTCCGCGCCAGGCTCGATTGCAATCGACTCATGTCCGATATCTGCTAGGACGACCGCAGTATTGGTCAGCGAAACGTTTCGCGCGTTGATCGAACCCGATATCCGGCCGTGTACAGCCAAGTCATGGGCAACCGCGGTACCCTCAAGAATGCCTGTCGGCGCGATCAGGATGTCCGGTGCCCGCACTTGGCCCAAAACTCTGCCCTCCACATCGACCGGTCCAGCAGAATCGATATCACCCTTGATGACAAGGTCCGCTGCCACGACGCTGCGCCTCACACCCGACCTTGCCGGTGCAGGCCACTGCGCTGAAGTCCCAGAACTACTCATCTTTTTTTCACCCCAATCAAGCTGGAGCCGCGAATGGATCAGATTGACGTGTCCTGAGCAACCAACTCTCTTGGGCATCGGCGGCAATTGGCGAACGCCAATTCCGGCTGGCTGAGGATTGGTTTTGCCCAGCCATTACCATATCGACTTGGCTGCAAGAGCCTCAGCGTATCATTCCCCAAAAATCCCACTGGCGTTCAACCTCCATGACTGGGCCCTTTGCGATCTAGCCGCGCCTACCCCTCTCGGTAAGCACGCGTGATACCCCGCTTGAGCTGGCCGAACGAATGCGAGCGAGATGACTTGGCCGACGAAAGCCTCGAGCTCCCACCAACCCAGCATGGAACCTACACTTCTACGCAGTATCGCTGGATGGCGAAGGCATCGGTCAATCTACGGACACGCCCATGCTTGATACTGATCCAGCGCGCGCCTTCTTCTGCTGCCTGCTTTGACATTTCTAGGGTCGTGTTGGTCTCACGAGGTAGATCGGTGCCTTAGACAGCCAGCGCAGTGGCTGCACCGCTGTGTTGCCCCTTGTAGAGATCTGCCCGCTGTGAACTTATCGCCCGACTTGTACACGGCGTCCCGGACGCTAACGTCCCCCGACATTCAAGGCTGCTGACATGACACCCATCCCCCGGTCCGGAACCTACGTCACCGTGTTGGCAGTGCTGGGTCTGACGCATCTTCTGAACGATCTGATGCAGTCGCTGATCCCGGCAGCCTATCCGATTCTGAAGGAGGCTTACGGTCTGGATTTCGTCCAGATCGGGATGATCACCCTGACCTTCCAGGTTGCGGGCG